>NZ_PYLP01000010.1 GCF_003024675.1 Faecalibacillus faecis | reverse complement strand
ATGATTGCGAAGGATACACTTATCAAAATGAAATGTACTGCTTGTGGTCATATTGCCAATGTTCCTGACTGGATCATTGGTGAATTTGCGGAAGAAGATAGAATGTCCGGTAAACATGGTGAAGTTGAAATAGAATGTCCGGTATGCAATGGTCCTATGAGAAGAATCAGATAGCCATTGCTTAATTACAGGACAAAAAATTCATACCAGATTACGCAAATATATCATAGTATTTTGGTATGAGTTTTTATATACTATTTTTTCTGACGCATCCAAATTCTTAATAGATAAAAAAGGGACAAAATAAATTTTGTCCTCATTTCGTAAATACTACTCTGCATGTTCTACAACTTTTTTTAGACGTTTTTCAAAATCACGTCTAGAAAACATAACAATTGCATTACATCCTAAACATTTTACTTTAATATCAGCACCCATTCTTACAATTTTCCATTGGTTTGATTTCTTACATGGGTGTTGTTTTTTCATTTCTACAATATCATTTAATTGATAATCCATAATTATTCTCCTTGATGATGATAAAATGCCTCCAAAGTATTATGTAATAACATCGTAATAGTCATTGGTCCAATTCCTCCTGGAACAGGAGTAATCGCATAAACTTTATCTTTTACATCTTCAAAATCTACATCTCCACAAAGTTTATTATTTTCATCACGATTAATTCCTACATCTAAAACAACGGCACCTTCTTTAACATAATCACGATTAATCATTTTCGCACGACCAACAGCTGCAATTAAAACATCTGCTCTTTGACAAACTTCTTTTAAATCTTTTGTTTTACTATGTGCAATTGTAACTGTCGCATTTTTTTGTAAACATAATAAAGATACCGGTTTTCCGACAATATTACTTCTTCCTACAACAACAACTTCTTTCCCTGTTAAATCATAATTAATTTCATCTAGTAAAACCATCATTCCTTTAGGTGTACATGGAACCAAGCTTTTTTGTCCTAAAAATAGTTTAGCAACATTTTCAGGATGGAAACCATCTACATCTTTTGATGGGTCAATAGCTTCTAAAACCTTATCTTCATTGATATGATCTGGTAATGGTAGTTGTACTAAAATTCCATCTACTGTATCATCTTCATTTAATTGTTTGATTTCATTTAAAAGTTCTTCTTCACTAAAAGTTGCATCATGTGTAATTTTTAAAGAATCCATTCCTACATAAGAACATCCTCTTTCTTTATTTCTAACGTATACTTGACTTGCTTGATTTTCCCCTACTAAAATAACCGCAAGTTTTGGTAAACGATCATATTTATTTTTCATTTGTTCAACTTCTTCTTTTAATTGATCCTTGATTTTTGTTGAAATCTCTTTTCCACTAATAATCATAATATGTCCCCCTCATATTATCTATGATTATATAGGAAGAAACAGGTAAATTCAATAAAAAAGGTATAAGCCTAAGCCTATACCTCATCATTATTCACCTTCATGTTCTAAAGTATTTTTTTCATATACCTTAAAGAATGGATAATAAACAACAACTGAAAGTGCTATTAACACGAACATGAAAATAACATTTCTAATATCTAACGCCGATAAGAATCCTTGTGCAAAGAATGGTGTAAACGATGGATCGACAATATAACCTAATGAAACAAGTCCCATACTTTGAACAAGATAACCAAGACCTGCCGAAAGACATGGCATGATTAGAAACGGAATTGATAAAATTGGATTTAGAACGATTGGTGTTCCAAAAATAATTGGTTCATTAATTCCGCATATACTAGGCAATACACTTAAACGTCCAATTGAACGAATATGTTTTGATTTTGATTTACACATTAATAAAACAAGTCCTAATGTATTTCCTGCCCCACCTAGTAATACATATCTAAACATTTGTAAGTTAATTAAAGCTGTTGGTGCTTTTCCTGCATTAACAAGTTCAGCATTCACTCCGGTATTTGCGATACATAAAGCAAAAACAATTGGAAAAACAATAGAAGAACCATTAATTCCAAATAACCATAAAATATTTGAAAATAAATAAATTCCCATAAACATCCAAATATTATCTACACCTGAAATAGCTGGTGTTAAAATAGACATAATAAAAGCCGGTAAGTTTTTACCTGTAGCTGCCATCAAAGCAACATTTAAACCGTATATAATAATAATGTTTGCAGCAAGTGGCAACAAACTATTTACAAAATCAGTAACTGCACTTGGCACACTTCCTGGAAAAGAAATAACAAGTTTTTGACTTACAAAACGCGAAATTTCCACAGAAACTAATGCAATAACAATGGCAACAAATAATCCATCAGCTCCTAAATAACTTGTTGAAATACCACCATCTTTTAATGGTGCTGACACCATTAAGAAAGTACACATAGCAATAATTCCATAAACAGCTGATTTCATTTGATAGCTTTCTGCTAAACAATAAGCAATACCAAAAGCAGAAATTAAGCCAACCAATCCCATTGTGTAATTATATGGTAATGTAAGTACATCATAGTTAGCAACCGCAAATTGTTTCCAACCTATTAAAACTTTTAAAAAGATGTTTCCTGTATGTAAATCGACTAAATCTAAATTAATTGGTGGATTCGCAACAATCAAAAATAATGATCCTATAACGATTAATCCAAGTGGCATCATCATTCCTGATGAAATTGCTTGTAGGTGTCTTTGTTGTGCGAGCTTATTTGCAAAAGGCTCTAATACCTTCTCTAATTTTTCTATCATTCTATATTCCCCTCAAAATATAATTTATCTATTAAAATTGCCAACCATTAAATGTAAAGGCTGTATCTACGACATTTTCTGGATCGTATTCTTCTAAAATTTTTGCATAACGTTCTTTATAATCATTATCTACTTCCATTTGTGGAATAACTTTACTTGCTTCATGTAAGAAATGGAAAGAATCACGTCCCATTGCTTTTCCTCTTACTGTATGCTTATCTAAAGCAACATCAGGAATTTCTGGGAATTTACCCATCGCAAATGATTTAATACAAATATTTTTTAATAAATCGCTTGAACGATCTTTTTGACAGCTACATAAGTAACGAATTGCATGAATGAAATACATTGGTTGATCACCATCTGCATATTCAAAGTTTTTAGACATTTGATAGAGATTATTGACTAGAACTGCAGCCATTGGATCTCCCATTCCAATATCTTCTACTGAAATTGTAAGTAAACGTCTCCACATTTTTTCTAATAATTGTGGTGAAGAAATATACATTTCATAAGCAAACATACATGCATCTTCTTCTTTGGCACGTCTAATTGATTTTTGCAAAGCAGAAATAACCTCATCTCCTGCATAGCCATTTTTTGTAACGATTTTTGACCAAGGGTCGTACATTGCTTTTGCCATTTTTCTTGCTCCTTTATTTTTTCTATGACATAATTATTGTGAGGTGAAACTTATGAATATTGATCATTTAAAAGATAAATTTGATTTAAACGAATTAGAAGTCTCTTTATTGGAATATATTAAGAAAAATCAAAAACAATTGAAAAATATTACCATTAGACAAATGGCAAAAGATAATTTTACATCAACTTCTGCCATCTATCGTTTATGTAATAAATTAGAATTTAGTGGTTATAGTGATATGATCTATCATCTATCTAGCAACACTCATAATAATGCTCCTACTCAAAAATACGAAAACTATTTACCTCATTTTATTCAATTATTAAAGAAACATAAAAATAGTAAAATCGTTGTTTTTGGTATGGGATTTTCAGCTCCAATTGCTGATTACATTTCACAAAGATTAACTCTTAATGGCTTTTGTGCCATGAGTGTTCTTCATATGGAAATGTTAGATGTTAGTTTTCAAGACTCAACCTTTCTCATTGTCATCTCCAATTCAGGAATTACAACAAGGCTTGAAGAAGTTGTTAAAACAGCTAAAAATAATCATATTGATATCATTACTTTTACTGGTAATGAAAAATCAAAAATAAGTCAGTATGCCACTTTACCTATTATCATCGGTCACTATAATCCTTTTTATCATGATAATCTTGTTCCAAACGCTTTCTTTGGACAAGTTCTCATTATTTTTGAATCTCTTCTCTATTCTTTTTTGTCCTCGAAAAAATAATATACTTTCATCTCTTCGATTAAAATAATTTATTAAGATAAAAAAACATGTTTCCATTTTTAAAACATGTTTTTCTTTTTATTATTTAATATTTTCAACAATATGTCGTGCGACTAAAATACCATTTGCACCCGCTTGGGCAAGCCCTCTTGTAAGTCCTGCACCATCACCAGCAACATATAAATCATCAATTTCAGATTCAAAACCATCTCTTACTTTTGGTCTTGCTGAATAGAATTTTGCTTCTACACCATATAATAAAGTATGTTCATTCGCAATCCCTGGTGTAACATTATCTAATGCTTCAATCATTTCAATAATTGATTTCATCGTATTGTATGGTAACACAAGTCCTAAGTCTCCAGGTACTGCTTCTGGTAAAGTAGGATCTGTATATCCTTCTTTTAATCTCTTATATGTTGTTCTTCTTCCACGTTTGATATCTCCATATCTTTGAACAATGACCGAACCATTTGATAATTTATTCGCTAATTTTGATATTTCATGTGCAAATTCATTTGGTTCATTGAATGGTTCACTAAATGTATGAGATACAAGTAAAGCAAAGTTTGTATTTTTACTTCCAAGTTTTGGATCATGATAAGCATGACCATTAGCAAGCATTGTTCCACTATGGTTTTCAATAACAACATGACCACTAGGATTTGAACAGAAAGTTCTTACTTTTGTTCCTACTGAAGTATTGTAAACAAATTTACCTTCATATAAGTTCTTATTAATTTCTTCCATAACAATATTGCTTGTTTCTACACGAACACCAATATCTACTTGATTATTATAAAGTTTTAATCCTTGATTTGATAAAACTTTTGTAAGCCATGCCGAACCATCTCTACCAGGCGCTAAAACAACTTTTTTAGCGTGAATTGTTTGTCCATTTTCTAAAACAATTCCCGTTGCATGATGATTTTCAACAAGAATATCTTGAACAGATGTTTTAAATTGTAAGTCCATATGTTGTTTTAATTCATTAGACATTTCTGTCATAATTCTTAAGTTTTCTTCTGTACCTAAATGTCTTACTTTTGCTCTTAAAAGTTTTAACCCAACAGCATATCCACGGTGTTCAATTTCTTTTACTTTATCTGTTGTTGGATCTGTAATTTCTTTAGTAGCTCCATGTTTTAAATAAAGGTTATCTACATAATGAATGACATCTTCTACTTCATCGTTACTTAAGTAATCAGTTAACCAACCACCGAATTCACTCGTAATATTAAATTTACCATCAGAGTAAGCACCCGCTCCTCCAAAACCATCAGTAATAGAACACGCTGGGATACATCCAGGTTCACGATCTTTATGAACTGGACATTGTTTGATCTTTTTATCTTTAATAGGACAATGTCTATTCATAACGTCATGTCCTTTATCTATAAGCAATACTTCTAATTCAGGATTTTTTAAATATAATTCGTAACATGTCATAATTCCTGCTGGACCTGCACCAACAACGATTACATCATAATTTTCTTTCACTTTTTTCTCCTTCAATTTCCAAAAATATCCAAACCTTTCACATTATAGACGACTCTTTCTTATATCGCAAGTATTTATATGTTTTTTTATTTTGCAAAATGTTTTTATAATTGATGAAAGATGGGTTTCATTTTTTCAAATGTACAATAAAATTCAAAGCCTAACTCTTTTAATAATTCTTTTGCTTCATCAATATAAGCTCCTAAATGTTCAGACTTATGACTATCACTACCAATCGTAATAATCTTCCCACCTAATTCTTTATAAAGCTTTAAAATATCTCTCGAAGGTGTTGAATCCTTTAAACCATAACGACGACTAGATGTATTGATTTCAATACCTTTACCATCTTGAATAACGATTTTTAATATTTTTGTAATTATTGGTTTTACTTTTTCAAAAGGATAATTACCAATTTCATCATAACGTGTCATCAAATCCAAATGACCTAACACACTATAATTTTTATACTTTTTAATCACATTCAACATTTCTTGATAATAACCTTCCATATATTCTTGTTGTGATTTTCCTTTTTGATAGTCTTGTGTCCAAAATTCTTGATTATTAACTTGATGTATAGATAGAATAATAAAATCAAAATCATATCGTTCATAAAGTTTTTGATAACGTGGTATTGTGTGAACTTGTACACCAAATTCCATACCTTGTCTAATTATAATTTCAGGATATTTTTTTCTTAAACTTTCTATTTCTTTAAAATACTTTGGATAATCCACATTGACTTGTGGTTGTCCATAAAGATATTCTACTGGACCTTCATCCCAATCCTTTTTGATTCCATAATCCACATGATCGGTAAAACAAATTTCGTCCATTCCTTTTGTTATTGCATCTTTAATAACATCTTCCATTAAATACGTACTATCATCACTATAATAAGTATGTACATGATAATCACTATACATTTTCATCACCCCATCTCATTTTATCAAGATTATAAATACAAAAAAAGCCTCTTGTTTTTTTAAAATAAAATTATATTTCTATTTAAATTAAATGTTATAATAAATCATATTAAATCTTAGGAGAATTTTTATGGATCTATTTACTAAAATAAAAAGCATAACTTCTTTTACTGAAAGTGAAGAAATATTTACTCAATTTATACTCAATCATCCTTATGATGTTATTCAACTTTCTTTACAACAACTCGCAAAAACAAGCTATGTTTCTATTTCTACAATTTATCGTGTCATGGAAAAACTCGATATCAATGGTTTAAATCAATTAAAGCTCCAAATTTCTGAAAGCTTGAAAAATAATAAAGATTTAAAAGAAATAGATTATAACTATCCTTTTAAAAAAACAGATACCCACCATCAAATCATGACACAAATGTTGTCACTTTATGAACAAACATTAAAAAACACTTTCAATCTTATTGATTTAGATGAACTTTTACATATTGTTCAAGCTTTAAAAAAAGCCAATAATATTTATATTTTCCCTTCTATTGGTAATTATTTTATGGCTGAATCTTTCCAACAAAGTATGTTAGAAATAGGAGTTAAAGTAGATGTGATTAAAGAAGCCTACTATCAACATTGGAATGTTCAACTTTGTAAAGAAGGTGATATTGTAATGCTTATTAGTTATGCAGGGAGAACACCCCAAATTAAAAATATTGTTCAAGAATTAAATCAAAAGAATATACCTATTATTTTGATTTCTTCCACAATTCATACACCGATTGATCAATTCGCGAAATATCATCTCTATTTTTCTTCTTATGAAGATTCTGAAGAAAAGATTGCCTCTTTTTCTTCAAGAATCTCTTTACAATATCTATTAGATTGTATCTATGCTTGTTATTTCAATAGAGATTATCAAAAAAATTTAGAATATAAAATTAAAAACTATATAGATTAAAAGGAGTGATTTCTCACTCCTTTATAATTTATGATATATAGGTTCCATCTTTTCAAACGTACAATAGTATTCAAACCCTAACTCTTTTAATAATTCTTTAGCTTCATTAATATAGGCTCCTAAATGTTCTATCTTATGACTATCACTACCAATTGTAATAATCTTTCCACCTAATTCTTTATAAAGCTTTAAAATATCTCTAGATGGTTGTGAATCTTTTAAACCATAGCGATGACTTGAAGTATTAACTTCAATTCCTTTTTCATCTTTAATCACAATTTCTAATATTTCTTGAATCATTGGTTTGATTTTTTCAAAAGGATATGGACCATTTTCATCATATCTAGAAATCAAATCCAAATGACCTAAAACACTATAGTCTTTATAATTTTTAATCACATCTAAAATTTCTTGATAATAACGTTCATTATATTCTTGTTGAGTTCTTCCCTTTTGAAAATCTTGTGTCCAAAATTCCTTATCTTCTACTTGATGACAAGATAAAATAATAAAATCAAAAGAATATTTATCAAAGAGTTTTTGATAAAGATCAATTGTATGCATTTGTATACCAAATTCCATACCTTGTTTAATCACAATTTCAGGATATTTCTTTCTTAAAAATTCGATCTTTTCAAAATATTTTGGATAATCCACATTTGCAAGTGGCATCTTTTCTGGTTCACCAGGTCCACCCTTTCTATAATGCATTCCTCTTGGATCATCAAAATCCCTTTTAATGCCGTAATCCACATGATCGGTAAAACAAATTTCATCCATTTTCATAGTAATAGCATCTTTGATAACATCTTCCATTAAATAATCAGAATCATCACTAAATTCTGTATGCACATGATAATCTGTAAACATTTAATCTACCTCCTTTAAACATAAATACATTTGTCCAACTAACATATATTCTATCACATTATTTACTTTAATTAATTTAGGAATTTGATGCTGTGACATCAATTCCTTTGTTTTTTCTTCTAACACTTTAAAATCTGGTAATAGTTCACTAAAGATTACAATAACTTCAGGTGCCACAAGGTACATCGTTGTAAGAATAATTTTGCTTACAATTTCTAAAGTTCCTTCTGGTGTTTTAGAAAGTTCTTCTTGTTTTTGTGAAAGTTCTAAAGGTAAATAAGAAACTTCTCCGGCCAAATGACAAAAACCTTCAATGAGTTTTCCATTAACGATGATTCCTGCCCCTGCATTTAAAGAAATCGCTTGAAATAAGAAAAAAAGATTCTTATTTTCTGAATGCGTCACATAATAACCCATCGCTGCAACGTTTATATCATTATATAGCTTTATTTGTTGCTTATATCGTTGTTTTAATCTTTCTTCGATATTTTCATTTTCAACGCCACTTATATATGTTGAAGAAATCTTTCCTGCATCAACAATACCAGGCAATGAAAGACTAATTGTAGAAAGTTTTGGATATTGAATAATGAGCGTATCTATTAAATCATAGATATCTTGTATATGAATTTTATATTTGATAATTTCATTTTGAAATAAAACTTTTCCTTGTATATAAATTCGATACACTATATGAATACGTTCTTTATTTTTAAAAATTGTCAAACACGCTATTTGTTGTTTATTCTTAATATCTAGCTTTAAGTCATTTTCTTTTTCTTGAACATGCACTATTTTTTTACTCTTTGAATTTTCAATCATCTTAAGCAATGTTCCTACATCATAACGAGCAAAAACAAGTGGAGGTATTTTCATAACAACCTGATCTTTTAAAATACTTTGAACTTGTGCATGTAAATAAGAAATTTGTGGTGCTAAGAAAATGAAATCAAATTGTTGACCAATTTGATAAAGCTGATTATAACCTACCGCACTAACTTCTATTGTATTTTTTAGTAATTTACTTGCTTTATTAATTTCTTGAGCAAAGTAACTTGTTGTTAAACCTCCACTACAACATAATAGAACTTTTGTTTTTGCTTCATGATCTAATTTTAATAAACATACGAGCATCTCATTAAATAAAGAAACTGCATGTTTAAGTGTATTCATTTGAAAATGTAAATAAAAATCGAGTTCTTCTCTTTTTTTAGAAGTAACTTTTAATTCAATAATACAATATAGATTAAAAGTCACTTCCGCAATTCCAAAGGGTGATTCTAGTTGGACAAAATCTTTACATTCTTTGATTCTATAATGAGGAGATTTTTGAAAACAAATCCATTTTTTAAAAACATCCATATATAAATCCTTATAAAATTCATCCAAAAGAATCATCCCCTTTATTATTTATTATTCACAATTTCTAATGCTTTCTTTAAAACATTGGCACCATTCATAAGACCATAATCTCTCATATCAATGACTTCAATTGGTGTTTTATCTGTTGCCTTTTTTAGTTGTGGTAAACAATGTCTTACTTGTGGACCTAACATGACGACATCCCAATCATCAATAACCTTTTCAGCTTGAGTAAGTGGAAAAGCAGCAACTTCAAGTTCTATTCCTTGTTCCTTTGCAGCACTTTCAATTTTAGATACCAACATACTTGTTGACATTCCTGCATTACAAACTAACATTAATTTCATTTTTCAATTCCTCCTTCAACTACACATACATTCTAACAAGTAAATAAATGGATTTCTTTTTCATAGATTATTTTGAAAAGTCTTTATCTTTTTCTCTTCAAAATAAGTAAAAATCATGAAAAGTTCTTTTCAAACGCAAAAAAAGCCTCTCGGCTCTCTTTGATATATATAATTGGGAAGGGAATATGAAAAATTATTCATATTGTAAAAGGTTATTTATCTTTTACATATTTAATATACCCAGCTTTTGTGAACTCAATACTACTTTTTTGTGTCAAAAGTGTAAAGAATTACTGTTAATTATGTGATTATATTCTTGAGCCATCTTTCCATAATGTTATTGGAGGTGTTTTTATGTCAATGCTTTATAAAGAAATTGATGATTTTGAAGCTTTTGCTTATCATCAAAAACAATTCAAAAAAATAACAAAGAAAGACCTTTTAGGCAAATGGAATCTCTTTTTCTTCTACCCTGCCGATTTTACCTTTGTCTGTCCTACAGAACTTGAAGATTTACAAGAAAAATATCAAGAATTTAAAAATGCAGGATGCGAAATTTATGCAATTTCAACCGATACCCATTTTGCCCATAAAACTTGGCATGATATTTCTGAAAATATATCTAAGATAGAATATCCTATGATTGGCGATCCAAGTCATGCACTTGCTTATGATTTTGATATTTTTGATGAAAAGGAAGGTCTTGTACAAAGAGGAAGTTTTATTATTGATCCTGAAGGAAAAATTGTTATCTATGAAGTCAATGCAGGAAATGTTGGTAGAAATGCAGATGAACTTTTAAGAAGACTGCTTGCTTGTCAATTTGTCTATAAACATGGTAATGATGTATGTCCCGCTAAATGGCAACCAGGAAATCAAACAATTAAAACATCTATTGAAAATATTGGTAAATAAAAAACAGCTACTGCTGTTTTTTTAAATACCTTTCTAAAAATGAATGTGCAAGCGATCCTTGTTTAATTTCTTTTCTTGATTCTTCAATTGAATACCAATGTGCTTCATCAACTTCATTTGTAAGTTTAAAATCTTCGCTATCAACAACAACGGCATAATTATGCATTAATGTATTAGAAGGTTGATAATATTCATTATCATTATATGTATATTCCACCACATTTAAACTGACTTCTTCTTTGATTTCTCTAATAAGGGTTTCTTTCGCATTTTCACCTTTTGTAATATACCCAGCAACTAATACATTAAAATCTTTTCCATATTGTTTAATAAGTAGTATCTTATCCTTTGTTGGATTAAAGATGATTGTAGAAATAGCACTATTAAACACGGGAAAACGAAATTGTTTACACGTTGGACAATAAGGAACCTCTCCATCAATACCACATTCTTTTAAAATAAGTTTTGTTCCACATTCACTACAATATTTCATTTCTATCACCTTTGTTATTATAGCGTGAACAAATCTCTAATAACAACATTAAATTAATAAGATGAAAGAACAAAGCAATGATAAAGACAACTTGATAACTCTTGGTAAAATCATATAAATAACCTATCAAAGTTATTAATGAACTTGTATTTCCTACATTCGTTAAAAAACCAATCAATAACTTTGTACAAATATTACCAATCATAGTAAGTGACATAAAAGTTGCTCCTATTTTTGTAGAAAGTTGAACACTTAAAGCAATACTCGATAAATGTTGAGAAATACCTGTGATGGATGTATGTAAAATAGTGAATAAGCACATACATAAAAAACTAAGGGTTAAAAGATTAATTTTATTTTCATACCCTTGATAAGCCGTAAATTTTTTATTGATTAAAAGGTTTTCCTTTTCTAAAGCAACTGGGGCAGCACGCATAGCACAAATATATTTATGATCTTTATTCATTGATTGAAGAAATGAAAGAAACTGTTTATTTTCCTTCATCGCTTCAATTCCATCATAACCTCCTGGTAAAACAACCATATCATAATCAAGTAATGATTCATCTAAAAGAAAATCACATCGTAAGACAATTTCATGTCCTCCTTGAACTTCTTTTTCAAAGCCAATGGTATCACATTGGATTTGACCTCTTCTTAAAATATCTACAATCGTTAATGCTTCTCCTTCTTCAAATCCTGGAGCAATAATCACTGCAACTTTTTTCATATTCATTCCTACCTTTCAAAAATACAATAATCCTTTCAACCAAAACAAACTATTGATTTCCAAAATTAAGAAATAAAAAAGCCTTGTATTTCTACAAGACGAACCAATCAATTTCTTATTTTCTAGTTTTTTTAACTGGTGCTTTTTTTGTGGCTGGTTTAGCAGCTACAACTGGTTTTTCTTCTTTAGCAACAACTGCTTTTTCAGCTGGTTTAGCTACAGATTTTTTAACTGGTGCTTTTTTTACGGCTGTTTTTTTAACAACTTCTGGATATTCAGGCATTGCATTAACATCTAATTCACCTTTAAATTCAGAACCATCTTTTTTAATAGCTACAAAGAATACTTTAGCTGTTTCTGGTAAATAATAAATATTTAAAGTATCAACCTCAGTTGATTTAACACCTTGTTCTTTTAAAGTTTCTTTAACATATTTATCTAAATCACCATTTTTAACATTTTTTTCTTGGTATTGTACTTCGAGCATTGTTTTCATTTTGATAACTTCAAAACCTAAGTTTCTACTTCCTCCTTGTTAAGTATTCTATACCAAATATTTTTTTTGTAAAGGTTTTTTCTTAAAAAAAACCGCATATAATCAAGACTTTTCTTAACAAAAAAAGGAGAAATGTATAAAAATTTATTACTTTCTCCTTTTTTGTAAAAATATGATTTATTTTTTAGACTTTGAATCGATAATCATGATAAATTTTGTACTTGCTTCGACACCTTCTTTTGAACCAGTAAGTGTTTTATAATCATTGGCAAGATCCATTATTTTTTTTGTTGTTTTAACATCTTTTTTAACTGTATTATTTAAAACATCAGAAATCTTATCTAAACCTTTACTTTTAAATAGAGTCAATCCTTCAACAAGAGCATCACTACCACTTGCAAGTTGTTTATTTGCATCTTTTAATTGACTACTTGCATTTGCAAGAGATTCACTTCCACTTTCAACCGCATCAATTCCTTCTGTTAATTGTTTTGATCCATCTAAAGCACTTTGTGAACCTTCTTTAAGTGCTGCAACACCTGCTGTATAACTTTGTAAACCTTGATAAAATTGATTATACGCATTTAATTGATCTAAAGCACTTTGAATTGAAGAACTTGCTTGTGCTGGAAGTTGAGCCATAAGACCTTTTAATACTTCTTGATAATTATCTGTGGTTAAAGCGATACTGATATTATAAGCAGCAAGTTGATTATTGATTTGAATTTGAGCCGTATTTAATAAAGTATCAAAAACTTGTTTTGCTCCCGCTACTAATGTAGCACTTTGGCTATCAAGCTGTGTTAAACCACTTGTAATTTTTTCAATTCCTGCTGATAAACTTTGTGATCCTGTAAGTGTTGCTGTAACACCTGTTTTTAAAGAACCAATCCCTTGATCGAATTCATTATATTTTGAAGCATATTGTTTTAATCCTGATTGTAAGGCTTGGCCTCCTGAAATAATTCGATTAAATGAACTATTTAAAGTATCCACATTATCATAAATTTCATTCATATCATCAAAGTTAATATCTGTATCTGATAATAAAGATGGTGTAGCAACAGACATTAAACTATTTAATTTAAATTTTGTTGTATCATATTTAATTGTAACTGAATTAAATTTTTCTAAATCTTTATTATTATTGTAGTTTTTTGATAAACCTGGTGCTGCAATCGCCATGATAATATTTGATGAGCCATTACTGATGACTTTTCCATTTGTAACTTCAACATTAGAAGCATTGTTGGTTGGAAGCATTGTTCCTGTAGTCACAACAAAAGGCACATAAAGTTCTTTACCATCCACTGTTTTTGTTTCATTATTTGTATAATCAATCTTGATTTCTACTTTTCCTTTTTTACCAAGCATTTCTTTAAGCTTCATTTTTTGACCATCTAATTTATAAGTTACTTTCATTGAGATTGGTAAGGATGCTTTCGTTTTCCCTTGGTAATAAATATCTTGTCCATCACTTGTTTGCCAAGTAATGGTTTCTCCGTTTTGTTTGAATGTTTCTTTTCCATTCATATTTTTAACATTAGTTAGTGTTGTTTGATCTTCAAGTATTGTTTCTTTTTGGTCATTAATAAGATGTTGTGAAACAACCGTTGTTTTTTCTGTACCATTTGTTTTTAATTTTATATAGACTGTTTCTTCTTTTGAATACGCAAAGGCAGGAACAACTGAACCCATAACTAAAGCCGATGCAACTGTTAAAGATGTGATTAATTTTGTTTTTTTCATACTAGCATTCCCCTTTTACATTAAGCTTTTTTAAACCAACTGTTGTGCAAATGATGACTTTATCAAAGACAAGTAAGATGGCTGGTATTACACAAATAACAATCATCATTGAAATAAGTGCTCCTCGTGACATAAGATTACATAACGAACCAATCATATTTAATTTAGAAATCATACCTACGCCAAACGTTGCTGCAAAAAATGACATTCCTGAAACAAAGATTGAGCTCGCTGAAATAGAAATTGCATGGTCCATAGCTGGTATTTTTTCTAAACCACTTGAGCGCTTTTCTAAATATTTTGTTGTAAGTAAGATGGCATAATCAATTGTTGCACCTAATTGAATTGTTCCAATCACAATAGAAGCTACAAATGGTAAGACATCCCCTGTATAATAGCTGATTGCCATATTAATAAGGATAGCAAGTTCAATACCAGATACAAGGAGTATTGGTAATGAAATTGATTTTAAGACAAATAACATAATAATGAAAATAATACCAATTGAGGCAATACTTACGTTTTTAAAGTCTTCATCTGCAATATTAACCAAATCCTTCATGCAAGGACCTTCCCCGGCCATTATAGCATTTTTATCATATTTTTTGATGACTTTTTCAATTTGATCAATGACTTTATTTAATTCATCTGTCGCTATTTCATTTGTTGAATTGACAAAAATCATTTTATAACGATCACTTTCAAAAATATCTTTAACATCACTAGGAATCATTTCATCTGGAATTCCTAGATTATCAAGTTGTGAAGGTGATAATACAAGATTAATTGAATCAATCTTTTCAATTTCATCAACCATTTTATTTAAATCATTATCTTTAAGATTTTTATTAACTAAAATAACTTGTGAAGCAACTAAATCAAAGTCATCACTTAATTTACTATTAGCAACACAGCTTTTTAAATCTTGTGGTAAATCTTTTGTTAGATTGTAATAACTTTTTACATGATTATTTCCATAAAAAGCAGGGTAAACAATCACTAATACCACTACTAAAATAATTTTATAATGTTTAACTACAAATCCTTTAATTGTATTAAAAGATGGAATTAATGGGTTATGTTTTGTTTTGAAAACACTTTTATCAAATACTAATAAAAATGCTGGGAAAATCGTAATAGTTGAAAGTACCCCAATGAATACACCTTTGGCCATAACAACTCCTATGTCAAACCCTAAAGTAAGTTGCATTGTACATAGTGCTAAAAAACCTGCAATGGTTGTTAATGAACTTCCTGCAATAGAAACAAGTGTATCCCCAATAGCAAGTGTCATCGCTTCATTGTTTGTTTTTACTTTTTCTTTTGCTTGTTCATATTTATGATATAAGAAAATTGAAAAATCTGTAGTTACCCCAAGCTGTAAAACAGCAGCAATCGCTTTTGTAATATAAGAAATTTCACCAATAAAAACATTTGTTCCCATATTATAAAGAATCGCAAGTCCAATATTTCCTAGTAATAAAAATGGTACAACATAAGAATCTAATAAAATCATTAAAACAAGCAAAACCAAAGCAACAGCTACTAAAACATACGTAATGATTTCACTCTCGGCTACGATACTTGTATCTAAAGTAGAAGCAGACATCCCGCCAATTTTAACAACTTCTTCACTGGTAAGTGTACGCATTTCTTCAATGGCATCAATAGCAATCGTACTATCTTTAAAAGTAACCAGCATTAATTCACTGTTTCCTTTTTTATATTGTTTTGTTACTTCACTTGGCAACATTTCTTGAGGAATTGTTGTTCCAATAAGGTCATTAGCTGAAATAACTTTAACAACCCCATCAATTTCTTTATATTTATCCTCTAAATCTAAAACATCTTTTGAATCCATATTTTCAACAATACACATCGCAAAAGAACCCATATCGAAATCTTCTGCAAGAATATCTTGTCCTTTCATGGTTTCAATATCTTTTGGTAAATAAACTAAAATATCATAGTTAATCTTTGTATTAAGATATCCAAATATCGATGGAATACAAAGAAGTAATGATGCAACAACAATAAAAAGTTTATGCTTTACCACAAATCTTCCTATTGCTTCTCCTAGCTTTTTCATATTCTCTCCTCCTAAAGTGACCATCGGTCATTTATGATAGTAGCATTAAAGTGACCAACGGTCAATACATAAATGACTAAAAGTCATTTATTCAATTATTTCTTTGTCTTTCGTTGACTTTTTATTTTGAAGAACATACAATTAATGCTAAAGGAAGTGTTAAAATGGCAATCCAAGAGATAAAATCAAAAATAAATGATAATAAACAAGAAAAAGAACGTAAATTGTTAAGTACTGCTCTTCATCTTTTTTCTGAAAAAGGAATTAAAAAAACTTCGATTCAAGATATTGTTCACGATGCTGGCATTGCGAAAGGAACGTTTTATCTTTATTTTAAAGATAAATATGAATTACAAGATGTTTTGCTCGCAAAGACATCACATGAATTTTTTTCAAACGCGTGTAAAGAAGCCAATAAATATCATTTTGATCGTTTAGATGATAAAATCATTTTTATTATTGATTCGATTATAGATGCTTTAATTGCACGACCTAATATTCTTAAGTTTATTCAAAAAAATCTTTCTTTAGGACTTTATAGTGAAAAATTAACAGATTTATTAGATAGTGAAGAGTTAGGAATTAAGGAATTATTTATTAATGAAGTAAAAGAAAAGGATATTCCGTTAGAATATCCTGAAATGACTTTATTTATGATTATTGAACTTGTAAGTTCTACTGTTTTTACTTCCATTGTAGAAAAGCAACCTCTTCCTATTGAAGAATTTAAACCACATCTTTATAAAACAATTCGTTTATTAATTAATGAAAAATTGGAAAAGTAATTTTCCATTTTTTTATTTTCCCTTTATTTGTTCATAAAAAGCTCTAGTTTCCCTACTAGTTAGTTGCTTTTTATAATGTATCTAACAATTGTTCATAATCTTTAAGAATCTTTTCTAATTCTTCATACGTATTGACTTTTGAAAGTTCATTTTTAACAGCTGAAGAATTTTTTAATCCTTTAATATACCATGGTGCATGTCCTCTCATTTGTGACATCGCAATACGTTCAGGTTCAATAGACATTAATCTTTTAGCATGAGTTAAACACCAGTCTATTTTTTCTTTATACGTTGGTTCAAGAATGTCTGTTTCATGTTCTAAACTTTCAACAACTTGCTTAATAAGCCATGGATTTCCAAGCGCTGCACGTCCAATCATGATGGCATCACAGCCTGTTTCTTCAAGCATTCTTCTCGCATCTTCTACGCTTCGAATGTCCCCATTACCAATAACAGGAATAGAAACTGCTTCTTTAACAGCTTTAATGATCGACCAATCAGCTTTTCCTTCATACATTTGTGAACGTGTTCTTCCATGAACAGCAATTGCACTTGCTCCTGCTTTTTCAATAAGTTTTGCAACTTCTACCGCATTAATATGTTCTTTATCAAAACCACTTCTAATCTTTACTGTTACTGGTTTACTTACATTTTTAACAATATTACTTACAATATCATAAATCAGTTGGGGATTTTGTAGTAATTTGCTTCCCGCATTGGCCTTTAATACTTTATTAACAGGACAGCCACAGTTAATATCAATAATATCGCAATTGGAATGTTGATCAATGAATTTAGCGGCTTCAACCATACTTTCTACTTCTCCACCAAATAACTGGATACTAACAGGGTGTTCTCCTTCATCCACTTGTAACATCTCAATTGTCTTTTGATTTCCATAACAAATAGCTTTATCGCTTACCATTTCCGAATAGACAAGACCTGCGCCAAATTCTTTCACGATTTTACGAAAAGCCATATTGGTGATTCCTGCCATTGGTGCCATAATGACAGGGTTTTTTATTTCAATCTCTCTTATTTTCAAATTATTTGTCCTCCGCGTATATTTTTATTTTCTTTGTACATACTGTATATAGATAACTTATAAGTTCCCTCTATTTTCCTCCCCTAAAAATAGTTATAAGTTATCTATCAATTGAGTTGATTTCCTAAAAAATAAAGACATCTGTCTTTATTTTTTGTTTTCTTTTAAAAAAATCACATTTTTCAATGTGATTATAAACGATTTATCAATTTTTGCAATTCTTCTTCATCAAATTTATATTTTGTATTACAGAATTGACAAGTAATTTCACAACCATGATCTTCATCAATCATGCTTTGTAATTCTTCTTTACCTACTGTTGAAAGTGCATTTAACATTTTGTCTTTTGAACAATCACAAGTAAAGAATAAATCTTGATGATCTGTAATTTCTACATCTTCAAATAACATCTTTAATATTTCTTCTGGTGTTTTTCCTTCATTAATAAGTGAAGATACTGCTGGGAAATCTTTCATTCTTTCTTCAATATAAGTAATATCTTCTTCAGTTGCTTCTGGAAGTAATTGAATAATAAATCCTCCTGAAGCAAGAATTTCATTTGTTTCTTCCACTAAAACACCGACAGATACAACCGATGGCGTTTGTTCACTTGCCATAAAGTAATAGGAAAAATCATCACCAATTTCACCTGTTTGAAGTGGGACTGTACCACAGAACGGTTCTTTTAAGCCCATATCTCTAATAACTTGTAAGCTTCCTTGTGTCCCTACTGCAACGCCAACAGCTAAATGACCTGTATCATTATATGTATAATGAACATGTGGATCTCCGACAAATCCTTTAATATGACCATCCCCACAAGTAACTGCCATCATGGTACCAATAGGTCCTCCACCATTAATTGTGACTGTCATTTTTTCATTATTTTTATTCATAGCAGCCATCATCAAAGTTGCTGACATCATTCTTCCAAGTGCCGCCGAAGCCGTAGGCCATAAGTCATGATCTTTTCTTGCTTCTTCTAATAAATTTGTTGTTTGACAAGCAAAAACACGGCAATTTTTACTGTTTACTAATCCTCTTACTAAATAATCTTTCATCTTTCTTTTCTATAAAAAGAACACGGAAGAAAATATAGGAATAATCATACTTAACGCGATTAAAATGATTACAATTCTCTTTGTACGTGTACTCATATTTACCCCTTTCTAAATGAAAAAAAGCGAAAACCGCTTTATTTCATTTCATCTAATAAATCATCTTGATCATCAATAGATGGTTTTTCTACTGTTGGTTCTACTACTTCTTGAACAGGTTCTTGATTTAATGAACCATCATGATGTTCTAACATTTTACCTGTATTATATAAAGATTCAATATCTTCACCTGATAATGTTTCATGTTCAAGTAAAGCTTCTGCAATACAGATTAATTTTTCTTTATGTTGTTCAACAATATTTGTTGCTTCTTGATAACATTCATCAATGATCTTACGCACTTGAACATCAATTTCATAAGCAATTTGTCCAGAGTGTGTATTACTTCTTTGTGTATAATCTCTACCTAAGAAAACTTGTCCATTTTCAGAATCATATTGAATTGGTCCAAGTTCAGACATACCTAATTCAGTAACCATCATACGTGCAATACGTGTTGCTTGTTCGATATCATTATGAGCACCTGAACTTACATCTCCAAAGAATACTTCTTCGGCAACACGTCCACCCATATATCCTGAAATTGTCGCTTTTAATTGACTCTTTGTTTGGAAATACGTTTCTTCTTTAGGTGTCATTAAGTTATAACCACCAGCTTGTCCACGAGGAACAATTGTGACTTTTTGTACTTTATTGGCATCTTCTAATGTTAAACCAATTAAAGCATGTCCTGCTTCATGGTAAGCAACTAAACGTCTTTCTTTTTCAGTATACTTACGAGATTTTTTCGCAGGTCCACCCATAACACGGTCAACAGCTTCATCAATATCAGCCATTGTGATTAAATCATGACCTTGTCTTACTGCAAGTAATGCAGCTTCGTTTAATACATTTGATAATTCTGCCCCAGAGAATCCAGGTGTACGTTGTGCGATATTATCAAAGTTAACATCAGGTGTAAAACGCTTGTTACGTGCGTGTACTTTTAAGATTTGACTACGTGCACGTTTACCTGGATTTGCGACTTGAATTTGACGGTCAAAACGTCCTGGTCTTAATAATGCTGGGTCTAAGACGTCGGCACGGTTTGTTGCAGCTAAAACGATAATTCCTTCATTTCCAGAGAAACCATCCATTTCTACTAATAATTGGTTAAGGGTTTGTTCACGTTCATCATGTCCTCCACCCATACCAGTACCTCTTTGACGACCAACCGCATCGATTTCGTCAATGAAGATAATACATGGTGCTGTTTGTTTTGCTTTTTTGAACATGTCTCTGACACGTCCAGCCCCAACACCAACAAACATTTCTACGAATTCAGAACCTGAAATTGAATAGAAAGGTACATTCGCTTCACCGGCAACAGCTCTTGCAAGTAATGTTTTCCCAGTACCTGGTGGTCCTACTAATAAGACACCACGAGGAATTTTAGCTCCCATATCCGCAAATTTCTTTGGTGTTTTTAAGAAATCAACAAGTTCTTTGACTTCTTCTTTTTCTTCATCCATTCCTGCAACATCACTAAAATGTGTTTTTGAATTTTTTTCTAATTTAGCTCTTGAATTACCAAATTCAAAGGCTTTGTTGTTTCCTCCTGCAGTATTTGACATCATTCTAAATAAGAAGAACATACCTGCAATAAGAAGAACATAAGGTAAAATTCCTAAAATGATATTTAAGAATTGATTTCTTTGTGCTTCATTAACAACTGTAATTTGTGTTCCATTTTCATCTAATAAACTCACTAAAGAATCTAATTCTGTTTCTGTTCTAGGAATAACAACAGAGAATTTTGTTGTTTCTTCTTTTCCCTTTACTGTTTGTGTATATGTCCCATTAACATCAATAACTAAAGATTGTGGAACAATTTCTACTTCTTTTACTTTTTCATCTTGAACTATCTTTATAAACTTATCATAACGAATTTCTGAGGATTCACTTTGATTAAAGAAAGGAATAGCCACAGATAATGCCGCTAAAACGATAAGCCATGGAAGGATAGACTTCAACAATCCTTTTTTGTTACCCATAAAATCTCCTTACTATTTTTTATAACAATCTTCTTTTAAAATACCTATATAAGGTAATTGACGATAACGTTCATTAAAATCTAAACCATATCCTACAACGAAAGCATTAGGAATCTTAAATCCCGAATAATCTGCTTTCATATCAAAAACACGACCTTCTTCTTTATCTAATAAAGTAACGATCTTCACACTTTTCGCATGTCTTTTTTCTAACATTTCTTTAACGTTATAAAGTGTTTTTCCTGTATCTAAAATATCTTCAACAATTAAAACATTTTTTCCACGGATATCTTCTTTAATATCTTGTCTTACAACAAGTGTTTTAGATTCGACACCACTATAACTGCTTACAGACATAAAGTCGAATTTAACATCACTTTTTAGATGTTTGGCAAGTTCTGCCATAAAAGGAACAGATCCTTTTAATAAACCAACTAATAAAATTTCTTGACCCGCATAATCTCTATCAATTTCTTGAGCGAGTTCATCACATTTTGCTTTAATTTCTTCTTCTGTATATAATATTTCTTTTATATCTTTGTGCATACTTTACACCTCACTTACATGTGTCATATTTTATCACAAAAACATTTGGTTTTGTATATAAATACTTGATATTTTTAGCGATATGAGGGATCAAAATGATTTCTCCTTGGCTATTTTCTACAATTGGCCAAACTTTTCGATCCTCTTTAGGTATTTTTTGATCAATAAAGAGTCTTGAAACCTTTTTGGTACCTCCAGATGTTATGATTTTATCTCCGTTTTGAAAGCTTCTAATGGTAATTGGAAAATCTTCTTTTTGAAGATAAACGCCATCATGAATATGTCCTGTATCGCTTAGAAGAAAGTATTTTTGTTGATCTTTATAAAATGATTTATATTTTATAGAATACGTATCGTCAGATTCTTTTTTTCTAACGGCTATATTATTATATACTTTTGTGAACACAAAATTAACGGGTAGTGTTATTTCAATGTTTGGTTTTGTTGATTGGGTTTGTTTTTTGATTTCTTGAATCAATGATTGTGAAATATAAGGAGGATAGATTTCTTTTTTCAGCATCTCATAAAGAACATCTTCTAAATCATCTTGTTTGATTTGATTTAAATTTAAGAAATGTTGTTGCTTATAAACTTCCATCATTTGTTTTAAATATTCTTGTTTTTTCAAATAGCTTTCATTATGCTTCTTAGCATAAGCAAGTAACTCTTTTTCATCGTAATTTTTTAAATCAATATGACGAATATAATTTCGTAGATAACTTGTATCATAATTGGTATAATCTTCATGATATTCAACTTGATTTTCTTGACAATAACGATAAAGTTCTTCCTTTTTGACTTTTAATAAAGGACGTAATATCGTCATTTCCTGTACATAAGAAACTTCTTGTATACCAAGATATCCTTTGGTTTTATTTTGTTTTATTTGCATGATTATATTTTCTAAATAATCATTTAAATGATGTCCTAAAATAACCTCATTTATACCTTCTTGAATCCCTATTTCATGATAAAAAGCATATCTTTTTTCACGTGCAATTTTTTCAAAATTTCCTTGATATTCATCAATACAACCTTGTTTTACATAAAAAGGTATTTGATGTTTTTGGCAATAAGAAAAAACCAGTTTTTCATCAAGATCACTATCATTTCTTAAATGATAGTTATAATGAACAACTCTTACTTGATATCCTTTTTTGACTAACATATCTAATAATGCCATGGAATCAACACCACCAGAAACACCCACCAAATAACGCTTCTTTTTATCTAACAAACTTTCATTCAACATACCATCACCCATGCCATTATAACACATTAATCTCGACAAATAACTTTAACTACAATAATTGTCATATCATCTAAATCCTTTTTAGAAAAAGCCTTTTGATAAAGAAATGATGCCATTTCATGAATATTCATTTCTTCCAAATCTTCTTTATAAGTTTCTAAAATACTTAAAAAATGTTCTCCTACGCCATCACTTACAATAACAAATAAA
Source organism: Faecalibacillus faecis (assembly GCF_003024675.1). Taxonomy (GTDB): domain Bacteria; phylum Bacillota_I; class Bacilli_A; order Erysipelotrichales; family Coprobacillaceae; genus Faecalibacillus; species Faecalibacillus faecis. The sequence goes on along the minus strand of NZ_PYLP01000010.1, from coordinate 52,776 downwards.
TCATTTTCTTGTATTTTCATATCATAAGAAAGCATTTTTAAACGCGAAGACATACCAATTGGAAGTGAATGTGATTTTAAAGTATCAATTCTCTGATTTCTTATTAAATAACTTTCGTACGCACCATATTTAATGACTTTTAAACGAGAACTCATTAAATTAAAATCAAATAAATCTAATGTTGTATACATATCTCCTTGATTTTTAATCTTTAATAATGCATTAACTGTATTAATTGTATCTTTTAAAGAAATTCCATTTTTTACCAATTGACTTAATACATCCAATGTGAGTTTACTTTCTTTATAAGCTACATATCCTTGTCCCATCCCATCAGACAACGCCACATAATGATGTTCATCATAACCAAAGGATAAAAAACTATCCCCACAGTTTTGACTTTCTAGGGCATATTGTTTCTTAGATATTTGTAAAGCATATTTAAGTTCATGTTTTAAAAGTAAAGAAACATAACCTAAGTGATGATATTGTTTCTTTAAAGATACAATATCAAGTGTTGTATTTAAATAAGTTTCTAAGATAGGAATGAGTTCTTCTTCTATCGTTTTTTGATCGATATCTTCTAAGCCTATTTCCAATAAATAGTTTTGATAATCTTTTTTTATTTTCTTTAGATAATAAACTTCAAAACGATAAGCTCTTAAATGTTCAAGCAATCTTTTTTCATCATTTTCATCCTCTAGTCTTTCCGAAAAGTTTTGAAAAACATGTCCCATAATAGAAAACTCTTGTAAAAGATCTTTCTTTAAATGAAATTGTGCATGATCAAGTTTCATCATCTTATAATAACCTTTTTGATGATTATTCAAACTTCTTAAATATTCATCTGGTTTTAAACAATGTTGATAAACATAATCAAAATCTAAAGCATCTAAATCTCTTTGAATTCCTTTAGAAATCAATTTACCTAACCGACTCATCCCTTCTTGTTTATAAAAACAATAATTCTTTGAGGAACAGTTATAACAAACATCTTCATATACATATCCTACATATTCTGATAAATGGGTTGTTTGTGATTCTTCTTTAAAGACTTGTGTTAATTGATTGAATAAAGAAGAAAAAGCTTCTGCTTTACTTTTTAGTTGTTCCTGATATGTTTTTTCTTTATAGTTTTTATCAATTGATAAAGCTTGTGTTTTTAATTGTGGAGAAAGTATAAATAAAAAGACAGGTACTAAGATAACAAATGCATAGTAATAATAATCATAGGTAATAAAGAATGGTAATATAATATGACATAGCATAAAAAATGATATAAAAAGATATTTATTTTTTGGTTGGATCATAAAGAAACAACCCATAGGAAGAATAAGAGATAATACTTCATCTTTGAGTGTTGGTGATATAAAAACAAAGATGATGGAAAGATATAAGATAATAGGCATGACTTTCTCTATTGATAAATAGTAAATAGAAAGCAATAAAAAATAACGAATAAATATCATGGTATAAGTTGTATTATATGGTATAAAGGCGATAAAGAGTGTACAGATTATAAGAATAAGTGATTGTAGTCTTTGGATTGTGATTACATTTTTATTTTGGTGAATAAGTAAAGGAATGATATTTTGATCTATGATTCCATTAAAAAATGTAAGTAATGTTAGAAAACTTATTTGAATAAGATTGTAATGATTTGCATAAAGAAACGGTAATAAAATCAAACTGATAACGATTGGTAAATATTTGGTTTTTAAAAGATGCGTAACATTAAGAAGTAAAAAAGTTAAAGTAACTGTTATAAAAACAGTTACTGTAAAGAAATCTTGTTGAAGAATGCTTAAGAAACTTATAATTGATAAATAGCCTATAAAATAAAAGGTTCCACTTCCAAAGGCAACAATGAATAAAGGAAGGGTAAAAGGCAATGATGTTCCTTGTATTTTTGAATAATAAAAAATCATAGTTGTCATCAACAAGGTCAATGGTAAAATATAATGCATACGTTTTTGTTTGTTTTGTATAACTAAATCCATTTTATTTCCACCTCATAGACATTATATAGACTTCTTTTTAAATATTTTGTCACTAAAAAAAGACATCTTAAAATTGATGACTATTTGTTTTATACATATTCTTTTTTAATTGCACTTTAATTTAAAAGAGCACTTCATAAAGCGCTCTTTTGTTGATTGGGACTCCTCATGAAAGCCAAATATCACATTATTTTCCTAGCCCGTGCCAGGCTTGGGGGCCAATCACCTTCCCTTGGTTTGCCTATCTCAGACACATTGCTGAGGCAAGGCAATAGAATCACCTAATTACAGCTACCTACCACACCCTAGAACTAATAAGCTAGTTCAACTCTATTTTTGGATATTTTATCCATTAATATTACCATTTTGAAAGAATACTCTTTCCTCACTATTACGTTAACATTAATGATATTCGTTTTCAATGTGAATAACTTATATTCTCTCTTTTATTTTACGCACATTTTTTATTTATTTAACATTTTTCGATATAAGACATCTTGATAAAACCATGATTTATGTATTCTATCAAAACCATGTCTTGTAAGTAGTTTAATTGAGCGATCATTATCTTCATAGACATGACATAAACAAATCTTAAAATGATATTCTTCATACATATATTGAAGAATTGCTTCTAAGGCTTCACTGGCATATCCTTTAGACCAATAAAGACTATCTAAAGTATACCCAAGGGTAAAAGTTGTATGTCCATCTATTTCTATAAAAAGATCACCAATAAGATAATTCTCATCTTTTAAATAGATTCCTAATTGATAATTACCTCTTTTTCCATGAAAAGGATGCTTTATACAATAAGTAATACGTTGTTTTGCTTTTTCTATTGGATATTCATCCCATGATTGATACTCAGCTACTTCTTCTTTATCACGATATTCGCTAAAGCGTGCTATATCTTGTAAAGATATAGCTTGTATCTTTATTCTATCTGCTTCTATCATCATTTTAAATTATAATAGATAAACAACATTCTATCTTTTCCATTAATATCTTTTATGATTTCAAAAGGATAATCTCCAAAGAATTCTTTGATTGCAGTTTCCATAAGCTCTCTTTGATCAAATCCCATTTCAAAAGCTAATAAAGCTTTATCATTTAATAAAGGTTTTACTTCTTTAAAAATCTTACGATAGAAATAAAGACCATCATTTCCTCCAAATAAAGCAACATGAGGTTCATTATCTTTTACCATTGCTTCAATATCTTGATCATTAGGAATATAAGGCGGATTAGAAACAAAGATATCTACTTTTTCATGTGTGTCTAATAAAGGTTGTAACATATCTCCATTTCTAAATTCTACATTTGCGCCTAATGTTTTCGCATTATCTTGAGCGACAACTAAAGCTTCTTTAGAGATATCTGTCGCAATGACTTTTAAACGTGGTTCTTCTAAGGCAAGAGTAATCGCAATAGCCCCACTTCCTGTACCGACATCACATAAATGAATGTCTTTATAATCATTAAAGTAATCATCTATACGATATAAAATATTTTCTACTAATTCTTCTGTTTCATAACGAGGAATGAGGACATCTTCATTCACTTTAAAATCTCTACCAAAGAAACTCTCGCAACCTTTAATATATTGAATAGGTTTTCCTTGATAATATTCTTCCATTCCTACTAGAAAAGCTTTTTCTAATTCAGGTTCTACTTCTTCATTCATCATTAAATAAAGTTCATGAGGTTCTTTCTTCGCAAGATGATAAAATAAGACTTTGGCAACATTGACATCTTTATGTTCATCATCTAATTTACTTTCGGCTTCCCTAATTAATTCTCTAACTGTTTTCATTATTTTTGTCCTTCTAATTTAAGACGTTGATCTTCATTGATTAAAGCAGTAATAATATCATCTAATTTACCTTCAATAATACGATCTAATTGTTGAATTGTAAGTCCAATACGATGATCTGTTACACGGTTTTGTGGATAATTATAAGTTCTGATTTTTTCAGCACGATCTCCAGTACCAACCTTCGATTTTCTTTCACTATCAATGGCTTCTGTTTGTTGAGATTGGAAGTAGTCATAAACACGCGCTACTAAAGCTTTCATTGCTTTATCACGGTTATCATGTTGAGAACGCCCATCTTGGCTTGTTGCCACAATTCCTGTAGGTAAGTGAGTGATACGAACAGCTGAATCTGTTTTGTTGATATGTTGTCCTCCCGCACCACTTGCACGATAAGTATCAATTCTTAAATCACTTTTATTGATTTGTACATCAACTTCTTCCATTTCTGGCATAACTAAAACTGTCGCAGTTGAAGTATGCACACGTCCTTGCGTTTCAGTCTTAGGCACACGTTGAACACGGTGTGATCCAGATTCATATTTTAATTTACCATAAACACCATCGCCAATAACGTTGAATGAAATAAGTGAGAAGCCTCCAGCTTCTGATTCTTCAGCTTCCATAACTTCTACTTTCCATCCTTGGCTTTCTGCATATTTTACATACATTCTATATAAGTCACCTGCAAAGATATTTCCTTCATCTCCACCAGCAGCTCCACGGATTTCCATAATAACGTTTTTATTATCATTTGGATCTTTTGGAATTAATTCTAATTCTAATTTTTTGATGATTTCAGGCATTCTTTCTTCTAATTCATCTAATTCCATTTTTGCCATTTCTTTAATTTCAGGATCATTTTCCTTCATTAATTCTTTAGCACCATCAATGCCGTCTTTTACTTCTTTATATTCTTGAAACAAATCATAAGCTGCTTGTAAAGAAGCTTGTTCTTTTGTAACATCTGTCATTTTTTTAATGTCAGTTCCAATATCTGGATCCATTAACATATGACCTAATTCTTCATATCTATTTTCCATAGATACTAATCTATCTAACATACTTTCATTCATAGCTTCTACCTCCGTTAAATTTTTATACTCATAGCACAATAATAATACATGAAACAAATGATTTAAACAAGGAAAAATGGGCATTAATGCCCATTTGGAACTTGATCTAATAATTCTTTTTCTTTAACTAAATCTGCATATAATAAGTCACCCTGTAAAATGATCAAGAAAATAAGAGCACCCCAAATAGCACGATCTTTAAAATAAGCACATAAAACAGTTGAGAAAATAGCTCCTCCAATAAAACATAAAATCATACATAAATGTCTTAAAGAACGATTTAAATATTTCCTTTCATGTCTTTTTCTTAACCAACGTACAAAGAAACTTCCTGTTTGTCTAATATGATTTGTAACAAAAGTTGTTGCCATTCCTACCTTTTCTGCTTGTCTAAAAGTATTAAACTGCATTGCACAAATAAAGTTGATAGTTACTTGGAAGACCTGATCTGGAACACTGTTAGGAAGTAGTCCTAAAATAATAACAGTAATAATTTCAACGCCAATTAAAATAGTATCCCATCTTAGCTTTTTATACTTCTTTATTTTTAAAGCTAAATATTCTGAAACCATGGTTCCAATAAAATAAGAACTAATAGGAATCAATAAATAGGCCGCTCTTGACCAATCCATATTTCCCAAAGCCATCCCAAATAAAACAATATTCGCTGTTTGGGCATTACAAAAAACACCACCTTTAACAGAAAAAGTATAAGCGCCAAAGAACCCACCTACGGTAATCAACAACAAGAAACAACGCCAACGCTCACATTCTAGAAAGCCTTCTTCTTTTTGTTCAAGTTCTTCTTCAACTTCTTCTAATTCATTTTCTAATTGTTCAACATTCTGTTCAACTTCGTCATAATTTTCCATATTTCTCACCGCGAATATTATAGTCCTACGATAAATTGTTATCAAGATAGAATTTCTTATTTATCGCCAATATATTTCGTAATAATTCTATTTTTCAAAACTTTAATTTCATACATCCCATTATCATATGTATTTCCTTTTTTATTAAAGGACTGAATTGCTTTTTCATAATGATAATAATGTGTTTTATTACTGTCCCATGAAATATTTGATTTTGTTTTTACTACTTTTTCATAATTTAAATTATCTCTTGTGTCATGTTCGGTTTTAATAATGACATATTTTAAAATTTCATCTTTATATTGTGGCTTTTTAATAAAAACATTCAATTGTGGATAATCACTGGTTGTATAGTCTACTTTCTTTTCATAATTTGTGATTTTTGTCTTAACAGTCCAGCTTTCAAAAAACGACTCATTATTTTGCATATTATTAGCTGGAAAAATCAATCCACAAAGAGCTATCGCTACAAATGCGGCAATAGCACTATTATATTTACTGTCCACAAAACGTGATAAAAACACACCAACGATACATACAAGTATCATATAAACAATAAATTTCAAATTAAAATGAAATACAGAATAACATAAATAAACGATTCCACTTATTAAAGTTATAACACTAAAAATAATTGTTAGATTATCTTTTAGTTTATTTATTTTCTTTAATCTATTTAAATCTTTATCCACCTTTAAAGCATAAAGAATAGAAAAATTTAAAATGGTAATAAAGAGTAATATGACTGCTAAAAAGATAAAAACGATCCCAAATCCAAAAGAACTTAAGCCCTCATAATAAAAAGCTGGTTCCCCAATCTCAATAAAGTCTTTAATAAATAATTTACCTAACCAAAATAAGAAAATCGCTAATATTGGGTAAATTAAATATCTTTTCTTTTTAAATTGATTAATTTTATTATTTTTATCAAAGACAAATTCAGTATTTAAATCAGGTGCTTCAACATTTTCATTTTCTAATACTTTAAACCCTTCAAATGAATTATCAACCTCATGATACCCTATTTCTTCCAATAAATCGTCATACTCATTAGATGCAGGTGTGTAATCTATTTGATACTTATAAGTATGTTCATCTTTTATAAAACGATAATAATAACCCACAAAATCTAAACGCCAACCATTTTTTGACATCTCATTAAAATAATCTTGTAATTCTTCATCTAAATACAAACTATTTCTTAAGACATATTTGTATTTCATAAGCTTATCCTCCTATTTGATCTAATAATGAAATTTGTTTAAGCATCCTTTCTTTTTCTTTTTGTAATTTCTTTTTCCCTAAATTTGTAATTTGATAAATCTTTTTATTATTTTCAACTTTAACAAGTTGGATATAACATTCTTTTTCAAATTTTGGTAATAAAGTATATAAAGTTCCAGCTCCTACAGTGATTTCCCCATTTGTTATTTTGGTAATTTCATTCATGATTTCATAACCATGCATCGGTTGATGTAAAACAAGTAATACATAATACATTTGTGGGGTTAATACTTCCATTTCTCTTTTTGGCATTTGTTTCATCTCCTATATCGTTTAACGATATATAGCAATAAAAAAAAACACATACCGAAGTATGTGCCTTTTCTTTGTTTATATTAAGGGGAGGTTTTCTTTTACACCCTTATAATAATATGTTAATGTTAATTTATTGTGAACTTTTTAGTCTTTTTTTAATTTTTATTGGTTTGTTGACCACTTCATGACAATGACGACATCTTGGTTCATAATGATCCACTGCTCCTACTAAAACAACAGGATCATCGAAAGATGCTGGTTTACCATCAACAAGTCTTTGTGTACGTGTTGCTGGTGAACCACATTTTGCACAAACAGCTGTAAGCTTTGTAACAAATTCTCCTCGTGTAAGAAGTTCTGGCATCACACCAAATGCTTCTCCTCTAAAGTCTTTATCAAGTCCTGCAACCATGACACGAACACCTTTATCTGCAAGATATTCACACACATCCACAATTTTTGAATCAAAGAATTGAACTTCATCGATGGCAACAACTTGTACATCATCTGTGACTTTATCTAAGATTTCTTCAGGATCATCAATTGCATAACAAGGAACTTTTCTTCCTGAATGAGAAGCAATTTCTATTTCTGAATAGCGATCATCTATTTTTGGTTTGAAAACAAGTATTTTTTGTTTAGCATAGGATAAAACATTAATACGACGAATTAATTCTTCTGTTTTACCCGCAAACATACATCCACATATAACTTCTATATATCCTTCACGATATTGGTGATACATTTTATTCTCTCCTAACCTCTTACATCTCTTACCCCTTGGCCACCACCATCTGGACCAATAGGCGCTAAATCACTAAAACGGCTGAAATTCTTTTCAAAGGCAAGATTGACTTCTCCTGTTGCCCCATTTCTGTGTTTAGCGATAATAATTTCTGTTAAACCATTATCTTCTTCCTCTTTACCTTCACTAGCTTTATAGTAGCCTTCACGATAAATAAAAGTAACGATATCGGCATCTTGTTCGATAGCTCCTGATTCACGTAAGTCGGACATCATCGGGCGTTTATTAGGTCTTTGTTCAACAGAACGTGATAATTGTGATAAAGCAATAACAGGAACGTCTAATTCTCTGGCTAGCATTTTTAATTGTCTTGAAATATCTGAAACTTCTTGTTGTCTTGATTCACGATTATTGGAACTTCCAGTAATTAATTGAAGATAATCAATAACAATCAAACGTAAACCATGTTCTTGTTTTAATTTTCTACACTTTGCGACAATTTCATTGATTTTTACACCAGGTGTATCATCTATGTATAAATTACATTTACTGACTCTTTCAGCCGCTGCATAATATTTATTCGCATTTGTACGTAAAATTTCACCTGTTCGCATAGTAGAACCTTCAATTCCTCCCATGGAACAGATAATTCTTTGTACTAACTGACTAGCAGGCATTTCTAATGAAAAGATAGCAACTGGTTCTTCGGCTTGATAAGCCACATTATGAGCAATATTTAAAGCAAAGGCAGTTTTTCCCATGGCAGGACGAGCCGCTAAAATAATTAAATCACCCTTTTGTAAACCAGAGGTAATCTTATCAAGATCTCTAAATTTCGTACGTATACCCGAAATATTTCCATCAATACTTTGTAGCTTATTTAAACGATCTGTTACTTCACGAATAACATGTTTAACATCTACGAATTCACCTGCATTACGATCTCGCGTAATGGCAAGCATGGTTTTTTCACTATCATCGATAAAACCATCAATATCTTCAATATCACCATAAGCCCCTTCCGCAATACGCGTTGTTTCATTAATGATTTTTCTTAAGATTGCTTTATTATGAATAATTTTTAAATAATATTCACTATGTGCTAAAGTAGGCACCGAATCACTTAAAACACGTAAGTACTCAACACCACCTACTTTATCCAATTGATTATGATCTAAAAGATAAGATGTGACGGTTGTCACATCAACAGGAATCATTTGTCTTGAAAGCTCACTCATCGCTGTAAATAAAAACTTATGCGATTCTTCATAAAAATCACTTTCCACACACTTATTTAAGATATCTTGGCAAACATCTTTAGAAATAAGCATAGCTCCTAAAAGTGAACGTTCTGCTTCTAAATCATGTGGGAAAACTCTAGGCATCTCTATCCCTCCTATTTTTCAGATAAGTGAACTCTAATTGTTGCAATAACTCCCTTATATAGTTCCACTTTTAAATTTGAATAACCTAACGCTCCAATTGGATGAGCATTGATGAATTTTCTTTTATCTACTCTAATATCATATTTTTCTCTTAATTGTTCAACAATATGTTTTGTTGAAACACTCCCAAATGTTTTTCCATCTTTACCAGATTTTAAAACAAATTCTAAAGTAATACCTTCAATTTTTTCTTTTAATGCTTCGGCATTCTTTTTATTTTCAATATCTTGTAATCTTGCTTCTTCTTTTTGTTGTTCTAAGATTTTTTTAGATGCAGGTGTTTCTTTTACTGCAAGTTTATTTTTAATTAAGAAGTTTTGTCCATATCCATCAGATACTGTCACAACATCTCCTTTTTTACCTACTTTTCTAACATCTTCTAATAAAACTACTTTCATCCTTTTTACCCTCTTTCATCCAAATATTGATCAATCGCTTCTTCAAGCTTATTGATTGTTTCTTTTATACTCTTTTCTTCAACTTGACAAGCGGCCATTGAAAAATGACCTCCGCCCCCTAATTTTTCCATAATAAGTTGAACATTAATACCCGTTTTTGATCTTGCTGAAATCGCAATCTTATCTTTATCAATACGTCCTACAACGAATACCGCCTTAATTTCTGAAATATTTAATAACTCATTTCCAACTTTTGCAAGAAGTGGTCGTGTATGAATATCTTCTTCATTTCCATAAGCAATAAGTGCATCATTACCAAAACGATAAGCATTGGCAGATATATTCATCTTTTCTAAAGTTGTCTTATAATCATCTTGTAAGATTTCATAAGCTTTAGAAACATTTGCTTGCATTTCTTTTAACTTAGAAGCCACTTGGAATGTTCTTGAACCCACATGGGTTCTAAAATAGTTTGTATCAATTAACATTCCCGCATACATGACAGTTGCTTCCATTGGTAAAACTTCTATTTCTACTCTTTGATATTCAAAAAGTTCAACAATAAGTTCTACTGTCGATGAAGCAGCTGGTTCTAGATATGTTAAAATCGGTGAATCCATAAAATCTTCCCCTCGACGATGGTGATCGATAACCACGACTTTATCTGCTTTGTCAATAACTTCTTCACTAATCGCAAGAGTTGGTTTATGATTATCCACACAAATCAAAAGTGTTTCTTCATTTATTAAATCCATTGCTTTCATTGGTGGAATAATAGATCCTTTATACATATCTTCTTTCATCAACTTACGTGCAATATTTCCTGTTTTTTCTTCCAAGGAGCTTTCATCTAAAATAACATAAGCTTTTTTTTCAAAAGCATCCACAAACTTTTTAATGGCAAGTGATGCTCCAAATGAATCTAAATCAGATTGTTTATGTCCCATTACAAGCACATTTTCACTTTGTTTAATTAAACTCGCAAGTGTTTGCGAAATAACACGTGCTCTTACACGATTCGCTTTTTCACTATTTTCACTATTACCACCAAAATAACGAATTTCTTCATCTAATGTTTTAACTGCAACTTGGTCTCCACCTCTTGAATAAGATAAAGAAATGGCACTAAAAGCAAGTTCATCGAGTTCTCTTAAAACCTTTGAGCCTCTACCAATCCCTATAGATAAAGACATTACGGCACCAATTTCTTCCATTTTCGTTTTAAATTCATCTAAAATACTAAAATGAACTTCAACTTGTTTACGATAAATTCTTTCATTGAAAATAGCTAAATAACCATCTTCTTTATATCTTTTTAAAATAATTCCATTATCTTTTGCCCAATCAAAAATCATTTGTCTTGATGTTGTTTCAATCATAACTGATTTTTGTTCATCGGCATACTCAATTGAATCATCATAATTATCAATTGTAAGATAAGCTACGCAAAGTTGTTGATCTGTATATTCTTTTTGAATTGTCGTAAGATCTGTGACATCTTTCAAATAAAGTAAACGTGTTGCTTTTGAATTATAAACTTCATATCTTCTTGAATTGATATCAATTGTACGTACGTCATCATCTTCAAATAATGTAGCAAGCAAGGGTTGCCATTCGAGTAATTTCTTGCCTACAACACGTAAACCAAGTTCATAAAGTAAATCACTGACCCATTCAATATTTCTATTTTCATCATATTTAATAAGCCCAATACCACCAAAAATCAAAGCATTTTTAGCTTCAGCGTGTAAAGCATCTTGAACACTATAATTACTTTCAACAATGGTTTGATGAATATAGTATATTGCTATACTACATAAAATATTCTTTATAAATATATAAACCATTAATGCAAAAGCAATGGTACTTGGAAAAAACATATAGACTAATAAAGAGATTACAACTTCAACGATCAATAAAACAATGACCATATTTCTAAATTGCATCAACTTTTTGATCATACAACAACCTCCTCTTTATTACTTTATATTATACACGAATCAAATATTATTTCATCCTGTTATTTTTATTCATTCTTAAAATAAAGATATTTGTATATACTTTAATAATATAAACTTCTGAAAAAGATAATACGAGCCATAAAATAATAAACGTACTATTCATTAAAAAATCACTCTTTAAAAAAGGTAAAACACTCACAATACTTTGATAAATTTCTTTTGTATCTTGAAATGTATTAAGTCCGAGTAACGAACCTAATAAAAATAAAATAATAAAATTTTTAAAAGCACTGTATCCTCTTAAAACCCACTTTGTTTGTTTAACATCATGTCTTTGACAATAAATATATAAAATACCCAAAGGTAATGTAAAAAACGAGTACAAAGTAAAAAAGAGTTCTCCCGTCATAAATAAAACGACCGTACTTGTAAGCCATACTAAAAACGCCATCTTTTCATTAAAACGAAATGTATAATAGGCAAGTGCTACCGTCATCAAATATATAAACAAGATATCAAACATTGTTCCTGTATAGACATTGATAACCGATAAAACACCAAAGACAGCAGCCATCAAAGCTCCTGTAACCATTTGTTTTGTCTTTTCTCTATTCATTTTATCACCTTGTTTATCATACAACTTTATTTCATTTATGTCACTTATATAGATAAAAAGAGATTCCTAGGAATCTCTAATCTTCAAATAAGCAAGAACCATTTGTTTCAATAACATGTTTATACCAATCAAATGATTTTTTCTTATATCTTTTATAAGTACCATTACCTAAATCATCAGCATCGACATAAATAAATCCATAACGTTTAGACATTTGTTTCGTACTTTCAGAAACTAAGTCAATACATCCCCAAGATGTATAACCCATTAAATCAACTCCATCTTCATAGATTGCATTATACATTTCTCTAAAATGAGCATCAAAATAATCAATACGATATTGATCATCAACTGTACCATTAACAAGTTCATCTTTTGCCCCCAAACCATTTTCAACAATAAATAATGGTTTTCTATAACGATCATAAAGATCAACTAAAGAAACTCTTAAACCAATAGGATCAATTTGCCATCCCCAATCAGAGCTTGGAATATATGGATTTTTAATCGCAATATTTGTATTAGCTGCTGTTTTCTTTAATCCCGCATCATCTTTAGCCACACAACTTGATGAATAATAACTGAATGATACGAAATCTACTGGATATTTTTTCATGATTTCTAAATCATGTTCTTCCATTTTAATATTTAAACCTTCATTTTTAAATTTAGTTAATAAATAAGCTGGATATTCTCCAAAGACTTGTGTATCGCTATAACAATACGTACTTCTCATATCTTGTTGTGCTTGTAAAACATCTTCTGGTTTACATGTATATGGATAATACGTTAACTTAGTAAGCATACATCCGACTTTACAATCAGGATTTTTTTCATGAGCAATCTTTGTTGCAAGAGCACTCGCCACAAATTGATGATGCATTGCTTGGAAAATAACTTCAGTAAAGTTCTTTCCTTCAAAACGGTCTCTTACTAGTCCTCCTGTTGTATAAGGATGTCTAATCATGGAATCCACTTCATTGAAAGTCAACCAATATTTAACTTTATCTTTATAACGATCAGTAATGACATCAACATATTTAATGAACATATCAATAACTTCTCTGTCATACCATCCATCATAATTTAAAACAAGATTGATTGGTGGTTCATAATGGGACATTGTAACTAATGGTTCAATACCATATTTATGACATTCATCAAAAACATCATCATAGAATTTTAAACCTTCTTCATTTGGTTCTTTGTCATCCCCATTTGGAAAAATTCGTGACCATGCAATTGAAAGTCTAAATACTTTAAATCCCATTTCTGCGAATAATTTGATATCTTCTTTATAATGATGATAACCATCTGAACCATGTCTTTTCGGATAAAGACTTGTATCATCACTTTTCATAGCTTTTAAAATTTCTTCTGTTGAAATTTCATTTTGTTTAGCATAATCTTGAACATCTACATCTAAATGATGGCGAGCACAATCGGAAACAGAAACTCCTTTTCCTCCTTCATTCCATCCACCTTCATATTGGTTAGCGGCAACAGCGCCTCCCCATAAAAATCCCTTTGGAAACTTTTTCATCTTTATATCCTCCGCTTTTCTCTAACATCATCTTAACACCTTATATAAAAAAAGCATGATTATTTCATTTAATGAAAATAATCATACTTACTCATTAATCATGTATTTTTTTAGCTAAACACATTTCCACAAATTCAACATCAAAATGTTTAGCTCTTGATCCTGAATAACCCATATTTAATGATGAGATTTGTTTCATTTCTTCTTCATTTAATTCAAAATCAAAGATATCTATATTTTCTTTAATTCTTTCTACATGTGTTGATTTTGGAACAACAACAACACCTCTTTGTACATTCCATCTAAGTAAGCCTTGTCCTACTGATTTATTATATTTAGCTGCAATTCCTTTTAACATCTCATCTTCAAATGGCTTATATCTTCCTCCACCTAGTGGTGCCCATGCTTCAGGAATAACATCATAATATTTCATTGTTTCTATTGCTTTTTCTTGTGTATAGTATGGATGAAGTTCTACTTGATTGACCATTGGTTTGATTTCTACTGTATTTACAAAATTGACAAGAACATGTGCATAGAAGTTAGAAACACCGATTGCTTTTAATTTTCCTTCTTTATACGCATCTTCCATAGCTCTCCATGCACTAAAGTAATCACCCATCGCTTGATGTAAAAGATATAAATCCAAATAACCTAAACCGCTTTTTTCAATCGATGCATCAATTGCTTTCTTTGCAGTTTCATAGTTTTTCATATCTTGTACCCACATCTTAGAAGTAATAAATAAATCTTTTCTAGTACAAACACCTTCTTCAATAGCACGTTTAACACCTGCACCAACCGCATCTTCATTGGTATAAGAAGCTGCTGTATCAATTAAACGATATCCTGCTTTAATTGCTTGATATACTGATTCTTCACATTCTTTTTTATCTGGTACTCTAAAGACACCAAAACCTACTATAGGCATTTTTAACCCATTATTTAATGTTTGATATTCCATTGTATTTCCCTCTTTTCTTACTTTTATTTTGAGATAAAAGTAAGAAAATGTACAATATTGATTTTGCATTCTACTATGTTTTTTTCGCATAGAAAAAACTTGGTTTTACCCAAGTTTTAACTTTCTTCAATGACACCCATTAATTCTAATAAACGATTTAAATCTTGAGTATCTGTATATTTAATAGTAATTGATTTATCATCCACTTTAATACGTGTACGATATTTTTTTCTAAGTAAACCTTCTACATATTGATATTCTTTAGGTTTTTCTACTTTTGGTTTATTTTTTCTTGCTTCTTGTAGTTCAAAACCTTTTACAATATTTTCAACATCTCTTACTGAAAGTTTTTCATCAATGACTCTTTTCGCAATTCTTAATGCCTTTTCTTTGTCTAAAGTAATAAGTGCACGCGCATGTCCCATTGATAAGGAACCATCTAAAACATATTCTTGAATTTTTTCTGGTAAGTTTAAAAGTCTTAATGTATTCGTAATATGTGTTCTCGATTTACCTATTCTATTAGCGAGTTCATTTTGTGTTAAATGAAGCTTTTCCATCATTGTGTAATAAGCTTGTGCTTCTTCAATTGCATTTAAATCTTCTCTTTGAATATTTTCAAGCAAGGCAATTTCCATCATTTGTTGATCAGTAAAATCAACAATGATTGCTGGGACTTCATCAAGTTCCGCAATTTTTGCCGCACGACATCTTCTTTCACCAGCAACAATTTCATAACCTTGAACTGATTTCTTTAAGATAACTGGTTGGAAAATACCATGTTCTTTAATTGATAAAGCCAGTTCATTTAAAGCTTGTTCATCAAATACTTTTCTTGGTTGATAAGGGTTTGGACGAATTTCATCAAGATGGATTTTTTCTTGACTACTTTCAGGTGTATTGTTTTCAATATCATCAATAAGTGAAGAAATATCTCCACCAAAGATAGCATCTAATCCCTTATTTAACTTTTTCTTTTTCTCAGCCATTTCTACTTAACACTTCCTTTGCCAGTTCTTTATAGGCTTGTGCTCCTACGGAAGAACTATCATAATCAAAAATACAAATTCCTGCACTTGGTGCTTCTGATAATTTAATATTTCTTGGAATTACTGTTTTATACACTTTTTCTTTGAAGTATTTTCTAACTTCTTGAGAAACTTCTAAACCTAAGTTTGTTCTTTGATCTAACATTGTAAGTAATAAACCTTCAATAGAAAGTTTTTTATTAAAATGATTTTGAGTTAATTTGATTGTATTTAATAATTGTGTTAACCCTTCAAGTGCATAATATTCACATTGTACTGGAATAAGTACCGTATCACATGAAGTTAAAGCATTGGTATTTAATAAACCAAGTGCTGGTGGACAATCAATAAATACATAATCATAATAATCTTTTACTTTATCTAACGCTTGTTTTAGTCGAACTTCTCTTCCTTGTTTTACATGCGCTAATTCTAAATCGATTCCTGCAAGATCAATTTCCCCCGGCGCAACATCTAAATTTTCAATATAAGAATGTTGAATTACTTTTTCTAAACCTACTTCTCCTGTTAAAACATGATAAGTTGATAATTCGATATAATCTCTATTGATTCCTATTCCTTGTGTTGCATTGGCTTGAGGATCCATATCTATTAATAAGATTTTGTACTTCATCTTCGCAAGTGCAGCAGCTAAATTAACGCTTGTTGTTGTTTTACCTACACCACCTTTTTGGTTGGTAATTGCGATAACCTTTGTCATCTTTACACCCCTTTACACCCAATTTTTTGTCCTAATAAAACTCTCGTTTCTACATTTTCACGAGAATTGTTTATAATATCATCATCTACTTTGACAGTATCTTTCTTAAAAATCAAGACAACTGTTGATCCACCAAATTCAAAATAACCTTTTTCTTTTCCTTTAGAAGCAATTTGATGATTATAATTGACAATCTTACCAACCATCATTGCCCCCACTTCCATTTGAATCATTTTTCCAAAGTTCTTTGAATCAATCACAGTATACTCTCTACTATTCATTTTATAAATAGGGTAGTAATCATTTGCAATCGGATTTACCGTATGAAAAATTCCTTTAATTTTTTTATGTCCTACAATTTGACCATCATCTACATAACTGTAACGATGATAATCATCAACCGCCAAACGAAAAACCAAACATACTCCACCATCATATTCGTTTGCAAGCTGTTGATCTTGTAATAAATCTTTTAATTGATATTTGGTATCTTTGATTTCTAAAATTGTTTCTTCATTTATTGGATAATAAGTAAGCTTACTATCCGCTGGTGCCATTAAAATAGAATCACTTTTATCAAATGGTCTTTTTCCTTCTTTAATTCTTCTTGTAAAGAAATCATTGTAGCTTTTATATTTCTTTTCTTCATATTGTCTCATATCAATGGAATTATTTTTAATAAAAGAAGAAATGCTTGTTTTTGATAAAGGAGATGACATATAAAATCCACCTAAATGTGTAATAAATGGTGAAACTAAGATTTTTAAAGCACATCTACCAATAGATGTGCTATAGAGTTTTTTTAATAATTGATTTTGTCCTTCTAATTCTCTAACAACTTGTCCTTGACGATCTTTAATCATGAAAAACACACAATTTGCACAAGTTCAACGACAACTAAAATGCCGAGTGCAATAAGTCCTTTCCCTTTTAATTTTGGAACTTTAAAATCAACGATAAATAAAATTCCCGTAATTAACATCAAAGTACCATATAAATAATCCAACCCAAAAATAACATACCTTAAAGCAAATGCAAAAGGTAAAATAAAGGCAGAAGTTGTGACTGGTAACCCTTGATAATATTTTCTTTTCTCTGTTGTTTGTTGCTGTCTAGTTTCTTCAGTTACATTAAAATAAGCTAAACGGATAACAGCTGCAAGTACATAAAGTATTTCAATTGCAAGCCATCCAACTGAAGATAGTCCTAAATTATATCCTAGTATCGCAGGGAAAACACCAAAAGAAATTAAATCACATAAAGAATCGATTTGAATCCCAAATTTCTTTTCTTCTTCTGTACGATTTTTTTTACTTCTAGCAACCATTCCATCAAATGTATCACAAACACCACACATCATTAAACAGATAAATGACCATTGGTATGCACCTATCACCGATAGATGGATTCCTACCATCGCAAACACTAAAGATAAGTATGTAAGAATGACAGTATAACTATAAAATCCTATCATATTCTACTCCCTCTATAATTAACGAACCTATTATAGCATAATTTTAGCTAATAATGTAGTTTATTTCGTTTATATCGTATTATTCATGTTTTTGAAATTCTCGATTCACATTTAAATCTTTATATAAAACCACTTCATGTCTTTTTAAACTTTCTGGTACATCAATAATTCTTTGATTTGAAGAACCTCTAAATTTCAAACTTAAATCTTTTAATTCTTCAACAAACTTTCCATCAACAAGAACATCGATATAAGATAAAAGCTCATCGGTTACTTCACATCTTGCTCTACTTTCTTGTAAAAGTTCTCGGTCAAAAAGATAGCCTGTATAACACCAAATATCTTTTTGAGGATATGTTTCTTTGACTCTTCTAACAAAAGAAACAAGCGCTCTTTGATTACTTGGTTCCATTGGTTCTCCTCCTAAAAGAGATAATCCTGTAATATGTTCTGGTTTTAAATAATCAATAATTAAATCTTCTACTTCCTTCGTAAATTCTTTTCCATATTTAAAATCCCATGTCATTTGATTAAAACAATTCTTACAATGATGTGTACATCCTGAAACAAACAAAGACACGCGGACTCCTAATCCATTGGCAATATCAAAATTCTTAATCTCTGCATAATTCATATCTTTTCCTCTTTTCTTAAGAATCTTATCATATTTCTTTCATTATAAAAAGGAAACTAACTGATTCCTCGACTTTGTACTAAATCATGAATGTTTCCTTTATAAAGACATTCTAATTCTTCAAACAATAAATAATCTGAAGGTTTCATTAAACTTGGCATTTTAGGTAATTCAAGAATTTGGCTATGTGCTAAAATTTCACTGACAAATTCTGAACAAAAATAATAATGATGACGTCGATAAGCTAATTCAAAATGACATAAAACAAGACCCATCAAATTATATTTATAATCTCCTTCATCTTCTAATATTTTTTTCAAAAGAGCTTTAGCTTTATTATATTTATCTTCTGTTACTTTTATACGATATAAAGCACACGGAATAGAACTATTTTTAAGATAAAAACCACTAATCAAAGATTCATTTTTAATTCCTGCTGGTAAAGGCGTATAAGTATACTTACGAGCACAGCTATACATAGGTTGTAAACTTTCTTCAAAAGAAATCGAAATATGCGTGTAGTCATCCTGTGTCATATAATAGATAGCTTTTGAAACAAATGAATTTGATTTAGTGAGTAATAGATAAATTGTTTTCATAGTCTCTCCTTTATTAAACCAACTTTCATTATGGCACAAATACTCTAAATTATCGACAAATTTATATAAATTTATTATTCTATCATTTTTTTATTTATCTTTTCTTGTAATGTTTCTAATGGACAAATGATAATTATAATTGAACTATCAATAGAATACATATAAAAAGACCATCTCTGGTCTTTTTATAGCTTCATTATTTTTTCCATAATCCATGAAGATTACAGTAAGCATACACTTCTTCTACTTCTTCACCTTCTAAGATTTTAAAATCAACACTTGGTTTTTCTCCTGGTTTTAGATATTTTCTTTGAATACCTTTATCTGTTTTTAAAGAAACCCATTCAATCCAATGTTCTGCTGTCATTGGATGTTCAACTTCTCCAATAAATACATGAACGGTATCACCTTCCACTGTATAAACAGGAATATGTTTTTCAAATGCAGCATCTTCAATCCCTACTTGAAGCTCTTTCATAACTTCGCCACAACATACCACAGGGACTCCTTTATCTTCTACTTTTTCAATCACATTTCCACAGTGTTTACAAATATAAAATTTTTGATTCATAGCCTTTTCCTCTCTTCTATAAGTAGTAATTATTCCTATTTATAATATAAACTATTTTTCTCTATTAAGCAAACAATATGCATCTAATAACAATCCCAATTATAGCGAACATGACTAAAATCTTTATTTTTTAAATCTTCTTTTGAAATAAAGAAATTACCGACACCTGAATCTCCCCATAAGATATGATCTTGTGAATCAAGTTGAAATAACAATACTTCATTATTATCTTCTTGACGAGGATCATATTGTGTGAAGAAAGGATAGCCTCCTATTTGACAAGGAATCAAGGTAAATAAATCATTTAATTCATCCATTACCTCATCATCTTGCATGACTTCTTTTAAGTTTTCATCTAAATAAGTATCAACAACTTCATCAAAGTGAATATCATTCATTGTGATAACTTGTTTATCTAAATGATCCTTTAATAAAAAAGTTGTATCTTTTTCTAACGGAAGTTCTGTATCTTCGCTATATTGAAACTTATAAACACATGATTCATCTACTAATTTTGGTACTTCTTCTAAATAACGTAAACACCACCCTGATTGACTATATTCATTATCAAAGTCTAATCCATAAACGCCATCATCTCCACTAATAAAGATTTGAAGCAATCCTTTTTCTGGAAAATCTTTTATATGAGGTATTTGTTCAAAATTTATTTGTGCTAATAAATATAAAGGTGCTCCCGTTTTTTGATTTACTGGAAGATTTTGATCTCTAGGCACATAATAAGCACCACCTACTTTACTATCAAAGATATGTGTTTCTTTTTCTTCTAATTCAAAGCGTATATAGTCTACTTCACTTACTTTTTTTAATCTTTGATAGATTCTTTTGGCAGGTTTTTCTTCTTTATATTCTTCTTGTTTATTATTTTCTTTTTTTAATAGTTTGTCTAAAAATCCCACAACAATCCCTCCTTTATACTATTGTATCAATTAATTAATATTTAAAAAGAAAAAACTTATTTTCTAGTGAATATATATGTCGAAGGAGATTCAACATATATACTATATAAAAATAATATTAGGAGGACTTTTATGAAATGTCCTCTATTCAAAAAAATTTCTTTATTATTCGATAAAAGAAAACAAAATCTTTTCGTTGATGATTTAACATATCAAAGAATACGATCTCAAGTCTTTAAATTATCCTAAGAAATATTAAAATGGATATACTTTTTATATTGACTTAGATAATGATTTATATGAAGTTTATATTAAAAATCATGAACCTATCATCCATAATAAAATCAGTAATTATGAAAAATGGTTAGATAGATTGGGGAATGAATTAGGAGGCAAAAAAACATAAAAAACAAATGAAACTCAACGAAAAATAATTCATTTATTGAATGATCTTGGCATTGATCGTATCTGCATGGCTGGAATTATGGGAACATTAGAGCAAGAAAACTTAAACGAAAATACTTTTTTAAATTTCATTGAAAATAAAGTTTCTCTTACTATCGAAGATTGTGCAGACCAAATATGGTATATGCGAGGATGTTAAAAACAAATACGAAAAAAGCTCATAAACACTATGTTTTCTAGCATTTATGAGCTTTATTTTTTATAAGTAATTATACTCTTTAAAATTATTCACCAACGTATGGTAATAATCCCATTTGTCTAGCGCGTTTGATAGCTACTGCTAATTGTCTTTGATATTTAGCAGAAGTTCCAGTTACACGTCTAGGAATGATTTTACCGTTAGCTGAAACAAATCTTTTTAATAAATCAACATCTTTGTAATCGATGTAAGTAATTTTGTTTTTTGTAAAATAACAAACTTTTCTTCTACCCATTCTTTGTCTTTTAAAAGCCATGTTCTTATACTCCTTTTCTAAAATTGAATATCGTCTTCCATGATATTATATGAATTATCAAAATCACTTTCTAATTCAACTGTTTGCATATCTTGGAAATTATTTGTTTGTGGTTGAGCTGGTTGAGAATATTGATCCATTGGTTTTTGATTCATCATACCTTGATTCATCGAACTTTGGTTTCTTTCTCTTTGTGCTCTTGTTTCTAAAAATTGAACAGAATCACAAACAACTTCAGTAACATAAACACGTTGACCTTGTGCATTGTCATAAGTTCTTGAGCGAAGTCTACCTTCAACCCCTACTAAAGAACCTTTTGAACAATATTGTGCAACGTTTTCAGCAACTTTGTTCCAAACCACACATGAAATGTAGTCTGCTTGTTGTCCATCTGCAGAGTTATAGTTACGATTTAACGCTAACGTAAAACTTGTTACTGCAGCCCCGCTTCCAGTTCTTCTAAGTTCTGGATCACGAGTCATTCTACCAACCATAACAACTCTATTAATCATCGTTAAACGCCTCCTAATTATTTACGAAGAGTTAAGTGACGTAATACTGATGCGTTGATTCTTGATAAACGTTCGAATTCTGCGATTTCAGCTGGTGCACAAGTTGCATCTACTACAACATAGTAACCTTTTGTGTAATCTTTAATTTCATAAGCGAAATCACGTAATCCCCATTCATTGACATTATCAACTGAACCACCGTTAACAGTTAAGATTGATTTGAAGTTTTCAATTAAAGTATTTCTAGCTTCTTCTTCAACATCAGGTTTTACAATAAACATAATTTCATATTTATTCATCTCTTTTACCTCCTATGGTCTTTTGGCTTACTTCTTGGTAAGCAGGCAGTAAAATAATTTACTTGCTCGTCTATTATAGACTATTGTTTCTATTTATGCAATAAAAATCAAACATTTTTGTATGATTTATCCCCTTTATAAGCCTCTTTTTTACATATTCTATAAAGAGGTGATTATTGTGGATTATATTCTGTTTATCATATGGCTTATTTTTATGATTTTAGCTCATTATCTTTTTAAAAATGAAATCAATTATCTAAAAAGAAAACTCACTCTTTTATTTAAGTATTCCCCTTATTTCAAAGATTCCATCAAGAAAATGATTAAAACCTTTTTATATACTTCTTTTACTTTAATTGTTGGAAATACTTTTGAACATCTTGATTTATGGGTTGATTTCTTTTTTGTATCTATTTGGTTTATCTTTGATGAAAAAGAAAATATAACAATTGAAAATAAAAAAGAAACAATACCTTCTCTAATTGGTATTGTCCTTGGTATCTTAATCCAATACTTTATATGACCTTACTTTCACATTTTGAATATCTTTATTCTTAACATCCAATTTCCCTTCATAATAAATATAAATACGATTTCCCTTTTTTAATCCTTTATTAGAATCTATGACTCCCGCAATCGAAATTAAATATTGTTGATGTTCATTATTTTCAATAAGCAATGTTTCATCACCTACATTTTTAATCGTTCCTACCATTGTTTCATATTGACTTAAATCAATTTCTTGATCATCACAAAAATGAAAATAACAAAATATTCCTAAACCAACAACAAGTATACCTATTACGAATCTTAAAATATGTTTTTTTCTTCTAATATGTTTTCCTGTCATTTTAAATCTTCCTGAGTAGTAATCTTTAAATTACCATAATCTCCTAACACTACTTTAATTTCTTTATCAATATATCTTTCAAAAAGCTGACTGTCATCTGTTGCTACAAAACCTTCATCTTTTGCTTTTTGATAAGCTATTTTAATATCTTCACTTTTAAAGACTTGTGGTGTTTGTGCTTGCATTAAAGTTTCTCTTTTTAATGTTTTGACCACAATTCCATCTTTTACCTCTTTGATCGTATCTTTACAAGGAACCATCAATAATCCTGCTGAATAGTCTTTTAGACATTCTACTAAATCATCAATACTTTCTTTGTTTACATAAGGTCTTGCCCCATCATGAATAAAAACATAATCTTCTTTAACCTTTTGTAATCCTTCATATACACTATCTTGTCTTTCTTGTCCACCAAAAACATATTCAATTCTTGAATCACTGACTAATTTTTTAATATCCTCTATTTCATTTTCTTTAGTAACAACAATAATTTGTTTACATTTAGTATCCTCTAAAAAATGAGAAATATTCATTTCATAAACTGTTTGATAATTGATTTTATAAAAGATCTTATTATATTTTAAACCTGTTCTTTTGCCACTTCCTGCACATAAAAGAATTAAACTATAGTTCATGCTTTTCACCTCATGATTATTTTATCACACTGTGATAAAATAATAAAATTTACAAGGATATTTATAAAAATATGATATAATCATGTTTAGACAAAGGAGAATTATATGAATACAACACTTATTATTATGGCGGCTGGAATTGGTTCACGCTATGGAAAAGGAATTAAACAACTAGCGAAAATCGGTCCTCATGATGAAATCATTATGGATTATTCCATTTATGATGCTCTTGAAGCTGGTTTTAATAAAGTCGTTTTTATTATTAGAAAAGACATCGAAAAAGAATTTAAAGAAATTATTGGTAATCGCATTGAAAAACACATTCAAGTTGAATATGTTTTCCAAGAAATTAACAATATTCCTGAAGGGTGTACAGTACCCGAAGGTAGAATCAAACCTTGGGGAACTGGACAAGCTATTTTATCTTGTAAAGGGATCGTTAATGAACCATTTGTCATTATCAATGCTGATGATTATTATGGAAAAGTTGCTTTTAAAAAGCTTCATGATTTTTTAATTGAAGATAGTCATAGAAATAGTGAGTTTACCATGGCCATGGCTGGTTTTATCTTAAAAAATACTTTAAGTGATAATGGAACAGTTACTCGTGGTATTTGTGTAGAAGATGAAGCGGGTTATTTACATAGAGTGATTGAAACTAAAGGGATTATTAGAAACAATCAAGGAACAATTGATTGTGATACAGAAGAAAGCAAAGGCATCATTCAAGAAAATAACCGCGTTTCGATGAATATGTGGGCTGGTTATCCTTGTTTTATTGATTATCTTGAAAATGGTTTTAAAGAATTCTTATTAGATGATAGTGGAGATGAACTTACTAAAGAATATTTATTACCTATTATTGTTGATCAATTAATTAAAACAAACAGAGCTTCAGTAAAAGTATTAGAAACAACTGATAAATGGTTTGGTGTTACTTATCCAGAAGATAAGCAGATAGTCCAAGATTCTATTAATGAACTTATTGAACAAGGTATTTATCCAGAAAAATTATGGAAATAAAAAGTCTAGCTTAAAGTTAGACTTTTTCATTACCATAAATCATCGGTACAACACGATTATTACCTAAAAAAACAGAAAGTACATCTTCTTTCATATCCAATCCACTATAAATAAAATCCACAAGTTTCTCAATATCTACTTGTAAAACAGCAATCTTTTGATTTTGATGATAATCAAATTCTATAACCGCACATTGTCTTATAATTCCCCATTTTGTATCCTTTGTATCTCCTAGATAATCAGGTAACACAAGAAAATTATAAACACCTACATTCGTCTCATTTTCCTTTTCATAAATACGCTGAAATTGTTCCTGATAGAAAAATTGTTTATAAATATCTAGGTTTCTTGGTAAATAGTAAGCTTCTTTTTCATAATCCCATCCATAATATTTAGCATCAAGTATACAACAACTTTTTTGTGGTCTTTCATATTTAGGATTTTCTAGGATTCTTTCACAAACAATATCTGGGATATTCTTTTTATTTTGATTGATAAAAACACTTTCTCTTTCTTTGACAATTTGTTTTTGTTTATGATCTCTTTTTTGTTTGCCTATCGCATTCCAATGATAAGTATTATATTTTGTATCATTAATATTTATTTCTTTATCTAATAATTGACTATTAAAAAGAACATCGCCTTTTTGAATACTTATTTGATTATGAAAGAATTCTCCTATCATCCATTCAAAAACCATTTCAAATTTAAAAGTGATGATTTCTTGAGTCATTGTTGTTGTTTTATTTTCTTTGATTGCTTGATTACACCAATATTCAATAAACCCATTCTTATCTATAAAATCACATTTTTTTTCATTAGCCATAAAATATAAATCAAATAATCTTGCATATTTATAAAGTAACGTTTCTTTATCAACATCCTCTTTAATAATAACTGATTTTGGTAAAGATAAAATCAAACGATTTTTATCAAAAAGAATACCTACAAAATTACTTATATATATCCATTCCTTTGTTTCTTTACCCATATTTCTTCTAAAAAGAGATTCTTTCACATTCTCTATTACATCTCGATACTTATTATAATTAACGCCTTTACCATCTTGTATTAATTCTATTTCCATTTTTTTACCCTCTACTTAACATAAGCATATCTCTATTAAAGAAAAGATGTCAAACAAAAAAGCTTTTGCTTGCGCAAAAACTTTTAACAAAGATTTAAAACATCATCAATTAAACCAAAGTGAACAAATGCTTTGTAGATACCATCTTTATCCACATCATCTGTCACATAATCTGCCATTGCTTTGATTTCATCGCCACCACTATTAACAGCAACACCAACATTACAATATTCAAGCATTGGAATATCTACTTTAGCATCACCAAAAGCAAAGGTATCTTCTAATGAAGCTCCTAAATATTTTAATAATTCATCAATAGCATGGGCTTTATCAATACCTTTAACACCTAAATCACCAAATAAAGCAATTTCATCAGCACCACCCCAAGTACCAGGTTTTAAATCAGGAAATTCTTTAATTGAATCCAAATGGTCTTGATAACTATTTAAAATAAAGCTAACTTTATTACAATCATCACGATATAATTCTCCTCCATAAATCATTTCAGAAAAGACTGTACACACTGTTTGTTCACTTGCGTTTTCTTTTCCTTTTCTTTGACAATAAACTTTAATTACTGGATTTCCTTTTTCTTCAAAATTTTTAGAAGTAAATAAACCATTATTACTTTCTAAATAAAATTCTAAGTTTCTCGAATGACACCAATCTACAATATGTTTACATTGTTCAAGTGTAATTAATTGATACATGACAACAGTATCTTTATCTTTAACATAAGAACCATTTCCACCAATCATCCCATCTAAACCAATATTCCAAATATATACATGATGTCCATTTTTTCTTGCTTCTTTGATTGCTATATCAGCTGAAGCAGGTAATTTGTTTTCATAATCTAATAATGTTCCATCGACATCAATAAAAATAATTTTACCCATTATTGTTTTCCTAAAATAAATTTTTCAATATAATTTCCAATATCATCATGATCATTATCATCGGTAATATAATCCGCCACACTTTTTGTTTTATCACTACCATTCACCATAACAACACCAATACCAGCATTTAAGGTCATATCATAGTCATTATCAGCATCCCCAAAAGTCACAATTTCTTTTAGATCTATATGATGAAGTTTTAAGATTTCAATCAATCCTGCCGTTTTAGATACTCTTGGATCCATATATTCATGGCAGTTTTAAGGAATGATGATTTAAATTCATCACTATGGAATGTTTTTGATCTTTCAATGATTTTATCCATATCCTCTAGTTTACAAATAATAATTATTTTAGGTTTTGGATTTTGTAATAATTCATTATAATCAACAACTTGATAAGGAACTTTATCTGCTTTTGCGAGCATTTGAATATATTCATCATCTTTAGGCGCAAATAAAATTCCGTCTTCAGGAATTGCAAAGTTACAATCCATATCTTCATAATGTTTAATAATACTTTTAATCAATCTTCCATCTAATGGATATTGTGCTTTAGCAAGATCTAACGTATAGTCGTAGATTTCCGCACCTCCTGTACCTACAATCATATCAACTAAACCATCAATACCCCATGTTTTAAGCAAAGTTTGAATACTATTGACATCTCTTCCTGTAGATAAGCCAAATAATATTCCTTTTTCTCTTGCTTTTTTATCATTTCTACAGTTTTAGGCGTAACCACTCCTTCACTTGAAAGAAGAGTTCCATCTATATCACACATAATTGCTTTTACATTCATAAAAATACCTCCTACAAATATCATAAAAAACTCATCTTTTAAAACAATTTAGAGATAAAAAAATTTTTTCTCAAAAATTCTCTTTTTCTATTTATTATTTAGAATTCTTTTCTCATTTAATATTTTTACAAAATTAACTCATAAATTATCATTTTTTATAAAATAAATATCTTTTGTTTAAGTTTTTATATTATCATTTACTTAATACTTCATTACCTTTTCTAATTTTCTTTCCCTTATTCCTTTGATTGATATTTTTTCTTTAAATAACTTTTTATTTTTCTTATAAATTAGTACAGATCCAAAAATCACAGTTGAAAAGTAAGTGCCAAATACACTATTTTATTTGGTGCTTACGATTATTCAAAAGATTATAAAGAAAATCCATTATTTTAATGGGCTTTTCTTATAGAAAAAAATAAAAGTGCCTACACTTGGTAGACACCTTATGACTATTCAAATTCGTTTGTTCTAGCAACTTCTCTAATCCATGAAGCCGATTTCTTTTCTTTACGTTTATAACCATCATCTAAGCATACACGAATAAATCCATATCTGTTTTTAAAAGCATTACACCATGACCAGTTATCAATAACACCCCAATAATGATATCCTAAACAGTTTGCTCCATCTTCAATTGCTTTTGCAATCCATTCTAAGTGATCTCTTACAAATTCAATACGATAATCATCTTGAACTGTTCCATTTTCATCCATATATTTTTCTTCACCTTCTACACCCATTCCATTTTCAGAAATAAAGAAAGGTAAATCTGGACATTCTTTTTTAATTTTCATACCAAAGTCATAAATTCCCTTTGGATAAATTTCCCATCCACGATAAACATTCATTTTTCTTTCAGGCCAAATATAAGGTTTAGAAATACATGGTAAACCATTTTCATCAAATTTACTATCCGGTGCTTGTACGCGCGTTGGTTGATAATAGTTAAATCCTAACCAATCTACTTTTCCTTGAGCTAAGATAGCTTCATCTCCTGGACGACGGTTGATTTCTACTTTCCAATCGTTTTCTACAGTATCTAAAACGTCTTGTGGTAAGTGTCCATGAGCAACAACATCTAACCACCATCTATTGTGTAATCCATCTGTCATACGTACAGCTTCTAAATCTTCAGGAGATGGATTTTCTTTTGTATAAGGTGGCGCAAAACAGTTGATCATACCGATTTTTGCACCTTCACAAAGTTTTCCTTCTGCTTTTAATTTTCTAAAGTTTGCGACAGCTAAACAATGCGCTAAAGTAATATTATATTGTACATTGATTGATTGTTTGAAATCTTTTTGATAAGGATACCAAACACCATGTAAGAATTGTTGTTCTGGTTCTACAATTGGTTCATTGAAAGTAAACCAATATTTTACTTTATCTCCAAATTCTTCCATCGCAACTTTCACAAAGTTGGCATAAGCTTCAACCACTTCTCTATTTTGCCATCCGCCACGTTTTACTAAGTATTCTGGCATATCAAAGTGATACATGTTCATAAAAATATCAATACCATTTTCATTTGCACAATCAATTAATTTATGATACCAAGCGGCACCTTCTGGATTTAATTTACCATCTTGATCTAATAAACGTGTCCATTGCATTGATGTTCTAAATGATTTAAAATTTAAACTTTTTAATAATTTAATATCTTCTTCATATTTATGATACATGTCATTTCCCACATAAGATCCGACATTATTGAAGAAAGCATTAATTTCTTGATCAGAATACATATCCCAATAAGAACGTAATCTTCCTCCTACATTCCAAGCCCCTTCTGTTTGAGGACCTGACATTGCTGCTCCAAAAAAGAAATCTTTAGGTAATTTAATCGTCATCTTCTTTTCCTCCGTTATCTTTCGCGATTATTATACGTTCATTATAACATGAAGTCTTATTTCCTTTATGAAATGTATTTTATTTACATACTTATTTATATAATTCTTTTTCTTTGTAAACAAAATACATTAGTTCGTCATGAAATCAAGAACTTGTTCTTGATTAACATCACTAGACATAGCTAAATAATATGTTGAAGTATAGAGAGGTAATACAAGATATTCATCTAAAATATAATTATCAAATTCTTTTAAAACATTTAAACAATTCTTTTGATAAGTATCTTTTAATTGTTTTTGATAATCTTTCTTTAAATAAGAATCATTAATTTTATCTTCTATTTCATAGCGATCCGTTGAATATGTTTCTTGAATACTCGCAAAAGATGAACCTTGTGATAATTCTAAGTTTGCTTTTTTAAGAGTTTTCTTTAAAGCATCATATCTTAAAAGTGAAGAAACATCTCCACTTACTTCAAAGTCAATCTTTGATTTATTAGCATCACTTTGAGCACTTTTTGCTTTATTAAGATCATAAACATCTTGATTATCCATAAGAGTTGTAGAAAGATAATGTCCTACATAAACATCTTGAGCATCCATATCATTTTTAAGAACTTTTTTATTAATTCCATAGTAAACCGCTTTTCTTAAATTCTTATTTTTACCTGATGCTTTTGTAAGATCAAAAGCAACATAATGTAAATCATCACTATTTAATTGATAAACATTATGATAACCTATCTTTTTAAGTGTTTTAAAATGACTTTTACTTACTTCTAAAACATCTAGATTATAAGCTTTCATTTGTTTTTCCATAACAACCGTATTAACATTTTTAATCAATACTTTTTGATAAGATAAATCATCATTTTTATCCTTTTGCTTTAATTGTAAATAATCTTGAAAACGGAATTGATCGACAACATAAGAACCACTACCAGCATCATTTTTTACATTAACAATTGGTAAAGTAAAAGCATACATGTTTTCACTTCGACAATTATTAAAATCAAACTCTAATGTTTGATTATCAATAACTTTAATTCCTTTAATATCCTTTGTTTTACCTAATTGATAATCTAACATACCAACAATATTTTCTGTATAAGACTTATTAAAATATTCACTATCACTTTTATTTAAAGCCTTATAGCTTGCTTTTACTGCTTTACTATTTAACTTACTTCCATCACTAAAAGTCTTATCATTCAACTTAATTGTTGCTTTTTTACCACTTTTAGAAAATGTAATTTTAGAGGCTACTTGTTTATCTATCGTTAAATCATTATTAATTCTTACTAATGATTCATAAACTAACTTTGTAGCAAGCATAGAGCCTTTATCATATCCTAGATAGATTTTAGAATGTTCCAAAGGATCATACATACCTATAACAAGTCGTTCTTTTTGTTTCTCTGTTTTTTCTATCTTGCTTTTATCCCCTTTGACAACTAACTGATCCGAGTTGGAACTTCTAGGAATAAAAAGCAAAAGCAAACCTAAACAAATAATTCCTACTAAAATATATTTTTTATATTTCTTTACTATTTCCATAACAAACTCCTTTAAAGAAAAACCATGAAGATAACTTCATGGTTTATTCATTGTCTTTACGTTTTTTAAATACAATCAATACAATAATTCCACAAGAAATCAATCCAAGAAGAACATATCCCATAATAGAAACATTATCTCCTGTTTTAATTCTTTGTAATAATTGAATGATTGGATTACCAGTCATAACTGGTTTATCTGGATCATAGAATCCTGCGTTCATATTTTTAATATCAATTGCTTTAATTGCGTTGTATCCTTCATAATTAGAGCTTTGATTATTGATATTGTCTTCATCAAAACGATCAGCTACGATAAGATATCCATCTTTTTCATATTGAGTATAAATCAAACGTAAATCTTCATCTTTAAGCTTACTATCATCTTTACCATTATTCTTTAGATATTCAGTAATTTTCTTATCTTTAGGAAGTGCATCAAGTGATACTTGATATCCTGTTAAATAAGTTTGTTCATCTTTAGTAATTGTAGTTGCTAAATGACTGAAGTTATACTTACCATTTTCATCTGTTTCTACTTCACTATCTAATGAACTTTCTTCTATCCATTGATTGTATTTATAATAGTAACCTTTTAATATCATCTTTTGATGACTTAGATAAGATTCATTTTTATCAATGATTCCGTTTCTATTAGCATCGATCCATAATGTACCTTCAATTGTACCTTGATTATAAGAAGTAAGACCACCATCTAAGTATTTAATATCCTTAGCAGTAATAATATCATAACCATTTACAATACTTTGTACATTATCTTTATCAGCTTTATCAACTAAAACCATATATTGATCTTTCCCTAATAATTCACCAGATTCACTTAATAAATCACTATCTTTTGTATCATCTTTACCAACATGATATTTCGTTATTGCATAACCACTAGGTAAAGTGTCTATCTTAACAAAGGCTTTATAGTAGTAAATAACATGTTCATCATTTTCAATTCCATTTGTAGGTAATTGATCGAATTTATATGAACCATCACTTGTTGTTTTACAAGTAAATTCTTTATCAGTTAAAACATATTCATTATCTTTTAGATAATATTGTTTTAAGCTAATTTCAATACCTTCAAATCCTTTATCATCTTTAGTAGATAATCCATCATAATCATCATCATTAAAGATCTTACCAGAAATAGAACCTGTTTGAATTCTTGTAATACCACCATTTAAGTGTTTAATAGAGTTATTACCAACAATATCATAACCTTCAATGTTGTATGGTATAGAATCATCATCTGTCTTTTCAGCCATGATGATATATGGTTCTGTACTATCTTTAAATTGATTTTCTTTATTAGTAATCAATTCATAGTCTTTAGAAGAAAGCTTACTACTTTCATCTTTATCATTAACACGATATCTTGTGACACCATAACCTTCAGGAAGTGAATCTTCATCAAGAGTTACACGATATGCATAAAGAACTCTTTCGCCTTCTTCATTTGTACCATAAGTAGCTATATTACTAAATGTATACTTACCATTTTCATCAGTTTCAACTGAATCAATCATACCAGTTAGGAAGTATTCATCTCCAACTTTTTGATATTGACTCAAGATAACATTGATACCTTGATATCCTTTATCATCTTTTCCTAATAATCCATTGTAATCTTTATCATCAAAGATTGTACCGCTAATTATTCCACTGTGATATTTCGTAATACCACCATCATAATTATCTTTATTTTTATTTTCAATTAAATCATATCCATCAAGATATTGAGCTAATTTATCATCATCTGATTTCTTAGCCAAGATAATATATGGATTACCGGATTTATCTTTTAAAGTATATTGTGAATCTTGTGGGTCAATATTGCTATCGCGAGCATCATCTTTACCTTTATGATATTTTGTTACAACATAATCACTAGGAAGGCCTTTGACTGAAACTGCATAAGCATAGATTACTTGTGTACGTTTAGTTGGATCATTTGGATCTGTAACATATCCATTTGTAGGTAAATCATCAAATGAGTAATCTCCTTTTGCATTTGTTGGAGTTGTTTGTTCTTTGAAGCTTTGATCTTCGTTATAAACAAATTTTCCATCACTATCTTTTGTAACAAGATAACGATTTAAATTAACTTCAACATTTTCTTTACCTTCATCATCTTTAGTATTTAAACCATCATAATCTTTATCATCAAAGATATTACCTAAAATCTTAGCGTTTTGATATGGTGTTGCACCTGCATTGACATCTTCATAGGCTTTACCTTTAACAATATCATATCCTAAAACATTGTTTTCATCTGGAGTATTATCATTAGCTTTATTTAATAAGATCAAGTATTTACCGCTATTATCTATTAATGTTCCATCATTAGACCAATCACTATCTTTCTTATCATTATCACCTTGATGATATTTTGTAATACCTAAACGAGTATTTTCATCTTCTAAGATAGTTTTATTATCGGCATCATTAGGATCAATAACAACTTGATAAGCATATAATTCTGAATCATTATTTGGAGAATCTTCCAAGTTATCAAATCTATATCTTCCTTTATCACTTGTCGTAACTATTGGTTCAGTATAAGTATTATCTTTTACATAATTAAGTTTTCCGTCAACTTTTGTTACAAGATAACGAACTAATTTAACCTTGATACCTTTTAATGATTTTTCATAAGTATTTTGAATACCATCATAGTTTTGATCAATCCATACTTGACCACTAATAGCACTAGTTTCAATACCTGTTAATCCAGCATCATAATTATTTATATTTTGATGTTGTAATAAATCATAAGTATTGTCACCTACTGTTTTAAGCGTACCTTTATGTTTATCATCTGTATCTGATAATTTTTTAGCTGTAATAACATAATCATCTTTTTTCATTAATGCATAGTTACCACTTCGTTTAACCAAATCACTATCTTGATCAGAAGTTGTTTGATAGCTTAATGTTGGTTTTAATGTTTTATCAATTGATTTTTCATCTAATGTCACTTTATAACCCATTAAGTATGTATTACCATTATTGTCTTGTAATTCAGTTGGTAAATTTTTAAATGTGTAGTGATAATATCCATCGTCCGCTAATTTTAATTTAACATCATCTACAGTCCATTGAACTTTTGCACCACTAGCACTTGCATCATGCCATTTACCTTCATCATAATAGTAACCTTTGATTTGAGCTTTAATTTTTTCAAGTAATTTTTCATTGTCAGTTAAATTATCTTTATCTGCAATCTTTTCATTAGTATCACGAATACCATCATAATTAGTATCTAACCAAACAATACCGTCAATCTTACCAGATTCATAATCTTTAAATCCAGCATCGAAGTTCTTAGTTTCAGCATTACCTAAATCGTAATTTATTCCACCACATTCAACCGAATTTCCAACTTGTGTTGTATCACCTACTTCACTAGCAATAACAACGACATCATCTGTAAGATAATAAGAATTATTGTTTTTAGATGTTTCATCTAAATCACTTTGTTTACCATTTGTTTCTTTATCTTTAAATGTTGGTGCATATTTCTTGAATAAGTCTTTATTCTTATCACGATCAATACGAACTTTATAGCCAGCCAAATAACTGTTATTTCCATCTCCATAATAAGTACTTACTGTAAATTTATAAGCACCTGCAGCATTTGTTTGAACATCTTTCGTATCAGATAACTTATGCCATTTACTATCTTTGTAATAATATTGTTCAAGAGTTACTGTTACATCTTTTAATGGATCTTCGTCAGGATTTTGAATACCATCGTAGTCTTTATCATCCCATACAAGTTCTCCAATGAATCCTCTTGCCGCATTAACAAATCCTAAATCAATAGTATGCTCATCAGAATAATTTTCCCAACCAGCAATCTTATCACCAACGATATAAGGAACATCAAATTGATTTGTGATAAGTTTACCACCTCGTAATAATAAATCGTTATATCCCGTATCCTTTGTAGGATCTTGTGAATAAATTGGTGCTGTTGCTTTTAATGGTGTCGCATTTTCGTTTGTTGCCTTGATAATATACGTCTTACCAGGAACTAATCTGAATTGATATTCACCAGCTTTTAAGTCACCACCATCTTTAACATTTGTTACAGAGCTTGCTTTATTTCCATCAGCATCAGTAGCAGGTTCATCACTTATTGGTTTAGATGTTTTAGGATCAACTTCATAAGCCTCAACCTTAATCTTTCCTAAACGTTTTTCTGCTTTTGGATAATCCATTTGACCTTCAATAATATATTCACCATTTTCTTCCGTTTCATCTAACCAAGTTGTACCTTTATAAAGATTAGTACGTCCAACACCTAAGTTATAACCCATTGCTTTTTCGTCATAAGCTTGATGACCTTCATCTTCAACAACAGCATCTACTTGAATACTTTGACCAGTTTGAGCAACAAGTGTTCCTTCTTTAACTGCATAAGCTTTTTGTTGTGCTGATGCTTGATTTTGTTTATCATAAACAACTTTACCATCACGATAGATAACAACTGGAGTTAAAGCATTATCTGTATTCAATTCTTTTGTCGTAATTGAATAATCTTTATATTCATCAGGTAACGTATAACGTAAATTATATTTACCTGGTTTTAAGTTAGAGAATACGAAGTAACCTTTATTACCATAGTAATCTTTTTCAGTTGTATAAGTAGCTGGACCAGATGTTGAATAACGAGGACGTTCCGTAGAAGAACCTTCATCAGCTAATAAATCTTTACCTGTTTCATCATCAACAAGGACATATCTTCCCTTGTCATCAATTCTAATAGCGTCTCCTTCTTTATTCGCTGGTCGCCCATGTTCAGTTAATAATTCAACTTTAACACCATCAATACCTGGATCATCTTTTTTACCATCACCATCTAAATCATATTTAGCTGTACCATCTTTTAGAAGTTTTCTTCCAATACCATGAGTATCTTCATAAGTACCTTCATTAACTTTTCCATCATAATTGACATCTTGCCAAACATAACTTCCAATATAACCTCTTTCACTTGGGGCATCAATATAAACACCTGCAATAGCTGATTCATCATTTTCATATTTACTATTAGCAAGAGAATATGCTCTTGAAAGGAATGAATTCCATCCAACAATATCTTTTACAGCTGCACTAATTTGTGCATTCGTTGAAGTATTGGATGAACTATCAACTTTCACATTACCAACATATTTTTTTACATTTTGTGGTGCATGCATTGTATAAGACATTTCCAAACGTCCTGCTGGTTGAATTGTATATTCATCTTTCATTTGAAGCCAAATAGCACGTATACCTTTTGTCAATTTTTCTTGTTCATCTTCATCGACAGATTGAAGATATGCTTTTAAATCAGATAATTTAACAAAATATTTTTGTTTTTCTGTATCATCATTACTAGCAATTATTTGCGCATATTGTTCATTCTTTAAATCATTTGGATTAGGAAGACATGGTGAACCATCATCATTTGTTTTTAAAACACACTTGTCATTTTCATTAACAATTGGTCCAACCCAAATATCATATTGATCATTTTCAACAGTTGTTTCATTTCCATTTGTTACATCTTTAAGTTTTATTGAATCTAAATTCAACCATCCATTCCATTTAGAATTTCTTTTTACTTTATTGTCGTCATTAATTTGATATGCATAATAGTCATTATCATATGGCAATACGTCATAAATCACATTATTTGTGTACTTATATGCACTTGTATCAGACAAACTTGTTGATGATACTTTAAATGTATAATCTCCCCCTTCATTTACAGCTGCTGGTCGAGAAGTAACATTAGGTTCAAGTTCCGTATCAACAAGTTTACTTTGTCCTAAAGCTTCAGTTTGAGAGAATCCTATAGCTGCTGTCATTTTTGTAAGAGCAGCATCATTATATCTCTTATTTTCATTAACATCTTGAGAGTCATATTCATATGCAGAGGCATTACTATTACCTTGATCAGGCATATATGTTCTAAAAGCACCTTTTTTAAAGATATATCCTTTACATCTTAATAACTCTGCAGAAATCGCATTTGAATTCATTCGTTCAACTGGTACCATAATTTCTACTTTCAAACTTTGTCCTGGTTTAAGTTGCCCTGTGAAATAGAAGTTTAGTATTTTATTCTTTTCTTTTCTACTTGCGGCTATTGATTTCATTTTCACTAATGGTGTTTCATCCGTAGCTTGTATAGGTTTAACAGGACTTGGATCAGCTATTGATCCATCTTCATTAACTATATACCATGTCCATAATGGTGCCTTACTATCGAGACCTTCATCGATAGAAGTATAATAATCATTTAAATAATCACTAGGTTGAACTGAACTACTAGCATTTCTATCAAATGAAACATATTTTAATTTATTTGTATCTAAATTTTCATCGTAAGGTAATGCAACTGTAATATTTGGATTAGTGGCATTATCTTCATCAGTGATACCTTGGTCCTTATTCTTCTTTTTATTATTCATTGAAACACGATATTTCAAAACCTTACTTGTTGTATCATCAATTAAAGTATTGTTATAGTCCCAACTATAATAACTTTTGTGTTTTCCGGATGCATCTTTTTTCAAAGTAGCTCTATAATATGCTTGATCTAATTCAATTTCTAATGTTGGCAATTCAGGATCAATATAGAATCCAGCACGGCATCTTGTTGAAATAGAACTATATTTATAATCATCATATTTTCCATAAGTTGTAGCAAAATAATTCACATGTTTAGCAATACCATCTGATGAATTCTTTGGTCCAGTAATTACAGAGACATACGCACAATTATTGACAACACCATCATCATGCATAATATCTTTTGAAATGTTTTCTCTATCTGGATCCAACTGATCAACACCTTTGTTGTCTTTGCCTGTTGTATTTAATCTTAAACCTACTGGAACTGGATAATTAATAGCAGCATTTGATTCACTATATCTTTTTCCAGTATCATCGGTAAATCCTTCCATTTTTACAACCCAATTTAATTGGTAAATATATTTACCAGCAGGTACATCTGTTTGTGAAATTTTTGCATTTTCTTCTAAAGCATATCCATCTTTATTTCCAATAAGAACCCAATTTTGTAGATTTTCATTTGGATTTATAACACCGCTTTCTTTCCATGGATCATCTACCAAATAAGCGTACATATAAACTTTTAAGTATGATTTATATAAATCATAATTTTCTATATCTTTTGGAATTTCCCAAGATCCTGTCCTTATTTCTTGGATTTCGGTTTCCATTTCAGTATCATTCATTGTCGCTGGTTTTGAAGTAGCTGTATCTGTTCCACGATAAGGAATTGACATACTTGTAACAAATTGATTTAGTTTTGCACTATTATTAACAGCTTCTGTCAAACGCATATACATTAAATCAGATGATTTTACATGAGCATCATCAATAACTGCAACTTCAGCATCCAAATCATTAACTTGCTTGCGCAATTGACTCGTGTCAATTCTTGTTGTTGCCTTTGGTTTTAGAATACTAATTGAAGCACTTGAACTATAAGCAAAATCTTCATTAAGATCACCGTCTTGATCATAATCATTTCCTTTAGTTATCGATCCATCTTCTTCAGTCTTATCATTTGAATCTGATACTTCCTTATCTAACCAAGTCATATTTAATTGTTTAGTAAATGATTTTTCATGTGATATTATTGAAGCTTCATTAAAGCTGTAACCATCATAATTAATATCACTGTTAGAAATATTTACTTTTTTACCTTGTGAATCATAGATGTTTCCATCTTTTTTATCATAGATATTTCCATCATTTGTTACGATGTATTCACCATTTGAAGTATGTAAAGTGCTGTATACTTCACTATAGTAACCAGTCCATACATCTACACTATTTTTATCACTTGGATCTATGCCAGTTTCTTCCTTGTTATCAATACGTGTACGAATTTTTAATATCAATGTATCCCCTGATGCAAGGTAACCTGCCGGTTTTTCACCATTAACAAATGAAGAGTAATCACTAAATTCATCCGTTTTTGGTGTTGTCACTTCATACGTTACAATTTGACCCGTATGATTTTTAGTTGGACTTGTAGGTCTATATTGTTTATTAATAATACGAATTCCAAATCCACTATCTTTTAATTGACTAGGTGTAACAGATGTTTTACTTCCATCTGCATGTTCAATTTCAATAACAAAATCATCACCTCTAAATTGATCCCAATGATCACTTGCTGTATTAAAATCAGGCAAGTCTGTTACTGAAACAGCTTTTGGTAAATGGAAACTAAATACGAAACGTGAATGAGCAACACTTCCTTGATGAGCATAATCTGTCGAATCGGCTTTATTAGCAAGTTTTGCGGAATACCACACATCATCACCATAATCAAATTTCTTATCTGTATACTCAACTGAACCAGCTTGAACGTCATTTCCATCACTATCTTTACATGGTGTATTCTTTCCTTCATCATCACTTGTTGAAGATACAAAATTTTCTACCGTTAAGTTAGGTTGACGAGTTCTTATCTTAATCGTATTAACATAAGCTCTATCAGGTATATTGCTATTTACGTGAGTATAATCATCTTTTGTATAATCCTCGTGAACATTGGAATTATTCATATTGAAGTCTCTTTGTTTTTCACTAAGCATCAAATTATCACGAATTACTTGATCAATACCATCTATCTTTTGTTTTGTATAATCTTCCAAATTGTAAGTATCTTCATTTTCAAAGACTTCTTTCATACCTTGTCCAATAACATAATGAGTTTCATCGGTTACTTTGTCTTTGATAGTTCTATTTGGTATCTTACCATATACTCTCTTTTGCTTATTTATAACATCTGTTATTTGAATAGCATCATGGCGATCATCTAATGAAACATATTCACCATTTGAATTCTTGTTTGTATCAAAATAAAGATTATGCGCATTTGAACCAACTGTATAAGGATTTTCTTCAATACTTTCATCGGTTAAAGCTTTAAAACCATGTATCGTACTTGATAAGTATGTATAATTTGTTTCATACGTATCTTGTAAATCTTTATTATCACCAAATTTTGTATTAACTTTTGGTGATGAATAAACAAATGTATCAAATGAGAATGTTCTTCCTTCACCAGATACTATCTTAGTATCTGCACCTTTCTTTGGATAGAAACGAACAACGTATCTTCCCTCAGTAACTGCCTTTCCATTTTCATCTCTTACAACTTCTCCAGCTGAAGTTTTACGAACTATTTTTTCATATGTTACTTTTACATCATATGAATTTTGTTCATTTGTAAGTTCATTTCCATCAAGATCTAATAATTTCCAATTTAAAGTTCTTGAATCATTTTGAGAATTATTTGTTGAATAAATATCTGATTTATTCGCTGAATCAGTTCCAACAGGCGCTATTCCGTATGGAAGAATATTTGTGATAACCGGTAAACTATATGTTCCGCGTCCGCCACCATCAGTAGCATAACTGTGTTTTTCTTTTGTACATTCTGCATAGTTTACACCATCATTGTAATATCTTTCATAATTTGTACCTAAGCTATCCCAATAGTATTTATTTTCAACATGAATATTTAATTTAGACGTTGTACCTTCTGTGTCTAAATAATAATCAGATAAGCTTTGACCTGTTGTATCGTCTTTGCCAGTTGTTGTCCATTGCCTTAATAATGGTTTCCTCATAACTGCTCTTGTACCGGTTTGACTATAACGCTCTATACAATTAGCATCCCCGTAATCTGCATCATTATTTGTTGCTTTGGCAGTTTTAATACCATTTTTTTCAGATATTGTTACTTCTTGGTTTTGAATGTTATAACCATCTACATATGGTGTATTTGGTGAACCATTATAGTAATAATAATTTGGATTTGTGAAGAAATTACCATTCCAACCATATCCATCACCTCTATACCACATATAATCCATACCAAATCTTTGGTTATTTTTCATATTTTCTTTTGTAGTACCTTCAAAATGATCATAATCAAGAATTTGATAATAGTAGTAATCTTCATTATCTGCACATGGTTTTGTTTGTAATCTATCAAACCATTCTTCATCTTCGTTAGTACATACTACTTTTGATGGAATATAAACGTTTAATTTATACCCGCTTTCACTATGTCTGTTAAACCATTTTTGTAAATTTTTCTTAACAGTAATCTTTAATACCCAAGGGGAAGTATCATTACCTGTTTCATAATCTGATTTTTTAGAATCTTTAAACTGTGGATCTTGACACGTACTTGGAGCCTGATAACTATAAGAGCCACTATCTGGTTTTTGTAGAACTTCTATATCTATATCATCTACTGATATAGTATCATAGCTTTCATTTACCTCTTCTGTTCTGATATTATTGTTATTTTGTACATTAACACCATTAACAGACTTCAAAATTTCTGCTTTTAATTTATTTTTATCAATTGTTGTTCCATCTTTTGCAAATATTAATGGTTCAATACCTCTAGGCATTGTATAAGTAAATTCAACACCTCTACTTAAATCCCAGTCACCATAGTTAAGTGCTTGTAACTTAGTAGTAAATTCTTCATTATACTCTAAACCGACTTCATAATTATCATCTACTAATGAGTGTACTTCATTTCTTGTATGACTATAAGTATAATAATTATCATATACATAATAATTAGGATTAGATGCTCTATCCGTACCTAAACCATCACCAGTTGTCGCTTCATATGTACGATGTTCCTTATTTGGATCGTTATCTTTTAATGTACCGTCAGCTTGTAATGTTGCATCCATAAATTCACTTGCAGATACAAGCCACGCTTTTTGAAGATGCAAACGGTTTTCACCCCAAACAATCGGTGCGCTGCTACCCCAGTTTTCATTTTCTGAACTATTGTATTTCTTATTAGCAATTGTTCTTTTCTTAACAACTTTTTCATACCAATCACGTTCAATTTTGTCAGATCCCTTTAAACTTGTTGCTTTTGTTTTATCATCACCATAATTTGGTAACGTATCATCTGGGTCCCCTTGAACTGGCACATATGATGTCTTTTGAGAATAATATGCTGAGGAAATATCATAGTCAGCTAAAGTATTATTACCTCCACCATACCGTTGATTTTCATATTCACCAATATGTGAACCATCACCAGGAATGTAAACTATACTGTCTTTTAAGAATTCCCAATTATCAATGTTATCACGTTTTATTGATTCATCATTAGGATCATTATTAGGTTTTCCACTTACCCCAACATCATGGAGTAAATAATCCATGTCCATTTGAATATTGCTATTTTGAATTGCGCGATAATGTGTATCATCTGCAATACTACCAGATTGATAACTAAATGGATAAGCATATCCATAATATCCCCAATATCCATCTTCACTATATTGATAATATTCACCGACTCTAGGGAAATAAGCTGGATGTTGATCATTTTTTGTTGTTACATCTCTATCTTCATCAACATATACCATTGGTAAATTGTCTTCTTTAGCCTTTAATTTATAATAGATAGTTAGCCTATCACCTAATTCCATCGTTATTGGCTTGTTATTTTCATCAAGAATTCGATATGTTTTTACTGTATAATTTGTCTTTAAAGTATAATCTTCACTTGTATCAAGATCATCAAATGCTTTCATTCCATCTGTTCCATATATACGTTTCCAACTTTTCTTAACAGAAGTTGATTTTCTATAAATCATCTTTCCGCCATAATCATATTGATTAGCATTTTTTTCTACAACAGCAGGAACAATATGGTAATTTCCTTGTATATCATTACCATTTTTATCAGTCCATTTGAAATTAAGACTGTCTTCTTCAACAGTTACATAATCTTCTGGAATTTTATCATAAATAGTTGGATCAATAAGTCTTCCTTGTCTATTATTCTGAGTGCCACTTGAATCTAACATTTCTTGGTTAACAAGAGAAATCTTTTGCCAATATGTTTCATTAGGACGATATCCGATTTTTTGTTGATCATCATGTGTATTTGTTGGGTCATATGCTTCTGTAGCAATGCCACTATTTGATTCATCAAATACTTGTGGATGTAAAATTACTTGTGGCGATTCACGATAAACCCCTTTTGTTGCTTCTTTT
The DNA here is from genome assembly GCF_003024675.1 of Faecalibacillus faecis. Taxonomy (GTDB): domain Bacteria; phylum Bacillota_I; class Bacilli_A; order Erysipelotrichales; family Coprobacillaceae; genus Faecalibacillus; species Faecalibacillus faecis. The sequence continues at coordinate 9,320 of NZ_PYLP01000010.1, read as the reverse complement.
ACTTCATTTAAAGTAACATCACGATTTACCACATAATCCTTTTCTTCACTATCACCTATCATAACATCTTTAGTTTCACTATGATCTTTGTAATGAGAAATCGTTGCAGTATCATGAGAATTATAAATATCGTTTCTTTGTTTTTTATTTTGTTTATCTGTATTTGTTCTTATATCTTCATAATGCGCTTGTCCTTTTAAAGTAACATCAGCAAACTTGATTTCTTCGCTATAAACGTTTGTATCGCTATGGTATCCAGATGGAACATTGAAATACGTCCAACGAATACCTTTTATTTCATGAATATCAGAAATGCTTTCTTTATAAGAAGCTGTAGTCCACTTTGCATCTGAAGTATTTGGATCGTCTTTTGTATATTCAACAAGAATATTATCTACCTTATCTTCGCCACCCACTTGAGTAATGAATTGATCAGGATAATAAATATCACCTTTTCCTGCAAAAGTTTTAGAAACTGTAGGTATTTTATCAAGAATAAAACCTTGATATGTTGTATTGTTCTTATATTCCAAGAAATTAACTGTAACAGTTTGTTTATCAATAAAATGCATTGTATCATTTTTGATATTGCTTATATTTAACGTAGCACCTTGGCTATCAAATTCTCTATCATTATGATCAAAATTATAAGTAATTCCTAATGCAGTATTATTATAGAATTTAACATTACTATCCACACGAGAAGTATAATTGTCGCTGTCATGATATCTATAATAATAAATAGGGCCTTCTATTTTTTGATCATCAGCGCTGTTGCTGCAATAATAATGTGGATATGTTGAACCTGTTGTACCAGTAACATACTTTGTTTGATCATAGCCATCTATTGCATATTGACCATAACTATGCTTATTTTCTGCATAAATATAAGCATGTGCATTAACAGTTTTTCCTTCAAAAGTATCATCATCTTTTGAATTAGTAAAATCATCTACTAATTGAGTAATAATACGAATCTTAATGCTTTGTCCAGGTTTCATTTGTGTGCCTTCATCACCTACAACAAATTTAATGGTACGATAACGACTATCCTCTTTAGTTCCATCAGAATTTTTCTTAATTGAATAATCCTTTTTCGCTTTTACATTGTCTAAAGTTTCACTACTATCATCGCCTGTTAATTTTGCTGAAATATCTTTATCTGTAATGGTATCTTGTGTATTGCCATTTTTAATACCCTCAGCACTAATTAATTCCCATCCAACAATTTGTTGACCTTCGCCTACTGTAAACGTCATATGATTACGTTCTAGTGGTAACTCAGCTGCACTATGGTTACCTGAAGTTAATGTATATTCAACATAGTCATAAGGCATTAAATGATTTTGATCAACTTCAAGTTGTTTTGGATTAAAGTTCTTATTTGTTTCCTCATTACTATCTTTATCATAAGCAAATACTTTATTTCCATCTGCTAATGTACGTTCTTTTGTAAGATTTGGTGTTAATATAGCAACTGCATTTCTTAGACGATAATAATCTGTCGCTTTTGAGTTATTTGTTACGTGGAAAGTATCTGCGTTATTATCAACCGAACTAATAGAATTGAAATCTATTCTATTAGATACATCTCTATTAGACGTATCCGTATAATTACTTGATGGTGAATAATCATTACCTTTTTTACCAAAAGTTGGTACTGAATCATTCGTCCATTCATCATCTTCAAAATCTTTCAAAGTACGATCAACATATGTACCATCATAGAAATAAGAATACTCATCATTATTCGCTTTTGTCGATGTTAAATATTGCCCATTATCCATAACACTTTTACCATCTTTAAAGTTTGGATTAGTTGCTGCAAAAGTTAAATTAAAGTTATTAATTTTGACTTGTGCTAAACCATTTGTTTCATGAATTAAATAACTCGTTCCAGCCTTTTTATTTTGTCTAACAAAATCTTCAATATTTATAACATAACATTCTTGCCCATTAACCGTTTTCTTTGTGTTTAACTTAATTTCTTGAACTTGTAAAGCAGAACCTGGCGCAAGTTTTAATACCATTTCTCCATCTACATTTTCTGGAGTAAAGGTTACTTTATTACCATTAATATTAAATGTTAATTTTGATAATTTGAACCATTGACCGTTATCTGTGCCCTTAGTTCCTGAAGTACCATTTTCCTTATAAATCCATTGTGTAGGAATATAGAGATTTCGCATACGATAATATGTATTCATCGTATCTGTTGTTGTTAATTTCTTAATTCTCGCTGGTCTATTTTCAAGATTGCTCGTATCAGCAACATATTGGTTAAAAATCTTAACACCAAATTGTGCATTTGTTGGTGTTTTATTTTGTGTTACTTTATGCTTTTTATTGTTAATCATATCATAGGTATTACCATTTGTATCAGTAATATATTCTGTAATATTTCGCTTATTAGTATCTGGGTCTTCACTAACTGCAGCTTTTGTGTCAATTGGCGAAGCTCCTAAAGAATCAATTGCATATCCAGCATAGAATCTAATACGATAACCCATAATATACGCTGAATCTTTGCGAGGTTTTCTACTACTACCATCCATTATATTTTCATTTGCATTATCTGGTCTTGGATCTAAATATGTTTGTGTAGTTGCTGTATTGGTAGCTTGATCAATTTTTGTTTGATTATTTTCATAAACCATATATGGAACAACTTTTACAACAATGTCCTTATCAGTTAAGTTAAATTGGTCTACACCTTTTTGAACTTGACCATTTGCATCTTTATAATGATAATATTCATCTTTAACTTCTGAGTTATATTCTCCGTTACCTTGAATATCATATAATTTTGCTTTAAATTTTAGTACATATTGATATTTTTCTAAATGTAAAATACCATTTTTTAACTCTAGCTTAGTGCCATCATCTGATGCCTTATCGTTAGAATTATCAAAATCAATAGTATAATAATCACCATCTTGTTTTAAATCAGATTTTTTTAAAGTGATTATAGTTTGATTACTTGCTTGATGTTGTTCAGTACTTGTTTTTCCTTTTCCAAGTGTAAGCTCTATAGCATCATTATCTTTAAAGTAATTGACAATTTCTTTATGGAACTTCAATCCTGTTGTTAATGTACCTTCATACTCATAAGTTGGATCGTTTTGAATTAATCCTAAAGTATCTACAATATCAACATGATCTGAATAACTTACTTTATTATCCCAGTCATCAGGATCTTGATAATACCATGGTCCGCTACCTGATTCGTACATATCTTCATTTCTGTATCTACCGTCATATACATCACATCTCGTTTTTCTAAAGAAGTTAATATAATATTGGTTATCACTGCCAATTTCTGCTTTTATATTGTAATCATTTGTAGCATTAGTTGTTGCACCTTTACTAATACGATCATAATCTCTAACAACGATGACATAGTTTTCACTGTATAAATGGTCAGCTTTATAATAATCTGTGCCCCAACCACCGCTATATGTCCAATATTCATATCTATTTTTATAAGACCAGTCATTAGTCCCGCGATTTGCACTAGAGCTTCCTTCAGAAGTTCTTATCTTACTTGAAGTATTTCCACCGTTTTCTTCTCCACCAATTGTTACTGTCGAAGAAACAGAGGCTTTTGCATTACCAGTATCATAGAAACGACCAGCAAATTCAAACATATATTTTGTATCATCAACTGAATCATCCCACCATGTTCCATAATCTGGGATATTTGCTACTGTTTCACCATTTTCCTCTTTAGTAGCACTTTGGTTAATTTTTAGTTCAATTGTTGCTTTAACAATTGGATTATTTGCTGTATAGGATGATTTTGGAGATTTATAATAATCTGTTTTTTCATCACTAAGCATGTTATCATCTTTGGTAAAGTTTTCGCCACTTTGTAATAAATTAATTCGACCATAATCAGTACTTGAAGCATTAAAACGTTTTTCTAAATCTTTACTGTTTATTATATATTGGTCACCATTTTGTCTAGTAACAACAATTTGTTTAATGTAATTTTTTACTCGATTATTAATTCTTAAATAGTAAGCATCAAATTTATCACTAGGTAAATCTACATCCATTTTAATATTTGCAGCCGTATTAAATGATGTTGGTTTAATATAACTCATTCCACCGTGATCTTGACTATACATTCCCGAATCAATCTTTTCACTTCCAACTTGAAGATATTGCCTAAAGTCTACTGAATAAGATCCTAATCCTTTATATCCTATTTCTAGTTCAGAATTATCTCGAGTTTCAGGTCCATAATTTCTAACATGTTCTCTAGGAGTTGATACTCTAGTAAAACGTTCTGTCGAATCATTGTCATTATACCCTGCAACGATTGTTGTATCATAATATAATTTTGAATGATATGCATTTGCAGTATCATTTGATGTAATGCGATAATCTGCATTAGCATCTTCTTCCATACCATCTAAATAATTTGTTGCTGTTGTTGTAATGATGTTGTCTTTACCGATATCAATATCGCTCCATCCATTGATTTCAACGTATGGTTTTACATTTTCTTTATCTTTACTAAGAATAAAATTTCTACCATAAAGTGTAATTGATTCTAATTGATTTCCATTTTCTGTAACATCATCAACAGATAAAGTGAACTTACCATTTTTAGCAGTATATTTTTGATCCCCGCAAATTAATTGATGTTTATCATCATCATATGTCATGGTAATTTCTGGTTTTACAAATATTGCTGTTACTAATGGAGATTTTTGCGTAAACACAACTTTATCAAATGTATTATCACCATTAAAGTTCTTATATTGTTGTAATAAATTTTCATAAATTACAACCGATTTTGTATGATATCCGCCATTATCACTGTCATATGGTGGAAGTGTAATTTCTGTTTTTACATCATCTAAAACTGATTTTCCATCATTCCATGAAGTAACACGATATGTAAAATCTCTACTGTATGGAATACCTAATGTTTGTTTACCTTTATCTGTATTTGTTTTATCATCTATTTTTTCACTTGTTACATTTTCTTGGTAAACATCATTATGAATATCTAAATAGCGTGATTCTACACTGAATGCAGCACTTTCTTTAAGAGTATCTTCTTTATTATAGAATTCACCTATTGGTTCAAAGAATAAACTTGCTTCTAATCTCTTATCTTTATAATAGTTATTATAAGCATCTGTATTACCATATATTTTTACCACTGCAAGCTTGTCATCTTTAATGTTATTTTTAAATTCATCAGCAACAATACGAATATATCTTATACGTTTTAGTTTTAAATTTTCATATGCATCCTTAGTTATAACAATATTTCCATCATCATCTATATATTGACTTAATTTGTTTGCTGAAACACTCCATTTTGCAGTATCATCTGTTGTTTGACCGTACTCAAAGAACTCAATTTTCTTAATTGTCATTGATTCAGTATAATTTTTTTCAATAACAAGCTTTTCTGTATCAAATCCTTTAATTTTTGGTTTTGATTTATCTTTGCTAACATCAGTAACACTCATCAAATCGAATGTTAAGTTAACATTTTTTGCAATTGAATCCGAAGCATTTCCTATTTTAAATTGATAGTATGTTGGATTTTGAATATCTACTTTACTACTTTTATTTGGTGCATCTTGTGGATCGTTTACATCATTTTTTTGATTATTACCATAATGTGCACTTGCTTCAATTGTTGGGTTTATACGTTGTACCACTAAAATCGCTGCACTTGTAACTTCATTTTCTGATACTTTACCAGTAAGTCCAGGATAATCACCATATTTTGTAGTAAATCTTCCGTCAAATCTATATTCTCCAGTAGAATTAGGAGTACCATTAATTTCCACATATGCTCTGTCATTTTTATTATCCACTTTGCCAGAGAACTCTTCAAAATTAATTTTAATCCCAGATAAACGTGTTATTGGTTTCTTACTGTCATAATTTTCCCATAATGATTCAGGAACTTTTATCGACTTGTCAGGTTTTATATAACTAGCAATCTCATCATAACCAACTATAATTTCAGTTCCATCTACATCTGTAAAAGTTATTGATTTTATTTTACTATTTGATACTAAATCAGGGCTTAAATAAACACTTGATGCTTTTAAACCAACAAATACTTTATTTGTGTCATCTTTTGCCTTCAATAATTCAGAAACAGTAAATTCAGCAGGAATCATATATGACTCATTGTTATTTCCTAAACTATATCTAATCGCTGTGTTTGTATCAGCAAGCGAAACTGGTTGATAATATTCTCCAGCATCATTTTTAGATGAATTGATATCATCAGTATTATTATCTTTATGTAGAACACCATACCCTGTTATTTGAGGATCAGCACGTTCACTTTTGGCAACGGCAGTTGCTTCTGTATCAACATTTTTGTTTGTTTTTACGTAATGTGGTCCTTCACTATCAGCTGTGGTATAGGGACTCCAACTCCATTGAACGAAGGTTGTATTTAACTTATTTGTGTAATCTAATAAGTATTTACCTGTACCAGTTACTACAATACGCCCATTGAAAGATTCATTAATTTCTATCCTATGTTTGAATTCAAATTTAATATTTCTCGCAAATTCTAAGTCGTTATGTTTTTCTAAATAATCTTCTAATTTTTTATCAATATTTTCTAATTTGTACTTATTTCCCTCTTTTATTACAGAAATACCTAGTTCATTTAAAGTAATCCATTTTTCAGAATTATCTTTTTTATTAGTAAATTTGAGCACAATAATTGATGAAAGATCAACATTTTTTGTAGTTTCATCTGCTTTAAACCAATTTTCTAACATTTCTCCATCATTTAATTCTATAGCCAAAGAAGTTACATTAAATTCATCAGGCAAACTATCTATTGTATAAGCATCAAATACAGGTGTATTACTAGTATTTCTAAAACCGCCTAAGTAATATGAAAATTCTTTTCCAATTGCCACATTTTTCTCTTGAACTTGATTATCTTTATTATCTATCAAATATTTCTTATGTGTAAAACTTGTATTTTGTTTTTTTAATTCAAATGTAGCATCCTCTTTCTTTGACCACGCCAAATCTCTACCACCAAAATAAATAGTTTGCGTAAGAATTACTTTTTGAGTTAGAGCATTACCAAAATTATTAGCGTACGGAACCGCAATATAATATTTGCGAGATTCTCCACTTGTTAAACTTCCATTAGAATCATTGCTCGTTCCAACTCGAACACCTATTTCCCCTGATTGAACATATGAATATTTAAACTCTGATTCATTTGCACTTGCAAAAGTATCTAAATCAAAATTATCCATATTCTTATTGGTAACATCCCAGATAAGTGCGCCACCTTCATTATATTTTCCACCAAATTCTCCGCTCTTTGCGTTATCACTAATATCGCTATTTGCTTCGAGTTGACCAGAGCTATTATACTTCCAAGCCATCATATCTTGATCTAAAACACCTTTTTGTTCATTAAAAGTGTAACTTGGTACATTAAGTACAAATCCATAGTGATCAATTGAACTTTTACTATCTTTTGAAGTATTGTTAATATCGACTTCATAAACACCATAATTATATTTATCCCAAAGAACTGGCATAGAAACTGGTTTTACTGAAGTTTCCCATTCCAAATTGGAATTAATAATATTAATTGTTCTTACATCTGTTTCGTCTTCTCCATTTTTTGGTTTATTGCCTGGTATAATACTATAACCAGCAGATGTATTACCTGAACTATCAACAAAGTTTTCATAACTTGCGCCAATAGAAACAGGCACAGAAGCATTTTCGGGAATCGAATTATTTTCATCCAATGTAAAAAATTGAAAAGTAATATTAAAAGTCGTTTTAGTATTAAAGTGAACACTTGATGCAGCAGAAACTTCTAATGATGAGCGTCGAAAAGCTCCATCTTGAGTTCCAGCAGGATGATCAGAACCCCACACATAACCGTTATCTGCTGCTGGTGTTTCTGTATACCAGCTTCCAGATTGTTCTGCTTTAGCTTCTATACCACCTATAAATTTTACATTTGGATTTTTTGCATATACTTCCTCTGGTTTAGGAGTACTTACAAGTATTCCTTTTTCATCATAATAAAACCAAGGTAATGTTATTTTTATTTTTGGATTTAGTGCATATCCTTCATTAGTATTCCAGTTTGGATTTAAATTAACATTCATAGTCATAGGATTTCCTGTTGACATTAAATAATTTCCATCACCGGCTGGTTTTAAGTTTGCTCCGGAATTCAAAAAAGAAACAGAAACTGGTTTTGTCCCTGCTGCGAATACATCTTGTAACCAGTTTACTGGTAGATACTGTACTAACATTGCAAGTGTTATTACCATGCTTATCATTTTCTTCATTATTCTTCTCATTTTATTCTTTACAGTATTCATATCCAGTTTCCTCCTGATTTTATGTCTTTCTATCACTACGCATCTTGCGTTTATTTCTTTTTATTTATTGATACTATTTATCATATTACACTATCTCATTAATATTATATCACTTCTAACACAAAATTTGACATATTTTTTCATTATTTTAAACAAAATCTTATGTTTTTTCACATAAACATACCGCTTATAAGCATTATTGTCATATCTTCTATCATTATTTAGTTTTTTATAAACAAAAATGTCCTATTAGGACATCTGTTTGAGGATATGTGAGAGAGTTGGATTTTTCTCTTTTTGGATAAGAGAATCCCGTCTTTAGAAGTTATCACTATATTTTTTAGAACTACATTTAAACCATTTCTTTCAATATGTCGATTTTATCGGCTTTTTTTATACTTTTAATTTTTTTATATTATTTTTTATGTTATAATTTATATAGTGATAGTAGTGATATATTATTGGAGGTGTTTCTATGGCTTTTTTCCTTAAAAAATCTACTCTTAAAGGTCGTACCTATCTTTCCATCGTTGAAAGTTATTACTCCCCTCAAAAGCATGGTGGTGCYCATCGCACCYATAARTCACTTKCTTCTGTTGAAACTTGGAAAGCCAAAGGTATCGATGATCCTATTGCCTATTTTCAAAAAGAAGTRGATGAACTCAACAAAAATAATAAAAACAAGAATTCTCTTAAGATTTCCGATCATTCTCCTGAACTCTATCTTGGATATTTTCCATTCATATCCATGATGAATAAAATGGATATCAAAAAGTATGTCGACTATTTCAATCTGCATAATTCTTTTGAGTTTGACCTTTACGAACTTCTTTCATCTCTTATCTATGCTCGTCTTGTTAATCCATGCAGTAAGCATAGAACTTTTCATGAGGTCCTTCCTCAACTAAGAGACGGCGTTCACTTTTCTTATGATCAGCTTCTTGATGGTCTTGA
>NZ_PYLP01000009.1 GCF_003024675.1 Faecalibacillus faecis | reverse complement strand
TCATAGATCAATGAGCCTTTACAGATAGCATGAATTGTTCCACTTGGAATATAGAAGAAATCTCCTTTTTTGATATCAAACTTATTTAATAATTGATCATAATCATCATTTTCAATAGCTTTTACAAGTTCTTCTTTGGTTTTAGCATGATGTCCCATAACCATCTTTGTATCTTCTTTACAGTCTAAGACATACCAGCATTCTGTCTTTCCTAATGAATTTTCATGAAGACCAGCATATTCATCATTTGGATGAACTTGTACAGATAAATCATTACAAGCATCAATAATTTTTACAAGCAATGGAAATTGTTTATCTTTGATATTTCCAAAAAGTTCACGATGTTCATCAAAGACTTTTGAAAGTGTTTGACCTTTAAATTCTCCTTCTTTGATTTTATTATCACCATTTGGATGTGCTGAAGGTGCCCAACATTCTCCTGTTTGATCACTTGGTATAGCATAGCCATACTTTTCTTTAAGTTGGTTTCCTCCCCAAATCATTTCTTTAAATACAGGTTCTACCCATAAAATATGTCCCATCACTATTCTCCTTTTCCTTTTTCATGTGTTGATTCATTTCTTCTTTCATCCCAATCTAAATTCATAGATACTTTTTTAATAAGTAATTCTTGATAATTCTTTTTAAAGAGTAAGGAATAGATTAAATCTATAATATAATCACTACTTATTTTAGAAGAAAATGTTCCAATTTTATTAATAATATTTTCTTTTGAACACATTGTTAAACAAATATCTGCTTTTATTCTCAAATAACTATCATTTAAAGAAGTGATTGCAATAATGGTTCCCCCATTTATTTTAATACGTTCAACAATAGGTTTAATTTCATTTGTTTGTCCTGAATAGGAAATAATTAACGCTACTGAATTTTTAGTCGTATACAAAGCCTGTTGAGTTTGCTCTGTAGGAATAATTTTCAAGTTAACAAGCTTATTGACATAAGTCATTTTATGTTCAAACATCAATGCTGATAAAAAAGAATCTCCTACCGCAAACAAATCAATGACGTTTGCTTTATCAATATAATCCACTGCTTTTTCTAATTCATTCATATCAAGAACTTGATTAGTTCCTTCAATGGTTTGTTTATAGATTTCTCCAACATTATGACAAATTTCATTTTTCGAACTATCTTGAAGAAATGGCTTATTAAAATTTATTGTAGAGAATGTTTGAGATTGAGTTATTTCGGCAAAATGAACACGAAAGTCATTAAAATTTTTTTCTCCCAATTTCTTACAAAAACGACTAATTGTTGCTGTTGAAGTATAAGTTGCTTCTGCTAACTCTTTAAGATTCATATGAATCACATCTTCTTTATGTTCAATTAAATAATCTGCTATTTTCTTTTCTAAATCACTAAAACCATTTTGGTATTCAATTGTTGATAATAGACTCATATTCTCACCTCTAAATCCATTGTACCTTTATATACAATGAAAGACAAGAATACAACGTATCCTTGTCAATTTCATTATTAAGCTTCTGCAGCTTGTTTGTTTTGGTATTTTTCGTATGCAATTAAGAATGGTACATAGATAACTGTTGAAACAACAATTAAAATTGCTTGAGTTACTGCACCCATAATGTTTGCACCTGTAGCTAAGAAACCAAATACGATTGGTGGAGTTGTCCAAGGTACTGTTAAACATGCAACTGGACAGAATCCGATAACTGTTAATACATAACCAACTAAGATAGTTACTAAACATGCAAATACAAATGGAATACCTAAGATTGGGTTTAATACCATTGGAATACCGAATGTAACTGTTTCATTGATGTTGAATAAACCTGGAACTAATGATAATGAAGCGATTGCTTTGTTATCTTCACGTTTACCAAAGATCATGATTGCGATTACTAAACCGATAGTAACACCTGAACCACCGAATTCACCACACATTTGTAAGAAATACATGTTGATGATATTTTTTGGAGTTTCACCTTTGTTGAATGCTTCAACGTTTTCAAGTGCTAATGGTGTAAATAATGCTTCTTTTACTGCAGACAACATGTTGTTACCATGGATACCTACTAACCAGAATAACATGATTACTAAATAGATAATCATAACACCTGGAATTGTAGCACCTACAGCTCCTAAAGGACCTTGGATACCATTTTTGATAACATCATTTAAGTATAAACCAGTTAAGTTATAACATGCTGATCCAATACAAGCAGTGATGATTAAAGTTAAAGTAGCTGGTACTAAAACTTCGAATGCACGAGCAACTCCTGGTGGAACTTGTTCTGGCATTTTAATTTTTAATGCATCTTGTTTTTCGAAGAAGCAGAATAATTCTACTGATAAAATACCAATGATCATACCAGTGAATAAACCAGTAGCTCCTAATTCATTACCAGCGATACCAGTGAAAGCATCTTTAGCTCCTTCTACCATGTGTGAAGTGTTTGTAACTGATAACCATGCAGCTAAACCTACTAATCCTGGAATATAACCAGCTTTTTCAGCTCCCATGTTCCAAATACCGATTTCTTGGGCAATACCAAGAGTGATACCAACTGTGATACAGCTGATAGTACAGAAGTTAACAGCTTGGAATGCTGGGTTTAAGAAATCTAAAGCCATGATTGGTTTGAAGAACATACCTAACCCAGTACTTTCGTTAACCAATACGTTACACCATAAAACCCCAATTGCCCCAGCGATTGTTAAAGGCATGAAGTTTTGGAACGCATTTTTGATTGCAGATAAATATTTGTTTTGACCGCACCATGCACCAGCACGACCTAAGACATCTGCCATTTTGTCCATAATTATTTCCTCCCTTAATTAATTTTGACATGATTATCATAACGTGACATTTTTCTTTGTTAAAGGCTTACATTGGTTTTTGTTTTTTATTTACAACATTCTTTTTAACTTTTCAAAATGATGTAATTTATTTACATGTCTATACATAAAAAAATCATTTGCAGCTGCAAATGATTTTTGTGTCATTTCCGCAAGTAGTCAAAAAAATACGGAAGGTATTTATTTTATTAAGTAAATGACAATCTTTATTTTATATATAGGATAGAAATTGTATACCTTTTTAAAATATTTAGAGAGTTATTTTCATTAATTTCTCCCAATTAAATAAAGAATGTAATTTATTTACAAAAAAAGATGACTTGCATCACCTTTTTTTATCTATATTATTAAAAGATAATATTTCTTATATGATTTAGTCTAAAATTGGGAAGTTACGATTTAATCGTTAAAGGGATATAACAACATTATCTTTTAATAGCAAAATTATTTATCTAATTGATAGAATGAATCAACGCCACCATATAAGCTTTGTTTTCCTAATTCATCTTCAATTCTTAATAATTGATTGTATTTAGCAATACGGTCTGTTCTTGATGCAGAACCAGTTTTAATTTGTCCAGCATTTGTAGCTACAGCAATATCAGCAATTGTTGTATCTTCTGTTTCACCAGATCTATGAGAAACAACAGCAGTATAGTTTGCTTTTTGAGCCATTTGAATAGCTTCTAATGTTTCAGTTAAAGTACCAATTTGGTTAACTTTAATTAAGATAGAGTTTGCTGTTTTCTTAGCAATACCTTCTTGTAAACGTTTTGTATTTGTTACAAAGAAGTCATCTCCTACTAATTGTACTTTTTTACCTAATTTTTCAGTTAAATATTTCCATCCTTCCCAGTCATCTTGATCAAGACCATCTTCGATAGAAATAATTGGATATTTTTCAACAAGTTCACCGTAGAAATCAACTAACTCTTTTGAAGTAAATGTTCTATTTCCTTCACCCGGTAAAACATATTTACCATCTTTATAAAATTCTGAACTAGCAACGTCCATTGCAAGTTTAACATCTACACCTGGTTTATAACCTGCTTTTTCAATAGCTTCAATAACTGTTTGAATAGCTTCTTCATTTGATTTTAAGTTAGGAGCAAATCCACCTTCGTCACCTACAGCAGTATTTAATCCTTTATCATGTAATACAGCTTTTAAATTATGGAATACTTCAGCACCCATGCGAATTGCTTCTTTAAATGTAGGAGCTGAAACTGGCATAATCATAAATTCTTGGAAATCAATATTGTTATCAGCATGTGCCCCACCATTGATAATATTCATCATTGGTGTAGGAATAACATGAGCATTAGCTCCACCAATATAACGATATAATGGCATACCTAATGAATCAGCGGCACATTTAGCAACGGCAAGAGAAACACCTAAGATAGCATTTGCTCCAAGTTTTCCTTTATTATCTGTACCATCTAAATCAATCATTGCTTGATCGATTTCTCTTTGAGCAAAAACATCATACCCTAATAATTCAGGAGCAATCACTTCATTTACATTTTTAACAGCTTGTAAAACACCTTTACCTAAATAACGTGATTTATCTCCATCTCTTAATTCAACGGCTTCATAAATTCCTGTAGAAGCGCCACTTGGTACGATTGCTCTACCAAAAGCTCCACATTCACTTCTAACTTCAACTTCAACAGTTGGATTTCCACGAGAGTCTAATACTTCGCGTGCTTTAATACTTTGAATTAAATCCATTTTAATACTTCCTTCTTTCATTTTTTTGTTTGTGTTTGTGATTTTTGTTTGTGATTTGGTATCAATAAAAAATGATTTATTAACACGAAGTTAGTCGTAACTAACTACCTATAAGTTAGCATATACTAACCTTATGTGTCAACCTTTTTTATCTTCTTTTTTTTTACTACAAATAACATTTTGTCCTTTTTTTTAAGAAATATTCTTTGATAGATACAAAAAAATTCCTTTTTTCATTTATTTATCTTTCTTGTTTCATTGACTTTCTTTAATCGACACTTTATAATTTGTTCAGGTGAATTCCTTCACCTGAAGGAAGAAATTTATGTAGTTTTTACGTTATTTCTTTTTTAATGTTTGTGATCATTAATGTGATGAAAGGAGAAAATAAAAAATGATTTATTCACATGAAGTTGAAGAAATGTGCACTGTAAATCGTGGTGCATCACACGGATGTGCTCCTATTCCTGAAGAAGGTAAATGGGTATATTCAAAAGAAATCAAAGATATTTCTGGTTTAACACATGGTATTGGTTGGTGTGCTCCACAACAAGGTGCATGTAAACTTACTTTAAATGTTAAAGAAGGTATCATTGAAGAAGCATTAATCGAAACTGTTGGATGCTCAGGTATGACTCACTCTGCTGCTATGGCTAGTGAAGCATTAGTTGGTAAAACTTTATTAGAAGGTTTAAATACTGACTTAGTTTGTGATGCTATTAACACAGCTATGAGAGAATTATTCTTACAAATCGTTTATGGACGTACTCAATCAGCATTCTCTGAAGGTGGATTACCTGTAGGTGCTGGTCTTGAAGACTTAGGTAAAGGTTTAAGATCAATGGTAGGTACATCATACTCTACTAAATTAAAAGGACCTCGTTACTTAGAATTAACTGAAGGTTACATTACTCGTATCGCTTTAGATACAAATGATGAAATTATCGGTTACGAATTCGTTAACTTAGGTAGAATGATGGAAATGATTAAAGATGGAAAAGATGCTAATGAAGCTTTAGAAGCTGCTAAAGGTAACTACGGTAGATTCAACGATGCTGCTAAATACATCGATCCAAGAAAAGAATAATAGGAGGATACGAAAAAATGGCATTATTTGAAAGTTATGAAAGAAGAATTGATCAAATTAACGCTGCATTAGCTAAATATGATATCAAATCAATCGAAGAAGCAAAAGCTATTTGTGATGAAAAAGGTATCAACGTTTATGATATCGTAAAATCTACACAACCAATTTGTTTCGAAAACGCTTGTTGGGCATATACAGTTGGTGCTGCTATGGCAATTAAAAATGGTGATACTAAAGCAGAAGATGCTGCTAAAACAATCGGTGTTGGATTACAATCATTCTGTATTCCAGGATCTGTTGCTGATGATCGTAAAGTAGGTTTAGGTCATGGTAACTTAGGAGCAATGTTATTAAACGAAAACACTCAATGTTTCGCTTTCTTAGCTGGACATGAATCTTTCGCTGCTGCTGAAGGTGCAATCAAAATTGCTGAAAAAGCTAACAAAGTAAGAAAAAATCCATTAAGAGTTATCTTAAATGGTTTAGGAAAAGATGCTGCTAAAATCATCTCAAGAATCAATGGTTTCACTTATGTAGAAACTCAATTCGATTATTTCACTGGAGAAGTTAAAGAAGTATCTAGAACTGCTTATAGTGATGGTCCACGTGCTAAAGTTAACTGCTATGGTGCAGATGACGTACGTGAAGGTGTTGCTATCATGCATAAAGAAGGTGTAGATGTATCAATCACTGGTAACTCTACTAACCCTACTCGTTTCCAACATCCAGTTGCTGGAACATACAAAAAAGAATGTATTGAACAAGGTAAAAAATACTTCTCAGTTGCATCTGGTGGTGGAACTGGACGTACTTTACATCCTGATAACATGGCTGCTGGTCCTGCTTCTTATGGTATGACTGATACTATGGGACGTATGCACAGTGATGCTCAATTCGCTGGTTCTTCATCAGTTCCTGCTCACGTAGAAATGATGGGATTAATCGGTATGGGGAACAACCCAATGGTTGGAGCTACTGTAGCTGTTGCCGTTGCTATCGAAGAAGCTTGTAAATAATTCACAAACTCATATTAAAAAGTCTTGATTTTATCAAGGCTTTTTTGTTATATTAATTCTTTATCATATCAAAATATTTGTTTTTTAGTTATAATGTAGTTAGGTGATAAATATGTATAAAAGTTTTCAAATAAAATCAAATTATGATCAACTCAAATTAGATGGCATTATTATTTCTTGTGAAAATCCAAAAGGAATTGTACAAATTTCTCATGGTATGTGTGAGCATAAAGAGAGATACATCGACTTTATGAATTTCTTATCAAATCAAGGATATTTATGTATTATTCATGACCATCGTGGACATGGAAAAAGTATAAAAGACAAAAATGATTTGGGGTATTTTTATGATAATGGTCATCTAGCAATTGTTGAAGATCTCCACCAAATTACTTTGATGATTAAACAACAATATCCTCATCTCCCACTCTATCTTTTAGGACATAGTATGGGATCTTTAGTCGTGCGCTGTTTTTGTCAAAAGTATGATCAAGATATTGATGGTTTAATTGTTTGTGGAAGTCCTAGTGATAATCCTCTTGCTCCTATAGGAGTAAAAATAGCTCGTATCTATTCAAAAATCAAAGATGATCATTATCGCCCTCAATTAATTCAAAATTTAAGTTTTCAAGCTTTTAATAAAAGGTTTCATACAGATATTCCTAACAGTTGGATTTGTAGTGATGAAAATATTGTAGATTCTTATAATAAAAATCCTTTATGTTATTTTACCTTTACCGCAAATGGCTTTGAATCCCTCTTTAATCTTGTAATAAATACATATCATAATGAAAACTGGACAATGTCTAATCCCTCTTTACCTATTTTATTTATTGCTGGTAAAGATGATCCTTGTATTACAAATGAAGTAAAATTCAACAAAGCTGTTTCCAACATAAAATCTAGAGGTTATATGTGTGTAGATTCCTATCTTTTTGAAAATATGCGTCATGAAATCTTAAACGAAAAACAAAATCAGCTTATATATCAATATATATTAGATAATTTAAACGCATGGCAAACAAATATATAAAATTGTAATTTGAAATACTTATTAATCATTTAGATTATTTTTCAAATCATACCGTGATATAATAAATTAAATAAAAATGACTTGAAAGTGGCGATTAAGATGAACAAAGAAATAAATAATAATCTTCCTCTTAATATAATTGATATTTTTAACGCTTTGGAAAATAACTTCAGCAAAATTTATACAGTTGATTGACAAACAAAAAGTATTACCATTTATCGTTATAAAAATTCAAACATGACCGATGAAGAATTTCCTAAAGATGTTCTTCCTTTTGAAGAAGAAATAAAAAAATATATTGATAAATATGTTTTAGAAGAAGATAAAGAAGCTCATGTTTCAACATCCTCTTTTTATCGTCACTATAAAGATAAATATGATGTGATGAATAATAATTATAAAAGGATCATAGACCAATATATGCATAGTAGTCAAAATCACAATTATGAAGATGTCTTCATTAATTTATTTAATATGAGTAAAGAGCTTCATTATTTAAAAAATGCTTTTGATTATACCGGTATTAATTCTTTAGGAGATTTTATCTACCAATATTCCTATAATACTGTTATTGAGATGTGTAAAATAAAAAACATCCAATTTGAAGATAAAGATCTTCTTTTATTAGATGTTTTTTGTGGTGGAGCTTCTATCATGTACCAACATTATATTCTTGGTAAATTTGATTTATCTCCTCAACAAGCTGGTAAAACACTTTATCAAATGTTTCCTGACGTTTTTAAAGTTTCATGGTAAAAAATCAATTACTTTTCATTTTCTTTTAAAATTTGATGCTCTTTTAATAATTTTTCAATAACCGTTCCTTTAATACTTCTTATTAAAGGCTTTTTGATTATATTTAAAGGACCTAAATTCATCTCTAAGGGTGATTTACCATCCATTAATTTTACAGAACTATCTAAAAGTTCTCGAATATCGTAAACACTGCCCCATACTTCTGGAACACCTCGATCAACACCTAATAAACCATAAACAGCTTCCATCGCTGTTCTTACCGAATATTCTGTAGTAAATACAGTATCTCTTGGTGTATGTGCAAATTGTCCTAAAAAGGCAAAATTAATTGCATCTTTAACAATAACATCCGGACGATCTTCTTTTCTTCTTGGCATAAAGAAAGCTGTAATATAAGGCATCATAGTTGGTATACAGATAGCACTATTGGTTGCATAGTCTTCTATTAATTCTTCAGGAACACCAAGGTGATACAACCATTCCATGGTAATTTCTTTTCCTGTACAATCTTTCATTGGCTTTTTAACATAATCTCCTATTGTATCAGTAAATAATCCATAAACCCACACACAGACTTTATCTTTATCTTGTTGTTTAAATTGGCCTTGACGATTAATGGTCCAACTTAAAAGCCATGATGAATCTTGACAACTGACAATACCTCCTGTAACAACATGTCCTGTTTTAGGATCTCTTTTACAAATATTCGTAATATAAGGAATGATTTTATCATCTAATGTTGTAACTGTTGCCGATTCCCAATTTGTCTTTTGAATATCACTACAGAATTTTTCAGGATGTCCAAAAGACTTATCTTGCTTAGCAATATTTTTCCATAAATTCCAGCATCCACTTGTTCGTATTTCTGCATTTCCATTAGGAGCATGATTTTGATCTCCATAAATTGTACCCTCTGTACAGCTTCCATTGGTAATAAAAACCAAATCATTTTCGCTAAGGGAAATTCTTTTTTCTTTTCCTTTTACGTTACATTCAATCGTTTTAGCAACTTTTTTATCAGGTTTAATATCAAATAAAACATTCGTTACCTCTGTGTTAAATTGAAAATCAACCCCATGTTTTTCAAGATACTTTTGTATTGGTAAAATAAGTGATTCATATTGATTATAACGCGTAAATTTTAAAGCGCTAAAATCAGGTAAGCCCGAAATATGGTGAATAAAACGTTGAAAATAAAGTTTCATTTCTAAAGCACTATGCCAATTTTCAAAGGCAAACATGGTACGCCAATACATCCAAAATGTTGAATTAAAAACTTCTTCATCAAAAACATCTTCAATCGTTTTATCATAAAGATCTTCATCTTTTGTCATAAACAGTTTCATGATTTCCATGCAACCTTTTTGACTTAAATTAAATTGTCCATTGGTTTTAGCGTCTTGTCCTCTGTTAATGGTTGCACGACATAAAGAATAATTTGGATCCTCTTTATTAAGCCAATAAAATTCATCTAATACACTGGCATCTTTGATTTCTAGTGAAGGAATACTTCTAAATAGATCCCATAAACATTCAAAATGATTTTCCATTTCACGACCACCACGCATGATATAACCTCTAGAAGGATCAAAAATACCATCACAGGCACCACCAGCAATATCCATTGCTTCTAAAATATGAATATTTTTTCCAGGCATTTGTCCATCTCTTACCAAGAAACAAGCTGCCGCTAAACTTGCTAGACCACTTCCTATTAAATATGCATTTTTATTTTCAACATTTTCTGGTTTTTTAGGTCTGGCAAAAGCTTCATAATTTCCATTTGTATAATAAATTCCTTTATCATTTTTATCATACTTTCCTAATTCTGTATTTCGATACGTATTTATCTTTTCATCCTTTTTATTATTCTTTACTTTTTTAGCAACAAGGACTGCTGATGAAACGGCCGTCACTGTTGTTGCAGCAATCGTTAAACTTTTACGATTCATAAACAACTCCACCTTTCTTTTTACACTTCAATCATAGCATTCCCTTATTTTAGATAAAATTTACAATAAAAAAGAAATGATAAATTTTTTATCATTTCTTCTTATTTGTAAAGTTTTGTATCGATAAATCGATTGTTCCTAATACCGTCATTTCTAAATCATCTAGAATCATTTGATAATCTTCATCCATTCCCGAATCAATCCAATCCAACATTACACCAACAAACCCATATTTATAAAAATGAGCAATAAAATCCTTTTGTTGATTTAAAATTAAAAAATCTTTACTTCTTTCTTCAACAACAGATTCTATCAATTCGTGAACAAGTTTGAATAATATCTTTTCAATTTTATCTCGAGAAATATCATGATAGACATTTAGAATAAATGGTTTATTAATATAAACCGCTTCAAAAATATTAGAAAGTCCTTCTTTCCAATGCGCATAATCTTTCTTTTCATTCAAAGCTTTTCGAGCATCTTCTATTAAAATCCATTCTGTTAAATCATACAAATCTTGAAAATGATAGTAAAAAGCCATGCGACTTATATGACATTTATCCGTAAGATCTTTAATCGTTATTTTATGAAATGTTTTTTCTAATAAAAGTTCTTTAAATGCATCTTCTAATTGTAATTTTGTTCTATTTGACATATTTATCAATTTCCTTTAAACAATCTTTTTGTTTTGATGGATTCTTTTTATAAAGCAAACCATAAGGCATTTTATAGGCCCAATCAACCGGTATAGTAATTAATGAAGGATGGATATTATCCCAAGCATCCAACGTTAATAAAAGACAGCCCTCTTCTTCACAACGATTAAAAGTATCTAAATCATAAAAATAACCAACATCCTCTAAAATAATGTAAGGATAGAATGTTTGCATATACTTTCTAAAATCATCAATATTCAAACAATCCCCACTACTGACACATAAAAGCTTTTCATTATATAAATCCGTAATTGAAAGTTTTTTCTTTTTTGCAAGTGGATAGCTTCTTGAAAGTGCTACACAAACATTATAAGTTCCTAATTGTTTACAAGAAGCAAAAGAAAGAATTTGATTTGAATTAAACGCACCAATTAAAAAATCAAATTGTGTCCCTAATGATTGAAATACTTCCATGATTTTATCATGATTGCCTTTATAAGGAACAACACGTAATTTATAACGTTGTGATAAGGGGGTATGCTATGCCATAAATCAATAAATTCTTTTGCTGAATTTAAAAATGAAGAACCAATATGAATCATAGAAGATGTTTTCTCTTGGATTTTATTTAAATAATTATCTGAATTTTCGATAAGTATTTTATCTTCATCATAAATTTTTTGACCTTGTTCTGTCACTTTAATGCCACGATGGGTACGATTGACTAATTTTATGTGGAGATGTTCTTCTAAAGCATTTATTTGTTTCATCACACTGGTTAGTGTAATATACATTTTTTGTGTTTCTTTAGAAAAACTTTCCATTTCTACAATATAAACAAAGGTTTTCAAAAGAGGATGATACATGATATCTCTCCTCAGTTTTTACTTTTAGTAAATAAATTGTATCTTATATGGTTATTCCAATCAATAGAGAATAATTAATTTTAAAAGTTATAGAAAACAATGAAAAAATTTAGATTTGGCTGGATGAGATTATCTCAACTTTCTGAAGATCCAACAAATATTGATTTTGATCAAGTAAAACAACTGGTTGATACTTTTTTAGATGCAGGATTCAACTATTTTGACATAAGTTTTGTTTATCATAATGAATATAGCGAAAATGCTATTAAAAAATGTTTAGTAGAACGTCGTTCTCGAGATTGTTATAGGCTTGCTTCTAAACTTACTGTTTTTTCTATTCAAAAGAAAGAAGAAGTTGTCCAAATTTTTAATCAACAATTAGAAACTGTGGTGTTGAATATTTTGATTATTTCTTATTACACAATGCGGATATTCATCATTACAATAGCGTTGTTAAAAGCTGTAAAATGTTTGAATATATGCAAGAATAAAAAAAGAAGGTAAAATTAAACATTTTCCATGACCGTGCAGATGTTCTTGATTTTATTTTAAACGAACATCTAGAAATCGAAGCTGTTCAAATTGCCTTAAATTAATGTGATTGGAATAGTACATTTATTCAAGCAAAAGCATGTTATGAAGCCATCCAAAAACAAGTGATTATTATGGGTGGTTTACTTACCAATCCACCAAAAAATAGTGATTTAACCACAGATGCTTCACTTGCATTACGTTTCTGTGGAGAATTAGATGGAATTATTGCGATTTTATCAGGAATGTCTAATTTAATACAAATTAAAAAAATATTGATTGTATGAAAGATTTTCAACCTTTATCAAATGAAAAAAACTTAACAGTTGCTTATAAACAAGGTGACTCTTTAGGTTGTATTGATTTTGATCAATATAAAGATATTAAACCTCATGGTATTTCTTTAGCTTCTCAGTTAAAAACTTATAATAGTTGTATGACTCAAGCTTAGAAGTAGCAGATAAAAAAATAAATCAACTTATAAAAGAAGCTGATGAATTTTTGGCAAATCATTCTTTTACAAATTATAATAGCAAATTAAAATAGAGTTCAAAATAAACTGAACTCTATTTTAATTTATATTTTATCGATATTTCCATGCATTTGATTGCATTTGCATATCAACCATATGTTTATAAATACCCTTTTGTTGTTTTAATTCTTGTGGCTTACCTTGTTCAGCAACAATCCCCTCTTTTAAAACAACAATTTTATCAACCCCATCTACCGTTCTCATTCGATGAGCAATAATTAAAACAGTTTTATTTTCGATTAATTTAGAAATAGATTCTTGAATCAATGATTCATTATCTACATCTAATGAAGCTGTTGCTTCATCCATTAAGATAATTGGAGCATCTTTTAAAAAGGCTCTGGCAATAGAAATTCTTTGTCTTTGTCCTCCTGATAATTCAGAACCGTTTTCACCAATCATTGTATTCCATTGATCGGGCATTTTTTCAACAAATTCATCACAATGTGCTAATTTTGCTGCAGCAATTACTTCTTCATCCGTTGCATCTTTTTTACCAATACGAATATTTTCCATAACTGTATTATTAAATAATGTTACATCTTGGAAAACAATTGAATAAAGTTCTAAAAGCTTTTCAGGTTCAACCTTTGAAATATCCATACCACCAACTGTAATCATTCCTTGATCGACATCCCAAAAACGTGCCGCAAGTCGAGAAATAGTTGTTTTACCGCCACCACTTGGTCCAATTAAAGCTGTAACTTCTCCTTGTTTTGCGACAAATGATACATCAGATAACACTTTTTCTTTTTGATTATAAGAGAAAGCGACATGATCGAATACAATATCATAACCTTCATTTGTAAGAGTGTCCACACCTGTTTGTTCATCGTGTGATAAAATTTCATCCATACGTTTACAATTTGTATCAAGACTAATCATTGCAGATAAGTTTTGTAAAGAAATTTGTAAAGGCTCATACATACGTGTTACAACAAGTAAAAACATAAAGAATGTAAGAACTGTGATTTCACCTTTGACTAATAAATAACTTCCTACGAGTGCAACTGTTCCCATACCAAGTTTTAAAATCATTTGAGCACTGCAAACAAAAGCCGCATTGGTAAATTCCGCAAAGATAGCATGATTTTCTACAGCTTTGATTTTTTTATTAAGAGATTCCATATACGTATCACACATATTATTCGATCTTAAATCTCTTAATGTTTCTAAACCTTCTTGAATACCATCTAAACAATTAATACGATATTCATTGGTTTTTTCATGTGTTTTACGTAATGCTTTTCTTGAATAAAGAACAATCGCAAAAGCAATAGGCATCACCCAAACAGCAGCAAGTGCCATACGAAAATCAAAGAAAAATAAACTCATGACAATAATTGTCGTTGAAATCATGGCTCCTATTAATTCAGGAATCCAATGAGAACTTGCTGTTTCTAAAAGAGCACAGTCAGACATAATCGTATTTGTAAGATCCGCTAAATCTTTTTTACCAAAATAAGATAAAGGAAGTTTTCTTAACTTTTCTGCAAGTGTACGACGTCTAACACCACTTTCAATATATGTTGATAAAAAAGTAGCACGATATTGAAAAATTGTAGTTAAAGCAATACAAATCAAGATCACAATAATTGCTACAATAAAGAACGTTAATTTTTCTTTAGGTAATTGTTGATTTAATAAATAAGATGATAATATATAAAGTAATCCCACAGGAAGCATTAAAACAAGGTTAGAAAGTGTCACTGCCACAAAAGCTCTTGCCATGTCATTGGCTCCTTTAGAAGATAAAGCATATTTATGTTTTAATTTTTCAATCATTATTCTTCATCCCCCTTTTGTACTTTCCATTTTACAGATTGATTATATTGATGCCACATATGTTCATAAACACCTTTTGTTTCTAATAATTCTTCATGTTTACCACTTTCAACAATATGTCCATTTTCTAATACATAAATACAATCTGCATTTGTAATCGCTGATAAACGATGAGCAATCATAACAACCGTTTTATCTTTTGCAAGTTTTTCAAAAGCTTTTTGAACAAGCACTTCATTATCAGGATCAGCAAAGGCTGTTGCTTCATCTAAAATAAGAATTGGCGCATTCTTTAAAAAGGCTCTAGCAATCGATAATCTTTGACTTTCCCCACCGGAAACATAAACTCCTTTTGAACCTATAACGGTATGAACTCCATCAGGGAATTTATCAATAATATCTTGACATTGGGCATCTTTTAAAGCTTGGATAACTTCTTCATCACTTGCCTCTGGTCTTGACATACGAATATTTTCTAAAATACTCATTTTAAGTAAACGACTATCTTGGAAAACATAAGATACTTGATTCATTAATTCTTTTTGTTCAATATCTTTAACATCAACATGTCCTATTTTAATACTTCCTTCATTTACATCCCAAAAACGAGAAATAAGAGAAGCTACAGTTGTTTTACCACCACCACTTGGTCCAACTAAAGCAATATGTTCTCCTGCTTTAATATGCATACTTAAGTTGTCAATGGCTTTAGTAGAAGCATCTTGATACGTAAAGCTGACATTTTCTAAATCAATAGAAGCATCACTTGGTACTTGTATTTGTTTACTTTCAGGTAAAGGTTGTACATTCATAATTGAATTCATACGATTTAAAGCATCTTCTACAAGCATTTGCGATTCACCGGCATAAGCTACTTTCATTAAAGTCGTTGTTAAAATAGATGTAATTAAAATATAGAAAAAGAGATTCAAAATAAATTGATCTGTAATAGTATTTCCTGCAAATAAATAAGCAGCAATAATTAACGCCGCAAAGATTCCATTAGCAAAAGTTGTAAAACATACCATTGGTTTCATCATACTCTTTGTATAATCTAACGTCCATTTTTCATATTCATCAATTGCTTCTTTAAATCTTTTAAAAGAGAAAATTGTTTGTCCAAATGTTTTAACAACAGGTACCCCTCTTACATATTCAACAGCTTCTGATGACATCGTTTCCAAAGCATTTTGATATTGTTTCATATCTTCTGCCATCTTTGGCCCCATCATCGCTGTAAACATTAAGACAAAAGCAATAATTGCTGGAATAAGACTCATTAAACCTAGTCGCCAATCAAAGATTGCCATCATAATAAGTAAACCAATTGGTGTTGCTTTAGAAACAACTTTATCTGGCACATTATGTGCTAAAAAGGTTTCTGTTGTGGCACTTGATTCCATTACGATTTTTCTAATTTTTCCACTTCCTTGACTTTCAACATAGCCAAGAGGAAGTTTCATAATGTGTTCCATCATTTTCGTTCTCATTGTCGCTTGTACTCTAAAGGCTGCTTTATGCGAACACATTAAGGCTGCGATATAAAAAACCATAGCTAATAACGCAAATAAAACTGCATGCCATCCATAACTTTTAATATGGATTGCTTCATTAAAGTTTGGTCTTACTTCTAGTACCTCTTTGATGATACGCCACATATCATAAAAAGGAACCAAAGCAATAAAGGCACTGATTGCAGCTAAAATACATGAAGCATAAACATAATACTTATGATTTCCTGCAAAGTGCATTAACTTCGATAATGTACTCTCTTTCTTTTCTTTCATAAAATTCCTCCTATTAGTTAGTTTTTGCTAACTATCGATGTTAACTTTAGACAGGTTTCCCTGTCTATTTACTCATCAATTCCCATAACTGCTTTCCAGCCAGCAATATTAAATAACTTTGTGCTATTCATCAATGATTGAGCCTCTTTATAAGAACAATCATGTGCAACGAGTTCGTATACCATCTGCCAACCTACCCGACAATAAACATGAATAAAGAACGAATCAACTATAAATCCTTCTTTGCTATATTTTTCAACAAATTCTTGATAATAAGATTCTTCAATTTTACCTAGTTCATCTAAAAAATGTTCATATTGAGAACCAGTAGAACAACAAAAAATCAATTTAAATTCTATAAAATGTTGATAAATATAATCTAAAACAAGATCCATTCCTTCTTCCCCTTCTTGATCTGCTTGACTAGGGTTAGGACTATAGGTTGCTTTTTGTGTACTATCAAGATAAATAGCCATCAACCCATCGACTGTATCTTTCACAATTGCTGAAAACAAACCTTCTTTATCTTTAAAACGAGTATAAATAGAATTTGTACTAACTCCGCTTTTGGCAGATATATTTCTTAGACTTGCTTTCATAAATCCTTTTTCTAAAAATTCTTCTGTTGCACTTTTTAATAGGTTTTCTGTAACACCTACGGTTTCTTGCCTCATAGATTGCCCCCCATCATTAAATAACATTGTTATTATAACACCGTTATTTTAAAACCGTCAATATTCTATCGCTATATTCTTTCTACCAAAAAGATGATATAATTATAGATAAGGAGGCATTTCTATGACTTATAAAATTGCTTTTTTCATCTGATTGGCTTTTTGAAATTGCCCAAAAAAAACAAAATGCGATCAATCAATTTTTAAATGATTATCAAGATATATCCATTGATATGTTTGAAATCTTTGGAAATTACGGTCTTGTTCACCCTATGGATAGCTTATTAGAACTCTATAAGCTTCCCGATATTAAAGATTATGACGTTTTGATTTTTCAAACAAACTCCAATTTTTATAAAGATTATCGCCAACAAATGATTGATGAAGCTCATAAATATCATATTCCTGTTGTTTCTATTAACGATCCTATTAAAGATTGCGTTTATGTAGGAACAGACAATCAACAAGCCATTTATAAACTTACTCAAACAATTTTAGCTGAAAAAAATTGTCAAAAAGTAGCTTATGTTTCTGGACCTATGTCTTCAAGAGAAGCACGACTTAGAAAAGCAGGCTTTTTACAAGCAACTAAAGATTTAGAAGATATTCAAATCATTGAAGGTGCGAGTTGTGGTTATCCAACAAATGAAAAAGATAATTTTGAATTAAAAAAAGAATATTTATCTTATACTTATCATAGTAATTGTTTTTTTGAATCAACAGAACGTTTAGAAACACTCTTATCTCAGACATCTCATTTTTATGATTTATTTGATATTTTTGAAAAAGAATCACAAAATTTTGGATATAAACAAATTTATCTGGTTATGAATTCAAAATATATTGATGAAATGTCTGAAAATATTATTCATTTTTCTGATAAAATGTATTTAATGGGTATGACTTATCACAAAAATTCACCTGATGAAAAACATATCTATCAAGAATTTTCTAAAAAAGAAGTTCTTCCTCAAGAATATAAATCACGTTATATGATTTATACTTATTTAAGTAATAATGGTGTCGCTATTGGTTATTTAGCTTTTGATAATTACTCAAAAAATATTTCTATTAATTATATGACAATTATCTTAAAACTATTAGGTCTTACTATTGAAAGTATGCAAAAAAAACATGTTTTAAGTTTATTAAACAAGGAATTAGAAAATCTTTATGTTAAAGATTCATTAACCCATCTGAAGGTAGTGGGTTTCCGCCTATGGCAAACGAAAGGATTTAATTTATGAATCAACTAGAAAAAAACTTTATTATCAACTCATTGAAAAAGATCAACAAGCATTGATTTATTTTATTGATATGGATTTTATGAAAAAAACAAACGATCTTTATGGACATGATATGGGTGATAGTGCTATTAAAGAAATTGCTTCTATTATTTTAAAAGTCATTTCTAAAGAAGATATTGCGATTCGTTATGGTGGTGATGAATTTATTATCATTACCAATTATTCATCGAAAGATCTTTCTACAAAAATAACTGATGAAGTGTTTTCTTTTTTGAATACCCACATTCCACAGGTGATTATCAAAATAAGAAATGATAGTTTAAATTTTCTTGGCTTTTATGTGTAAAAATGATTTCAATAATTGGATTGACCTGTTGATTATGGGTAATTTAATCAAAATTAATTATATTAATTACGTTTTTCTTAAAAAGATCTAATTTTGAATATAATATATATGGAGGAAATTTTAGATGAAAGTTTTTAAAGAAATAATTGCTTATTTTAGTCATATGAATAATAAAAGAAGAACTTTAGTGTGGTATATTATATCATTGAGTATTGTTTTGATAGAATATCTTATTAACTCTAGACTAGACAAATTGGTCTACTTTCATCCGTTCATTAGTATAGTAATAAATATAGTTCTCTTAATAGATTTATTTTTTATACCTATTACTTTTATAGCAATTGATATATTAAAAGCACAAAAAAATTCTATTATAAAATTTTTTCAAATTATTTTATCAGGAATTGGTATAGGACTGTTATCTTTTGCGGTTATTTTTGTTTACTCTTTCTTTAATAAATCATCATTTAACATTGATAGTGTAAGTATAGATTTTAGAAGTGATAAAATATATGTTGAAAATGTAGTTTGGTTAGAGGATAGTCACCATGTAGATGTGTATCAAATCGAAAACGCATTTTTTGTAAGATGGATTGACAGTTATAAATTATAAAATGATAATGTTTTTTGAATCCCCATAATCAACAGGTGACGATTTAAGAGAAATGTGGAGCAGAAATATTCAGGATATATACTATCTGTCTATGACTGATAGGAAATGATTTCTGTAGGTATTTCTTGATTTTATCCATAACAGTCTTTCGCATATTTCTGTGGTTAAATCTATACTCCTGTTCATTCAGGAATAAAGGCATCTCTCTTTTAGTTATTCCATGATATATACCAGTAATATTATTTTTAATATTACCGATTATTATATTTAACCAGAGTAGTCTATGATTCTTTTCTTCGTAGCTGATCTTCTCGTTCTTTACCTGAATCTCTTTATTTAATGTATTAAAGCCTTTCTCGCCATCTGTATTAAGCAATGCAGCATGTGTTAATATACAACATTGTTCTATATTTTTCTTAAGTGACAGACCAGTATAATCATTGATGCGTCTTAACTTAATAAATCGGGGATAGTTATTCCCTTTATCTGTAGATAGAATACCAAGAATAGGCTGTTGCTCACTTGCACGACCCGCATTATTCTTGGATTTTGCACCAATATTAAAGACATCCGCCTCATAGAAAAGGCTGTTGAGCAGCTTCTCTGAATTGCTTAGTGACATAAGATTCTACACTTGTTCTCTAGAAGAAGTGCAGTCTTGTGGTTAACATCTAGTATTGAACATAAATTTATTGCACTGATTCCTTTATTTTCATTAAGGAAAAGGAAAACACCTAACAGAAGTTTGTATAGATCAAGTTTGCAGCTCTGAAAAATAGTGCCTGAAAGCAGAGAATGTTGCTTATGGCATGAGCTACATTCAAGAACATATGAAGTCTTGGTCTTTCCTACACGCTTGACTAGGTAATACTTATGACATCCGCAACGGTCACATGAAAATTCCCCAGGCCATTTCATGGATTTGAAGAATTCAATACAGTTACCAATATTGTTTGAATAATTTTGAGTGAACTGATAAAGAGAAGCTTTCTTTGGCTTTAATACTTTATTTGACATGTGGTTATACCTCCATCTGATTTCTAATCTAATTATAGAACGGATGGAAAATCCATGCATTCGATTCAGCTTCATGAACGCCGTTCAATCGGTGCTTATAGAATTTAATTTTCACTAACCTGTAGTTTGTGGGTATTCAAATTTTCTTTTAATAAAACAAAAAAATACCCTTTTTCACTTTCAACAAGTATTGGATATTATTTAGCACATCAAAATGATGATTTTGAAACAGCTATTAATCAAGCGGATGCTTTAATGTATCAGATAAAGAAAGACAAAAAAGCTCAAAGAAATTAATCTTGAGCTTTTTTTACATCTGATAAAAGTTTTCTAATTCTAACAAATGCTTCTTCAATATTTTCTTTAGATGAAGCAAAAGAAATTCTAACAAAATCAATAAAGTCCTTACCAAAACCACTTGCTGGTACAACAGCTACGCCATAATCAAGTAACTTATCAGCAAATTCTTGTCCATTAAATCCCGTCTTAGAAACATCAACCATAATATAGAAAGCCCCATGAGGTTTAATGTATGAAAGATTTTCACATTGATCTAATTGTTCCATAATAAATGTTCTTCTTTCATGGAAAGTATCTACCATATGTTGAACTTCTTCTTTTACATCTTCTTGATCAATTGCTTTTGCCATTCCTATTTGCGCAAATGTCATTTGTGATGTTGTTGTATATTGATGTACTTTTAAAATAGGCTCTATATTTTCTTGACTAGAAGCAATATATCCCATTCGCCATCCTGTCATAGCATACGCTTTAGAAAAACCATTAACAATAATTGTATAATCTTTCATATCTTCAAATGAAGCAATAGATACATATTGATTTTCATAATCAAGTTGATTATAGATTTCATCTGCTAAAATATAGATATGATTTTCCCGTGCGATTTGACATAATTTTTCTAATGTTTCTTTTGAATAAACAGCTCCAGTTGGATTATTTGGATTATTAATAATAATCATTTTTGTTTTGTCTGTTATTTTATTTTTAACTTCATCTAGATCTATTTGAAATCCATTACTTGGCTTTAAAGGAATTTCTACAGGAATTCCTTTACATAATAAAACTGTATTTTGATAAGAAACAAAGGCTGGTGTAAAAATAATAACTTCGTCCCCTTCATCAATAAAAGCCTGACACGTATTATTGATGGCTTCACTACAACCACATGTCATAATAATTTCTTGGTCGCTATCATAATCAATAGTTGTTTGTTGTTTTAAAAGTTGTGATACTTTTTGTCTTAAACCTAAATATCCTCGATTAGAACTATAATGTGTTTGGTTATCATTTAAAGCCTCAATTGTTGCTTTTTTGATGCCTTCTGGTGTATTAAAATCAGGTTCTCCAGCACATAAAGAAACGACGCTTTTGCCTTGATTTCTAAGTTTTTCTACTTTTTCCATAACAATACGAATAGATGACATTTGAACTTTTTCTATTCTTTTTGCATATTTATTTTCTTTTTTCATTTTGACACTTCCTTTTTGGTATTTATTATATACTAATTATTTTTAAAAACACACTAAAACTTTTGTTTTATAAATGTTATCTATCAATTTTGCCTTTACTATCTATTAGATTTATAACCAATTCATTTTTATAATAGAGATAAGGAGATGATTTTTATGAATAAAGAATTTGAAGGAAAATATGCTATTGTAACAAGTGGTGCGAGAGGAATCAGCTTTGAAAGTGCCAAGATTCTTGCTCAAAAAGGTTTATCAGGAGTTGTCCTTGCTGATTTAAACATCGAACAAGCAACAGAAAGTGCTAAAAAACTAGAAGATGAAACAGGTTGTTCTTGTTATCCATGTCAAGTTGATGTTTCTAAACCTGAAGATATTGAACATCTATTTGAATTCGCCTTAGAAAAAATGCCAACATTTCATATTTTAGTTAATGGTGCTGGAGTTTGCCCAACAACTCCTATTGAAGATTTAGATGCTGATAAATGGGATTGGTGCATGAATATTAATTTAAGAGGTGCTCATTTATGCATGAGAGAAGCCATCAAAACTATGAAAAAACAAAAATATGGAAAAATCGTAAACATTTCTTCTGTGGTTGCACGAATTGGTGGTATCGCGTCTTCTGTAAGTTACGCAGTAAGTAAAGGTGGTCTTTTATCTGCCACAAAAAGTTACGCAAAAGTTTTAGGAGAATATAACATTAACGTCTATGCTGTTTGTCCAAGTGTGATTAAAACAAACATGACAGCTAATACAAATTACAGTACTGTCGGTATTCCTCTTGGTCGTTTAGGCGAAACAGAGGATGTTGCAGAAGTCATCGTATTTCTAGCAAGTGATGCCTCTAAATATATTGCTGGACAAGGTATTGATATTAATGGTGGTTCTTATATGAATTAAAGTATAATAAAAGTGAACCTCCTAAGTTGTTGGTCCAACTTATTCAGTTCACTTCATCATGAAGCTTTTTTTATTATCTTTATTTTTCTTTAACAAGTTTACTTCCTGAGTTGAAACCAACCATTAATCCTAAAGCAACAAGTAAAATTGCGACTACTAATTGTAATCCATCAACCATTAAAACAAATCCACCTGTTACAAACAATTTCATAACGATTCCATAGATAGCTTGTACTAATGCTGTCATTGTAACGATAAACATTAATACCATTGGGATATATAACATAAATCCTTTTCTTCCAGTAACTTTTAAGAAAACAGCTAATGAAATTAAAACCATTGCAGCTAATAATTGGTTAGCTGATCCGAATAATGGCCAAATATTAACATATCCACCTAAACTTAATAAATATCCACAAACTAAAGAAATAATTGTTGAAACATATTTATTAGTTAAAACTTTAACTAAACCACTTGGTTCTTGTCCTTCTTCAACTTCAAAGAATTCTTGGAAAGACATTCTTGAAATTCTTGCAACAGCATCTAATGAAGTTAAAGCAAGAGCTGAAACAAACATTGTCATAATGCATAATCCCCATGATTGAGGTAAACCAAGTTGAGCAACTAAACCAGTAACACCAGCTGAGAATTTAGTAAATGGTGTTGCTGTATCAGCTAAAGCCATATTAGCAAGTGTACTATCTAAGACACCAGATGCTTTTAAGTTTGGTAAAGCACCAACAATAACGATAACTAAGATAGCAAGTAATGATTCAAGTAACATAGAACCATAACCAACTTGTAACATATCTTTTTCGTTTTCTACTAATTTTGAACTTGTTTCAGATGAGACAAGTGAATGAAAACCAGAAACGGCACCACAAGCAATTGTAACAAATAATGTTGGGAAGATATAACTTCCTGAAGCAGATTTAAATCCTACAAAAGCAGGTGTTGTAATTGTTGGATTGCTTACAAATACACCAATTACAGCAGCTACGATCATTCCGATAAATAAGAATGTTGTTAAATAATCACGTGGTGTTTTAAGTAACCACATAGGTGTAACTGAAGCAAAGAAAATATATACAAAGACAACATAAATCCAAGTTGTTTTAGTAGCATATACCGGGAACATAATTCCTAGAGCTAACATAGCAATAATTAAAGCAATACCAAGAATCACTTTTGGTAAACCTTCTAGTTTAACTTTTTTCAAGAATAAACCAAAGGCCATTGCTACGAAAACATATAAAATTGAAATTGAAGCAGCACTCGCATTTGGTGCAAGTTTAGCTCCATCAGCACTAATTCCATTAAATGTTCCAGCAACCATATCAGCGAAAGCTGCAATAACAATTAATGTAAAAATCCAACAAAATAAGAAAAATAATTTTTTACCTTTACGTCCAATATATTTTTCAATGATTTGTCCCATTGATTTTCCTTCTGTTTTAACAGAAGCATAAAGTGCTCCAAAATCTTGTACAGCACCAAAGAATACACCACCAACGATAACCCATAAAAAAGCTGGTAGCCAACCAAACATCATTGCCATAACTGGTCCAGTTACAGGTCCAGCTCCTGCAATTGATGAAAATTGATGAGCAAAGACTGACCATTTGTTTGTAGGTACAAAGTCTGTCCCATCTTCTTTTGCAACAGCAGGTGTTGTTGCTTTTGGATCAATTCCCCATGTTTTAACTAAGTAACGACCATAGAATAAATAAGCCACTACTAAAATTAAAGCGCTTAATCCAAGTAATAGTAAACCATTCATAAATGAATCCCCCTCTTTTAATTCAATCATCACATATAAAAAGGTTTTCGCTTAACTTTACGCTAAGACGAAAACCTTGTTCCGCGGTACCACTTAGATTGCGATATTTAATCGCCCCTTCACATCTTTTTATAATGCTATTTCTTTAACGCAGAAATTACGATTTCCCTACTTTTATTTCAAGATAATAGCTCACAAGTGATGGTCTTATATCATTACCTACATTCTTTCCACCAACCGAATGCTCTCTATAGGAAGCGGATGTAAAATCGTATCTTGTTCATCGCTCATTTATATGTATGCCTATATATTATACCTCTTTTTTTGTTTGTCAACACTTTTTTATTTTAATAACTAAATTTTTCATCAATAAATATTTATTTTATTAAATCATCTTTTCTTTTAATGCATATAATATATTGGTGATTATATGTCATTACCCTGTATGCATCCCGTTTTACTTAATCAAATGATTGTCATCATTTCACAATCATTTAATGAATGCTTTTCCAGTGATGAGCAAGCTATTATTGGTTCCTTTTTAACAACACTAGGCGATATGCTTTCTTTAAATAGTGCCTATATTTCTTACATGCAAAATCAAAATTCTTTTTCTATAAATAGTCAGGATGATTATGATTTATTAGAAAAAAGTGTAGAAAAAATAAAAGAAGAGCTTCATAAAATAAAAAGTAATGTCCAAAAATGAACATTACTTTTATTAATTGTTAACACCTTGTTGTGGTGTATAAGTTGTATCATCAATACCTTTAAAAGTATAACCTAAATTTCGATAGTGTTCGATAATAGCAGGCAATGCTTGAACAGTTGTATCTTTAGCTTGTGTATCATGGCACAAAATCATTACGTTGTTATCATGGCAAAGCGTTCCATTTCTAATTAATTTATCAACCGCTACATGATTTCCTGAGGCATCAGTAGAATCTCCATTCCAATCATAATATTGATACCCTTTTTCAATCACTTCTTTTGTAAGTGTCGACATAATTCCTTGACAATATTTTCTTGAAATCGTATTTGAACTTCCTCCTGGAAAACGAATATAATGTGGAACAAACCCTATTTCATTCTTTACCATTTGACCTACTTTATTTAAATCATCAAAATATGCTTCTACTGAAGAGTATACTGTTTGGTAATCGTGACTGTAGGTATGAAGACCAATCGTATGTCCTGCATTATAGGCATCTTTAATAAGATAATTATATTTTTGATTTCTACCAGTTACAAAGAAAGTGGCTTTTGCATTATATTTAGCAAGAATATCCATAATTTTTTTGGTATTTTCTGATGGCCCATCATCAAATGTTAAATAAACCACTTTCTCATTTGATTGTTGCTCACTTCCGATTTTTTTAATAACTTCTATTTTTCTTTTAGCTATTATTTTGTTACCTGAACTATCTTTTGCACTATAAGTAACTTCATATGTCCCTTCTTTTGATGTATCTATTTTTTTATCATCTATTTTGTATTTAATTTCTTCTAAACTATTATCACTTACTTCTACACCTGCTTTTAAATCAGGTGTTGTATTTATAGAAACTGCAAGATCATTAAGTCCATTAAATACCGGTTTTGTTGTATCAACAACTTGTATCATTGCTTCATAATCACGATTTTTATATGTATAGACAATTTCATATTCACCTAATTTTTTTATATTTAAATTTTTACTTTGACAAGTTACTTCTTTGATGTTGCCATGTTCTACTTCACTAATATAAGAAAGTGGATCAAACTTTCCATTGATTTCTACTGTTAAATCATCTTTAAAATGCAATTGTTGTTTAACAAACTTTTGATAGATAAATAATCCTAAAGCAAGTAAAACAATAACAATTGTTCCTATCATTATATTTTTCTTATTTTTCATATAGACTCCTATTTTTTTCTAGATATTCTTGTGATTTCTTTATAAATTTATTAATCACTGGTGAAAGACGCGTATATTTTTTCCATACAAGAACTGTATTTGTTGAAAGTTGTGGAGAAAACGGAATAAAACATATTTGATCTTGATTTAAAACTTGATAAGCGCCTTCAATAGTAATAGCAACTCCTTTATTATCTTGAATAAACGGAAGAATTGCTGAAGCAAAATTATAAGAATAAGCGCTATTTAAAGGAATATCCCCTTTTAGCCAGTTAGAAATTTCACTTTGAATTATTTCTCGATTTGTTAGAAATAAAGGAACATCTTTTAAATCATCTTTTTCAACAACTTGCTTTTTAGCAAGCTTATTTTCTTTTGAAGCAATAACTCCCCATTTTTCTTGAAGTGGAATACGTATATGATTGTATTTTGAAATATCGACCGGTTCCAACAAAATTCCAATATCAACCAGTCCTTGATCAATTCTTTCTTTAATTAAATCCGCATTTCCTGTATAAATATCAAATTTAACAAGGGGATACTCTTCATGAAATTCTTCAATTACTTTAGAAAGAAAAGTTTGTGATGAAGAAAAAATACCGGTTCCAATCATAATTTGTCCAACCATTTCTTCTTCGCTTTGTGTGATTTCTTGTTCCGTTTTATTAACTAAAGAAAGAATTTCTTCTGCCCTTCTTCTAAGTAAGACACCTTCATCTGTTAATTCAATTTTTCTTTTACCACGAATAAATAACGGCTTGCCTAATTCATCTTCTAATTGCATTAATTGTCTTGATAAGGTAGGTTGCGTCATATTTAATTGTTTTGCTGCACGGGTAATATTTTCTTCTCTTGCAACCATTAAAAAATACTGTAAAATTCTAAGTTCCATGTCTTTCGCTTCCTTTTTATTTTATCCTTTATTTCTTAAAAAAAACATAAAATACTTCTAAAAATTCCTTAAGATTATTCATCTAATATTTTTATTGGAATCCAACCAATTTCATTTTTATATTTTATATAGGCCCAATTATGATAAATGCCTACAACTTTTATTAGCTCTCCTTTTTTTACTGATAAAAAAGCATCTATATAATCATCTAAACAATAATAGTGTTTCTTTTTTTCATAGATAAATTCATTTTTAATCCATAAAATATCATTTTTATCAAGCACTCGACATAAAGAAAATTCATCTTTTTTTTCTAATATTTCTATTTCAAAATGAGGCCATGCCACCTTATGAATTTCTTTCTTTTCAACAAAATAATCTTTCTTGATTTGATAAACAGGTAAAGGTTGAACTTCATGTTGTTTAAAATGAAGACCTTGGTCATCCTTTTCAATAATTAAAGCATTTAATTGACTAATAAATTTAACTCCTGTTCCACCATCAATACTAATGATTTTTTTATCTTCATCAAAACAAATATCGTTATTAATTTGGTTTTTATAAAAATTAGAGGTAGGTAAATGTCCTACAATCACATATTTATCTAAACAATGCCCTACTTTTTGAAAATCTCTTTTTTCTATAAAAGAAGAAAGTGGTGCATCTTGCCAATCCTTTTTCTTTTCAATTCCCGCATGAATACATAGAAAATCATTTGTTTCTAAAGAAGTGGGTAAACTTTGGAGATAAGTAAGTTCATTTTTTAAAGAATCTCTTACAATTTTTTGTAAAAGTTTTGGGTTTTCTTTCTTTAAATCCAAGTGTTTTTGAAAAACAATTTGATCAATCATACCACTTTTACCAATTTTACGTAAATAGTGAAGCATTTCTTGACATAATCTATCCTCATTGATTAAAGCATCTAAAGCATACTCACAATTACCAAGTAAAACATATACTCTTTTGCTTTGTTGTTGGAGATATTGAAGATAATGAACCGTCTCAATAGCCTGTGTCCCCTTTTCTACAAAATCTCCATTAATAATTAAATAATCATTTGTTGTATAATCTACTTCTTTTAAGATTTGCTGAAAACGTTCTAAATGGCTATGTATGTCTGAAATAACAATACATCGATATTTTCCTTTTATATTTAGTTTTTCATGTTTTATTTCAATCATAAATCACCTATTTAAAAAGGATAGAAAAACTATCCTACTTTCTTTTTAACATTGTTTCAATAAGAGCTTCATTATCTTTTGTATTTCTAAAAAGCAAAATAACGTCATCTAAAGATTGACTTGCACGCGAACCATTTAATAAGTAATGAATATCATGATTGACTTGTAATTCTTTTTCACTTAAAAGAAGATCTTCACGTCGTGTTCCAGATTTTGCGATATCGATGGCTGGAAAGATTCTTTTTTCTTGCATTGCACGTGATAACACAAGTTCCATATTTCCTGTTCCTTTAAATTCTTCATAAATCACATCATCCATACGGCTTCCTGTATCAACAAGCGCTGTTGCAAGAATGGTAAGACTTCCTCCTTCGCGCATATTTCGAGCTGCCCCAAAGAATCTTTTGGGCATATAAAGACAGTTTGGATCTAACCCCCCTGAAAGAGTTCTTCCTGAAGGAGAACAAATCAGGTTATATGAACGTGTTAATCGTGTAATACTATCAAGTAAAATCATCACATCTTGTCCATGTTCAACAAGACGTTTTGCTCTTTCAATGACCATTTCAGATACTTTTTTATGTCGGTCTGGTGTTTCATCGAATGTTGAATAAAGAACTTCTACATTATCTCCTTCAACAGCTTCTTTAATATCTGTAACTTCTTCTGGTCTTTCATCAATTAATAGAATCAATATATGTATATCTTTATTATTTTCTTTAACCGCTAAAGCAATATCTTTTAAAAGTGTTGTTTTTCCTGCCTTTGGTGGTGAAACAATGATTCCTCTTTGTCCTTTTCCAATAGGTGCAAGTAAATCAATCATACGCATCGCTATTTTACCATTTTTTCCAAGATTAATTTTTTCATTTGGAAAAATAGGTGTTAAGCTTTCAAAAGCTTTTCTTTTCATTGCTGTTTCTAAATCATAATGATTAATTTTTTGGATATGTAATAAAGATCTAAACTTTTCTGTTGCTTTTGGTTCTCTAACAACACCTGTAATAAAGTCTCCTGTCTTTAATTTAAATTTATAAATTTGTGATTGTGAGACATAAACATCATGAGGATCTGATAAATAATTCGCATTTCTAATAAAACCATATCCATCAGGTAAAACTTCTAAAAAACCTGTTGTAATAACTCCATCATCCAAAGAATCTTTAGTATATTCTTTCTTTTCTTTTTTTGTATTTTCCATATTATCACCTCATTCATTATGTCATATTTTTCCTTTTTACGCCATAAGAAAAAGTAGATTTACATCTACTTTATTCAACAAAGGTAAAAACATCTTTGGCTTTAATATGTTCTAAAATAAAGATTTCACTTTCATCAATACGACCAAGTAAATTTCTTTGTCCATCTACTTTCATATCTTTTAAAACAATTTGAATTTCTCCTCGATAATGGGCAAGGTTGTCATTGACAATAACAACATCCCCTCTTGTATAGTGCGTCTTGGTACAAGGACGACAAGGAATTTCTTTTCCTTTATAAATCATTCTTGTCCAACGAGAACGTAACATATAATTCATACAATCTCCTAAATCACTATGCGTTGGATAATTGAATAAGATTTCTTTTTCAAGTTCTGTGATTCCTTCTTCTAATTGAATTTTAAAAGGAACTCTTTT
Source organism: Faecalibacillus faecis (assembly GCF_003024675.1). GTDB lineage: Bacteria > Bacillota_I > Bacilli_A > Erysipelotrichales > Coprobacillaceae > Faecalibacillus > Faecalibacillus faecis. The sequence goes on along the minus strand of NZ_PYLP01000009.1, from coordinate 52,425 downwards.
AATCATTCCATGTGGAATAAAATCAGCTAAAAAACCAAAAGCTTCATTTTTGGGAACATCGACATAGACTTGTTTCATGACTTGATCGATTGCTTTAAATTCATCTTCGCTCGCATAAGCATTTCCAATAATGATTTCATCAACATTATCTAAAGCTAGACAATGTTTTAATTGTTCTTCTATTGGCATATCACGATGCTCTTCAATCGTTGGAAGTCCATCACTAACAGGCCATGGTCCATGACTTCCTTTAACTAAACTTGAAATAAAGATTGCGACAGGAATATTCTTTGCTTTCCAATAATTATTAATTTCATTGATTGCTTCTAAACTTGGCGCAGTATATCTTTCTGGATAGAAATTATGACATGTTGAAATATTTTCAGGTTTTGCCCCATTTTTAATAGCGGCTTCAATGATTTCAATAAAGCTTGTTGACATTTCAATTTTGATACCTTCTTTATTATTGATCAATGTTGCATCCCTTTCATCATTAAAACTAAAATCCATTCTTAAAATATCGACACCAATTTCCTTAAAAACCGAAAGATCTGTTTCAGTTGCACCTAATCTATGAAAAAGTTCGCTGTTACAATCCCCAGAAACAACCATGCCATATTTATGAACGATTTTTGTAAAATCTTTAAAATATGCAATCACTTCTTCCTTTGTTCCTGATACAGAAAACATGCTCGTAAATACTTTTTTAAATCCATAACTTGATGCCATTTTTAAATACGCATCAATTTCTTCAAGAACTTCTTGTTCTGGATATAAAGAAACACCTAACATGACTTTTTCCATAAAAAATCCTCCTATGAGAGATATTATAACATGTATATACAACCCTTACAATCATTATTGTATTAACAAAAAATCCGAAACAAATTACTTATTTAAAAATTAAATTTTTTATTTTTCTATAATAGTTTTCTAAAGTATCATTCAAAATGGTTATGATAAACCCAACATAATTGAGTATTGCAAAAAGTTCCACACATATAGTTTTGGTGTAATAATATTGTATTGTAACCTCTAACAAAAACAAAAACATAAGAATCGTTCCTATAAGTTCTATCACATTTTCAATTGTAATAAATATAGCTATGCACTGTTTTAATTCGTCACCATCATAACAAAAATATTTAATTATTTTCAAATATACATATCTTGTAACTATATACAAAGCAAGACAAGCAGTTGGACCAAAAACTATTAAATTTGTATTTTTTAACTCATTAACATAATTAAAAATAGAAAAAAATTGTCGCAAAATATCTATTTTTTCTATATCAATTGTTGTTGGCATAATGAACATGCTTAAAATAAAGACCAAAAACACTTTTTCAATAGCATATATTCCTTGTACTATATTTCCTTTCATTTTTACTTCATCCCAAATTTCTTTTACAATATTTTCCATTTTCTTCTCCTAATTATAATATCAATATTATAAAAAGAGGATTTCTCCTCCTCTTAGACAAAAGCATGATCAATTTCAATAACACAATGGTATTCATCATTTATTTGTTTAACTTGTGCACTAATCATATTTTTTAAAATTTGATGACTAATTTGATCATTTGCAGGAATTAATACATCAAAAATTAAATTTGTATGATTTTTCCCTGGGACCATACGAAAATCATGAATCGAATAATTTTCATTAATATGTTGAACAATTTCTAAAACTTGTTGTTTTAAAGCAAGTAACTGTGGATTATGAATATCTACAGGATCATAATGAATGGTTGTATGAATATGATATTTTTCTTGGATAGCTCTTTCGATATCATCAATTTCTTCATGAATCTTCATAATATCTTCGCGACTGTCTACTTCTACATGAAGTGTCATAAACATCCTTCCTGGACCATAATCGTGCATCATTAAATCATGAATTCCTAAAGGTTTTTCATAAGACATAATAAAATGTTCAATACTATCAATTAAGGCTTTATCTGGTGCAAGTCCTAGTAAAGGATTGATTGTATCTTTAAACACATTGATTCCTGCAAGAATAACAATGATAGAAACAATAGTCCCAATAATACCATCTACTGGTAAATCGGTAATCAAAGTAAGTAATAAAGCAACGAGTGTCGCAAATGTCGTGACAACATCATTTAGACTATCTTGTCCTGCTGCTTTTAAAGATGAAGAATCTATTTTATTTCCTATTTGATGATTAAAATAATACATCCATAATTTAATAAAAATAGAAACGACTAAAATAATTACCGCCACAATTGAAAAAGTGACTTTTTCAGGAACAAATATTTTAACAACTGATTCTTTCAATGATTGAATACCTACAACTAAAATCAAAAAGGCAATAATCATTCCTGCAATATATTCATAACGTCCATGTCCATAAGGATGATCGTTATCAGGATGTTTATTAGCAAGTTTGAAACCAAATAAGGATGCGAGATTGCTTCCAACATCAGATAGGTTGTTTAAAGCATCTGCTTGAATTGCTACAGAATGAACAAAGAGACCTATTGTTATTTTGAAAATAACTAAAATAATATTGCATATAATCGACAAAATGGAACATAACGTTCCATAAGCTTGTCGTACTCTTTGATTTTTATAGTCATCATAATCATCTATAAATTTCTTAACAAGATAATTGATCATGATAAAACATCATAAACAAAGATATTTTGTTTATCTACCTTTATAAGTTCTACTTCTTCTAGTTCTTTAAGATATTTGTTTACTTTTTCTTGATCTACTTCTTTATTTGCAAGTTCTGCGAGATTTGCTTGGATTTGTGGATTATCCACTTTAACATAAGCAAGATTTTCTGTTGTATAAACTGCTTTATTTTTCATAGTTTCTAATATTGAAACATAAGCAAGTTTTGTTTCTAAACGTAAATTTTTATAGTGATCAAATAATGCTTTTGGCATATAAAATTCATCTTTTGATTTTTCAATAACTTCTTTTAAACTTTCTTTTGTATATAACTCCATAATTCTTTCTCCTTTTGTTTCTATATTATACCATATCTTAAAAAAAAGAACACATTCCCTTTAATCTTTAACTCTACCCGTAAATGTTGAAACATCTTCAAAACCAATTTCTTGATATTTTTTAGCAACCGTTAAACAGTTTTCTCCAACACGATCACTAGTATGACTATCCGTTCCAATTGTAATAATGCGTCCCCCTAAATCATAGTAGCGTTGAACTTGTTCATAATTTGGAAAACCACATATTTTTAAATCTTTATACCCTGATGTATTAACTTCTATACCTTTTCCTTTTTTTATTAATGTTTTAAAGATTTCATCAATAATATCTTGGTATTTTGCATGATCCACTGTTTTATCTTGGTAAGGACCATAACGAACAATATAATCCAAATGTCCTAAAACGTTAAAACAATCAAAAGCTTTTACACATTTTAATGTTTCTTCAAAGAATTCTCGATGTGCTTCTTCTTTGGTTTTTCCTTTAAAGAACTCTCCATAATAAAATTCTGTATGGTGGATAACATGAATCGAACCAATAACAAAATCAAAAGGATAACTTTGAATAAGCTTTTCAATTTCTTCTTGATGCTCCAAATCTAATCCCATTTCAATTCCCCATTTAATCGTGATTTGATCTTTAAATTCTTCTTTTAAAGCTTGAATTGTTTGATAATAATTTTCAACATCTAATTCAAACGAATCAATGGGATAATTAAAATCACGATGATCAGTAAAACAAATTTCATCTAAATTCATTTTTATAGCTTGTAAAACATGTTCTCTAGGATTCGCTTCGCTGTCTCCCGAAAAATGTGTATGCATGTGATAATCGATGACTCTCATAGAATAACCTCCGTTTTTGTCATTATAACAAAAAAGAGAAAATATTTCTATTTTCCCTTTTTACAAAATTATATTATAAATTAATCTAAATCAGCACCGTTTGATTCGAAAGCTTTTTTAATCCATTGATATGATTTTTTAGGAATACGTTTCATATCTCTTAAATCTTTATTTGTTCTATTTACATAAACGAATCCATAACGTTTATCCATATTACACATACTTGCAAGAATATCAATTGGTCCCCAAGTAATATACCCTAAACAATCAACACCATCTTCAAAGATTGCATTTTCCATTTCTTTGATATGATCTCTATGATAATTAATACGATAATCATCTTCGATAGTACGACCTTCAGCTAACATTTGATCTATTTCTTCTTGACTCATATCTTCACGCCAACCAATACCATTTTCAAGTACAAATACTGGAAGTCCAGTTCTATGATGTAAATCATTTAATGTCCATCTAAATCCAATTGGGTCGATTTCCCAATCCCATTCATTTGCTTTACAATGTGGGTTTTTAATTTGTTTTTCGTTAACACATTCATGAGCAGGTCTTTCATAATCAAATTCACCTGCTTTAACAGTATTTGAACGATAGTAAGAGAAAGCAATATAATCAACAGTATATTTTAATAATTCTTCGTCACCTTCTTCAAAAGTAGGCATCCATCCTCTGTTTTCAAGATAAGCGTTCCAGTAATCAGGATATTTACCTTGAGCAAATGTATCAACTAAGAAACCATTTAATAAATTATATCCTTTTGTTGCAAAGAAATTATTTTCTGGACTATTTTCATAAGCATAGATATTTGTAATAGCTCCCATTCCACAGAATTTAGCATCTGGTTGCATTTGTCTTAAAGCACGAACCGCTTTACAGTGAGCCATCATAACATTGTGGTTTACTTGATATAAGTGTTTTGGATAACTAACGCCTTCAGGAATAACTTCAGCATTAGAAACACGTAACATCATACTGTGTAAGTTTTGTTCGTTGAATGACATCCAATGTTTAACACGGTCCCCAAATCTTTCAATACAAACTTTTGCATATCTTTCAAAACAATCTACAACATAACGTGAGGCAAATCCATTATATTCTTTTACTAAATGATAAGGCATATCAAAATGAACTAATGTAATCATTGGTTCAATACCTGCAGCTAATAATTTATCAATTAAATCACTATAGAATTTAACTCCTTCTTCATTTACTGGTTCATCTAATGTTCCATTAGGAATAATACGAGACCAACAAATAGAGAAACGATAAAAGTTGAATCCCATCCCTTTCATTAATGCAATATCTTCATCATAACGAGTATATTCATCAATAGCATCGTTCCAATCTGAAAATTCAGGATTCATTGGTCTTACATCATAAACACATAATCCTTTTCCGCCTTCATTTCTATGTCCTTCTGTTTGGAATGATGAAACTGATCCACCCCAATAAAAATCTTTTGGTAATTTTCTTTCCATAAAATGTTCTCCTTCTTTTATATCCACCTAACATTTTAATCATCTCTTCTTGAAAGTAAATATCTTCAACTTTCCTTTTTATAATGTTTCATATTTAATTTAAATAAAAGCCATTTCATGAAACTTTGTTTCATGTTATACTAAAAACGGTGATAAAAATGAGTATAATGACACAACTAGAATTTGAGCTTGATTTCTCCCATTCTGAAAAAGAAATCGCTCACTATATTTTAAACGAAGGAGAAAAAGTTCTAAGTCTTTCAATTAAAGAACTTGCAAAAAAAACCTATACATCTCCTGCCACAATTGTAAGACTTTGCCATAAATTAGGATTAAAAGGCTATGGTGATTTTAAAATAAAATATTCTGCCGAATTACAATTCGATTTAGCTCACACCGATCGTATTGATGTCAATTTTCCTTTCAATGAAGAAGATAATGATTCTATGATTGCTTATAAACTCGCTAGTTTAAATCAAGAAGTAATTGCTGAAACAATACAGCTTATTGATTTTGAGCAACTTCATCAAATTGTGGAACTACTTGATCAAAACAAAGATGTCGATATCTATGGAACAGGAAATTCATTACTTGCAGCTATGTCTTTCCAACATAAAATGATGCGAATACAAAGAAATGTCAATTTAAAGATGCTCGCTGGAGAACAAGTCTTTATGTCTTATAATTCCAATAAAAATAAAATTGCGATGATTATTTCTTATTCTGGTGAAACCAATGAACTTATTAAAATTGCTGAAATTTTAAAAGAAAAGAAAACTCCTATCATTGTTTTAACTTCTGTTGGCGATAATCGTCTTTCCCATTATGCCAATTATATTTTAAATATTGGTTCAAGAGAAAAGATTTTTACCAAGATTGCTCCTTTTGCTTCACAAACATCGATTGAATATTTATTAAATGTAATCTTTTCTTGTTTATTCAAAAAAGATTATGAAACAAATATTCAAAATAAAATAAGCTATGATAAAGAAAACGATGTCCGCCATCCTTTACATAGCCCTGTTAATGATATTACAGAGTAAAAGCCCATCGCTGGGCTTTTTTATTATTCATCACCAAATGAAACACCAATTGCTTTAGCCGCTTTAACAAGTTCACCATTTGGATCAACATGTTTTTGTTGACCAATCTTCGCAGCTCCGATTACTTCTTCTAATGAAGTATATCCCATTTTATCACCATTGATTGTAACCACATTACCAAACTTACCTTCATTAATAAGTTCAACTGCAGCCACTCCATAACGGATTGATAAGATGCGATCATAAGCTGAAATATCTCCTCCACGAATAATATGTCCTGGATTAACCGAACGTACTTCATGATTTGGAATTACTTTTTCAAGATCATCCGCTACTTTTGCAGCAAGTCCAGAATAGCGTACAGGATCTGGACTATCTTCTACGATTTTACCAATGACTTTTGTTCCGTCTGCATATTTAGCTCCTTCAGCAACAGCAACAACAGTATAAGGTAATCCCATTTCATCACGTTTTTTAATTGCTCTTGCAACATTTTCAATTGTAAATGGAATTTCTGGAATCAAACATACACCGGCATTTCCTGCAAGACCTGCATATAAAGTAATCCATCCTGCATCACGTCCCATTAATTCGCAACAAATAACACGATGATGTGATTTAGCTGTTGTTTGTAAACGATCAATAAATTCTGTACCTACCGACATTGCTGAAATAAATCCATAAGTAACATCTGTACTTGCAAGATCATTGTCCATTGTTTTAGGAACTCCAATGACATTAACACCTTTTCTTGAAAAATCACGTGCACTTGTAAGTGTCCCATCGCCGCCTAAAATAACAAGAACATCAACACCATCTTTTTTTAAATTTTCAACAGCCACATCAGAAACATCTTTCTTCACTTTTCCACCATGACCATCATCTACCAAATAATCAAAAAGATTATCTTTATTCGAACTATATAAAATAGTTCCTCCTTCTTTATAAATATCTTCTACTGATTCTTCAGTAAGTTCCACATAATTATTATGATATAAACCTCTATAGCCATAAACAAAACCAATCACTTCATAGCCATATTTAGAGATTGCTGTTTTAGTAATTGTACGAATAACAGCGTTTAAACCTGGACAATCTCCTCCCCCAGATAATAATGCAATTTTTTTGACAGTACTTCCCATAATTTTCTTCCTCCATACTATATAATTATAAATTCACATAGAGGAAAAAACAATACTTTTTTGTAAGCGTTTACAGTTATTTCTTATTTTTTTATTTATCACTTTGTTGTTGCATCATTTGATGAATAGCTTCTAAAGAAATTGCTTGTTGAATTGGTTTAATACTTGCTCTTTCTTCTATTGTATTTCCATAATCAACTTCCATCAATACACCTGAAGCATAGGAAGCCATTTGGCTATTTAAAAATACAATTGGACCTGCCATTTCTTTTGAATACGCTAAGCGATTTGCATACCCACAATGAGATAATAAACCTTCTTCTCCATGTGCCATTTCTGTAAATTCATTTTTCATTCCTGTATCTGTTGATCCTGGCAATACCGCATTTACTCTAATTTTTTTACTTGCAAATTTCTTTTGTAAATAAGCTGTATAATAATTCATTGCTAATTTTGCAAAAGGATATCCTAATGTTCCAGGTAAATATTGAAATCCTGTTTTCAAGATGGATTCCACCGTAGCATCCCATCCAACAGATGCAATAGCATCTAAATAATATTTTTTATTTTCTTCTTTTTCCCAACCATTTCCACCAGTTGATGTCATAAAAGCAATTGTTCCATTTTCAGTCATAGAATGAATAAGATATTCTTCACAAATATATTTATTCGCAATAAAATCAATACTTACTGTTGTCATAAAATCATTTTTCATACCAGAAACTCCAGCTATGCCAAAAAATGAATCAACATGTTTTGGTAACTCCTTCATTGCTTGATTGATTGAATCTTTTTTTGATAAGTCTACCTGTACAAATTTTTCAATACCTTTTACATCACATGCATTCCAATCAAGTGCATATACTTTTGCCCCTAAATCCACCAATATTTCTGCTGTCGCTTTTCCCATTCCAGAACTAGCTCCTGTAACAATAACAACTTTTTCTTGATAACCAAAATAATCTTTCATATAATCATTCCTCCATAATTTCATTATATTTTAAAATATATTTTTCACAAATAAATATGAACATATTTAGACAATGTGTAAGGATTATGTTATAAAAAAAGAGAGGTGATTTTTTATGAATAAAGCTATCAAAACAAAAAATCAAATATCGCAAGCACTTATTGAATTGTTAAACAACAAACCACTTGATTTAATTACAATAAAAGAACTTGCTAAAAAAGCTGAAATTAGTCGTACTGCTTTTTATAACAATTTCAATAATCTAGATGATGTTCTTAAATATATTTACCAAAGAGCACATAAACAGATTTTTAAAGAAAAATACTCTCAATTAGAATATGTCTATAGTGATGAACATATCCTAGACATGATTTCTTTCTTTGATAAAAATAGTAAATTATTACTTGTTCTTATAAAATGGAATCTTATAGAACTTATTGCAAAATATAATACAGAAATCGTACTCAGTTATACACAGCACTATAAAAATAAATTTATACGCGAACATGCTTTTTATTTTATTAGTTATTATCACGGTTCTTTGTTTAATATTTGTACCTATTGGATTACAAATGGTAAACAAGAATCTATAGAAACTCTTTTTAAAATAATTAAAGAATTTGAAAAAATAAAATTTATACAAAAAGCAACCTAAAATAAGTAAACTACGATTTTATACTTATTACAGATTGCCAAACACTCATACTTTATTATTGAATTGGTAGTTCATAAGTCACTTTATTTCCAAAATAATCCAAATCAACAACAAGTTTAATTTTAGAACTTTGTTGCTTTAAACCATAAGCTTCTTCTCCTTCGCTTTTGGTCCCGATGGGTGCCGTTTGAGGATACGTATTAATAGATGCTGGGTAGGTTTCACAAACATTTCCACCCTCATCAATTACTTTAAAATTAACGCTTGAAAAATAAACATCTTCTTCACTTGCTATATTTTCATAAGAATAATGAATGATAATGACTTGTTCTGGTTGGCTATCCGCAAATTCATTACGATCACTTGTATTGCTTACTGAATTTACAGTGAAATGAACACGTTCTTGACCATCTTTTTTATATGTTATTGTTTCTCCAACACCATAGATTTTTTCTTCTGTCTTTGTCTGGTTATTTGTTTCTTTTCCTTCTTCACTACTGCAGGCACATAAAGCAAACGATGTTAATAAAACCAGACAGATACTTAATATCTTTTTCATCTTAATAACCTCTCTTCCTTAGTTTAACAAATGATACAATCGCAAGTCCCATATTAATAAGACACCAACCAGCCCAAATATTTAAATCGCTATAGCTTCCTGCCATGCTAAAGCCTAAGAAAGCTCCTAAACCAAATAAAATACCTAAAGCAATATTCCCTGTAGTTTTTTCGCTATTTCTTACGACAATTGAAACAATCCCCCCTGAAAGCATAAAGATAGAAACAAATAAGCCAGCACTTCCCCCTACTTCTCCATTTGAGGAAAGTGTATTTGCAGTTCCAACAAGCATTGATTGAAAAAAGACAATCACACTAAAAATAATTGATAAAATTCCTGCTACTAATTTCCAAATTTTCATATTTTCCCTTCCTTTCTTTAGAAGCCTATTTCTCTAATTTTTCTATTTTTTCATACAAGATACATAATTCATTAATTCCTAGTTGCAAATCATTTAAAATCGTAAACATCTGTGATTCAACTCCTGTGAGTTCATCCATTTCATTTAAGATTTTTAAATGATCTTTGATACCTTTAAATAAAGATGCTAAATAAAGAATTTTTCCTGATATATCTTTTTCTTGATAATCTTCTATATCCATAACTTTCCTCCTTTATAAGAAATAGACTACAAAAGAATTTTAACGAAAAAAGTATAAAAAAAGGTGCCCCGTGAGGGCACATTACTTAAATAATGCGATAAAAAATGTGCCAACCAAAAGAACACCCAACATTAAAACAAACCAAGAAACAATAGTTGATATTACTTTAATCAATGTTTTTTGTCCTTTATAATAAGGCAAATAATCTCTTAATGATAAATAATTCGTTGATAAAACAAGTGTAATCACAAACCATAAAATCAAAATCATACGATAAACAAAATAATCTAACACAGTAGCTTGTCCTTCTATCTTAAAAGTGGAAACAAGTTCAATCGCTAAACCATATCCCATTACTGCAAGAATCATTTTCCATATCTTATGACTACGAAAACCAGGTAAGCAATAATTTTGTTCTTTTCTTTCAATAAGTTTATTTTGATAAAATAATTGATCTAAACGTCGTATAATTTCTTGCATATCTTGATAGCGTTTATGAGGATCGATTGAAATCATCTTATCAATAACATTTTTTTCAAAACCATGATAATTACATTCTCGAGGAAGATTATTAGTGAGTAAAACATGATATAAAACACCTAAAGAATAAATATCACTTCGTGCATCCGTTTGGTAGAAACCAAACTGTTCAGGTGCAGCATAACCTTGACTTCCTAAAACCGTAGTATCTCTTTTTTGATTTTCATGATAATTTCGTGCAATGTCGAAATCAAAAAGATAGACGTGCTTTCCATCATAAAAAATATTTTCTGGTTTAATGTCACGATGAATGATTGGTGGTGTTTGTTTATGTAACACATCTAAAATAACACATAATTGTCTTGTAATTTGATAGGCTTCTTCATGTGAAAAACACCTTTCTTTTAAACAATCCTCAAGTGTATTACAAGAAATATATTCTTCAATAATTTCTAATTCTTCTTCATTTTCTTTTAAAGAATAAATGTGAGGTATTCCTTGAAGATCTAATTCTTTTAAAGTTTTCCAAACCTCTTTATTATATGCTTTTAGTTCTTTTTTAATATAAATCGTTCTTTTATCAAGTTCTCTTACTAATGTAATTCTTTTTTGTGGTGTTTCTTTAATTACTTCCAATTCTAAAACTGTCATATCTTGTCTCTCCGTAAAATATAGTATATCATATTTTTAGGTGATGATATGATTTTAACAGAAGAAATAGAAAACTCTTTAAAAAATGAAGCAGAAATTGATGATCTTTTAAAACAAATTCATGATATGGATTTTTCTGAATATATCCATCATTTATTTGAAAAATACCATTTAAAAGAAGCCGATATTATACGAAAATCAGGATTAGAAAGAACATATGCTTATAAAATTATTCGTGGTGAAAAAGGAAAAAATGCAAAGGATAAAATCTATCGCTTAGCGCTTGCTATGAATTTAACCCAAAAAGAAACAAATCATTTATTATCTTTAAATAATGCAGGTGACTTATATCCACATAATGCCAGAGATCTTATTCTATTAAATGGCTTGTTAAAAAAACAAACCGTAGAAGAAGTCAACATTGAACTTTATAATCATGATTTAGAGCCTTTAAAAGACTAATAGGATTCCTAATGGAATCCTATTTTTTATTTATTAAACGCCTCATTAAGCTTATAAACAATTGTCTTTCCATCGTTTTTATGGATTGTTATTTCAATAAAATCTTGTCTTTGATTAATATCTATATTCTTTTTTGTTAAAGGTTTTCCTGCATTATCAATATCAATATCTATCACATCAATTCTATTACTCAATCTTATTTCTAGATGATTCTTTTCAAAAAATACTGGTTCTCCTCTTTCAAAAATAACAATAGAATCACGATTACTTATTTTCTTTTTTAAAATAAGATGCTCTTGTTTATCAAATTGATGAAAAATCGAAAAATAGGAACCATTATAAATACGGGTAAAAATCATTGTAGAAACAATACAAAATATCATAAATGTTTCCACACCAAAAATAAATAACTTTACTTTATATTTCATAGCTACTCCTTTTGTATTATAGACCTGATTGTCATCGTTGGATGATTCCTCATATAAATTGATGGAATATACCTTTTCCATTTAACATTTACATCTTGAGTATTATTAAAATCAAGATTTTCACTTGCATAACATACTGTTGAATAGCTATATGTTTCTAAATTATTAAAGGTAATATCTACACGGATATGTCTATCAAACAATGATAAACTCCATTTTTCATATATTTGTACCTTTGCTTTTGATGTTGCATCCCTATTTTCATAAAGTAATACGTCTTCAGGTTCATCATGAATTATTAAATCCCAAATAGTATTATTAGAAAAATAATTCATTACTATAAATAAAGAAACGATGCCAATCATAAGCGTTTCAGTAATCACAAGTTTCTTTAAAAGATACTTTCCCATTTTCTTCCCTTCTTTAAAAAATGAATGAAACTTCGTTAGAAATTTTATTCATTTAGTTAATCACTTACTTGAGATAAATATAAATCTAATGGTGCTTTTGTATGTTCAACAACATAACCACTACCACCACGATTTTTGACATCTTCCACAACAGTTGTCATTAAAATAGGTTGTTTTTCATCTGTCGTCATGATTGTAAACCAACCAAGTTCTGTTCCTGTTGTATCACTTTGACTTTGTTTAATTTCTGCCGTTCCTGTTTTTCCTGCAAGAATGACATGATCATGATAGATGGCATGTCCTGTTCCATTTTCATCCACAATGACATTAATAAGATCTTCTTTTATTGTTTTTGTTGTCTCTTTTGAAAAAACATTTTTAATCCATGTTTTTGTTTGTCCTTGAACTATATGTGGCTGATAGATTGATCCATTATTAACAAAAGCACTATAGATACTTGCAAGCTGAAGTGGATTCATCAAAATTTGTCCTTGTCCATAACCACTATCTGCAATTAATTGATCACTTACTTTTTGATTTTTATTGATATACTGACTTTTATTTAAAGCAAGTTCAAAAGGAATCTTTTCAACAATCTTTAAGTTTTTATAATACTTAAATAAATTATCTTTTCCTATATTTAACGCACTTCTTGCAAAATAAACATTATCAGAATACGTGATTGCATTCCTTAAATTATTAGGTGAAGGAGCATGTAATGTTGTTACATAATAATTACCCCAGCTTGAATCCTTTTGCCATTTATCCTTAGCCACTAAATCTTTATCAGGATCAATGGCTTTTGTTTCTAACCCAATAGCTGCCGTAATAGGTTTCATGGATGACCCCGGTGTATAGGTTTGTTTATAACGACTCATCAATGGTTGGTTGACATCATTATTTAAAGCATTCCATTTATCTGTTGAAAGTCCTAAAACAAAATCATTGTTTGAATAGGATGGTGTTGATACAAGTGCTAAAACTTCTCCTGTTTTTGGATTGAGAGCAACAGATGCACTTTTATCATTTTGATACTCATTATAAAGACTTTGTTGTAAATCAATATCGATTGTGAGTGTAATATCTTGTGGACTCATTTTAACTTCTTTATGACAAAGTTCTTTAATAACTTTATCATTTTTATCAACCAGATCAATTTTACCAGATGTGATTCCTCTTAGCTTTTCTTCATAGGCTGCTTCAATTCCACTTCTTCCAATGACTGAAGTCGAATTATAGCCTTCATTTTTATGTTTTTTTAAATCTTCAGCATTAACATTTTGAACATAGCCTACGATATGTGAAGCCACTTTATCGTAAGGATACGTACGAATACTCACTGTCGAAATTTTAACGCCGTTGATACCTAAAATATTCTTATTGATTAAATCGTTTTTAGTTGCTTCAGAAACAGTTTTGATAGGTACAAAAGAATCATCATTAATCCAAGATGCACTCATTTTCTTTTGAAGGGTTTCAACATCTGTTTCTAAATACTGTGCAATTTGTCCATAATCATTTTCACCATTTAGTTTTCCTTTTACAAGTCCAACAGAATAACCTTTTCCATCTTCAGCAAGAACTTTTCCATTTCTATCTAAAATGCGTCCTCTTTTTTCAGGATTATATGTTGTTATTTTTATTTTGCACCCATCAGTGTAACCATCCATAATCAGTTCTTTATTAAATTGGATTTGTTCATTTTTGACCCCTACTTTATTTCGATAAGTAATTCTTCCTGCAAGGGTATCAATATAGATTAAATATTCAATGACATTATCTTGTTCATCTAAGATTTTTATTTGAATATTTTTTGCATCGATTTCTTCATAAAATTCTTTATATTTTTCAACAAAGTATTTTTGTGTAGGTGTATACACTGTTTTGGAATTTAACATTTGATACATTTGTTTATAATCTTTCTTTTTTAAAAGTTCAAAATACTCTGTAACAACTTGTTCATTACTTTTCCCTTGATTAAACACAAAAAACACAGAAACCATCAGTAAAACACAGGCACTTATTCCAATGATCCATTTCTTTTTATCTTTCATTTCTACTGTCCTCCTACAGAATATGCATAATCTTCATTTGTTGAAACGTCTTTTTCAATAACAGGATCACACTTTACTAAACCAATATCCCCTGGTACACGATAACCAACAAAGGCTACCAAATAACAATCCTTTCCCTTTTTTATACGATAATGATATGTAATATCCATGGTTTCTGTTTCACCTAAATAGGTAATTGTCGATGTATAGGTCATTTCAACATAGAAATCATTAATATCTCCCGCTAAAACTTTGATTTGTTTAATTTGCCCCGTTTCTTGTGCTTCATCCTGTTTAAATAATTTTAAAGAATGAAAATAAGCATCTCTTGTCACAACATAAAAGTCATTGGATGATGAAGGAACTTTGAAAAGAGATTCTCTATCATCAAAATCAGGTAATGTTGAGTCTTTTTTCAAATAAGCAACCATTTTATTAACAAGCTCTTTAGCTTGTTTTCGATAGTCATTATCAATTTCTTCTTGTTCTTTTTTATCTTCTTTATAGGTCCCACAATAAAGAGTTACACTTGAATCTTTTTGAAGATTATAAATTTGAATTGTTCCATTTTTATCTAAAAGATTATCCTCATTTAAAATACAGTTTTCATCTAAGGCAATAATATATTGAGCTTCTTCATCTTTAGATAAAGTTAAAGCAATCGTCCCATTTTGTTTTGTTTCATCTGCGTCAAAATATTGCGTTTTATTTTTTATTTTTAAAGTTAATTGTCCTGCATTTTCTTTAAGATACGTTTTTGTTTCACCGTTATTTTTATTAAACCATTCCCCTTGCAATGTAGGAAAAATATTAAAATATGAAATTCCATCACCGCGATCACCAAAAGTAGATACATACACTTTCTTTTGATTTTCTTCGTTATTATAAGTAAAAACATAGCAATCATTCGTAAGCCATTTTCCATGATAACCTTTTATTTCTGTAGAAACAGTATCACTTTTTCTAGCAAAGCATAAATAAGTATAATGGTAAATGTCTAAACGGTGGTCATTATCATCATATTTTAAAACAGCTCTGTTTTTTAAATTTGAAGAAAAAGATGAAATTTCTTCATCTTTTTGAAAATACTGGAATCCAAAAATAGAAATTACAACAAATACTAAACAGCCTATTAAAGCATATTGAATCTTAATCTTCTTTTTCTTAATTAAACAATAATTAATGAAAAAACAACATAAAATAATGAGATTAAATATAATTTGATTCATTGAATGAATATATTCAAATTCAAATCGTTTTAAAATAACTAAATAACCAAGTTGTAAGACCAATAATGAACAACCTATAACACTGGTAAATAAAGAAATTAAAAATGAACTCTTCTTGATCTTTGTTTCTTTTATATCATTTTCTAATTGATCTAAATCATTAAGATCAACGAATAAAATCTTTTGATCTTTCTTTAAAAGTATAAAATCTTTATAATTGATTCTTTTAAATTGTGGAAAACTATAAAAGATTTCTTCTTCATCTTCTTGATAGATCATTCCATTATCTTTAAATGTATAAAAGACTTCACGTTCTTTAAAAGTGTTGCTTTTAAAAAAGATTTGTATAAAAGGAAATAATATGAGAATAATTCCTAAAACAATAAAACTTTTACCAAGAATATCTACATAATGATGAATATATTGTTGCAGTGGTAAAAAAGCAAAACCCCCTAAAATAAACATAATTCCTATAAAATTGAATAGCCAATAAGCCTTACTTTCAAAATAATGATCTCTCAAATATTTTTTATAATATTTCTTTTTTATTAAAAAGTTTTTCTCATATAGAATATTTTGAACTTTATTTTCTTTTCCCTTCAATAAATCATCAACACTTATATCAAGAACACTTGCAAGATCAACAAGAATCGAAATATCAGGTAACCCTGCCCCGGTTTCCCATTTAGAAATTGTCTTATTAGAAACAGATAATCTTTCTGCCAGTTCCCCTTGGGTCATTCCTTTTTCTTTTCTTCTCTTTGCAATTACTTTTCCAATTTTTTTACTATCCATATAAACAACTCCCTTACACCTATCATACTAAAAACTTTCTTTAAAAGATACAACATTTCATCTAGAGAATATGTCTACGAAGCGTGGAATTCCTTGATATTATGTGCTTTTTTTAAAATTGATTAAAAAAAGAATTTTATATTTTTTCATCTATTCCTCATTTCTTAAAGGTTTTCTTTTATCTCTTATATAAATTTTAGCATGTGCTAAACACATAAAACAAATCATATAAAACTGTGGATTGTTTGAAAACATTGTTAAAATTCGATCAAAACCATAAACTAACAAATCAAAAAGAAGAATCATTAATAACAAAATTGTATTTCTTTTTATATTAATTGAGATTTTTTTTCTTCGCATGTAGGCCTGTAATGTTACATAAAGTAAACATAAAGTTGAATAAAAATTAAACAAAATCACTAAAAAAGTATAAACTCCAGCCCCTTTTTCTGTGCATCCATAAATTGTCCAAAGTCTATAACCGATATAAAGACAAGCTTCTAAAGCATAATATAGATATATCAAATAAAGATCTATTTTTTTCCTTATCATAACCTCTCTGAGGATATATTATAAATTATACTTGTGTAAATCTTGTGAAAAACGAACTATACAGACTGATTGTTCTTAATGGAATCAAAAAAATATAATAAGATATTAAAAGCTCGTACAAAACGAGCTTTATAAGACTATCTTTTGTTTTCCCATTTAATGTTTACATCTTTACCATGATGTGCTAGACCTATATAGATGACTTTTCCTTTTAATTCATAACCATATTTATTATCTTTGATTTGTTGAATAGCTTTGTTAGATAACTCATCTAATGCTTTTTTCAAGTTCCTTTAGTAGCTATAGTAAAAAAACAGATTTCTAATATTTGTGAAATCTGTTTTTATTTATACTATTTTAATTTCATGTCAGAACCATTTGAATAATATAATCATCATACTCTTTTTACTAATTTTTTAGAAGCAGCCACCATAATTATTGTTCCAAAAAATAAACATCCAACTCCTAAATAATAAAATATTTCTTTAGAAAAGATACCTTCTAAAATAAGACCTAAAGAAAAAATAATTTGTCCCAAACAATTACTCTTACAATAATCTCTAACAGATTCATTTGTATACTTCTTGTTCATTCCTTTTGTTAGAAACGAGTTCCCATTTGCTATTAAAAGAGCTATAATCATTAAAACCACGCCAAGTCCTGTAATAATGCCTACTCTTACAATCTCTGCAAAATTATTCATAATATTTTTCCTCCTTTTTGAACCTTTTCTATTTACTTAATTATATCATAGTAAAGAAAAAACTTAACGATTTCTCGTTAAGCTTCTAAATATTTGATAACTTTATACATTGGCATTCCAATGACATTTTCTAAATCCCCATCAATCTTTTCTACAAACTTCGAAGCAATGCCTTGGATTGCATAAGCACCCGCTTTGCCTTGCCATTCATTTGTATCAAGATAATCTTCAATTTCTTGATTAGATAATTCTTTAAATGTAACAGTTGTCGCATCTGTAAATGTTGTGATTTGTTGATCTTTAATAACACATACTGCCGTAATAACAACTTGTTTATTATTTGATAACATATTAAGCATTCTTTTAGCGTCTTCTCGATCTTTTGGTTTTCCTAACATTTCATCTTGAAAGGTTACCATGGTATCTGCTGAAATGATAATATTATTTGGATATTTTATTTGAAGTGGTTTAGCTTTTTGTAAAGCAATGTTTTCTAGTCTTTTAAAAAGTGTTAAACTTTCGTCTAACACTTCTTCTGTTTCTACAAAATCTACTGTATAGTCTATTCCATATTTATCGAAAAGTTCTTTTCTTCTTGGAGAACTACTTGCAAGTATGATTTTATTTTTCATTTTTTTCAATTTTTTCTTCTTTTTTAACTGGTTTTGGAAGTAATGCTTTTCTAGAAACATTAACTTTACCTTTTTCATCAACTTTAGTAACTTTTACTTTGATGACATCTCCTGCCTTACATACATCTTGCATTTTGCTTGTTCTTTCATAAGACCAATCAGAAATATGTAAGAATCCATCTGTACCTTCAAATAAAGTAACGAATGCATAGTTATCATTTACACGTGCGATTGTTCCATCATAGATTTCACCAACTTCAGCTTTTTTAACAATTCTTTCAATTAAAGAAACAGCTGTGTCGATGGCTTCTTGATCACTATGGTAGATAACCACTGTACCGTCTTGATCAATATCAATTTTAACATCATTTGATTTTTCAATGATTTCATTAATTGTTTCTCCACCACGTCCAATAACATCTCTAATTTGTTCTGGATCAATATGCATAACATGCATTTTTGGTGCGTATTTAGATAAATGATCACGTGGTGCAGGAATTGCTCCTAACATACAATCCATGATTTGAGCACGTCCTACTTTTGCTTGTGCTAAAGCTTCTTGTAAGATTTCTTTTGTAATACCGTCAATTTTGATATCCATTTGTAAAGCACAAATACCGTTTTTAGTACCAGCTACTTTGAAATCCATATCTCCTAAGTGGTCTTCCATACCTTGGATATCAGTTAAGATTGTATAATCGTCACCTTTTTTAACAAGTCCCATCGCAACTCCAGAAACTGGATTTGAAATTGGTACACCAGCAGTCATTAAAGCCATTGATGAAGCACAAATAGATGCTTGTGAACTTGATCCATTTGATTCTAAGACTTCAGAAACAACACGAATTGTATATGGGAAATCTTTTTCACTTGGGATAACTTGTGCTAAAGCTCTTTCTCCTAAAGCACCATGTCCAATTTCACGACGTCCTGGAGCACCCATTCTTCCTGTTTCACCAACTGAATATGGTGGGAAGTTATAATGATGCATAAAACGTTTTTGATCTTCTAATCCTAAACCATCGATTTTTTGAACTTCTCCCATAGCTCCTAATGTACATACAGATAAAACTTGTGTTTCACCTCTTGTAAATAAAGCAGAACCATGAACTCTTGGCAATAAATCAACTTGTGCATTTAATGGACGTACTTCGTCAATTTTACGACCATCTGGTCTAATTTTTTCTTCAGTAATTAAACGTCTTACTTCATTTTTTTCTAAGTCATGTAAGATGATTCCAACTTGTTTCATGACAGATTCTTTTGTTTCTTCATCTGCATATTCTTTTTCATCATATTGTGCAGTTACACGATCCATGATTTCATCAATGGCAGCATATCTTTCAAGTTTTCCTGGAATAGATACAGCAGCAACCATTTCATCATTACATAAATCTGTAATTTCTTGAACTAAAGCTTCATCTAATTCAAATAATGGAATTTCGATTTTTTCTTTACCACATGCTTCAACCACTTTTTCTTCAAAAGCAATTAATTCTTTAATTGCTTCATGTCCAAACATTAAAGCATTTAACATTGTATCTTCATCAACTTCTTTAGCATCAGCTTCAACCATGTTGATAGCATCTTTTGTTCCTGCTACTTCTAAGTTGATTAAACTTCTTTCCATTTCTTCAGGACCAGCATTGATTGTAAATTCACCATCAATTAAACCAACATTAACACCAGCGATTGGCCCATTGAAAGGAATATCAGAAACGCATAATGCTAGAGAAGCCCCTAACATTGCGGCCATTTCTGGAGAAGCTTGTTGATCTACCGATAACACAGTATTAACAACTTGCACTTCATTTCTAAATCCATCTGCAAATAATGGACGAATTGGTCTATCAATCATTCTTGCAGTTAAAGTTCCATGTTCACTTGGACGTCCTTCTCTTTTTAAGAATCCTCCTGGAATTTTACCCACAGAATATAATTTTTCTTCATATGTAACTGTTAGTGGAAAGAAATCTACACTTTTTGGTTCTTTTCCAGCAACAGCTGTTGATAAGATGACTGTATCATCATATCTTACTAAAACACTACCGTTAGCTTGTTTTGCTAACTCTCCTACTTCTACTGTCAGATTTTTCCCGTAAAAATCTGTACTAAACACTTGTTTACTCATTTTTTCACCTCTTAATTTTCTGCATTATTATAGCATATTAAAAATGTTTTTAAAAACATTTTATGTTATTCATGGTAAATAAATGATATAATAGTGAACGAGGTGATTTTTATGAACGAAAACGAATTAAAAAGTATTGAAAGATATTTTAATAAATTCAATGAAGATGCTGCTTCTTTCAATGAATTTGAAGCCAATGACTTTATTAAATTATTAAAAAACAACAACAGAAATGATGATGCGATTGAAGTAGGAAGTACATTTTTACAAATGGCTCCATCTTTAAAAGGATATATTAATCAATATGGATATGCTTTATACAATAAGTTTATTAATATTGATGATGAAAAAATCAAAGAAAAAGAAAATCTCTTCTTTGATATTCTAGAAGACATTTTAAATATCTGTAAACAAGAAAAATACTCTCCAGTTGAACCAGCAATCAACAGAGCTATCAAATATGCTTTAAGCCAAACACCAATCAATTATGATTTAATGATTAAAATGCTTAATAAATTAGATATTAAATTATTATCTGATAAACCTTTTGTTAATAAAGAGGGTAAAGAATTTGAATCATTTAAAGAAAGATACTTTAGATTAAAAGTACGTGCTTTATTTGAAACAAAACAATATAAAGCCTGTGTTGAATGTGCAAACCAAGCATTAGCAACACCACTCAAATGGCATTATAATGCTTTACAATGGATTAAATATTATAGAGGTTGTGCTTTATTAGAATTAAAAGAATACGATGAAGCTAACAGAGAATTTATTTCTTTACATAATCGTATTAAAGGTGTTAACTTCTATGAAGTTTTATATAAAACAAATGTTACTGTAGGTAAAACAAAAGAAGCAAATGCTTATTTACTTTATGAATTCTTTGAAAAAGGATATAGCTTTGAACAACTTCCTTTATATCAAAGATTAAATGAAGCTGTTGAAAATAATGGTAATGAATTATTAATTAAAGTTGTTCATTCTTTTGTAAAAACTTTATGTGATGAAAATCAAAAAGAATGTCCACTTACAATTGATGAAAAATATCAAGGTAAAGATTCAAGCACACTTTATGATGAAATGTATGATTTAATCATGTCTCACCTTGATAGTTTAGTAGTTCGTAAATCAGGTAAAGTTGTTTACTATAATGAACAAAATCAATTTGGCAACATCTCTGTTTATGATCATGATCCAATTTTCTTTAGACAAGCAGATTTTGCTTATGATGAAGAAGTTGAAAGAAATGAACGTGTCAACTATACAGTCTTACCTACTTACGATACTAAAAAACAACGTCTTACAGAAAAAGCTATCTTAATTACAATTGATGATAGTGATTATGACTTTATCAATAGATAAGCCTATACCAAACAAAAAGACCTTCATATTGTACTATGGAGGTCTTTTATGTTATCAAATATTCAACTTTTTTTACTTGCTTTTCTTCTTTCTTTTTTTAATTGGTTAATGACTTTTTTAGGTTCAAGCCTGGTTTATTTTGTAAAAAACAAAAGTCAAAAACTGATCAGCAGTGCTTTAGGTTTAGCAGCTGGAATTATGATTGCAGCTACCTTCTTTTCCTTATTGCTTCCAGCAATCAATCAAGTCCAAGATCATTTTTTTCTTCTCTTTTTAATCCCTATTATCTTTTTTATTGGAGGACTTTTTTTAAGACTGTGCGATAAGTTTTTACCTCACGAACACATTATTTCTCATCAAAAAGAAGGTCCTCAAAATAAACTTTCTAAAAACAAGCTTCTTTTACTCGCTATGACACTTCACAATATTCCCGAAGGTTTAGCAGTCGGCATTGCCATTGCAGGTGTTAAAAGTAATTTATTACCTGCACTTATTTTATCTATTGGGATTGGTATTCAAAATTTTCCTGAAGGAACAGCAATTTCTTTACCTTTACATGAAAGTGGCTTATCTCGTTTTAAAGCCATGATGTATGGACAGTTTTCTGCCCTTGTAGAAATACCAAGTGCCCTGTTTGGTTTTCTCTTTGCCCAAGTTTTTAGTAGCATTCTTCCTTTTGCTTTAAGCTTTGCTGCCGGAGCCATGATGTTTGTTTGTATTGAAGAACTTATTCCTGAAGCCAATGCATTAAAAGAAATCGATGTAGGTACAATGAGTTTTATGGTAGGCTTTATGATTATGATGATGTTGGATGTTCTTCTTGGCTGATTATTTTTTTATGACATATAAACCATTTTTTTCTAAGATACAATAAAGCACATCTTCTATATGAGAAATGTGTTTTTTCTTTAGTTCATTTTTTAGCCACGACACATCTTTATTTAAAAGCTGTAAAGCTTCTTCATTGATTGTACCATCACTAATTAAAGCATCTGGTAAATGGGTTTGGCTATCTTGTTTTGTAATGACTGAAAGTGATCCATTGGTTTCTAATACCGCGAAATCAACTTTAGATACACTATCAATATCACTTACCCTTAAATGATGACAAAGATCATCAATGCTATATCTCAGTTTTTTCATGTTTTGATATTGAATTTTTCCTTTATAAATAATATAACAAGGTCTTCCTTCAAAAAAATCTCTTAGTTTTTTAGAACGCATAGTAATAAATGATTCAACGCGATCTAAAACAATAAGTGTAATTGTCGCAATAACACTTTCTATCACAGATAATTCTTGACTTTCTAAAGACATAGTTGTGATTTCTGCAATAACCAAAAAAACAACAAAGTCAAAGACATTAAGTTGACTAAATTCTTTTTTACCAAAAAGTCTTAATAAGATTGTGAGATAGACATAAAGGAAAACACTGATAATAAAGACTTTAAACATATTTTCTCCGTTCTACTTACTTTGTTTTTTCATATTCTTTAATAGGAGGTTTCTATGAAAAAAATAATGATGCCTTATTTATTGGCTTATTTCTTTTTATTTGTAAGTTATTTTTTAGTTAGTTTTATTATGGCTGTTTTACTTTCCTTTATGCATGTTTCATCTTTTGTTTATAACATTCTTTTAATTATAATGAATTATTTTTTGTTAAGTGTTTTTACTTTGTTTTTCTTTAAAAATGTAAAAGAAAAACCATGGATCCATGGCCTTATTTTCCCTTTTATTTATTTAATCATACAAATCATTTTTCATTTTCAAGAATTCAAATTTACATTATTATTAAAACCACTTTGGCTTTTAATTCTTTATTTTCTACTTTTATATATAAAGAAAAAACAACAATAAATGTTGTTTTCTATACAGTAAATTCAATATCAACGATTTTAACATCGTATGCTTCAGCAACCCCTACTGTCACGATTTCATTGACACCATGACCGATAAGTGCTTTTGCTAGTGGAGATTCATTTGAAATTTTACCATTGACTGGATCAGTTTCAAAAGAACCAACAATTGTATATTTTTCTTCTTCAGGATTATCTAAAGATAAATCTAAAATTGTAACTGTTGTCCCTGGTTTAACAACATTTAAATCCATTTGTTCTTCAGAAATGATTTCAGCATTTTGAAGCATGTATTCAATTTCTTTGATTCTTTGTTCAATTTGAGCTTGTTTATCTCTAGCTGCATCATAATCAGCATTTTCTGATAAGTCACCTTGAGAACGAGCTAATTGTAATTCTTCAATGACTCTAGGTCTTTCAACATTAATTAAATTATCTCTTTCTTCTTCAAGTTTTTCTACACCAGATTTCGTAAGTAATACTTTATCTTTATCCATTTTAAGTCACCTCGTAATCAATAATATAGCATATTCATCTCTAAATATCTAGTCCTATTTTATGAATCATAAGCATATTTATTCAAATCATTTTGAATAAAAGCCCATGCAATGATATTCCATCCTAAAATTCCTAAAATCAAATAAACAAGAGAGCGATAATTATCACTGATTATTCCTCTTTCCAGTTGAAACTCATTAATTCTTTCACCTGCTTTATAAAGCCAATAAAGTTCATAAAAACCTAAAGTTATAATTGTCAAAACAAGAACTTTAAATCCTGATGGTTGTTCTTGATGAGTTAAAGTATTAATGTCATTAGCAAGTGAGTAAAGCCAATAAAGTCCATAAATACCAAAAGTTACAATTGATAAAATAATGGCTATTGGAATGCTTCTTGAATAAATAGGAGCTTGATCATACGTATATTCTTCCTTATAAATTTTTTCTCCACAATAAGGACAATAACGTGCTCCCTCTTCTATTTGTTGACCACACCTTGTACAATACATAATTATTCCTTTGTATCAATAACACTGGATATTTTAGTAATTAACAAATCAACTGCAACTGTATTATTTCCCCCTTCAGGAATAATAATATGCGCGTATTTCTTTGAAGGTTCAACAAATTGTTCATGCATTGGTCTTACTGTTTCTAAATATTGGTTACAAACAGAATCTAAAGAACGTCCTCTTTCTTCAATATCACGTTTTAAACGACGAATAAAACGAATATCCGCATCTGTATCAACGAATACAAGAATATCACACATTTCTCTGATTTTTTCATCATAAAGAACAAATAATCCTTCAAGAATATAAACATCTCTTGGGGTAATTGTTTCTACTACATCACTTCTTGTATGCATTGTATAATCATAAGTTGGTTTAGAAATTGATTTACCTTCTTTAAGTTGCTTTAATTGTTCTACAAGTAAGTCATTATCAAAGGCAAAAGGATGATCGTAGTTTGTTTTAACTCTTTCTTCAAAAGAAAGATGACTTTGATCTTTATAATAATCATCTTGTTTGATAATACATGTTGTATGACTTCCTTTAAAAAATTCATACACTTGTCTAGAAATAGATGTCTTACCCGAAGCACTTCCTCCAGCAATACCAATAATAATACTATTTTTCATTTGTTAAAACCTTCCTTCCCATATCAAATTCAGACAATGGTTGCTCACATTTTAAATAAAGAATTTCCATTGGATGATTTGCTACTTCTACTGCTTCTCTATCTTCATTATATATTTCTTTTACTTGAATTAAAATATTTTCATGGTGTGGTGAGAAAAATTCAATTGTATCTCCCACTTTAAAATAGTTTCTTTGTTCAATCATCGCTTCTTGTTTTGAAGTATCATAATGAAGAACGCGCGCACAGAAATCTTGTGTTGGATGTTCATCTCTTTGATTATAAAGTTGATATTGGCTGTTTGGAAAATCTTTAAAGAATCCTGTACATAAAGCACGATTCGCTGCTTTTTCAATTTCCTTACGATAACCTTCTTTATTAAAGTGATCTGGATCAGCACAATAAGTATCAATCAATTTACGGTAAGTTGAAACAACAGTAGCAATATAATGAAGAGATTTCATTCTTCCTTCGATTTTAAAAGAATCAACTCCTAATTCAATAAGCTTAGGCAATTCATCAACGAGTGACATATCTTTACTTGACATACTAAACGGTACAATTTCATCATGATTCAATTGTTGATCCTTTTCAAAAATATCATAATACCAACGGCATGATTGCGAACATCCTCCACGATTGGCATCACGTCTAGAAAAGTAATTAGAAAGCATACATCTTCCTGAATAATGGATACACATGGCTCCATGAATAAAATATTCTAAATCAATATCCACTTTTTCTCTAACTTCTTTTAAATCTTGATAATCCACTTCTCTAGCAAAAACGACACGATCAACTCCTAAATTTTCATAGAAACGAATCGCACTGGTATTCATGGTTGAAAGTTGTGTAGAAACATGAACTTCTAATTTTAAGTTTAATTTTTTAGCCAGTGACATGATATAAGGATCCGCTACAATAATGGCATCAACCCCAATTTCATCTAATTTTAAAAGATAATCTTCTAACCCTTCTAAATTATCTTCATGTAAAATAATATTACATGTCACATGAATTGCCGCATGATGTGCATGCGCAAATTCAACAGCTTCTTTAATATCATCTAAAGAAAAATTAGAAGCACTTGAACGCAAAGAAAACTCTTTACCCCCAATAAACACTGCATCTGCACCATAGAGGATAGCCACTTTTAGTTTTTCTAAGTTTCCTGCTGGCGCTAATAATTCAGGCTTTTTAACAATGATTCTTTTTCCATTAATAATTTGACTAACTTCTCTCATTTTCTTCTCTCTTTCTTACATCGGCAATTTTATAAACCGTCGAATCAAATAAAAAACTATGATAATAATGAATATTTGGTGTTAAACGATAGAGTAATTGCATCAATTCAAGGGATTCTTTGTTGTACGTATTGTTTGAAATGGCATCTAAGCCTTGTTTATAAAGATGAACGATTTCTAATAAATTTGTTTCACTAATATATTGTCCATCAATTAATAAATAATCAAAATCTAAGAATTGATTTAAAATGTCAAGGGCACACATTTGATTGGTTGACGTAATATGTGTTCCATAAAAGTCTTCATAAATATGACAATTTTCATCGACTCCATTGGCCTTAATTTCTATTTGAGCTTCTTTATCTACAGGAAAATCTAAATGTGTAAATTCTTTATAATTTGATAATAATTTTCTTTTTGAATAAGCCATATATTCAACACCATGAATTTGTACCATGGTTTTTATAGAGCTTTTTTGTTCAATCATTTGTTTTTCTTTTAAAGGAATTTCTCGTGCTAAAAAAGCTCCGTCTATTCCTTGTTCTTTTAAAACAGCTAAAGTTTGATGATTGGTATTTAAAGTTTCTGGATCATATATTTTTTCAAATGCATATTTTTCTTCATTACAGATTTGTAGAACGGCAAAATCTTGGAAAATAATTCCCTCTATTTGACATTCATATAACTTTCTTAAATGTTTTTTTAAATCTTCTAGATATTTTTGTTCTACTAAAGCATTAACAAGTACAAATAATTTGATATTTGGATATTTTTTTTTGATTTCTACAATTTGTTTATAATCAAGCGTCAAAGCTTGACGACAAGAAAATTGTGTTGTTCCTACAATAAAATGTTCAACACCCAAATCAAGATAATCATAAAGATAAGATAAACTATTTATATTAACAATTAAAGACACGTATTTCACTTCCTTTTTATTACACAGATTCCATCACCTACACCATAATAGGTAACTTGATATTCGTCATGATTAAAGATCCAGTCTTTAAATCTTTTTATTTTTTTAACAAGTTGTTTAGTATTTCTATTTTTAATATGATCAATATCAAAAATCATACCATGAAAATCAAGATTATCAACAATACATATTCCTTTTTCTTTAACAAGAGGCATATATTTTTCAAAGAATTTTTGATATTGAGCCTTAGCTGCATCAATAAACAAACAATCAAATTCTTGATATTTTAAATCATCAAGAGGGATTGTAAGAGCATCTTCATGATGAATTTCTATTTGATTTTCTAATTGTTGTTCATGTATATTTTTTAGAGCTTCTTGATAGCGATTTTCATCTAATTCAATGGTTTCAACGACAAAATCATTAATATTAGAAACCATCATCATTGCTGAATAGCCAATGGCACTACCAATTTCAAGGCAGCGATGACATTGGTATTCCTCAAAAGTTTGAATTAAAAACTCAAGTCCTTCTTTTTCCATAACTGGAATATTTCTTTCTCTTGCACTTTTTTCTATTTCATCAAAATACTTCATTTTAATACCATTTATTACTCTTTACATTTGCTTGATGTTCTTCATAAGTTTTCGCAAATAAAACTTTTCCATCTTGTGTCGCAAAGAAATAGTAATACTCACTTTCTTTATAATTTAAAACACTTTGAATCATTTCTGTAGAAACTGCACTGATTGGTCCTACAGGAAGACCTTTATATAAATATGTATTATATTTTGTATCATTACTTAAATCATTATGTGTTACTGCAATCTTAACAACTTGATTGCCATAGTTGACTGTTACATCACATTGAAGTGGCATTTGTTTATTTAAACGGTTGATTAAAACCCCCGCAATCAGCTGTTGATCTTGACTATTGGTTGGTGACTCTCTTTGAACAATGGATGAAAGCGTCATAAATTGATGAATCGATAATGTTTGATTTCCTACTTTAAAGCTTTCAATGTGTGTTTTATATTTTTGAAGATGTTTTTCCATTTGATCCAACATCATTTTTGTAATACTTTCTATATTATCTTCTTGTGTTAAAAAATAAGTTTCTGGAGCAAAATAACCTTCTAATGGATAATAGATTCCATCTGTTAAAATATCATCTGTTAAAAACCAATATTTTTTGATTAATTTCTTTAAATAAGCTTGATCTGTCCATTTTTCTAAAATTTTATTTTCATCTATTCCTGTTTGTTTAGCAATAATTTTGGCATATTCAGGAATTGTTTGACCATCTAAAACCGTTATTTTTGTATTAGAAATGTGTTCTTTATCATTTCCTTCTAGAATTATCATGATTTCTTCTAAATCCATATTTTTATTTAAAATATAAACATTACTTTTAAAATCATAACTATTTAATTTTAAATATATTTTGGCACACATTGGACTTTTTAATAAATCTTTTTTATTTAAAATTTCTAATATATTACTTCCGCTGCTTCCCTTAGGAATTGTCACAATGACTTCTTTATCTTTAGAAGAAACTGCTTTGATTCCATTATGATAAAACGCAAAACTTCCTAAAACTAAAATTAGAAGTACAATTACACAGCCCATTGCTATTTTTATCTTTACATTCAATTTTTTTATTTTTTCCATAATCGAGTCCTCACCTTGTATCATTATATGTTATTTTTTGTCGAGATTCAACCAAAGAAAAAAAGGCAAACAAGTTGCCTTAGAAATTATTAACAAATGGTGTTAAGCAAATAGGTTCATTGACCATACAGCAATATTCTGTTTCATAAACTTGTCCACCTTTTTCTTTACCAAAACGATATGATTCAACGATACCGCCTTTTTGACAAGCCACAACGATCCATTCATTTCCTTCTTCGTTATAAACAAGCATATCTACTGGATCATAAGAAGTATCTTCAAAATCAATATAGGTAAGTGTTCCATCTTCATTAACTTCAAAAAGTACAAGTGAATCATGTCCTTTATTAATAGCATATAAATGACTATCATCACTATTGAGTTTAATATCACTTAAAGAATTTACTAATTCAGGATCATCTTCTTTAGGATAACTATCAATTGTTTGAATCAACTCAAAGTTTAGATGATCGTATTTATAAACACAGATTGTACTATTAAGTTCATTCATAACATAAGCACGGTTTCCTTTTTGATTGAAAATCATTTTTTTAGGACCACATCCTGGTTCTAATTGTAATGTATGAACATTGTCCAATGTTAAAGTTCCATCTTCGCTAACATCAAAGAAACATACTTGATCCAACCCTAAACATACGACATAAAGTTTATTTTCATCAGGTAAGAAACCTACATAAGTTGGATAAGGTTGTGCTTGTTTGATAGGATCTTTCCCATTTCCATTTAATTTAAAGTGCGAAATACATTTTAAAAGTTTCTTTTTTTCAATAGAAATTACTGAAATTTCACTATTAAAATAATCAACACAGAAAACTTTATTTGCTGTTTCTACATCCCCATTAGCACAAGCATGAATATACGTTTTACCTTTATCTGTCACACGTGAAGCAAGCGCTAAAGTTTCAGCTGTTGCTGCATAAGAACAAATTCCTCCATCATCAACAGAACCTGTTCTATTTCTATAAGTAACACATGAAAAACGACCATAATTAAAGGCATACCATGGATCTGTTGGTGTTACAAAGTATTTTTTAAAAATCAGCTCTCCATTTTCTACGTCAATTTGGAATGTATAAATTCCTCTTGTTTGTTTATTTCCTAAAGAATTTGCGAAAAAACCTTTCGTAATTCTTCTTTTTCCTCCAAATAAATTAAATGCCATTTTTTTCACCTCATTGATTATTTTAATATTTGACTATGAACTTTTGATATCCTTTAAAAGGAAAAAGCTAATTTTCATTAGCTTTTATGAATTACAATCTTCATCTTCTCCTTCACAGTATTCTGTTTCATCTTCTTCTGAAACAAAAGATTGGAACACTTCTTCAACAAGTTCCCACTCTTCAGGAGTTTCAATTGGGAATAATCCACCTTCTTCATCATAGATAGCAGCTTGTGCTTCAGGCTCATCTTTTTCAGGATCAAAGTAAACAACATATTTATGTCCATTTTCTTCATTTTCAAATGTAAATAAAATTTCGTATTCTACTTCATTTCCCAATTCATCTGTTACAACAATTGTATTATTATCCATATTCTATCCTCTATCTAAGTATCCTTGTAAAATAGCAACTGCGGCCATTTTATCAATCACTTGTTTTCTCTTCTTTCTTGATACATCCGCAAAAAGAAGTTGATTTTCAGCAACGACCGTTGTTAATCTTTCATCTATTAAGATCACATTGATTCCTTCAATCATTTCTTCTAATTGTTTTTTAAATTCAATTGAAATTTGTCCTCTTTCACCAATATCACCATTCATATGTTTTGGTAAACCTAAAACAATTGTTTCAATATCATTTTCTTCTACGATTTCTTTAACATGTTTTGCACATGTTAAATAATCGTCAGGCTTAAAACGAAACGTTTCTACACCATGTGCAATCATTCCAAGAATGTCAGACATGGCAATACCACAAGTTCTAGACCCTAAATCAAGACCTAATACTTTTTTCATTATTCTTTCTCCAAATAAGATTTTACTAATTCTTCGATAATTTCATCTCTTTCAATTTGTTGAATAATATTTCTTGCATTTTTATGAGACGAAATGTATGCAGGATCATTAGATATGAGATAACCTGCAATTTGATGAACAGCATTGTATCCTCTTTCATTTAAAGCATCAATGACTGTCTTGAGATTACTACGTATCATTTCTCTACGCATATCTTCTGAACTAAATACTCTTGTTTTTGTTAAATCTTCCATCTAACTCACCCTCTTTTCTATGCTATATATTATACCGTATACTGTATTAAATTACAAAATATTTTTTAAAGCACCTTTGATTTTTGAAATATTATCATTGATGGCACATCCACCTTGAGCAAAGTCAGGTTTTCCACCACCACGGCCATCAACAACTTCATTGATTGCCTTAATGATATTTCCAGCTTTGTATTGACCCACTAAGTCTTTTGAAACAGATACAAAGTATGAACATTTTTCTTCATATTTTGAAACTAAAACAACGATACCACTTTCTAATTGATCTCTAAAATCAAATGTTAATTGTTTTGCTTTTGCATTTTCTAATTGTTCTTCAACATAAAGAACTTTAACCCCGTTGATTTCTTCAATATCATTTGCTTTTGAAGCAGCTTGGATTGCATTCAATTTAGCTGATAATTGTTCTACTTCTGCTTTTGCTTGTTTTAAATCTTCTTTTAATGATTCAACTTTACTTACAACATCTTTTCTATTTTTAAGATTTAATGTAGATGCAATTGTATCTACTGTTTCTTTTTCATGAACCATTGCATTATAAGCAGCTAATCCACTTTGAGCCACAATACGTCTGATTCCACTACCTATAGATTCTTCACTAACGATTTTAAATAAACCAATTTCAGAACTGTTTGAAACATGACAACCACCACATAATTCAATAGAGTAATCTCCAATATTGACAACACGAACAACATCTCCGTATTTTTCATCAAATAAAGCCATTGCTCCTGAAGCTAAAGCTTCTTCTTTTGACATATTTTTAATAACAACAGGACGTCCTTCAAAAACAATTTGATTTACTTTTTCTTCAATTCCTTTTAATAATTCAGCAGAAATTTTTTCAAAATGAGTAAAGTCAAATCTTAAAAGTTTATCATCCACATAAGACCCCGCTTGGCTAATATGATCTCCTAAAGTTTCTTGTAATGCTTTTTGCAAGATATGTGTTGCACTATGGTTTGCTGTAATTTGACGACGTTTTTGTTGATCAATTGATAATGTAAAAATATCACCTAAATGAATAGCTCCTTCTTTTACTTCCACAAAATGCATATGTTGTTTATTTGGTGCATTTAAAGTATTAACAACATTGGCATGTGTTGTTTCGTTATCTATTAATCCAGTATCACCACATTGTCCACCCATTTCGCCGTAGAATGGAGTTGTATCAAAGATAACTTCTCCTTTATCTGTGATTTCATCTGTTTTAACACCATCTTTGAATAATCCAATAATTTTTCCTTGAATTGGTGTAGGATCATAAACAAATGTTGAAGGCTCAACAAAAGCCATTAAATCAGGTTTTTGACTTGCCATTGATTCATTACTATCACGTGAAGCACGAGATCTTTCTTGTTGAACTTTTAATTCTTCTTTAAATTCTTCTTTGTTAACTGTTAAGTTTGATTCTTCAGCAATTTCTAATGTTAATTCAAATGGGAAACCATATGTATCATAAAGTTTGAAAGCATCTTTTCCACTAATTTCTCCATTTTCATTTTTATCAATTAATGATTTTAATAATTTTTCACCATTTAATAATGTTTTATGGAAAGCTTCTTCTTCTTTTTTAACCATTGTTGAAATAAAATCTTGTTTTTCTGGTAAATAATCATAAAATTCTTTCATCATATCACAAACTAATGGTACTAAATCATACATAAATGCTTTTTCAATACCAATTTGTTTACCATAACGAACAGCACGTCTTAAAATTCGTCTTAAAACATATCCTCTACCGGCATTATCAAACATTGCCCCATCAGCTAAAGCAAAAGTAACAGTACGAATATGATCAGCAATAACACGATAAGCCATTTTGTTTTCTTCATAAGAAACATTGGCTAATTTTTCAGTTGCATGAATGATTGGTAAGAATAAATCTGTATCAAAGTTTGTTTCTCCACCTTGAATAATACTTACTAATCTTTCAAGTCCCATACCAGTATCAATATTCTTTTGTGGAAGTTCTTTATATTCTTTACGATCAATGGCTGGATTACAATCATACTGAGAGAAAACAACATTCCATACTTCAATATAACGATCATTTTCCATTTCTTCAAAGAATAATTTTTCTCCTAAACCTTCTGGATCGTATTTTTCACCACGATCATAGAAGATTTCTGAATCAGGTCCCCCTGGACCTTCTCCAATTTCCCAAAAGTTTTCATAAGTTTTTAAAATATGACTTGGATCTACATGACATACTTCTGTCCAAATACGATAAGCATCTTCATCATCTGTATAAACAGTAACATAAAGTTTTTCTTTATCAAAACCAATCCATTCTGGGCTTGTTAAAAATTCCCATGCAAATGGAATTGCTTCTTCTTTGAAATAATCTCCAATAGAGAAATTTCCTAACATTTCAAAGAAAGTATGATGTCTTGCTGTTTTACCAACATTTTCAATATCGTTTGTACGAATTGATTTTTGAGCATTAGCAATACGATTACATGCTGGTTTTTCACTACCATCAAAATATTTTTTTAGTGCAGCAACTCCGGCATTGATCCATAATAGTGTTGGATCGTTATGTGGAATAAGTGATGCACCTGGTTCAATCATATGTCCTTTTGATTTGAAATAATCCAAGAACATTTGTCTAACTTGATTTCCTGTTAATTGTTTCATTTCTTTTCTCCTTTTTTTGACAATATAAAAAGTCGTCCTCATCTAGGAACGACTTTATCGCGGTACCATCCTAGTTCATGTATAATACATGCCCTTAATTAAACTTTAACGCAGTTCTACGGTAATCATTAATTACTCTCCAAAGTAGCTTTCCTATATATCCTATAAACATTTTCACCCACCATGTTCTCTCTAAAATATTCTATATAGTACTGATCTTTTTCAACGATTTATTTGCATTATACACGAATTAGAAAAACATTTCAATATCTTACATTTTTTCTTTAATTGTTTCCATGACATGACAACCACATTCTGTTTCACTAAATAGAAGTGCTAATGATGTAAGGGTCAATGCCATAATAATATTATTACGTTTCATTTTATCACCTCTATTGTAGTATGGCTTTTCTTTTTTTAAACATACCTTTTAAAAAGGCACATCCTCAAAAGGTAAATCTTCTTGATAGCCTGATTCATCTACAGTTTCACCTAGAGATGATTCTTCTTCCTCTAAAAAATCATAAAGATTTAAGGATTGTTCTTGATTTATTTTTGAAGTCAATGTTGTTTTTCTTTTAGTATCTTTTACATTTTGAATTCCATATAAAAAAGCTTTAGGACTTCCTAAAATAAATAAAGATTGTTTTGCCCTTGTAAGTCCTGTATAAATTAAATTTCTTTTAAGCATAATATAATAGTCATCTAAAACAGGCATAATCACAATTTTAAACTCATTTCCTTGTGCTTTATGAATAGACATACAATATGCTAAGGTAAAAGTTAAAAAATCTTTTGATGTATATTCTACAAAATTACCATCAAAATCAACAATAAGCGTATCTTCTAAATACTCAAAACCATCTTTACGCCCTATTTCTACAAGTACACCAATATCCCCATTATAAACATCGTCATCAGGTCTATTTTTTGTTTGTAAAATTTTATCACCAACACGATAAACAGTTTGCCCTATACGATATTCATCTTGATCTTCTTTAGGATTAAAGACTTCTTGTAAAGCAAGATTTAAAGCATCGATTCCCGCTACTCCTTTATAAATAGGGGCAAGCACTTGAATATCATTTTGATCATAGCCACTTTCAATAGCTTTCTTTACAATCATGACCACATTTTTAACGACTTCAAAATTTGTACTGTTAAAAAAATTGATATCCTTATATTGGTCAAAAAGAGACAAATCATGCACTTCTTGATGAATCAATTGATGTGCTAGCTGAACAATTCCTGAATCTTTTGCTTGGCGATAGATTTCATCAAGTTCAATCACTTTTAAATGACTTTCTATAAAATCTTTTAATACATTACCTGGAGCCACCGATGGTAATTGATGATAATCCCCAATAAAAAGTACTTTATGGACTTTTCGACACGCTTCAAATAATTTTGATAAAAGCAAACTATCAACCATTGAAAACTCATCAATAATCAACACTTCACTACTTAATGGATTATTTTTATTCATCGCAAATGTATTTTTATGAAGATCCCATTTTAATTCTCGATGAATTGTACAAGCTTCTAATCCTGTAAGTTCACTCAATCTTTTTGCTGCTCTTCCCGTTGGGGCTACTAATGAAATACTTTCATTTGGATAAAGCGAGCGATACATACGAATAAGAGCTTTGACTGTCGTTGTTTTCCCTGTTCCTGGTCCACCTGTTAAAATCATCATGGGATATTTCAAAAAGTAATCAATAGCTTCTTTTTGTTTTTTGGAATATTCTATGCCAAATTTATCTTGAAAATTTGTAAGAAGTCTTCCTACTTCTTTTTCATCATAATGTTCTTCAGGATAGCTGTTAATTTTCTTTAAAAAACTAGAAATAATTTCTTCACTGTCATAAAGTTCTTTATCATAATATAATTCACCTTCTTGAATCACAAATCCTTCATCAACCAATATTTCTAAATACTCATTAAAAACACTTTCGTCAATATATCCAATATTTTTATGGTATGCTTTTTTTATTTCATCATAAAGCATATACGTACTTCCCGAATCAAAGCATCCCCTTTTAACACTATATAAAACTGCAGCTTTTAAACGTTCTGGGCTTTCTTTAGAACCGCCCAATTTTAATGCAAGTTCATCCGCTGTTTTAAAGCCAATTCCATCAATATCTTCTATTAATTGATAAGGATGATTTTGTAGAACTTCTAATGTTTTTTCTTTATATGTTTCTTGAATAATACCTATATATCTCATAGATATACCATGTCCCATAAAAAACTGAATCACTTCTTGGTCATAATCATTAGCCGTTAAAACTTCATAGATATGATCTCTTTTAACAGCTGTCATTCCTTTAACATTATCTAAATGATGTTTATCTTCTTTAATTAAAGTAAGAGTATCTTTACCCAAAGCATCAACAATATATTTTGCTTGGGTTGGTCCTATTCCTTTAAACAAAGGACTTGAAAGATATTTAATCATTTCATCTTCATCTGTACTTAAAACAACTTCATAGTGATCAAGTTTCAATTGTTGTCCATATTTAGGATGAATTTCATAATTACCATAAAAAAGATATTTATCATACTCATTAAAATTTGACATATAGCCATTCATCGTAATCAGTTTTTGTTCCTCTTCAACTTCTAATAAAGCCACGATATAATGAGAAGATTCACTATAATAGCGAATCTTTCGAATAAATCCTGTATATTTAATCATTACAAATATTCAATCTCTTTTCCGTCTTTATAGACTTTTTCAATTGTTCCGCCACCTAAACAAACATCATCTTTGTAGAAAACAGCAGCTTGTCCAGGAGTGACTGATTTAACAGGTTGATCAAATTCTAATTTAACAGTTGTTTCATCAATGAACGTAAGTGTCACTGGATTATCTTTTTGACGATATCTAAATTTTGTACAACATTTAAATCCTTCTTCTGGTTTAATACTTGGAATCCAGTTAACATCTGTAATAAGTGCTCCTGTTGACATTAACCAATCATTTTGATCTCCTTGACAAATATATAAGATATTTTGATCATAATCTTTTCCTACAACAAACCAAGCATCACCAGAACCACCGATACCTAAACCTTTTCTTTGTCCAATTGTATAGTACATGATACCAATATGATCACCAATCACTTTACCTGTTTGAATATCGACCATCTTTCCTGATTTAGCAGGAATGTAGTTTTGTAAGAATTGTTTAAAATCTCTTTCTCCAATAAAGCAAATACCTGTACTATCTTTTTTATGAGCAACTGGTAGATTTAAATCTTCCGCAATTTTTCTAACTTCTTGTTTTGTAATATTTCCTAAAGGAAATAAAGAAGCTTGTAATTGTTTTTGATTGAGTTGACATAAAAAATAAGTTTGATCTTTATTTTGATCAATCCCTTTAAGCATTACAGAATCTTTTCCTTTATGGTGTTCTACTCGCGCATAATGACCTGTTGCGATATAATCTGCATTCAATTCTTCAGCATATTCTAAGAATGCTTTAAATTTAATATGCTTATTACATAAAATATCAGGGTTTGGTGTTCTTCCTTTTGTATATTCATCAATAAAATAGGTAAAAACTTTATCCCAATATTCTTTAATAAAATCAACTCTTCTAATTTCTATACCTAGATGTTTAGCAACTGCTTTTGCATCGTTATAATCTTGTTCTTGAGGACAAATATCGTTATCATTTGTGGGATTACCTAAAATATCATTATTTAATTGGCTATCCCAGTTTCTCATAAATACACCAATAACTTCATATCCTTGTTCTTTTAATAAATAAGCAGCAACAGCAGAATCAACACCTCCACTTAATCCTAAAACGACTCTTTTTTTCATAACCGTCCTCCTTCTCGTGTATTATATCAAAAACAAAATTAAAGTAAAACATTAAGACACAATAATAGCCCCTAATGGGGCTATTTCGAATATTTAAATTGTTATGGGGTCGACCTATCACTATAAAATATAGTGGAGTCACTTTTTCTAATTAATCTAATTGAGACATTGGTAAC
Organism: Faecalibacillus faecis; assembly: GCF_003024675.1. GTDB lineage: Bacteria > Bacillota_I > Bacilli_A > Erysipelotrichales > Coprobacillaceae > Faecalibacillus > Faecalibacillus faecis. The sequence continues at coordinate 14,009 of NZ_PYLP01000009.1, read as the reverse complement.
ATAGCAGCACCGATTGCACCACAGTCATCAATTTCTTTAAATAATAGAGGAATATGATTTCTCATACCTACGTGAATTTTACTGTTGAATCTTTTTTCAAGTTCATCCCAGAAATAGGCTTTTGATTTAAATACCCCTCCTCCTAAAACAAAACAATGTGGATCAACTGTATGTGCAACATTTGCGAGTAAAGTTGAGAAACCATCAATAAATTCTTCAACAATTTTTTGACAAGCTTCGTCACCTTCAGCAGCTAATTTGAAAACATCACCTGCATGTTTTACTAAATCACCTTTTGCTTCTTTACCTTTTCTTGTAAGAGCCGTACCAGAAATTTCTCCTTCAACAGCTCCAGGGTTTAAAGCACCTTGTTTATACCCACCTGGTACAAGAATCATGTTTCCAATTTCACCAGCATGTCCTCTACCACCAGATACTAATTTTTTATCAACAACAAAAGCTCCACCAACTCCTGTTGAACAAGTAATAAAGTAATTTGTTCTATAATCTTTTCCAGCTCCTAAAACAGCTTCAGCTAAACCAGCCACGTTTGCATCATTATCAATAAAAGTTGGTAATCCAAATTTTTCTTTTAATTTATGACAAACTGGATAGTTTTCAAATCCTGGTAAGTTACTTGCCATAATCATAATTCCAAGTTCTGTATCTACTGGTCCTGGAGCACCAATTCCAATACCTTCAACACCTTGTAAACCACCACATACAGATGTATCCAATGATTCAATTTGTTTTATTATTTTATCACATACATAATCTGGACCATTTTCACATTCAGTAGGTCCTTTAACTTCACTATAAGATTCACCATGTTCATCCACTAATAATGTTCTTACGTTTGTACCACCTAAATCGATACCGATATAATATTTCATTCTCTTTCCTCCTAAAAATATAAATAAATTATACTATAAAATATATATTTAGAGAACGCTTTCAAATAAACTTTTTTCAATTTTTTTAAATTGTGCTGGTTTTGGACAAATAATTTCTTTTCCTTTTAAATAACTTAAAGAACCAAAAGGATCCACAAACTTTATTTTATAAGCATGAAGTAATTGATTATTTAAACCATATTTTTGTTTCATTTGTTTATTCAAAGTAAAATCACCATACTTACGATCTCCAATAACTGGATGTTGAATACTAGAAAGATGTATTCTTATTTGATGCATTCTTCCTGTAATGATTTTAACTTCTACCAAGGAAAAATCATTTGTATAATTTAACGGATGAACAATTGTTTTCATCATTAAAGCATCTTTATCATCTTTTTTGACAAAACGTACACGATCTTCATTTTCAATCTTTTTAACATAACCTACCAATTCTTGCTTTTTAATAAGCTTTCCTTCACAAATCGTCATATAAGACTTTTCAATATGATGTCTTTTTTTCATCATTTCATTAAGATCTTGTAAAGCCACTAATGTTTTACCAAAAATTACGATGCCACTGGTATTTCGATCTAAACGATGAACCGGTCCAGGAATAAACGTACTTTCACGACTTATATCCAATTCTCCTTTTTCTTTTAAATAACTTAACACTTGATGAGAAAGCGTATTAACATTTTCATTGGCATCCCCATGAACTAATAAACCAACAGGCTTATCAACAATTAAAATATTTTTATCTTCATATAAAACTTTGAATTCTCTTTTCAATTGATAGATATCTTTTTCTTTTGTTAGTTCATTAAACTTATCTTCATAAAGGAACATTTCTAAAACATCCCCTTTTTGTAAGATATATTTTTCATTGACCCGTGTGCCATTGATCTTAATATCTTTTTTTCTAAACATTTTATAAATAAAATTACTCGACGCATTACACAAAAGCTTTTTTAAATATTTATCTATTCTTTGATTTGCATCATTTTCCTTAATCATTATTTTTTTCATTTTCTTCACCAACAGCATTATAACACATCTTTCTAAAAGAATAATTTAATTTTTATGAAACCCTTTACATTTTAGATATACATGTTATAATATATTTGTTAAGTGAAACAGATTCACTCTAACATACCCCCTATTATCATCCTTACGTAAATAATAGAAGAAAAAGTATGCACCCCCGCATACTTTTTTATTTTATTCATTTCAAAATAACGTATAATAAAATAAGAAAAGAGGTTAAAAAAATGGAAAAGAAAGTAGAAAGTCAAGTTATTTATAATGGGAAAATTATTACTGTTTATAAAGATAAAGTAGAATGCCCAAATAAAAAAATTGCGACACGAGAAATCGTAAGACATCATGGTGGCGTTGGTATTCTTGTTGTTGTTGATGATTGCATCGTACTCGTTAAACAATTTAGATATGCTTATAACAAAGATACTTTAGAAATTCCTGCAGGAAAATTAGAAAAAGGCGAAGAAGTATCGCTTGCAGGAAAAAGAGAACTCGAAGAAGAAACAGGATATAGTTGTAAAGATATGAGACTTATTAATGAAATTTACCCAACAACAGGTTATTGCGATGAAATTATTCATTTATACCAAGCTATTGATCCTTTTAAAGTAGAAAATCCTCTAGAAGGTGACGAAGATGAATTCATTGATCTTATTTATATGCCTATTGATGAAGCATATAAAAAAGTCATAAATAATGAAATTCATGACTCTAAAACAATTATCGCAATTATGAAAGCTTATACAGATAAATATATAAAATAAAAAACTGCTTATGCAGTTTTATTTTTTTACTGGCGGTCTGGACGGGACTCGAACCCGCGACCTCCGCCGTGACAGGGCGGCATTCTAACCAGCTGAACTACCAGACCAATAACAATAAAAATGGCGGAGACAGAGGGATTTGAACCCTCGCGCCAGTTTCCCGACCTACACCCTTAGCAGGGGCGCCTCTTCAGCCTCTTGAGTATGTCTCCATCACATCAGTGCCAGTTAATAATACCATCTAATTATCAATTTGTAAATAGTTTTTTTAAAAATGTTTCAAATTTTCATTTGAAACATTTAGTCTTTATTTTTTATAAGATTGATCATTCCTTTAATCATAGAAATAATGATAAAAATTAAAATAATTGAAAATAAACAAAGCACCGCCATCGGTGAAAGTAAAGAATTTTGATAAACAAATACTTTATATGTAGGTACGATTTTAAATAACATATGCAATGAATTAAAAACAAAGCCAAATAATACTTCTAGAATTTTTAAGTAGCCTTTTTCAAGAGTTATAGCCATTGAATTTAAAGATGGTATAGAAATGATAAACTCTTGTAAAATAATACGAAAAATCAAAAAAGCAAAAACAAGAATAATTGATATCAACAAATTATAAACTCCATCCATAAAAGTATCCATTTTACTTTTGTCTTTTTCTTTTACCTCTTCTACCTTTTCTTCTGTTTCAACATTTTCTTCAGCTTCTGCATTGCCATTAATAATATCCATTAATTCATTAATTCTTTTAGGATCAATTGAAGTTGTATTCTTTAAAACAGATTGTTCTTGAAATAAATCTTTTTTTTCATCTAGAAAAGGTACCTCTGCTTCCTCTTTTATCATTTCTTCTTGATTATTTTCTTCTTCAAACATTTCAATATTTTGTTTTCCTTTTAAAGTACTATCTTCATCATCGAAAGAAAAATGTTTTTTCTCATTTTTTTCAAGTTCTTCTATTAAAAATTGTTTTAATAAAATTTCATTAAAATAATCATAAGTTTTATTAACAAGTCCAATTAATTGTTCATCATCTTTGTATTTCTCTAAAAGTTTGTCTCTTGTTTGTGTTAAAGTATCTAAATCCATATTCGCATTCATTCCTAAGATTGGAGAAAACATCTCTACAGAATCATACTTAGAAAACAGAAACATATTCATGATTTCTAAAGGATTTTTCGTTACTTTATAAACACTTGCTTTTATTTTTTCTGTTGCCGGTGAAAGATCTGGCATATAAATTACATTAGCAAGAAGTTTATTTGCTGCTTCAACCATTGATTCAAAATTAGCAACAATCATTGTATGACTTGGCTCAATATCCATTTGTTGACAGGTTACCTCCAACATTTGACAATGAGGAAGTGGCTTTAAATGGCTATCTCCCCCAATTAAAAAATCTATCTTTTCATACAATCCTGTAAGTTGTAGATATTGAATTGCTCTTTTTGTTTTATGTGTCGTATACACAGCTATTTTCATATTCTTTTGTTTACAATATTGAATAAGTTCATCAACTCCTTCTCTTTTAATAGAAGGTTTTAATTTAATATATTCAAAAAGATCCTTTTCAACCGCTTTATTAAACTCTTTTGCAGGAATAATATTCTCTAATAATGAATGGTCATACATCGTATTCATATTACCAAGCATTTTAGAAAATTCTTCACGGGATGCATTTTTATGATATGTTTCACATGTACTTCGATAGTAGTTATATCTAAGTCTATTAATATCTAACAAACCACCATCCAAAGTAAAAACAATTAATTGTATATTTTCACATGTTTGACTATAAAACATAAAGATCACCCCTCCTTTTCACATTATAGCATACATTTTTTTAAATAACCGCAAAATATGTCGTCAAAAACAAGAATCCTGTAATTTATTTTTAAGACCTCATTTTTAAAGCAAAGAATAAATATTACTAAAATAAAAAAACTTCTACTACATATAGAAGTTTCGTAAGTTATTCATTTGTAAATGTTAACACATCATTTGGAGTACATTCTAGAATTATACAGAGCTTTTCGATTGTGAGTGCAGTAATATTTTCATTGTGTTTAAGTCTATTTAATGTTTTATTATCAACACCCTTTTTCAAAAGGGTATATTGTGATACTTTCTTTTCTTCCATTGTTTTCCATAGTGGTGAGTAATCTATCATTTATATGCACTCCTTTTAGAAATATTATATAAACAAAGTATCTCTAAATATATTGTGAACATATACACAACGATTTATAATAGAAATGGAATTATTGTAATTGATAATTAAAATGGTAAAAAAATATTGATTTTATACTTTTATTGTATTAAAATAACTTTGTTATCTCTCCGTAGCTCAGTTGGTAGAGCATCTGACTCTTAATCAGAGGGTCCACGGTTCGAGACCGTGCGGGGAGACCAATTGATAAAATAGTCTAAACAGTATAATTCATGTTTAGACTTTTTTATTTAAATTCAATAATTCTTTTACAAAGTAATAGCTATGCGAAATATTTCGCATAGCTATTTAATATTCACCACGTGTATGAAATTCTTTTTTATTTCCTACCACTTTATGTCTTTCTTTCAATTTATTTTCAATATCTTCAAGTTTTACACCACGATCATTCATTAAAACAAAGGTATGGAATAATAAATCAGAAATTTCACCAACTAATTCATCTTTATCATCATTTTTAGCTGCAATGATTGTTTCACTTGCTTCTTCTCCAACCTTTTTACAAATCTTATCAACACCTTCATTTAATAAATAATTTGTATAAGATTTTTCAACCGGATGAATTTTACGGTCTTCAATTGTTTTTTCAAGTTCACTAAAGATATTTCTCGTATCATAAGGTTTTACTTCATTAAAAAAACATGAATAAGCGCCTGTATGACAAGCAACCCCTGTTTGTTTTACATAAATTAAAAGTGTATCTAAATCACAATCTAAATAGATTCCTTTAATATCTTGAAAATGCCCTGATTCTTCCCCTTTATGCCATAATTTTTTTCGACTTCTTGAATAGAATACAGTTTGATTGATTTCTAGCATTTTATCATAAGCTTCTTCATTGACATAAGCTAACATCAACACTTCTTTTGTTTGATAATCTTGTACAATTGCTGGAATTAATTCCATTTTTTTAAAATTTGGTCTCATTACATTGCTCTCCTTACGTTAATACCGTGTTTTCTGCATTCGTTCCTTACCTCTTCTACTGTTGCTTCATTAAAATGGAATAAAGAAGCAACTAAAGCTGCATCAACATCTGTTTTTTCAAATACTTCAATAATATCTTGAATACTTCCACAACCTCCTGAAGCAATAACAGGAATATCTACCGCATTGCATACCGCATTTAACATATCTAAATCATACCCTGCTTTTGTTCCATCGGCATCCATTGAAGTTAATAACACTTCTCCAGCCCCTAGGTTTTCGCATTTTGTTACCCACTCGATTAAATCAAGTCCTGTATTTTCACGTCCACCTTTGACATAAACATCCCAACCTGATTGGTCATCTCTTTTTTTTGCATCAATCGCAATAACAACACATTGCACACCAAATTCATCAGCAGCTTCTTTGATTAATTGTGGATTATTAATAGCCGCCGAATTGACAGAAACTTTATCTGCCCCAGAAGCTAAAATCATTCTAAAATCATCTAATGTTCTAATTCCTCCCCCAACAGCAAGAGGAATTGTAAGTTCTGAAGCACCACGTTCAATAATATCTTTCATGATATTTCGATTTTCATAAGATGCTGTAATATCTAAAAATACTACTTCATCTGCACATTGTAAATCATATTTTTTAGCAAGTTCAATAGGATCTCCAACCTCTTTTAAACCGACGAAGTTGACTCCTTTAACCACTTTTCCATCTTTTATATCTAAACAAGGAATTATACGTTTTGTAAGCATTGTATTGTCTCCTTTAAATCTACTTTCTTTTCATAATAGGCTTTTCCTACAATACAGGCATAATACCCTTTTTCAGCCACCTTTTTAATATTATCAAAATCCTTAATACCACCTGAAACAACAAATTGAATTGAACTTGTTTTTGCAATTTGATCATACATATCAAAATTAGGTCCCATTAAAGTACCATCTTTAGAAATATCTGTTGCCACAATATATTGAACACCAATTTTTTCTAAAAATTGAATAAATTCTAAATAAGGTGTTTGACTTGTTTCTAACCATCCTGCCGTAGAAACAAAACCATTTTTAACATCAACACCAACAACAATTTTCTCGCTTCCATAGCGTTTTAAAGCAGTTTTTAAAAATTCAGGATCTTCCAAAGCAGCCGTACCTAAAATAACACGATCAATTCCTACTTCTTCTAAATAAAGTTGTACAGTTTTTAAATCACGAATACCGCCACCTAATTCTATTTTCATTGATGTTTGTTTTCTTATTTTTTTGATTGTTTCTAAATTTTTAGCTTGTCCATCTTTTGCCCCATCTAAGTCAACAACATGTAAAAACTTGGCACCAGCTTCTTCAAATGTTTGAGCTAACTCTTCAGGATGATCACTATATACTGTTTTTTGTTGATAATCGCCTTTAAATAGACGAACCGCTTGTCCATCTTTTAAATCAATTGCTGGAATCACTAACATTCTACCATCTCCTTAAATGCACGTAATATATTTTGTCCGACTTTGCCTGATTTTTCTGGATGGAATTGGCATCCCATAACATTTCCATTTTGGACAAGTGCTGTTACTTTTGTTGAACCATAATCACTATAAGCCACAAGATTTTCATCACTTACATGAGCCATGTAAGAATGAACAAAATAAACATCTTCATTTTCATGAACATATTTAAGTAAAAGATGATTTTGTGTTTTATGTAATTGATTCCATCCCATATGAGGAATCTTTTCATCAATATCCATATAACTTACATAACCTGGAATAAATCCTAATCCTTTTGTTTCTTCTACCTCATAGCCTTTTTCAAAAAGAATTTGCATTCCTAAACAAATACCTAGAATTGGAATTCCAGCTTCTTTTCTTTCTTTTAAAAGACTAACCAAATGAAACCTTTCTAAATTTTTCATTGCTGTAGGAAACGTTCCTACTCCTGGTAAAACAATTCCTTTTGCTTCTCTTATTACCTTTTCATCACGAGAAACAATAGCTTCTAAACCAATTCTTTTAAAAGCACCTGTAACACTTTTTAAATTTCCCACATTATAATCAATAATTACAATCATTTATAAAACCCCTTTTGAAGAAATAACTTTGTCTTTATTTTTTTCATCAATACGTACTGCTTCTTTTAAAGCTCTACCAAAAGCTTTAAAACATGCTTCAATGACATGATGGACATTATTTCCATAAGCTTCATTAATATGCAATGTTGCATTCATATTATAAGCAACTGCTCTAAAAAATTCTTCTGTCATTTCACTTTCATAATTCCCTAAATTAACTTTAGGAATATCCACATTAAAGACAAGAAAACTTCTTCCTGAAATATCTAAATCACATGTTACTAATGCTTCATCCATAGGTATTGTAAAATGTCCATAACGTGTAATTCCTTTTTTATCATTTAAAGCTTCTAAAATCGTTTTACCTAAAGCAATTCCCATATCTTCTACACTGTGATGACTATCAACTTCTAAATCACCATGACAAATCATCTTAATATCCATTTCACTATGAAAGGCAAGCAAAGTCAACATATGATCAAAGAAACCAATTCCTGTTTGAATTTGTGCTTTTCCGGTTCCATCTAAATTAATTTCTAATTCAATTTGTGTTTCATTCGTATTTCTTTCTAGTTGTGCTTTTCTCATTGTTATTCCTCCTCAAAACGTACAGCAATACTATTTGCATGTGCATCTAAACCTTCACTTTTTGCGAAAGTTTGGACATCATCTTTGAAAGTTTCTAATACTTCTTTTGGATAATAACTATATGATGAATATTTAACAAAATCATAAACACCTAAAGCTGAATAGAATTTAGCTGTTCCTCCTGTTGGTAAAACATGATTTGTTCCTGACATGTAATCTCCTAGAGGTTCTGGAGAATATTCACCAAGGAAAATAGAACCTGCATTTTTAATAGAAGGAAGTGTATTAACTGGATTTTCTACTAAAACTTCTAAATGTTCTGGTGCTAAATAATTAGATACATCAAAGGCTTCTTTTAAATCTTTAACAAGGATAGCTCCTCCATAGTTTTTAAGAGATTCTTCAATAATTTCTTTACGTGATAAATAAGCCACTTGTCTTTTTAATTCAACATTAACTTTTTCAACAAGTTCTTCGCTAGTTGTAACAAGCATAGCACTGGCAAGTTTATCATGTTCTGCTTGTGACATTAAATCAGCAGCAATATATTTTGGATTTGCTTTTTCATCAGCAATCACTAAAACTTCACTCGGCCCTGCCACCATATCAATATCAACAACCCCATAACTTAATTTTTTAGCTGTCGCAACAAAGATATTTCCTGGACCTACGATTTTATCTACTTTTTCAATTGTTTCAGTACCATGAGCAATCGCAGCAACCCCTTGGGCTCCACCAAATTTATAAATGGTATCCACTCCTGAAACTTTTGCAGCAGCGACAATTACTGGATTGACTTTTCCATCTGCTTTAACTGGTGTAATAATCACTAAATCTGTAACTCCTGCAAGTTTTGCAGGAATGGCATTCATTAAAACAGTTGAAGGATAAGCTGCTGTTCCACCTGGAACGTATAAAGCAACTCTTTCAATTGGACGTACCATTTGTCCCATGATCACTCCGTTATCTTTATATAAAGACCATGATTTATCAATTTGATTTTTATGGAACTCAGTAATTTGTTTTTTTGTTCTTTCTAAGATTCTTATGTAATCTTGATCAACTTGTTTTAAAGCTTCTTCTTTTTCTTGATTTGATACCACAAAATCACTTTCATCTTTTATTTGATAACCATCAAATTTTTGACAATAATCAATTAATGCCTGATTTCCATTTTTTCTAATATCTTCAATAATATCACTGACTGCATTATTAACTTCAATTGAAATTTCTTCTTTACGATTATTTAGTTTTTTTGCAATTTCTTTTAAATTCCCATCATATTGAATTACTTTAAGCATTTTGATTTCCCCCTATTACTTTTTCTAATTGATTTACGATATTCATGATTTCATCTTTTTTAAATTTAAAAGCCACCTTATTAACAATCATCCTTGTCGAAATATCACTTACTTTTTCAATTACTTCTAAGCCATTTGCTTTAAGCGTTGATCCTGTTTCTACAATATCAACAATAGCATCAGAAATACCTGTTACTGGTCCAAGTTCAACTGATCCTTCTAATTTAATAATTTCTACATCTTCTTGTTTAGAAGCAAAATATTTTTTTGCCACATTTGTATATTTACTGGCAATCTTTTTACGACGATTGAACACTTTATCACGATATTCTGGATAAGCAGCTACCGCGAAATAACATTTTCCTATTTCCAAATCAAGAAGTTCATAATAATCTTCAAAATCAACATCATCTAATGTATCTTTTCCTACAAAGCCAATATCAACAATGCCGTGTTCTAAAAATGTAACTACATCATTTGGTTTTCCAAAAATCATTGAAATTCCATCTTTTGTTTCAATTAATAATTCTCGATTTTTATTAAAAATAGGTTCCATATCAAACCCTGCTTCTGAAAGAAGTTTACATACTTGTTTTTCAATTCTTCCTTTAGTAATCGCTATTTTAATCATATTACTCTCCCTCTTTTTCAATGGCTTTTAAAATATGGTTCATATGAAAACAAAATCCAACGGCTGTTTTTTCAACATTAAATCTTGGAAGTAAATCATCATATCGTCCTCCCGATAAAATTGGATTCGCACTTTGATCACTATAACCTTTAATCATAAAACCTGTATAATATTTCATCGTTGGAACCATTCCTAAATCAAAAATAATGCCTTCTTTACTTTCTAATGATTCATATAAATCATTTAATTCTTGTAATGCCCCTAATAAAACAGAATCTTGACATGTTTTCATCATTTGATGAAGTAAATCAATATTTCCAAAACATGTTGGTAAAGATAGCAACAATTGATTTAAACTATCTCCAAAATCATTCTTAGAAACAAAACGTTTCATTTCACTAATATCTCTTAATCTTAAAATATCTTCTAATTCATTTCTTTGATTTCCCACTAATTCTAATAAACGATTATAGAATTTAGCAGAGCCCAATTCTAAAAGAATATTTTTTAATGAAATTCCTGGTAAAGATTCTTGAATCATTGTCATAACTTCCTTATCTCCTTGAAGTCCTGGCTTATTCATTAATTCTACACCACCTTGAAAAAACTCACTGCTTCTTCCTTTATGCATTGTTTCTTTACGATACACTTTTCCAAAATAACTGTAACGTGCTTCCCCAACATTAGCACTATTAGCATAAAGTCTGGCAAGTGGAATTGTAAAATCTAAACGCATTGCAACATTTTTACCTTCGTGATTGATGTATTGAAACATCTTATCAACCGTAAAACCACAATCCAATTTTGTATATAAATCAACATATTCAAATGATGGCATCAACACTTCATTGTACCCATGATTTGAAAAAACATGTCGTAAATGATTTTCAATTTCCCTTAATTTTTCTACATTTGTAATAATTGCATCAATGCTTTCTTCAGGTATCAAATATTTAAACTCTTCCATAAAAATCCCCCTTATTACTAAAAAAACGAGTCATCTAATGACTCGTTTCAATATCATTAGATACAGCTTATTTGCGATAGACAAAATGGGCTGTATCATAAATGATATAACCCTACTCGATCCAATGATGGTGATGTAATTGTGTGTTATTTAGTCTTTTCATAGTAATCACCTCTTGTTGTGCTTTATTCTAGCATAGATTGTATACAAAGAAAAGACAATTATGTATTTTTATGAATTATTTTATCTTTTAAACTATATATTGTATACATTTAACATCATTGTAGTTGTTTACCTACACCACTTTTTTATTTTAAAGTAAATTAAATAAAATGATAATCAATTGTATACAATTTTTATCGTGATAAAACACATTATGAAGTGTTTTTATTATCACGATAACTTATTTATGTGATAACTTTTTCTTAATTTATTCATTTATTATTATTAAAGATGTATCATAGCGATAGGAGGATATGACAATGGAATATATTGAAAGAGTATTAACAAATTTAAAAGCTAAAAATGCTGATCAACCTGAATTTATTCAAGCTGTTGAAGAAGTATTAGAAAGCTTAGAACCAGTAATCAAAGCTCATCCTGAATATGAAGATATGGCTATTTTAGAAAGATTAACTGAACCAGAAAGAACTTTAATGTTTAAAGTACCTTGGATGGATGATCAAGGTAAAGTTCAAGTAAACAGAGGATATCGTATTCAATTCTCTAGTGCAATTGGACCTTATAAAGGTGGTTTAAGATTCCACCCTTCTGTTAACCTTGGAATTATTAAATTCTTAGGATTTGAACAAATTTTCAAAAACTCATTAACTACACTTCCTATCGGTGGTGGTAAAGGTGGTTCTGATTTTGACCCACAAGGTAAATCAGATGCTGAAGTTATGAGATTCTGTCAATCATTCATGACTGAATTATATCGTCACATTGGACCTAGCGTTGATGTACCTGCTGGAGATATCGGTGTTGGTGGTAGAGAAATCGGATATTTATTTGGTCAATACAAACGTATTAAAGATGCCTATGAAAACGGTGTTTTAACTGGTAAAGGAATGACTTATGGTGGTTCTTTAATTAGACCAGAAGCTACTGGATTTGGTGCTGTATACTACGGTAAAGAAGTATTAGCTCATTTTAACGATACTTATGAAGGAAAAACAATTGCTGTTTCTGGATATGGTAACGTTGCTTGGGGTGTATGTATCAAAGCTAAAGAATATGGAGCAAAAGTTGTTTCTATTTCTGGTAGAGATGGATATATCTATGATCCAGAAGGAATCAATACTGATGAAAAAATTGATTTCTTATTAAAAATTCGTTCATCAAATGATGTTAAATTAAAAGACTATGCAGAAAAATTTGGATGCGAATTCCATCCTGGTGAAAAACCATGGGGATTAAAAGTAGATATGGCTTTCCCTTGTGCTACTCAAAATGAAATCGGTGAAGAAGAAGCTAAACAATTAATCGCTAATGGATGTAAATACATTATCGAAGGTGCAAACATGCCAAGTACACCTGAAGCAATTGCTTACTTTACAGCAAACGGAGGTACTTTAGGACCTGCAAAAGCTGCTAACGCTGGTGGAGTTGCTGTTTCAGCATTAGAAATGTCTCAAAACTCTATGAGATATAACTGGTCAAGTGAAGAAGTTGATGAAAAATTGCATAATATCATGAAATCAATCTTTAATAACTCTGTTGCAGCTGCTGAAAAATATGGATTAGGATTTGACTTAATCAAAGGTGCTAATATTGCTGGTTTTGAAAAAGTAGTAGAAGCAATGATTTCTCAAGGAATCTATTAATAAGTAAAAAAGAATGGACAGGAGATTAAATCTCTTGTCCATTTTTGTATTGAGTAAATCGATCATCAAGTTCTTTATAAAAAGCAATCGCATTTACAAGATAGATTTTTTTTGTTTTATTTTGAGATTGTAATTCTAAAACATGTTTTGAAAGAAGTTTATACGATGTTAAATCTTTAAACTCAATCATTTGTGGTAAAATAGCAATTCCTCTAAACGTATAAATCAACATACCATCTTCAAATACCGAGGCATTAAAACGAACGATCAACGTTGGTATAACACTTAATGCCAGTAATAAAACAACGATAAGCTTCATATGATCATAACGAAAATGAATCCCACTAAACACACATAAAACAACCAAAATAATAGAAATAACAACCATTCTTAAATCTTTATATTTAAACATAACTTTTCTCCTTTAAAGATAAAAAAATTAAATATTTTATAAATAAAAAAAATGGTGGTTCCGGGCGGAATCGAACCACCGACACGAGGATTTTCAGTCCTCTGCTCTACCGACTGAGCTACGGAACCATCATTTGGCGGTCTGGACGGGACTCGAACCCGCGACCTCCGCCGTGACAGGGCGGCATTCTAACCAGCTGAACTACCAGACCATTTTGGTTGCGGGAGAAGGATTTGAACCAACGACCTTCGGGTTATGAGCCCGACGAGCTACCAGACTGCTCCATCCCGCGATATTAAATTTTAATAAATGGCGGAGATTGAGGGATTCGAACCCCCGCAGGA
>NZ_PYLP01000008.1 GCF_003024675.1 Faecalibacillus faecis | reverse complement strand
TCCTGCGGGGGTTCGAATCCCTCAATCTCCGCCATTTATTAAAATTTAATATCGCGGGATGGAGCAGTCTGGTAGCTCGTCGGGCTCATAACCCGAAGGTCGTTGGTTCAAATCCTTCTCCCGCAACCAAAATGGTCTGGTAGTTCAGCTGGTTAGAATGCCGCCCTGTCACGGCGGAGGTCGCGGGTTCGAGTCCCGTCCAGACCGCCAAATGATGGTTCCGTAGCTCAGTCGGTAGAGCAGAGGACTGAAAATCCTCGTGTCGGTGGTTCGATTCCGCCCGGAACCACCATTTTTTTATTTAAATTTTGTATTAAAAAACGTTTCTTTCGAAACGTTTTTTTATAATCTTTTTTCAAAGCCACCATGAACCATCGGTCCTTGTGCTAATGTCACAAACGCTTTTGGATCAAGTGATGAAACAATTTTATTTAATTGTTGGATTTCATATTTATTGATAGCCACATAAAGAATTTCTTGTTCTGATTCTGTATAAGCACCTTTACCCATCCAATAGGTAACCCCTCTACCCATTTGTTTCATAATTACTTCTTTTATTTCCTTATTTTTTGTAAATATTAATACCGCCACATTGATATTTTGTAAGTGGAACTTATCTGCTGTTGTATAAAGGATGGCGACAAAGACAATCGAATACATAATAATTTTAATATCATAGATAAATAAACATACCCCAAATAAAACAACATTAAATATTATAGAAAGCTGTCCTGCTTTAAAATCCGGATTTTTCTTAACTATACAAACTGTCGCGATATCAATACCACCACAACAACCACTACTACGAAGTGCTAAACCAACGCCAATTCCACAAATGATAGCTGCAAAGGCAACATTTAATAAAGCATCTTCAACAATAGGTTCTTTAATTACTGGAAGAATAGATAGTAATATCGTTTGAATAATTAATGAAATAATCGTTTTAAAACAAAATTCTTTATTCATGATTTTATAACCAAAGATAAATAATGGAATATTCATTAATAGATTAATCATTCCTAATGTATTCAATGATTTTGGTAAAACCAAAAACTTATGTATAAAATAATCAATTAATTGAGCTAACCCAATCATTCCCCCAAAGTTAATTTGATTTGGTGTCACAAATAACCAAATCCCTAATGTCAATAATGTTGAACCTAAAACTAAATAAAAATACTGTTCTAATCTTTTACTCATATACTCCCCTCACCCATGAAAAGTATAATCTACTTTGTTTATTTCTACAATAAAAAAGAGTCAATTTAATGACTCTTAAAAAATTATTTTTTAATATATTCTGGATAAGCTTCACATCCATGTTCTTCAATATCCAAACCAATGATTTCTTCTCTTTCTGATACACGTAAACCAAAGATCTTTTTAATAATAAAGAAAGTAATTGTAATAGTGATTGCTGTCCAGATACCAACAGATACAATACCTGTTAATTGTTTAATTAATAAATCAAATCCACCACCATAGAATAAACCAGTAAAAGTGCTTTCTGGAGCTGAAGTAGTTGCGAATAAACCAACAGCAATTGTTCCCCAAATACCATTGCAACAATGTACAGCAACAGCACCTACTGGATCATCAATGTGTAATTTATAATCTAAAAACCAAACTCCAAAACAAACAAGTAATCCTGCAACAGTACCAATAATAATTGATCCTAAAACATCTGTTACATCACATCCAGCAGTAATAGCAACTAACCCTGCAAGAGATGCATTTAAACACATACCCACATCAGGTTTACCATATTTGATCCAAGTAAAAATTAAACAAGAAACAGTTGCAATTGCTGGAGCTACTGTTGTTGTTACGAAAATAGAACCAAGTTGTGCTACAGTTGTAGCCGCTGCCCCGTTGAATCCATACCAACCAAGCCAAAGAATAAAGACACCTAAAGCCCCTGCTGTAATGTTATGTCCTGGAATTGCATTAACTTTAATCACTTTTCCATTTTTATCTGTATCAAATTTACCAATACGTGGTCCTAAGATTTTAGCACCAATTAATGCGGAGATACCACCAACCATATGGATTGCACATGATCCTGCAAAATCATGGAAACCAAGTTGTGATAACCATCCACCACCCCAAATCCAATGCGCTTCAATTGGATAAATAAGGGCGGAAATAACGCCTGAATAAACACAATAAGATAAGAATTTTGTTCTTTCTGCCATTGCCCCTGAAACAATAGTGGCTGTTGTTGCACAGAACACTAAGTTAAAGACAAAGTTTGAAAAATCAAAATTTGCATAATTTGTAAATATATCAAATCCTGGTTTACCAATAAAACCAAGTAAATCTTCTCCTAACAATAAACTAAAACCAATTAAGATAAAAGTACATGTTCCTATACAAAAATCCATCAAGTTTTTCATAATGATGTTTCCTGTATTTTTTGATCTTGTAAATCCAGCTTCTACCATGGCGAATCCAGCTTGCATCCAGAACACTAATGCTGCACCAATTAGAAACCATACACTAAATGTCTCACTCATAATAAAATCCCCCTCAATTTTTTATAATGCGTTTTCTCCTGTTTCTCCTGTACGAATACGAATTGCTTCTTCGACTGGATAAACAAAGATTTTTCCATCTCCTACGTTTCCACTTGATAAAGTTTTTGTTACTTTATCAATAATCTCTTGAACTATTTCATCTTTAACAACTGTTTCAACCCTTAACTTTGAAACAAGATTAACAGAATATGTGACACCTCGATATTGATGTGTATAACCCATTTGATTTCCAAACCCCATAATATTGGAAATCATCATCCCTGTTACCCCAGAAACTGTTAAAATATCTTTTAAATCTTCTAACTTTTCTGGTCTAATAATGATTTCAAGTTTTTTCATAAGTTTTCCCCCTTTTTAATTGATTTCCATTCCCTTTTAGAAATCTTGATAAGAATATATCATAGTGATAAATTATAGTCAATATAATTTTATTAATTTAATATTTTTTTATTACAGTAAGAAAATAAAAAAGGAGCCTCGCTCCTAATAATAATTTCGTATAACATTTACCATATCTTCTATATAAAGCCTAGCATTATCAATAATAAGAGGATTAATTTCTTTTCTTTGATCAAAAGACATCTTAAAGGTATATTGTTCCCTCATCAATGGAAGTTGTTGATCCTGGCAGAGTTTTATAATCTTCATAAGCTGTTTATTATTGATATAAAAACAATTGATTAAAGCAACATTTTTTATCTTTTGACGATTAAGTGATTGAATAAAATTTAAAAGTTCTTTATCTTCAAACAACGTATCATCAAAACCAATCACTAATAAATCAACACACTCATTTTCATGATAATCTTTCAAATCATGCACATAAGTTTTTACCCAGCGTGCCATTTCATCAGCAACACATTTTATATATTTAGATTTTGTTGTACAAACAATATCAATTTTCATTTTTACCACCATTTTTATTTTATAATAGAAATATGAACTAAAAATGTATTTAAATACTCTATTTCTGTTAATAATTATAACAAATCTATTTTTAAATAATAAGACTTACTTGGAGGTTTCTATGCATAAATTTACAAAAATACTTATTCTTTGCTTCCTTTCTTTCTTTTTAACAGGGTGTGTTGAATGTACTCTTTTGTTAGATTATTCAAAAACAACTTCACCTAAACTTGAAACCGAATTTTGTATTGAAGAAGATACTCTTAAAAAATACAATATGAACATTAAAGAAATAAAAAAACAAATTACTTCCTACGATCTTTTTAAACAATGGGAAATTCATGATCTTAATAAAACTCAAAAAAATCAAAAATATGTTGGTTTCCAACTCATTGCTCCTAGTTCTTTTACTAAAGAAATCACCACCTTAAAAAAGAAAAAAAATCAATATGATTTAACTATTTCAATTGATTCCTCTCTTTTAGATATCAGTGAACTCAATCATTATAAAAGCACTTTAAAGCTCCTTGATTCAAGTGATGCTCTTTGTCAAATGAAAGTCATTATGCCAGGAACCATCACTTACAGCAATTACGGAAAATATTTAAATAACACGCTTACTATTAATCTCTTTGATGTTTTTATCAATCAAGTTGATTTATCTTTTCATGTTATTTCTAAAAAGAATCATCAACAACTTTATCTTTACTTTATTACCCTTTTCCTTTTAGGATGTTTAATCATTTATCTTATCTTCTTTAAAATTCGACAAAAAAAGAGCTAGCTCTTTTTTTTAATGTTTTTAAATGTTAAAATAGATTCGTTAAAAGGAGATAAAGAAGAATATGAAAAGAAACTGTATTATTGGACAATCTGGAGGACCCACAATCGCAATTAATGCTAGTCTTGCTGGGATTATTCATCGTGCTAAATCATCCGAAGAATTTGACAATGTTTATGGGATGATTAACGGTATCAAAGGTCTATTAGAAGGAAGATATATGGACTTATTAGAAGAATTTGATGATGGTGATAAAATCAACGCTTTAAAACAAACACCTGCCATGTATTTAGGTTCTTGTCGTTATAAACTTCCTACTTTTCAAGATGATGAAGATACTTATGTTAAATTATTTAAAATCTTAAAAGAATTAGAAATTACTGACTTTTTCTATATTGGTGGTAATGATTCTATGGATACTGTTATGAAATTAGATGATTACGCTAAATATATTAATAGCGATATTCATTTCATCGGTATTCCTAAAACAATTGATAATGATTTAATGGGAACAGATCATACACCTGGATTTGGTTCTGCTGCTAAATATGTTGCTGCTTCTATTTTAGAAGTTGTACATGATAGTTTAATTTATCAATTACAATCCGTTACAATTATTGAAATCATGGGAAGAAATGCTGGTTGGCTAACAGCGGCTGCAGCTTTAGCGAGAAACGAATATAACGTTGCCCCTGATTTAATTTATTTACCTGAAGTTGTTTTCAATAAAGATAAATTTTTAGCGGATATCCATGAAGTTATGAAAAGAAAACGCTGTGTTGTTATTGCGGTATCTGAAGGTATTCGTGATGAAAACGGACACTTCCTTGATGATGATAGTAAATACGCCAAAAAAGATGCTTTTGGACACGTCCTTCATTCAGGAACAGGTAAATTACTTGAATCTTTAGTCTTTAAAGAATTTGGATGTAAAGTAAGAAGTATTGAATTAAATGTTTTACAAAGATGTGCTATGCATATTGGAAGTAAAACCGATTTAAATGAATCATTTGTCATTGGCTCTAAAGCTATTGATAAAGCTCTAGAAAATATTTCTGGGCATGTAATGGGATTTAAACGTTTATCAAACCATCCATATGAAATTGATTACATTTCTACCGATGTAAGAGAAGTTGCCAATTATGAACAAAAAATTCCTGTAGAATGGATCAATAAAGAAGGAAATGATATTACTCAAGAACTTTATGATTACCTCTATCCTCTTATTCAAGGAGAAGTGCATGTGACTTATAAAGATGGTATTCCTTCTTATTACAGTTGTAAACATTTAGAAAAATAGAAAAAATGTCCAGCACGGACATTTTTTAATTTTGTATCTTTTTTTGTCTTTGAAAATTCCAAAAAGCAACTCCAATAATAATGACATATCCTACCAAGCTATAAACATCTGGAACTTGCTTTAAGAAAACAAATCCTAAAACAGCTGCAAAGAGAACCTGTGTATAATCATAAACCGATATTTCTTTAGCCGGGGCATACGTATAGGCACTAGTTATAGAAAATTGTCCACCCGCTGCCATAAGTCCTGCCATTAATAAATAAAAAACTTGTTGCATAGACATTGGTTGATAATTAAAAAACAAATAAGGCACAACCGATAAACATGAAAAGCAAGAAAAGAAAAAGACAATTTTAGCACCTACAACACCTTGTTTTCCCAGTTGTCTAACACATGTATAAGCAATTCCTGCCGTCATCGCTCCCATGACTCCAATAAAAGAGTTCATATTACTTACAAAGTTGATGGATGGCTTAATCACAAATAAACTTCCAATAAAAGCAATCACAATTGTCAATTTTTGAATAAAATTGGCTTTTTCCTTTAAAAACAAGGAAGAAAAAATAATCACAAAGAAAGGTGAAAGTTTGTTAAGCATCGAAGCATCTGAAACAAGTAGATGGTCGACCGCATAGAAATTACATAAAATTCCTATTGTTCCAAAAACAGAGCGCAACAGCAACATTGGAAGATCTTTCTTTTGGTAAGATATTTCTTCTTTATTTTTCAATAGAATGATAAGTGCAAATAAAGCTGCAATTAAATTACGAAAAAAGCTTTTTTGAATAGAAGGCAAGTTTCCTGCAAGTTTTACACAAACATTCATACTTGCAAAGAAAAAAGCCGCACAAAGGATACAAAACATTCCTTTTTTTGTATTGTTCATAAAATCACCAAAGCTATTATACCAAAAAAAACAAAAAGAAAAAGGACTAAGTCCTTATTCTGTAATTTTAACAACTTGGTGTGCTTGAAGACCACGATCACCTTCAACTAGTTCAAATTCTACTTTTTGTCCTGGATCAACAGTTTTGAATCCTTCTTGAACGATTTGAGAATAATGGAAGAAAATGTCACGATCTTCTCCTTCCATATTAATAAATCCGAATCCTTTATCTTTGTTAAAATTCTTTACAATACCAATAGCCATGAAAATTTCTCCTTCTTTTTTATATCTACTTATTATTTTACATCAACTTACTTATCTAGACAACATTATTGTTCTAAAATTAATACTTTTTTAATCATTTTTTGTCTTTTTAAGTCTGTGATTAAATCTGTTGGAGAAATAATTGTATATTGAAAAAGCTTTGTATTCTGCGAAAATTCAATATTCATTTTTTTTAAACTCCAAACAACAAGTTCACTACAATAAAGCTTTTGATCATTTGTTGAATCCATTTCATAATCATAAGGTGTATGCAAATAACTTAATGCATTTTCAATAAATTGGTTAATAAATTCTTTTTCTTTTACAAAACGATAACACACCATCGATTTAAGATAAGATTCATCTTTAAGATTGGCCATTTGTTTAAAATAGCGTAATTGCACACCACCAACATTGGCATCTAAAACTACGACTTCATCTTTATCTAAATACATTTCCATTATTTTTTGATAATAGCGACTTTCTTTCGAAATCATTTTTTGAACTTGAGCTTCTGTTCCTAAATAAATAAGGGTATGTTTCCATCTTCCTGGTATTGCAAGATTTGAAATATAATGACTGTTTTCAATATTAATAAGATCTCCTGTTTGAAATTCTTTAAAGTACTTTTCAATTTCCTGATAAGTAAAATTATCTTCACTAGTAGAAACCTGTGTTTCTTGTCTTTGACACCCTGTTAATAATAAACATAAAATAACTGTAATGATTCTTGCCACTCCATCACCTAGATCATACTTAAACTTACTCTATTTTTCTTTAAGTCAACATCGATGACATTAACTTCTACAATATCTCCAATACTTAAAACATCTAATGGATGTTTAATTCTTTGTTTTGACATTTTAGAAATATGCACTAAACCATCATTCTTTAAACCAATATCAATAAACGCTCCAAAATCAACAACATTTCTTACCGTTCCTTCTAAAACCATTCCTGGTTTTAGATCTTCAATATGAAGAATATCTTTTTTTAATAATGGTGTTTGATATTGATCGCGAATTGAACGATTTGGTTTAATAAGACAATCAATAATATCATCTAATGTATATTGGTCTATTTTTAATGTTTCTATAACTTCTTTTTTATTAATTTTTAATATTTTTTCTTTTAAAGCATCTGTTCCTAAATCATTAAGCGATAAATGGCATGATTGAAGCAAAGCAAGTGCTTGTTGATAGTTTTCAGGATGGATGGCTGTGGCATCAAGAGGTTGATTACCATCTAAAATACGTAAAAAACCAATAGCTTGTGTATATGTTTTTTCACCTAGTTTTTTAACTTTTTTAATTTCTTGACGATTATTAAACTTACCAAATTCATTACGATATAAAACAATTTGTTGAGCTACACCTGCATTTAAACCTGATACATACTTTAAAAGCGATTTTGAAGCTGTATTAATATCAACTCCAACATTATTGACTGTTTTTTCTACTACGAAATCAAGTTGTTCTTCTAAATCTTTTTCAGGAATATCATGTTGATATTGACCCACTGAAATTGCTTTTGGCTCAATTTTAACAAGTTCTGCTAAAGGATCTTGTAAACGTCTAGCAATGGAAACTGCTGATCTTTCTTCAACGTGATAATCTGGAAATTCTTCTTTAGCGATTTGACTTGCTGAATAAACTGAAGCTCCTGCTTCAGAAATAATCGCAAATTCAACATTTAAATGATGTTCTTGAATCAATTTAGCGATAAATGCTTCTGATTCTCTTGAAGCTGTTCCATTACCAATGGCAATGATTTCAATATGATATTTTTGAATAATATCTAATAAAATCTTAATATCTTTATCATAATTATCTTTAGGTAAAGTAATAAAGACTTTATCTATATGCAAGACTTTTCCTGTTTGATCAACGACTGCAAGTTTACATCCTGTACGATAAGCGGGATCAACACCTAAAACCATTTTATTTTTTAAAGGTGCTTGTAATAAAAGATTTTCTAAGTTGACCGAGAAAACTTTTAAAGCTTGTTCATTCGCTTTTTCTGTGAGTTCTTTTCTTATTTCTCTTTCAATAGAAGGGAAAAGTAATCTTTGATAACTATCTTCTACTGCTTTTTGAATATAAGGCAACATAGCTGTTTCTTTATTTTTAGTAACACCACGTACAATATATTGAAGATAATAGTCTTTATCTCCTTCAATACTAACTGTGATGACTTTTTCTTTTTCAGCACGATTGATAGCAAGGATACGATGAGATACTAAAGTTTTAACTTTTTCATGATAATCATAATACATTTCATAAACTTTATTTTCATCTTCATGTTTTTTCTTTTCTTTTGTTGTTAAAATACCACCTTTATAAAGCATATCTTTTAAGAATTTGCGATATTTGATGTTATCCGCAATATCTTCAGCAATAATATCTAAAGCGCCTTGAATAGCTTCTTCTTCACTTGTAACATCCTCATTTAAATACTTTTTAGATTCTACTAAAAGATCACCTGTTTTATAAGAAAGAATCCATTTTGATAAAGGTTCTAATCCTTTTGCCTTAGCAGCTGTCGCTTTTGTTTTTCTTTTTTCTTTATAAGGACGATAAAGATCTTCTACTTCACTTAATTGTGTTGCTTTTAAAATATCTTGTTTTAATTGTACATTAAGCATTCCTTTTTCTTCAATTAAACGAATAACATCTTCTTTTCTTTTTAAAAGATTTACTTGATATTGATAATATTTATCAATTGTACGTATTTGATCTTCATCAAGGGCTCCTGTTTTTTCCTTGCGATAACGCGCAATAAAAGGAACGGTATTGCCTTCTTCTAAAAGAGATAATACCGCTTCTATTTGATGTACACCGACATTTAATTCTTGACTAATTGTTTTAATAATTTCTTGATTCATACTAACCTCTTTAAATATTTTTAAATTCCTTTAATGTATTAACGATATCTTGATAGATTTCATCACATAAATACTCTTTTAATTCATCTATTGGACACCACTTATAATCCGTATGTTCAAAAGAAATCGTTACTTGATCATCATGACTATATGCTAAATAACCAATTCCTACAGTCTGATAATCTTCCCTAATTTTAGTAAATGTATACGCTGGTTTAACCACATCGATTAATAAACCCGTTTCTTCCTTAAGTTCTCTTTTTAAAGCGTCGTTTGGTGTTTCCCCATATTCCAAACCACCACCAGGAAGTTCCCAATAACCGAGTCCATCTGTTGAAGGTCTTACCCTTTTCATCAATAAAACTTTTTGATGATAAATGACAATTCCCTTAACAGTAATGTGAAATCTTATATTTTCCATAAACATTCCTCCCTATACTGTTTCTATCATAACATTATTTTATCAAAATTGTTTAAAAATTATTACGAAAAATGTATAATATTATTCGAGGTGATTTTAAAATGATTAACTTTAAAGAAGAAGTTGAAAAAAGAAAGGATCAGCTAATTCAAGATATCGAAACGTTATGCGCTATCCCTTCTGTTTACGATGAAAAAACAGCAGGTGAAAACCAACCCTATGGTAAAGCTTGCCGTAATGCTCTTGATGCCATGTTAGAAATTGGAAAACGCGATGGTTTTGTTACTTATGATGAACATGGCTATGCAGGACATATCGATATCGGTGATCAAGAAGAAAGTTTTGGAATTCTAGGACATTTAGACGTTGTTCCTGTTAATGAAGTTGGATGGAACAGTGATCCATTTAAAGTAGTCCAAGTCAATGATAAACTTTATGGTCGTGGTGTAGCCGATGATAAAGGACCGCTTCTTGCTGGGTACTATGCTGCAAAAATCATTCATGATTTAAACTTACCGGTTAAAAAGAAAATTCGTGTCATCTTTGGTTGTGATGAAGAGCGTGGTTCTTCGTGCGTTGCCCATTACTTCCAAAATAATCCATTCCCATCAATGGGATTTACCCCAGATGCTGAATTTCCTGTTGTTTATGGAGAAAAAGGAATTGTTCGTTTTGACATTAAAGGTGATGTTAAAAAGGATGGTCTAGTCGCAATGGTCGCTGGAGATCGTGTAAATATCGTTCCAGAAAAATGTGAAGCAATCATTGAAGGGAATCATAAACAATATGAAGCTTCTTTTAAAGAATTTTTAGAAAAGAATCATGTAACAGGTGTTATTGAAGAAGAAGGAAATTGTACTAAGCTTATCTTAAAAGGAAAAAGTGCACATGCTTCTTTACCAGAAGAAGGTATTAATGCAGTAAGCTTACTTGCAACTTACTTAGATAGTATCATTAATAATAAACTTGTTCACTTTATAGCAACTTACTTAAATGATTATGATGGAAAAGGTTTACAAATCAATCATGAAGGACTTATGGGTAAATTAACAATGAACTTAGGTGTTGTTCGTTATGTCAAAGAAAAAGCTGAAATTGAATTGGATTTACGTTGCCCTCATGAAATTGATTTAAAGAAAATGGCTGATGATGTTGAAGAATTATGTCATTCTTATGGTTTAACTTTAGAAAGTGATATTCACGAACCTTTATATGTTGACCCAAACAGTGAACTTATTCAAAAACTTCACAAAGCTTATGTAGAAGTTTCAGGAGATACAACAAGTGCTCCTCAAGCTATTGGTGGCGGAACTTACGCTAAATCAATGCCAAATTGTGTTGCCTTTGGGTGTGAATTTAAAGGTGAAGATAATGCCATTCATGGTAATAATGAAAATATTAAAGTTGATTCTTTATTAAAATCAACAGAAATCTTTGCAAAAGCAATATATGATTTAATTAAAGAATAAAACAAAAGACGCTTCGGCGCCTTTTTTAGTAAATAAAAAAACTTATCAGACGATAAGTTAATGACTAATTGGTGCGGCCGACCGGACTTGAACCGGCACGGCATAAGCCATAGGTCCCTCAAACCTACGTGTATACCAATTTCACCACGGCCGCAACTACATATTATAATTTACCATATTTTTTAGATAAAAACAAGACGCCTATTGTGGCGTCTTCATTTTTTCAAGATCATCTAAGTTATATGGTGTACTTTGATATACATAATAGTTAAGCCAATTTGAAAATAACAAATAAGCATGACTACGCCATTTTACCAATATTTCACCATTTACATCATTATTTTTATAATAATTTTTAGGCATGACACATTCATCCCCTTTAACAAGATCACGATGATATTCTTTATCTAAAGTATCTGGATCATATTCCGGATGTCCTGTCACAAAAAATCTCGAACCATCTTTTTCAGCAACTAAGTAAACCCCTGCATCTTTAGAAGTTGCGAGAATATCTAAAGAATTAATCTTTTCAATATCTTCTTGTCTAACGGCTGTATGTCTTGAATGCGGTGCGTAGAATTGAAAATCAAAGCCTCTTAAAATCTTTCTTTTCATCTTCTTTTCATTGGTATGATGTTGATAAACACCTGTTAACTTTTCTTCAAGTTCATATTTTTCGACACCATGATAATAATAAAGTGCTGCTTGAGAAGCCCAACAAATAAAAAATGATGAAAAGACATGTGTATTGGCCCAATCAAAAATCTTTGTAAGTTCATCCCAATAATCAACATCTTCAAATTTCATTTTTTCTACAGGGGCTCCTGTAACAATCAAACCATCATATTTATTATCTTTAATTTCATTAAATGTTTTATAGAATTCCATTAAATGTTCTTGTGGTGTATTTTTAGAATTATGACTTTCCATACATAACCAATCCACTTCTATTTGTAAAGGTGTATTAGATAAAAGTCTTAATAATTGTGTTTCTGTCACAATTTTAGTAGGCATGATATTAACAATAATTAATTTTAAAGGTCTAATTCTTTGTGAAAGTGCTCTTGTTTCATCCATTACGAAGATATTTTCTTCTTTTAATATCTTAGATGCTGGTAAATCATTTGGTATTTTAATTGGCATTTTAACTTCTCCTTTTATGAAAATGAAATAAATTCATTAAATATTTTTAATATGTAAGCATCTGACATACCTGAAAGGTAATCAATAATACTTTTGACCATCGCTTTTGAATCATTATCAAAATCATAGATGATATGATTTTGATAATGGGTATTTCTTTTAAAATCCCTCATTTGACTATATTTTTCTAACCAATGAATATATCCTTGAATCGTTATTGGATATTTCTTTTGGTCCTTTTTCAATGCTTCAATAACATTTGTTTGATGTTCTTTCGCAATGGTTTCATATTTATACAAGAATTGAAAAATAGAATTTAAAATCAATTGAACATAATTGGTATGGACTTCAATACGATCAATTAAATAAATATTTTTATAATTAAATGACATCATTTTCTTCATGACTTCAAAAGCTTCATCTGATAAACAAATTCCTTTCTCTAATGAAGAATTTTGACAAACATCTAAAATAAAATAATTAACAATCGTTCCATTATTTATTGCATCAAAATGATAACTAGAAATCATATTGATTTCTTTTTTTAATTGTTCAACTTGTTTTTCATCAATAATATTTAATCTTAATGCATCTTCAATATCACGTGCAAGATAAGCAATCTTATCCGACATTTTAACAACACACCCTTCCCATGTGTAAGGATTGTATTGTCCTGGATATTGATAATCTTTTAAATCAATATATTCATTTCTTTTTTGAATAGACTTTTGATTCATTTCACCACAATGGGAAATGATACCATCTCTTATGGCATATGTTAAATTTAAATTACGTCGAATGTGGTGATTATCTTCAAGCGTATCAATTTCATCAACAAAATAAAGGCTATTTTTTTCATGCCAAAAAGCGGGTAAATCATTTTCTTTACAAAGTGTATTAATGATTTTTTCTCCACCATGGCCAAAAGGTGCATGTCCTAAATCATGCCCTACTGCAATGGAGCGTGTAAGTTCTGTATTAAGTCCTAAATAATTCGCAATGGTATAACTGACAGAATCAACAAGATTAACATGTTCACTTCTTGTACACACATGATCATCTTCTACCGCAAAAAAGACTTGTGTTTTATGTTTCAAACGTCGATACGCTAAAGAAAAAATAATTCGATTATAATCTCTTGAAAAAGGGCTTCTTAAATCATTTTCTCTTTGATAAAGCGGTTCTTTTCTTTGGATTGCTTTTTCATATTGAGGATGATTTTCAGTCATCGCTTCCTTTAAAAAACTATTTTTTGCCATGGTATCGCCTCCTTTGTCGACAATTCTCTTACTATTATATAGAAAACCTAAAAAAAGATAAAGAAAAAAGATTATCCTACGATAATCTTTTAGAATTTCAAGAATCTTCTAATTGAAACAAAACTTCCAATTAAACCTACACCAGCACCTAAGCCCGCTAAAATAAATGAGAAATCACGGATAAATGGCATTGGCGCTTTTAATACAAGCATTGATGACATTAAAGAACCACCTGTATAATTATAAAGAGCCCCATATCCATAAACCAATACGAAAATAGGAATAATCGCACCAAATAAACCAATAAGCATACCTTCTAACATAAATGGAATACGAATATACCAGTTACTTGCTCCAACCATACGCATGATTGAAATTTCTGTAGAACGTGCTGTAATAGTAATCTTGATTGTATTTGAAATCATAAATAAAGCAACAATCACAAGTCCTACAATAAAGACTGTTCCACTTGTTTGAATTGTATTTAAGGTAGAAACCATTGATTGTGTAGAATCACCACCATAGTTTACTGAATTGACATTAGGAATATCTTTGATTTTTTTCGCAAGTGAAGCGAGTTTTGTTGGGTCTTTAGCTTCAACCTCATAAGCTGCTCCTAATGGGTTATCATCACGATAAGATTCAAATAATTCTTTTCCATCTTCCCCTTGTTTATCTATTAATTTTGATAACTCTTCATCTTTTGAAAAATATGTAGCTGAGGCAACTCCTTTTAATTGTTTAATTTGTTTGCCAACTTCATTTTCTGCATTTTCATCAATAGAACGTTCAAGTTTAACATAAATACGAACACCTTCTTCGATGTTTGCTGAAATATCTTGAACATTTAACGCTAAAACACTAATAACCCCAATAAGTAATAACGTAATCGTTACAGCAAAAATAGATGAAAAAGTCATTGCTCCATTACGCCATAAGTTTACTAAAGATGTTTTAAAATGTTTGGGTAAATTTTTAATACAACTTATTAATTCTTTCATTATAAATCATAACCTCCTAGAGATGTATCTGCATTAATGCAACCATCTTCCATTAAAATTGTACGTCTTTTATGTTCTTGTACAATTTTTTGGTCATGGGTAACAACCAAGACAGTTGTTCCTTGTTCTTCATTAATACGTAATAAAACATTGATAATTTCTTTAGATGTTTCAGGATCCAGGTTTCCTGTTGGTTCATCTGCAATCAATACTTTTGGACGGTTAACAATTGCTCTAGCAATTGCCACTCTTTGTTGTTGTCCACCTGAAAGTTCATGAGGGAAAGCATTAACTTTATCCTCCAAACCAACTAGCTCTAAAGTAGCACGTACACGTCTTCTAATTTCTGCACGTGGTGTATCAATAACTTCTAGAGCATAAGCCACATTTTCAAAAACTGTTTTTTTAGGTAATAATCTAAAGTTTTGAAATACAACTCCAATATTTCTTCTAAAATAAGGAACTTTGCTGTTTCTAATTTTAGAAACATCTTGACCAACAACTTCAACTTTACCTGAAGTTGCTTTTTCTTCACGATAAAGTAATTTAATAAACGTTGATTTACCAGCACCAGTTGTACCGATGACATATACAAATTCACCGGGCTCAATAGTAAGATTTACATCATTTAATGCTCTTACACCGGTTTTATAGATTTTCGTAACATTTGTAAGTTTTATCATTTTTATTCAACTCCCTTAGATATTATAACACAATTTGTAGAATTTGTTTGTATATTGACCCTATTAATTATGTTTTTTCATGGTATAATATGTTTATTGAAGGAGTGGCTAGATGAAGAGAATATGCCCTAGATGTAACGAACCTTTATTTTCAAATTGTTATGTAAAAGATAAAGGAATTAATACATTAAGTTATTTAGAGTTAATTATAAAAAAAGAGCAATTTCAAAAAGAAAATAAAGAAATCAAATCATGTTATTGTTCAAAATGTGGTTATGTTGAACTTTATGTTGACATTGATGATTCAAATAAACATCATAATAATGATGATGATTTGAATCATTTAAAACGTACTGTTCAACAATATGCAAGAGATTACAAAAAAAAGATGGAACAAAAAAAGCAAGAAGATGAACAACTTCAAATCCAGCTTCAAAAACAATTACTTGAACAAAAACTTTTAAAAGAAAAAATAAAAGAAAGCAAAAAAAGCAAAAGAAAAAAAGCTTTAAGAAAAAGAATAATATTAAAAAAAATGCTTAGAAAATAAGCATTTTTTTATTATAAATCAATATTTGGTAAAGTAAATCCTCGACCTCTTACATTATGGGTTTCATTAGAAATAATAAATGCTGCTTCATCAATTTTCAAAATTTCATTAGTGAGTGTAACAAGCTCTCGACGACTAACAACAGACATGACCGCATACATTTCTTCTTTTTTATACCCTGTGGTAATATTCATAAGTGTACATCCTCTATCAATACGATCATAAAGCATTTCTTGGATTTCATTCCATTTAGGGGAAATTACTAAAACTTGTATTTTTGATTCTCCTAATAAAATCATTTTATCCATAACAACAGCCGTAATCAAAACAACAAGAATTCCATAAAGAATTTGTTCAACATTGGAAAAAGGAACTTGTAAAGCTAAAATAACACAATCAAAACCATTAATTAAAATTGTTGTAGAAATGCCTGTTTTTTTATTTAAAACAAGTGGTGGAATATCCATTCCTCCCGTACTTGCTCCCAATCTTAAAACCAAACCTAATCCTCCACCAACAAAAATACCTGCATAGACAGATGAAAGAAGTAAATCACTTGTTAAATGAGTTACACTTGGCATATTTTCAAAGAAGGTTAAAAAGGTTGGGAAAATAAGAGTACTTAATAAGGTCTTGGCAGCAAAGGCTTTTCCCAAATAATAATAACCAATAATAAACATAATGATATTGATAGCATAAACAACAAGGGATAAAGGAATTCCTGTAATTTGTTTAACGATTAAACCAATCCCTGAAGCTCCCCCAACGATAATTCCATGAGGCGTAATAAAACCACAAATACCAAAAGCTAAAATAGCATTCCCAATAACAATAATAATAATTTCTATTATTTTTTTAAATAATTTATTATTCATCCTTTCCCTCCTTTAACGAAGATTTCAAATAAGCATAAATGAAATCATCAAGGTTTCCATCTAAAACATCCTTGGGATTATTTGATTCATAAAGAGATCGATTATCTTTTACTAAAGAATAAGGATGTAAAACATAAGAACGAATTTGTGAACCCCAAGCAATTTCTTTTTGTTCTCCTTGAATTTCTTTTAATTCTTTTGCTTGCTTCTCTTCCATTAAAGCAAATAATTTACTCTTCAACATAATCATCGCTTGTTCTCTATTTTGAATTTGACTACGTTGACTTTGACATGTAACAATTGTTCCCGTTGGAATATGGGTAATTCGAACGGCTGAATCCGTTTTATTAATATGTTGTCCTCCGGCACCACTTGCACGGTAAGTATCAATTCTTAAATCTTCTGGTTTAATATCAATTTCAATCGTATCATCAAGTTCTGGAATAACATCTACCGAAGCAAAAGATGTATGTCTTCTTTTAGAAGAATCAAATGGTGAAATTCTTACAAGACGATGAACTCCTTTTTCTGCCTTTAAATGTCCATAAGCATATTTCCCTTTTACTAAGAAAGTTACCGATTTAATTCCTGCCACATCACCATCTAAATAATCTAATACTTCAATTTTAAAGCCTTTACTTGAACAATAACGTTGATACATACGATACAACATTTCTGCCCAATCTTGACTTTCTGTTCCACCAGCACCTGGATGAATTTCAACAATGGCATTTAAACCATCATATTCTTTTGATAAAAGTAGGACTTTTTCAAATTCTTCCATATGTTTTTCAAAATCTTGATAATCACTTTCTAAAATTGTTTGAAATTCTTGATCCTCTGTTTCTTTAACCAATGAATAAGTTTCATCTAAAGAACTTAAAGATTGTTCAAGACGTTCATATTCATCTGTAATTTTTTTCATATCGTTAAGTTGATCATAGATTTTTTTAGCATGATCTGGTTGATCCCAAAAACCTTCTTGTAAGGTTTGATAAGTTAAGCCTTCTATTTCTCTTAATTTTTCGTCAATTTGCGCTGATTTTCTATATTCCTTTATTAATAAATGGGCTTTATCAAGCCCATTTTTAATTTCATATAATTCCATTATTTAAATTCAACCTCTAATTGTAATGATGGAATATTTTTTTCAGCAGCACTACCTGGACGAATACCCATGTGTACGATATTTTTAGAAATCATATCAACAATAGAAAGTTTCATTTGTTCAAACATATAGAAAGCTTCTTCTGTATATTCAGATAATGGATTCTTTTGTGCATACGCTCTTAAATAGATACCATTTCTAAGTTTTGTCATTGCATCAATATGATTGATCCATGTATAATCAATAACTCCTAAAAGAATACTTCTTTCATAGTTTAAGATTTTTTCATGTTCAATATCTTTATTTAAACGCATTTGATATTGTGAGAAACAGATTTCTGTAAGTGTTTCTAATAATTTAGTTGGATCATTTTTAACAACATCTTTATTTTTAGCATCCATTGTTGCAAGTAACATATAGTTTTTAGCCACAAAATCTAAAACTCCATCAACATCAATTGTTCCATGTTTATCATCTATAATATATTGTTTAATTGTCATTTCAATCGCTTGATTGAACATACCTTTAATGATGTCATCTAAATTATCTAAAGACATGATTTCATCACGTTCTTTATACATAATTTCACGTTGTTGACGCATAACATCATCATATTCAAGAATATGTTTACGTGAATCAAAGTTTTGTCCTTCAACACGTTTTTGAGCATTTTCAATAGCTCTTGAAACCATTTTATTTTCAATTGCCATATCATCATCTAAATAACTACTAAATGATTGTAATTTTTCTCCTGCGAAACGTTGCATTAATTCATCATCAAATGAAACATAGAATACTGAATATCCTGGATCACCTTGACGTCCAGAACGTCCACGTAACTGATTATCAATACGACGTGATTCATGTCTTTCAGAACCGATAACCGCTAAACCTCCGATTTCAGCAACACCTTTACCAAGTTTGATATCGGTACCACGTCCAGCCATGTTTGTCGCAATTGTTACGGCACCCATTTGACCAGCTCTAGCAATAATTTCTGCTTCTTTTGCATGGTTTTTCGCATTTAAAGTATTGTGACGAATACCACGACGATCTAACATTTTTGATAAAGTTTCAGATGTTTCTACAGAAACTGTACCAATTAGAATTGGTTGTCCATAAGAATGTCTTGCGACAACTTCAGCACATAAGGCTTTAAATTTATTTGTTTTTGTTGAATAAATTTTATCATTACGATCATCACGAATAACTGGCTTATTTGTTGGAATTTCTATAACACGCATGTTATAGATCATCATAAATTCTTCTTCTTCAGTTTTGGCAGTACCTGTCATCCCTGCAAGTTTATTAAATAATCTAAAGAAGTTTTGGTACGTAATTGTTGCTCTTGTTTCAGTTTCTTCTTTGATTGGGACTCCTTCTTTAGCTTCAATTGCTTGATGTAAACCGTCTGAATAAGCACGTCCTGGCATAACACGTCCAGTAAATTGATCGATAATCATAATTTTAGCATTACGAATATCTCTTGTACCATCTTCAGTTGCCACCATATATTCTACATCACGTGTCATTGCATAGTTTGCTTTTAATGCTTGGTTAATATGGTGAACTAATGAAGTGTGTTGAATATCATATAAGTTTTCAATTTTGAATCCTTTTTCAGCTTTTTCAATACCACTTGGTGTTAAAGTAACTGTTTTTGTTTCTACATCTACTTCATAGTCTTTTTCAGCTGTTAATGATTTAACAAAACGATCTGCTTGTAAATACAAAGCAGCTGTATTTTTACGTCCACCAGAAATAATTAATGGTGTTCTTGATTCGTCAATCAAAATCGAATCAACTTCGTCAATTAAAGCATAGTTTAACCCTTTAACTAACACTTTATCTTCCATTGAAGTCACCATGTTATCTCTTAAATAATCAAATCCAAGTTCCGCATTCGTTGTATAAGTAACATCACAACCATGTGCTTCTTGTTTTTGTACTGGTGTTAATTCTCTTTTATTTAAACCAACTGTTAATCCTAAAAATTCTAATACTTTACCATTGTTTCTTGCATCACGTTCAGCTAAGTAATCATTAACTGTAATAACATGAACACCTTTACCGGTTAAAGCATTTAAATAAACTGGGAAAATAGATGTTAAAGTTTTCCCCTCACCTGTTTTCATTTCAGCAATATCACCATTATGTAAAGCAATACCACCCATTAATTGCACTTTGAATGCTTTTAAATGAATTTGACGCCATGCAGCTTCACGTACAGTTGCAAAAGCTTCAACTAAAATATCATCTAATTCTTTTCCATCTTCTAATTTTCGTTTTAAGATGTTTGTTTGATTAGCTAATTCTTCATCAGACATTGCTGCATATTGAGCTTCTAAAGCAATAATATTTTCAGCAACACGGTCTAATTTTTTAAGTTGTTTTCTTTCATCATCAAAAACACCTTTAATTCTTGAAACAAAACCCTTTTTCGTTTTTTGTGGTGTTGTAGAAAATGGAAGAACTTCTCCTGTATATTCTTGATTTTTAAAATCATCAACATGTATATTTTCGCCTTGTTGATCTTGTAAATCAACAATGTTTTTTGCGGCTTCTACATCGATTCCTAATTTAGCATTTTTCTTTTTTATTTCTTTTCTAATTTCTTGTTTTCTACTTGCCATGCATACTCGCTCCTTTTACGCTTGTAATCAATGCTAATTATAACAAAATATGAGACCTATTAAAAGGAAAATTTTTTCATGCCTTTTCATAAAAAAAATCTAGGTATTTCCTAGATTTTTACAACATGTTTGGCTTGCATGCCACGTTCACTTTGATACAATTCAAATTCAACGAGTTCGCCTTCATTTAACGTCTTGTATCCATTTTGAACAATTTGACTATAATGAACAAAAATATCTTTTCCTTCACCACGATCAATAAATCCAAAACCTTTTTCAGCATTAAACCATTTGACTCTACCTTGCATAATCATCATCCTTTCCTTGTCTATTTCAGTATATTGAATATTAAAATAAATCGTTATTATTTTCGTTCGACAATTTACAATTCCTATAAAATTCTTGTCAATATTTATCTTTATATTTGTCTAAATACTCTTTTTTTCTTTTAAAAATGTTGAAAAATCCAATAAAAGAGAGAAAAAATCTAAGATTTTACTCTTAGATTTTTTGTATTGCTTGTCTTCATTGGTTAGTGGATAAATGTATTATTTATATAAATGTCTTCAATCACATATTAATTAATAAAATTTTTAATATGTGGACAAGCAAGTACTAATACCCTTATTCTTTTAGGGTGATATTTCTCTACGAGTTTAATTGCTGCTTGTAAAGTATGTGAAGAAGTCATCACATCATCAAAAATTAAAATATTCTTATTTGTAAGGAGTGATCCATGATGGATCGAAAGAAATTTGTGTACCTGACTTCGATCTTTTTGTTTGGTTTGTTTATATTCTTTATTTTTATAAAGTCCTGTAAAGATATTTTTAGAAATCGTTTTTACTATTTCTTCATTAGGACAAAAGCCCCTTCTTACATTGTCCTTTTGACTACTTGGTATAATAACGATCGTATCATTTTTGTAGACTTTTTTTAATTCTGGAAAATTTTCTAAAAAAACATCTTTTAAAGCATAATCATCCAATGCCTTATATTGATAAAGTGTTGTTCGAAAAAAATCATTATATTCATAAAGAACATACGTAGAATAACCTAACAAATGTGTTTTTTGACTGACAACTTCAAACTTACTCAGACAATCTAAACAAAGAGAACGCGGATAAAGAAGATGAAAAAGACTTGTTTCTTGATTCAACTCTTTGTTGCAGATAAGGCATTGTCTGTTTTGATATTTTCTATGCATGCTTTCATCGCTAGTGTTTTTTTCGCTGCATATATCAAGACATCGCCTTGTATATAAGGAGGTTTCCGCCCAGCCCTTCCAGCAATTTGAATCAAGGTCTCTTTATCAAAAAGAAGATGTTCGCCATAAAGAATGAGCACTTGTACATTTGCGACAGTCATTCCTCTTTCTAGAACAGTCGTACAAACAAGTACATCATATTCATGTTTCTTTAATTTTTCTATTTGTTGGTGAATATTGGATGTTTTAGAAGAAACATCTCTGCAAGCT
This sequence comes from Faecalibacillus faecis, assembly GCF_003024675.1. Taxonomy (GTDB): domain Bacteria; phylum Bacillota_I; class Bacilli_A; order Erysipelotrichales; family Coprobacillaceae; genus Faecalibacillus; species Faecalibacillus faecis. The sequence goes on along the minus strand of NZ_PYLP01000008.1, from coordinate 74,615 downwards.
AACCCAAACCAATCTAAAAAAGAGGTGATTTTTTTGGTAAGTTGGATATTTGGCACAAAAAGAAAGACCGGTTTTTTTTCTTTTTGATATTTCTTTAATCTTATCAAAACAAGTAGATACATCATCATTTTCCCTGTGACCACACATTGAGGAACAGGGATTGGCTGATGATGAAAACGTTCAATCACATTGACATCTCCTTTTTCAAGGGTTGCTGACATCATAATATAATGTCCTTTAATGCTTCTTTTCAACATACTTTCTAAAACTTCATTACCACGATACGGAAATGCATCAAATTCATCAAGAATCAACAAATCAAAACATTTTGGATAGCGATATAATTGGTGTGTTGTACATATAATAAATTGTCCATCAATTTGTTCATGATGGTCACCATAGACCAGAACAGGAGAAATATGGAAAAATTGTTTTTCAATTCTTTTTGAAAGTTCAACAACAAGTTCTTTTCTAGGCATTGTCAAGCATACCCTTTGCCCCAAATTAAGTGCATACTCAATGACACCATAAATTATTTCCGTCTTACCCGCTCCACAGACACCCTTCATGATTGTATCTTGTTGATTTTTATATCTTTCGATCAATAAATCAGAGGCCTTTTTTTGATTTGGTGTTAAAGGATAATCTAAACGGTAATAAATATCTTTTGTTTTCTTAACAACTTTTAATGGAGGTTGTTTTTTAGAAAATTCAATACATTTTCGACAATAAATTTGACCATTTTTTTCATAGAAATATTTTTCATCTTCATTTTGACATATCGGACATCTCATCTTCTTCACCCGCTTATATTTTAAAACATTTGCAAGAGGAATTGGTCTCAATTTTGTGTCAAAAACGTGATGTTCCTAACCATTTTGAAAACTTTTTTACGAAAATCACTTGACATTTTTTAAAAAATGGTATTTTAAATCATTTTGATATTTTTTTGAGATAAAAATTTCTTGGTTATTTTGTAAGATACATTTTGTAGATTCTACTGATTTTACATAGTCTAAATTAATAATATAACTTCGATGACAGCGGAAGAAACGTTGATCGAGTTGCTTTTCTATTTCTTTTAAAGAAAGATAGCATCTTTCTTGATGAAAATGACATTGAATATAAAGACAATGCTTACTTGTCTCAATATAAAGAATATCATCATAAGCAATCCTTCTAATTTTATTTTTAAAAGTATATACAAATTCTTTTTTTGTTTGTGTTAAAACAATTTGATCTAATATTTTTTCAATACGCTTTTCTTCTACAGGTTTTAATAGATAATTCATTGCTTGAACATTATAACTTTCTAATGCAAAAGATGAGTTTTTCGTTTGAAAAACAAGAGGAATATCTATGCTGTTTTTCCGTAACATGCAAGAAAACTCATACCCATTTATTTCTTTCATATCAATTTCTAAAAATATAAGATCACATGAACTTAAATAAGAAGGTATTTGATAATAAAGTTTATGATACCAATAGATATGTACTGATTCTTTTCTTTTCCTTCCCCAATTTTCTATTAAATCTTTTAAATATAAATAATCTTTTTCATTTTTTTCAGCTATTACTATTTTCATTAAATCACCAAAAATCATTATATAAAAAAAGAAAACCATTTTATTCATTTAGAACAAAATGGTCTTATCATTATTTTGTATATTTTTCTTTCAAAGCTTCTTCTACGCAAGGTGGTACTAGTCCAGTAAGTTCTTTATGATAACTTGCCATTTCTTTGACAACAGAAGAAGAAATAAAAGAATGTGAAGGTTTTGTCATTAAATACATTGTTTCTATCGTATCATTTAAATATTGATTAGATTGAGCATATTGAAGTTCATAATCAAAATCCGTTGTTGAACGTAAACCACGAATTAAAACTTTTCCATTTACTTTCTTAACATAATCCATAGAAAGCTCATCTGTTGAATCAACAATAACATTATCTAAATGAGCTGTTGCTTCTTTTAGTAATTCTTTTCTTTTTTCTATTGAAAATAAACCAACTTTAGTTGGATGAATCGCAATAGTGACATATAAAACATCAAAAATCTTTGCGGCTCTTTCAATAATATCTAAATGTCCATTAGTTACTGGATCAAATGTTCCATTATATACAGCAATCTTTTTCATTACTTTTCTCCATCATAATAAAATATATTTAAAGCAGTAATTCCATATTCTTTTCTTCTTGAAAGTTCTAAAGAAGAAATTGGTTGAAATTCTACTTCTTTTAATTCTTCTACAACAATACAAGCTTCATCATTAAACATTTGATTTTCAACTAAAAAAAATAAAATATCATCAATAAGCCCTTTTCCATACGGAGGATCTAAAAAAACATAATCAAATTTAATTTCTTTTTCCTTTAAATAATTTAAAGCTTTTTTATAATCCATTTTTAATGGATAACAATTTTCTAATTGTAAAAGTGCAAAGTTTTCTTTAATGGTTTTAAAAGCCTCATATTGTTTATCTACACTATAAAGTGTATCACATCCTCTAGAAATTGCTTCAATCCCTAAACCTCCACTTCCTCCAAATAAATCTAAAACCGTTCCACCTTCAAAATAAGGACCTATCATATTAAATAAATTTTCTTTATTTTTATCTGTTGTTGGTCGTGTAAGTTGTGTTTTAGGCACTTTTAATTGTCTTTTTTTATATTTTCCTGCAATAACTCTCATAACTTATACCCTGTTGTATCTAATATTTGACTAATATCTTTAAAAATAATTTGTGTAACATGATCAAGTAAACGATTAATTTCATAATAACTTTGATAGTATTCTTGAATATCTTGATTACTTGTCATCTGTTTTTTTATTTCTTTTAATTCTTCTTTTTTTGATGTAAGGTCAATATAACCCTCATATTTTTTTGAATCATTAATTTCATTTAAAGTTTCTTGATATCGTTCTAATAATTCATTTGTTTCTTTTTTTAATAACAGCTTCGATTTATCTTTAAAAGAAAGATATCTTGAATCTTTTTGAATTTCTTCAATAAGTTCATTCATTATTTCATTCATTGTAACATCTCCAACATACTAACGATCATAGAAAAACGATCCAGTTTTTCTAAAAGTGAATCTTGTTTTTTTTGATGTATTTCCTCTAATAAATCATCATAGCTTTCTGGATAATGACAAAGTTTGACATACCAATAAGGATGTTTTCTTAAATAATGAATAATTTCCTGTTCCATTACCATTTATTTTCCTTATTTTTATCAATCAGATTACTTACAACCCCTAATACTTTTTCTATTGATTGTAAGGAAGATGAAAGGGCATTTAAGTCCACATTCTTTATAATTTCTAAAACCCCATTAAAATCAACAGAATGATTTTTATAAGGGTCAAAAAAATGATCATTTTCACCATACATCGTATAAATTTCATATATTTGTTGCCAAGTATAACGATGATTAAGTACATCCTCTTTAATACTTGGTATTGTTTTTAAAAAAGCTTTAAACTCATCTAAGTTATCCATAAAATCACCTAATATACTTTATGCATAAAAGTTTAATAGGTGTTTGTTTTTTCAAGTTGTTCTTTATTATATTTTGAAATAATTGCTTGAGCAATACCAATTGCTATTAAAGCAGAAACCGTTGAAGAACCTCCTGATGAAACAAGTAAAATAGGAACTCCAGTCATTGGAATAAGTCCTGAAACACCTCCTAAATTAACAAGAAGATGTAACATAAAATAAGAAGATATTCCAATAAGAATAACTTTTGATTTGCTTTCTTGAATTTCATCAGCATATTTCAATAATCTAAAAATAATAATTGCTGTCGGAATAATAATTAAAGCCAAACCAAAAATCCCAAGTTCTTCATAAATAATAGCGCCAATAAAATCATTATGTGCTTCTGGAATATAATCATATTTTTGTATAGAATTTCCAAGTCCTAAACCAAAAATACCTCCATCAGCAAACGCAATCAATGAATTGACAAGTTGCCATGAACTAGAATAAATATTTTCTAATTCTAATGGTTTTAACCAAGAATTGATACGTTCCATTTGATAACCTTGTAAAACAGCAGTAATTAAAAAGCCTAAAATAACAACTGCTACTCCTAAAGCAATCCAAACAAGTTTTTTATATTTTTTATAATAATCCCTTGGTGTTGACATGAAACAAATAAAACAAATTGATGCTAAAATAAGCGATGTTCCTAAGTCCTTTTGAATACCTGCTCCCACAAAGAAAGCTACAAGCATTAAACCAAGTGGAAATAATACACATTTAATAAATTTATCTTTATAAAACTGACTTTTTAGTTCTGCTGTTCTAAATCTTCCTTTTACAACAAAAGCTGCATCCGTTTCCGTAAGCATATAGGAGAGAATTAAAATCATTGCCACTTTCATAAATTCTGCCGGTTGGATCGTAATAGGTCCAACATGGATCCACGCATGCGAACCTTTTGCTGTCCATAATACACAGACACACATTGAAGCTAATCCAACAAAATACATAATCATTGAAAAACGATAATTAATAAATTTTGTGCGAAAACTTTTTGTCAAAGCCATCATGATAAATAATCCAAAAAGAACATAGACTGTTTGCATTGCCATATTTCTAATCGCAAAACTTGTTCCTTTAGATGAAACGGCCCCAATCGATGCTGAACCAATCATAACAATTCCTAAACAAATAAGAACAAAAATTGCCATAAAAATAGGTTTATCTGCCCCTTTTTTTCTAAAAAAAAGTTTGATCCACTTCTTCATTACATTTTAATCCAATCTTTTTCTTGACTTGCTTTAAATACTTTATAAATAGAATATCCAGAAACTTCTTCAAAGGCTTTGTCTAATTGTTTTTCTTCACTTTTTGTACCAACAACATTTTTAAATTTACGGTAGGCATCTAAAAAATCTTTTTTATCAATTCCTTCTTCATAAGCTTGTTCTACTGCATTATATAATGCGACAACATCAACAATATCTTCTGTTGACCATGTATAATCTAATGGATAATTATAGTCCATTTTTACACCCCATTTCTCCAAGTCATTATAACTTAAAAAAATATAAAAATAAATGGCTTATGATAAATCCCCCAAACAAATCTTGTAAACCTCCATATTGTATAATGAAGGAGGGATAAGATATGAACTGTGATTATGGTTGCAATGGTTATGTAAATAATCCTTTCGGATGTGGTGGATGCAACACTTTTGGATGTACACCATATATGGGCGGATTTGGTTGCAACAGTGGCGGATGTAGTTGGTTTGCTATTGTTTTAGTTGTTTTCTTATTATTAATCATCTGTGGTAATTCAAGAATTAGACCTTAGTTATTTCAATCACCTCAAAATGTGTTATAATAACCAAGAATGAGGTGATTATATGTTATTAATGAAAGATATTATAGATGATTCAAACAAATTAATTCGATCAATTTCAAAGGAAGTATCTCTTCCTTTATCAAAAGAAGATCATGATTTACTCATGGATATGCACGCGTTTCTTGTTGCTAGTCAAGATGAAAAACTTTCTGAAAAATATGATTTAAGACCAGCTGTTGGTATTGCTGCTATTCAACTTGGTATTCCAAAAAGAATGTGCGCTATACATGTTCTTGATTTTGATGAAAACGGAGAAGTTATTAATTCTACAGACTATGCACTTGCAAATCCTAAAATTGTTTCTTATACACCTAAACAATCTTATTTAAAAACAGGAGAAGCTTGTTTATCTGTTTTAGAAGATGTTCAAGGATATGTTCCACGTCATGCTAAAATTACAGTTGAAGGTTACGATGCTTTAACTGAAAAAAATGTTAAGATTGTCGCCCGTGGTTATCTAGCTATTTGTTTACAACATGAACTAGATCATTTTGATGGAATTTTATTTTACGATCATATTAATAAAGATTATCCATTAATGCCAATTGAACATGCAATGGTTATCGACTAAAAATGTAGCGTTTAAGCGCTACATTTTTTAGTTTTCAATTAAATAATACTGAATCGATTTAGGTGGCAAAATAACATTATTTAAAGAATCAATACTAATATTATCAATTAATGAATGTGCTTTTTGTTCATTTAAAGAAATCGTATACTCATTTTCATCTAAATTTAAAGCAATGATTATTTTTTGATTTTCAAATACTCTTTCAAAAACAAATTGTTTATTTGTTAGAATACGTTCATTATATTCACCTAATTGAAGTGCCTTATATTTATTTCTTATTTCAACCAATTTCTTAATATATTCTGTTAAATCATTTGGTAATGGTTTTTCATACTCAGGACGTAAAGATGCATCACTTCCTTGTTCCTTCTTTCCTGTTTGTCCCCATTCACTTCCATAATAAATACATGGGATGCCTGGTAAAGAAAATAACATGCCATAAATAAGTGGTAATTTTTCAAGATCCGTCAATTGTGAAGCAATACGAGCAACATCATGATTGTCAACAAAGCTCCATAAGATTTGTCCTTGATACATCTCTTTATAATTTCTTTTGATCGTATGCGCCATTTCAAACATATTTAAAGAATTGAAAGAAGACCACAAACCTTTAAATCCTGGATAATCTGTAATACTATCCAAATGTGCTTCGCTAAACATATATCCCGCATTATCACCTAAGACTTCTCCAAGCAAGAAAAAATCTTCTTTCTTTTGACGACAATGATCTTTTAACATTGCCATAAACCATCTTGGTAAACTATAAGCAACATCTAAACGTATTCCATCAATATCAAAATAATCAATCCAAAAATCAACCGAATCTAATAAATAACGTTGAACATCTGGATGATCCAAATTCAATTTAACAAGCTCGTAGTGTCCTTCCCAACCTTCATAATAAAAATTATCTTGATAAGGAGAATCACCATTAAAATCTATACGAAACCAATCTTTATAAGGACTTGCTTCTCTTTTTTCCTGAACATCTTTAAACGCAAAAAAGCCCCTACCGACATGATTAAAAACACCATCAAGTACCACTTTTATTTGATGACTATGAAGATTTTGACAAACTTCTTTAAAATCCTCATTCGTCCCTAAACGTTCATCTAAAACCCGATAATCTCTTGTATCATAACCATGATGATCACTTGAAAAAATCGGATTAAAATAAATTCCTCCAATACCTAATTCTTTAAAATAATCCACAAAATCGTTGATTCTTGTAATTCTATGAACAATGTGTCCATCATTATCAAATGGTGCGCCACAAAAATTCAATGTGTAAATTTGATAAAATACTTTTTCATGATACCACATAAAATAACCCCCTCTTTTTATTTATTATACACCAAATTCTTACCAGTTATCATCAAAATATGTTATCATATAATATATAGGAGGTACTTTTTATGGCACACAAAATAATTACAATTACCAGAGAATATGGTTCAGGAGGTCGTCTTATCGCAAAGAAAGTAGCTGAAGCGTTAAATATTGCCTTTTATGACAATGAATTAATCGATGAAACTGCAAGAGAGCTTGGAATTGATATCGATACAATTCGAAAAGCTTCTCAAGAAAAATCATCTAGTTTTGCCTATTCATTAAATAATGGTCCTCTTGTTTTACCAATAAATGACCAAGTTTATGCAACACAAGCAAAAATTATTAAACACCTTGCAGAAAAAGAAGATTGTATCATCGTCAACGGATGTGCAAATTATATTTTAGAAGATTATCCAGATGTTTTAAGAATTTTTGTCTATGCACCATTTGAGTCAAGATTAAATCGTGTAGTTAATGATTATAAAGAAGAACATGATAATCCAAAAAAATACGTTCAAAAAAGAGACAAACAACGTAAAAGCTATTATAACTATTACACAACAAATACTTGGGCTACTATGAAAGACTATGATTTATGTATTAATAGTGATATGGGAATTGATGATATTGCAACACTAATTACAAAGGTCTACCAAAATGGACATTTATGGAAAAATAAATAATAAAAATTAAAAGAATCAGTTTGAAAAAGAACTGATTCTTTTATTATATGAATTGAATTGCTACACCAAGTAATCCTGATCCAAGATAACACGATAGTGCAGCTCCAACATGACCGTCAATTATGTATTCAAATGTTGGAAATTTTTCTTTTAACATCTTTTCTAATTCATTTCTTTCTTCTAAATTATTTCCATCTGCAATTGCCAGGGCAAATTTTTGATGTGGATGGTCTTCAAGATGTTTTTCAATAAGTTCTACAAGTTTTGATTTTACCTTTTTATTACCTCTTACTTTACTAGGTACATAAATTTCACCGTTTTCTTTTTCAAAAGACAAAATAGGTTTAATTTTCAATGTCGTTCCTAAAAATGCTGATGCTTTACCTATTCTTCCACCTTTTTGAAGAAAACCTAAATCATCAATTGAAAAGTAAGCATAATTCTCTTCAACAAGCTTTTCGCCATAAGAGATTGCTTGTTCAAAGGTTACACCCTTTTGACAATAGTGTGCTAACTCTATTGCAATGATTCCTAAACCAACAGAAGCACTTTTACTATCGATGATATGACAAACAAGATCCTCTTGACTTTGACTAAACAAACGCATTTGATTGCTTGTTCCTGAAATTCCTGCTGATAAGAAAATTCCAATGACATGACTATACCCATTTACCTTTAAACTTTCTAACAACGAAAAGAGTTCTTGTCCAACAGGTGATGAAGTTTTTAACATATGTTCTTTTTGCAATTGATAGATTTCTTTTGAAGATATATCTATTCCATCTCGATAAGTTTTTCCATCACATGAAATTTGTATTGGTAAAACAAAGATATTATTTTCTTTTCTATACTCTTCTTTTAAATCACTGCATGAATCTGTAATAATTGCTATTTTTTCCATTTTATTCTCCTATTCGATTAGTTTGAAGTTAAAACCAATATAGCAATTATACATTATTTTTTGATAAAATAAAGTATTTTTTACATTACAAAAAGTATATCAATGACATGACCAACCCATTGTGCTACTATTGCACTCATTGCAAGCGAAGCTACTACAACTGTTAATAAACCTCTATTTGATAATCTTTCCATGATTCTTTCCTCCCAAGTTTCTATTAATTCAACTTTATTGTTTTATGTTTTTAAATGTTTCTTTTTAAGACACTTATAATATAACTCTATTTTGAGGTATCGTCAATACTTTTTGTGTCTTTTTTAGATATTTTATTTACTATGTATACTCATATATGGTAATATTAAGACACAAGGAGTGATTTGATGACAGGTGAACGTATAAAAAAATTAAGAAAAGAAAAAGGTTTGACTCAACAACAACTTGGAGAAATGCTTGGTGTTCAAAAATCAGCGATTGCAAAATATGAAAATGGTCGTGTCCCAAATTTAAAAAAGGAAACAATTTCTAGACTCGCAGAAATCTTTAATGTAACTCCTAATTATCTATTAGGTATTGATGAACCCTCTTTGCATGGGCATAGTCATAACATAGATATTCCTTTATACAGTGATGTTTGCTGTGGTGATGGTATTTTTGTTGAAGACAATATTGAAGAGTATATTTCATTGCCTGAATCTTTATTAAGTTCTCGAAAAGATTACTTTTGTCAGTACGCTGATGGAGATAGTATGATTGATGAAAATATTCAATCTGGAGATCTTATTATTTTTGAAAAGACACAACAGCTCAACAATGGAGATGTAGGGTGTTTTGGTATTGAGGATAACATTGCGACATGTAAAAAATATTTTAATGATTCTAAACAACATTGCATTATTTTGCAACCAGCAAATGATAAATATTCTCCTATTATTATCAATGAATACAATTATCATGAATTTAAAATCATCGGTAAACTTGCACTTGTTATTTCTAAAAGAAATTAAAAACTCCGTTTCATCAGAAACGGAGCTTTTTTTGTTTAATTATTTTACTGTAATTAATTCTAAGTAAGAAGTAGTTCCAGCAACACCTGGTGTACCAGCAGTAACAATAATTTGTTCACCTGGTTCAACTAAGTTTTCTTTAGCGATAACTTGAGCATATTCAATCATAGCAGCTCTTGTATCCATTTGTTTACATAATACTGATTTAACACCCCAGTTGATAGCTAATGCTCTTGTAGTTTGTTCATTTGGAGTAGCAGCAATAATCATAGATTTTGTACGATATCTAGACATTTTTCTAGCTGTGAATCCTGAATCAGTGAATGCAACGATTGCAGCAACGTTGAATTTAGATGCGATTTCAGCAACTGACATACAAATAGCTTCACTTTGATCTAATGAAGCAGTTCTGATAGCTTTTCTTTGTAATGAAGCGTAATCTAAAGTTCCTTCAGTTTTTAAAGCAATTTTAGTCATTGTTTCAACAGCTTCTACTGGATATTTACCTTGAGCAGATTCACCAGATAACATGATTGCATCAGTACCATCATAGATTGCGTTAGCAACGTCAGATACTTCGGCACGTGTTGGTCTTGGGTTTTCTTGCATACTATCTAACATTTGAGTTGCAGTGATAACGATTTTACCAGCAGCACGACATTTGTTGATTAATTCTTTTTGAATTAAAGGTACATCTTCAGCAGGAATTTCTACACCTAAGTCACCACGAGCAACCATGATACCGTCAGCAACTTTTAAGATTTCATCCATGTTTTCAACACCTTCGCTGTTTTCGATTTTAGCGATAATTTGAATTTCAGGACGACCGTTTTCGATTAATAATTTTTTAACATCTAAAACATCTTGTGGACGTCTTACGAAAGATGCAGCGATGAAATCAACACCTTGTTGACAACCGAAAGTTAAATCTCCGATGTCTTTTTCTGATAAGTAATCGAATCCTAATTTGATTCCTGGAACGTTAATTCCACGTTTGTTTTTAACGATACCATCGTTAGCACAGATACATACGATATCAGTACCTTCAACATGATCAACTAATAATTCTACTTGTCCATCGTTTACTAAGATGAAACCACCAGGTTTAACATCTTTATATAAATCTTTATAAGTGATAGTGAATCTTTCACTTGTACCTACGATATCTTCAACACAGATAGTAGAAACTTGACCTTTTTTGAATTCAGTTTTTCCATCAACGAAATCACCAGTTCTAATTTCAGGTCCTTTAGTATCTAATAAGATAGCTACGTTTTTGTTTAATTCTTTGTTGATTTCTCTTAAAGTTTTAATTCTTCCCCCATGTTCTTCGAAATCACCATGAGAGAAATTTAATCTCATTACGTTCATACCAGCTTGAACTAATTTAGTTAAGACTTTTTTATCTTCAGAAGCTGGTCCAATTGTACACACAATACGTGTTTTCTTTTTTCTTTCTTTTTCTAATACCATCCTAATATCCTCACAATCATATTTTCATTTAAGTTTATATTAACGAAGTTTAATAGCGTCTTCGTAAATACTAAAATCAGTTTCACGTTTATGTCCTAATACTTCAGTAATTGGTAATCCTTTGATTTCTCCATTTACTTCACTTACACATAAACCACCTTTTCCAGCTTCAAGTAATTCAACGGCATAAACACCCATTCTTGAAGCAAGGACTCTATCTCTTGCTGATGGTCTACCACCACGTTGCATATGGCCTAAAACGTTTGCACGAGTTTCAAAACCAGTTGCAGCTTCAACTTTTTTAGCTAATTCATGCACATCTGTAATATGTTCAGTAATTACAACGATTGCATGTTTTTTATCAGAAGCTTTTGATGCTTTTAATACTTCAATAACTTTGTTTTCATCATATCCGATTTCACTAGTGATAACCATTTCAGCACCATCAGCGATACCAGCATTGATAGCTAAATCTCCACATCTACGTCCCATTACTTCAAGGATTGTACATCTTTGATGAGAACTTGATGTATCTCTTAATTTATCTAAGGCATCAACAATTGTATTTAATGCAGTATCAAATCCAATTGTGTGATCAGTATCAGGAATATCATTATCAATTGTTCCTGGAATACCAATACAGTTGATACCCATTTCAGTTAACTTTAATGCACCATTGTAACTTCCGTCACCACCGATAACAACTAAAGCTTCCATTCCTACTTCTTTCATTTTTTCAATTGCTTCTTTTCTAACTTCAGGATCTTTGAATTCAGGGAATCTTGCTGATTTTAACATAGTACCACCAATATTAATAATGTTACGTGTACTATGACGATCAAACTTAATAAATTCACCATCGTGTAAACCTTTATATCCTAGTTTTACACCATAAACTTCAATTCCTTTATTTAAGCATGTACGCGCTACTGCACGAACAGCTGCGTTCATTCCTGGAGCATCTCCTCCAGATGTTAAAACACCTATACATTTAACCATAATGTTCACTCCCTATTTCATAACATTTCATACATAGTGATTTTAGCACAAATCATGACTTTTCTACAAGAATTTTTGCAATTTTATTGCGTTATTCTTTATTGTTTGATAAGAATTGGCATACTCATTGCAAATATTGTATTAAGTAAGCGCTCTACTTTTATTTTTTCACGGGCATCTTTCTTTAATGTATAGATTTTAATAAGATTTTCTTGATCATATTGACTCGTAAAGAGCGTTATTTTTTTATTTTGACTACGATAAGTAAGTACCGCCGCTAAGACTTCATCTCTTGACCAAGCTGTCACATTTTCTCCTCCAAGGTCATCAATAATCAAATAATCAACATTTCTAAGTTCCTCTATATTATTATCATTACCATATTCATTAAAAGAATTCTTTAAATCCATTAAATATGTAGGAAAATGAATATAACCAATATGATAATCCTTTCTAGAAAGTGAACGTGTTATAAAACCAGCTAAAGTTGACTTTCCACAACCAGAAGGTCCATAAATATAAAGACCCTTTTGACTTGGTTTTGATAAAAACTCATTAATCTTAACTGCCAATTCCTTATTCATAATATCTTTAATCGAATGTGAATCAGACAAAAGTAAATCATCACTAACATTACTAACTGTAATATGACCTAACAAATGTTGTTTATCTAATAAAGCTTTACCAAAACGACATGGTGTTAAATTAACTTTCAACCCTTCATTTTCCAAACAAAGAAGTTGTTGCATTCCCTTTGATACTTTTTGACATTGAGATAAATCCTTACAATTTTGACATATTTGTAGATCTTCTTGATAATCTAAAAACTCTACCCAGTTATCTTCAATAAACTCACGATTAAGAGAATGATCAGATAAAAATTTTAAAATATTTGGGTTTTGGATTAATTGATCAATACTTTCTTGTTTTTGTTTTTGAAAATTTTGATCATTATCAAATAAATGAAATTCTTGTATATTTTGCATCTTTCTTCCTCCTAATCATATTGTTGCAATAAAGCAAGCGCATCTTCATCAATATCTTCTTGTTTTTGATCATGGGAAACAATATTAAATTCTTTCGTATATTCATCCCAAGAAGCATTCTGTTTTCCTTGATATTTCAAATAAGCTTTTCCTTCATCAATAGCTTCTTTAACCGTTTGAATTTTTTTTCTTTTCCATTGACTTCCTAAAGCTTCCATGAAGCTTTTAGGTAAAGATTGATTACATTTTTCAAGTGTCGTTTCAATTAAAACATTAATCACACCAGGTTCTAATTCTAAAGTTGTCAATAAAGATTCAATCACTTGTAAATCTCTCTTTAATGGTTCTTTACCACCTATTTTATCTTTCAATAAATCATAAGGTGAAATATTTTCTAGATAATAGATATGTTTATCAAGTGAAGATTTTCCAGTTTGTTCATGAAGTAAAGGCGATTGCTTATGAAAAATATTTTCAAATTTTTCAGGCATTTTCAAATCATAATATTGTTGACAATTTCTTGAAAACAATCTTTTTCCAAGATGCCCTTGAACCACGGATTGTTTAACAAGATTTTGCATATCTAATGCATTGATTTTATAAAGTAATCCCATTCGTTGAATTAATTGTTCATCTTCTTTGGTAAACATTTTTTTAGATAACTGTAAATTTTCTATTCCTTGATAGAACAGTGATAAATCATATTCATCTTCAAAAGCTTTATGTATTTTTTGTTTATAACTTTTTTCTTTTAAAACTTCTTTTCCTTGATAATGAACATCAAAAACATCCGTAAAATTCGCACTGATATCTTGGTAATGATCAAGATTGACATTATAGACCTTAAATACAGAGACTGTTTTTTTATACTCATCTTTTAATCTTTTTTGTAAAAGATCATTTAAAATAGGATGATTTAAAAATTCATGGGGTAAATAAGGCATTTTTAAATCAAATAGAAAACGATTTTCTTGACTTTTCTTTTTATAAGAACTCATTAAGCCAATTGCTTCTAACTTACTTAAGGATTGAGAAAGTTCATTTAAAGAAAATCCCGTCATCTTACAAAGCCGAGAGATCAAAGAAGGACTTTTCGTAAGTGTTATTTGATCAAGTTCTGAATAAAGTGTCATATACAAAGAGACAGCTTCCATTCCCATGATTGGTTGATAAAGTTGTAAAAGTGTTTTATAAGAAATGTCATCAAGCATATAACTACTTCTTATTTGATAAATGTCACTTGTCAGTAATTCTTTCATTTTCTATTCCTTTCATTAGTTGCTCTATTTGTTGGTAAAGAAATGCTGGATCTTTTGTATTATCTAAAACAATATCCGCCATTTCTTTTTTCTTATCAGAAGATATTTGATTTTTCATAATCGTCAAAGCATATTCTTCATCAATATGATCTCTTTCCATCAGACGTTTTACTTGTTGTTTTTCATCAAGATAAACAACAATAATTGAATCACAAAGATATTCTAAATGAGATTCATAAAGTAAGGGTATGTCTAAAAATAAACATGGTAAATCTTGATTTTCTTGAATAGCTTCTTTTAATTGAGAAATAACATAGGGATGAATAATATTCTCCAACATTTTTTTAGCCTTTGCATCATGAAAAACTTTCTTTCCTAAAGCTTTTCGATCAACAATGCCTCCATGTACACAATGAAAAAGTTGATCAACTTTTTCAATACACCCTTGATCTATTGTAAGAGCCTCCCTAGAAATTCGATCGGCATCAATGACAAGATAGCCATGTTCTCGTAAATAATTGGTTACTGTAGATTTTCCACAGGCAATACTCCCTGTAATTCCATATACTTTCATCGTCTTGCTTTTTGACATATTGGACAATAATATGTTCCTCTCCCATTTAAAGATATTTTTTTAATGTCATGTCCTTGAGGACATTTTTCTTGCATATGCACTTTTAATTGCACCTGAAATAAACCATCAATCCCATTAGCACTAAAGGAATGAATCGTTGTCCCACCTTGTTTAATTGCTTCATTTAAAATAAAACTTGAAACTTCTATAAGCTCTTTTACTCTTTTTTTACTTAAAGCTTTGGCTTTAGTTTGGGGATTTAAATGCATGGCATAACAAATTTCATTGGCATAGATATTTCCAATTCCCGCTAAAAGCGTTTGATCAAGCAAAGCCGTTTTAATGGCAGTATCTTTATTCTTTAAACGTTGATAGATTTCATTAACATCCGCCTCAAAAGGTTCTTTTCCTAGTTGATTGAGCGGCTTTAATGTTTTATAACTTTCTTTATCCACAAGTTTCATACGTCCAAATTTACGAACATCATTATAACGTAACTGTGTATCGTCATCTAAATAGAAAATCACATGATCATGTTTAGAAAGTGATGTTTCTTTTGTACAAATTTGATATTTACCTTCCATTCTTAAATGAGAAACAAAAGCAATATCTTCTAAAATAAAAATCAAATATTTTCCTACCCGATCTATCTTTAAAAATGTTTTATTAACAACTCTTTGTTTAAACACTTCAACATCATCTTCAATAATACGAGGATAAATAACTTCTATATCTTTAATTTTCTTATTTAAAATAAAATTTTCTAACGTTCTTTTTACCGTTTCAACCTCTGGTAATTCTGGCATTTTTTCACCTACTTTAATTCATACCAATTTTTAGCGTATGTTCCTTCTGCTTTTAATTCAACTGTCATTTGATAAGCGCTTTCCATTCCTGTTTGAACAAGTTTCATCATTTGTTCAAGTTCATCTTCATAAACATCAAAAATCAATTCATCGTGTACTTGTAAAATCATTTTTGATTTCATATGATTTTCTTTTAATAATTGATCAACTTTAATCATGGCAAGCTTGATAATATCTGCCGCTGAACCTTGAATTGGTGAATTCATCGCCAAACGCTTTCCAAATTCTTGACGCATATAATTCTTTTCATTGATTTCAGGAATATAACGTTTTCTATTTAAAACCGTAGAAACATAACCATTTTCTTTTCCAAAAGCAATGCTTTTATTCATATACTCTTTAATTTCTGCATATTTTTCAAAATACTTTTCAATAAAAGATTTTGCTTCTTTGACAGTCACACCTAATTGTTCGGCAAGTCCATAATCTGACATCCCATAAATAATTCCAAAGTTGACTGCTTTAGCGTTTCGACGCATTGTTGAAGTCACTTCATCTTCACTGACACCAAAAACCACACTTGCTGTATGTCGATGAATATCTTTATTTTCATTAAATGCTTGAATAAGACTTGTCACATTCGCTAAATGAGCTAATACACGTAATTCAATTTGTGAGTAGTCAAATGAAATCAAATAGTCATATTCAGGAACAAACGCTTTACGAATGAGTTTTCCTTCTTCTGTTTTCACTGGTATATTTTGTAAGTTTGGATCTGTTGAAGAAAGACGTCCTGTTTGAGTTAAAGCTTGATTATAGATGGTATGTGTTTTCCCATCAATAAAGATTTGTTCTTGTAAACCAACGATATAAGTTGAATAAAGTTTACTGATCGTACGATAATTTAAAACTTTATCAATGATTGGATGCACATTTCTCAGTTTATTTAAAACATCAACCGATGTTGAATAACCTGTTTTTGTTTTCTTTCCATTAGGAAGGCCTAATTCTTCAAAAAGCACTTCTCCTAATTGTTTAGGAGAGGCAATATTAAATTCTTTATGGGCTAAAAGATAGATTTCCTTTTCTAATTGATCGATTTGTGTTTTAAACGTATCCCCTAATTCTTTTAAAACACCTTGATCCATTTTAGTTCCTTGATATTCCATATCCGCTAAAATAAAGGCAACAGGCATTTCTACGTTTTCATAAAGATCATATTGTTGGTCCTTCTTCAAACGATTGATTGCTTCATCTTTTAATTCATAGATGGCTTTTGCTTGTAAAACATAATGTTTTGAAAGAATACTTTCTTCAGGAACATGTTTTTTAGCACCTTTACCAAAGATTTCCTCATCAAATTGTAAGTAGAAATATTGATAATAATCACAAACAATTTTTAATTCATCTTTTAATGATGGATTTAAAATATAAGAAGCTAATTGTAAATCAAAAGAATATCCTTTAATTGTAAGACCATGCCAACGACATGCATTGATACATTTTTTAATATCATAACCATATTTTTTTATATTTTCATCTTCAATAAATTGTTTAAATCCTTGATCTTGAATTGCCTTTTCTAAAGAAATATAATACGCTTCTTGATCATTATAAATACCAAAACCAAGAATTGGTGATTTATGATAGTTAGTATCATAAACACCAACAACAAGAGCACTATCCTTTTTAATGGTTGGTAAAGTATCTACAATTTGATATTCTAATGGTTTTACCGGTTTTGTTTCATTAGAAATAGACATTCTTTTAAGTAAAGAATTCATATCATAACGACGATAGAAAGCGGCAAGATCATTATTATAATCTTGTTTTTGATATTTCCAAACAGCCAAATCAAGTTCAATAGGAGCATCGGTAAGAATTGTCGCAATCTTTTTAGAAAGCAGCCCTAATTCAATATTTTCTCTTACTTTTTCTCCCATTTTTCCTTTAAGTTCTGACATATGTTCTTTTAAATTTTCAATCGTTCCATATTGATTTAAAAGCTTTAAAGCTGTTTTTTCACCAATACCTGGAATACCTGGAATATTATCGGCACTATCACCCATAAGTCCTAATAAATCACGCATTTGATCAGGCTTCAAGTTATATTTTTCAACAAAGCTTTCTTCACTAACGATTTCATAATCATTGGTTTTTTGAGGTTTTTTATATTGTTTAACTAAAGGATTAATCAGTTGCATCATATCTTTATCATTTGTATAAATAGCAACTTCCATTCCTTGACTTGCTGCTTTTTTAGAAATGGTACCAATAATGTCATCTCCTTCATATCCTTCCTTTTCAATATAAGGAATATGATGAGCATCTAAAAACTCTCTAACCATTGAAAACTGACAAATAAGTTCATCAGGCGTTGGTTTTCTTGTTCCCTTGTATTCTTCTAGTAATTCACTTCTAAAGGTTTTCCCTTTGGCATCAAAAGCCACAACTAAATATTCTGGATCTTGTTTTAAAAGACTTTCTAAACGATTGGCAAAACCATAAACCGCATTCGTTGGAATCCCATCTTTATTTACCATTAAATTTCCCATTGCTGCCGTAGCATAATAACAACTAAACAACCAAAAATTTCCATCAATAACAACTAACTTTTCCATTTTATACCTCATTTACTTATTTCTTTGACTCTTTGGACAACCAAAGATAATTTATCTCGATAATCTATTCTACCTTCAATATAGATTACTTTATTCTTTTCTAATAAATCTTTTACTTGTCGATAAGTTGATGAAAAAACAACTCCCTCGACATTTCCTGTTTCATCATGTCCTTCAATAAAACACATTTCATTACCCTTTTTATCAACAATTACTTTGACTCTTGTAAGCATTAATAAAACACTCACATTTTTAGAGACATATTCATTTAAACGGGCAATCGCAATTACAGGAACTTGTAATTTTTGTTTTAAATACGCCAAAGGATGCATTGATAAATAAACTCCTAAAGCTTTCTTTTCTAATTCAAGACGAACCATTTTATTTTCTTGAACAATATCTAATAAAGGAGGTTCATCTATACCAATCGTATTTTTTAAATTAGCATACTCTCCAATCTTTTCAAGATTAGCTTTTAAAGTAGCCCGATTCAATTCGAATTCATCAAAAGCTCCCGCATCAATTAAACTCTCTAACATCATCGTATTGACTTTTTTTCCATCCATCCGTGAAATAAAATCAAAAATATCTTTAAACAAACCATTCTTTTCTCTTTCTTCAACAATCGCTTGATAACCCGCTTGTCCTACATTTTTAATACCTAAAAGAGAAAAACGTAAATCTCCTTCTACTTGTTCAAAACGGTTTGTTGAATAATTAATAGAAGGTGGTAAAACACGAATACGATATTTCTTTGCTTCAGCAATATATTCCATTTTATGAACATCACTATTTTGTTCATTAGAAAGAATTGCCCCATAGAATGCTAGTGGATGATTTGCTTTAAGATAAGCTAATTGATAAGCAATCAAACCATAAGCAATAGCATGCGATTTATTAAAACCATAATCCGCAAATTTTTCTATCAAAGCAAAGATCTCATTTACTTGTTTTTGACTATATCCATTCTTTAAAGCTCCTTCGATAAAATCATTTTTAATAGAAGCCATTAAATCAAAATCTTTTTTAGAAATCGCTCTTCTTAAATTATCTGCTTTAGAAAGCGAAAAACCAGCGATTTTTTGAACAACTTGCATCAATTGTTCCTGATAAATCATAATCCCATAAGTTGGCTCTAAGATTTCTTTTAAATCCTTATGAGGATAAGCAACTTCTTCCTTTTTAAAACGACGTGCAATATAATGAGGAATTTCTCCCATAGGTCCTGGTCGATAAAGGGCATTGGCATCGCCAATATCTTGCAAGCATCGTGGCTTTAATTGTCTAAATAAATTTTTCATACCTGGTGATTCTAATTGGAAAACACCTAAAGTATCACCTTTTTCTAACATTTGAAAAGTTTTTAGATCATCTAAAGGAATCTCATTCAAATTTAAACGAATACCTTCATATTTTTCAATATTATTTAATATATAAGAAAGAATCGTGAGATTTTTTAAACCTAGAAAATCCATTTTCAAAAGTCCCACACTTTCAATATAATTCTTAGAATATTGGGTTAAAACATTTTGGTGAGGGCCTCTAGTAAGAGGAACAACCTCATTTAAACAATCTCTAGATAAAACCACACCCGCAGCATGCATAGAAATATTTCTTGGTAAACGTTCTACAAGAAAGATGGCTGGCATGATTCTTTTAAGTTCAGGTTCTTGATCAACCATATTTTTAAAAGCATACGATGTTTCATAAACTTCTCTTACCGTTTTTTTATTTTTTCCTTGAGTAGGAATATATTTACACATCATTTCAAGTTTAGGTAGAGGCACTGAAACAACCTTTCCTAGATCCTTTAAAGCAACTTTAGGACCATAACTTGAAAAGGTAACAATTTGTCCAACATGTTCTTGTCCATATTTTTCTGTGACATAACGTACTACTTCATCACGTCGGTCGTCTTGAAAATCAATATCAATATCTGGCATGGTTACACGTTCCTCATTTAAGAAGCGTTCAAAAAGTAAATCATATTCTAAAGGATCAATATTGGTAATTCCTAAAACATAACTGACTAAACTTCCGGCTGCTGAACCCCTTCCTGGTCCAACAAGAATTTGATGGGTTTTAGCATAGCGAACATAATCAAAAACAATAAGGAAATAGTCATTGAAACCCATTTTAGAAATCACATTTAATTCTTTTTTGAGTCTTTCTATATATTCTTGGGAAATCTTTTTCCCTTTGAATCTTTTTTTCAAACCAACAATACATAATTGTTTTAAATAATCTTGACTTGAAACATTATCTGGTAAGGGATAAAGAGGTAAATGCATTTGTCCTGTTTCAATAGTCACATTGCATCTTTTTAAAAGATCATTAGTATTTTCAATAATTTCTCTTTCAAAAAGTAAAGATATCTCATAGCCACTCTTTAAATATTTTTGATTTGTTTGTAAAGTATCTCGTTGACTTCTTTTTTCACCATGAACACTTGCCTGCATCAAATCAATAGCAAACGCTTCTTGAGGATAGAGATAGCGAACTTCATTCGATGCACATACTTTAATACCTTGAAGTTTTGCAAGAGCTTTAAGTCTTTCATTTAAGTGTTTTTGCATTTGGATGCCATGATCTTGGAGACAAATATAATAATTATCCTTAAACATTTCCTTAAACAGAGCCATATAGCGTAATGCCTCTGATTCGAGCTCTTTTAAAACACATCTTTCGACAATTCCTTCTTTACATCCAGAAAGAATAAAAAGATGTTCATGGTAAAGACGTAATTTTTCTAAATCGATGGCTTTTTGATCACTTAAATTAATATCACTACAAATCTTCATTAAATCATGATAACCGACTTGATCTTTCGCTAACAATAAAAAAGGATAGATTTCTCCTTCAACATTTACATTGCCTTGCATTCCAAAAATAGGTTTAATGTCATATTTATGACACTCATTAGAAAACTCTACCGCCCCATACATATTATTAATATCCGTTAAAGCAATTGCTTCTAAATGAAGATCATGAGCTCTTTTACATAAATCTTTAATAAGAATCGTACTATTTTGAAAGCTATAACAACTATAGATATTTAATTCACCAATCATATTCCCACCACCTTTTTTATCATTATACGCTAAATTAAATAGGAAGAAAAGAACTACAAAAATGTTTTCATTGATAACAAAATTAAGATAACTCCAACATATAATGTGAAGATTAAATAAAGCATTTCAAAGAAAGGATAAGTTAAAATCATTAAGATAAACAGCCGATAAATATAGAGAAGTAATATATAATAATGGTAATGAATTTGTAAGACACAAAACTTTCTTTGCCATAAAATAATAATGATTGATAAAAGCATCGCAATAAAATGAAATGGAATCCAAATTGATGAAAAAACAATTTGTAAGATCATACAACATCCAACAATAAACTGCATCTTTTTGATACGAATCAACATAATTATCACCATTCTATTTTATGTTACAAATAAAAAAAAGAGAATTATAAATTCTCTTGTAAACCTTTAGCAAGTTGTGCTGGACAGCTCGTTGGTTTAGCACCACATTTAATATCTTTTAAACGAGCAATCACATCTTCTGCTTTCATTCCTTTACATAAGGCTGCCACACCTTGTGTATTTCCAGAACATCCACCAGTAAATTGAACATTTTTAACAATGCCATCTTCAACTTCAACATGAATGTTTCTTGAACATACTCCCTTAGGTGTATAATCAAATTCCATCTTTATTCCTTCTTCCTATTTTTTAATTAATTTTACAATTGATGTCACATAAGATTGATAAATATGACTATCAACTGCTTTAATCTCTATTACTTTATAATATTTTGAAAGTTCTTGCAAATCTTTTGCAAGCATAGATGTAGAAGAATTAACATAAATAACTGTTTTGACTTTACCTAAACGAAGGGTATCTTTTAATTCATCACTAATTCTATTGATTCCACGAATAATCACTGTATCATAATCTTTCTTTTTCGCAAAAGGAACCATTTTCTTTAAAGAATCACCATATACAAAACGAATATTATCTTTTCCTAAAGCTTTCGCATTATAAGTGGCATCTTCAATATTTTCTTTTTTATTATCAATTGCGACAACTTCTTGAGGTAAATTCATTTCTAAAATACCATTTCCACAATTTAAAGAAATTACTTTTTGGCTTTCTTTGATCATTGTTTTAATAATCTTATTTTCTACTTCAAAAGCTTCAATATGATCTGGTAACGAAGATTTAACTGATAAAATATATTTTTGATGATCTACATAAAGCTCTTCCTTGGAATTACCAAAGATTTTCTTATATCCTTGTTTTTCAAAATCTTGATACTTAGCAGTATTAATTGACATAAATAAACCACTAACATATTTTAATTTTTTAATACCAGCTACAACTTCATCTTTTAAACCATCTTTTCCTGTAATAAAGATCAATTGAATTTTATCTTGAAAAACTCGAATTTTAATAAATCTTAAACCTGTTCTAAATTTATCATTATATGTTTTACATTTTGTATTATTTAAGATTTCTTCTAAATCTAATAATGTTTGATTAATTAATGGATGATGTTTTAAACAGTGTGTCATTACTGTTAAATATTTTGTTTCTCTTTGATAAATACCAAACGTTACTTTTCCTTTAAAATCAACAATTGGTAGATTGACTTGTGTTAAAAATTCTTTCTTTTGATTCATTCCCACAATATCATGAATCTTAATTTGTGAGCGATCAAGTTCTGTATATTTCTTTAAAGATTCCTTGATTAAATCTTTTTTATGTTTTAATTGAGCTGGATAAGCATAGTGAAGTAAATTACATCCCATACATTCTTTATTGGCACGGCATGGATTTTTTACACGCATTGGCGATGCTTGAACAACACGGATCAAATCACCAAAATAATAATTTTTATTTTTATATTGTTGTGCATCTACTTCAACGGTTTCACCAAGTAAAGCCCCTTTTACAAACACAACTTTACGGTTTATATAACCAATTCCTTCACCGTTGATCCCCATTTTTTTTATTTCAACTGTTGTTTTCATTACCTTTCTCCTTAAAAGAGGAAAAGCATCTATTGATGTTTTTCCTCTCCTTCTTCCTCTTTTTCTATTTCATGTATTTTTAATCTAAGAAGTTCAATTCGATTCTTATGCATCTTTTCAATTATAATTGTAACACCTGGAAATTCAATTTGATCTTTAATTTTAGGAACACCACTAAATTCTCCTAAAACAAGACCTCCGATAGATTCAAAATCTTCTGATTCAAAATGAGTATCAATTTCATCATTGACCTCATTTAAATTCAAACTACCATCTACTAAATATTCATGATCATTGATTTTAACAATGGAATCATTGACTTCATCATACTCATCATCTATTTCTCCAACGATTTCTTCAACAATATCTTCAAATGTCACAATTCCACTCATGACCCCATATTCATCTAAAACAATGGCAAGAGTAGCATGATTCTTTCTCATGGATGCAAAGACATCATTGACTTGATTAAACTCATAGACAACAAATGTACCTCTCATATATTTTTTAACATCAAAATGCTCTTTATCAATGTCAATAAATAATAAATCTTTCATATTTAAAACACCAATGATTTCATCAAAAGACTCATCATGAATTGGATACCTTGAATATTGTGCTTCATGATATACTTTCATCAATTCATCATATGTACAATCATCAGGTAAACTTTCTACATGAATACGTGGTGTCATAATCTCTTTGATTTCGGTTTCACCAAATTCAAAAACATTATGAATCATTTCTTTTTCTTCTTTTTCAAGAACACCTTCTTCATGACCAACCGTTACGATTGTTTTCAACTCTTCTTCTGTTAAACTTGGACCTTGTTCTTTATTACCGCCTAATAAACGAATAATAAATCCTGTAATAATATTTAAAACAAAGACAACTGGCTTTGTAATAACACAAATAAATCGTATAAACGGAGCTAACGCAAGTACTAAACGATCTGCATTTTGGGTAGCTAATGATTTTGGTGTAATTTCGCCAAAAATCAAAATACACAATGTGACAATTCCTGTCGCAATTGCAACCGTTTGTGCTCCATCACCAAAGATAGCCATAATTGTCGCTGTTGTGAGTGAGGAAGCCCCAATATTTACAAGGTTATTTCCTACTAAAATAGCACTTAACAAGCGATCTTGATCTTCTAGTAAAGACTCTACTAACTTCGCCTTCTTATTGCCTTCTTCTGCAAGTGTTCGCATTTTAATTTTGCTTACAGCTAAAAAAGCTGTCTCACTACAAGAAAACAACGACGATAGAATTAATAATATAATTAATGATATGATATTCATTATCTGGGCAGACTCCACTTTACCATTTCTCCTTTGAATCTATTATTGAAATTTATAATAGTATAATTACAAATAAATGTCAAATACTCCCTTATTTCTTAACTTTAAAAAAACTTATAAGCACAGGTATTTGTATTTTTTAACATCATAAAATTAAAGATAATAAAAAGCGAAGATTTTTCGCTTTTATAATAAAACTTTAAATTTTTTACAATAGAAAATATAAGCACCCATACTTGCAATGAGTTCAGCAATCACAAACGATAACCAAATGCCTTCAATACCCATAATTTGTAATAAAAGATAGGCAAGTGGTACTGTAATAACTAATTGTCTAAGTAATGAAACGATAAGTGAATATTTTCCCATTCCTAGCGATTCAAATACTCCTGACATCAACACTCCAAAAGATGAAACAACAAAACTGATTGATAAAATACGTAACCCTGTTTGTCCAATTTCTAACATTCCTTTACTTGCATTAAATAACGATAGAAGAATATCAGGAATCATAAAGAATAATAAAGTTCCAAGTCCTAAAATAGTTGCAATAGCAAGTCCAGATACTTTTAAAATTTGATGCATTCTTTCCTTTAAATGTGCTCCATAGTTATAAGACATTAATGGTCTCATACCTTGAACGACACCTGTAGTTGGCATATAAATAAAAGTTTGTAATTTATAATAAACACCAAAGAAAGCAACAGCACTTTGAGAAATTGTCGCCAACATTCCGTTAAGTAATGAAACAAGAATAGATGGCAAACACATCATAACCGTTGATGGCACCGCAACACTATAAAGTTGTGACATAACACGAAAATCAATTTTTAATCCTTTAAAAGAAATATGAAGATGAGTATTATATCTTTTAAATAAAACAACCGCTAGAATTGCTGCTGAAAATTGCCCAATTACTGTTGCAATAGCTGCCCCAGAAACACCTAAAGCAGGTAAACCAAAATAACCAAAAATTAAAATTGGATCTAAGATAATATTGATAACTGCCCCAAAGATTTGCATAAGCATTGGCATCATCATATTACCTGTTGCTTGAAACATTTTTTCAATTGCAAGATGTATAAATTGTCCAATGACTAAAGAAACAACAATAATTCCATATTGCATTCCATATTCAATAACCTTTGTATTTGTCGTAAACATATTTAAAAATGGACGAATTAAAAATAATCCAATAATTAAAAATAATAAAGAATGTGCTACGGACATCACAATACCTTGTGTTGCATAATAAGATGCTTTTTTATCATCTTTTGCTCCTAGATGACGGGCAATAAAAGCATTCATCGCAATCCCAATTCCACAAGAAACAGCTAATGATAAGTTTTGTAAAGGATAAATAAGAGAAACGGCTGTTAATGCTTCTTCTCCAAGTTGTGATACGAAAATACTATCTATAATATTATAGAGAGATTGTATAAGCATTGAAATCATTGGCGGAATAGCCATTGACATTAATAAAGGAAATACTTTTTTGTATTCCATTGGGTTTTTATTTTCCATTGAGGTCTCCTTCCTTTCCATAAAAAAAGCTATAGATGTCTATTTATGATCAGAAATAGAGAAATCTATAGCTTACCTAAGCAGTATTTAATTTGCGTGTTTTATATTAATTGACTTTTTAATTTTTGTCAATCATTAATTAATAATTCTTTATCTAAAGCTTCTAATGCCATAATCGCATCCCAACAGAAACTGTCTTTTCCAACATATTCATCAAAATGATTACGTTTAAATTGTGCCATGACTTCTTCTTGAACCCCTGAAAATTTAATCTTACAATTATTACTTTGCAAACAATCAACGATATCAAAGAATTCATGGATACCTGAATCATCAATAGAAGGGACACCTCTCATAGAGAAAATAATAGCTTCTAATGAATCATCAATTTCATCTAAAACTTGTGTCATTTGTTCTTGTGTTCCAAAGAAGATTGGCCCACTTAAATACATAATACGTGTTTTTTGATGATGATGTTTTAAATCTTTACCAACACGATCTTTGTCAATATCACGAATATCAATATGTAAATGTGAGTTATTTAAAACAAATAAGATAATAGAAACCATAACTCCAATAACAATAGCAACTGTTAAATCAAAAACAACGGTTGCACACATTGTAATCAAATATTGAGAAATATTTGTCTTAACTTTGTTATGAAACAATGTTTTAATTTCATGCCAATCATTCATACGCCATGCCGTAACCATTAAAACTCCTGCAAGAGCCGATAAAGGAATACGTGACATTAACGAACCAAGTAAAAACATCGAAATTAAAATAACAACAGAATGGAAAACACTGACAAGTCTTGTTTTTCCTCCCGCTTTAATCGCAACAGATGTTCTGGCAATCGCTGCTGTTGCAGGAACGCCACCAAATAATGGAATCAACATGTTTCCAATTCCTTGTGCCATTAATTCTTGATCTGCATTCAACTTTTCATTTTTCATTTTTCCAGCACTTGCCCCACATAAAAGTGATTCGATCATTCCTAATGCTGCAATACTTAAAGCAGGTAACATCAATTGTGTTAAAGTACTTAAATGAATTGCAGATAACGATAATCTTGCTTTTGGAAAAAGTGTACTTGGAATTGTTCCTACTTCATGAACAGGTAAATTTAAAAATAATTGACAAATTAAAGCAATAATAATTCCCGCTAATGATGAAGGACAATATTCACCCCATTTTTTAGGCCATAGAATCATAATAACAACAACTAAAGCACCAAAAAAGACTGTGGGAAGTGAAATAGGAAAACCTAATTTTATATAAGAAAAAAGTTTTTCTAAAGCACTCGATCCTACTGAAGTTGTTCCAAAGAAATTATCAATTTGTCCTAAAGCGATAATAATCGCAATTCCACTGGTAAATCCTGTGATAACACTTGTTGGAATAAAAGAAACAATCTTACCAAACTTAAACAATGAGGCAATAATCAACATACATCCAGATAAAAAGCTTGCAATAAAGACACCTTGTAAGCCATAAGTTGTTGAAAGCCCAATTAAAATTGCGGACATTGCTCCTGTTGGTCCTGAAATTTGATAACTTGCACCTGAAAGCACACCAATAACAAGACCAGCAATAATCGCGGTAATCAATCCCGCACCGGCATCCGCCCCACTACTTACCCCAAAGGCTAAAGCAAGTGGTAAAGCAACGGCGGCAACGGTCAACCCGGCAAGTAAATCTTGCATTAAGGTTTGTACGTTATAGCCATGAAACTCTTGTTTCAAAGCACTAATATAATCTTTAAACATAAAATCCCCCTCTAATATACCCCCGTGTCATTATACACATTTCATGTTCTAAAAAAAAGGTCCATTACAAAATAAAAAAGATCATAGTTTTTTCTATGATCTTAGCGATGATATATTTCTTCATCAAGCATATTTTCTTTTTTCGCTACAATGACCGATGTTGAGGCATCCCCCACAACATTTAATGAGGTAACAAGCATTTCAATTGGTCTATTGATAGCAAGAATTAATGAATAAGCAAGAAGGGCTGCATCGTTTGTATATCCCATTCCTGTTAGAATTGTAAAGAGAATAACGGCTCCTGCACCTGGTGCTGCCGGTGTTCCAATAGAAGCAATTAAAGCTAAAACCGCAATAATTGCCATTGACATAAAGGTTACTTTATATCCTGAAGAAACCGCCACAAACATTGCTGCAATAACTTGCATGATGGCTGTTCCATCCATATTGATTGTCATTCCTAATGGTAAGACAAATGAAGCAATTTGATCTGAAACACCTAATTCTTCTGTTGTTGTCTTTTTATTTAAAGGAAGTGTTGCTGCTGAAGATGAAGTTGAAAAACCAAACAACGCTACTTTTGCAGCTTTTTTCATAAATGGTTTAGGATTTACTCTTGCCATCGTAGCTAAATAAATTGGATATGCACAGAATAAATAAACAAATAACGCAATAATAACAGTTACAACATAAGCAAGAGCTGGTTTTAATGAATCAATCCCATAGATTGCAAATGTTCTTGTAAGTAAACAAAAGATTGCATAAGGTGCAAATTTGTTGATAACGAATGTTAAGAATAAAGAAATGATTTTTGATACTTCTTCAAATAATTTCTTTAATGTTTTTGTTTGGTCTTCTAATGCATTCATTGAAAGACCTGTAACAACTGCAAGAAATACAATAGCAAGAACATTTCCATTATTAGTAAACGCACTAATAAAATTGTTTGGTACAATCGAAACAATAATATTTAAAGGATTTGATCCTGTTATTCCTTCTTGTACACTAATATTTCCTGCATCTACTGAATTAAAGAGTCCTAAATGATAAACAATAAAACCAATAACACCTGCAAAAATCAAAGCACATACGGTTGTCTTTAAAAAAGTAAAAATTGTTTTAGAAGAAATTCTTCCTAATTTCTTTGTATCTGTAATTGTACAGATAGCAAGTGTAATTGAAACAAAAACCATTGGTACAATGATTAATTGTAAAGAATTAACAAAAACTTGTCCGATAATATAGAAAATACCAGCTGCACTTGTTGCCCCTTCTGCGCTAATATCTTGAAAAAAGATATTATTAATTGTTTTCCATAAATCTGCTTGACCACTTGAATTCAAATGTTCTCTTAATAAAATACATCCAAATCCAGCAACTAGACCGCAAACTAAAGCAATCAACATTTTCTTTGCTAACTGCTTTCCACTACTTTCTTTCATAGTTTTCCTCCTAAATTTACCCAAATTGCCATTACTATACATGTTTTTATTCAAAATACAATATATAAATAAAAAAAGATTACCAAAAAAGATAATCTTTAAATCATATAAGCTTCTAATTTATCAGGAATCGCATCCATTAAATATTGAACAATTTCTTCTTTTTTAATGGGCATATCATTTAAAACCCAATCAACCGTCATATCGACAGATCCTCGACAATACATATTTAATAAAAAATCAATATCTTTTGAAAGATCTTTTCCAGTCTTTTTATAAATAAATTTTTTATAAAAATCATAAATACAACAAAAATCATAATGAATTAAATTATTATAATCATTTGATTTAAAAGCCTCTTTAAAAAAAGCATGTTCTTGTTCAATAAAAGCAAATTTTAAATTGAGGGCTTCTTGTAAACTTCCTCCTTGACGCATTTCTTCAAATGATTTTAAAACCAATTTTTCAAAATACCAATTCACAAGATCATATTTATCTTGAAAATGACGATAAAATGTTTGTCTTGTTTTTCCTGCTTGGAAGACAATATCTGTTACGGTAATTTTATCTAAAGGCTGTGTTTTTATTAAAGATTTGATTGCTTTAGCAAAAAGTAAAAGCGTTTCTTCGTTTTTCATAGAGACCTCTATAATAAATAATCATATTTTTCAATCTTATCTGTTTGACCTAAAACTAAAAAAGTATCATTCATTTCTATTGGTGCACTTGGATCAACAGGGACTTCAAGTTTATGAGTCTTAGGATCACGTTTTCCTAAAACGTTGATACTATAAAGTTTTCTTAAATCAAGTTGTGATAATGATTTACCTATCCAAGATTGAGGAACCTTCATTTCCACAATACAATTTTCTTCATCCAATTCAATTAAATCTTTAATATTTTTTCGAAGCAATGTACGGGCAATCTTTTCCCCCATTTCTTTTTCAGGACGTACCACATGATCTGCGCCAATTCTTTCTAAAACAACCTTAAAGCGTTTATTTTTGGCTTTAACAATCACATAAGGAACACCTAGTTCTTTTAGATTCATAGTTGCTAGAATACTGTCTTCTAAACGATCACCAATGGCAACAATTCCTACATCTATATCATCTAATCCTAAATCTGTGAGAAACTGAATATCTGTAACATCACCAATTACCGCTTTTGTCGCAAATTCAGAGACACGTTGTACATTTTCAGAATCTTTATCAATAGCAATTACTTCTCTACCAAACTGTGATAACGTTTTAACAAGTGTTGACCCAAATATACCAAGCCCTAAAACCACAAATTGTTTTTCCATTTTTCTATCCTATTAAGATATGTTCTTTTACAAAGTTCACATCTTTTCCTTTCCTTGAATTATATTTTTTAACAAAAAGTAAAACCATCGTAATTGATCCAATACGTCCAATATACATCATAATAATTATAATTACTTTTCCCACGACCGTTAAATTTGGTGTTAGACCCGCCGTTAACCCAACCGTTGCAAAGGCTGAAAAGACTTCAAAAACCAAATCAATAAATTCCGCATTTTCACTCACCGATAAAACAAAAAGACCAACAACAGTTATAGTAAAACTAACAATAAGAATCGTTAACGCTCTTTTAACGATTTGATCATCTATTGTTCGTTTAAAAACATGAATGTTATCATCTCCTCGCATTAAAGCACGAACATACAACAAAGTAATCACAATTGTTACGGTTTTGACCCCACCTGCTGTTCCAGCTGGTGAACCACCAATAAACATAGCAACAGACATAAAAAACTTTGTTGATTGATGAAGGGCTGCCATATCGATTGTCGCAAAACCAGCTGTTCTTAAAGTGACCGATTGAAAGAAACTTGCTAGAATTTTTTGCGGTAAAGATAAAGGCTGTAATGTTTGTGGATTATTGAATTCTAAACAAAAGATCACAGCCATTCCTCCAAAAATCAAAACAAATGAAGAAATCAAAACAATCTTTGTGTGCAAAGAAAGTGATTCTAAATATTTTTTTAATTTAAAATATTTGAAATGTTCACGATAATGAATCAATGATAAACGTAAATCAATCCATACCACAAAACCTAATCCACCCGCAATAATCAAACCACAAATCACTAAATTGACCCAAAGGTCTCCTACATAATTCATTAATGAATTAGCGCCTAAAATATCAAATCCTGCATTACAAAAAGCAGAAATCGAATGGAAAATACTATAATAGATTCCTTTTGATATTCCAAATTTTGGAACAAAAGAAAACATTAAACAAATGGCTCCTACACCTTCAAAAGTAGCCGTATATTTAAATACACGCTTAATATAAATTCCCATGTCTTTTAAAGACGTACGATTTAAAGCTTCTTGCATGACAATCTTATTAGCATAACTTAGTTTTCTTTTAAAAACCACATAAAGCATAGAAAGTAAGGTTAAAAAACCAAGTCCTCCTATTTGAATAAGTAAAATAATAATAATTTGTCCAATTTGAGTATATTCTTGACAAGTAACATGGGTTACAAGTCCTGTCACGCATGTTGCCGATGTTGCCACAAAAAGGTGATCAAGATAACTGCTTGAAGAATGTACAACATGAGACATTGGTAAATTAAGTAAAAATGAACCAATTAAAATAACCGCAAAAAAGCTAAATCCTATTCTTCTCACGGCTGAAATATCTAATTTTTTATAAGGTTTATGAACCGTTCTTGTTTTCATAACCATTTCCTTTCCTTGAATATGCCCTATTATACATCAAAAATCTAATAAAAAAAAGACATGGTGCCATGCCTTATATAAACAAATGATAATAAGCCAAGTTCTGTACATGATAACCATTTATCTACGCCGAAACGTCCTTTATCCCGTTCAATTCCGATTTAAAGATTCCCCTACCAAATTTGGGTTTCTGCCTTGCGGAGCTTTCCTCTTTTCACCCATAGTTTCCTATGGAATTGTCTCTGTGGAGCCATTTATGAAGTTCTACCATAGTTGCCCTTAGGTTTTCCTTCTGTCGTTAGTTTACACTACCCTCACTTATTGATTCGTGAGGCACAAACACTACAATCATCGCAGATTGTGGCAGCCTGGACTTTCCTCTACTTCAAAGAAGCAGCGATTATCTGTCATTTGTTATTTATTTTGTGAAAATACTGCTTTTTCTAATAATGATAATCTTTTTAAGATATCAACATTTGATGACACATTATCTTCTAAAGCTCTTAAGTTATCATCTTGTAAAGCTTTTTCTCTTTCTAATCGTGCAAGCATTGCTTTTTGATCAGCTAAACGTCTTTCTAACTGTTCAATACGATCATAAGAATTATTTAATAATCCTGCAAAAGCCTCGTAATCTTTGACAACTTGATCTAAGAAGTGATCAACTTCATCTGCATTATATCCTTTAAAATCTACTTTAAATTCTTTACTAACAATTTTCTTTGGACTTAATACGACTTTATTTTCCATGCTTTTCAACTCCTTTACCTCATTGTACCAATTTATTTCCTTTTTTCAAGATAAAAAACAATTTCTTATCAAAGAGTTGTTATCACAAATTAAATATGTGTTATAATACTGCTATAAAAATTTAAAAGAGGTCTCTATGGTTAATTATCCAAATAAGAAAAAAGTACAATCCTATATACGTAAAATAGATGGTAAACATGATACTGCTCATCGTGGAATGAATCTAGAAGAAGATATCAATCTTACAAATCAATATTATTTAGCCAACGATATAGCAGTTATTCATAAAAAACCAACACCTATTCAAATCGTTAAAGTCTCTTATCCAGAAAGAAGTGCTGCTAAAATCGTGGAAGCCTACTTCCAAGCACCTTCAACAACAGACTACAATGGGATTTATAAAGGAAGATATATTGATTTTGAAGCAAAAGAAACCAAAACATTTTCTTTTCCTTTTACAAATATTTCTTTACATCAAATCAATCATTTAGACAGAATTATAAAACACGGAGGAATTGCTTTTTTAATTATTGCTTTCACACGAGTAAATGAAGTTTATTTACTGGATGCTTCTTTTATGGTTGAAGCTTATCGGAAAAATGATCGGAAATCTCTCAAGTATGAAACCATTAAAGAAAATGGACATTTGATTAGAACAGGCTATCTTCCACGACTTCATTATTTAGAAATCGTTGATCAATATTATTGTGAGGTATTTAAATGAAAACAAGAACTTTAAAAAAATTAAAACCTATTCGTATTATAGGAACAATTGCATTAGCTAGTGCTATTGTTTTAGCTGGTGTTTTAGGATTTAATATTTATAAGGATACAGAAGCTTTCGATGCCGATAAGCTTTTATCCTCTGGTGCAAGTGTCATGTATGATAGTAATGGCGAGGTTATGTATACCTATGGTAGTGATGAAAATGGAACGCGAGAAAATATCACATACGATGATCTTCCACAAGTTTTAGTCGATGCTGTCATCGCTGCTGAAGATTCTCGTTTCTTTGAGCACAATGGTTTCGATTTACCACGTATCGCTAAAGCTGCTATTTCCAATTTAGCAACTGGTGGTAGACAAGGTGGATCAACAATCACTCAACAATTAATCAAAAAGACTTATTTTCCAAACGCTGAAAAAACATATACAAGAAAACTTTCAGAAGTCTTTCTAGCAATTCAAGCAGATAAACAATTAAGTAAAGAAGAAATATTAACACTTTATCTTAATAAAATTTATTTTGGTAGAAGTACTCGTTCAATTGGGATTGCTGCTGCATGTAAATACTATTTTAATAAAGATGTCAGTGAACTTACTCTTCCCGAAGCAGCACTGCTTGCAGGAAGCTTGAATTCACCTTATAACTATGATCCTTATTATTGTTTAGATAAAGCAACAAATCGTCGTAATACCATTTTAAACTTAATGGTTGTCCATGGTTATATTACCCAAGAAGAATGTGACCAAGCAAAACAAGTAAAAATTGAAAATACTTTATGTACTTCTTCTTCAACAAGCAATAATTCGACTCTTGCAGCCTATGTTGACCTTGTTACTGAAGAAGTTAAAGAACGTACAGGACTTGATCCAAAAGAAGTTCAAATGAACATTTACACTTATTGTGATAAAGACACTCAAGAACTTGCTACAGCTATTGCTAACGGTGATAAATATGATTATAGTGATGAAGATATGCGTATGGGTGGTGCTATTCAATCAAGTCAGGATGGCCGAATTGTTGCCATTATTGGTGGACGTAATTATTCTTACGGACTTTTAAACTTTGCCACAGCGAAACAACAACCAGGTTCTTCCGTAAAACCATTCTTAGATTATGGTCTTGCTTTTGAAAATCTTGATTGGTGCACTGGTCAAACAATCGTTGATGAACCTTATTCAAAAGGAAACTTCAAACCTAAAAACTGGGACAGAAAATTCCATGGTACAGTATCTGTAACTTCTGCATTAGAAAATTCATGGAACATTCCTGCCATTAAAACTTATGAAGAAGTTACAAAGAAAATTGGTAAATCCGGAGTTGTTTCAGCGATGGAATCCCTTGGTATTGACATGTCTAAGCAAAAAGATCCAGCAAACCTTTCTTATGCCATCGGTGGTTGGACAACAGGTATCTCTCCTTTAGAAATGGCAAGTACCTATGCAACAATTTCTAATAATGGTCTTTATACAGAAAGTCATACAATTAATTATATTGAAATTGTTCAAACGGGAAGAGTTTACAACGTTGATGAAGACATTCAAGACGAAGCAAAACAAAGTGATTATTCGAAAGCAAGTGCCTTTATGGTTCGTGAAGTCATGCTTGATTATACAAAAAACGGTAGTGGGAACTACGCTTATCTATCAGGTATTGATAATGTTGGTGCTAAAACAGGGACTTCAAACTGGGCTTCAAGCAAAGGAAATGGTATGGGTGGAAAAAGCCGTGATTTATGGATGACAGCTTATACACCTGACTATGTATGCTCGGTATGGATGGGATTTGATAAAACTGGTATCGATAAAGGAAAGACAACAAGTCGTTATAAAGCTTATCCTGGAAAAGTTGTTCAAATGTTGTTAAAGCATTTACAAAAAAATGATTCTAATAAGATTTATCCAGAACAACCTTCTACAGTTATTAAAGATGGTAATGAATATTATAAAAAAGGAACATCTCATAGTCATCATGCAAGTGAAACAACTGAAGAAGCAACAGAGGAACAAACGACTGAAAATACAGATGATACAACAAGTCAAGATACTGGTAATCAAGGAACTACGGATCAAGGAAATACAGATCAAAGTTCCCAAAATCAAGGTACTAGTGATCAAGGAAACAGTGAGCAAGGAACTACAGATCAAGGTACTACAAATCAAGGAACTACAGATCAAGGAACTACAGATCAAGGTACTGGCAGTCAGGGAAATCAAGATAGTTCAACAACACCTGATACCTCACAAAATACAAATCAATAACTTGGAAATAGAAATTCTCTATTTCCTTTTTTATAGATTTGCTTTTATGAATTAAAATAAGGTATACTTATTCTAGTACAAATAAGATTGGAGGAATATTATGCCTGCAAATAAAATAATGAAACAACTCAATAAAAAAAGAATTGTTATTACTTGTATTATCATTTTTTCATTACTTGTTGTCGGAGGAATAGGTTTTTTAGGATATGGAATTTATAAAGATACAGAAGCTTTCGATGCTAAAAAATTGCTATCTTCTGGTGCGAGTGTTATGTATGATAAAAATGGTGAAGCCATTTATACTTACGGTAGTGAAGAAAATGGAACAAGAGAAAATATCACTTATGAGGATTTACCTCAAGTTTTAGTCGATGCCGTTGTTGCTGCTGAAGATTCGCGTTTTTTTGAACATGATGGTTTTGACTTACCACGTATTGCAAAAGCAGCTATTACTAACTTAGCAGCGGGACATATTCGTGGCGGTGGTTCAACAATCACTCAACAATTGATTAAAAAAACTTATTTTCCTAACGCAGAAAAAACATATACAAGAAAACTTTCAGAAATCTTTCTAGCAATTCAAGCAGATAAACAATTAAGTAAAGAAGAAATATTAACACTTTATTTAAATAAAATTTACTTTGGTAGAAGTACAAATTCAATTGGTATTTCTGCTGCCTGTCGTTATTACTTTAACAAAGATGTAAGTGAAATAACTCTTCCCGAAGCTGCCATGCTTGCTGGAAGTTTAAATTCACCTTATAATTTTGATCCTTATTATTGCTTAGACAAAGCAACAACAAGACGTAACCGTATTTTAAATTTAATGGTAACACATGGCTATATTACTCAAGAAGAATGTGATGAAGCAAAAAAAGTAAAAATTGAAAACACTTTAGCAACACCTAGTACAAATAATTCGTCACTTGCAGCTTACGTTGATCTTGTCACTGAAGAAGTCAAAAATCGTACAGGACTTGATCCAAAAGAAGTTCAAATGAATATTTACACTTATTGTGATAAAGAAACACAAGAACTTGCCA
Source organism: Faecalibacillus faecis (assembly GCF_003024675.1). Classification (GTDB taxonomy): domain Bacteria; phylum Bacillota_I; class Bacilli_A; order Erysipelotrichales; family Coprobacillaceae; genus Faecalibacillus; species Faecalibacillus faecis. The sequence continues at coordinate 37,457 of NZ_PYLP01000008.1, read as the reverse complement.
CTGCTATTGGAAATGGCGAAAAGTATGATTATAGCGATGAAGATATGCGTATGGGAGGTGCCATTCAATCAAGTCAAGATGGACGTGTCGTTGCTCTTATTGGTGGTCGTAATTATTCTTACGGTAACCTTAACTTTGCGACAACAAAACAACAACCTGGTTCATCAGTAAAACCATTTTTAGATTATGGTCTTGCTTTTGAATATTTAGATTGGTGTACGGGACATTCTATTATGGATGATGATGCTTATGGTGGTAAGTTTAAAAACTGGGATCGTAAATTCCATGGAATGGTCACTGTTTCAAATGCCCTTGAAAATTCATGGAATATTCCTGCTATCAAAACTTTTGATGAAGTCGAACAAAAAGTTGGTAATAAAAAAATAAAATCAGCAATGGAATCCATTGGTATCAATATGGATGGCGAATCCATTGGACTTGCAAGTGCTATTGGAGGATGGACAAATGGGATTTCTCCTTTAGAAATGGCAAGTGCCTATGCAACTATTTCTAATAATGGCCAATATGTTGAAAGCCATACAATCAACTATATTGAAGTCGTTCAAACAGGTAAAGTTTATAAAATTGATCAGGAAATTCAAGATAACATTAAACAAAGTGCTTATTCTAAAGCGAGTGCCTTTATGGTAAGAGAAACCATGCTTGATTACACTAAAAATGGTAGTGGTAATTATGCCTATCTTTCCGGTCTTTCTAACGTTGGTGCTAAAACTGGAACATCAAACTGGGATTCTAAAAAAGGGAAAGGTATGGCAGGAAAAAGCCGTGACTTATGGATGTCAGCTTATTCAAGTGAATATATTTGTTCCGTATGGATGGGATTTGCAAAAGAAGGTATTGATAAAGGAAAAACGACAAGTACTTATAAGGCCTATCCTGGTAAGGTTGTGCAAACTTTATTGAAGCATTTGGAAAATAAAGGGACAGGTAAATCTTATCCAAGTCAACCTGATGACGTGGAACAAGCAACAATTATGAAAGGAATTTACCCTTATGTTTTACCGACAGAAGGAGCAAGTGAAGACACTGTCATCACAGCATGGTTTAAAAAAGGAACTGTACCAAGTAATAAATTAGATAGTGATGCTTATAATTTAAATCAGCTTAGTTCATTTGATATTTCACTAAATAGTGAAAATAAAATTAATTATCAATTTACGCCTTATTCACCAGAAAATGCGACAAGTGATGAAAACGCTACAGAATCAACAAAACTTTTTGGAAAAGTTCAATATACCGTCATCGTCACTGATAATAACGGTCAAATAGTTCATCAAGAAAGTTTTTCATCACCTACGGGAACTATTAATTATACTGTAAATCAAAACGTGAAAGTTACAGGATATTATAATTATGAAAAAGCAAGAGATAAGACATCTAATAAAATTGAAAAAGAAATCCAATTACAATTAAATTCTTTAAATGCTGTCATTAAAAATGAACAAGGAGATGTCTATGATGGCTCAACCATTCATAATTCTTCTTTACAAGTAAATATTCAATTACAAAGTGAAAGTAACACATGTTCTATTACTTTATTAGATAGTAATGGCACTATTATTTCCTCAATCAATCAAAATAGTGCTACCATTTCTAATCTAACCTCTGGAAATAGTTATGCTATTAAAATGAGCGAATCAAACGGAACAAGTACAGTTGAAAAAACAATTCATTTTACAGTGCAATAAAAGAGGAATGCTTCAAAATTTAATTTGAAGCATTCTTTTTATTTTTTAACAAAACCAAAGAAACATATTGTATAATTTTTTAAAGGGAGCCTTATCTATGGAAAAAGAAAATTATATTGAACTCGCAAAAAAGATAATAAACTGTATATTTAACAATCAAGATATAAATGTTATTATTCCCTATCTTTCAAAAAGCATTAAAGCAATGGGATTATATACAGAAAATATATTAACTTACCAAGATATTCTAGAGCATATCCAACAATATAAAGATAATGATTTTTCATTTAATATTGAAGATATTACCTCAACAATTGTCTATGAAAACGATGTTGTAAGTATAATAGAAGGATCATTTTATTTAAATATGCAAAGCTACCATACAAAAACAAAATATTTTTATACACTTATTTTTAAAAATCATAAAGTAGAAGTTTTACATACATCTATCGCTTCAATACAAAAGAATTTAGAACCTGCCCCTTATGTTCTTGCTTCTTGTTCTTTTAAACTTGATAATGATTTTACAATTGTAGATATTAATGATAATCTTCTAAATCTTTTACATTATTGCAATAAAGAAGAATTCTTAAAGGATTGTCAACACCACTGGTCAAACTGTATCCATAAAAAAGATTTTAAAGAAGTTAAAGAAACATTGACAAAAAATATGTCTACTTCTCCAACTCATCAATTAGAATACCGTATTCGTAAAAATGATGGTTCTTATTTATGGATATATGATCAAGGGCAATATGTTTTTAATAATGAAAAATACCTCACTGTTCAATGTTTTATTACTGATATTTCAGCTATTAAAGATCGTGAACTTAATTCAATTGTAGAAAAAGAAAAATATGAAATGGTCTTAAAAGATAATGCTATTTCTATTCTTGAATATCATATTCAAGAAGATAAAATGATTATCGATATTTTAGATGAATCAAAGAAAAGAGTCTATGACCATTATTTAGAATATGTAGATTCAGATCGTACTACAGTTTTTAAAGAAGATCGTCATAAAATAGTTGATTTATTTACTCAAAAAATAAAAGGACCTGTTACTTATCGTGAATTCTATCGTAATTCAAAGAATTATTGTGTAAAGACTTTAGAATCAACTGTCATTTATAATTCAAATGATGAACCAGAAATTGTTTTAGCAACAGCATCAGATATTACAGAAAACTGGCATAAACAAAATATGCTTAAACAAAAAATTCAAAGAGATTCATTAACACATCTTTATAATTTGGAAGCTGGAAAATATTTAGCGAATGATTATATAAAGAACTTTCCGTCAAACAAACATGCGCTTATTGTTTTAGATGTTGATCATTTTAAAAGTGTTAACGATACTTTTGGACATCTTATAGGAAATGAATTACTTGTTTCGTTAGCTAAATATTTACTTGTTCACAGTGCAAATGATGATATCGTCATTCGGATGGGTGGTGATGAATTTATCATTTTTATTAAAGAAACAGATAAAATACAAATTCAACATCATTGTGAAGAACTCTTGAATTGTTTAGATGAAATTACACTTGATCATCAAGACGTTCCATTTTCTTTAAGTTTAGGAGTCTATCTTTTTGACCATGATACACTTTTTGATCATGCCTTTGAATTTGCTGATGAAGCCCTTTATCAATCTAAAAATAATGGTCAACATCGTTTTACAATTCACTATCAAGTAGAAGAATAATCTTCTACTTTTCTTTTTGTAAAAAAAGCCTATAATGAAATAAAAAAGGAGTTGAAAATTATGTCGTGTACAACAATACTTGTAGGTAAAAATGCTTCTTATGATGGATCAACATTAATTGCAAGAAATGATGATTCTGGAGCTAATGGATTTACCGCAAAAAAATTTGTGGTTATAGAACCACATCAACAACAAAGAAAATACAAAACTGTTCTTTCAAATCTAGAAATAGATTTACCTGATAATCCCTTAAAATATACAGCTATGCCAAACGCTGTAAAAGGAAAAGGAATCTGGGCTGCAAGTGGAATCAATGAAGAAAATATCGCAATGACTGCCACTGAAACGATTACTTCCAACCCTCGTGTTCTAGGTGCAGATCCACTTGTCGAATATGATGAAGAAAATGATATTCCAGGAGGCATTGGTGAAGAAGACATTGTCTATATTGTCTTACCTTATATTCATAGTGCCCGTGAAGGTGTAGAAAGACTTGGAATGTTACTTGAAAAATATGGGACTTATGAAATGAATGGAATTGCATTTCAAGATGTCAATGAAATATGGTGGTTAGAAACAATTGGTGGACATCATTGGATAGCTAAAAGAGTTCCTGATGATTTCTATGTTGTGATGCCAAATCAATTTGGTATTGATGAATTTGATCTAGAAGATGCTCTAGGAAAACAAGAAAATCATATGTGTTCTAAAGATCTACAAGAATTTATTGATCTTCATCATTTAAATGTTTCTTTTGATGGTGGTTTTAATGCACGCGATATTTTTGGAAGTCATGATGATTCTGATCATATCTATAATACACCTCGTGCTTGGATTATTGAAAAATATTTAAATCCACATACTTTTGATCATCATCCTGAAGATGATGATATTCCTTGGTCATTAAAACCAGAAAAGAAAATTACAATTGAAGATGTCAAATACGTATTATCTTCACATTTCCAAGGAACAGACTATGATCCTTATAAAAACCATGGAGACCTTTCTAAAAAAGGAATGTATCGTCCAATTGGAATCAATCGTAATGACTTCGTTTCTGTGATACAATTAAGACCTTATATGCCTCAAGAATTCCAAGCAATCGAATGGATTGCTTATGCATCAAACGTCTTTAATGCCCTTGTTCCATTTTATGGAGCAATCAATGAAACACCTGATTATCTTTCTAATACAACTGCTGAAGTATCAACCGATAATTTCTATTGGTCAAGTCGTTTAATCGCTGCCATGGCAGATGCTTCTTATCGTCACTCAGCAATACATATTGAAAGGTATCAAAGAAATGTGATGTCAAAAGGACATCAAATTCTTTTTGAATATGACCAACTTCTTCAAAAAGAAAAAGATTCAACAAAACAAATGATACTTAAACATGAAGCTAATCAAAAAATTGCGGATATGTTAAAGAAAGAAACATCAAAGACTTTAAGCCTTGTTTTAAATGAATTAAGTCATTCTATGAAAAATGCCTTTGCACGTTCAGATGCTTAAAGATTAAAAAGATTGTAAGTTGAAATATATCGACTCTACAATCTTTTTTATAATTGATTTTTTTAGTGGACTTTTAGTACAAAAAAATGATATGAAATCAATTCATATCATTCACTATTTTTGTTTATATGCTGCAATAATTTCACCCACGTACATTTCATGATAATCTTTTTGTGGATACCATCTTTCATCTAAAGAGTCATCAATAAAATGTTCTGGTTTGATCCAATCACTATAGATTTTCTTACAGATAAAAACCATTTTTCCTTGTTTAAAAGTAGGTTGATTTTCTACTTCTTCTTTGTCAAAATTAACTTCTGTAATTTTATCTCCATCTCTTCCTGATTTAGAACCAAGTACTCCTAATTCTTTTTTATAACCATCAAAGAAAGTAATTGTGAAATAATCACCCGCATCAACAAATTCTTTTGTATAACGTTGTGGGCGAATATAAACAGTAGCTACATTTTTACCCCATAAATGTCCTACTTGTCCCCAACTAGCTGTCATGGTATTAACAACCCCTTCTTTCTTTGCTGAAATAAGTAACCAATGTTGACCAATTTCATCAAAAGGATTCATTTGTAATTCACTCAATTCTAATTTTTCAAACATAATCTTCCTCCTAATAACCGAATTCTTAGTTTATAACAAACACACTCATACGTCCTTGTTTTTGTCTTGATATTTTTGTATACATACTACAAATACGTTCATCACTTTGACAGTTCATGCATTTTCCTGTTTGTACACATGGTGTTTTTTTATTTAAACGCATAGCATTTGCCGGTGCTGAAACATTTTGAATATATTGGATCGCCGCTTGTTCATCTTCAACAATTTTGTTTTTTCCAACAATCACTAAGACCTTTTTAGGACCATAGATCATCGCTGCTACACGATTTCCATTACCATCAATATTATAAAGATTACCTTGCATATCTATAGCGTTACTACTTGTTAGATAAAGATCTGCAAGTAATGATTGATGAAAGATATCTTCCACTTCATCTCTTGTTAAATCTTTTTGATAGCGATCTAGAAATTGTACTGGACTTTTTCGTAGAAGATCAATAACTCCTGTTTCAAAAAGAGTCATAGAACCTCCAACACCAACAGTTTTATTATCTTTTAAATAAGTTTTTAAATAATCAAGAAGTTCTTGTTTATTTTCTAAAAAAAGACATTCGATGCCATTTCGTTGAAATGCTTTTTTCAATTCTTTCTTTTTTATTTCAAAAAGTTGATTTTTATGTTGATCCATGACATCTCCCTACTTTCTTTTTTCCTTACACATATCATAAAGATGACATTCTTTACAGTTTGGATTTTGTGCCTTACAAAAATAACGTCCAAAGAAAATAAATTGATGATGTGCCTTATTCCAACGACTTCTTTCAATCGAACGACACACTTTTCTTTCCACATCTTGAACAGTATCATCCTTTTTTGCAAAACCCAAACGTTTAGAAATACGTTCAACATGAGTATCGACCGCAAAAGCCGGAACATTAAAACCAACGGATAAAACGACATTTGTGGTTTTTCTACCTACTCCTGGTAAACTTTCGAGTTCTTTTCGTGTACAAGGTACTTCACCTTGATAGTTTTCTACAAGTTCTTGAGCCATTGCTTTTAAGTTTTTTGCTTTATTTCGATAAAGACCAATGACTTTGATTTGATCTTGTAATTCTTCTAAAGAAGCATTTGCAAGATCACTTACCTTTGGATATTTTTCAAAAAGCCCTGGTGTTATCTGATTGACTTTTTTATCTGTGGTTTGTGCCGAAAGCATAACAGCAACAAGAAGTTCAAAGACATTACGATGATTGAGTTCACAATGGGCATCTGGATAAAGTTCCTCAAAATAATCAAGGACACGCTTGGTTTTTTCTTTATTCATCTTCCCACCAATGATAGTGACTTTCTGGCACTACTCTTTCTTTCGGCTTTTCTTCAATATAACGTTCTTTGATTCCATTTTGAGCCCAATTAATTAAAATACCTTCAATATAACGAAGTGAAGATACATTACTTTTAACAGCTTCTTTTAAAGCCTTATAGATCATTTCTTCACTATAACCTCCTTGAACCCATTCTTTGATACTTTCAAGTTCCATTGGCGTAAGTGGTCTACCAAATTCTTCTTCAAAGACATCTACTAAATTCATCTTTTCTTCAACAACTTCTTCTTCCTTTTCTAAAAGACGTTTTATAAAGTTATTTAAACAAATCGCACCATTTTTATTAGAAATCCATTTTTTATGAAGTAAAGATTCTAAAACATGATCCATTTCTTGAGGTGTTAAAGACGAATACTGTAATAAGAGCGTTGGTGTAATCATCTTTTTACGAAGTGAACTAAATGTATAGATTAATAGAAGTAAATGACTTTCTTGATCCGATAAAGAAAGTTCTTTACTTCTAAGTAAAAGTAATCTTTCAAATTGAATACACTCTAAATCTGTTAAATATTTTATCATTCTTATAACCTATAAGCTTTTAAAAATTCCCCATTATCTAAACTATAATAAGCATATAAAAGCGTATCCTTTCCTTTATAAGTTAAACAATAAACAAATTGTTCATTTTCATAACCCACTTCTATCTTTGTACAATTTAAATGATACTTTTGATAAAAAGCTTCTTTAACATCACTTCTTTTAACACCATTCCCTTTATATGTGTCTACTTTCTTTAATTTTGTATTACAAAGAACATACATGTTCTTTTTCTTATTTTTTACCTTTACAATATAATTTGTCTTCTTATTTTGATATTCATTAAAATAACCATTATACGTATAATTATATTTATCACAAATACTTTCTTGAATACTTGTTAATTCATTTTGATGCTTTGTATAGGGAATATGTACCCATAACATATAAAAACAAACATAAATCAAAATCAAACTTAAAATTGTTACTAAAATCTTAAATCGATGTTTTCTTAAAAACGCCTTCACCAACAACACCTCCGCCAAATTATTATACCCTTTTTTAATAAAAAGAAAAAGCCTCTAAAAGGCTTAATCTCGATCTCTTGACATGACCATTAATACAATACGTAATAAAGATAAAAGTGTTGATAACATAGCTGCAACATAAGTAAGTGCTGCTGCCGTTAACATTTTCTTTGCACCTGGATATTCATCTTCTGTTAAATAACGATCATTTAAAATACTAAGTGCTCTCGATGAAGCATCAAATTCCACAGGAAGTGTCACTATTTGAAAAAGCAGCATCAAGCTCATAAGTAAAACACCTAACCAAGAAATTGAACTCTTTCCAATAAATAATCCTAAAAGAATAGCAATCCAACCAATTGTTTGAGAAATATTACAAACAGGGACAATCATATTTCTAAAAGTAAGGGGTTTATAACCTTCTTGATGTTGTAAAGCATGACCACATTCATGTGCTGCTACCGCTAAAGAAGCAATGCTTGTGCCATGATAAATCTCTGATGAGAGATTTAAGGTTAAATTAGAAGGATTATAATGATCCGATAAATGTCCTTTGACTTCATAAATTTGGACATCACTTAAACCATGTTGATTTAAGATTTCATAAGCGACATCTCTTCCTGTTAAATGTCTACTGTTTTCAATTCTTGAATACTTATTATAAGCACTGCTTACCTTCATTTGGGCTAAAGCCATAATAATTGCACCCACAATAACAAGTAAATAACCAATCATATAATAACTATCATAATAATAATACATATTTTTCACCTCACTTATAGTATAGACACCTTTTATGAACAAAAAATGAAAAAGATGCGTTAATTCATCGCATCTTTAAGTCTGTTACTAGGTTTAAATGTTACAGTTTTGCTCGCAGGAATAATCATTTCTTCTTGAGTTTTAGGAGAAATACCTTTTCTTGCTTTACGATCATTAACTTTAAAAGTACCAAAACCTGAAATCAATACTTTATCTCCTTCAACAACACTTCTAGTAATCGTATTAAACACAGTATCTACAAGTAGTTCTGCTTCTTTTTTTGTTAAATTACGTTCAACTGAAACTGATTCAACTAATTCTTTTTTATTCATTTTCACACCCCGCAATAATAAAATACCTGGTTAGTATATCATCTAAAAAAAGTTGTTTCAAGTGCTTTTTAACAATCTTTTTTAATTCTTTTTATAAACAAAAAAGCCTCTTAAATACACCAGTATTTAAGTAGCTTTTTCCTTTATAAAACAATTGCTATAACATTCGATTTTCCCTTATTAACGATTTTAGATAAAATATCATGAATCCTCATACTCGCATTTTCAGGAATCGTATTGAGCTTATAATACATACCTTCTTCTATTAAATCCCCTAATTTTCTACCAAAAACATCACATTCAAAAATTGCTTGTTTATCATTACCATTATGATTTAAATAATCAATAAAACTTTCTGCTTGTTGTTTTGAACCAATTATTGGTTCAAAAGTACTTTCAATCTCTACTTTAATCATATACGTTGTTGCTGCTTTACTATTGAGCTTCATACCATATCGTGAACCTTGTTTAATAATTTCTGGTTTTGATAGTTCAATTTCATCTAAACGAGGAATCGCATAACCATATCCAGTTTGTTTAACCATGGATAAAGCATTAGAAATACCATCGTATTCCTCTTTGATTGTCATTAACTCTTGTAAAAGAGCTAAAATAGAAGAGCGATCCACCTCATAACCTACAATATCGGTTAATAGTTCATCATAAAGACCACTTCTTTCTTCTATTTTGATCACTGCTTGAGCTTTAGATGTATCCACATTTTTTAAATATGCTCTTTTAATAAAATCATAACTTTCCATACCTTCGGTAAGATGCTGAATATCTCGTATCTTTTTAATTTCTACCAAAGAATTCCTTAAAGCTTCATCTAATGTTTGTTTTAACCAATGATTACGTGAAAGCATAGCAATGTAACGTGGTACTTCGATTTTGACTTCCTTAACACCAAATTCATTAAGAGCCTCTTGTAATAAATGAACAACTTGCGTTTCCAACATGTTTGTTACATCCATAGCCACAACAGGCACATCGTGTTTTTGACGATAGCTTTCAACAACATTTTGACAAGTGGTACTTGAAGGATCTTTGCTGTTGACAATGACAATAAAGGGTTTTCCAATATTTTGCAGTTCTTCAATGATATCTTGAGTAGCTTGATGATAATTTCTTTCTTCAATATCTAAAAAACTTCCATCACTGGTCATGACAATTCCAATCGTTGAATGATCTTGTATAACCTTTTTAGTACCAATTTTAGCGGCTTGATCAAAAGGAATACTTTCATTATACCAAGGAGTTTTAACAAGACGAATTCCGCTATCATCTTGATAACCACTTGCCCCTTCAATAACATAACCAACACAATCCACCAATCTTACATTGATTTTCAAATCTTCTTGTAAATCAATCGATACTGCTTGATTAGGAATAAACTTTGGTTCCACCGTCATAATCATTTTTCCCTTACCTGATTGCGGCAATTCATCAATCGTACGCAATCTTACATCTGGATTTTCAATATAGGGAATAACAGCCATTTCCATAAAACGTTTAATAAAAGAAGACTTTCCACTTCTTACTGGTCCCACGACCCCTAAATAAATATCTCCCTGACATCTTTGTCCAATATCTTTAAGAATTTGTTTTGTTTCCATTATCATAACTCCTTTAATTCCAATATATGAAATCTCTATGAAATCATTCCAAAATGATAAAAACAAATAATCATAGAAAACGCTAAAAAATCTAAAAAGAAACCGAGCACTAAACTATAACGGTAATTCTTTTCTTTAATACTGCCAAAATACAACGTTACTACATAAAGGGTCGTGTCACTTCCAGTTTGAACAATAGAAGCAAGTAAACTATAAACATGATCTATTCCATAACATTCATAAATTCTTTTTAATAAAACCATGGCTCCTTGTCCTGATAAAGGCCTAATTACGGCCATTACTAATAAATCGACGGGAATATGCAAAATATTTAAAAGCTCCTTGAAAAGATCAATAAGTAAAGTTGTGATTCCACAACTTTGAAACAAAGAAACAATAAGAGTAAGAAACATTAAAGGTGGAAATAAAGTCAATAAATATTGGCATCCCTCTTTGACTCCTTCTATAAATGTTTCATAAACAGAAACATGATGAAAGCAACATTCTAAAAAACTCCATAATAAAATAATGAGAATAAAACTATTCATGATCAATCGCCTTAATAATCAAAATTCCAACCACACTAATAATAAACCCAATAAAAAGGCTATAGGGATAAAAGGCTAAAAGATGCTTACTATGATAGCTTTGACGTAATGTCATCATGGTCGTTGGAAGTATAGAGAAACCCGCCGTATTCATGACAACAAGTAGCATAATAGCTTGTCGATATCCTTTTTCTTTAAGTAATTGAATTGCTTTTAAGCCACTCAAAGTTGCCAAAGTTCCTAATCCTAATAGATTGGCAAGTAAGTTAGAAGAAAGATTTTGATAAAGACTTTCTTCTTCTATGCATTTTCCATAAATGAATTTAAGAATTGGTCTTAAAAGAAAGGTAAAATGGTCCATCATCCGTGAAGCCTGAATAACTTTTAATAAGCCATTCCATAGACATAAACTTAAAACAAGGGTTTTAGTGAGTTCAAAAACTTCAAAAGGAGTTTTTAAAAGAGCTGCCAGCATTTGTTGTTGATGATTCATGATAAAGCCAATTATTAATAAAATAATAAGTGTATACTGAAAGAACTTATTCATAAAAAAGATCCTTTAAAATCATTTGATAAAGATCTACAAAACAAAATCTTTTCAATTTTTGTTTTCGAATATAATGTTGATTCACATACAAATAAACACTTTCATCTTTAATTATATAAGAAACACAATCTTCCTTTTTCTTTTCTATAAATAAACTTTCATCAAATAAATAAGGTTTTCCTCCAATAACATAAACCCCTTTATCAAAAAACACTTGCTTTTCCATTGTTTCAAAACATTCTTCATATTTCTTTTTATGAAATTCAAAATCATTCCCACAATTAAAAGTTACAATAATTAAATCATGATCCCCTTTTATCGCCCTTGTAATCAACGTTCTCCTTGCCTTTTTAGTAAAACCCGTTTTACCCCCAACACAATAAGAATAGTCTTTTAAAAGACGATTTTTATTATGCCAAAAACCCATTCCATCCTGACGTTTATATACTTTTGTTTGTACAATTTCATTAAAAATAGGGTTTTGACAACAATAATCATAAAGAAGTGCCATATCCTTTACCGTTGAAACATTTCCCTCATCTTCTTCATCAAGACCTGAAGGATTTGAAAAATGTGAATCTTTCATATTCAATTCCTGTGCTTTTTCATTCATCATTTCCACAAAACGATTAACACTGCCACCAACACTTTTTGCAAGCATCAAGGCACAATCATTTCCACTACGAAGCATTAACCCATATAAAAGATCTTGAATCGTCATTTTATCTTTTATATGTATATAAACACAGCTTCCATAAGCCTTATTAATCGTTTCATCTACTATAATTTTCTTATCTAAACGACTATTTTCAATAACTAAAATCGCTGTCATGATTTTAGAAATTGAAGCTACTGATTGCCTTTTATTTTCATTAGAGCTTTCTACAACATAATCATTATAACTATCATAAACAAGATAACTACCTCCATAAAACTCTACTTTACTGCAAACAACTTGAAACACAAAAAAGATACTGAGTAATAGTTTCATAGCATCACCAGTATCATTGTATGTTTTTAATTCTTTTTTAACACAAATACAAAAAATACAATCCATAAAAAACAAGCATCAAGAACCCATGAATTCTTCTTAGTTCTTGATTCTTAATGGTTGATATCCATAAAAACAAACCAGAACCTAAAGCAACTAAAACATCAACGAAAAAATGACTTTCAAAAGGAATTGGACAAATAAGTGAAACACTTCCCACAACAAATAAAATATTAAAAATATTACTTCCTACAATATTACCAATCGCAATATCAGCTTTACCTTTTTTAGCAGCTACAACCGATGTAACCAATTCAGGAAGTGAGGTTCCAAAAGCAACGACTGTCAAACCAATAAACCGTTTGGATAAGCCTATCATTGTTGATAAACTTGTGGCACTATTTACTACAAGATGGCTTCCAATAATAACAAAAAAGATTCCCAATAAAATTAAAGTAAAACAAACAAGAAGAGAATGTTTACTTTCCTCTTGTTCTTCATTTTTTCTTGAAAGAAAATAAAGATAAAATAAATATCCCAAAAAGAAAGCACCCAAAATCATTCCCTCATTAAAAGTAATGACTTCATCTTTAGACATAATAAGTAAAGCTAATGTTGAAAAAAGCATAAAGGGTATTTCTATCAAAAAAGTAGATTTTTGGATCTTCAATCGAGTGATTAAAGAACTAATTCCTAAAATAATTAAAATATTTAAAATATTACTTCCAACGACATTTCCTATCGTAATTTGAGCATTATCATGGATTGCTGCTACTAAAGAGACTGAAGCTTCAGGAAGACTGGTTCCCATCGCACAAATTGTTAAACCAATGACCAGTTGTGGAATATGAAAGTAACAGGCTAGTGAAGATGCTCCCTCGACAAACCAATCTGCTCCTTTGACGAGCACATAAAAACCTAAAGCTAAAACCAGGATTGCTTGTATCATAACATTCACCTCTTATTTAAATTTAATAATAAAAAAAGGATAATATGCTTCTATTATCCTTCTTCTATTCCATTTATTTTGTCATTTTAAGCAAACTTCTTATTCTTATAATAAATAAATACTTGAATCAATAAACATAAAACAATACAGATAAAGATCGTTGGCATTTCAATGATACTTTGAACATTAAAACGATGAAAGATTGCAAGATTGATGATTCCTAAAGTAAGCCACGCAAGACTATTTCCTTTTAAATCAGCTTCTTTTAAAAAGACTAATGCAATCGCATAAGGAATTGGTAAAATCATAAAGCTTCCATAACAAATAATCCCAAGCTGACTAGCGAGATACATCAACTTTGTCATTTCATAGGCTGGTTTATAAGTTCCATAACTTATTAAAAACGGCATCAATAAATCTAATGCATAAGCAATAACAATAATCTTTTGATCAACTCTTAACTTTTTCATCAATAAGTTCCTCCTTGACGAGGAAAATCAAGTCCATATTTCTTGGCTATCTTTTTAAAGTTCGCTTGAAGATAACGTGTTCTTGCCAAACAATCAGGATGTTTTTCAAAGATAGCATAAACATCCATATAATCTTCTACTGTAAAAGGGGCATGTTTTAAGTAATCAATAATATTATTTGCGGTTTGCATATTTTGGACTTCAAATTTATAAATATTTTCTTTGACATGAACATCTAAATCTAAATAGAAATTATTTTCAGAAAAGAAACCAAAAATTTTCATACGTCCACACATTTTTAAGACAACTTTATCAATATCTCTAGCATCAATAATTATTTGATCATGATAAGGATTGATAAATTCTAAATGATCTTGATACATATAAAGTGGTTTCAATTTCTTTAAGGCTGTTGGATCAGCTTCCATATTTTCCACAACACCATAAACAATTAATCTTTTATCATACATTTTACTTTCTTTTTTATTTCCTAAATTCACAATATTCATTTCACTCATTTTCTTTTCCTCCCTTTTTTCTAGTGACAACTAATAAAAGTAATAAATCTAGTCCCACAATAATCGCACAAAATGCGTTATAACTATAATGATTAATCGACTAACAAAAACTCATCAACAATACGCCTGCAAAATCAAAAATATTATTTCTTATCTTATTTTTAAAAAAGTATGCCGATGCAATGATATAAATAATCGTCAATGAAATAACCAGCATCTTTTCCATCTTAAACGCCTCCTTGCATAAAACGTTTTCTTAAACTATCTTGTGTTGTGACTTCTACGATTGCTTGGAAAAATTCTTCTTGACTCGCATCATTTCTAGAAATCACCATATGAATCGTTCCATCACGTAAATACATAAACTTTTTAGCATAGCTTGCAATCATGCTATCATGTGTTACTAAAATAATAGCCGTTCCTTCCTCATTGAGTTTTGAAAGATAAGTAAGTACTTCATAAGAGTTTTCACTATCCAAGTTTCCCGTTGGTTCATCACAAATAAGAATAAGGGGATGGGTAATGATGGCACGAGCGATGGCAGCTCTTTGTTTTTCTCCACCTGAACATTCATCAGGTTTTTTATAAAGAATTTTTTCTATATTAAGTTTTCTTGAAACTTCTTCAACCCTTACCTTGGTATCTTTTGGATTATTTTTGTTTAAAATAAGTGGTGTCGCGATATTATCAAAAATAGTAAGTGAAGAAATTAAATGGTGATTTTGAAAAATAAATCCTAAATAATTTCTTCTAAAATCACTCAGTTCATCTTCTTTCATCGCAAGAACAGGTTTTTGTAAGATTTCTAATTTACCTGAAGAAACTTTATCAAGCGTTGATATACAATTCATTAATGTACTTTTACCAGAACCACTTGGCCCCATAACAGTAATAAAATCTCCTCTTTCCACAATAAAATCAACATGATGCAAGGCATAAAAATTAATTCCTCTTTTTAAATACATATCTTGATCATAAATTTTCGAAATATTATTCGCTTCGATTAATATATTTGACATTGAAATAGACCTCCTTGATTGTTTTTTGATATTGATAATTGATATAACATCCATAAATAAGAAATAAAATCAAATAAGATAAACTTAATAAAAGCATATTATTATAGGTAATTTGATTTTGTAGATACGCTAAATAAAGCATTGTTCCATAAAGAATAAAAGGAAAAATATCAATTAATAAAACAAAAACCACTGCTACATCCCGATAAATACTTTGAATCTCCTTTAAACGAAATCCCAATGCCTTTTTAACCACGATTTCTTGATGTATTTGTGGAAGATATACTTGAAATCTTAAAATAAAACAAATAAACATTATTAAAAGCATCATGATATAAGAAATATTAGACACACTTACATAAGCTAAACTATCAATCTTTAAAAAATAAACAACCAAACAAACAGGAACCACAACTGATAAAACATAAACAATAGATCCTAAAACTTTTGATAAATTCATGACGTAACTTAAAACTGTTAAACCTTTTGGATTTTTAAGTAAATAAGAATCATGAAGTAAATCATACATAAAAGGAATTGTCGTATTGATTAAAATCAACTCTCCCATCAAGAAAAATATAAAATAAATAGGAAGAAGTGTTGAATTTTCTATTTGAAACAAACCTTGTAAAGAAAAAACAATCATCAAAACAGCAAGTATCGTAATAAGAATTTCCTTTATTGGTTTTTGTTTTTTGATTTTAAAAGATACTTTTGATGTTTTTTGTTGGTGATGTGTTAGATAGTCTGAAATAGACATCTTAATTTGAATAAACTGACTAAAGTTGATCATATAAATATAAATAATCTTACAAATAAAGAAAGCAATATATAAACAGAACACCCTATCATATATATAATAAAAATAATATTTAGAGTATAAATTAATAATTTTCATCAAACCAATCCCTAGGACACCTCCTAAAAAATCACCAATGAGAAAAAGAACACCAAATTGAACAATGATATAAAAAATGATTTCTCGATTACGACATCCTGACAAAAGAATGATTGAAAATTCTTCTTTTTTACTTTCTAAAAAATAATTATTCATTAATAATGTAAGAAACATTGAAACAAAAACCCCTAAAGTTGGAATAAATCTTAATAAAATCGTATCTATGCCTTGATTTATTTCAAAACAACTATAAATACATAACAAAACAAATTCAAAAGATGATAAACATAAAAGAATCAAAATCAGAAAACTATACATCTTCCATTGACTCTTAATGATTTTCTTCAAGTAATCAAACATCTTTTTTCTCCCCTTTCTTTACTTTTATTATATTATTATATCATTTATATATCAATATTATTTTTATTATTTTAATATAAAAATAAAAGATTTGAGTTTCCTCAAATCCTTAATCTTTTATAATGATTGATGATCGTTTCTAAATCATATGTATGAATATCTTGAATATAGATCACTCTTTTATTGATTAAAAGAAGATATTCATTTTTATATTGTAAACCCTGTGAAATCCTCGTAAATTTCATCTTAGCCTCTTGATATGGTTTTACTTCTTTAAAGTGTTTCTTATAAACCCTTTCTACTTGGTATTGATAAAGATGTTGTGCATGCCATGAACTTGTACTTTCATAAACCGCTTCAATAATCCCTCGTTTATTTTCTACGTTGAGTCCTTTATAAAAAGCTCCACCATCTTCCGTAACATATCCTTTAGAATCTTGATAACATTGAACATTTTCATAAATAGGCGCTGAAGTATCAATGCAAGCAAGAGCCATAGAAATAATAATACACATGTAGCGAATCACTCTACTTTTAAAATTTTGACCAGAAAAATGTGTCACGATCCAAGATAAAATCAATGAAGCCACAAAAATAATGGTTGCAAGAATTCCAATTTGTAGAATATAAAGACTTACAACAATTATCGCTAAACCAAGCAAAAACATCTTTAAAGCATAGAGAACTTTTTCAATGGTTGGATGATAATTTTCTAAACACTTTCCAAGATATAAATTATAAAGAGAGTAACCTAACAAAAAAGCTCCTACAAAAAAGAACATCCCATTAAAAAGATATCTTCCTAAATAGAAAATATAATAATTCAGTGTTTGTATTTCTTTTGAAAAAGGAAAATAAGCAAAAAGTAAAATACAGGCAATAAGCATCCAGGCAATTGAGTTTTTAAAAGGATAAATACCTTTTAAGACTTTTATTCTTGATTCATTAGAGAAAGTATTTTGTACAAAAAGATCATCTACATAACAAACCTGTAAATCATAACATGTACAAATTAAATGATACCCTGCTTCTTTTAACTTGCGTGTATTCTGTTTATAAAATATCTGATATTTTCTTTTTTGAGGGTTTATTTTTTTAAACTTTAAGAAATTATATTTAATTTCATCAAGCTGCCACCCTTTTAAAGACATTTCTTCTAATAGTTGAATAAACTTCTTTTCTTCAACTAAATATGTTCTTGTAGATTTGTATTTAAACTTCATAGAATCACCCTTAGTCATTATATAAAATATATTATTTTTATGCAATAAATATTATTTATATTATAAAAAAGAATTGAACAGATCAATTCTTTTGCTTATACATATTTTTATCTGCTTCTTGATAGACTTTTTTTATTGTTTCCTCTGAATAAACATTCCCACAACTATAACCAATACTGACCGTCAAAGAATAGGGCATATCTAATTTTTGAAATTCTTGCGTAAGTTCCTTCTTGATTTTTTTTAATTCCTGTTCATCTAAACTATGATGGATAATAAGAAATTCATCGCCACCATAGCGATAAAGATCTGAGAAAGGATGGTTTTGTATAAAATAATTCTTTAAGACAGTTGCTGTTGTTTGAAGGGCTTGATCTCCTACAAGATGTCCATATTCATCATTGATTCTTTTGAATTTATTAACATCAATCATAATAATTGATAAAGGGCTTAAATGAGGCGTAATTAAACGATCAAACTAGCGTTCCAAGACCTGTCTATTTTTAAGTCCTGTTAATGGATCTTTTTGAATCATATTATTTTGATAATTAAAGAAAATCATTAATAAAGAAATTGTGATTCCTACTTGAAAAGAAGCTGAACTAGGGTAATACATTTGAATGATACTTCCGATAATAGGAGCAATCACAAAATAGAAATAAGGTAAGATCTCTTTTTTTTGAAATTTGCTTTTTGTATGAATTATCACATATAAACTCATAATTGTCGCTAAAACAATATAAAACCAACTAATGATCCAATGAATATAAATTCCCATTCCTCGGTGATATAAATTATTTGAATCGATAACAAAAAGAAAATGATTAAAATGATTTGTTAGAATAAGAAACATTAAAATAAGAATTGGTATTTGTAGAAGACGTTTTACTTTAGTCTGTAAATCTTCTTTAAAAGTACAAATATAAACATAATTAAGCCACTTATAACCAATCATTGTCATCGAAAGATAATAAAGGCTATTCATTATTTCTAAAATAAGATGATTCAAATTAAACATCTTTCCATTTAAAAATTCTAAGCAAAAGCCAAAGAAACAAAGACCTATTGATAATAAAAGTATATGGTTAAAAATTCTTTCTCTTGTCGAACGTTTTATTGTCTTATAGTTATAATAATTAAAAATAAATAAAAGAACGATAAAACAGATAATATTGATTTCAAAAATATATAATAAAGATTGCATAAATCCTCCGAATATGTAAAAAGAGTCGAAAAACGACTCTTAACACGACTATTGGCGGTCTGGACGGGACTCGAACCCGCGACCTCCGCCGTGACAGGGCGGCATTCTAACCAGCTGAACTACCAGACCAAATATTTAATTAAATGGTGGTTCCGGGCGGAATCGAACCACCGACACGAGGATTTTCAGTCCTCTGCTCTACCGACTGAGCTACGGAACCATTATTGGCGGTCTGGACGGGACTCGAACCCGCGACCTCCGCCGTGACAGGGCGGCATTCTAACCAACTGAACTACCAGACCAATAACAATAAAAATGGCGGAGATTGAGGGATTCGAACCCCCGCAGGACGTTAATCCTCTGCTGGTTTTCAAGACCAGTCCCTTCAGCCAGACTTGGGTAAATCTCCGCATAAAATAAAATTGGTGGAGCCAAGCGGGATCGAACCGCTGACCCCCTGCGTGCAAGGCAGGTGCTCTCCCAGCTGAGCTATGGCCCCAATTTTTAAATGGTCGGGAAGACAGGATTTGAACCTGCGACCCCCTGGTCCCAAACCAGGTGCACTACCAAGCTGTGCTACTTCCCGTTTAATGGCGCGCTAGGCAGGAATCGAACCCACAACCTCTTGATCCGTAGTCAAGCACTCTATCCAGTTGAGCTACTAGCGCATTATTCAAATGGAGGTTCCTACCGGACTCGAACCGATGATGACAGAGTTGCAGTCTGTTGCCTTACCAACTTGGCCAAGGAACCAACATTTGCTTTCTATTAACTTAAAGCTAGTTAAGTATACTATTTCATAAAACGAAAGTCAATATAATTTTTTAAAATTACTGACATCCTTTGATAAAATCTTTAAATATTTTTTTGTTTTCTACACTTTTTTTATAAATCATTTCGGGATGCCATTGATAACCAACAATATAATGAT
This sequence comes from Faecalibacillus faecis, assembly GCF_003024675.1. Lineage (GTDB taxonomy): Bacteria > Bacillota_I > Bacilli_A > Erysipelotrichales > Coprobacillaceae > Faecalibacillus > Faecalibacillus faecis. The sequence goes on along the minus strand of NZ_PYLP01000008.1, from coordinate 17,192 downwards.
GATTTGGCATATAGAATGCTTCTACTAATTTTTCAGAAGAATACGTCATTGGTAATAACTGTGATGATAATTCTTTGATTGCTTGATGATGGCAACTATTGACAAACATACTTTCGCTTTCAAGAAAATGATAAAGTGGCGTTTCTTTTAAAATCATTACTTCATGACTTGGTTGATCATAAGGGGTCGGTTGTCGATGAACTTCTGTAAGTTTGTATTCCTTATCTAAATCTTGATATAAACTTCCTCCTAAACATACATTAATAATTTGATGCCCTCTGCATATTCCCATCATTGGTTTATCCTGTTTAATGATTTCTGGAATCAACACCATTTCCATCTCATCTCTTTCTTTACACAAGGCACCACAGTAATCTTTCTTTTCTTCATGATATAACTTTGGATCTACATCATGCCCTCCAGTAATAATAAAGCCATCAAATCTTTGGACAACTTCTTTGATTTCATCCATCTCTTTAATTAAAGGAAGCATGACGGGTATTCCCCCCGCTTCTATTATTCCTTCTAAATAGCCAGGAAGCATCCAGACACTTTCTTGTTCTTGGTCAACTAAAGGAGTTAAAGCGATGATCGGTTTTTTCATACAAACACATCCTTTCGTTAGACATTATTATAACATACTTGCTTATTTTTTGCTATAATGTTTAACGAGGTGGAAAAAATGATTGATCAAGAACAAGTAGCGAGAACCCTCATTAATTTAATTGATGTTGTTCATCAAGAAAATTGGGTTTTATTAAATACAAAAGATATGGCTAAACAAACAGAAGAGTATTTTATTCGTTTCTTTAGTGAACATGGAAAAGCAGAAGCAACAGATGAAATTAAGGAAGTGACTAAGAAAAATCAAGATATTTTTGATAGGATTACTTCTGGAAATGAACTCAACGCAAAAGAGATGCGTGATTTTATGGAGCCTTATCGCTTTTTAAAAACAAAATATATACATCAAAGTAAAGGTTTGTAGCCTTTATTTTTTTGTTAAGAATATGTTAAGTTTATATACATTGCCTTAAGAAAGTGTTAAGCTACTTGCGGATATAGGGGGATTTATATGAAACTTACAAATCTATTTTCGATGTTAGGTGGTCTTGCTTTATTCCTTTATGGAATGAATATGATGTCCAATGGTTTAGAGATGGCTGCCGGCGATAAAATGAAAACAATCTTAGAAAAATTAACATCAAATCGTATTTTAGGTGTCCTTGTAGGAGCTCTTGTAACAGCAATTATTCAATCCTCATCAGCAACGACTGTTATGGTTGTTGGTTTTGTTAATTCTGGATTAATGTCACTTACAAGTGCTGTCTGGGTCATCATGGGTGCCAATATTGGAACAACAATTACCGGTCAGTTAATTGCAATCGATATTACAGCTATTGCTCCATTGATTGCCTTTATTGGAGTAGCAATGATTGTCTTTTTCAAAAGTCAAAAATTGGATGCTATCGGTGGTGTTATTGGCGGGTTAGGTATTTTATTTATTGGTATGGAGACAATGTCAAGTGCCATGGTTCCTTTAAGAACGATGCCTGAATTCGTTGGACTTATTTCTAAATTTCAAAATCCATTTATTGGGATTTTAGTAGGAGCATTATTTACTGCTTTAATTCAAAGTTCATCAGCTTCAGTTGGTATTTTACAAGCCCTTGCTAAAAGTGGCGTTATGACACTTTCATCATCAATTTATGTTTTATTTGGACAAAATATTGGAACGTGTATTACTTCTGTTTTAGCTTCTATTGGAACATCAAAAAATGCTAAAAGAACAACAGTTATTCATTTATCATTTAATATTATTGGAACTGTTTTATTTGTGACAATTAGTATGCTTTTCCCATTTGCAGACCTTGTTCAAAGTTTAACACCAAGTAATGTAGCAGCTCAAATCGCTAATGTACATACCATTTTCAATGTGACAACTACATTGCTCTTGCTTCCAATCGGTACAAGATTGGTTAATCTTGCTTGTCGCATTTTACCTGATAGTGAAGAAGATCAACAAGATATGCAATTAAAATATTTAGACTTTAGTATTTTTGATAATGATTATCATATCGGAACAAGTGCCATTGCCAATACACAACTATTTAACGAAACACAACATATGTTAAATGTTGCTAATCATAACGTAAAACGTGCTTTTGAATTATTAGATCATTATGATGAAGAAAAATACATACGTCTGCAAAAAGATGAAGAATACATAAATTATTTAAATCAACAAGTCATCAATTTTACAACAGCTGTTATCTCTCATGAATTCCAAGCAGAAAGTTCCCAATCAATTGTCTTGTTTTTAAAACTTTCTTCTGATTTAGAAAGAATTGGTGATCACGCGATGAATATTGCTGCTAGAGCTCAAAAACTTGCTAAAGATGATACTCATTTTTCTGAAGATGCTTTAAAAGAAATTGGAATTATGGAAAGTCTTTGTAATAATATTTTAGATGAACTTATTATTATGGATTATGATGAATTTAAATATATCGTTGATAAAGTCGATGTCATGGAAGATAATATTGATAAAACACAACATCAATTCGCAGTTAATCAACTTATTCGTTTAAAAGAAAAGAAATGTACAACTGAAAATAGTGTTATCTATACAAAAATCTTAACAGATTTCGAAAGAATCGGTGATCATGGTTTAAATATTGCTGAAAGTCTTTATCATATTCGTAAAATCATGAAACAATTAAAAATGATTAAACCTGAAACAAATGTTTAGACCAACAAATGTTGGTCTTTTCTTTTATAAAAAACCTAACAAAAATTTGTTAGGTCGTTGGTAAAACAATAATAACTGTATAAAAGCCTTGATCTTGAATAAAGATTTCCCCATGATGCATTTGTACAATTCTTTGAACACTTTTTAAACCTATTTTATTACTTTCAACATGTTGGATATCTTGTTTCTTTTCGTTTTGAAAAACTATTTTTAATTGATCTTGTTTTAATGAAAATCCAACAAGAACAGCTTTGTCTTTTTTAGCGTATTTTATGATATTTGAACAAAGGTTATTGATCATGCGTTTCATCATTGAAAAATCTAAAAGCAGTTCTTTTTCATGAAAATTGATATCTCTTTGAAGATGAAAACCCTCTAATTCCAAATACTCTAAATTATCTTGAAAATAATCAAAGAGTTCTTGACTTGATATTTTTTCAAGCTGCAGGGAAAAATCTTGTTCATAAACCAGACTGTATTCAAAAGTCTTATTCGATAAATCCTTGATTTGTTCAGTTTTTTCAATACATCCTTTTAAATAATGATCCATTTGTTGTTCATTTTTATAACAATGCAAACTCAAAATATCTAAATAGCCTCTAAGGGTTGTTAATGGTGTTCTTAAATCATGAGATAAAGAAGTAATTAGTTCATGATGCGCTTCTTTAATTTTTGCTTCATTTTCAATATTTTGATTCAATTCTATTCTTAAACGATCCATTTCACTTGCAAGTATAGCCAGTTCATCATTACTTTGAATCGTCATTTCATGATTCAAATCCCCTTGTGACATATTTAAAACTTCTTGTTTTAAAACATTAATATATTTAACCTTTCGCCTAATAAAGATAAAAGTTGGCAAAAAGAATATAAGTAAACTTACAAATAAGGCAACGTAGAAATAATATTTAACATATTTTAATAAATGCATAGAGCTGACATAAACGATTCCTTCTCCATCTTTAAAGTTAACCGATTGTACAAAAAAATTACTATAAGCATACTGTTCAAAATCATTTTTTAAAATATACAAAGGAGTAAATCCTACTGGTTCATCAAGAATTTTCCCAAAGCTTCCATCCATATACAATTCATGATCATCATAAAGAGTAACATTCATATAATCATCATGTTTTTTTAAAAGCTTTTTCAAAGCTTTTTTATCTTCTTTATCTTTTGTATAAATAGAAATATTCTTAGCTTCTTTTTTAAAATCTTTCATAAACTTTTTTTCATCAAAAGGTTTTTCAGAATTTTCAATATATGTATAAAAATCCGTTACATTCACTCTAAAAAAGCCATAACTTAAAATAGCTAGAACAGCTGAAGAGAGAAGTAATAAAATAATCTTCATTGATAAGCTTAAGTTTCTTTTAATCAATATAATACCCCTTTCCCCAAACTGTCTTTATAATTTGTGGATCTTGTGGATCATGTTCTATCTTCTTTCTTAAATTACGAATATGAACCATAATCGTATTATTTGCCCCATAGTAATAATTTTCATGCCAAATTGCTTCAAATAATTGACTTGCTGAAATCACTTGCTTACGATTTAATAATAAATAACCTAATATTTCATATTCTAAATCTGTCAAAGCAAGTTTCTTTCCTTGACGTCTTACTTCTTTTTTGCTTTGATTTATTTCTAAATCACCAATGATCTGTATCGTATTTTCTTCATGCCTTTCTTTGCCTTGATAAACATGATAACGTCTAAGCAAAGCTTTGACACGGGCATTAAGCTCGTTATAAGAAAATGGTTTCGTTAAATAATCATCTCCACCACTTGAAAAACCAAGTGTTTTATCACTTTCTTGTCCTTTCGCTGTTAAAAATAAAATAGGTGCATTTGTTTTTTCTCTTACCAGCAAGCATACTTGATACCCATTCATCTCGGGCATCATTACATCTAAAATAATTAAATCTATTGTCTCATCTAAAAGTTCTAAAGCTTCTTTTCCATTTTGTGCCTCAATAATTTGATATCCTTCATTTGAAAGCAACACTTGAATAACTTCTCTAATTTCTTCATGATCATCGACAATCATTATTTTTTCTTTCATAAACTTCTCCAATCTTTGGCTTTGATCCAATTTTCATATTTCATCATATGATTTAAATGCTTCATCACTTTCTTTTGTGAAGCATAAATATTTGTAAGTTTTCTTTTTTCTTTTTCATCTTTATTTGTTATCTCATTTAAATGAGCAGGTACTTTCTTTCTTTTATAATACTTTCCAAAATAATATAAGTTTTCATTCGAAGCTTGTAAACTTACAATTTGTGAAGTAATACGATGATGAATATGTCCATATTCACCCAAAGGATTATGAGTGATTACCATTTGCCAATCCTTTTTATGTACAAGATAAGAAACATCTTTTTTTATATCCTGTTGAACATGTATCCATCGATCTCTTTTACCCTCTGTTTTATCAGGATAATCAAACATAATTCCTTGATTATGCGTTTGTTTCATTACCTTCATAAATTCATTTTTACGTACTTCATTCTTTCCATTTGTTAAACAAACAACTAAATAATGTCCTTTTAATAAATGACTGCCACCCCATATTGTTTCATCATCAGGATGAGCCACGATCATTAATCTTTGACATTCCGTTAAATTGAGTTGATTGATTTGTTTTTGATGCGGTACTTTACTTTGATCAAAATAAAAACCTCCTAAAACAACCACTATACATAATAATACAACACTCTTCTTCATTTTTCTCACCATTTATACCTTACCACTTCCTTCTTAAAACAAATTCATAAGAATTCTTAAGACTTTTTAAATATTTTCCTTTAAATTCTCCTATTTGTTTATGATTTCTTTAGAAATCATTTAGGTGATTATTAAGAAGTCCTTGTTAGAATAAAAGTGAGGTAAAAAAAGATGAAGAAAAAAGATTATATCTATATGTTGTCTTTATTCATTATAACAATATCTATGATATTTGTTTTAAAAGGGCAACATTTATTTGGAAATTCAATAGATTGGTTTAACCAACATGTCATGTTAAGTGATGCTTTAAGACAGGCTATAAGGGATGAAGGAACCTTGTTTCCTACTTATCTAAAAAATTTAATGTCTGGCGTAAATATTTATTATTTCTCTTATTATGGCTATTTACGTCCTGATGTTTTACTTGGAGCTTTATTTATTAATATAAAAATGATTGATATTCTTAGTGTTTATAGTATTTTCTTAATGATTCTTACAACAATTTCTTGTTATTTATTTTTAAGAAATCATTTAAAAGAACGCCAACTTTGTTTTTTTATAAGTTTATTAGTATTATGTTCCTCTTTATTTTTTCAAAGTCATAAACAAATCATGTTTGTTAATGTTCTTCCTTTTCTCTTTTTAATGTTGAAAAGTGTTGATCATTATTTTAAAGATGGAAATATTACAGGGATGATCTTATGGGGTAGTTTACTTATTGTGCATAGTTATTTTTATAGTATAGGATGTTTTATTGTTTATCTTATTTACTTTTTAAAACATTATTTTCCTTATAGAAATAATAAAAAACATATAATCAACCTTTTTAAAGTTTATCTTTCTATCTTTTTATTAACAGCCATTCTTACAATACCAACCTTGTTTGTAATTATTGGTGGACATAAAAGTGTCCAGGCTCTTAATTATTCAAAGTTGTTGATCCCAACCTTTGATTTAAGAGGTCTTCTTTATGATAACTATGGTTGTGGAATGACGTATTTTGTATGGATGTTACTTGTTTTAGGACTTTTTAAAGAAAAGACACGCAAATTATCTTTACTTTTAATATTCGTTATGTTGATGCCTTTAGCTAGTTTGATTCTTAATGGTTTTCTTTATGCAAGAAGCAAGATTTTGATTGTTTTTATTCCCCTTATTTGTCTACAAATAGGATATGTATTAGAGGATTATTCTCTTAATAAATTTAAATACTGCTTTATTTTATGGTTGATTCCTTTGTTTTTTATTCAAAGACCTTTTTTGGTACTCCTTGATTTAATATTTAGTTTTATCATTTTATATTTTGGACAAAAAAATATAAAAAGTTATTTTCTTTATTTACTTGTTCCTTGCTTAGTTGTTTATTTGAACAATCCATCAAAGAGCTTTCTCTTAAAAGAAAAATATCAAAAATATAATAATCAAGAAATAACTACTTTAATTCAAAGAAATGAAATATCTCGACTTGCTTTATTTTCTAATACTTCTCAAACCATGAATCAAACATTTCAAAATAAGGTTACACGTGTTTCAGGGTATACTTCGACAAACCATGCCCTTTACAATTCATTTCTCTATGATACTTTAAAGCTTCCTATTTCTTTAAACAATCGTGTTGCTCAACTTGATCAAGACAATCCCTTTTATTTAAAGATGATGGCAATTGATTCAGTGATTTCAACTAAAGAAGTAGAAAGTTATCAACAAGCTGACCAAGAAAAAAATTATAAGCTCTATCAAAGCCAAGAAGTAATGCCTGTTGTTTATGCGACAAGTCAACTTTATAGTCAAAAACAATTTCAAAAACTCAATTATCCTTACACTTTAGATACACTTTACAACAATGCTGTGGTAGAGAAAGGAAGTTCTACTTATCAAAGTCAATTTAAAGTTCTTGATTTAGGATTGGATGATTCATATACCATACATCAAAAAAAGAAAACAAATAAAACTTATAAACTCTTACAATCATTAAAAAATAAAATATTGGTTTTAGAATTTGATGTACAAAATAAAAAACCTAAGCAAGCTGTTTCGATTACAATCAATGGTATTAAAAATAAATTATCAAAAATAACATCACCCTATTATAATCAAAACACTCATTTTACCTATTTGATTTCAAATATAAAAAATGATGAACTTATTGTTTCATTTTCTAAAGGAAATTACAAATTAAAAAACCTCAAAGCTTATACATTAGATGATTCTATCATTAAGAATAGAGAAAAAGAAGTAGATTCTCTTTCTCTAGAAAATGGAAAAGATCTTATCAATGGAACAATAGATGTATCAAATTCAGGTTATTTAATTACCCATTTACCTTATGATCAAGGCTATCAAATTCAAATAGATAGAAAAAATGTTAAGAGTGAAATTGTAAATACGGCTTTTTTAGGATGTAAGATATCTAAGGGAAATCATCGCATTTCAATTCAATTTAAGCCGAAAGGTTATCACAGTGGATTTGTGCTTTCTTATTTAGGAATGATGGTTGTTGTTTTTAATTTTATATATGAAAGGAAAAAGAAAAATGAAGAATGATACAAAAGAACTGATACGTTATATTTTTGTAGGTGGGATGACAACACTTGTCAATTATAGTGTTTATTATGTTTTATTAAAATTAAATGCTCATTGGCTTATCGCAAATAGTGTATCGTGGCTTGGTGCTGTACTTTTTGCTTATTATACTAATAAAAAGTATGTTTTTAAAAGTTCAAATGAAAGCAAGAAAGAATTTGTTTCTTTTGTTTTATTAAGATTAGTAACTTTACTTGTTGAAACAGGTTGTCTTTCTCTTTTAATTGATTTATTACATATTCAACCAATGATTTCTAAAATCGTTGTCAGTTTTATTACAATTATCTCTAATTATGTTTTATGTAAATTTAAAGTATTTAAAAAGGAAGGTGTTTATTGTGGATAAAATTAGTGTTATTGTTCCCTGTTTTAATGAAGAAGATGTTTTACCTTTATTCTATCAAGAGGTTACAAAAGTATTAGAAAGTATTGAAAATACAACTTATGAATTACTTTTTATTAATGATGGTAGTAGTGATCATACAGAAGATCTCATTAAACTCATGGCTCATAAAAACAAACAATGCTTCTATTATTCCTTTTCGCGTAACTTTGGTAAAGAAGCGGCCATGTATGCTGGACTTGAAAATGCGACAGGGGATTATGTTGTCATCATGGATGCCGATTTACAACACCCTCCTTATCTCTTAAAAGAAATGTATCGTTCTTTAAAAGAGGAAAACTATGATTGTTGTGCAGGCAAACGAATTGATCGTACCGGTGAAGGAAAACTTCGTAATTTTTTATCACATAGTTTTTATAAAGTAATTCAAACTCTTACAAAAATGGATATGGATGATGGCGCTGGAGATTTTAGAATGATGACACGTCAAATGGTTGATGCTATCTTAGAACTTAAAGAATATAATCGTTATATGAAAGGATTATTTTCTTTTGTGGGTTTTAATACGAAATGGCTTGAATTTCATAATGTAGAACGTCAAGGTGGTAATACAAAATGGAGTTTTAAAAGTTTATTTTCTTATGCATTTAAAGGTATCTTTTCCTTTTCATCAACCCCTATTACTATTGCCGGGGTTATTGGTGGGATTTTAATAGGTATTTCTTTAATAACTTCTCTTTATTCCAGTTTTGTTCATCCTATTTCTTATCTTACAAGTCTTGTTTTATTTTTAAGTGGAATTCAATTGATCTTTGTTTCTATCTTAGGACAATATTGTTCCTCTTGTTACTTTGAAGCAAAACAAAGACCGATTTATATCATTAAAAATACAAATAAAAAATTAAGGAGCTAAAGAACCTAATCCAAAGGATTAGGTTCTTTAGCTCCTTTCTCATAAGTCATCTACAGTATAGTTTTATACCAATCACATGATAGTATACTATCATAATGCGTTGCATTTTAAAGACTTTACTTACTATAAATTTTTAGGGCTATCAATGATACACATAGCTATAATTATTATACTTTCAATATTATGACTTATCTTTATAATAAATGAAAAAAGACATGCTGTGCATGCCTCAATTCATTATTTTTTATCTTTAATTTGTTGTTTTAACATAGAAACAAATTCATCAATTGTTACAGTTGTTGCTTTTTGTTCACCATGTTTACGATAAGTAACAGTTCTTTCATCACGTTCATTATTACCTAAAACAAGAATATAGTTTGCTTTTTGCATTTGTGCTTCACGAATACGATATCCTAATTTTTCATCTCTTGAATCAAGTTCTACTTCAAAACCTTCATCTAATAATAATTGATAAATTTCTTGAGCGTAATCTAAATGATATTCATTTTTAACAGGTAATACTTTAACTTGTGTAGGCGCTAACCATAATGGTAAGTTTCCTTTTGTTTCTTCTAAAATATAAGCCATGAAACGATCTAATGAACCTAAAATCGCTCTGTGTAATACAACTGGAGTTTTCTTAGTTCCATCTTCAGCAACATAAGTTAAATTAAATTTAGCTGGTAGACAGAAATCTAATTGACAAGTTGATAAAGTGATTTCATTACCAATGGCTGGTTTAACATTAACGTCTAATTTAGGACCATAAAAAGCAGCTTCACCAATTTCTTCAGTATATTCAATACCAAGTTCATTCATTACTTCACGTAATTCATTTTCTGCTTTATTCCACATTTCATCATCATCATGATATTTTTCTTTATCTTCTGGATCTCTAAGTGATAATACACAACGATAATCTGTAATATTGAAATCTTTATAAACATCTAAGATTAAATCAATAACTCCTTTAAATTCTGATTTAATTTGTTCTGGTGTTACAAATAAATGCGCATCATTTTGACAGAAATGTCTTCCTCTTTCAATTCCTTTAACAGCTCCTGAAGCTTCATATCTAAAGTCATGAGCAATTTCACCAATACGAATTGGTAAGTTTTTATAAGAATGTAATTTATTAGCATAAATCATCATATGATGAGGACAGTTCATTGGACGTAAAACAAATGATTCTCCATCCATTTCCATTTGTGGGAACATATTTTCTTTATAATGATCCCAGTGTCCTGATGTTTTATAAAGATTAACTGTTCCTACAGCAGGGGTTAAAACATGTAAGTAACCTAATTTCTTTTCTTTTTGTTTGATGTATCTTTCAAGTTTTTGCCAGATAGCATATCCTTTTGGTAAATACATTGGAAGACCTCTACCAATTAAATCATCCACCATGAAGATTTCCATTTCTTTACCAATTTTACGATGATCTCTTTCTTTAGCTTCTTCTAATAAATTTAAGTGTTCTTCTAATTCTTCAGCAGTTGGGAAACATACACCATAAATACGTTGTAAAACTTTATTGTTTTTATCACCTTTCCAATAAGCACCAGAATGTTTGATTAATTTAAAGTTTTTACACATTTTAACTGTTTCAACATGAGGACCTCTACATAAATCAGTAAAATCTCCTTGGCTATAACAAGTAATTGTTCCATCTTCTAAATTAGAAATTAAATCTAATTTATATTCATCATCTTTAAACATTTCTAATGCTTCTTCTTTAGAAATTTCACGACGAACAATTCTTTTACCATCTTTACAGATTTTTTTCATTTCTTTTTCAATTTTAGCGATTGCTTCATCACTAACAACTTCATCTCCTAAATCCACATCATAATAGAATCCTTCACTAACAACAGGACCTACCCAGAATTTAGCTTGAGGATAAAGATGTTTAATTGCTTGTGCCATAACATGAGCACAAGAGTGATTTAATGTGTTTAATTGTTCATTTTCTTTAAAATCTACCATTTTTCTTCTCCTTTACATAAAAAACTCTCATCCAAAGGACGAGAGTTTCGTGGTACCACCTTAATTTGCTTTTCAGCCTCAAAACTTTAACGCAGTTAACGACAATCTTTTTCAAGTGTAGCTATTAGGGAGTATTTTATAAACATTCTCAAGGTTTTCACCAACCACCTTTTCTCTAAATCAAATCATCTATAAAACATATCCTAAATCATTGCTTTTTTATTTACGTTTTTATTCTACCCTAATATTTTACATTGTCAACTGGTTGCTCTTTTTTTCTTTAATTTCTAAACATTTCTTTTTAAAAGCTAAATAAACCAACTTTGAAGGAAGATGTTCATTTAATGTAAGGGTATCACATTTTAGACAATAGAGTCCTTCAATGCCATTTACACAAACAGGTTCGACCCATTTACCAGTTGCTTTACATATACTACAGATTTCTAATTGTTTTTCATCAATAATTTGTACTCTCATTTCTATCACCAAGAATTAGTATAAGCATCTTGATTGAAAAAAGATGTCGAAATTTATTTACCAACTAATTTTTTTAAATCTTTGACTTCTTGTGGTTTTAAACGACGATATTCACCAGGGCGTAATCCTTTTAAATTGACACATCCTACAGAAATACGGTGTAATCTTTTAACAGGATGTCCAACACTTTCAAACATCTTTTTAACTTGTCTATTTTTACCTTCATAAAGTTTTATTTTTAAAACAGTTGTTTTATGTTCTATATCTTTATAAGTTACTTTAATTTTACAAGGCATTGTCTTTTTACCTTCTAAATAAACCCCTTTTTCTAAATGATGAAGATCTTCCCCTTTAATTAATCCTTTAATTGTCACTTCATAGATTTTTTCTAAGTGACTTCTTGGATGCATGATCATATTCGCAAAATCACCATCATTAGACATAATTAAAGCTCCCGTTGTATCAAAGTCTAAACGTCCTACTGGATAAATTCTTTCTTCTACATCTTCAAAATAATCAACAACTTTATCTCTACCAAATTCATCATCTAATGTACAAACACAACCTTGTGGTTTATAAAAAAGATAATAAACTTTATTTTCACCAACGATTGCCTCACCATCTACTAAAACAACATCTCCAGATTTAACTTTTGTTCCAAGTTCAGTAACAACTTGACCATTAACTGAAACTCTTCCTTCTCTAATTAAATCTTCTGCTTTTCTTCTTGAAGTATATCCACTTGAAGCAATATATTTTTGTAATCTTTCCATTTTTCTCACCTACTTTATCAAAGCTATTATACCTAAAAATTCATACTTTGCAATCTGTTTTTATAAATAAAAAAACTCATTTTAACGTCTCTTTTTTCTTTTCTAAGTCTTAAAACCTTGTTATACTAACATTTGGTGAAATAAAGAAATGAATGAACAATTATTATTAAAAAATATTGCGGAAATTGGTCGCCTTCTTTTAAAAAATGGTGCTGAAATTTACCGTGTTGAAGAAAGTTTAGAAAGAATGTGTCAAAGCTATGGTTTTAAAGATATTGGGGTATTTGCCCTTCCTACTTACTTTACTATTAGTGTGACTTTTAAAGATAATACAAGTGCTTCTTATACAAAAAGAACCCTACAAAATCGTACAAACCTTGATGCTGTTTGTGCTTTAAATGATCTTGTAAGAAAAATTTGTTTAGAAAAACCAAATAATGAATTTATTGAACAACAAATTAATGAAATCAATCATTTAAATCCCATTATGCCTCTTGTTTTTCTTGGCTATGGTTTAGGAGCTGGAGGATTTGCTTTATTCTTTGGGGGTGGTTTAAAAGAAGGAGTCATTGCTGCCATTATTGGCTTTTTAATGTATTTCTTTATCTGGATCAATGAAAGCTTAAAAATCAATGCCCTTATGCGTACGACACTTACTAGTATGTTTTTAACGGCTTTGTCTATTATATTTTATCATTTTAAAATGATTAACAATTTAGATGCAACTATTATTGGATGTTTAATGATTTTAACACCAGGAATTGCGATTACAAACAGTTTAAGAGATATTATTGATGGCAATTATGTTTCTGGTCAAGCACGCCTTGTCGAGGCTTTCTTTATTGCAACGGCAATTGCTTTAGGTGTAGGTCTTATGAGAATTTTAATGAAAGGAATGATTTAATGGAACAAGTTATACAATGTTTAGGCGCTTTTTTAGGATGTCTTGGCTTTTCTTTTGTCTTTCGTATTCATCGTCGCCTTGATTATGTCCTTATTGCTTCCTTTGGAGGAACGCTTGGTTGGATCGTCTATTTACTTGTCATTCCTTATTTAAGTAATATCATGTCAAGTTTATGTGCGATGATTATTGTTGCTTTATTTAGTGAAATCATGGCAAGAATATGTAAAGTACCGGCAACCATCTTTATTGTCGTTGGTTGTTTCCCTATCGTACCCGGTAAAGGAATTTATCAAACGATGCTTTATTTGATTTCTTATGATCAAAAACTATTTATTGATTCACTTTTTCAAACAGTAGGAACGGCTTTAGCACTAGCTACAGCTATTCTTATCGTTTCAACTTTCTTTAAAGTTATTAAAACCATTAAACAAAAGGACGATCACTTATGAAAATATTAGGAATTGTTGTAGAATATAACCCTTTCCATACCGGTCATCTTTATCATTTAGAAAAAGCAAAAGAAATCGTTCAACCTGATTTAACGATTGCAATCATGTCAGGAAACTATGTTCAACGAGGCGAAGTAGCAATTATTGATAAATTTAAACGAAGTGAACTTGCTATTAAATATGGTGTTGATCTTGTTATTGAACTTCCTTTTGTTTATGTAAGTCAAAGTGCTGATTATTTTTGTAAAGGAGCCATTGATTTGCTTTATCATATAGGTGTTACCGATCTTGTTTTTGGCAGTGAATGTGGCACTATTGAAACCTTTAAAGAAATTGCCTATGCTATTGAAAAACAGCCTGATACGTATAATCAATATGTAAGAGATGCAATGAATCAAGGTTTACGTTATCCTGATGCCTGTAATCAAGCATTAAGTCAATTACTTGGAAAAAGCATTGTTACGCCTAATGATCTTTTAGGATTAGGTTATGTCAAAGAAGTGATTTTTAATCATTATCCAATAAATCTTCATTGTATTGAAAGATCAAATGATTATCATGAAACAACTCTTAATAAAGTTGCTTCTGCAACTGCTTTAAGAAAAGCACTTTTTAATCATGAAGATGTTCATGAATACTTATTTGATATGTCTTATTATACAAAGCTTTATAAACAAAGTGATTTCTTTAGTTATTTAAAATATCAAATAATCATTCAAGATGAAAATTCATTAAAAAATCTTCACCTTGTTGATGAAGGAATTGAAAATCTTTTAAAGAAAGTAATCTATCAAGTAAATTATTACGATGAACTTGTAAGTACTCTTACAAGTAAAAGATATACAAAAACAAGAATTCAAAGAATGCTTTTGCATATTTTATTAAATAATACAAAGCAAGAAATTCAAAATGCGCTTAGTGTCGATTATCTTCATATATTAAAAATGAATCAAAAAGGTCAAGCATACCTTCATCAAATAAAAAAAACATGTGACTACAAGATCATTACAAATCTATCCACTTATAAACATCCTGCTCTTGATTTAGAAATCAAAACTTCTAAATTTCTTGCTTTACAAGACGATTCTATTCTTGAACAAGAATTTAAAAATATTCCTATTATTAAATAAAGCACTCTTTCGAGTGCTTTAGTCATTTTTAGTATGAGGAAACAAATATTTCATGCCATAGAATAAAATATTGATATCAATTGATAATACAAAGATATAATGTAATGATAGTGAAGATGTCAAAATAATTAATATCAGATGAATTAAAACAAGAATTAATTTCATCATTCTTTTCTTAGAATCATCATGAAGATAAAGATCAATTAGAATTATAAATAATAATCCAAATGTCACTAAATCCATCACTAATGAATTAGAAAGATGAGACATAATCACAATAAATACAAAATAAATTGCATTATATGTTATAAAACAACCTTGTGGTGTTTTACTATGATATCCTCCCACATATAATCTTAATGGCGTATAAAATACCTGTAATAGAAATGTATAAAATAATTGATGCAAACAAAAACCTATAAACAATACCGTTAAAGAACTAAAAATATTTGTGACCACAACAAACAAGCCATAATAAATAACATCTTCTTGTTCTTGATCAAGATTTAATGTTCTCGCTAAATATCGTGTAAAATACTTCATTCGTCCTCCATCCTTATTTTTAATGTAAATAAGTCAATACTGTCATTTTCTTGCATTTGATACTTATACGCAAAATCTATTTTCTTATCAAAAATATGTTTTATTTCATCAAAACATAAACTCAAATCTTTGCCTACACATTGAACAATACAAATATTCTTCTCTTCTTTAATAATCAAACTTAACGATCTAACATGAATTGCATCCAATAATTCTAAAATTAAATTCATAAATTGAACATTGTTATAAAACTCACGACTAGAAATTGTAAAGCAAGGTGTTACATCATATTCTAACTCTTTAAGCTTTAACATCATCGATGTATCAAAAACACCATTTCCTGTATAAACTGTACGATTAATACGATGTATTTCATCTCTATAATTCTCAATCAATTTGATTGCTTCATCATAATCATGCTTTTCTATTTCTAGTTTTACATTACGAATCTTATAAATCATCCGATGTTCAAATCTATCTAACTCATCTTTAGCAGATTTCATG
Source organism: Faecalibacillus faecis (assembly GCF_003024675.1). Classification (GTDB taxonomy): domain Bacteria; phylum Bacillota_I; class Bacilli_A; order Erysipelotrichales; family Coprobacillaceae; genus Faecalibacillus; species Faecalibacillus faecis. Next base: position 1,104 of record NZ_PYLP01000008.1, on the reverse strand, counting down.
AATGTATATGTTAAATCTTGATATTTTTGTTTTTCATACAATTTTGTAATTCTTTCCTTTTCTAAATTTGATTCTTCTATCAACTGAAAGAAATAAAGAGAAATACCCATGATTATAACAATAAATATATTTATCAGCACATTAGTTGTTGTATAAACATTAGAAATGATTTGTTCATCTTGAAAAATAATTATTAACTCACCTAAAACCATGACAGTTATAATTGTAAACCAATATTTATCTTCAAAATAATAATATTTCCTTCTAAATTTCACAAACAGATATGTCATTATAAACTGTATCAATTTTGCTGTTAAACCAGCAAACACTACACTGTACTTGTAAATAAATAATACAGGTATTACAGCAGATAAATCACATAATAAATTAATAAAAATAGCAATAAATAAATTGTATATATAATTTTCTTGTGCAAATATACAAACTAACACATACCACAATAAACCAAAAATCAACATTGAAACTGTAAAATTTTGATTTATGCAGTCAAAGTAATTAATCATTAAAAATGTAATTACAGTATTCAATACAAAGAATAGTTTCTTTTTATCAATATTACATAATTCAACGAGTCCATAGCTTACAATAAGTGCTTCTAAAAGATTAATGATATAACTCATGATAATAAATATTCTCCATAAGCACTATCTAAATTTCTTTTATATCTTCTGCTTATTGGTACTGAATTTTTAGAATCATCATTAAACATTTGAACCGCTGTTTTACCTTTTAGATAAATATATTTCATATTAATCACATAAGCACGATGTACTTGTATAAAAGAATTTCTATTAATCTACAATCGTGTGGTTGACAAATCCTTTATTTACGGGTATATCTAGTTCTTTCAAGTATCAAATGCCTTAATATACGCTCACTTTTTGGCCATTTGTCATTGTCACGTTTACAACGCTGTAAATAAATGAACCAATTTAAATATGTTTGTAAGTTTTCTACATCCATACCAATAAATCTCCATATGTATCTTTTAATCCAACTGCACATGTTATTTATAAGGCCCATTTTTTCAAAATATGATGAATCTTTTGTGTTGGCCTTATATACCTCCGATTTTAAATTCAA
>NZ_PYLP01000007.1 GCF_003024675.1 Faecalibacillus faecis | reverse complement strand
ATCGTCATCAAAAAGTCCAAGATTTCTGATTGTACGATGTTTAACCTTTCCATCTTCACGATAAGATTCAACAATTGAGATAAAAGAGGTATTTGGACGACCTCTATTATTTTTTACAACTTTTACAAACATAACATCACCATCCTATACTACAAATATATAATAAATATATTTAAATTAAAAGTAATAAGATTATATACCCTATACTACATAAAAAGAAATATGAGATACTATTATAAAAAAAGGATAAAAATAAAAAGACATGAACCTAAGATTATATCTTAAGTTCATGCCATTGGATGAATTTACCACCTTTTCTTATCCTTCATGGTGATAAAGATCATGTTGTACCAATCACCCAAAGTATTGAACTTTATGAAAAATTAAAAGAATATCATTATGAAGTAACCTTTGGTAGAGTTCATGACGCAGATCATGGAAGAAGTATTTTTTATAATGAAGACGTTTATCAAACAATCATTGCTTTTTTAGATAAACATCAATAACTTAAAATAAAAGAGGTGATATCTATGGAATTACATATTAAAGAATTTGAATATCAGAATATAATCAAACAACAAATGTATAAACAATTGGCTACTTTATCTTTATATGTTTTACTATTAGCTTTTGCTTTGGAAAGTATTTTATATGATTTCGATTATGCCTGGATTATTCTTTTTGTGGCTGCTATGGCCATTATCAATTTAAATTTCAGAAAAAAGAAAAAAATATTAGGATATGACCTGGTTTATATTGATGAAGATCATCGTTTCTTTTATAACAATACATTCATTGAAATGAAAGATCTGCAAAATTATGTTGTTTCAAAAGAAACCATAACTTTGAATTTTATTGATTATTCTATTATGATAGAAAAAGATGAAAAACTCTATGATTATTTAAATCAATTTGCGAAGAATACAAAACCTATAAATGTTAAAAAAACAAAACTCTTTATTTTTTGTATGGCAATTCTTGTTATGTTTTTTTCATTAAGTTTAGGGAATCTTGTATTAGGTAGTATTTATAGTTATGTAAATAATATTGAAATGGTTTCTTTTTCAACGATTCTTATACCTGTTATTCAAATAACAAGTATTCTATTAGGAGTAGCGTTTATCTTTTTTGTAGCAAAGAAGTTTAAAAAAGGAATTGGTCTTTATGTGAGTCTATTATTGATTATCTTTTATATTGCTTTACCGTTTATTGTAAGTAATGATATTCATCGTTTAGATAATGGTAGGGTTTATACACGACAAGATCAAAAGCTTACACTTTATAGTCATTATAAAAAAGGTTATGGAAAGTTAGAAAGACAAATAAAGAATGTTTCTAATAAGGCAGAAGTAGGAAATTATCAAAGTGTGCTTTATCTTTTAGAAAATCAAAAAATAGAAGTGATTTCTTTAGAAAATGAAACTAAAAATGATAAACTCTTTTCTAAAATCAATAATCACATGTATTTAGGAACCTATATTTCATCACACTATACTTTAACTATTAAAGATGATAAAGCTTATTTTGAAAAGAACAGTTCACCCGAGATAGTGAAGTTGCATAGAGTCAATAACCATATGCTTTATTTTAAATATAAAAAGGATTATTACTTTATTTATATTTTAGAAAAACAAAAAGATATCAGAGTCTATGAGCTTTCTAATAATCGAGATTTAAAACTTTATTTAGCGACAGATTCTTTTGAAATGTCTGACTCTCAAACAAGCAATGAAGATACAGATAAAAATGAGTCACAAAATCAAACAGAAGAATCCAATCAAGATACCATAGAACAAGAAAGTGATACGACTGATTTAGGAAATGATCCAGAAAGAGTTTATTTTGAAAAGGTTTATAATCTTTTAATAGCACAAAATAAATTAGAAAATCCATGCTTTGATTACCAATTGAATGCAAAAGGTTATCCTTATGCAGTTGTAAGTACAAATGATGAATATACATTATCTCTTGTTTTTAATAAATATAAAAATAATGATGAAGATTATGAAATTGTTTTAGAAAAGTATATAAAAAAAACGAGTACACTAAGTCTTGTTGATTTCTATTTAGTAAATACAAAAACATTAGAAGTCACAGATCAACAAAGAGATTATTGGTAGGGTCAAGAATTATCTTGATCCTTTTTATTTATGTTTTATTAATGGTTAAAGGATGTATCTTAACACTATCTTAATGCCTCTAATTTTATAATAAAAGTAAAAAGGGGATTACTATGATAAATTATATGTTAGTGGTTGTTTTGATTGGTATTTTAGTTATTATTTATCGACAAATGATAAAAGTAGATGATGTATTAGATACTATAGAACATCCAGATGTATTGGTTATTTATGAAGATCAATATAAAGATATTAAAAAATATGAAAATAAAAAAATTAAATGTATGAGCAAACAAGATATTTATCAATTTGAACAAAGTTATCAATATGTGATTCTTTGTTGTCAGGATGATTATTACAATTTATTGATGAATTATCGTATTCAAAGAGATATGTTTAATACCCATGTCTATGCTTTATGTGGTGAACAAAACTATATAGAACTTTACAGTGATAATATTGATATCTTTCAAAAAAAGGAAGATATAGAAAGGATTATAAAAAAATTATATGATCAAAAGAAGAACAAATGTTGAGATCATAGCATTAGGCTTTGCTCTTGTTATTTTGATTGGAACGTGTTTACTTTTAATGCCATGGGCAAGTGAACAAACTGATTTTTTAGATGCTTTGTTTACAGCGACGAGTGCAACCTGTGTAACTGGACTGGTTGTGTATGATACAGCGACACATTGGACACTATTTGGTCAGATTGTTATTTTGATTTTGATTCAAATTGGGGGCTTGGGTTTTATCACGATTGGTGTTTTTCTAGCAACATATCTGAAGAAAAAAATTAGTTTAAGACAAAGAGGTTTGATTGAAGAAAGTGTGAATTCTTTAAAGCTTTCTGGTGGGGTAAAACTGGTTAAACATATTATTAAAGGGACTTTTCTTTTTGAAGGAATAGGTGCTATCATTTTAAGTGTTGTTTTTAGTGAAAAATTTGGAATTTCTAGAGGTGTTTATTTAGGAATATTTCATGCCATCTCTGCATTTTGTAATGCAGGATTTGATGTGTTAGGAACTCTTGAACCTTATGGTTCTCTTGTTCCTTATGCTTCCAATTTAATTGTGAATATAACAATTATGGTTTTAATTATTATTGGTGGTCTTGGTTTTATTGTTTGGCAAGATCTCTATGAAAAGAAATTTAAGTTTAGAAATTATTTATTACAAACAAAAATCGTTCTTGTTTCATCATTTCTTTTTATTTTAGGAGGCGCTTTTCTTTTTTATGTTTTTGAATGTCATCATTCATTGGCTTCTTTAAATCAAGAAGAAGCGATTCTTGCTTCATTGTTTCAATCAGTTACTTGTCGTACAGCAGGATTTAATACGATCGATGTTTCCAATTTAAGACCGGCAACCAGTTTATTGATGATGCTTTTGATGTTTGTTGGGGGAAGTCCAGGATCAACAGCAGGTGGTATTAAAACTACGACTTTCAGTGTCTTGTTGATTTTTGTTTATGCAACAATGACAAATAAGAGTGAAGCAAATGCTTTTAACCGACGCTTTGATAGTAAAACAATAAAAAAAGCAACATCTGTATTTTTAATTAATTTTATATTTATTATTGTAAGTTCAATGGTTATTTTTGATAATCAGCCTACATTACCTATGCAAGATGTTTTTTTTGAAGTTTTTTCAGCATTAGGTACAGTAGGTATATCAACAGGAATTACACGGCAACTTTCAGTTGTTTCTAAAATAGTTGTTATTTTATTAATGTATTGTGGAAGAGTAGGAAGCTTAACTTTAGCGATGTCTCTTACAAAGAAAAAAAGAATATCAAATTGTAAAAATCCAGTAGAGAAAATTGCTATTGGATAGGAGGAGTTATGAAAACAGTTTTAATTATAGGAATGGGTCGTTTTGGACACCATCTTACAAATAATATGATTTCACTTGGTAATGAAGTGATGATCGTTGATAAAGATGAGTCACGTTTAGAAGATCTCACAAAATTAATTTCTAACATTAAGATTGGGGATTGTACTAATGAAGATGTTTTAAGAAGTTTTGGTGTTGCTAATTTTGATATTTGTTTTGTATGTATCGGAACAAACTTTCAAAGTAGTTTAGAAATAACAAGTCTTTTAAAAGAATTGGGTGCAAAGTATGTTATTTCACAAGCAACGAGAGATATTCATGCCAAATTTTTATTAAAAAATGGAGCGGATGAAGTGATTTATCCAAATCGTGATAGTGCAGAAAAACTTGCTATTCGCGTAAGTAATGATAACTTATATGATTATGTTGAATTGGATAATGAGTATTCTATTTATGAAATTCCAGCACTTAGACAATGGCTTGGAAAAACGATTAAGCAAACGAATGTTCGTGCTGCTTTTCATGTTTATATTATAGGTATAAAAAAAGAATATAAAACGGATTTTCTGCCATCTGTTGATTATGTCTTTAACGTAGAAGATCATCTTTTAGTTATTGGTAAGAAAAAAGATGTTGATATGATCTTAAAGTGTATGTCATGATATCTTTAGGTGGTAATATGAAAGAAAAAATTCGTTATTTTATCTATTTTATAGTTATTATTTCTATTGAATTATTTTGTTCTCAAACATTAAATTCAATGAGTATTGGTAAAGAAAATATTTTAATGGTTTTTATTGTTGGTGTTTTGTTGATTGCGACTTTTACGAAAGGTTATTTTTATGGTTTATTAGCTTCTATCGTTAGTGTTTTATGTTTTAACTTTTTATATATTAATCCTAATTATGATTTTCATATTAGTGATCCTAATGATTTTATGCTTATTATATTCTTTTTGATGACCTCTATTATTGCATGTAGTTTGACAGATCGTTTTCAAAAACAAATTATTATTTCAAAAAAGAATGAAAGTATTTCAAAACAGCTTTATATTTTATCAGAAAGATTATTAAATGTTTCAGGGATAGAACATATTTTGGCTAAAGGAACACAATATATTGAAGAAAGTGTTCAAATAGAAGTAAATATTTCCTTGGAAATAAAAGAAGAAAGTAAAAAAATAATTCCTATTATAGGAATAAATCGAGTTTTAGGAAGTATTGAAATTATAAGTCAACAAGACTTAAATGAAGATCAAATGATTATTATTAAAGCAGCAGCGAATCAATTAGGCAATGCTTTAGAAAGAGAACTGACTTATTTAGAACAAGAAAAAATAAAAGTAGCCATGGAAAGAGAACATATGCTTAATAGTATGTTAAGAAGCATTTCTCATGATTTAAGGACACCACTTACAGGAATTGTAGGGGCAAGTCAATTGATGATGGATCAAGAAAATCTTAGTCGTGAGGATATTTATTCACTGGCAAAAGATATTCATAATCAAGCTCATTGGTTGACACAAATTGTTGAAAATATTTTGAATATGTCTAAAATAGAAAGCGGTAATTTAATTTTACATAAAAACTTAGAGGTTGTTGATGATTTGATTTATGAAGCTATCCATCATTTACCAGAACTTGAAAAAAGGAATGTTAAAGTAGAAGTACCAGATGATTTATTATTAGTCAATGTTGATGGAAAACTTATGGTACAAGTACTTATTAATATTTTAAGTAATGCCTTAAAATATACAAAAGAAAAGGATCAAATCACTATACAAGTAAAAAAGATAAAAGATGCTATAGAGTTTAGTATCAAAGACACAGGAATTGGTATTTCTAAAAATATATTAGAACATATTTTTGATGAATTTGTGACAGATGCAAATATTTCAAATGATAGTCAAAAAGGAATAGGATTAGGACTGGCTATTTGTAAAGCCATCATTCAAGCTCATGGTGGAGAGATTGAAGCAAAGAATGATGTACAAGGAGCTTGTTTTGTTTTTACTATTCCTAATGAGGAGTTGAATGTTTAATGAATGATTTAATCATGATTGTAGAAGATGATCCCTATATTTCTCATTTTCTACAAATGTCTTTTGAACAAGAAGGATATCGTATTTTGATGACAAGTCAAGGACATGAAGCATTGAGTTTGTTTTATAGTCATCAACCAGATATTGTTATTTTGGATTTGGGACTTCCAGATATGGATGGTTTGGAAATTATTGAAGAAATTAGAAAAATATCCGCAAAGCCTATTATCGTTGTTTCGGCACGTTTAGAAGAACAAGAAAAAATAAAAGCACTTGATTTAGGGGCGAATGATTATGTAGTTAAACCATTTTATATGGGAGAACTTCTTGCAAGGATTAGAGTAGCAAAAAGATTATCCAAAAAAGATGGAGAGGAAATGAAAATCTATCAAAAGGATTATTTGTATGTAGATTTTATTTCACGGAAGGTATTGATTGATGAACAGGAAATTCATTTAACACCAATTGAATTTAATCTGTTGAAACTTTTGATAGAACATCGAGGAAAGGTATTAACACATAATTATATTCAAAAAGAAATATGGGGTTATCAAGATCATTCAAATCAAAATGCTTTAAGAGTATTTATGGCAACTTTAAGAAGAAAAATAGAAAAAGATACGAATCACCCTCATTTTATTGTAACGGAAGTTGGGGTTGGTTATTGTTTTAATGATTAACAAGGGAAACCTTGTTTTTTTTGTATTTCCTAACAATTAGGAAACACAATTAATGTTATGTAAAAGAATTTACTGTTATAATGATAATAAATGGAGGGAAAAAGACATGTTAAATGACCGACAAATGCATGTAATTGATCTTTTGAATGATAAAAAATGGATTACTGGGAAAGAGATGGCGCATATTCTAAATGTTACAGATCGTACGATTCGTAATGATATAGAGCATATTAATCAATTTTATGATTGTTTGTTAATTAGTGCTGATAAAAGGAAAGGTTATCATATCGATCAAACACTTTTATCAAAACAAGATATTGAACCCAAGGAAATTATTCCACAAACATCACATGAAAGATGTGTTTGGCTAATACAGGAATTATTGTTTAAAGAAAGTGAAATTAATTTAATTCAATTGCAAGATCGAGTTTTTATTAGTGGATATTCAATAGATAATGATTTAAAGAAAATTAGAAGAATGATTAGTAGTTATTCAAGTTTAAAAATTGTTCGTAATAAAAATACAATTTATCTAGTAGGAGATGAAGCAGATAAAAGAAAACTTTATAAAGATTTGTTGACAGAAGAAACTAAAGGGAATTTTATGAATTTAAATTCTATCGCTGATTTATGGGAAAATTTTGATTTATTAGAAGTTAAAGATATATTAGAAGAAGTTTGTGAAATGAATGATTACTATATTAGAGATGTGAGTTTTCCTATGATTATGATACATGCAGGTGTTTCAATAGAAAGAATTATTAATCATAACTATATTGAAGATAAAACTTATAATGAAAAACTTAAGGATAGTTTAGAATATAAGGTGGCAAAAGATTTTTTTTCAAAAGTTTCGCAAGTGATACATATACCCGTTATTGAAGATGAAGTGGTTTTATTTTCGTATCTTTTATTGGGAAAAAGTGGAAAATTCTATAATCGAAATAAAAAAGAAAGTGAAAATTTGAAATATATTTTTTATACAATTATAGATAAAATAAAGGAATATTTTGGTATAGATCTTTCAAATGATTATGATTTAAAACTTGGATTAATTACACATTTACAGTCTTTATTGGAAAGACAGGTGAATAATGTTAAAGTTACAAATCTTTATTTAAAGGAAATTAAAAGAAAATACCCTTTGGTTTTTGAAATGGCAGTACATTCTGGTGAGGTTATTACTGAATGCACAGGATACACTATTAACGAAAACGAGCTGGCATTTCTTGCTTTGCATTTGGGAGCAGCTTATGAAAGAAGCCAAAGCATATATCGCCATCGGGGAATAGTCATCATTCCTCATAATCAAATGTTATCTATTCCTTGTGTAGAAAAATTAAAAAATAGATTTGGGGAGAGAATGGAAATTCTTGAGATATTTCATTTTTTTGAAGAATTGCAGGTTGAACAATGTCAACCAGATTTCATTTTAACAACAGTTCCCTTAAAACATCAACTTGACATACCAACTCTTCAAATAACTTTATTTGTAAATAACGAAGATGAAAGTAAAGTATTTCAGCTTCTTAATGAATTAGATAATAAGCTTTATCACAATGATGTGGTGAAGATGTTAAAAAAACTTATTAAAGAAAATTTATTTCATGTTCATCAAACATTTCATGATACAACAGAAATTTTAAATTATTTATGTGATGAATTGATAGATAGTGATTTAGCTACAAAAGCATACAAAGAAGATGTTTTTAAAAGGGAAGCAGTCTCAGCAACCTCATTTATGTATGGTTTTGCTGTTCCGCATTCTATAGAAGTATCTACCAAAAAATCATGTATTTCTGTATTGATTTTAGATAGAAGTGTGAAATGGGGAGAATTTGATGTGAAATTTATTATTTTATTGGGAATTAGAGAAACAGATAATCATTTATTAAAAATATTTTTTGATTGGCTATCAAGTATTGTCGCTAATTCAAAGAAATTTGAACAATTATTAGAAGTAAATAATTATGAAGAATTTATGAAAGAAATTATCGCTTAGGAGCTAATGAATATGACAAAAAGAAATATATACAAAGATGCACCTTTAACAAGAAGAGTGCTTAGTTATTTTATTGATTGGTATTTAGGAGCACTTTGTGCTGCTTTTCCAATTGCTGTGGTTTCACAAAAATTGTATGGAACAATGTTAAAACAAAATTTATTAAAAATTCAACAACCTTATGGATTTATTGCGGGGATTTTAGGAGTAATTTTTGCTTTATTTTACTACATTTATATTCCTTTCTTTGTTTATAAAGGACAGACTGTAGGAAAACGAATTTGTAAAGTTAAAATTATTCAAAATAATAATCAAGAAGTAACGTTAAAATCATTGGTTTTAAGACAAGGTTTAGGAATGATTGTTATTGAAGGTATTTTAGTGAGTGCAAGTGCATTGTGGCATCAACTTGTTTCTTTATGCATACATGTAAATATTGTTTCAACGATGATGTATGTTGGTTTTGTTGTGGGAGGAATAAGTACGTTGATGGTTATTTTTACCAAGGAACATCGTGCAATGCATGACTATATAGGAAATACAAAGGTTGTAAGTGTTTGATTTCCTATTGCTAGGAAACGTCTCTATCAGCCTAAAGATAAAGAAATATTTATAATAATAGATGTAAAGATATTGGAGGAACAAAAATGGACAATTTAGAGTTAGTTAGTTTTCAAATTATTTCTGCGGTAGGTGTAGCAAAATCATCTTATATTGAAGCAATGAAAATTGCTGAAAAAGGTGCTTTTGATTTAGCTAAAGCAAAAATAAAAGAGGGAGATCAGGAATTTGTAAAAGGACATGAAGCACATGCAGGTTTGATACAAAAAGAAGCAAATGGTGAAACAGTTGTACCAAATATTTTATTGATGCATGCAGAAGATCAACTTATGTCTGCTGAAACAATTAAAATGATGGCTCTTGAAATTATAAAATTGAACCAACGTCTTTATTCGTTAGAAAAATAAGAAGGGAGAAGAAGAATGAAAAAAATTTATTTATTTTGTAGTGCAGGAATGTCAACAAGTATGTTAGCGAGTAATATGCAAAGTGTCGCTAATGCACACAATTTGCCTATTAAAGTGGCAGCTTTTTCACACAATAAACTTGAAGAAATTATAGAAAAAGATACCCCTGATTGTATTTTACTAGGTCCACAAGTGAAATATATGTACGAAGAAACAGTTGAACAATTTGGAAATACGGGTATTCCTATTGCAGTCATTGATCAAGCGGACTATGGTATGATGAATGGTGAAAAAGTATTAAAATCAGCAATTAAACTGATTAAATCAAATAAAAAATAGAAAGAGGACAAGTCTTATGATGAAAAAACTTGAAAAAATACTAATGCCTCTAGCGGAGGCGATTGGGAGAAATAAGTATCTCATGTCAATTCGTGATGGTTTTCTTGTTTCAACTCCATTATTAATTGGAGGTTCTATCTTTTTATTGATAGCGAACTTTCCAATTCAAGCCTGGATTGATTTTTTAGAAACAACTGTTGTTAATTCTTCAACAGGACAGACATTAGCATCTTTTATTTCAAAACCAGCAGGGGCTACTTTTGATATTATGGCAATCTTTGCTGTAATTGGTATAGCGTATTCCTTTGCTGGAAAAATGAATACAAATAAGATATTTGGTGCAGCCGTTGCCGTTGTTTCATGGTTTTTAATTATGCCATATTCAATTAGCGGTAGTGTTGATGTGGCAGGTAAAGCAGTTGATGTAAGTTTAAGTGGTATTCCTTTAGGTTGGGTAGGATCAAAGGGAATTTTTGTCGGAATTATGTGTGCTTTTTTATCAGTCCATATTTATACATATGTGGAACGTAAAGGTTGGACAATTAAAATGCCAGCAGGTGTTCCACCTACAGTTGAAGAATCATTTGCTGCATTAATTCCAGCGGCGATGGTAATGATCGTATTCTTTACAATTAACTTATTATTTGGTTTTTTAGGTACAAATGTATTCCAAATTATTTTTGAATTTTTACAAACACCATTATTAAATTTAGGAGATACATTAGGAGCAATGGTTGTTGCTTATATTTTCTTACATTTATTTTGGTTCTTTGGAGTAAATGGTGGTTCGGTTGTTGGTGCCGTATTCAATCCAATTTTACAAACATTATCAGCAGGAAATATTGCTGGTGAACATCATATTATTTGCCAACAATTCCAAGATTTATTTGCTACTTTTGGTGGAGCAGGATCTACTTTATCATTAGTTATTGCGATGCTTTTATTCTGTAAATCAAAACGTATTACAAATTTAGGTAAACTCTCTTTTGTTCCTGGTATTTTTGGAATTAATGAACCAATTGTTTTTGGATTACCAATTGTATTGAATCCGACATTATTAATACCTTTTGTATTAGTTCCAACAGTGAATATTGTTATTTCATATTTTGCAATGGCTATGAATTTAGTACCAATTTGTTCTGGAATTAATATTCCTTGGACAACACCAATTGTTATTTCTGGTTTCCTTGCAACAAATTGGGCAGGAGCTCTTTTACAAGTGTTGTTATTAATTTTAGGAATCTTTATCTATATGCCATTTATTAAAATAATGGATAAACAATATCTTGAAGAAGAAACAAATATGCAAAATGATGAAGAAGAAGAGGATGATATTTCATTAGATGATCTTTCATTTGATGATTTGTAGGAGATGAAAATTTATGAAAATAATCATGATTTATGATCAAATTCAATCAGGTGCTGGTATTAAAGACGATCATGATATTCCTTTAGGAGCAAAAAAGGAAGCTGTTGGTCCGGCAGTTATGATGGAACCATTTTTAAAGAAAGTAGATGGAAAAGTCGTGGCATGTCTTTATTGTGGAGACGGGACATATCTAAAAAATCCTGACGAAGTAAGTCGAAAATTATGCGCAATGGTGAATAAATTAAAACCTGATGTTGTAATGTGTGGTCCTTGTTTTAATTATTTGAATTATGGAAAAATGGCAGCAAGAATTGCTTACGATATTAATCAAAATACATCTTCTAAAGCAATTGCGGCCATGTCAGATGATAATCAAGAAACGATTAACGAATATAAAGATAAATTATGTATTATTAAAACACCTAAAAAGGGTGGTATAGGTTTAAATGAGTCTTTAGAGGGAATGTGTGTTCTTGCAAAGGCTCTTTACCAAGAAAAAGAAATTGAAGAAATTAAAGAAAAATTTTGTTTTTAGGATGCTGTTTAGCATCCTTTCTACTAGGAGGAAAGAAAATGTGGGGAATAATAGCAACATGGCGTATGGCTGTTGAAGGAATTAGTGAAGCAAGCCATATTTTACAAGAAAAAGGAGATGCAGGAGATGCAATAGAAACAGCAATAAAAGCAGTTGAGGATTTTCCTTATTATAAATCAGTTGGTTATGGAGGACTTCCTAATGAAGAAATGGAAGTAGAGTTAGATGCAGCTTATATGGATGGAGATACATTAAGTATTGGAGCAGTTGCCGCTATTAAAGATTTTGCAAATCCGGTATCAATTGCTAGACGCTTATCTAAAGAAAAAGTAAATAATATTTTAGTTGGAGAAGGAGCTGAAAAATTTGCTCATAAAGAAGGCTTTGAACGTAAAAACATGCTTACAGATCGTGCTAAGATTCATTATAGAAATAGAGTGAAAGAAGTCCGTGAACAAGAAATAAAACCTTATGCAGGACATGATACAGTTGGTATGGTATGTCTTGACCAACAAGGGAAAATGACATCAGCTACTTCGACAAGTGGTTTATTTATGAAGAAAAAAGGACGTGTTGGAGATTCACCTATAGCGGGTTCAGGATTTTATGTTGATTCAAGTGTAGGTGGAGCTTCAGCAACTGGATTGGGAGAAGATCTAATGAAAGGATGTATTTCTTATGAAATCGTTCGCTTAATGGCAGAAGGTATGCATCCCCAAGCAGCTTGTGAAAAAGCAGTTAATCAACTTGATCATCGTTTAAAAGAAAGAAGAGGTCATGCAGGGGATCTATCGTTAATTGCAATGAATAATAAAGGAGAATGGGGAGTTGCAACTAATATTGAAGGATTTTCATTTGCGGTGGCAACGGAAAATCAAGAACCTATTGTTTATCTTACAAAAAATAAAGATGGAAAATGTATTCATGAAGTTGCAAGTCAAGAATGGCTTGATCATTATATGAAAACAAGGATGGCACCTTTAGAGGAAAAATAGTATGGAAGAAGAAATTATAAAAAAAATAGATATGCTTTCTTTAAAAATGATCGAGGATATTAAAACGATTGTAAAAATGCCAAGTGTTGAAGGAACTTTTCAACAAGGGGCACCTTTTGGTAAAGATATTGCTTTAACACTTGACAAGGTTTTAGAAATTGCTCAATCTTTGGGATTTGAAACAAAAAATTTAGATCATTATATAGGATATGCACAATATGGTAAAGGTGAAGATTATATTGGCATTATTGGACATTTAGATGTTGTACCTACAGGTTTAGGTTGGAAACATCCCCCATTTAGTGCGTATGAAGAAGATGGATATATTTATTCACGAGGAATATTAGATAATAAGGGTCCAATTATGACATGCTTGTATGCATTATATGCGATTAAAGAACTAAATATTAAACTTCATAAGCCTGTAAGAATTATTTTTGGCTGTGATGAAGAAACTGGATTTAAAGATTTAGAGTATTATTTAAAACATGAAAAGCCGCCAGTCATGGGGTGGACACCGGACTGTAAGTATCCTGTTGTTTATGGAGAAAGAGGAAGAGCTGTTATTGAAATAAGTGCTAAAGAAAAACAAGTTGATGAATTTTTTTTGTTCATTAATAACTATTTTTTAAATGCTAATACGAATGCAGAAAAACTCGGTTTAGATTTTAAAGATGAAGAATTTGGTATAAATGAAATGCGTAATTTTGTATTGAAACATGAAAAAAGTAAACTTGTTTTTTCGGTCACATTTTCTTATCCTGCAAATATGACGCTAGAAACAATTGTTGAAACAATTAGAGAAAAAGCAAAAAATATGGAAGTAACATGTGTTCAACATTATTTTCCTGTAAAATTTGAAAAAGATTGTCCAATGGTTTCTTTATTATCTAAGGCATATGAACAAATAACGCAATTAGATGGAACACCTGTTACCACTACGGGAGGAACTTACGCTAAATTAATGCCTCATATTGTTCCTTTTGGTCCAAGTTTTCCGGGTCAAAAAGGTATTGGACATCAACCAAATGAATGGATGAAAATTGAGGATTTGATTAAAAATGCAAAAATATATGCATTAGGAATCTACTATTTAGGAATGTTATAGGAGAGAGTATGGAAAGAATAATCGAAATATGTTGTGGAAGTTATGAAGATGCTTTAAATGCTTATCATGGTGGGGCAAAACGCATTGAACTTAATAGTGCTTTGCATTTAGGTGGTTTAACACCATCTCTAGCATCTTTAAAACTTACAAAAAAGAATACAAATTTAAAAGTAATTACAATGGTAAGACCAAGAGGTGCAGGATTTTGTTATAACGAGATTGAATTTGAAGTGATGAAAGAAGATGCAAAGTCCTTATTAGAAAACGGAGCCGATGGTATTGCTTTTGGTTGTTTAAATAAAGATGGTTCTATTTGTTTTAAACAAACCAAAGAAATGATTGAAATTATTAAAAGTTATCAAGGAGAAGTGGTTTTTCATCGTGCTTTTGATTGTGTTGAAGATCCTTATGCTTCGATAGAATTATTAATTGAATTAGGGGTGGATCGTATTCTTACCAGTGGGTTAAAACCTAAAGCAATGGATGGAAAAGATTTAATTAAAGATTTACAAGAAAAATATGGAAGTCAAATTGAAATACTTGCAGGAAGTGGCATGAATGCAAGTAACGCCAAAGAAATGATGAAGTATACAGGAATTTATCAAGTTCATAGTTCTTGTAAAGATTGGGTCAATGATGCAACAACACACAGACATGAAGTTTCTTATGCTTATGCCCCTGCTCCTCATGAAAATGATTATGATGTTGTATCCAAAGAATTGGTTGAAAAAATTGTAAAAAGTATATGCTAAAAAAACTAAATAAAAATAAAAAAGCAAGAACATTGGTAACGCTTCTTTGTGTTTTTGTTGCTGCGTTAAGTCAAGCGTATGTCATTCAAGTCTTTATTCAACCTGCAAATTTATTATCAAGTGGATTTACAGGGGTAGCTATTCTTATTGAAAAAATCACTTCTACTTATTTTGGTTTTTCGTTTTCAACATCATTAGGCATGATTGTTTTAAATGTACCTGTTGCTATTTTGTGCTATAAAAATGTTAGCCCAAGATTTACACTCTTTTCATTACTACAAGTATTTTTGGCGAGTTTGTTTTTAAAAGTGTGTCAATTTCAACCTTTATTTAATGATATTTTATTAAATATTACTTTTGGAGGTGTTTCCTATGGATTAATGGCAGTTCTTGTGCTTAGAGGAAACGCTTCCACTGGAGGAACAGATTTTATTGCTCTCTATATTTCTAATAAAAAGGGTAAATCTATATGGGAATATGTTTTTGTTTTTAATACTTTAATTCTTATGATATTTGGATCAATGTTTGGTTGGATCCATGCAGGATATTCTATTTTATTTCAATTTATATCAACAAAAACAATCGATTCTTTTTATCATCGTTATGAACGTGTAACATTACAAATAACAACAAGAAAAGCAAAAGAAATTGTCGATACCTATATCCAATATTATCGTCATGGTATTTCTTGTGTTGAGGCTATTGGAGGTTATTCAAAACAGCCAATGAATTTATTACATACGGTCGTTTCAAGTTATGAAGTCCAAGATATTATAGACTTAATGAAAGATGTGGATCCTGATTTGATAGTCAATGTTATAAAAACTGAAAATTTTTATGGGGGTTTTTATCAACAACCAATAGAATAAAAACTTATTTTTTATATATTAAAAATAGAAAAAAGTTTTTTATTACTGCTAATAATAAGTCTGTTATCTTTCTATTGTTTCTTAAAAGATTATTCGTTATATTATAAAGAGTAAAGAGATGAGGAATAATTATGAGTGAACAAATACATAAAAGAAGAAAAAGATATAAAGGAACACATCCTAGAAGTTTTGATGAAAAATATAAAGAATTAAATCCAGAAATGTATCCAGAAACGATTGAAAAAGTTATTTCTAAAGGGAGTACACCAGCAGGAATGCATATTTCTATTATGGTTGATGAGATATTAGAGTTTTTAGATATTCAACCTGGACAAGTAGGGTTAGATTGTACCTTAGGGTATGGTGGCCACACTTCTAAAATGTTAGAAAAGTTAGAAGGTCAAGGTCATGTTTATGGATTGGATATTGATCCTATTGAAATAGAAAAGACAACTCAAAGAATAAGAAATAAAGGTTTTGATGAAAATATTTTTACATCACTTCTTACAAACTTTAGAAATATTGATGAAGTTAGTGAAAAATATGGAAAATTTGATTTTGTCTTGGCAGATTTAGGTGTTTCTTCAATGCAAATTGATAATCCTGAAAGAGGATTTTCTTATAAAAAAGAAGGACCACTCGATTTAAGATTGAATCCCAAAATGGGAAAACCGGCTTCTGAAATCTTAAAAGAACTTTCAAAAGAAGAATTAGAAAATATTTTAGAAGAAAATTCAGATGAACCTTATGCTGACATTCTTGCTAAAAATATTTATTCATTTATTCGTTCAGGCATGGAAGTTGAAACTACAGGACAGCTTTATAAGATTATTGATAAAACTTTAAACTTTATTGAAGATAAAAATAGAAAGGATCTTGTTAATAAAACAGCAGCAAGAGTTTTCCAAGCTTTAAGAATTGAAGTGAACCAAGAATTTGAAGTGCTTCATGAATTTGTGGAAAAACTTCCAAAAATCTTAACCCCAGGAGGAAGAGTTGCCATCTTAACTTTCCATTCGGGAGAAGATCGAATTGTAAAAAAAGCTTTTAAAGAAATGAAAAATAGTGGAATTTATGATGATGTTTGTCGAAATGTTATTCGTCCTAGAAAAGAAGAATGTCATCGTAATTCTAGAGCAAAGTCAACAAAGATGCGTTGGGCAATTAAAGCAAAATAAAAAGGCAATGAAATCATTGTCTTTTTATTTTGGATAGTTTTTTATCAATTCAAAGATTTTTTGATAAATAGAAGAAAGTTTTTTATCTTTGTGCATGACAATATGATAGGTTCTTTGAATGTAAAAATCTTTATTTTTTATAAGAGCTATCTCTTTTTCATTTTTAACCAGTGAACTTGGTAAGATGGTAAAGCCGTTATTATAACGAACAAGTTCTATTAAAGAGGATGGATTGACACATTCAATAGAGGGATGAATATCTAACTTATGCGAAATAAAATAACTTTGGACAAGTTCATAAATTGAACTTCCTTTTTCTCTTGAATAATAATCATAGTTTTCAAGTTCTTTTAGATTATTTGTTTTTAATAAAGGATGCTTTTTGTTTACAATAATCACTAATTCATCTTTATAAAAAGGAATTTTATGAAGTTGATGAAGGGGTAAGGTTTCAATCAAAGCAAAATCAATTTCATTTTTTAAAAGCTGATTTTCAATTTCTTTGAGATTATTAACATTGATATGAAAATCAATAGTCGGATATTTTTCTTTAAGGGTTTTTAAAAAATGAGGTAGAAATACTTGAGATAGTGTCATACTACAACCAAAAGAAATACTTTTAACTTGATCGTTATACATTTCATTTTCCATATTTTCTAGAGATGACAAAATTTGCATGGAATGATTATATAAAAGATGTGCTTTTTCTGTTGGATAAATTTGGCGATTCATACGATCAAAAAGAATCGTTTGATATTTTTCTTCGAGTTCTTTAATGGCTAGAGAAACTGATGGTTGGCTAATATGAAGCTCTTTGGCTGCTTTAGTAATGCTTTTTTGATGATAAACGCTCATAAATATTTCTAAATGTCTTAATGTCATAATTCCTCCTATATAAGTAAACACCTATGTATATTATAATTATATAATATTTTACAGATGAATCAATGTGTACTATGATGAAGTAGGTGAAGAAAATGAAAGAAAAAAGAAGATTATTACTTGAATTATTTACATCAACACTTTATTTATCTGCATTTACTTTTGGTGGGGGTTATGTCATTGTTTCTCTATTAAAAGAACGATTTGTTGATCAACTCCATTACATTGATGAAAAAGAAATGTTGGATCTCGTAGCTATTGCTCAAAGTGCTCCAGGAGCGATTGCAGTTAATGGAGCCATTGTTTTGGGATATAAGATGTCAGGTATTTTAGGAATTGTTGTTTGTGTGATTGGCACAATCATTCCACCAATCATTATTATTAGTGTGGTTGCTTATTTCTATAAGATTTTTATTACTAATAAAATCATCAGTGCAATGCTTCTTGGGATGCGCTCTGGAATTGGGGCAATTATCGTAAGTGTGGTTTATGATATGGTTTTAAGTGTGATGGATGAACATAAAGAAAGAAATATTTTGATTATGGTAGGTTCTTTTGTTTTAAATTACTTTTTAAATGTGAACATTATATACATTATTTTAGGATGTATTTTACTTGCACTTGTTGAGTTATTTATAAGGAGGAAAAAGGCATGATTTATTTACAATTATTTTGGGCATTTTTCCAAATAGGACTCTTTAGTTTTGGTGGTGGTTATGCGGCATTACCACTTATCAGTCAACAAGTAATCTCCACCTATCATTGGATCAGTCAAAATACATTTACAGATCTTATTACAATTTCCCAAATGACACCGGGACCTATTGCCGTCAATTCTTCAACATTTGTTGGACAATATGTAGCTCATTTACCTGGTGCTCTTATTGCCACTTTTGGCTGTATTTTACCTTCATGTATTCTTGTATCATTGCTTGCTTATTTTTATGTAAAATATAAAGATATGAAAGTGATGAAAATAATTCTTTCTTATTTAAGACCAGCAGTGGTTTCTATGATTGCAATTAGCGGAATCAGTATTTTGATTTCTTCATTTTTTAAAGATTCATTAATTGGTGTTTCTTATATAAGATACCATGCAATTATTGTTTTTATCATCTGTTTGATTTTACTTAGAAAATATAAGTTAAATCCAATTCTAGTTATGGTTCTTGCGGGAATCAGTGAAGTAGTTATTCAAATACTTTAGGAGGAAAGAGAATGTATATTTATTATCCAAGTTGTAACTTTGCTGTTATGCATCGCAAAACAGCAAAAAAAGTTAAGGAATATTTTGAAAAGAGGATGCCAATTGCGAAATGTTGTAAAATAGATCAAAGTGAATTAGAAAAAGAAGATATTGGTTTGTATGTTTGTCAAGCGTGTCGACACCAAATTGAAGATAAAGTACAAACAATGTCACTTTGGGAATACTTTGATCAATTAGATGATTTTTCTTTTCCTGATTATCATGGGCAAAAAATGTATCTTCAAGATTGTTATCGTGATTGCAATCATCCAGAAGTACATCAAGCTGTTAGAAATCTTTTGAAGAAAATGAATATAGAAGTCATTGAAATAGAAAAGAATAAAGAAAATTCTATTTTTTGTGGAACACTCCACTATGAAACAAAGGATTTAGAGAATGAACATTTATCGCATTATTCTAAAGAAATACAAGAAAAATATATGAAAGAATATGTTCAACAATTTCATAATGAACAAGTAATTTGTACATGCAATCGATGTTTAAAAGGAATTCTTTTAGGAAAAGGAAATGGTGTTCATTTATTGGAATTGTTATTTAATAAAAAATAAGATGTATTTAAGAATATTTTATAATAGATAGCTCAAGGAACAGCCCTTGAGTTTTTGTTTGTAAAAAATGGAAGCGTTTAAGTTTATAAATTGACATTTTTAGAGTTCTTATATAAAATAATGATACAGGGAGTATCAACAAGAAGGAGGAAAATAAAATGAGAAAAAGATATCGTAAAAGGTTTATATTAGGAATTATAATAAGTATTTTCTTTAGTATTACATGTATGTCGATACCAGTATTTGCAAAAGATGCCCCAAATGGTATTTGGACAGATTATGCAGCAACTGATTTTGCAGGAGGAAGTGGAACAGCTGAAGACCCATGGCAAATTGAAACAGCAGAACAGCTTGCTAAACTATCTAAAGATGTAGCAGGAGGAGAAAAATATAGTGGAAAGTATTTTAAATTGGAAAAAGATGTTGATTTACAAAAATACTGTTGGACTCCGATTGGATTACGTAAATGGTATCGTAGTGGAATGACTGAGGATAAACCATTTTGTGGATATTTTGATGGAAATGGTAAAACAGTTTCTGGAATGATTGTTGATCAACAAAATGATCAATACAATGGTGGTTTTTTTGGTAATATTGTTTGTTCAGACAGCAATATAAATTGTGGAGTAGTAAATTTGACGATTAAGAATGGATCTATTTATAATAATGGAACTGGACTAAATGAAACGAATAATGGACTTCTTGTTGGATTTGTAATGACTAATTCTGGATGCACTGTAAAATTTGATAATATTATTGTATCTGGAGGTTTAATTCAAATTGAAGGATTCGCTGATTATGGTAATATTACTGGTGGAATGCTAGGGAATGTAAACAGAATTAAAGTTTCAAATTGTATGGTAGAAAATGTTCAAATTTCTGGTGTAGATAATAGTGGTGGTTTTGTTGGGATGGATAGCGGATCTATTTATGAAAATTGTACTGCTACAGGAAAAATTTCTGGAAATTGGGCATTAGGAGGATTTGTTGGATATGCATTAGATAATGATAATGGGCAACTGCTTTCTACATACAAACATTGTTTGGCTGATGTGGAAATAACGGCAAATAATTGGAATGCTGGAGGCTTTATTGGATTTGCACAAAATGCTGTGATTCAAAATTGTGTTGCAAAAGGTAATGTAACTAGTACAGTAAGTGAATGGGAACCAAAAGCAGGAACTTTTGCGGGAACATTAGGATCGTCTAATATCGAAAACAGTCATGCTGCAGGTAAAGTGAACGGTGTTTCTTCAAATTATGAATTAGGTGGATATACAGGACAAATCGAGGGAAATACAACTTTAAAAGATTGTTCTTTTGATAAAACGCTTAATCCAGATCTCAAATCTGTTGGAGGGGATGAACCACGTGATATTGATGGAGTCAGCAAAGTAGAAACTAATCAGTTGAAGGCTAATATATGTGAAGATTATGATGGTGCACATCATGTTGTTAAAGTGAATGGAAAACCAGCTACTTGTACAGAAGATGGATTTGAAGAATACTGGAAATGTGAAGACTGTGGATTAATGTATTCAGATAGTAATATGATAAATTCTATAGGTGAACCTATTGTTATTAAAGCTACAGGACATAAATTTGGTAATTGGCAAATTGTGCGAGAAGCTACTGAAAAACAAGAAGGTGAACAAAAGAGAGTCTGTGAAGTTTGTAAGCATGAAGAAACAGAAAAAATTTCCAAAGTTGTACCATCTCCAGGACAAGAATATAAAATTTTAGATGGTGCTGATAGTTCATGGACACAAGATGCTCATAAAGGCCTTGTAATTAGAGGTAATGGGGAATTTTCAAAATTCAAATGTGTAAAAGTAGATGGTATTATTGTTGATACAAAGAATTATACTGTTAGCGAAGGTTCAACTGTTGTAACATTAAAAGAAGATTATCTTAACACGCTAGCTGCAGGAAAACATACATTTGAAATTGTATGGACAGATGGCTTAGCAAGTACAACATTTACTGTTGTTAAAGATAATAATAACTTAGTACAAGTAACAGGTAATAAGAATGAAAGTATAACTGTAAAACAAGACAATAAGAATAGCATAGTTACAAAAACAGGAGATACTGCTAATTATGTTTTATATAGCATACTTCTTATAATATCTTTTGTTGGATTAGTTGTTACGGTTAAAAAAATTGAAATGATTTAAGCAAAAAATAGAAATAGAACCATATAATAAAAATAGGCTTATTCAAATAGCCTATTTTTATATTGTATTTTGATGAACATAATTTGTAATCTCACCAAGATTAATTTCTTTGAGTTTTTGTCTGTATTGATCTTCTGCAGCATTTAAATGATTCATGATGACATCTTCGGTATGATGTAGATTTAAAGCAGGATCAAATACTTTATCAACAAGATGCGTTGTTTCAATAAAAGTTTCCTTTCCTTCGATTGCTTCAAAGATATCTAAAAATGATATATCATTCATTTTTTTATTTAAAATAAAACCACCTAATTTACTTGCCTTAGAAGTAATAAGACCAGCAACGACCAATTGTCTTGTTACTTTCTTTAAATATGAATCAGAAACATCAAGCTTTTTACTAAGTTCATGACTCTTTAATGGTCCTTCACTTGTTCCAATAAGCAATAAAATACAAATTGCTTGTTCAAAACTTTTTCTTATTCTCATTGTAATCCCTTCCCTTTTTTTATTATAACTAATTTTTTATATTTTGTATGTAAGAATATTGACATTTATATTGAAAAAATTATAATACTCTATAGACATTATATATCTATGGATGTAAAATGTCTATAGAAGATAGAAAGAAGGATATTTATGATTAAGCAAGAGTGGAAAAACATTTTAAAAAATCATTGGATTCAAATTGTTTTAGTTGCTCTTATTCTTATTCCTAGTATTTACACAGTTGTCTTCCTTGGATCTATGTGGGATCCATATGGAAACAGTGGAGATCTTCCTGTCGCTGTCGTTAATAGAGATAAGGCAGTTGAATACAACGATAAGAAATTAGACGTTGGTGATCAATTAGTCAAAAAATTAAAAGACAACGATTCATTAGATTTTCATTTTGTAAATTCAAAAGAAGCAAATAAGGGACTAAAAAATGGTGACTATTATATGGTCATTACGATTCCAAGCAATTTCTCAAAAAATGCAACAACTTTGTTGGATAAAAATCCTAAAAAAATGGTTTTAAATTATACAACAAACCCAGGTACAAACTATGTTGCATCAAAAATGGATGATTCAGCAATCGCAAAAATTAAAGCTGAAGTTTCAGCTTCAGTAACAAAAACATATGCTGAAACAATCTTTTCTTCAATTGGTACAATGTCAGATGGATTTGCTGAAGCCAGCGATGGTACTCAACAATTATCTGATGGTATGACTCAATTAGAAGATGGTAACAAAACAATTAGTGATAACTTAAAAGTATTAGCAAGTAGCTCTTTAACATTTAAAGATGGTACAAATACTTTAACTCAAGGATTAAAAAGTTATACAGATGGTGTCGTTACAGTAAATAACGGTATCTATCAATTAAAAGATGGTGTTGGTACTTTAGGTAGTGCAACTCCTACATTAGCTAAAGGTATTAATGATTTAAATACTGGTGCACAAACATTGAGCAAAGGTGTTAATGATTATACAGCAGGTGTAAGTCAAGCTACAGAAGGTGCAAATCAATTAGTAGCAAATAATACTACATTAAACGAAGGTGTTAGTAGTTTAGGTAAAGGTGTTCAATCTTTAGCAGAAGGAAATCAACAAGTAGTTGATGGGGTGAAAAAATTACAACAAAATCTAGAAGCTTCAAAGCAAAAGATGGTAGCAAGTCAAGATTCGTTGACTCAATTATCTAAAGGTAAAAAATCATTAGATAGTTATGCAACATTAATTAAAACATTGAATTCTAATGCAGCATCACTTAATAATCAAGGATCAACAGCTTATGCAGAACAATTAACAAAAATAGCTAATACTTTATTGTTAAATGGTATGACTAGAGAACAAATTGATCAATGTACAATACCTAATGTATTTAGCTTGGCAAATTATTTGCCAGAATCAGCATATCCTAATGGAATAGATTCATATATGGATTCTGTTGCTACTTATACAACTGGTGCTGATACAGCAATTACTACTTTATCTAGTTCAACAAAAGATAGTTTAACTGATTTAGATGCTGCCCTTAATGGTGGTACTTTAACAGATGGAACAGAAATTCCTACAGGATTATTAAAAGGAACACAAACAGTGCAAGCTGGATTAAATGAAGTAAATGCTAAAGTTAATGGTGGAACATATGCAACTGTAGTGAACAATAAAGCAGTTAACGTAACAGTTGATTCAAAAGATGCTTTAGTTTCAGGAGTTCAAGCTTATACAGCTGGTGTATCTAGCTTACAAGAAGGTTTATCAACAATTACTGGTAACAATACAACTTTAACAAGTGGTGCTACTGCTTTAGCTAATGGTACATCTCAATTAAATAGTAATGTTCCTGCATTAACTCAAGGAATTACTGCTTTATCAAATGGTGTTGATCAATTAGCTAATGGTACTTCAACATTAGTAAGCAATAACTCAACATTGTTGAATGGTGCTAATCAATTAGCAAGTGGTGCTGGTCAAATTAGTGATGGTGCTGGTCAGTTAGCTGCTGGTTCTGATACTTTAGGCGAAGGTATTGAAAGTGCAGCTGATGGTGTAAATACTTTAAATGATGCATTAAAATCTGGTGCAGAAGAAAGTAAGATTGATTCAACTGATAAAACAACAGACATGGTTGCTACTCCAGTTGAAACAAGCCATAAAGAAATTTCTAAAGTTGAAAATAACGGTCATGCAATGGCTCCATATATGATGTCAGTTGGTTTATATGTAACATGCTTAGCGTTTGCGTTAATGTACCCAATTAGACATGGTATTAAGAAAGCTGAAAATGCATGGAAATATTGGGCTAGTAAAGCAACTGTTATGTATACAGTTTCTACATTAGCTGCAATCGTTATGGTAACTGCTTTAAGATTAATCAATGGATTTGAACCTGTTAACTTAGGTTTAACATACTTGCTCGCGATTCTCGTATCGGCGGCATTTATGTCACTTGTTATGTTGTTAAGTTTAACAACAGGATTTATCGGAGACTTCTTGTTGCTTGTATTCATGATTGTTAACTTAGGTGGTTCTGCTGGTACTTATCCATTAGATACAGGTCCGGCTATCTACAAAGCTATTCATAAATTTGTTCCATATACTTATAGTGTAGATGGATTTAGAAAAACAATTAGTATGACAGCTCCTTCAATTTCAGTTGAAATTGCAGTATTTGCAGGAATCTTAATTGTATGTTCATTATTAACAGTTGTTTACTTCAAATATAAAAACAAAGAAGATAAACATACAATTCCTCAAATGTTTGAAGAAGTAAATTCAACAAAAGCTGAATAGTATAAAGGAATCCTAGAAATAGGGTTCTTTTTTATATGTAGTTCAAACTAAAAGTGAAAATATTTTTTGTGAATATTTTAACAAAATGATAAAATAAAGGTAGGAGGATGAATCTATGGAAATTAAAAATGTTGTTGTTATTGGTGGAGGCGTTTTAGGAAGTCAAATTGCTTATCAAGCAGCGTATTGTGGATTTAATGTAACGATTTGGCTTAGAAGCGAAGGAAGCATAGGAAGATGTCAGCCAAAGTTAGACCATTTAAAAGAAGTTTATCATGATACTATTACTTTGATGGCAAGTGATGAGGGAAAAACACCTCAAAATTGGGCAATAGGTATTAGTGATTATGAAGATTTTGATAAAGAAAAATGTTTAGAAAAAGCTGATCGTGCTTATGAAAATATTAAATTAGAATTAGATTTAAGTAAAGCAGTTGGTGATGCCGATTTAATTATTGAATCAATGGCGGAAAATGTTGAACAAAAAATAGATATTTATAAAAAGATGGCAGACTTATTACCAGAAAAAACAGTGATTGTTACAAACTCATCGACATTATTACCATCGAAGTTCGCTAAATATACAAAGCGTCCAAATAAGTATTTATCTTTACATTTTGCAAATAGTATTTGGAAAAATAATATGACAGAAGTCATGGCACAAAAACAAACGGATCAAAAATATTTTGATTTGATTATGGATTTTGCTAAAGAAATAAGAATGATACCATTACCTGTTCGTAAAGAAAAATCAGGATATTTATTAAATTCTATGCTTGTTCCTTTATTATTTTCAGGTATGGATCTTTATGTTAATGGGATTAGTGATCCTGAAAGTATAGATAAAGCTTGGACTTTAGGTACAGGAGCTCCGAAAGGACCTTTCCAAATTTTAGATACGGTAGGACTTACGACAGCTTATAATATTGTTTCAATGTATTTAAAAGTTCCTTCATTTTTAGCTCCTTATAATTTTAAAGGAATGGCTAAGATGTTAAAGAAATATATTGATGAAGGAAAACTTGGAATGGCTTCAGGTGAAGGTTTTTATAAATATTAGAAGAATTGTTTTTTTATTTATTATAACTATAAAGAGGGATGGAGATGGAAAAATGGTCAAAAAGGTACTATATGTCGCAATTGATAAACTAACAAAAGAGGTTTATAAATTTAAACAATGGAGCGAATGTCAAAAACTTGTAAGCGAAGGAAAATATGTTTATAAGGGGTTTTCGCAAGAAGAGTTAAAAGATGTAGAGAGCTATATTGCATCTTTTAAACAAACAATGGATGAATCACAACTTAATTTAAATGAAAAAGATGTACCATATGCTTATGTAGATGGAAGTTGTTTAACAAATGGAGATACATGTTATGCTTATAGCTTTGGTGTAACAATTGTTGAAAATAATCAAGAAATTTATACAAACTGTCAAAAATTTGATGATGAATTTGTAGAATATAATCAAGTTATGGGAGAATTAAAAGCAGCGTTAGATGCAGTTTCTTATTGCGTTCAACAAGGATACAAGAAAATGTATGTAATTCATGATTATGAAGGTGTTGCTTTCTATGCGACAGGAGCGTGGGTTAATGAAGATGAAAGACTTGAAAATCTTTATGTAAAACAAATGAAAGAATATGAAAAACAAATTGAAATTACTTTTGTGAAAGTAAAATCACATGTCGCAAATAAAACGAAAATCAATCGATATAATGATCGAGCAGATGAACTCGCTAACTTAGCGCTTGGTAGATAATTGGAAAGAAATTTCCAATTTTTTTACAAAAAAGAAGAAAAAAGCAAAAAAAGAGCGAATAAATAAGTAGGAGAACTACTTATGGAAACGATAATACAAAATACAATAACCAATCATAAAGTCATGTTAGATCAACATTGCAAAGCAATCGTAGGAAATCAGGAGATGCTAGCAAGAATGATTCATGAATTTGTAAGAGAAGTAAGATATTTAAGTGTTAAAGAAATTATGAAAATCATCAAGGATGAACAGCGTTTTAGGTGGCTCAATAATGAAAATATGATACCAAACTATGGAACAGTAAAGTTTGATATGCTATGTTGTGTTGATCTTCCTCAATTAAATGGAGCCAATAAACGAATCTATTTAAATGTTGAAATACAAAATAATATTCATCCAGGTTATTCACTTGTAACAAGAGGAATAGCGTATGTACTAAGGATATTAACAACATAATGGGGAAGGGAATATGATGATAAAAACTATGATGTAATGAAGAAAGTCTATTCATTGTGGATCATGCCACAAGCAACAAAAAGAAAAGATGGAGATGTAGATGTTTACAAAGTAAAAAAGAAAGGAAGAATGGAAAAGAAGAAAACAAAGAAAATTATGACGAGGAAGAACTTGTTATGATATACTTGAACCAAAAACATGATACTATAAAAAAGTATCCCAAACATGATGAAGTACTCATGCCATTAGTAACCTTTTTAAATAATAGAATAGACTATCAAGGGAAGAAAGAGATTATTAAAATATATTTTTAAAGAGTAATTAAAAAGATTGCTCTTTTTTCATATTATGAAATGAATAAATCTCTTATTTTGTAAGTGTTATAATACCAATAGATAAAAACGGAGGTAGAGAAAATGAGTTTTCCAAAAGGTTTTTTATGGGGTGGAGCTATTGCTGCCAACCAATATGAAGGGGCTTGGTTAGAGGATGGTAAACAACCAAACGTTACAGATGTATTAGTAGGTATTATGTCAAAAGATCCTGGTATTAAATGGGATGAAACAAAGAAAAAATATAAAATGGAATTAAATCCCGATAAAGTTTATTTAAGTCATAAAGCTGTTGATGGTTATCATCGTTACCGTGAAGATTTAAAACTTATGAAAGGCATGGGATTCAACAGTTTTAGAACTTCAATTGCTTGGGGAAGAATTTTCCCAAATGGAGATGAACTAGAACCAAATGAAGCAGGACTTGCCTATTATGATGATATGTTTGCTTGTATGAATGAATTAGGAATGGAACCAGTGATTACTTTATCACACTATGAAACACCACTTCATTTAATTACTGAATATGGCGGATGGTCAAATCCTAAAATGATTGATTTTTGGTTACGTTATGTAAAAACTGTTTTTACACGTTATAAAGGAAAAGTTAAATTTTGGCTTACATTTAATGAAGTCAATGCTTTATTTAGAATGCCACTTGTTGCTGGTGGGGTTCTTACAATCAAAGATCCTAAAGATCCTAGTGATCCAATTGGTTCAACAACAAAACAAGATCAATGGGATGCTTATCATAATATCTTAGTCGCAAATGCGAAAACAGTTCAATTAGGGCATGAAATTAGTGAAGATTACCAAATTGGATGTATGATGACAGCTTCATCAGTAGCTACTTATCCATATAACTGTGACCCATTAAATGTTGTTGGAACATTAGATGCTCAACGTATGAATATTTTCTTTATGGCAGATCCATTCTGCTTAGGTATTGTACCAACTTATTTAAAGAAAGTATGGAAAGAAGATCAAGTAAATGTAGAATTTAGTGATGAAGAATTAAAATTGATCAAAGAAAATACAGTTGATTTCTTATCATTTAGTTATTATCGTTCAACAACATTTGATCGTGACGTGAACTTAAAAGTAGATACAGGTGGACTTACATGCCGTGATAATCCATATCTTAAAGATAAAGCACCTCAACCTTGGGGATGGGCTGTTGATCCAGTAGGATTACGTTATACTTTAAATGTTTTATATGATCGTTATCATTTACCATTATTAATTGTAGAAAATGGTGTTGGTTTAGATGAAAATATTGATGAAAAAGGTGAAATTCATGATGATTTCAGAGTTCATTATATTGAAGAACATTTAAAGAATGTTAATGATGCTATTGAAGATGGTGTTGATTGTCGAGGATATTTATATTGGGGTCCAATTGATGTTGTATCAGCTGGTACTGGTGAAATGAAAAAACGTTATGGTTTTGTTTATGTAGACCGTTTTAATGATGGACATGGTACGCTAGAAAGAAAATTAAAAGATTCTTATTATCGTTATAAAGAAATAATTGAATCTAATGGGGAAGTTTTATTAGAGGATGAATAAGGTGTGATTTTAAAAATCACATCTTTTTTTTGACATTTTTTTTTAGTGTAATCATATATGATGATAAAGGGGTAAGCAAGATGGATATCTATGTAGAATTAACTTATTGTATGAATGGTATCTTATTTATCATGACTTATGAAATGATTTCATTATTGCTTAATATTCATTGGTCTTTTATGAAAATCCTTTTCTTGAGTTTTTTAAGTAATATATCAGTTATTCTCATTTATATAGACTATTTGCCATATATAAGTTTTTTATACTGGTTTGTCCTTTTTTTATTCTTTTTTAAAAAACAATTTTTCTTATATTTTCCAGTTTTTTTAATCGTTTATTTTTCAATACTGTTCTTTATCAATACCCTAATAAAAGAATCATTTATTTATAATGGAATCTTGATTACCCCTATTTCTTATAAGAATTTAGTTATTATTGTTATTACCTTTTTATTTCTTATTATTCAAAGTATTTATCTAACGTATACTAAAAGAAAAATAAAACATCAAAATTATCTTTATGATGTTATTCTTTTTCAAGAAAATAAAACAATTTATTGTAAAGGATTTTTAGATAGTGGAAATGAGGCATACTATAAAGGCTATCCCTTGATTTTTATTAAAAAAAGTATTCTATATCCTTATAAACAAATTGATCAAATCCAACTAGAAGGTATTAAAAAACGTAAAATTGATATTCTTTTAATTGATTCAATTTTAGTCAATCAACAAAAACTAGATAATGTTTATATTGGTGTATTAGATGATTTAAAGTATGATTGCTTGCTTAATCAAGAATTGATGGGAGGTGTAATCTAATGTGGGATGTATTTCGTCAATTTTTAAATCAAAATCAGTTTCTTTATTATATTGGTAAACATGATATTTTACCTCCTCCATTAAAAGGGGAAGAAGAAAGAAAAGTGATTGAACAAGCTGTTTCAGGAAATCAAAAAGCAAGAGATACTTTGATAGAACATAATTTAAGACTCGTTGTCTATGTGGCTAAAAGGTATGATAATAGTACAAATTGTCCATTAGAAGATTTAATTAGTATTGGTACGATTGGACTTGTAAAAGCCATCAATACATTTAAAGCAGATAAAAACATTAAACTAGCAACCTATGCTTCACGGTGTATTGAAAATGAAATATTAATGTATTTAAGGAAAAATAATAAAATACGTTATGAGATATCTTTGGATGAACCTCTTAATATAGATTATGATGGCAATGAGCTTTTACTTGGTGATATCGTAGGAACAGATGATGATCTTGTTGAACAAGAAATGATGAAAAGCGATCAAAGAAAATTATTTTATGAAGCTTTAAAAGATTTAAATGAACGTGAAAAAGAAATCTTGATTTTAAGATATGGGCTTTCAAATCATGATGAATTAACGCAAAAAGATGTGGCTAAGCTTTTAGGAATATCGCAGTCTTATATTTCGCGTCTTGAAAAAAAGATTATTAAAAAATTAAGAAATCAATTAAACTTTGATGAAGTCAAAGAATAAAAAATGACAAAAAAGCCAAAATAATTTTGGTGATTATTGTGGAAAAACAACAAAATAGATACATTACTTTACAAAAAACGCTTTCTAAACAAGAATTCTATATACTTATTGAAAAATATCAAAAAACACATGACCCAATAGTTAAAGAAGAACTTCTTGTAGGAAATATGCGTCTTGTTCTTTCATTAATGAAACGCTTTTATCAAAAATCAAAGCATTATGAAGATTTATTTCAAGTTGGAATGATCGGCTTGATTAAAGCCATTGATAATTTTGATACCAGCTATCAATTACAATTTTCAACCTATGCCGTTCCTTTGATTCTTGGTGAAATGAAACGCTATTTAAGAGAAGAGAGTCAAGTAAAGATTTCAAGAACGGTCAAAGACCTTTCTTATGCTATCTTAAAAGAAAAAGAAAAATATCTTGTAGAAAAACAAAGAGAACCAACTATTGAAGAACTCGTAAGTAATCTACAAATAGATCAACATTCAATTATAGAAGCAATACAATCTACCCAAAGTGTTGCTTCTTTTCAAGAAATTATTGGTCATGATGATCAAAATGAACTCCATCTTATTGATATGATTCCCCTCGATAAAGAAACACTCAAACATTATCATCAACACTTAGATTTAAAAAAAGCGATGACTTGTTTAAATCCAAGAGAACAAAAAGTGATTCAAGAACGTTATTATAAGGGCTATTCACAATGTGAAATTGCGAAAGAGCTTTTTGTTTCACAAGCTCAAGTATCTCGTATTGAAAAAAATGCTTTAGAAAAACTACATAAAAAATTAGTTTAAAGCATATTTTTATACAGGTGATAAAATGCGACTTGTTTCTTTACAATCAAAAGATGTCATTAATGTTTATGATGGCAGGAAGATTGGTTATATTGCAGATATTGAAGTAGATTGGTGTCAAAGATGTATTCAAGCATTGATTGTTGAAAAAATCAATTTCTTTCACTTTCTTTGTTTTTTTAAAGAACCACCGGTTATTGTTATTCCAATTCAATGTGTGGTCTCTTTAAAAGGAGATGTTATTTTAGTAAATATTGAACATGATTAGTACGTTTGCTTTGATTAAAGAGAAATGTATGATATAATGGAGAAGAAATCAAAGGAGGACGACTTCATGGATAAAGTAAAAAAATGGTTTTTTGATGAAGATGGCGATGGAGAAGATGTGGTTGAAGAATATGATGCTGTAGAGGTTGATACTGAACCTAAAACAAGTTTATTTGAACAAGCCAAGTTCTCTAAAACAAGCGAAGCTGTTAAATCATTAAATATGAATAAAGATAGTCATTTAGTTTTATTTGAACCACGTTCTTTTGGAGAAACTCAAGATATTGCAAACTATTTAAAAACTAAAAAAGCTACTGTTGTAAATTTACATCGTTTACAAAAAGATCAAGCAAAACGTGTGGTAGATTTCTTAAGCGGTGTTATTTATGCAATTGAAGGGGATATTCAAAGAATTGGTCCAAAGATTTTCTTATGTACACCTCGTAATATTTCTGTTGCTGGTACAATTGATTTAGATGAAGATGAACAAGAAGATTAAAAAGTATGGTTTCCATACTTTTTTAATATGTTAGAACATTTTAAAGGGGAAGAAGTCTTTGTTAAAAAAATCTTGGATTATAAAGATCAAATAGATTATAAACAAAGACTTATTTTAACTTCTTTTTTAGATCCTTATCATCAATCAATTGTAAGAAGTATTATTGGTCATGGTGACATTCAAATAAAAGAACAGGGTGGATTTTTAAATAGTGAAAGTAAAAGAATGATTTTAGCGCCTGATTTTTATGAAATCGAAGAAAGTGATTTTGAAATTGTGGTTTGCAAAATCGTTTATGCTAAAAATTTTGAAAAATTAAGTCATCGAGATATTTTGGGAGCTTTGATGTCTTTAGGAATTAAAAGAGAATTATTTGGCGATATTGTTGAAAAAGATAAAGAGTTTTATTTAGCCGTCGATCGTCCTATTTATGAATATTTAAAAGATGAACTTAAAATGATTAAAAGAAGTAAGGTGAAACTTACCAAGTGTCAAGAAGAAATAGAAGTAAAGAATGAATATATCATAAAATCCTTTATTGTTTCTTCAATGAGACTTGATAAAATCATTTCTTCTTTCTATAAAATATCTAGACAGAAAGCGGCTGAATTTATTCGTGCAGGCCACGTAAAAGTTAATCATAAACCGGTTGAACAAATAAATTATTTGTGTAATAATAAAGACATAATATCATTCAAAAAGCATGGAAGAGTCATGTTTGTTGATTGTAACAGACAAACACGTTCAAATAACTATGTGGTTGAAGGGTATTTTTATAAGTAGGGGAGTGAACAAGATGCCATTAAAAAAACAATTATTTGGTTATAATAAAGAACAGGTCGATGATTTAATGGATCAAAAAGACCGAGAAATCAAATCTTTAAATGAGCAAATAAATAAATTAAAAGAAGACTATGAACACTTAGAAAAACAAAAGTCATTATTACAGCATCGTGTGAACATCCAAGAACAAACAAATGAAGAAATTGCGCGTCTTGCCCTAAAAGAAGCGAGTGAACTTATTGACAAAGCGAAAAAGAATGCTAATATGATACTGAGCGAATCGCTAGAGTATGTTCGTTCATTATCTGATGAAATGAGTGACTTTAAAGCGCAAGCTGTTAAATTTAGAGCTTCGGTCGAAAAAATGTCAAAAGATATCCTTGAGTCTATTGACCAATCAGAAGTTTATAATTTAATTAATGAAGATAAATACGATGAAGGAGACAGTTTATAATTTACGTTTTAAGAGAGCTGATGGTTGGTGAAAATCAGTAACACGGATTATAATGAATCACTCTGGAGTAGCCCTTTGAACTAAGTAGAAGGTGACGTTAATCGCGTTAAGATTTCAAGAGCGTATGAAAATACGAATTAAGGTGGTACCGCGATCACATCGTCCTTAGGATGATGTGTTTTTTTATTTTTAAAGAGAGGAAAGAAAAAATGAATTACAAAGACACATTATTAATGCCAAAAACTGACTTTGAAATGCGTGGAAACTTACCAAAAAAAGAACCTAAATATGTAGAACGTTGGCAAGAAAATGACATGTACAACAAAGTTATCCAACAAAATGAAGGAAAAGACAGTTTTGTCTTCCATGATGGGCCTCCTTATGCAAATGGAAATATGCATATGGGACACATGTTAAATAAAGTTATCAAAGACGTTATTTGTCGTTATAAAAATATGAATGGTTTCTACACACCTTATATTCCTGGATGGGATACACATGGGTTACCAATTGAAAATGCTATTCAAAAATTAGGTGTTAACCGTAAAGAAATGCCAACAGCTAAATTTAGAGAAAAATGTGATGCTTATGCACATGAACAAGTAAATAAACAAATGGCACAACTTATCCGTATGGGGACATTTGCGGATTATAAACACCCATATTTAACATTACAACATGAATTTGAAGCAAGACAAATTGAAGTGTTTGCTAAAATGGCGGTGGATGGATTGATTTTCAAAGGATTAAAACCAGTATATTGGTCACCATCAAGTGAATCTGCTTTAGCTGAAGCTGAAGTTGAATATCATGATATCAAATCACCAACAATTTTTGTTAAATTCCAAGTGAAAGACGGTAAAGGAATCTTAGATAATGATGTTAATTTCGTTATTTGGACAACAACTCCTTGGACAATTCCAGCTAACTTAGCTATCTGTTTAAATGCTTCTTATAACTATGCCTTAGTAGAAACAGAAAAAGGAAAATTAATTGTTTTAGATACTTTAGTTGATGAATTAATGGCTAAATTTGAAATCACTGATTACAAAGTTGTTAATCATTATAAAGGATCTGAATTAGAATACATCACTTGTCAACATCCATTATATGATAGAGAATCATTAGTTATCTTAGGAGATCACGTAACTGCTGATTCTGGTACTGGATGCGTTCATACTGCACCTGGATTTGGGGCAGATGACTTCTTTGTAGGTCAAAAATATAATTTACCAGCTTATTGTAACGTTGATGAACACGGTTGTATGATGGAAGATTGTGGTGAATGGTTAGCCGGTCAATATGTAGATGACGCGAATAAAACAGTGACTATGAAATTAGATGAAATTGGAGCTTTATTAAAACTTGAATTCATTACGCATAGTTACCCACATGATTGGCGTACTAAAAAACCTATTATCTTTAGAGCAACTGATCAATGGTTCTGTTCATTAGATAAAATCAGAGATAAATTATTAAGTGAAATTGATAGTGTTAACTGGTTAAATGAATGGGGTCATATTAGAATCTATAACATGATTAGAGATCGTGGAGACTGGTGTATTTCACGTCAACGTACTTGGGGTGTTCCAATTCCTATTTTCTATTGTGAAGATGGAACACCAATCATTGAACAAGAAGTATTTGATCATATTTCTAAATTATTCAGAGAACATGGATCAAATGTTTGGTTTGAAAGAGATGAAAAAGATTTATTACCTGAAGGATATACAAATGAACATTCACCAAATGGTATCTTCAAAAAAGAAAAAGATATCATGGATGTATGGTTCGACTCAGGAAGTTCACATACAGGTGTCATGGTAGAAAGAGGATTTAATTATCCAGTAGACCTTTACTTTGAAGGTAGTGACCAATATCGTGGATGGTTCAACTCATCATTAATTATCGGTGTAGCTGCTCATGGTAAAGCCCCTTATAAAACTGTCTTATCACATGGTTTCGTATTAGATGGTAAAGGAAATAAAATGTCTAAATCTTTAGGAAATACAGTAGATCCTATTAAACTTGTTAATCAATATGGTGCTGACATTGTAAGATTATGGGCTACTTCTGTTGCTTATCAACAAGATGTTCGTATTTCTGATGAAATTATGAAACAAGTGGCTGAAGGATATCGTAAAATCCGTAATACAATGAGATTTGTTTTAGGTAACTTAAATGATTTCAAAGCAAGTGATTTAGTAGAAATCAAAGATTTACCTGGTGTTGATCAATATATGTTAGCTAAATTAAATGAATTAATGAAAGCCTATGATGAAGCTTATGCAAACTATGATTTTGCTACAGCAAACCAAGAAATCTTAAATTACTTTACAAATACCTTAAGTTCATTCTATATGGATTTCACAAAAGATATCTTATACATTGAAGATGCAAATTCTCCACGTAGAAGACAAGTTCAAACAGTTTTATATCATCATGCAAAAACAATGATGAAATTATTATCAACAGTACTAGTATTTACAGCTGAAGAACTACATGATCATTTCCATTGTGATGAAACAAAAGCAGAATCTATCTTCTTAGAACCAAAATATGAATTATTTAATATTGAAAACGAAGAAGAAGTTTTAGCTTATTTCTCTAAATTTATGGAAGTAAGAAAAGATGTCTTAAAATCTATGGAAGGTTTAAGAAATGAAAAATTAATTAAATCGAATATGGAAACAAAAGTAACTTTATCTTTAAAAGATGAATATAAAGATATTGCTAACTTAAAAGATGATTTAAAACAATTATTCATTGTAGCAAAAGTTGAATTAGTAAATGATACAACTTTAGAAGAATATGAAACAAGCTACATCAAGGTTGAAAAATTCAATGGTGTACAATGTCCAAGATGTTGGAACTATTTTGATGAAGATGAAATGAATGGTGAATTATGTTCGCGTTGTGCAAGTGTAGCTCACCGTGTAGCTGAATAAAAGACGAGCAATCGTCTTTTTTTTTATGCTTTAAAATGATAAAATGAAAGAAGATTACAAATGTAAGGAGTTTCATTATGAAATTAAAAAGTTTAAAACAAAGACAAGCAGGTGTTTTGTTGCCCTTATTTAGCTTGCCTAGTCGTCATGGAATTGGTGATTTAGGGAAAAGTGCTTATGAATTTATCGACTTAAGTGCAAAAGCTGGTTTTTCCATCTGGCAAATATTACCACTAAATCCCTCAAGTTCAGGGAATTCACCCTATACACCTTATTCTTCTTTTGCAGGAGATGAAATCTATATCTCTTTGGATTTATTACAAGAATGGCATTTATTAGAAGAAGTTCCCTCTTATTTAGAAGATTATCCTAAAGTAGATTATAAACGTGTACGTCTTTTTAAAGATAAATATTTAAGAAAAGCCTATCAAACATTTTTACAAGATGAAGAACTCAAAAAAGAATATCGTACTTTTGTTAAAGGAACATTTTGGTTAAAAAAATATGCCCGTTTTATGGCTTTAAACCAAGCGAATGATGGGTTACCTTGGGCTGATTGGAATGAAGAAGATCAAAAAGTAAGTGGAAGTAATGCAGGATTAGAAGATGAAATTGCCTATATTCAATTCTTACAATATATTTTTGTTAAACAATTTAATTTATTAAAAATACATGCTCACGAAAAAGGTATTTCTATTATGGGAGATCTTCCACTTTATGTAGGAAATGATTCAGCTGATGTTTATGAATATCGTAAATGTTTTCAATTAGGAAAAGATTATTATCCACTTTATATTTCAGGAGCAGCACCTGATTATTTTTCTGCGGATGGTCAATTATGGGGACATCCTCTTTATAATTGGAATTATTTAAAGAAAACAAGATATAATTTTTGGATTAAAAGATTAAAATGGAATAATGAAATCTTTGATATTTTGCGTATTGATCATTTTAGAGCCTTTGATACGTATTGGTCGGTTCCTTATGGAAGTAAGACGGCAAGTGAAGGAAAATGGATTGAAGGGCCAAGTTATCATTTCTTAGATTCAGTTTATAAACAACTTCCTGAATTAAATATGATTGTTGAAGATTTAGGAGAATTAAGACCAGAAGTTCATGAATTACGTGATCATTATCATTTACTGGGAATGAAAGTTATGCAATTTTCATTTGGTGAAGATGAAAGAAAAGTAAAATATAAAATACCTAAACAATCTGTTGTTTATACGGGAACACATGACAACGCACCCTTAAAACAATGGTATGATGAATTAGAAGACAAAGAATTTATAAAAGAGGTCATGATTTCTTTAGGCTATAAAGGAGAAGATGTCATACAAGATATTTTAAGTTATGCTTTTGATTGTGATGCTTTGATTGCGATGCTTCCTGTTCAAGATTTACTTGGTTATGGAAAAGAAGCTCGTGTCAATCTTCCTGGAACAGTCGGTTCATATAACTGGTCATATCGTTTAACATCGTTTGATGACTATAAAAAGAAACTAAAAGATATTAAGAAAATGATAGATAAGTCTAAAAGATAAATACCATACTTATTTTTTAAAAAGCCTAAAAAACCGTGGTAAAAGCGGTTTTTTTTTATTTTTTAACAATGTAATCGCTTTTATTTTTATTTTTGATAAGAATAAATTGATTTTTATTTAAGAAAAAATATAATAAACATCGTAGACAAGTCATGAACAGGTTTTTCTTCCTTAAATATTTTTTTGACAACAACATTCTGAAATTTGTACAAGACTTGTAGAATTTATCTGAAGGCCATTTGGTCTTTTTTTTATTTTTTTTATAGGTTTGTGTTATAACTGATGAAAAGTGGTTAAAAAATGAAACACTCAATTAAAGCAGGACTTATGATATATCAGTAATCAAATTAGAGCGTCTTCAAAACATACGTTCTACGACAAGAACAAGTCGAAAAAACAATCATAGCCTGCATACATGGTCGTTCTATAGACTAGCTACATTTATAGAATACAAAGCAAAACTGGCAGGCATAAAAGTTGAGTATGTAGATCCAGCGTATACAAGTCAGATCTGTCCGATATGTGGAAGTGTTCATCATGCAAATGACAGAAAATATACGTGCAGATGTGGATATCATACACACAGAGATCTGCTAGGAACTATAAATATATACAACTCAACTGAGTATATTGGTAACAGATATACTGCCTAGAGAACTATAGGTTCTGCTCTAGGAAGGGTAATGGCATACCCCTATCTTGCACTGCGACCTATCAAAAATGAACTGGTCAGCCAACGATGTTGGCAGGTAGCAAGAATCCCCTGTCTTTAGACATGGGGAGTGTCAATTATTTTCCAAGATATTTATTACGATGCTTTTACAAGTCGTTTGTATCAAATTAGGGAATGTGTAAAACAAACAAAAGTAGATGATTATAAAGATTTAAGTGAAAGACCACCTTTCTCATGATTGTTATTCACCAATAATTTTGCTTGTATATTTTCATAAAATTACCATATGTTATTTAATTCGCATAGATTTCAGTTTATGTGAGAAGTGGTCTTTTATTAAGATTTATCATTATCAATTACTGTTGGGTCATTTATGTAAATTCAAAAGTCAATGCTGCAATTAAGAAAGCTGATAAATTGATGTATGAAGGAAAGAAATCAAAGTATTCGGTCGTTGTAAAGAAAACAAGTGAGGTGGATTAAGATTCACTGTTTGTATTTGTCAAGTGATTTTACAATACTGAAAAAAGTAAGCGTTTTTTCAAAGGATAAGCTATAATGACTTTGAAATTTTGTATATCAAAACAAGGAGGAAGAAAAATGAGTTTTCCAAAAGGATTTTATTGGGGTGGAGCAACAGCTGCAAACCAATTAGAAGGAGGCTGGCAAGAAGGTGGTAAAGGTATTTCTTGTCCGGATATTTGTACAGGCGGAACTGCTACAAAAAGCAAAAGAATTACACCAGTATTAGAAGAAGGGACATTCTATCCAAGTCATGATGCGATTGATCATTATCATCGTTTTAAAGAAGATATTGCGTTATTTGCGGAAATGGGATTTAAAATGTATCGTTTTTCTATTGCATGGACACGTATTTTCCCAAATGGTGATGAAGACAAACCTAATGAAGCAGGTTTAAAATTCTATGAAGAATTAATAGATGAATGTTTAAAATATGGTATTGAACCACTCATTACAATTTCTCACTATGAAGTACCATTTAACTTAACAAAAAAATGGAATTCGTGGGTAGATCGTCGTATGATTGATTGTTACTTAAATTTCTGTAGAGCTATTTTTACTCGCTATAAGGGAAAAGTAAAATATTGGCTAACATTTAATGAAATCAATAGTGCAACAACAGCAATGGGAGCATTTTTAGGACAAGGTATTTTAAATGAGATTAAAGAAATGGAATTTATGGATCAAGTAGATGTTCCTCAAAACCGTTTCCAAGGATTACATCATCAATTTATAGCAAGTGCTTTAGCAGTAAAAATGGCACATGAAATTGATCCAAACTATCAAGTAGGATGTATGCAAATCATGGCTACAAGTTATGGTCTTACATGCAATCCAAATGATCAAATTGAAAATCAACAAAAGAATCATCTAATGAACTGGTTTTGCAGTGATGTTCAATGTCGTGGTAAATATCCAAACTACATAAAGAGATATTTTAAAGAAAATAATATTGAAATTAAAATGGAAGAAGGAGATGAAGAAATTCTTGCAACTGGTCCAGTAGATTTCTATACATGTTCTTATTATATGTCAAACTGTCAAACTGCTGATAAAACAAAAGAAGGTGGAAAAGGAAATATCTTAGGTGGAGTTCCTAATCCATACTTAAAAGCATCTGACTGGGGATGGCAGATTGATCCAGTAGGTTTAAGATACTCATTAAATGAAATTTATGATCGTTATCAATTACCTATCTTTGTTGTAGAAAATGGGTTAGGGGCTTATGATACAATTGATGAAGATGGTAAAGTAAGAGATAGCTATCGTATTGATTATTTAAGAAGTCATATTGAACAAATGCATGAAGCTGTTTTAGATGGTGTTGATTTAAAAGGATATACACCTTGGGGATGTATTGATTTAGTTTCTGCTTCAACTGGAGAAATGGCAAAACGCTACGGTTTTATCTTTGTAGAAAGATATGATGATGGTACAGGAGATTTTGCGAGAAGAAGAAAAGAATCTTTCTATTGGTATAAAAAAGTTATCGAAACAAATGGAGAAGATTTAAAATAATAGTAAAAGAGCTCAATTGAGCTCTTTTATTACTTTGTTATAAAATTAATATCACGTGCTTGCGTGTGGTAACTCTATAGCTTTGGCGCTAAGCAAAAAGCCTCAAGTGATAAACCAAAAATAGCCTAACAGCTAGAAATAGGAATCAAGGAGATAATATTTAGATAGATTCATTCCTTATAGTACCCTTGGGAAAGAAACAAATACGTCATCTTCATCAATTTAACACCTAAATCTATTGTCAAAGACAGTTGTAATGCGTTATAATTATTTTGTTGTAGAATTTTGTTTTCCATATATAAATTATATAATAAAAAAGAACAATGTTTCAGCTTTTGCTGTTTCATTGTTCTTTTTCTATTTTTGACTGCTTATTTTGTTACAATCCTAGCCAGTAAAGGCGTTGGAGCTATCAGGTTTCGGTAAGTGAAGACTTTGGGAGTACATACCACATCTTTTAGGCGTGATTATTATTACTATTGTGGTAAAGTATCTTTGTAATTAGGATAATCATTTTTTACAACATCAGCATAAGCTTTATAAGCATCTTCAAGTGTATTGAATGGTTCATTTCCAGCTATGTATGGTTTATATTGACTAGAATTACCTTTATCGGTTGGAGCAATCGCTATATATGGTTTATAAGCACTACTTTTTTGTTTTCGTGCAGTCGTTGATGATGAAATGTAGAATTTTCCATCAGCTGTACTAATAATGACAGGGATTTGTTTGTTAGCACCGACTTTATCTGTATCAACTGAAGTCCAAAATAAATATATTTCAGATACTTTTTTTGGATTTCCATAATAGGCCCATGTACCATGGTTTAATAAACTCTTATTTTCAATCTGTTCTTTTAATTTTGGAACCATTGTTGAACCATCACACTTCGAATCAATTTCAAAAAAGTTTTATTTTTAAGGTCATTGTCTAATAGACCGCTATTATTTAATGCACTATGTAAACCTGATGAAAAATCAATAGTGGATTCTTCTGTCTTACTTCCTTTCCAATTATCAGTTTCACCATCTGATTTCTTATGCGTAATACCAGCAATAGTTACAAAATCAAAAGCTTGCCAATCGTCTTTCTT
This sequence comes from Faecalibacillus faecis, assembly GCF_003024675.1. Lineage (GTDB taxonomy): Bacteria > Bacillota_I > Bacilli_A > Erysipelotrichales > Coprobacillaceae > Faecalibacillus > Faecalibacillus faecis. Next base: position 65,598 of record NZ_PYLP01000007.1, on the reverse strand, counting down.
TTGTGTAAGGTCTACTTCTCTTACAATATCTGTTTTATATCCTGTTTTTCCCATAGCAATGATATCTGTACAAACCGCACGAACGTTGATGAGATCACGCGATTCGCGACTTTCTTCAAGGTGTCCTTGACAAGCTGGAATAGCGATAGCTGCAAGAATAGCGATAATTAGAAGAACTACTATTATTTCTACAAGAGAAAATCCTTTATTTTTTCTTTTCATAGACATCCCTTATTTAATGAATGATTTATTTTACTTTGTCATATTTTTATTAATTTGTGGGTATTTATGAGCTTTTTTTTATTTCTTCTTCTAACACTTTTAAGAAATAATGTGCAGTTTTTGAAAGAACACGATATTTTTTCCAAATAAAGGCAAGTGATGAAGTGATTTGTGGCTCAAGGGGTCTAAAACACAAAGAACTTTCATTACTTGTATCAATGAGATTTTTTAAAGAAATCACAGCTCCATTACATTCCTTTGTTAGAATACTGGCATTATAAATTAGGTTATAGGTTGCAATAATATGATATTTAGAAAAATAAGAATTGGCCCAGTTTTCTATTTGTTTATATTTTAATTCTTGTGAGGAACAAAGAAGAGGAACATCAATTAAATCTTGAGGAGTAATCGATTCTTTTAAAGCAAGAGGATGTTCTTTCTTTATATAGATTCCCCATAAGTCTTGATAAGGTAAAGATAAATGATTATATTTATAAATATTAGCAGGTTCAATAATCACCCCAAAATCAATCAAACCTTTTTCAAGACGATCTGTTACATCTTGTTCATTACCACTAAATAAATGAAATTGGATACGTGGATAGTTTTCTTGTACGCGTTGAATGGCTTTACAAATGATTTCGATACCTAAGGATTCTCCACTGCCAATACAGACTTCACCACTTAAGGTTTCATCGAATAACATAATTTCACTTTCTGTTTTTTCAACCAAACTGACAATTTCTTCAGCACGTTGGCGAAGCAAAATACCTTCTTCCGTTAAAGTAATCTTACGATTACCACGAATGAAAAGCTGTTTTTGTAAATGATCTTCAAGTTCTTTCATCTGTCTTGATAAAGTTGGTTGGGTAACATGTAAGCTTTCTGCTGCTTTTAAAATTGTTTCCTCTCTTGCAATAGCAAGAAAATATTGTAAAAGTCTAAATTCCATGATTTCACATCCTTTGTTTTTATTTTAAAACTTCTTATTATGCCTTACAAGTATAGAAATGTATTTGTTATAGGTATTTGATAATACAAGGACAAAGAATTACAATAATAAAGGAAAGTGGTGAAAGCTATGAAAAAGGAAATCGTTGAAGATTTAATTATGAATTTAAAGGATGCTGGTTGTGATGAGGAACTTATTACACAGTGTATCAAAAAATATAATAACGATGATTTAAAAATGCTCATCAAATCATTACAGTGTCATCGTTGTTGTTTATTAGATAAATTACATGAAGAACAAAAGAAAATAGATTGTTTAGATTATTTGATTTATTCATTAAAGAAAAAAATGGAGGAAGAGTAGAATGGAATTAGTTAAACAAGCTTATTTAAAAGGAGAAAGAGCTTTATTTAAAAGTCATGATTTAAAAGTAGAAGATAGTGTTTTTGCAGATGGAGAATCTCCTTTAAAAGAAAGTGATCATTTAGATATTAGTGGAAGTATTTTTAAATGGAAATATCCTTTATGGTATTGCAACCATGTGAATTTAAAAAACAGTACCTTACTTGAAACGGCAAGATCTGGTATTTGGTATACTCATCATATTAATATTAAAAATAGTGTCATTGATGCTCCTAAGACTTTTAGAAGAGGAACACATATTTCTTTGGAAAATGTCAATATGGTCAATGCTCAAGAAACTTTATGGAAATGTCAAGATATTAAGTTACAAAATGTGGTTGCTAAAGGTGATTACTTTGGAATGAATAGTGAAAATATTGAAATTGATGGTTTGAATTTATCAGGAAATTATTGCTTTGATGGTGGTAAGAATATTACTGTTAGAAATTCTAAACTTGTTTCAAAAGATGCTTTTTGGAATTGTGAAAATGTAACGGTTTATGATTCAGTAATTATTGGTGAATATCTAGCATGGAATACGAAAAATATTACTTTTGTGAATTGCACAATTGAAAGTTTACAAGGATTATGTTATATCGAAGGATTAAAGATGGTTAATTGTAAATTAATTAATACCACTCTAGCTTTTGAATTCTGTAAAGATATTGATGCACAAATTGTAAGTCATATTGATAGTATTACAAATCCTATTTCTGGTAAAATTAGTGCACAGAGTATTGGTGAAATGATTATTGATGATCAAATTGTGGATCCAAGTCAAACAATGATTCAATTAAAGGAGATGTAAATATGTATGATTTTTCAAAGATAACCAATCGTTTTAATACAAATTCATATAAATGGGATGTAAAAGAAAATGAACTGCCTATGTGGGTAGCAGACATGGACTTTGAAACAGCACCTGCAATTATTAATGCTTTACATAAAAGAGTGGATCATAAAATCTTTGGTTATAATACGGTACCTGATGATTATTTTGAAGCTTATCAAAATTGGTGGGAAAGACGACATCATTTTTATATGAAAAAAGAATGGATGATGTTTGTCACAGGTGTTGTTCCTGCTATTTCTTCGGTAGTAAGAAAAGTGACAACAGTTGGTGAAAATGTCTTGATTATGTCACCGGTTTATAATATCTTTTATAATTCTATTTTAAATAATGGAAGACATGTTTTATCAAGTGATCTTGTTTTTGATGGTAAAGAATATCATATTGATTTTGAAGACTTAGAAAGAAAACTTGCTTTAAGTCAAACAACATTAATGATTTTCTGTAATCCTCATAATCCTATTGGAAAAATCTGGGATAAAGAAACTTTACAAAAAATTGGTGATTTGTGTGCGAAACATCACGTTACTGTTTTAAGTGATGAAATTCATTGTGATATTACGAATCCTCAAAAGGAATATATTCCTTTTGCTTCTGTTTCAAAAACAAATTTAGAAAATACAATTATGTGTATTGCGCCAACCAAAGCTTTTAATATGGCAGGAATGCAAACGGCATGTATTGTTGTAGCAAATGAGGTATTAAGACATAAAGTTAATCGTGGAATTAATACGGATGAAGTAGCGGAACCAAATAGTTTTGCAATTTGTGCAACAAAGGCAGCTTTTAATCAAAGTGAAGATTGGCTTAATGAATTAAACCAATATATTCAAAAAAATAAAGATTATGCGATTTCATTCATTCAAAAAGAAATGAATGATGTTTATGTAGTCCCTACAGAAGCGACATATCTTTTATGGATTGATTGTCATAAAGTATGTATGGATAGTGTTGAACTTACATCTTTTATAAGAGAAAAAACAGGACTTTACGTAAGTGATGGTCTTGAATATGGTGAAAATGGAAAAGCTTTTATTCGTATGAATGTTGCTTGCCCATTTGAAAGATTAAAAGATGGCTTGAATCGTTTTAAAGAAGGAATTTATTTGTATCAAAACAAATAAATCCTTTTTTTTATTTTTTTGAAGAAAAAACGGAAAGAAGTGACGAATATACGAGTAGGAGGAAAAAGTATGGACAAAGAAAAGAATATCCCATTTTATAACGACCTATTATTTAAATATTTTGTCTACAACAATGAAGATCAAGAGTGTATGTATTTATTAAAAACAATTATCGAAGCAGTAACGCCTTTAAAATGTAAAGAACTGTATGTAAAAAATACAGAATTACTTCCTAGTCATTATCGTGAAAAAAGAGCGGTTTTGGATGTAAGAGTAAAAACAAGTGAAGGAGAAACTGTCAATATTGAAATCCAAGCTTATGATGATTTTGAAAATGTCTTCAAGAGATTTCAATATTATGCCTGTAAAAATATTGCTATGCAGATAGAAGAAGGAGATGACTACAATCAACTTAAACCGTTTTATCAAATCGTACTCTATCATGAATATGATAAAGAATATCATGAATTGGTGAGAGAATTTAGTAACACAGGGAATAAATATCATGATAATCAAAGAAGTTTGATCTATATGTATTTTGTCTTTATGAAAGAAATTAATCGAATTATTGAAGAAAAGGGAGAAGAAAACTTAAATGAATTAGAAGAGATTGTCAATTTAATTGAAAAAGGGAATGAATGTGATAGAATAAACCTGACAAAGGTGGGGAGAATCATGAAGAAAAAATATGATAAATTCATGGAAAATGACGACTTAAAAGATGAAGCACTAGCCATCGCAAAATTTCAAAGCCAACAAAAGGCAAAACAAAGAAACTATGAAAAAGTAGTGGAAGCGTTACAAAGTGCAGAAGAAGAAAAATCAAAAGCACTAGAAAAAGCAAAAAATGCGGAAGAAGAGAAAATAAAGGCATTGGAAGAAAAAAGAGAAAAGATCAAAGTACAAGTCGTAAAATTCTATCAAAAGAAATACCCAAATGAAGATATAAGTTGGTTGGAAAATCTCACAGAGAAACAATATGATGAAATCTTAGAACTTCTTTTTGAAGATAAGAGCTTAGATGAAATAAAACAAGTAATAGGTAAGTAAGGTGCGAAAAATCGTACTTTTCTTTTTGTTTTTATTGAAAAATAAATCATATTTCTTTAATATGTTTTTGAAGATAAAGGGGATAAGTTAATGATTAAATTAATTGCGACAGACATGGATGGAACTTTTTTAGATTCATCTAAAAGATTTTCTATGGAATTTTTTGATATTTTTGAGGAACTTAGAAAAAGAAAAATAAAATTTGTGATTGCATCAGGAAATCAATATTTCCGTTTGTATCAAAAATTTTTACCGATTTCTAATGAAATGTATTTCATAGGAGAAAATGGAAGTTATATTGCTAAGGGAGCAAAATTGATTGCAACAAATACGTTAAAAAAAGAACAAGTACAAGCGGTGATTCAATTAGTAGAATCTCATCCAGAATTGAATATGATTTTATGTGGGGTTAAAAGTGCTTATTGTTTAAATGAATTTAAACATTTAGAACCTGTGGTACGCACGTATTATTGTAATTACCAATTCGTAGAGAGTTATGATGATATTGATGATGAAATTATGAAGATTGCTATTTATGATCCAAATCATCAAATCATTCGTTATGCAGATGATATTGCTTGTGGTTTAGATAAAGGTGTTAAAGCAACAACTTCTGGTAATGAATGGATTGATATTCAAAACGAGGATATTAATAAAGGTGTTGCTATAAAACTCTTACAAAGAGAATTGGATATTAAACCAGAAGAATGTATGGCTTTTGGTGATCAAATGAATGATTATACTTTATTAAAATCTGTTAAATATAGTTATGCCATGGCTAATGCAGTACCACGGATTAAAGATATTGCTTATGGTATTGCAAAAAGTAATGATCATCAAGGTGTATTAGAAGTTATAAAAAAAGAAGTTTTGAGTCAAAAATAAAGTGTAAACTCTTACATTGAAAATTGTTTTTGACATATTAAAATAAATAATGACAATTGAAATTATTGTGATATAATGAGGAAGTTATTGAAGGGAGAGTAGCGTATGAATATTAGAAATATAGCGATTATTGCCCATGTAGACCATGGAAAAACAACATTAGTAGATCAATTATTAAAGCTATCTGGAACATTAGAAGATCGTGAACAAATCAACGAACGTGCTATGGATAGCAATGCCCTTGAAAGAGAAAGAGGAATTACAATTCTTGCTAAAAATACAGCAATTAATTATAAAGATTATCGAATCAATATCATGGACACACCAGGTCATGCTGACTTTGGTGGAGAAGTAGAACGTATCATGAACATGGTAGATGGTGTTTTATTAGTAGTAGATGCTTATGAAGGAACAATGCCACAAACACGTTTCGTATTAAAGAAAGCATTAGCTGCTAAAGTAAAACCAATCGTTGTTATTAATAAAGTAGATAGACCTGTAACACGTATTGATGAAGTTATGGATGAAGTTTTAGAATTATTTATGGAATTAGGTGCTGATGATGACCAATTAGAATTCCCAACAATCTATACTTCAGCTTTACAAGGAACATCAAGTTTAGATCCTGATATTTCAACACAAGTACCAAATATGGATTGTTTATTTGATATGATTATCAAAGAAATCCCTGAACCATTAGTTGATGTAGATGGGCCATTACAATTCCAACCAGCTTTATTAGATTATAATGATTATGTAGGACGTATTGGAATTGGACGTATTCAAAGAGGTAAAATTCATGTTAATGAATCTGTAACTTGTGTAAGAGCTGATGGAAGTCACACACAATTTAGAATTCAAAAACTTTATGGATTTATTGGTTTACACCGTATTGAAATTGAAGAAGCAAGTGCAGGAGATATCGTTGCCATTGCTGGTCTTGCTGATATTGGTGTAGGTGAAACTGTTTGTACAACAGGTCAAGAAGAAGCTTTACCATTATTACATGTCGATGAACCAACAATTCAAATGGTTTTTGGTACAAATACCTCACCATTTGCTGGACAAGATGGTAAATTTGTGACAGCAAGACAAATTGAAGAAAGATTATTTAAAGAAACAAATAGAGATGTATCTTTAAAAATTGAAAGAATCCAAAATAAAGAAGAATGGATCGTTTCTGGACGTGGAGAATTACATCTATCTATCTTAATTGAAAATATGAGACGTGAAGGTTATGAATTACAAGTTTCTAAACCTAAAGCAATCATGAAAGAAATCGATGGTGTTATTTGTGAGCCATATGAAGAAGTAACAATTGAAGCACCTGATGATTGTATTGGAGCTGTTATTGAATCGCTTGGATATCGTCGAGGTGTCTTAGAAACAATGGATTCTCGTGATGGACAAACACGTGTTGTTTATACAATTCCATCAAGAGGTTTATTTGGGTTTATGACAAATTTCTTAACAATGACAAAAGGATATGGAATTATTTCTCACTCATTCATTGACTATCGTCCAATGGAAGGTGAAACAGTTGGTAAGAGAAACTTAGGTGTTTTAATTTCAATTGATAGTGGACAAACAACAGCTTATTCACTTGGAAGTGTTGAAGACCGTGGAGTAATGTTTGTTGGTCCTGGTGTTGACGTATATGAAGGTATGATCGTTGGTGAACACAGTAGAGATAATGATTTAACAGTTAATGTTACTAAAGGAAAACAAATGACAAATACTCGTTCATCATCAAAAGATTCAACAGTTGTTTTAAAAAGACCTCGTCAATTTAATCTAGAATCTTGTTTAGATTATATTAATGAAGATGAACTTGTTGAAGTAACACCTGAAAATATTCGTTTAAGAAAACGCTATTTAACTGAAAACGAAAGAAGACAACAATATAGAAAAAATAATGCGTAAGAGCTCTTTTTAGAGCTCTTTTTTAAATTTGACACTAATTTGTGTAATATAGTTTTGAGGATTTGCTTCAATAAGTTCATCGATTAAGCTTTCATCATAAGCAATATCATCTAATATGAGATGATTTTTTTTAGCATAATCTAAAAAGAGATGATAAGATTGATAAGATGTTTCATAAGTTCCTTTATGATAAACAACTAAATAATTACCAGATGGAATGGTATCATAATTTTCATTTTCTAACTGATTATCTAAAATTGTGTAATAATATTGATAAAAAGTTTTCTTTCTATCAGAGGCTAACATCTTCTTCCATTCAACCATCCCACTAATGGCGTGACCTAAAGAATGGTTTTGTTTTCTTCTGTATTTAATATGTTCTCCTAAAATTTTATATTGTGTGATTTCATTACTGTTAAAAGAAATGTGTTCGCTTTTAATGATTTTTATTTCATCTCGATATTCGACATAAACCATATTTGTCATGATTTGATTTGCTTTGGTAATGAGTTGACACTTGGTTTCCGTCATGTGAATCATTTTATAATATGTTGATTGAATGCTTTATACCAAGTGATTTATGCAATGATTAGTGATTGTGTTGAAGTGGATTGTTTGATAAACGATGTTAGAAAAGATGGTATTTTCTATTCAATGGCAACTGTTTCACAAAAAATAGCCGCTGCTATAGGGGTTAGTATTTTAGGAAATTGTATGGATTGGATAGGCTATAATGGTCAAAAAGCTACACAAACTTTATATACACAACATGGAATTGCTGTTTTATTTATAGGAGTTACCTGTGTTTGTTTACTTATTTCGATTATTTGTATGATAACAAATCCTCTTACAAAAAAAGATATCAAGATGTTTTAGAAGCTTTAAAAAAGAAAGAACATGGTTATAAAATTAATATTGAGGAATTTAAAGATTTATTAATAATAAAGAAGAAAAGGTAGGTTTTGAATAAAAACCTATCTTTTCTTTATAAAATGAAAAACATCAAGTATAATAAATTTAAAGAAAGTAGGCGATAGAATGTTAACAGGTATAGAAGTAAACTTCTCTTTAATTATGAATATTATTCGTACACTGATTGATTTGTTGTTAGTGTGGTATATTTTATATTTAGGCATTAGTATGTTTAAACAAAATATGAGAACAATGCAACTGTTTAAAGGTGTTCTTATTATTTTACTTATTAAATTAGTCACAAGTGTTTTAGGACTTTCAACAATGTCTTATTTAGTGGATACGGTTTTAACGTGGGGGATTATTGCCATCATTGTTATTTTCCAGCCAGAAATTCGTTCTTTACTTGAAAAAATGGGACAAACGAAAAGAGAGTATCATATGGATCATTTATCTAATGATCAAAAGGAACATATGCTCGATGAAATTGTTGATTCAGTTACAAAGCTTTCGGAAACCCAAACAGGAGCTTTGATTACTTTTGAAAGAGGACAATCATTAATTGATTACATTAATACGGGTACTAAAATTAATGCAGATATAAAATCTGAATTATTTAATACGATATTTTGGGAAGGGACACCTTTACATGATGGAGCTGTCATTATTAGAGATGATCGTATTGTTTGTGCAGCGGCCTTTTTCCCACCGACTCAACGTGATCTTTCACCGATTTATGGGGCAAGACACCGTGCGGCTTTAGGAATTAGTGAAATCACCGATTCTCTTACAATTGTTGTTTCTGAAGAAACGGGAACGATTTCTTTTGCTATTAAAGGGGAACTTATTAAAATTCCGAGAAAAGAATTAAGAGCAAGTCTTGTTAATGAACTAGAATGGTTTAAATCAGAAGATGAGGATGGTGATGATGATGAGTAAAAAAGATCAAGAACATCGTGATTCAACAACTGATTTTTTCTTAAAATTTATTTCAAAAGAAAAAGAAAACCCAGAGAAACTAGAAGAAAAGCATCTAACAACACAAATGATCAATGCAGAAATTGATTCAAAAGGAGAATCCTTTGTTAATGGGGCAATTAAAGTGATGAACTTTATTAACTCCACTTTAGATAAAATGTTGCAATCAGGACTTTCTTTAAAAATACTTTCATTTATTCTAGCGACAATCTTATTATTTACAGTCAATGGAGGAAACTTTGATAGTATTTTTTCAACACCGAATTCAGGAGATTATATTCAATCAGTTCCGGTGAAAATTGAAAATCTTCAAGATGATTTTGTTGTAGCTGGTATGCCAGAAACCGTAAGTGTAGGATTAGTTGGACCATCGATAGACATTTATAATACAAAATTCATGAAAAATTATGAAGTTTATGCTGATTTTTCAGGAGTGGGTGAAGGTGAACAAACTGTAGAATTAAAATCACGTAATTTTTCAAGTAACTTGGAAGTTCTCATTGTTCCTCAAACAGTCACAGTAACAGTATCACAAAAGGTAACAAAAACGTTTAGTTTAGGATATCATTTTAAAAATGAAGATAGCTTAATCTCTAAAAGCTCTGTTTCTGTGGATTCAATGGAACATAGTGAAGTTGAAGTAAGAGGGTCGAAGGATAATATTGATAATGTTTATTCTGTTCAAGCAATTATTGATTTAAAAGGCGTAACCGATTCGTTTACACAAAAATGTAAGATTAAGGCATATGATAGAAGTGGTAAGGCTTTAGATGTAAGTGTTATTCCTTCTACTGTCAAGGTTGATTGTTCACTTTCAAACTATAGTAAATCAGTTCCACTTGTCCCTGAATATACAGGAACAATTGCGACAGGTTATGCTGTTGATTCGATGACTTTCTCAAAAGATAAAGTTAAAATCTATGGTGATGAAAGTAAATTAAAGGATATTGAAAATGTTAAAGTTAAAGTAGATATTAGTGATTTAGAAGAAGGAAAAACATTTAAAGATTTGAAACTTTTAAGTGTTTCTGATGTCAATAAAATGTCCTTTACAACAGTAGATGGAACAATATCTATTGTTCCATCAGCTCAAAGACAATTCGTCGATATTCCTATTCATATAAAAAATGGAAAAAGCGGAAATGTGACTTTATCACAAGATACATGTAATTTAACCATAACAGGAACAAGTGAGCGTATAAACGCCTTGACAAATGAGGATATTAAAGTTTATGCTAATGTTGGTGGATTGAAAAAAGGACGCCATAATGTCAAACTTGAAGTTGAATTAAGTGATTCAACCTTAAGTTATCGTTTAGACAGCGATGAACAAATTCGCGTAAATATAAAAAAATAGGAGATTTTAAAAATGGGAAAATATTTTGGGACAGATGGTTTTAGAGGAGAAGCCAATAAAGTTTTAACAGTAGAACATGCCTATAAGGTAGGTCGTTATTTAGGTTGGTATTTTGGTCGAAATAAAGACCATGCACAAGTTGTTATTGGGAAAGATACAAGAAGAAGTTCATATATGCTTGAATATGCTCTTGTTGCTGGACTTACAGCAAGTGGTGCTGATGTTTCCTTAATGCACGTAACAACAACACCAAGTGTTGCTTATATTACAAGAACTGATGGATTTGATTGCGGAATCATGATATCTGCTTCACACAATCCTTATTATGATAATGGAATCAAAGTTTTAGATGCTAATGGTCATAAAATGGATGCTAAAGTTGAAGACTTAATTGAAAAATATATTGATGGTGAAGTTGATGAAATTCCTTTTGCAACAAAAGATGGAATTGGTTGTGCAACAGATTACTCAGTTGGAAGAAATAGATATTTGGGATATTTGATGTCTATTCCTACACGTGCTTTTAAAAATATTCGAGTTGGATTAGATTGTGCTAATGGGGCAAGCTCTAATCTTGCAAAAAGTGTTTTTGATGCTTTAGGTGCAAAGACTTATGTGATTCATAGTGAACCAGATGGTTTAAATATTAATACAAACTGTGGATCAACTCATATTGAATCTTTACAAGAACTTGTAAAATCAAAAGGTTTAGATATTGGTTTTGCTTACGATGGAGATGCTGATCGTTGTTTAGCTGTTGATGAATTTGGTCGTGTAATCGATGGTGATTTAATTCTTTATGTTTGTGGTAAATACTTAAAAGAACATGGTGAATTATCAAACAATACAATTGTTACAACAATTATGTCTAACTTAGGTTTATATAAAGCATTAGACAAAGAAGGTATTAAATACGAAAAAACAGCTGTTGGAGATAAATATGTTAATGAAAACATGGTAAAAAATGGTCATTGTATTGGTGGAGAACAATCAGGACATATCATTTTCTCTAAACATGCAACAACAGGTGATGGTATTTTAACATCATTAAAAATCATGGAAGCTGTTATTGAAAGCAAGAAAACACTTGCTCAATTAGTAGAACCAGTGACTATCTATCCTCAATTAATGAAAAATGTTTACGTTAGAGATAAAAAAGAAGCACAAAATGATCCTAAAGTGCAAGAAGCAATTAAAGAAGTTGAAGCAAAATTAGGTGATGAAGGACGTGTTTTAGTACGTGAATCTGGAACTGAACCAGTTGTACGTGTTATGGTTGAAGCAAATACAAACGAAAAGTGTTTAGAATCTGTTGATTATATTATCTCAAAAATGAGAGAACAAGGATTTATTATCAAACACTAAAATCACATATTCTCACAAAATATTGCCATAGATTATGGCAATATTTTCTATATAATGGACATAATAAAAATGGTATGAATAAAGATGGGGTGAAGAAAAAATGTTATTTAAGATTAATATTATAGATGATGAAAAGAATTTAAATGATTTAGTAAGAACCTATTTAGAAAAAGAAGGATATAGTGTTTGTTCTTTTTATACGTATGATGAAGCTTTACTTCATAAAGATGATGATGTCCATTTATGGCTGATAGATATTATGTTGGATAAGGCTAGTGGTTTTGAATTGTTTAATGAAATTAAAGCATCAAAGCCTAAAATGCCAATTATCTTTATGTCGGCAAGAGACCAAGAGTTCGATCGTATTATTGGTTTAGAAAAAGGATCGGATGATTATATTACAAAGCCTTTTAATATTAAAGAAGTTATTTTAAGAATTAATAATTTATTAAAAAGAGCTTATGATAATCCATCAAAAATACAAATAGATGGTTATGATGTTGATTTAGAAAAAAGACGTGTATTCTATCATAATAATGAAGTTATTTTAACAACAAAAGAATATGATTTACTTGTGTATTTTTTAAATAATAAAGGCCTTGCGATTTCTCGTGAACAAGTTTTATCAAAAGTGTGGGATGAAAATTACTTTGGAAGTGATCGTGTAGTAGACGATACACTTCGCCGTTTGCGTAAAAAAATGCCAGAAATTAACATTCGTACAATTTATGGCTTTGGCTATCGTTTAGATTAATGCTTACAAAATATTCGTTACAAAAGCAGCTTATTATTATATTTTCAATCATCGCAATAAGTATTCTAGCGATACTATTGCCTTTGATTGATAATAACCTCACACATATTATGGATAATGAAATGTATGATGTTTTAACGCGTTCACAAAATGATTTCTATTCTTATGATTTTTCGCCAGATGCATTAGATTCTGAAAAACAAATATATCATTTTACTTATTGTGTTAGTGAAGATACGTTACGTTCTTCTCAAAAAATATCAGCTAAGAAATTTCAAGTATTAGATTATGCTTTTCAAGATGATCTTTTAAAGGTGATCAAAAAAAATAAAAAGAAACTTCAAGCAAAAGTAAAAATGAATGATAAAACAATCTATTATCAAATTGCTAGGGCAGACAGTGACAATTATATTATTTCAATCGTTTATAGCGAGTATTCAAAAACACTTATTAATAGTTTGAAAGGACAAGTTATTAATATTTTTTATGGTGCTCTATTCGTTATTGCCCTTGTTTTATTTATTTGGGTTTCTTCTTTAATAAAACCATTAAAGCTTATTAAGAATTATATTGATGATATTAAAGAAGATAAAGAAAGTACATTACATATTGATCGACGAGATGAAATAGGTATCGTTTCTTCTTCACTTATTGAGATGAAAGAAGAAATTGATAAACAAAATGAAATTAAAGAAGAAATGATTCATAATATTTCTCATGATTTGAAGACACCAATTGCTTTAATTCAAACCTATGCACAAAGTATCAAAGATGATGTTTATCCTTATGGAGATAAAGATTCTTCCGTTGATGTTATTTTGGAGAATACGAACCGCTTGGAAAAGAAAGTAAGAAGTTTACTTTATTTAAATCGATTGGATTATTTAAGTGGGCAGGTTGGTGATGAAGTATGTTCTATGAAAGAACTTATCGAACATATTGTTTATCAGTTAAATGCAATGCATCCAGATATTGAAATTATTACTGAACTTCAAGATACTTATTTTAAAGGTGATGAAGAATATTGGCGTATTTGTATTGAAAATATTATTGAAAATGCTTCGCGTTATGTAAATCATACAATCAAAGTTATTTTAAAAAATCAATATTTAGAAATCTTTAACGATGGAGAGCCCATTGATAATTCAAATCCTGAGTCATTATTTCAACCTTATGAAATTGGACATAAAGGACAATTTGGTTTAGGATTATCTATTGTTTATAAGACAGTAACAATGTATGGCTTTAAAGTAGAAGCACTTAATAGAAAAGATGGTGTCAGCTTTGTAATACATAAATAATTTCCAAATAGAAATATTTGGAAATTTTTATTTCAATCTTGATTTTTTTAGAAAATAGTGGCACTATTTAATGCACTGTAGTTATTTCATATTCTAAAAAATTAGAGTATAATTAAGAATAAGAATAAGGAGTGAAATGAAATGAAAGTCGTCGTTGCTGCGGGAGGAACAGGAGGGCATCTTTATCCTGCTCTTGCCTTAGTTGAATATATAAAAAAACAAGAACCTGATTCTCAGTTCCTATTCATTGGGACAAAAGATCGTTTAGAATCACAAGTTGTTCCACAACTTGGTTATGATTATGTAGGACTTAATGTTAAAGGACTTGTTGGAAATCCTTTAAAGAAAGCGCATGCTGCTTTATTATTTGTATGCTCTATTGGACATGCAAAAAAAACAATTAAGAAATTTAATCCTGATATTGTTGTTGGTTTTGGGGGCTACCCAAGTGCTTCAGCTGTTCAAGCTGCCTTTGGTTTAAAAATCAAAACCATGATCCATGAACAAAATTCAATTATTGGTCTTACAAATAAGATTTTAATTAAAAAAGTAGATCAAATTGTTTGTTGTTATCAAAAAGCTTATCAAGAATTTCCAAAAGAAAAAACCCTTCTTTTGGGAAATCCTCGTGCCAGTGTGATTGTTCATGAACAACCTAAGGATGTCTACGATGAATACCATTTAGATCGTCAAAAAAAGGTTGTTACAATTGTTATGGGGTCATTAGGATCACAAACAGTGAACCAAACAATGAAAGAATGCATGGATCAATTTAAAGGAAAAGATTATCAAGTGGTTTATGTATCAGGAAAACCTTATTATGAATCAATGAAAGCTTATGAAAATGAAAATGTGCATATTGTTCCTTATGTAAATGATATGCCATCCTTAATGCATATTACTGATTTAATCGTTTCTCGTGCGGGTGCAAGTACCCTTGCTGAATTAACCGCTTTAGGCGTTCCAGCAATCTTGATTCCAAGTCCTTATGTCTCTGCAAATCATCAAGAATATAATGCTAGGGAACTTGTCAATAATCAAGCGGCAGATATGATTTTAGAAAAGGATTTAACAGGTGAAAAATTGATTTCTACAATTGATGCAATTATTAATGATGAAAGTCGTTTAAATGTTTTAAAAGAAAACGCAAAAAAATTAGGAAAACCAAACGCTCTTGAAGATATGTATCGAGTGATTGTGGATATGTTAGGAAAATAATTATGAA
This sequence comes from Faecalibacillus faecis, assembly GCF_003024675.1. Classification (GTDB taxonomy): domain Bacteria; phylum Bacillota_I; class Bacilli_A; order Erysipelotrichales; family Coprobacillaceae; genus Faecalibacillus; species Faecalibacillus faecis. The sequence continues at coordinate 50,298 of NZ_PYLP01000007.1, read as the reverse complement.
ATTTGAAAAATATTATCAAGAACTTTTAGAACTTAATGTAGGAACAATTTTAAAAGATGAACCTCTTTATAAACACACAACATATCGTGTAGGAGGTCCAGCAAGATTATTTATTAAAGTAAAAGATGTAGAAGGACTTATTTCTATTATTAAATATTGTCGAAAACATAGAATTCAACTTTTTGTTATTGGTAGAGGATCTAATTTATTATTTTCAGATAAAAGTTTTGAAGGAATTATTATTTCATTAGAGAATATGAATCATTATTCAATCAATGGAAGTGAAGTTGTGGCACAAAGTGGTGTTGCGATGATTAAACTTGCTTATGATTGTGCAAAAGTTGGTTTAAGTGGCTTTGAATTTATGGGAGGTATTCCGGGAAATATCGGTGGAGGTATTTTTATGAATGCCGGTGCTTATAAATCATGTTTAAGTGAAGTTGTGAAATCTGTGAAAGTATTAAATGAAAATTTAAGGGTTGTAACACTTACGAAAGAAGAAATGGAATTTTCATATAGACATTCCATTATTCAAGACCATCCTAAATGGATCGTTTTGGAAGCAACTTTTGAATTAGAAAACAAAAGTGTTGAAGAAATCAATGAAAAATTAGATAAGAGAAAAGAAAGACGTATGTCGTCACAGCCATGGAATAAACCAAGTGCAGGAAGTGTTTTTAGAAATCCCGAAGGAAATGCGGCTTGGAAATTGATAGACGATGCCAAACTTAGAGGTTATGAAATTGGGGGTGCGCAAGTATCACCTAAGCATTCTAATTTTATTGTCAATAATGGTTATGCTTCTGCTAAAGATATTTATGATTTAATATTTTATGTTCAAAAAACAGTACAAGAACAATCAGGTGTTTTATTAAAACCTGAAGTACGTTTTATTAACTGGGAGTTATAAAATGGCTACGTATATGTACAATGAGCATGATGTTAATCAAGTAAAAAACATGCAAAAGAAAATAAAAAAGAAAAAGCAAAAGAGAAGAAGATGCTTTGTCTTGATTGTTTTAATAATCATTGCTTGTATTATTTTTATGACAGGGAATGCAAGCAAAGTGAAGAAGATTTCAGTGAGTGGATGTCATCTGACGAATCAAGAAAATATTATTGAACATATTTCAATTAAATCAAAAGAAACATATTTCTTTAAAGTAAATAAGAATCAAGTGAAAAAAGAAATTGAACAAATGCTTTTTATAAAAAAAGCAACTGTAAAAAAAGATTTGTTAGGAAATGTGAAAATTACTGTTCAAGAAAATAATGCGATGCTTTATAGTTATATCGATAATATACTTTATATTGTTGATGAAGATGGGGTTATGGAAAAGGATACAAAGCAAGAAAAGCTTTCTTATGTTCAAAGATATCCACAAGCTATAAATTTTGATGAAAAACATTTAAAACAATTTATTAAAGAATACAAACAATTGCCATCAGTTATCAAAAATCAGATTTCAAGTATCGTTTTTGAACCCAATGATAAAGATCAAACAAAGTGTAAATTGGAATTGGATGATGGTAAGATCTTTTATGTAAGAATTGAAGATATGGCTCGTCAACTGACATCAACGAATTACTATTTAGTTACTCAAAAATATCCTGAAAATAAATACTATGATTTTTTAGGTAAAAATGTGTATGTATACAATTAAATAACAAAGAAAAAAGCTACGTGATTGAAACTAAAACCTTTAATTATCGTAGCTTTTATGATATTATTAGAATATATGTAGTAAGGGGAGATAGACATGAATGAAGTTTATGCAGTGTTAGATATAGGTAGTGCAACAATTGAATTACTTGTTGGCGAAATAATGAACTCTAATTTGCATGTGCTTTTTTCAAAAAAAGTCCCAAGTCATGGTGTAAAAAAAGGTATTATTGAAGATGAACATTTATTGGTAAATGATATTAAAGCGGTTGTCCAAGAAGCTAATGAATTTCTTGATGGAGAAATCAAAGCTATTGGTTTAACAATACCAACCATTCGTTCAAAACTCTATCAAAGTAATAGTACTGTTTCTTTAAATCATGAAGCAAAAATAACAAAAGATGATATTGTTAGAGGATTGAAATTATCCACAAAATTTAAAAGATCTTCTGAAGAAGAAGTAGTCTGTGTGATTCCTGTTAAATTTAATGGTGATTTTGGGATCAGTAATCAACCACCGATTGGAGAATCATCAAGAAATTTAATTGTTGATACACTCGTTATTACTTCACAAAAATGTATTTTATATCCATATATTATGGCTGTAGAAAAAGCAGGCTTAGAAGTTATGGATATCTGTATTAATGCTTTTGCGTGTGCGAAAGAAGCGTTTGATGCTGTTTATCTTCAAGAAGGTGCTGTATTGATTGATATGGGGTATAAGACTTCAACAATTTCTTTTTATAAAGATGGTTATTTAAAATATTTGACAGTATGTTCTGTAGGTGGATATAACCTGACAAGAGCTATTGCTCAAAACCTACAAATCTCAATGAATCAAGCAGAAGCTTATAAAATTAAATATGGTTCTTTAGATTATACGATAGGACAGGAAGATATTATTCATTCAACAGAATTACCGGATGGACGAAAAGATTATACGCAAAAAGATTTTGCGCATATTTTGGAAGAAGCAACTGTTGATGCTTTAAATGTAATTAAAGAAAAATTACAGATCATTGATGATGGTAGTCATTATGAGACCTTGATCGTTGGTGGTGGCGGTGAACTTGAAATGTTAGATAAGGTAGCTGGAAATGTTTTAGAAGGTCCTGTGAGAGTTTATCGTCCAGATATTATAGGGATTCGCGATATGGCGTTTGTTTCAGCAGTAGGAATGATTTTCTATATGTCGGATCGAGCAAAATATTTAGGAGCTTATGAAACATCGGTTATATTACCAGATATTTCTAATACAATGGCTGTAAAATTTAAAGGTTTAACAAAAACAAAGGATACAAAAGAAAAAACTGGAAGGTTCAGTAGATTACTTGATACTTTCTTTGGTGAAGAAGAATAAATAAAAGAGAGGGAAAATCATGAACGAAGAATTAGATTTTGAACAAGTAGCAAGAATAAAAGTCATTGGTGTTGGTGGTGGAGGAAACAACGCTGTCAATCGAATGGTTGAAGAAGGGGTAAGAGGGGTAGAATTTTTTGTCGCTAATACTGATGTACAAGTTTTACGTCGCTCACCAGTTGAAAATAAAATTGTTTTAGGAAAAGATTTAACAAAAGGTTTAGGAGCAGGTGGTAATCCAGAAATGGGTAAAAAAGCTGCTTTAGAATCTGAAGGTGATATTAGAACAGCTTTAGAAGGAGCTGATATGGTTTTTATCGCTGCAGGTATGGGTGGTGGAACAGGAACAGGTGCTGCACCGGTATTCGCAAAGATTGCACGTGAACTTGGAGCGTTAACTGTTGGTGTTATTACAAAACCATTTACTTTTGAAGGAATGAAACGTAAAAAACAAGCTATTGAAGGTATTGATGAATTACGTGCAAATGTTGATAGTATTATCGTGGTTTCAAACGATCGTTTATTACAATTAATTGGTGGTCGTCCAATGCAAGAAGCATTTAGAGAAGCAGATAATGTTTTAAGACAAGGTGTTCAAACAATTACTGACTTAATTGCTGTTCCAGCATTTATCAACCTTGACTTTGCTGATATCTGTGCGGTTATGAAAAATAGAGGAAATGCTTTAATTGGTATTGGTATGTCTTCTGGTGATGATAAAGCAAAAGAAGCTGCTAAACGTGCTATTTCTTCACCATTATTAGAAGTCTCTGTTGCTGGAGCTAAAGATGCAATTATTAATGTTACAGGTGGACCAAATATTTCATTATATGATGCAAATATTGCCCTTGAAACAATTACTCAAGAAGTTGGGGATGATATTAACACATATTTAGGTATCGCTATTAATGAAAACTTAGATGATGAAATCATCGTTACAGTTATTGCGACTGGATTTGAAGAAGAAAAAGAAGAAGTTACTGTACAACCTTCAGTCGCAAAACCATTAGGTGATGAACCTCAAACTTATGATTCGTTTGACGATGATGATGACGATGATGATGGTTTTCCACCAGCATTTATTAAAAACAGAAGAATTTAGAGCTAACGCAGTTAGCTCTTTTTTATAAAAGGGAGATTTAAAAATGAAATTAGGCTTTATAGGATTAGGAAATATGGCAGGGACAATCTGTCAAGGTGTTATTGAAAGTGAATTTATCAAAGGAGAAGATGTCTGTGGTTTTGACATCAACCAAGATAAACTTACACAAATGGAAAAAGATTATGGGATGTGTGTTTGTACAAGCGAAAGAGATTTGGTAGAACATAGTGATTATGTTTTAATGGGGGTTAAACCAAATGTCATTGAAAGTGTACTTGATAAAGTAAAAGATCTTTTAGATGATAAAACAATTATATCAATCGTGGCAGGATATAGTCATGAAAAATATGAAACACTCATTCCTGGAACACATCATCTTACAATTATGCCAAATACACCTGCAAAGGTTTTTAAAGGTGTAACACTATTTGAAAGAGAAAATACATTGACTCAAGAAGAATTTGATTTTGCTTATCAAATGTTTGAAAGCATTGGCGAAGTTTATGTGATTGATAATAAACAAATGATTGCTGGAGGAGCTTTAAGTGGTTGTGGACCTGCTTTTGTTTATATGTTTATTGAAGCACTTGCTGATGGAGCTGTTTTAAATGGTTTACCACGTGATTTAGCTTATAAACTTGCTAGTCAAACCGTTTTAGGAAGTGCCAAAATGGTGCAAGAAACGAATGCTCATCCAGGATTATTAAAGGATCAAGTTTGTTCACCAGGAGGAATTACCATCAAAGGAGTCAAAGCTTTAGAAGAAAATGGCTTTAGAAATGCGGTTATTGAAGCAATTGATAAAGCTAAATAGATTGTATAAAAAATAAAACATTGTTTAACTTTGTTGACTTTGTTTTTGAAACAGTTTTATAATACAAACAAGTAAAAACCGATGAAGTGGAGATAAAAATAGATCGTGCACTTATAGAGAGTTTGGATGGTGGAAGCAAACAGAACGCAGGCTATTAAATGGACCACTGAGGGCAAAAGGAAAGGCTTAGGCTGAGTATTCTTTGACGTTAGGCTTACGTAAGTAGTCGTAGATGTGATAGCATCTAGCTAAGGGCATGATTTTATAATCATGAAACAAGGTGGCACCGCGGATATAACCGTCCTTGAAAGTTTAACTTTCAGGACGGTTTTTTTAATTATAAGGGGGGAGTTTAATGTATTATCCAGAATTGGAAACATTAGAAAAAATGAATCTAGATGATTGCGATTTAGTTCCAATAAAAAAAGAAATCTATAGTGATATGATTACACCAATCGAATTGATGAGAAAACTAAAACAGTATTCTAAACATGTTTACATGTTAGAAAGTCATGAAGATAAAAGTAAATGGGGGAGATATACTTTTATTGGATTTGATCCTAAAAGTGAAATTACATGTTACAACAAGATGATGAAAGTCAATGATAAAATCTTTAAGGTAGAACATCCTAAAGAATATATCAGAAAGGTTTTAAATGAAAATCGTAGTTTAAAGTTAGAAGGTTTTCCTACTTTTACAGGGGGATTGGTTGGTTATTTTAGTTTTGATTATTTTAAATACAGTGAGCCTTCAATTATTAAAAATCAAAAGGATAATGGTTTTAATGATGTTGATTTAATGTTGTTTGATAAAGTGATTTGTTTTGATCACTTTAAACAAAAATTGATTCTTATCGTCAATATTAAAACAGATGATTTACAAAAGAATTATAAAAAAGGAATTAAAGAATTAGATGAACTTGAATACATTGTTCGTAAACATGTTAAAACACTTGTTCAGCCATTAAAACTATTAGATGATTTTAAACCCGTTCTTTCTAAAGAAGAATATTGTCAAATGGTTGAAAAAGGTATTGAGTTTATTAAAGAAGGGGATATCTTCCAAGTTGTTTTATCAAATAGACAATATGCAAGAGCAACAGGTTCTCTTTTTGATACTTATCGTGTATTAAGAACAACGAATCCGTCACCTTATATGTTCTACTTTGCAAGTGATAATATTGAAGTAGCAGGAGCTTCTCCTGAAACCCTTATTAAGCTAGAAGGAAAGAAGTTAACAACTTTCCCAATTGCGGGAACAAGAAAAAGAGGAAAAGATGATCAAGAAGATCAACAATTAATAGAAGGATTATTAAAAGATGAAAAAGAATTAGCTGAACATAATATGCTCGTTGATTTAGGAAGAAATGATTTAGGAAAAATCTCTAAATTTAATAGTGTAAAAGTTATTTCTTATATGGATATTTTAAAGTTCTCGAGAGTTATTCATATAGCGAGTGTGGTAAGTAGTGAAATCAAAGATGAATATGATGCCTTAGATGCAATTGATTCTTTACTTCCTGCAGGAACGTTATCAGGAGCACCTAAAATAAGAGCTTGTCAAATTATTAATCAATTAGAACAAAATAAAAGAGGCATTTATGGTGGTGCCATTGGTTATTTAGATTTTACAGGAAATATGGATCTATGCATTGGTATTCGCTTAGCTTATAAAAGAAATAATGAAATTTCTATTTGTAGTGGGGCAGGTATTGTTTATGACAGTGTTCCTGAAAGTGAGTATCAAGAATGTTTAAATAAAGCAGGAGCCGTTGTAGAAGCAATTAAAATGGCAGATGGAGGTATTGATTATGATTCTACTTATTGATAACTATGATAGTTTTGCATATAACCTCTATCAATTGATTGGTTCTATTAATGAAGAAATCAAGGTTGTAAGAAATGATGAAATATCTGTTGAAGAAATAGAGAAATTCACTCCTTCTTGCATTATTATTTCACCAGGTCCTGGTAAACCAAGTGAAGCAGGAATTATAGAAGAGGTCATTCAAACCTATTATACAAAATATCCGATTTTAGGAGTTTGTTTAGGACATCAAGCCATCGTTGAAACTTTTGGGGGCATTGTTGGTTACGCAAAAAGTGTGATGCATGGAAAATCTTCCATTATTAAAGTAAATACGAATAATCTTTTATTCAAAGGAATCGGGGAAAAAACAAGGGTTGCAAGATATCATAGTTTAGCTGCTAAAAAGGAAAATTTACCTGATTGTTTACAAATTATAGGGGAAAGTGATGATGGAGAAATCATGGCGGTTTGTCATAAAAACTATCCAATTTATGGTTTACAGTTTCATCCAGAATCGATTTTAACAAAAGAAGGTAAAAAAATAGTTGAAAATTTTTTAAAGGAGATACAAAATGATTAGGGAAGCAATTATTAAATTATCTAAAAAAGAAGATTTAACATATCAAGAAGCTTATGAATGCATGAATGAAATCATGGATGGGCAAGCTTCTGATATTCAAAAAGCTGCTTATTTAACAGCACTTTCATTTAAAGGTGAAACCATTGATGAAATAACAGCAAGTGCTAAAGGAATGAGAGAACATTGTGTGAAGTTATTAAATGATCAAGATGTTCTTGAAATTGTAGGAACCGGAGGAGATGGATCAAACTCTTTTAATATTTCTACAACCTCTTCATTAGTGATTGCTAGTGGGGGTGTTAAAGTTGCTAAGCATGGAAATCGTGCAGCAAGTTCAAAAAGTGGAGCAGCGGATTGTTTAGAAGCTTTAGGGGTTGATATTACAATCAACGAAAAAAGAAGTAAGCAATTATTAAATGATATTAATATTTGTTTCTTATTTGCACAAAACTATCATTTAGCGATGAAATATGTTGCACCTGTAAGAAAAGAATTAGGTATTCGTACAGTCTTTAATATTTTAGGACCACTTACAAATCCAGCAGGAGCTACTTATCAAGTAATGGGTGTTTATGATGAAGCATTGGTTGAACCACTTGCTCAAGTATTAAGTAATTTAGGGGTTAAAAGAGCAATGGTCGTTTATGGTAAAGATGGCTTAGATGAAATTTCTGCATCTGATGAAACATTTGTATGTGAAATCAATGAAGGAACATTTAAAACTTATACGATTTTTCCAGAACAATTTGGTTTACAAAGATGTTTAAAAGAAGAACTTATAGGTGGAACACCAAAAGAAAATGCTCAAATTACTTTAGATGTTTTAAGTGGTAAACAAGGAGGTCCAAGAACAGCGGTTTTAATGAATGCAGGGGCTGGACTTTATGTTGGAGGTAAGGTTAATTCTTTAAAAGCAGGGGTTGATTTAGCGGCTGAACTCATTGATAGTGGAAAGGCAAAAGATAAATTAGAAGAATTTATAAAAGAATCAAACAAATAGGAGCGTATATTATGATTTTAGAAGATATTGTTGAAAGTACAAAGGAACGTGTTGAAACAAACAAAAAACGTCATTCAATTTATGAATTAAAAGAAAAAGCATTTGCTATGCCTATTGATCAAAGTTTTCCTTTCAAAAAAGCTTTAGAAAAAGAAGGAATGTCTTATATTTTAGAAGTAAAAAGACATTCTCCATCAAAAGGTCAAATTGTTTCTACTTTTGATTTTAAAGCAATTGCGAAAGAATATGAAATGATTGGTGCTGATGCTATTTCAGTTGTTACTGAACCTGATTTTTTTAAAGGGGATGATGATTTTTTAAGAGAAATCAAACGTATTGTGAAGATTCCTGTTTTAAGAAAAGATTTTGTTGTAGATGAATATATGGTTTATGAAGCTAAAATCTTAGGAGCAGATGCCATCTTATTGATTGCAGGTGTCTTAGATGAAATTACATTAATGCGTTGTGTCAATTTAGCACATAATTTAGGTATGTCAGCAATTGTGGAAACACATAGTTCAATGCAAGTTAAAAAAGCATTACGTGTGGGTGCTAAAATTATTGGTGTAAATAATAGAGATTTAAGAGATTTCAGTGTTGATTTAAATACAACATTAAAATTAAGAGATATGGTTGATGATGATGTGATTTTTATCTCTGAAAGTGGTATTAAAACAAGAGAAGATATTGAATTATTAGAAAAACATCGTGTAAATGGTGTCTTAATTGGTGAAACAATGATGAAAAGCCATGATAAAAGACATACACTAGAAGTCTTAAAAGGCTTAGATGAAGAAGATTAAGATTTGTGGTTTAAAAAGAAGAGAAGATATTGAATATGTCAATAAGTATCAACCAGATTATATTGGTTTTGTTTTTGCGGGGAAGAAAAGAAAACTAACATATGATCAAGTAGTTGATTTGAAAAAGTATTTAACATCTTCAATTCAAGTAGTTGGTGTTTTTGTAAATGAGGATATTTCTTTTGTTGAAAAGTTAGTGAAGGAGCATGTGATTGATCTTGTTCAACTTCATGGACAAGAAGATCAAAAATATATTCAAGCTTTAAAAGAAAAGGTAGATGTTTCTATTATTAAAGCGATTCAAATTAAAAATGAGGATTCTTTTAATGAACATTATGATGTTGATTATTATCTCTATGATCATGGAACAGGTGGAACAGGGGAAAGTTTTGACTGGTCGATGTTAAAAGAAGTAGATAAGCCGGTGTTTTTAGCGGGAGGAATTAATCTTTTAAATATTGATGATGCTTTAAAAAAGAACGTTTATGCATTAGATGTTTCGAGTGGGGTTGAAACAGATGGATTTAAAGATGAAAAAAAAATTAAGAAAATCGTAAGGAGAGTTAGAAATGAAGGGTAGATATGGGATACATGGGGGACAGTATATCCCTGAAACTTTGATGAGTGAAATTCACAAAATTGAAGAGACTTATGAATTTTATAAAAATGATCCAGCTTTTAATGATGAACTTAATACATTATTAAAAGAATATGCAGGAAGACCATCTTTGTTGTATTACGCTAAAAAGATGACAGAAGATTTAGGTGGAGCAAAAATCTATTTAAAAAGAGAAGATTTAAATCATACCGGTTCTCATAAAATTAATAATGTTTTAGGACAAGCATTAATGGCTAAAAAAATGGGAAAAACAAGAATTATTGCGGAAACAGGTGCTGGACAACATGGGGTGGCTACAGCAACAGCAGCGGCTTTACTTGGCCTTGAATGTGAGATCTTTATGGGAAAAGAAGATACAGACCGTCAAGCTTTAAATGTTTATCGTATGGAACTTTTAGGAGCTAAAGTACATCCTGTTACTACAGGAACGATGACTTTAAAAGATGCGGTCAATGAAGCGATGAGAGAATGGACAAAACGTGTGGATGATACAATGTATGTTTTAGGTTCTGTTATGGGACCTCATCCATTTCCAATGATGGTTAGAGATTTCCAAAGTGTTATTTCTAAAGAAGCAAGAGAACAAATTCTTGAATATGAAGGAAAACTTCCTACAGCTGTTATGGCTTGTGTAGGTGGTGGAAGTAATGCCATGGGAATGTTCTATAACTTCATTAATGATAAAGATGTAAAACTTATTGGTTGTGAAGCTGCTGGTAAAGGAGTCGATACGGCTTTAACAGCCGCAACAATTGCGACAGGATCATTAGGTGTTTTCCATGGAATGAAATCTTATTTCTGTCAAGATAAATACGGACAAATTGCTCCTGTATATTCTATTTCAGCTGGTTTAGATTACCCAGGTATTGGTCCTGAACATGCTTATTTACATGATACAAAAAGAGCACAATATGTTCCAGTTACTGATGATGAAGCAGTAGATGCTTTTGAATACATTGCAAAAACTGAAGGAATTATTTGTGCTATTGAAAGTGCCCATGCGATTGCTCATGCAATCAAAATTGCACCAACAATGAAAAAAGATGACATTTTAATTGTTTGTCTTTCAGGTAGAGGAGATAAGGATGTTGCTGCAATTGCGAGATATAGGGGGAAAGAAATCTATGAATAGAATACATAAAGCCTTTGAAAATAAAAAAGCTTTTATTGGATTTTTGACAGCAGGAGATCCAGTATTAGATAAAACAGTTGATTATATTTTAGATATGGAACAAGCAGGAGCAAGTCTTATTGAAATTGGTATTCCATTTTCTGATCCTATTGCGGAAGGTCCGACTATTCAAGAAGCTAATGTGCGTGCTTTAAAAAATAAAGTCACAACAGATGATGTTTTTGAAATGGTTAAAAAGGTAAGAGAAAAAAGTGATATTCCACTTTGTTTTATGACCTATTTAAATGTCGTTTTTCATTACGGTTATGATGCATTCTTTAAAAAATGCCAAGAAGTAGGCATTGATGGCATCATTCTTCCTGATTTACCTTATGAAGAAAGTCAAGAAGTCAAAGATGTTTGTTATAACTATGATGTTACTTTAATTTCTATGATTGCTCCAACAAGTAAAGATCGTGTTGAAATGATTGCAAAAGATGCAAAAGGATTTATTTATTTAGTCTCTTCAATGGGAGTTACTGGAACAAGAGAGGATACTTCATTTGCAAACAATCTTGAAGAAATTATCAATCATATTCATCAAGTCACAGATACACCAGTAGCTATTGGGTTTGGTATCAATAAACCAGAACAAGTTAAAGAATTTAAACAATATGCAGACGGTGTTATTGTTGGAAGTGCCATTGTTAATATTATCAAAGAACATGGTGCAAAGGCTGATGAACCTTTAAAAGAATATATCCAATTACTTACAAATGAACTTTAAACAGATGGAAACATCTGTTTTTTGTTTATATTCATATTTTTTGTCTATCCTAAAAATGTGGAGGTAAATCTATGAATATAAAAAAATATAATGAAATTGCAGAAAAAAATAAACCTCAAAAACAAGTGTTAAAACATACATTTAATGCTTTTATTGTTGGGGGAATTATTGGAATGATTGGAGAATTCTTTTTAAATTTCTATCAAAAAATCTTTTCTTTTAGTGAAAAAGAAGCCACACCTATTATGTTGATTACCCTTATATTGATTGCTGCAATACTGACAGGTCTAGGTATTTATGATCGTTTAGGTGATTTTGCCGGAGCAGGCTCATTTATTCCTATTACTGGTTTTTCTAATGCCATGACTTCAAGTGCACTAGAAGCAAGAAGTGAAGGCTTAGTTACTGGAATTGGTGCAAATATTTTTAAACTTGGCGGAGCAGTTATTACTTTTGGAATTGTTGCTTCATTTATTGTAGGAGGATTGCGTTATGTCATCACCTATTTCTGGTAGCAGTTTTGTCTTTGATAATGTTTATATTCAAAGTGTTGCAACGACAGCAGGAATCGTGGAATATCAAGGACCTTTAGGTCATTATTTTGATAAACATTATCCTGATCATTATCATCATAATGTCAGTTATGAACAAGCAGAAATTGAAATGTTGAAAGATGCTCTTTTGATTTGTTTAAAAAACGGAAAAGTAAAAAAAGAAGAAATAGATTTTTATTTTGGGGGAGATTTAAATAATCAATTAACAGCTTGTTACTATTACGCAAATCATCTTCATCGTCCTTTTATTGGATTATACAGTGCATGTAGCACCATTGGTCTTGCCTTAGCTAATGCTTCAATTATGATTGAAAATCATAATATTCATAAAGCAATTGCTTGTACGGTTTCTCATAATGCTACAGCGGAAAGACAATTTCGTTACCCTTTAGAATATGGAATCCAAAGAAAAGAAACCATGACTTTTACAGCAACAGGAAGTGTAGCGGTTTATTTATCGAATAAACCAAGTTCAATTAGAATTGAATCGATAACTTTAGGTAAAGTAATCGACTACGATCAATACGATGCAAATGACATGGGACGTGCCATGGCCCCAGCAGCTTTAGATACGTATTTACAACACATGAAAGATTTAAAAAGAGATGGAACCTACTATGATCTTATTTTAACAGGTGATTTATCTCATTATGGTAAAACAATCATGAAAGATTTATTGAAAGAAGAAAATCAAAAATATAATGAATATGATGATTGTGGCTGTCTTTTATATGATGTTACTCAAAATGTTTATCAAGGTGGAAGTGGTCCTGTTTGTAATGCACTTGTTAGCTTTGGTTACATTTATAAAATGATGCTTCAAGGAAAATATAAACGAGTGCTTGTTTTAGCAACAGGTGCTTTATTAAATCCTGTTATGACAAATCAAAAATTATCCATTCCTTGTGTTTGTCATGGCTACGTATTGGAGGTTGTTGTATGAATTATCTATTATCTTTTCTTTTTTGTGGTTTTGTTTGTGTTGTTGCTCAATTAATATATGAATATACCAAATTAACACCAGGACATATTACCTGTAGTTTTGTAGTTATAGGGGCACTTTTAGATTTATTTCATATTTATGATCGCTTAATCAAAATCTTCCATGCCGGAGCAATGCTTCCTATTACGAGCTTTGGACATTCACTAATGCATGGTGCTATGGCAATGACAAAAGAATATGGTGTTTTTGGATTGGCTATGGGAATGTTTGATTTAACGGCAGCCGGTATTGCTTCAGCTATTTTATTTGCTTTTTTAGTCGCAATCTTTTTTAAACCAAAATCATGAATAATAATTCATTTGATATCAATGTTAGAATACTTGATTTTCATAATCGAAAAATAGAAATCAATTATGTTTCAAGTCTCTGCTCTGATGAATTAATTGCTTATTTAGTTGAAGGTATTACTAATGCGAAAGGAAAAACATTAAAAGATTGCTTAAATAATGGTGATGTCAAAGAAGAAACAGATACTACCAAATATGAATATGCCATGCTTACAGGATGTGCTATTGTAAAAGATTTAGAAAAACAAAAAGTCTATGTTTTAGATACCCGCCAATTTCCTTCTCGTTCTATTGATGAACCTGATACAGAAAAATCAGTAAGAGGAAGTAAAGATGGTTTTAATGAAAATCTTTTAAATTGTGCAGGACTGATTCGTCGAAGAATACGTACTTTAGATTTAGTGATGGAAAAAGTAACAGTAGGAAAAACGAATAAATTAGATATTTGTTTATGTTATCTACAAAGTAAAATAGACCAAACAATGTTAAAAAGTATTAAAGCAAGATTACAAGAAATTAAAAATGAAGATTTAATTATGACAGATCGAGCTTTAGAAGAACTGATCTTTGATCAAGGTTATAATCCTTTTCCACTTGTAAGATATAGTGAACGACCAGATGTTGTGTCGACACATATTCATCATGGTTATCTTGCCATCATTTGTGATACTTCAAGTTCGGTTATGATGTTGCCTACAACTCTATTTGAAATTTTAGAACACGTAGAAGAACATCGTCAAACACCTATTATTGGAACTTTTATTCGTTTAATTCGTTTTAGTGCAGTTTTTCTTTCTATTTATTTAGTTCCTTTATGGATGCTGATTAAAAATCAAGGAAATATCAGTTTTAAAACACTCTTTTCTATTATTTTGGTAGAACTGGCTATTGAACTTTTAAGAATTGCGACTATTCATACGCCTGATTCTATTTCAAATACGATGGGAATGATTGCTGCGATTTTATTAGGTGAATTTGCGATTGAACTGGGTTTCTTTTCAGGTGAGATTTTATTATTTGTATCTATTGGAAATGTTTGTGATTTTGCAACTCCTAATTATGAACTCTCACTAACGAATAAATATGTAAAAATCTTTATGATTCTATTTTCAGGATTATTTGGCTGGTTAGGCTTTATTGCGTATCAAATTATTTTATACATGTATTTAATATCATTAAAACCTTTTGGTTTTTCTTATCTATATCCGTTGATTCCTTTTAATGGAAAAGATTTACTTCAATTCATTATTAGAGAACCAAAGAAGTAGTGTATAAACTGTACATAAATCTTTTAAAATATATGTACGATTTATACATTTTTTATTAAACAAAAAAACAGAAGTTATTCTCCTGCTTTAAAATAATGTAAATAAAATAAAGCTACATGTAGCAATAGCAACAGCTGGTGGATCGATATGTGTTCCACAATCTGTGTTGAATACCATGCCAAAAATCAGCCCAATAAAATGAGCAATGACTCCAAAAACAATAGCTATGACAACATTTCCTGTTTGTGCCATGGCATAACCAACAACAAGTGTTGTGTGGTGTGTTGCTGGAAAAGCTGGATCACTTAATGCAAAGATAAGTGTTAAGGCACTAATAGAAAAACCAATTGTATAAAGTCCTGTTTCTTTTGCAAAATAAGCCATAACAGTAGAAACAGCTAAACCAATGAGAAATTGAAATCCCCAAAATGAAGGAGATGCCTTTTCTAAGAAATCTAAATTCTTTTTATTATATGTATCTTCTTGATTGAATAAGATTCTTCCTAAAACTCCTACAAGAATAACCGAAACAGCTCCAGTATCTATCGGAAATGAAAAATAATTTTCAAAGGCAAAAATCAAATAACCTAAAACCCCACCGATAGCGCCTACGAGTAAAACCTTTGGATCATTGGTAAAAGCAAGTGATCTTGAGGTTTCAACACCTCTTATGTTATGTTTTGTTCCTGCATAAGCTGTCGCAAGACCGGCAGCATTAAAGATAATACATGGTAAAAATAAATTATTTGATAAAGCTTCATTTAAAAATGTTGTATCAACACCAACATGTTCTAATAAAAATATAAGGAGACCGACAAAGCCTGTACAAATAAAGGTTTGTGTTCCACCGATTAGTGCTCCTAAAATTCCCGCAAAAAAAGCTAAAATAATAGATAATAATGAAAACATTTTACAACCCCTTTCATGCGTATTATATAGGAAATAACGAAGATAATAAATAAAAAATATTTTTTTATGTTATAATACCAATCAGAGGTGGAAATATGGAATATCAAGTTATTTTAGAGGATTTTCAAGGCCCTTTGGATTTATTACTTCATTTAATTAAAGAAAAAGAAATGGATCTACAAACTCTTGAACTTTCTGTCATTACAGATCAATATCTACAATACATACATATGATGGAATCATCACAACTTGAAATCATGTCAGAATATTTAGTGATGGCAGCACAATTAATTGAAATGAAAAGTAAGATGCTTTTACCTAAAGAAAAGGTACAAATTGATGATGAATACCAAGAAGATCCAAGAGAAGCATTAATTAAAAGATTGATTGAATATAAACGTTATAAAGATGTTCTTGAGGAAATTCAAGAAAAATATGAAAAACGTCAAGAAGTAATCATTAAACCAGCGGATAATATGGAACAATATGTTATGGATACTTCAACGATGATTCCTCAAGATTTAGAAGTCTATGATTTAATGAAAGCTATGCAAAAGATGTTTCAAAGAAAAGCTTTATCAAAACCTCTTGATACCCATATTTCTAAAAAAGATATTTCTATTGAACAAAGAAGTGATGAAATTAGAAAATTCTTTAAAGTAAGAGTGAATAAAAAAGTAAAACTTGAAGATTTATTTGAAAGAGGAGATCGTTATTACTTTATTGTGACATTTTTATCAATTTTAGTTTTAGCGAAAGATAAAGAAATAGAAATTAGCCAAGATGGCTTATTTAATGAAATATATGTGGAGGGAAAAGCTTAATGGAGAATTATGACCATATCATAGAAGGTATGCTTTATATTCGAGGAGATGAAGGACTCGATATTAAAGAAATCTCAGTTGTATTAGAAGTTTCTAAGAAGAAAGCAACAGAATTGATGGATGAATTTATTGAAAAATATGAACATAGAGGTTTTAATGGAATCCAAGTAGTCAATTTTGGTGGTAAATATAAGTTTGCGACCAACCCAGACTATTTCCCTTATTATCAAAAAATGGTAGAACAATCCAAAGCAAAACTTTCTCAAGCAGCTTTAGAAACATTGGCCATTGTTGCCTATAATCAACCGATTACCCGTTCAAAAGTAGAAGATATTCGTGGGGTAGGGTGTGATGCGATGATTCGTAAACTTCTTGCCAAAGCGCTTATTAAAGAAGTAGGAAGAGAAGAAAGTCCAGGACTTCCTATTTTATATGGAGTGACGGATGAATTTATGGATGCTTTTTCACTGGCTTCTTTAGATGAACTTCCTGAATTAGGGGATATTGTAGAAACTGAAAGTGATGAAGATATATTTGCGACAAGATATCAAGAAGGTGATTTAAGTGAAACTGATTAATCATTTGAAAACAATTAATAAACATAAATATTATGTGACAATGCTTTGTTTTAAATGTGGTCTTTATAAACAAGGAATCCTTCATGATTTATCAAAGTATTCACCAACTGAACTTAAAACAGGAGCTAAATATTGGGTAGGAACACGTTCCCCTAATTCTATTGAAAGAGAAACGATTGGTTATTCTTCCGCTTGGCTTCATCATAAAGGAAGAAATAAACATCATTGGGAATATTGGGTTGATTTTTCAAGACAAGGAGTCGTTCCTGCTAAAATGCCGACAAAATATGTTGTGGAAATGTTTTGTGATCGTGTTGCGGCAACGATGGTCTATCGTGGAAATGACTTTGATGTTTCTGCTCCTTTAGATTATTATAATAAAACACATGGTTATTATGTGATTCATGAAGAAACAGATGCAATGATTAAAGATATGTTAGTTCATTTATCTAAAAGTAATTTAGAAGAAACAATTGATTATATTAAAGAAACTTATTTATAAATTCTATGTTTTTGCATAGAATTTTTTTATAGAAATGATATAATAGTTATATTATATTTAAGGAGCTAGAAAATGAATTTTTTACATTTAAAATATTTGATAGAAGTTGAAAAATGTGAATCAATTTCCAAAGCAGCACAACATCTCTATGTAAATCAACCTCGTTTATCAAAAATAATTAAAGAAATAGAAGAAGAAGCCAATATTAAAATCTTTGAAAGACATAATAAAGGTGTTGTTCCTACTACAAAAGGAAAGGAATTCTTGATGCAAGCTAAAAAGATCGTTCAAGAAGTAGATTGTTTAAAAAATATGTATCAAGATGATCCCCATAAGCTTAATTTAGATATTTGTGTACCTCGTTCAAGCTATATATCGGAAGCGTTTATTGAATATTTGAAGATGGATAATAATATGAAAAAAGAATTGAATTTAAATTATCGAGAAACAAATTCGATTGATACAATTCAAAATGTTTATGATGGGGAAAATAATCTAGGAATTGTGCGTTTTCCAATAAGAGATCAAGATTATTATTTTAATATTTTAACTTTAAAAGAATTAACATATGAAAAACTGTTTTCATTTGATTATCAAATACTTATTTCAAATGATAATCCGCTTAAAGATCAAGAAATAAGTATTAAAGATTTAAAGAAACAAATTGAATTAAAACATGGAGATATACATATTCAAGATGGAAAACAAGAACATCATAAACAAATGAATATCTATGAAAGAGGAATTCAATTTGAACTTTTAAATGAAATTCCTGAAACTTATATGTGGGTAGCTCCTATTCCTAAAAAGCTTTTAAAACATAATCATTTTATTTTAAAAGAATGTAAAGATCAAAAAACACCCTATGTTGATTATTTGATTTATCGTAAAGGCTATGTTTTATCAAAAGAAGATCAAAATTTTATTAAATGTTTAAAAAAAGTGATCGAACAAGTAAAGTGAAAAAATGCACATGTAATGTGAAAAAAATAACTTGATATATAAAAAAAGGCATATCTCTATGCCTTTTTAGTATCTAACCAAAAGGAAATGTAAGTGATATCATTAAATGTAGGAAAAGAGGAGAATAAGTTATGCAAAGATTTACATTACCTAGAGATTTATATCATGGAAAAGGAGCGTTAGAAGCTCTAAAAACTTTAGAAGGAAAAAAAGCAATTGTATGTGTTGGTGGAGGATCAATGAAACGTAATGGTTTCTTAGATCGTGCTGTTAGCTATTTACAAGAAGCTGGAATGGAAGTTAAATTATTTGAAGGTATTGAACCAGATCCATCAGTTGAAACTGTTATGAAAGGTGCAGCTGTTATGGAAGAATTTAATCCAGATTGGATCGTAGCTATGGGTGGAGGTTCACCAATTGATGCGGCTAAAGCAATGTGGATTAAATATGAATACCCTGATATCACATTTGAAGATATGTGCAAAGTATTTGGTATTCCAAAATTACGTAAAAAAGCTCATTTCTGTGCAATCCCATCTACAAGTGGTACAGCTACAGAAGTTACTGCTTTTTCAATTATTACAGACTATAATAAAGGAATTAAATATCCTATCGCTGACTTTGAAATTACCCCAGATGTTGCTATCGTTGATCCTGATTTAGCTGAAACAATGCCAGTTAAATTAGTTGCTCATACTGGTATGGATGCAATGACTCATGCTATTGAAGCTTATGTTTCTACTGCAAATTGTAACTATACAGATCCACTTGCAATTCATGCAATTGAATTAATTCAAGCTAATTTAGTAAAATCATATAATGGAGACATGGATGCAAGAGATACAATGCATGATGCTCAATGTTTAGCAGGTCAATCATTTTCTAATGCCTTATTAGGTATTGTTCACTCAATGGCTCATAAAACAGGAGCTGCTTTCGTTGATCAAGGTGGACATATTATCCATGGTGCTGCCAATGCAATGTATTTACCAAAAGTTATTGCATTCAATGCAAAAGATCCAACAGCTAAAAAACGTTATGGTGTTATTGCTGATTATATGCATTTAGGTGGAGCTAACGATGATGAAAAAGTTACTTTATTAATTAAATATTTAAGAGGGATGAATGATGAATTAAATATTCCTCATGGAATTAATAAATATGGTGCAGATGGTATGCCAGCTGAAACTGGATTTGTTCCAGAAGATATCTTCTTAGCACGTGTTGATGAAATCGCAGACAACGCTATTGCTGATGCATGTACTGGATCAAACCCACGTATTCCAAATCATGATGAAATGGTTGCTCTATTAAAAGCATGCTACTATGATACTGAAGTAGATTTCTAGTATAAATAGAAAAGGAGATTTAAAATCTCCTTTTTAAATACAAAAAACAGGTGTTTAAATATATATAAATAAAAATAGCTTTTCCTTAAATATATATAATAGAAGTAGATAAAGGGGGTAGCTATTATGAAATATGCAATACTTGATGGTAAATTAACACACATTTCTAAAGTGAAAAAAGGAACGATTGCCAGAGAATTTGGCTATAGTGATCAATTAGTAATAGCTGTAGGCGGTCGGGAAAGAAAATACTGGAAATATCTAGATGTTAAAAGAACACGTTTATATCAAGCAGCATAGGAATAACATTGTTTATTCCCTTTTTTGTTGTATAATAGACTTAATGGAAGGATGAGAGAATGAAGTATAAAACAGATATTAAAAGAATATGTCATCTTGCTTGGCCGGCAATTATTCAAGAAGCAATGAATACGATTGTCACTTATGTAGATACGGCTATGGTCGGTGCCATGGGAGCAACAGCTTCGGCTGCAGTTGGTTTAACATCATCAGTTACATGGCTTCTAGGAAGCATTTCAGTCGCTTTTGGGGTTGGAATCTTAGCGGTATGTGCTCAAGCTGATGGCGCAAAAAATCATAAAAAGGTACAGATGACAGGACAACAAGCCCTTTTTATTTCCTTGGTTATAGGTTTATTAACGTCAATTATAAGTGTTATTATTGCACCATTTTTACCAGGTTGGTTAAATGGAGCAAAGGAAATAAGAAAAGATGCATCAATTTATTTCTTTATTGTTTCTTCACCTTTTATTTTTAGGACAATGATTATCGTTTTATCATCAACGCTTCGTGCAGTTAAAGATATGAAAACGCCGATGATGATCAATGTTTATATGAATTTAATTAATATTGTTTTAAATTTTATTTTGATTTATCCCACAAGAAAGATGTTTGGCATAACAGTATACGGAGCGGGACTTTCAGTTTCAGGTGCGGCCATTGCTTCAGCAATTTCTTATGTTGTTGGAGGCGTTATGATTTTTAGACATTATTATAAAAATCAAATTTTTGATTTTAAACATACCGGTTTCCATTTTCATAAACCATTATGTTTAGAATGTTTAAAAATTGCGACACCTGTTGTTATGGAAAGAAGTGTGATTTGTTTAGGACATGTTACTTTTGCTTCCTTAATTGCGAAACTAGGAGTTGTTCCTTTTGCGACACATACCATTGCCATTCAAGCTGAACAAGCTTTCTATGCACCGGGTTATGGTTTTCAATCGTCTGTAAGCACTCTTGTAGGAAATGCGGTAGGTGAAAAAGATAAAGTGAAAGTTAAACGTATGACTTATCTTACTTGTTGCATTACCTCAAGTATTATGTTGATGGCGGGAATTTTCTTATTTATATTTGCCGGTCATTTAATGGCTTTATTTACACCAGATCCACGCGTTATTGCTTTAGGAACAAGAGTTTTACGTATAGTTTCAGTAAGTGAACCTATATATGGTATTTTAATTATTTTAGAAGGAACATTTAATGGGATGGGAGATACAAAAGCACCTTTTGTTTTTTCTTTAATGACAATGTGGGGGATTCGTATTTTTGGTTCCATGTTGATGATCAATGTATTTTCGCTTGGACTTGAAAGTGTATGGATCATGATGGTTTTAGATAATGTATCAAGATGTTTATTACTTTCTACGCGTTTTCTATCAGGTAGATGGAAATATCGTGTTGATCAAAGATAGATAAGGAGGATAAAATGAAATATCAAAGATTTGAACAAACAATTATTGTAAGAATGGATAAGGGAGAAGATATTGTTAAACAAGTTAAAAACGTTGCTTTAAAAGAAAAGATTAAACTCGCCAGTATTTCAGCTCTTGGTGCCATTAATGAATTTACGGTAGGTGTTTTTAAAACAAAAGAAAAGAAATATTATGCCAATGAATTTAAAGGTGATTTTGAAATTGTTTCGCTTACGGGAACAATCAATACAATGAATGATGAATATTACAGTCATATGCATTTATCAGCGGGAAATGATCAAGGACAAGTATTCGGTGGACATTTAAATAAAGCTATTGTTTCTGCAACCTGTGAAATGGTTATTCAAATTATTAATGGAGAAGTAGATCGTTATTTTGATGAAGAAGTTGGTTTAAATTTATTGAAATTATAGGAGATAAAAAGATGGAATATTATAAATTACCACAAAGTGATTTGACAGTTTCTAAAATCGCTTTAGGATGTATGAGAATTAGTGGTAAAAGTGTAGAAGAAGTAGAAGAACTTGTAAAAACAGCATTAGATTTAGGAATTAATTTTTTTGATCATGCTGATATTTATGGTGGAGGAAAATCAGAAGAAGTATTTGGTGAAGTTTTAAAACGTCATCCAGAATATCGTGCAAAGATGATTCTTCAAACAAAATGTGGCATTGTACCAGGAAAAAGATATGATTTTTCTAAAGAACATATTCTTCAATGTGTCAATGATTCACTAAAAAGATTAAATACGGATCATGTAGAAATTTTATTGCTTCATCGCCCAGATGCTTTATGTGATCCTCAAGAAGTAGCAGAAGCTTTTGATGAACTTTATCAAGCAGGAAAAGTAAAATATTTTGGAGTTTCAAATCATACACCTTTACAAATTGAATTGTTGAAGAAATATTCAAAATATCCTTTAATTATTAATCAACTTCAATTATCGATTGTTCATTCAGTGATGATTGATTCGGGATTAAATATGAATATGAAAGAAGCTTTTGCTCAAGATAAAGATGGTGGTGTTTTAGATTATTGTCGTTTAAATGATATTACAATTCAACCATGGAGTTCAATTCAAGCTTCTTGGGCGGAAGGAACTTTTATTGATCATCCTGACTATCAAAAATTAAACGATGTTATGCAAGAAATTGCAAATAAATATCACGTAACAAAACCAACAATTGCGATTGCGTGGCTTTTAAGACATCCAGCTAAAATGCAACCGATTGTTGGAACAACATCACCTATTCATTTAAAAGAAATCAGTGAAGCTTGTAAAATACAACTTACACGTCAAGAATGGTATGATCTCTATCTTGCAAGTGATAAACCATTACCATAAGCCTTTAACGAGGCTTTTTTTATTGCTTTTTTCATGATAAGATAAAAGAAGAAATGAGATGGTAAATATGCAAAATATGAATTATTATTATGACTTTTCAGGACAAAAATTTGGTTATCCTCTAAGTTTAAGTATTAACCAATTTAATCGTTTAGCTTTTTCAAGACAATCAAGTTTAGAAATCTCTTATGTTTTAAAAGGTAGTTATGAAGTTATTACGGAAAGTATGTCAACACTTATTAAGAAACATGAACTTGTTTTAATTGCACCATATGATATTCATATGCTTAAAATGAATGAGCCTGAAAGTATTATTTTAACGTTACATATTGATTTTTCATATTTACCTCATTATATGGTAGGAGATATTGATCAAAGTTTTAAATCTTGTGTTTGTCGTAAAAATCAAAATGAAAAGTTACTTCTACAAATTCAACAACAACTTGGTATTTTATTACTTCATTTTATTCAAAAGAAAGATAATGTTTATTTATTGAATAAAGTGATTTCTCACTTAATCTATATCATTAGTGAGAATAAAGAATATTCAATAGAACAACTTCCTTTAACATCTAAAAATCATGAAAATTATATGAAAGCTATTCTTTTCATTGATCAAAATTATCAAAAAGATATTCATTTAGAAGATATTGCTAAGAATCTATCTTTTAGTAATTCCTATGCTTCACGTTTATTTAAAAGATATACAGGCGTCAGTTTTGTAAAGTATTTATCAATGGTAAGAATACGTCACTCTTTAGAAGCACTTCTTGCGGGAAAGGATTCAATTGATGAAATTGCTTTTCATTGCGGTATGACAAGTTCTAAAGCATATAGTCAAGCATTTAAAGAATTGTATGGAATTACTCCAAGTATCTATCGTAAACAATTTCAAAAGAATTTGAAGTATAATAAAGAACAACGTAAACAAAGGATGTCTTTAGATCAAAAACAAATTGAATTGATTCAACATCTTATAAATGAAAAGAGAATTTATCAAGATGAAAATCTTGAAATTACTAAAGAAAATGAGGAAATCCTTTATCATTATAAACAAATAGATCATGCTTCTTTAAAACAAGAAAAGAATGAATTAATGATAAAAATAAAAGAATAGTTGCTGACAAGGGCGTTAATTTGTCCTTGTTTTTATTTTTGTAGGACAAAAAATAGGTATAACTATCATTATATGATAACGTTTTCATTTTGTGCTTGTGATAAAATAAACATGAAGGAGAAAACATTATGAATAATCAATATCAACATTTATTTACCCCTATTCAAATAGGAAATACAACAATAAAAAACCGTATCTTTATGCCTCCTTTATCAACAAATCTTGCTGATAAAGGATACGTCACAGATGCCTTAGTAAAACACTATGAAGCCCGTGCTAAAGGAGGCGTTGGTTTGATTGTTACAGAAGTAACAACCGTAGAACCAACCTATACATATTTACCAGGAGATATGTCAATCTATGATGATTCTTATATCCCAGGATGGAAAAAATTAGTGGATGCTGTGCATCGATATGATACTAAAATCTTATCGCAGTTGTTTCATCCTGCTTATATGGCTTTTCCAATACCAGGAACACCACAATTAATAGCTCCATCAAATGTAGGACCTTATTATGCTAAAAGTGCACCAAGAGAAGTTACAAAAGAAGAATTAAAAGTACTTGTTAAACAATTTGGTGAAGCAGCGTTACGTTTTAAAAAAGCAGGTGGAGATGGTGTGGAAATCCAAGCAGCGCATGCTCATGGTTTACTTGGTGGTTTTTTAACACCTCTTTATAATAAAAGAACTGATGAATATGGTGGTGATATTCATGGAAGATTACGTCTTACTTTAGAAGTTATTGAAGAAGTAAGAAAACAATGTGGTAGAGACTTTATCATTGATGTACGTATTTCAGGAGATGAATACAGTGACGGTGGTTTAACACTTAATGATATGATCTATGTTTCTAAACAATTAGAAAAGGCGACTGTTGACTTTATTCATGTTTCAGGTGGAAATACTATTAAAAGAGGAAGCTCTATGCCTGCAAGTGGAACAGCACCAGCACCACATATGCATGCCAGTGAAGAAATCAAAAAACATGTTTCGATTCCAGTAGCAACGGTTTCTCGTATTAATGAACCATGGGTGGCGGATGAATTGATTGCTAACGGTAAAACAGATATTTGTATGATTGGTCGTCCTAATTTATGTGATAGCGAATTCGCTAATAAAGCTAAAGAAGGGCGTATTGATGATATTCGTCCATGTATTGGTTGTGGAAGATGTCTTACAGGAATCATGTTTGGAAAACCAATCAGTTGTACAGTGAATCCAGCTGTAGAAAAAGAAGAAATTGAAGAAGCATCCGTTAAGAAAAAAGTTCTTGTTATTGGTGGTGGACCAGCAGGGATGGAAGCAGCTTATGTTGCTAAAAAAAGAGGACATGACGTTGTTTTATGCGAAAAAACAGATCGTTTAGGTGGACAATTACTCATTGCTTGTGTACCTATTGGTAAACAAGAAATTACAAAAGTTGTAAAATATATGAAAAATCAATTAGAAGGTGTGGATATTCGTTACAATACAACGGTTACAAAAGAAATGATTGAAACAGAATTTAAAGATTATGAAATCATTACAACCGTTGGAGCAACACCAAAAGAAATAGAAGCTTATAAAGTGTTTAAACAAACAATGACAGCGGATGATATTTTATCAGGTAAAAAATTCCCAGGTAGAAAAATTGTGATTATTGGTGGCGGTTCTGTTGGTTGTGAAACAGCTGATTATTTAGCACCATTAATTAATGATTTATTCTCTACAAATAGAGATATTACTTTAATTGAAATGACAAATGGTCTAATGACAGGTGAATCAGGAGCAACCAAGAGTTTACTTACAAGACGTATGATGGAAAAAGGGGTTAAGATTGAACTTAATTCTAAAATTACTTACGTTGATGAAACAACAATTAAATATGAAAAAAATAATCAAGAATATGTTTTAAATGATGTGGATACTTTAGTGTTTGCGGTGGGATATCAACCAATTTCTTCACCAATTGAAAATGCCCATTTAATTGGTGATTGTCAAAAGGTTGGAACACTTAAAGATGCCATCAGTCAAGCATATCAAATAACAAGGGAGATATAATATGAAACTATTAGAACCGATTCAAGTTGGAAAAATGACATTAAAAAACAGAATTATGTTTCCACCTCTTACGACAGGATATGAAGAAAGAGATGGCTCTATTGGACAAAGAAGTTTAAGTTTTTATGAAAGACTGGCTAAAGGTGGCGTATCTTATGTTGTTATTGGAGATGTTGCTCCTGTTCGTACAGCTTCGCCAACACCAAAACTTTATAATGATGAACAAATTCCAGCTTTTAAACAATTAGCGGATACCTTACATCAATATGATTGTAAAGTCGCTTTACAAATCTTCCATCCAGAATATGATGTTCCTGGTGTTGGAAAAATGATTATGGAAGCGGGAATGGCTCGTCAAAAAGCGGCGCAGGCAAAAGAACAAGGAAACGAAGATGAAGCTTTAAAACAAACAGAAATTGCGCAAAAGCTTACAAAAGATGCGTATGCTAAACTTCATCATGATATGCAACACTTTGTAAGTGAAGCAAATCATGAACAACTTAATCAAATCAAAGAAAGTATTGCAAGTTGTGCTCATAAAGCGATGCTTGCTGGAATTGATGCCATTGAAGTGCATGGAGATCGTCTTTTAGGATCACTTTGTTCAGAAATTTTAAATCATCGCGAAGATGAATATGGTGGATGTTTTGAAAATCGTATTCGTTATGCTTTAGAAGTTGTTCAAGCCATTAAAGAAGCAGCCCCTGAACTTACGATAGAATATAAATTACCAATTGTTACTAAAAATGAAGATGGTACTTTTAGAGGTAAAGGTGGTTTAAAGGAAGAAGAAGGAATTGCTTTTGCTAAAAGACTTGAAGAAGTAGGTGTCGACATGATTCAAGTAGCTCAAGCGAATCATACAGGAAATATGGGAGATACCATTCCACCTATGGGAGATGTTCCTTATAATTGGACATTACCTGTTGCAAGAAAAGTAAAAGACGCTGTTTCAATTCCGGTAGCGACAGTCGGAAGAGTTGTAAGTGTTGAGGCTGGAGAAAAAATCTTAAATGATGGCGATGCAGATATTATTGGTTATGGACGTTCTTTACTTACAGATCCTGATATTGCTTTAAAGGTACAAAGGGGAGAATGTATTCGTGAATGTTTAAACTGTAATAAAGGCTGCGTGGATGCAATTCAAAATAGAAAATATATTTCTTGTGTTTTAAATGCAGAAAATGGTAATGAAGCTACAATGTCGATTAAAAAGACAGCCGCTCCTAAAAATGTTGTTGTAATTGGTGGAGGAATTGCTGGTTTAGAAGCGGCAAGAGTTGCAGCTATTAAAGGACATCATGTTACTTTATTTGAAAAAGAAAATAAATTAGGTGGACAAATCAATATCGCTGCTGTGCCACCACGCAAAAGTGAAATTTTAAGAAGTGTTGAATATTATGAAAAAATCTTACCTACATTAAATGTCGATATTCATTTAAATGAAGAAGTAAAAGATATTAATGATTATGATTATGCACTTCTAGCTATTGGAGCACATAACATGGAAATGCCTATTCCTCATAAAGAAAGCAACATTGTTTCAAGTTGGGATGTTTTAAATGGACAAGAAGTACAAGGTGCTTGTGTTGTTATCGGTGGTGGTCTTGTAGGTGCTGAAACTGCAGAATATCTTGCTAACAAAGGTCATCAAGTGACAATTGTGGAAATGATGGATAAAATTGCTGCAGGTGAATCAACAACTGTTTTACCATTAATGATGAAAGACTTTGAAAGTCATGGTGTTAAACAATATGTTAATACGAAAGTGGATCATATTGAAAATAATATTGTTTATACAGAAGATAAAGAAATTAAAGCAGATACAATTGTTAATGCTTTAGGTTCAAAGAAAAATATTTTTGTAGAAGAAAATATTCATATACCATTTGCTTATATTGGTGATTGTTCTGGTGAAAGAACAGCTGATATTGCTAGCGCCGTTAGAAGTGCATATCAAGCAGCAAATGCAATTGATTAAGGGACTTTGTTCCCTTTTTTCTTTATAAGATAATTTGACAAAAATCGAGGGGGGGGGGTACAATATTTACAAAATAAATCTTATTTTATATTATATAGTAAATAATAAAGAATCATCATGGGAGGGAAAAAATATGAATGAGCAAATAGGATTTAATCTAGAAGAAGTTTTACTTTTTATGAAAAGTGCGCCTGCCAATATCTTTTTTTAAGATACAGAATGTAAATATCGTTTTGCCTCAGAAATTTGTGCTCTTGTCAATGGTGGAAAAGAAAATAGTATTATTGGAAAAACAGATAAAGAAATTCAAAAAAATAAGGAATTAGGACAACTTTATTATGAAGATGATTTAAAAATTATTGAAACAGGAAAAGGCAGTGATTATATTAGTGAATTTCCTTTTGAAACAGGATCATTATATTATGAAATAAGAAAAAATCCTGTTTTTCATCAAGATAAGATTATTGGAATCATTGGAATCGTTACGGATGTAACAAAACAAATACGACTTGAAAAAGAATTAGAAGAGTTATCATTTACAGATAAACTAACGGGATTATATAATCGTAATTATATGGAAGTAAGAAGTAAAAACTATGTACGAAAAGATGATTTTCCAACAAGCTTGATTATGATCGATTGTAACTATTTAAAAGAAGTTAATGATCATTTAGGACATGAATATGGAGATTTATTATTACAAAGAATTGCTAATAGCATTCAAGAAACAATTTCTAAAGAAAGTATTGCAATTCGTGTAGGTGGAGATGAGTTTTTAATTTTATGTCCACATCATGATCATCAACAAGCTGAAAAGCTAATTGAACAATTGCAAGAAAGTTTTCATTCGAAGACAGATAATATTTTAAAACTTGATGCAGCCTTTGGCTATTATACAGCGATGGATGATACGTTACCATTTAAAGAAGCTTTTTATATTGCTGACAAAAATATGTATGCACATAAAAAAATAATTCATCAACAAAGAAATCATAAATGAGAGTAAATTTCTAAAAAATGAAATTACTCTTTTTTTAAAAAAAGTATGTGAAATGTTACACATAGGCTTAAATGTAACTTGTTTTTATTTTCACATGATACTAAAATGTATGTAGTTAGAAAAGAGGAGATTTAATTATGGCAAACAGATTTGTATTAAATGAAACAAGCTATCATGGAAAAGGAGCAATTGAATCTATTCCTGAAGAAGCAAAAGCAAGAGGATTCAAAAAAGCTTTAGTATGTTCAGATCCAGACTTAGTAAAATTTGGAGTGACTGCAAAAGTTACAGATTTATTAGATAAAGCAGGATTAGCTTATGAACTTTACTCAAATATCAAACCTAATCCAACAATTGAAAACGTTCAACAAGGTGTCAAAGCATTACATGATGCTGGTGCTGATTATATGATCGCTATTGGTGGTGGTTCATCAATGGATACAGCAAAAGCAGTAGGTATTATTGATAAAAACCCTGAATTTGCAGATGTAAGAAGCTTAGAAGGTGTTGCACCAACTAAAAATCCTTGTACACCAATTTTCGCTGTTCCAACAACTGCTGGTACAGCAGCTGAAGTAACAATCAACTATGTTATTACTGATGTTGAAAAAGATCGTAAAATGGTATGTGTAGATGTACATGATATTCCAGTTGTAGCTTTCGTTGATCCTGATATGATGTCATCAATGCCTAAAGGATTAACTGCTGCAACAGGTATGGATGCATTAACTCATGCTATCGAAGGATATATTACTAAAGGTGCTTGGGAAATGTCAGATATGTTCCATATTAAAGCAATTGAAATTATTTCTAAATCCTTAAGAGGAGCTGTAGAAAATACTCCTGAAGGTAGAGAAGGTATGGCTTTAGGTCAATATGTTGCAGGTATGGGATTCTCTAACGTAGGTTTAGGATTAGTTCACTCAATGGCTCATCCACTTGGAGCTTTATATGATACACCTCATGGTGTTGCAAATGCTATTATCTTACCAACAGTTATGGAATACAATGCTCCATATACTGGTGAAAAATATAAAGATATCGCTGAAGCAATGGGTGTTGATACAACAGGTATGTCACAAGAAGAATATCGTAAAGCTGCTGTAGATGCTGTTAAACAATTATCAAAAGATGTTGGTATCCCAGCTAACTTAAAAGAAATCGTTAAAGAAGAAGATTTACAATTCTTAAGTGAATCTGCCTTAGCTGATGCTTGCTGTCCAGGTAACCCAAGAGATACAAATGTAGAAGAAATCAAAGAATTATATAAATCATTATTATAATAATCATTAAAAACAGTCCTTTTGGGCTGTTTTTTTGTTATTTATTTCACATTAGAGTTGACTTTTTTATTTGTTTTAATATAATTCTTTTTGCATGTTAAAAAGGGGAAATTCGATGGAAACAAATAAAAAATCTAGTTTTTCAGGGCGATTAGGATATGTTATGGCAGTTGCCGGTTCTGCTGTTGGGTTAGGAAACATTTGGCGTTTTCCGTACTTAGCTGCAAAATACGGTGGAGGTACTTTCTTATTGACCTATATCATTTTAGCTTTGACTGTTGGCTTTGCTTTGCTTGTGAGTGAAACAGCTTTAGGAAGAAAGACAGGAAATAATCCAATCAAAGCTTATAAAATGCTTGGTGCTAAAAAATTAAAAATAGGGGGATGGCTTAATTCAATTATTCCAGTGCTGATCGTACCTTATTATTGCGTTGTTGGTGGTTGGGTATGTAAATATTTATTTGAATATTTAAGAGGATCATCTCATTTACTTACACAAGATACTTATTTTTCTAGTTTTATATCAAGTTCGTTGTCACCAGCTTTTTGGCTTATTGTTTTTGCTGTTCTTACTTTTATTGTAGTTATTAAAGGTGTTGAAAAAGGAATTGAAAAAGTAAGTAAAGTATTAATGCCAATTTTAGTTGCTATGGCTATCTTTATTTCTGTTTATGGTTTGATGACACCAGGAGCAATTGAAGGATTGAAATATTATATTATTCCTGATTTTTCAAATTTTAGTATCATGACAGTTATTGCGGCAGTAGGACAAATGTTTTATTCTTTATCTATTGGAATGGGAATTTTATTTACTTATGGTTCTTATATGAAAAAAGAAGTGGATATGGAAAAAGCTATTTCACAAGTAGAAATCATGGATACTTTGATTGCTTTTCTTGCAGGGTTGATGATTATTCCAGCTGTTTTTGCTTTTTCAGGAAAAGAAAGTTTAAATGCAGGGGCCTCTTTAATGTTTATTACTATGCCTAAAGTATTTGATTCACTTCAATTAGGTGGTTTTATTGGTCTTGTATTTTTCTTACTTGTTTTATTTGCTGCTTTAACATCAGCTATTTCATTAATGGAATGTTCAGTTGCAACATTAATGGAACAATTACATATTTCAAGAAAAAAAGCGTCTTTTGTCATGATTGGTGAAATGTTATTACTTGGTATTCCTATTTCACTTGGTTATGGTGTTTTAGGATGGATTCAACCATTAGGCATGACATTATTAGATTTCTTTGATTTTGTGACAAATTCTTGTATGATGCCAGTTGCTGCATTATCTACAGTTTTATTAATTATTTTTGTTACAAAGATATCAACGGTATCAGATGAAGTTAAAATTTCATCGGTTTTTAAAAGAGAAAAAATCTATAATTTTGTTATGAAATACATTTGTGTTCCAACTTTGATCGTTATTTTATTAAGCTATATTTTATCAACGTTTGGAATCATTACTCTCTAGAGCTTCTTTGGAAGCTTTTTCTTTTTTTGTTCATATAAATGTTATTTAAAGAGTATATAATATAAGTGAAATAAAATGAGTTTTTGTATTTGTTAAATAAAACATTTGTGCTATAATTTATTTGTTTAATTATGCCTATGTGTAAAGGAGGATGTCTTTATGGACAAAATAAGTGAAAAAATAAAAGCAGCCCGCATTGCCAAAGGCGTTACAATCGAGGAAGTTGCAGAAGCTACATTACTTTCTGTTAATATTATTCGTGATATTGAAGATGGTGCTTTTGAACGCTTCGTCGGAGACGAGCTTTATGTAAAAATGTATCTTAAAAAAATCGCAAGATACTTAGAAATAGATGAGACAATTGCAGATGATTATTATGCAATTACAAGGGAAATTAAAAAGGCTGATTTAAAAACTATAGATGATAAAAAGGAAGATATAGGATCTGTTACTTTTATAGATAAAGTAAAAAATATACAACCACCTAAAAAACAACCCGTAAAAAAAGGTGTTTATGAAGATCACTATATTTTAAGATATGTGAAGTATGCAATTGTGATCGTTATTGTGATTGCAATTATTTGTGTTCTAGGTTATTCATTTATTTTCACAAACTCAAAGGATGCAAAGTTCGAAAATAGTAATCCTTCACAAACAGAAACAAGTGATAATATAAAAAAGAATACAACAAAAGACACAAAAAAATCAACAACGAAGAAAAAAACAACGAAAAAGCAAACAACATCTGAAATCACATTTACTAAAAATGCAGATGGAGATTACAGTTTTAAATTACCAGAAGGATATGAAGGAGATACTTTTAAATTAAAAGTAGACTTTACTTTTGCGACAACAGTTGATCTACATGTCAATGGCGATACAAATAGCTATCAAACTGATACTTTTAAACGAGGTGTTTATAGTAGTAATCTAGCAAACATTTCTGCCTCGGATGCATTAAAAGATGATTCAGCTTGTGAAAGTGTTGAATTAGAATTTAATGTCAATGATTTTCAATATTTAGAATTTTCATATAGTTGGAACTTAGGACATCGTTATTATATTAATGACCAAAAAATCCCATTAGAAGAAAGCGATCATAATGGAACAAGATCTAATGGTAAGGTTAGAACATTTAAGTTAACGTTGGATAAATAATGAACTTACCTAATAAATTAACGGTTACAAGAATTATCCTAGTTCCAATTCTAATTCTTATTTATATGTTTCCTTATACAACATTTGGAATCAATATGCCTGTTTATCATATATTGAATGCAAATATTTCACTTGTAAATATTATTATATTTATCATTTTCGCGGTAGCTTCTTTGACAGATTATTTTGATGGACAAATTGCTAGAAAATCAAAGTTAATTACAACCTTTGGAAAATTTGCGGATCCTATTGCAGATAAATTATTAATCAATACAATTTTCTTATTATTAGCAAGTGATGGAACAATTTCAATTATTATTCCTATTATTATGATTTCTAGGGATACGATTGTAGATGCGATTCGTTTAGTGGCAGCTAATAAGCAAGTTGTTATTGCGGCAAAATATTTAGGAAAATTAAAAACAGTAACACAAATGATTAGTGTGATTTTCTTATTACTTAATGATTTTCCTTTTTCAATCATTCATTTACCAGTTGGACAAATAATGGTATGGATTGCTTGTATTATTTCAGTGGTAAGTGGAATTGATTATTTTATGGATAGTAAAGATATGTTAACGGAGTCAATGTAATGAATGAACTTGCTGAATTATTGATAGAAAAGGGAATAACAATTTCTTCTGTAGAAAGTTTTACAGTAGGAAATTTTGCGACAATGCTAGGAAGTATTCCTGGCATTTCTAAGGTTTATAAGGGTTCTTTGATTACTTATCAAAGTGAAACAAAGGAAAGACTTTTATCGATTGATCATGCTTTGATTGAAAAATACGGGGTCGTTTCTAAAGAAATTGCAACTTTGATGTGCGTCAATGGAAAGAGTATTTTAGATACTGATCTTTGTGTTTCTTTTACAGGAAATGCTGGTCCAAATGCAATGGAAGGTAAGCCAGTAGGTGAAGTTTATATTGGGATTGCTTATCAAGATGTTGTTGTTTATAAATTGAATTTAACAGGAAGTAGACAAGAAATTGCTTCAAAGGCTGTTGAATTTGCAAAAAAGAAAATAATTGAAAAAATTAATGAAAATTTGAAGAAAAATTAAGAAAAAAAGCGTATATAGGGTTAGGAGGTAAAATTATGGCAGTAAAAAAAGATGTTGATACAAAAAAAGAACAAGCTTTAAATGATGCAATCAAACAAATTGAAAAACAATTTGGAAAAGGTTCAGTAATGAAACTTGGAGATCGTGCAGCTGTTGATGTAGCGGTTATTCCAACGGGTTCATTAACGTTGGATATGGCCTTAGGAATAGGAGGATATCCAAAAGGAAGAATTATTGAAATTTACGGACCAGAATCAAGTGGGAAAACAACTCTAACATTACATGCAATTGCAGAAGTTCAAAAACAAGGGGGAACTGCTGCTTTTATTGATGCAGAACATGCAATTGATCCTGTATATGCTAAAAACTTAGGAGTCAATATTGATGAACTTATTCTTTCACAACCAGATAGTGGAGAACAAGGATTAGAAATCGCAGAAACACTTGTTCGTTCAGGAGCGATTGATTTAGTTGTTGTCGATTCAGTTGCTGCACTTGTTCCTCAAGTGGAATTAGATGGTGAAATGGGAGACCAACAAATGGGTCTACAAGCACGTTTAATGTCGAAGGCCTTACGTAAATTATCAGGGGTCATGAATAAAACAGATTGCACAATTATTTTCATTAACCAATTACGTGAAAAAATTGGTGTGATGTTTGGAAATCCTGAAACAACGACAGGTGGACGTGCTTTAAAATTCTATTCTTCTGTTCGTGTTGAAATTAGAAGAAGTGAAGCTATCAAAAATGGTACAGAAATTGTCGGAAATAAAGTAAATATTAAAGTTGTTAAAAATAAAGTTGCACCACCATTTAAATCAACTTCTGTTGATATTATTTATGGAAAAGGTATTTCTAGAGATGGTGAAGTACTTGATTTAGCGGTTGAAAAAGATATTGTGGATAAATCAGGAGCATGGTATGCCTATAAGGGTGAAAAGATTGGACAAGGTCGTGAAAATGCAAAACGTTATCTAATTGAACATCCTGATATTATGAATGAAATTACAGAAGCAATTAAAGTATCATTAATGCCAAGTGAGGAAGAAGTGTAAATCTTCTTCCTTTTTACTATGTAAAATTTCAAGGAAAACATTGTATTTAGTTTTAATTATAATATTATGCACGTTTTCGGTGATCTCATATTATAGTTGAAAACGGATAATCCTATAGATTGTCCTTTTTTGATAAGAGCGAGAGTCAATGAAAAAATGTTTTCATTTTTAAATATCAATAATATGATTTTTATATGGAGTATGAATGAAAGAAAAGAGGGATCGACATTATGTAAAATGTTAGGTCTTTTCAATTTAAATCACTTTTTTTGCATGACAACTTAATATTGTCAAAAATGTGAATTTGACATATAATATACTTGTGCGTAAACACGTCATATAAGAATATACATAGAAAAAATGGAGGATGAATTTATGCCAAGTATGAATATTGTCTCTATTTTATCCTATGTTCTAGCTATCGCTGTAGGTGTTCTTATTTATTTTATATATGCCAAACTTAATATTTCAAAAGCAAATGTAAGTGCAGAAAAAATTATTGATGATGCCAATACAAAGGCTGATAACTTAGTAAAAGAAGCAATTTTAGATGCCAAAACACAAGCTTACGAATTAAAGTTAGAAGCGGAAAAAGAAATTAAAGAACAAAGACATGAAATTATTGAACTTGAAAATAAACTTTCTGATCGTGAAAAAGAAATTGAACGTAAAGATATTACCGTTCAAGGAAAAGAAGAAGTTTTAGCACAAAGAGTCAAACAATTAAATGAAAAAGAGGCTGGAATAGATAAATTAGAGGCTGAACTTAAAAATAAAATTGATTCAAAAGTTGTAGAATTAGAAAAAGTTGCCGCTATGTCAGCAAGAGAAGCAAAAGAAGAATTGTTCAAACAAGTTGAACAACAAATTTCACTAGAAATGTCTGCTTATATTAAAGAACAAGAAGAAGAAGCTAAAAGTAAAGCGGCTGATTTATCGAGAGATATTATCGCTAATGCAATCAATAGATATGCTCAAGAAGAAGTTACTGAAAGAACAGTAACAGTTGTTGCTCTTCCTAGTGAAGAAATGAAAGGACGTATCATTGGTCGTGAAGGGCGTAATATTAAAGCAATTGAGCAAGCAACAGGTGTTGATTTAATTATTGATGATACACCTGAAGCTATTA
Source organism: Faecalibacillus faecis (assembly GCF_003024675.1). Taxonomy (GTDB): domain Bacteria; phylum Bacillota_I; class Bacilli_A; order Erysipelotrichales; family Coprobacillaceae; genus Faecalibacillus; species Faecalibacillus faecis. The sequence goes on along the minus strand of NZ_PYLP01000007.1, from coordinate 14,032 downwards.
CAATTTCTTGTTTTGATCCAGTAAGAAGAGAAATTGCTCGTTTATCTTTGGAAACATTAATTAGAGATGGACGTATTCAACCTGGAAGAATTGAAGAAGTTGTTGAAAAAACAAGAAAAGAATTAGATGAAGTGATTCGTAAAACGGGAGAAAATGCGGTATTTGAATTAGGTATTTCTCGTATTGACAAAGAAATTATCAAACAAATAGGTAAATTAAAATATCGTACAAGTTATGGACAAAATGCACTTCAACATTCCTTAGAAGTAGCACATTTAGCTGGTATTATGGCAGCTGAACTTGGTTTAAATCAACAAATGGCAAAACGTGCTGGTTTATTACATGATATTGGTAAAGCTATGGATCATGAAATGGAAGGTAGCCATGTTGAATTAGGTGCAAAATTTGCAAAAAAACATGGAGAAAATGCTACAGTTGTTAATGCTATTGAGTCTCACCATGGTGATGTTCCGGCAACAAGTGTTATTTCAATCTTAGTTGCTGCGGCAGATACCTTATCCGCTGCTAGACCAGGAAGTCGTAGTGAAACAATTGAAAACTATATCCAAAGACTTGAAAAACTTGAAGAAATGGCTAAAAGCTTTGATGGTGTTGAGCGTGTCTTCGCTATTCAAGCAGGACGCGAAATTCGTATCGTCGTAAAACCTGATCAAGTTGATGATGTTGCAAGTCATAAGATTGCACGTGATATTAAGACAAAAATTGAAAATGAATTAACTTATCCAGGACATATTAAAGTAACTGTTATAAGAGAAATTCGAGCAAGTGAAATTGCTAAATAAAGGGAAAATCATTCCCTTTTTTTATTTTGTTATGTTAGAATGTTTTTGATTTAGAAATGAGGAATGAAAATGAAGGTTTTATTTATTGGAGATGTCGTTGGAAATGTAGGACGACAAATGATTGAGGATTATCTTTATCGTATTCGTAAAGACTACCAAATTGATTTTGTTATCGCTAATGTTGAAAATGCCACTCATGGTAAAGGTTTAAATAGAAAGCATTATGATTTTTTTACTTTTGAAGGTGTTGATTGTATGACAATGGGAAATCATACTTTTGATAAAAAAGAGCTTTTTGATTTTATTGATGAAGCGGATCGTTTAGTGGTTCCCTATAACCAACCAAGGGTTTTACCAGGAGTTTCTTCAAGGGTGTTTAATGTTAAAGGGACAAAGATTCGTGTTACTAATGCTCTTGGATGTGTTTTTATGGATAATCGTTACTCAAATCCTTTTGATCAAATTGATGATTATTTAAATCTTGAACAAGATATTCACATTATTGATATTCATGCTGAAGCAACAAGTGAAAAGATTGGACTTGCTTATTATTGTAGAGATAAAGTACAAGCAGTTTTAGGAACACATACCCATGTTCAAACAGCCGATGAAAGAATTATTGATGGAAAAGTAGCTTTTATTTCTGATGCAGGTATGACAGGACCTTATTTAAGTTCACTTGGCTGTGACTTAGATAGTGTGATTGCCCGTATGCGAGGGTTAAGTTCTAAGTTTTTAATATCAGAAAATTCAGGGCAACTTGCTGGTGTGGTTATGGAGTTTAATGAACAACATCAACCAATTTCAATTGAAAGAATTTTGATCAATGAGGATCATCCTTACAAAGCATCTTAGATGCTTTTTTGTTATTTTTTTATAAAGAATTCATATAGTGAATTAGGAGGCAAAAATATGGAAATAATAAAAGTATCTTCAACATCAGTTCCTAATCACGTGGCAGGAGCTATTGCATCATTAATGCGAGAAAAGGATAAACTTATGATTCAAGTAATAGGAGCTGCAGCTCTTAATCAAGCTATTAAGTCGATTGCTATTGCCAGAGGGTATATTATTCCTACAGGAAAAGAACTTATTTGTATTCCTTCGTTTCATGATTTGACAGTAGATGATAAAATAATTACAGCCATTCGTCTTGTTATTGAATTACGTTAATTTTTCGTGAAAAGGGTTTCTTTTTTTAGATAATCATTGTATAATACTGACATGTAAATGGAGGTTTTATTAAAATGGCAAAATGTAAATTATTAATGCAAACAGGACAAGTTCAAAAAATTATTGATTTCTTTGATGGATATTCAGATGATAAAGTATCATGTAAATATGTTAAAAAAGTAGGAATCAAAGCTGAATTTGAATGTGAAACTGAATTGTCACCTGAAGAAGCTGCAGGTCATTGCAAAGGAGTTTTCAAAGGAACTCCTGAAGGAAAAGTATTATACTTCTCAATTCAACCAGATGGGTTCTTTGGATAAGATAAAAATGATAAGGGCTGATAAGTCCTTATTTTTTTCTAGCCAAAAGTTAACTTTATGTATATAATAGGAAAGAAATGTGGTGAAAAAATGAAAGATTATAGTGAATATTTTAAAGGGCCAAATTTAAAAGAGGCTCAAAAAAGAAGTAGAAAACAAGTTGATCATTTAAAAGATGCTTTTGAAATACCAAGTGATATGGTAAATGTAGGTAAAGGAAAAACATATTATATCCATACTTATGGATGTCAAGCTAATGAACGTGATGGTGAAACTTTAGCGGGTATTTTTGAAATGATGGGATATACACCTGCAAAAGAAATTGAAGATGCCGATGTCATTTTATTAAATACCTGTGCGATTCGTGAAAATGCTGAAGAAAAGGTATTTGGTAAAGTCGGATATGTTAAAAACTTAAAGAAGAAAAATCCGAATCTTATTTTTGGGTTATGTGGTTGCATGGCTCAAGAAGAAGTTGTTATTAAAAGAATATTAGAAAAACATCCACATATAGATTTGATCTTTGGTACACATAATATTCATCGTTTACCAACTTTATTAAAAGAAGCGATGTTCAATAAAGAAATGGTTGTAGAAGTATGGTCTAAAGAAGGGGATGTTATTGAAAATACACCTGTAACACGTGCTAATGGACATAAAGCATGGGTTAATATTATGTATGGATGTAATAAATTCTGTACATATTGTATTGTTCCTTATACAAGAGGAAAAGAGCGTTCTCGTTTAATGAGCGATATTATTGATGAAGTTAAAGGCTTAAAAGAAGATGGTTATCAAGAAATCACATTACTTGGACAAAATGTCAATAGTTATGGAAAAGATTTAGAAGAAGACTATGATTTTGCGACTCTTTTAGAAGAAGTTGCTAAAACGGGAATTGCACGTATTCGCTTTACAACAAGTCATCCATGGGATTTTTCTAGAGAAATGATTGAAATCATTAACCAATATGATAACATCATGCCTTATATCCATTTACCAGTACAATCAGGAAATACAGAAATCTTAAAATTAATGGGTAGAAGATATACAAGAGAACAATATTTAGAACTTTTCCATATGATTAAAGAAGTGATGCCGGATTGTTCAATTACAACAGATATTATCGTTGGTTTCCCAAATGAAACAGAAGAACAATTCCAAGATACCCTTTCTTTATATGAAGAATGTGAATATGATTTAGCTTATACATTTATCTATTCACCTCGTGAAGGAACACCAGCGGCTAAAATGCAAGATAACGTTCCATTTGAACAAAAACAAGATCGTTTAGAAAGATTAAATGAAGTTGTTAAAGAAAAAGCTTTAAAACAAAATCAACGTTTCTTAAATCAAATTGTTGATGTTTTAGTGGATGGTCCATCTAAACGTGATGAAACTATGATGACAGGATATACGGCGCATCAAAAATTGATTAACTTCAAAGGACGCAAAGAAGATATTGGTAAAATTGTGCCTGTAAAAGTAACAGAAGTAAAAACTTGGGCTTTAAAAGGTGAACAAGTTGACTAGAATTGAAGAACTTGCGCAAAAATTGAATCAAGAGATTTTAGGTTTGGAAGTTGTTCAAGAATATCAAAAGTATGAAAAACTTGTTTTAAATGATGAAAAACTAAAACGATTAGAAAAAGAATTAAAAGTATTACAAAAAAAGATTGTCAATCAAAAAGCAAGACAGGATGATGATGTCACAAAGACAATACAAGAGTATCAAGAAAAAAAAGAATATTATGAAAATCATCCTTTAGTTGTTAATTACTTATATTTACAAAATGAGGTAAATGAAATACTTCAAACAATCAATCAACAAATTAATAATGCCTTAAAGTAGGGAAACCTACTTTTTCTTTTTAATTATTGACTTATTTAAATTTGGGGATTATAATTTTTCAAAAATATAGAAAGATTAAGGAGATAAAAAAATGGCATTTTATTTTGAAGAACCATCGCATACTTTTAATGAATATTTATTAGTTCCAGGATACTCATCTGCTGAGTGTCGTGCTGAAAACGTAAGTTTAAAAACACCACTAGTTAAATTTAAAAAAGGTGAAGAACCTGCATTATCATTAAATATCCCATTAGTATCCGCAATTATGCAAGCTGTATCTGATGATAATATGGCAATTGCTTTAGCTAAAGAAGGTGGAGTTTCATTTATTTATGGCTCTCAATCAATTGAAAGCCAAGCAGCTATGGTAAGACGTGTTAAAAATTATAAAGCTGGATTTGTTCCAAGTGATTCAAACCTATCACCAGATTCAACTTTAAAAGATGTTTTAGAATTAAAAGAAAAAACAGGACATGCTACAATGGCTGTAACAGAAGATGGAACAGCAAATGGTAAATTATTAGGTGTTGTTACTGGTAGAGATTATCGTATTTCTCGTTTATCAATGGATACAAAAGTTTCTGTATTCATGACACCATTTGAAAAATTAATTTGTGCTGATTTAGGAACATCTCTTAAAGAATGTAACGACATGATTTGGGATAACAAATTAAATTCACTTCCAGTTGTGGATGCTGAACAAAGATTACATTACTTTGTCTTTAGAAAAGACTATGAAAATAGAAAGAAAAATCCAAATGAATTATTAGATGAAAATAAACGTTATATCGTCGGTGCTGGAATCAATACTCGTGACTATGCAACACGTGTACCTGCCTTAGTAGAAGCAGGAGCTGATGTATTATGTATTGATTCATCAGAAGGATTCTCAGAATGGCAAAAACTAACAATTGACTGGATTAGAGAAAATTACGGTGATACTGTAAAAGTAGGTGCTGGTAATGTAGTTGATGCTGAAGGATTTAGATTCTTAGCAGAATGTGGTGCTGACTTTGTTAAAATTGGTATCGGTGGAGGATCGATTTGTATCACTCGTGAACAAAAAGGTATTGGTCGTGGACAAGCTACTGCAACAATCGAAGTAGCAAAAGCAAGAGATGAATACTTTAAAGAAACTGGTATTTATGTACCAATTTGTTCAGATGGTGGTATCGTTCATGATTACCATATGACATTAGCCTTAGCGATGGGTTCTGACTTTATTATGCTTGGTAGATATTTCTCAAGATTCGATGAATCTCCTACAAATAAAGTTCAAATTAATGGACAATATATGAAAGAATACTGGGGTGAAGGTTCTGCTCGTGCTCGTAACTGGCAACGTTATGATATGGGTGGAGATTCAAAACTTTCCTTTGAAGAAGGGGTTGACTCTTACGTACCTTATGCTGGTAGCTTAAAAGATAACGTGGGATTATCTTTATCAAAAATCAAACATACAATGTGTAACTGTGGTGCTTTAACGATTCCTGAATTACAACAAAAAGCAAAAATCACACTTGTTTCTGCAACTTCAATTGTTGAAGGTGGAGCACATGACGTTGTATTAAAAGATTCAAAAGAACAAAAATAAGACTTCAAACGAAGTCTTTTTTTTATTTTCTGACATATTCTTATATGGGGTGACAAAATGTCTGGAAAAGTGTATGAAATAATGACAAAGGCAACGCTTGCAAAAGGAACAAAAAAGACGATTTCAAAGCATGATTATCTTGTTAATGATATTGATAAGATTTTAGGGTGCTGGATTTGCAATCATCAATATCGAGGTGTTATTAAACAACAACCGGTGATTGAGGGTAGTTTTGATTTGCATATTTGGTATAGTCATTTAAATGACAGTTTCTTATTGAAACAAAAGGTGACTTATTGTGATGAAATTGATTTAAGTATTAAAAATCATGAAACGAGCCAAAAGGATGAAGTTGTTGTAGAAAGTCTCTATTTACCAAGATGTATCCATGCAAAGCTTGAAAATAAAACCGTGCATCTTGAAATAGAAAAACAAATGTCTTTAAAAATCATAGGAGATACAACGATTCTCGTAGAAAGTAAAAATGAAGAAACGCCAGAAATCGATATGAAAATAAACCAAGATTTTATCACATAAGACAAGCATTCATTTCCGACTTTTTGTCGGAAATGAACAATTAAATTAGTTTCTTCCCGACCACCATCATGTTATAATATCAAAGTATCAATAAGGAGAGTGGTAGGATGAAAGAAAAATATAGTCCAATGATGATGCAATATCTAGGAATCAAAGAACAAAATAAAGATTCTATTGTGATGTTCCGTTTAGGTGATTTTTATGAAATGTTTTTTGATGATGCCATCATGGTTTCAAAAGAGTTAGAACTTGCTTTGACAGGGAAAAATGCAGGAGCAAAAGAAAGAGTTCCAATGTGTGGTGTCCCTTTTCATAGTGCAAGTGGATATATTCAAAGGCTTGTAGACAATGGTCATAAAGTGGCAATCGTCGAACAACTAACAGATCCTGGTAAAAAAGGAATCGTTGAACGTGGTGTCGTTCAAATTGTTACACCAGGTACTATTTTTGATGAATCATTAACACAAAATAGAAATAATTATATTGCCTGTATGATGACTTTTGATTTTGTTTATACATTAGCTTTTTGTGATATTACAACAGGTGAATTCCAAGTTGTTAATATTGATAAACAAGATAATATTTTAAATAATCAGCTTGCAACAATGGAAATAAAAGAAATCGTTGTTGAAAGTAATTGTACATATTCTTTCCATGAAGGCATTATGGTATCACGTTATGATAATGAGACTTTTAATGAAAAATACCAAGATATCTTTAAAAATATTAAAGATTTAAAACAAATAAAAGTTGCCACTTTACTTTTAAATTATTTAATTGAAACACAAAAAAGAGATTTAGAACATCTTCAAATCATTGAAGAAATTAATAATAAAGATTATATGACAATGGATCTCTATACAAAAAAATCATTAGAACTTACTGAAAATGCAAGAGATCATGAAAAATATGGTTCACTCTTTTGGCTTTTAGATATGACGAAATCAGCTATGGGGGCACGTCTTTTAAAAAACTATATCGATCGTCCTCTTTTAAATCGACAAGCAATTGAAAAAAGATTAGATATTGTTGAAATCTTTACGCAACAATTTATTCAAAGAGAATCCATTAAAGAAATCTTAAAAGAAGTATATGACTTAGAAAGACTTTCAAGTCGCATTGCTTTTGGAAATATTAATGCGCGCGATTTAAAATGGATTGCTTCTTCTTTAAAAGTGATTCCTGAATTAAAACAACAACTCTATTCATTTAATGAAGATCTTACAAATCAACTTGCCGATCAACTTATTGATTTATCTCATATTACGAAGCTGATTGATGATGCTATCATTGATAATCCACCTCTTACAATTAAAGAAGGAAATATTATTAAAGATCACTTTAGTGAAGATCTTGATGAACTTCGTTATTTAAGAAATCATGGAAAACAATGGTTGATCGATTTTGAACAAAAAGAAAGAGAAAAAACAGGAATTAAAAACTTAAAAGTAGGGTATAATCGTGTTTTTGGTTATTATATTGAAGTTACTAAGGGTAGCTTAGATCAAGTTAAAGATGAATTTGAATATACAAGAAAACAAAGTTTATCGAATGCTGAAAGATTTATTACACCTGAATTAAAAGATATGGAAAGTAAGATTTTATCGGCACAAGATAAAATAGAAAAATTAGAATATGTTTTATTTACTCAAATTAGAAATGAAATCAAAAAAGAAGTACATCTCATTCAAGATATTGCAAAAATCATTGCTCAAGTCGATGTTTATCAATCACTTGCAATGTTGGCAAGTGAAAATAGCTATGTAAGACCTATTTTCAATAATAATAAAACTTTAGAAATTACAGAAGGAAGACATGGTGTGATTGAAAAAGTCATGGGACATGGTCAATATGTTCCTAATGATGTTTCTATTGATGAAAAGAATCCAGTTGTTTTAATTACTGGACCAAATATGGGTGGTAAATCAACTTATATGCGAGAAGTAGCCCTTATGATCATCATGGCTCAAATTGGTTCTTTTGTCCCTGCAAAATATGCTAATCTTACCATCTTTGATCAAATCTTTACGCGTATTGGGGCAAGTGATGATTTAATTAGTGGACAATCAACATTTATGGTAGAAATGTTAGAAGCAAACAATGCTTTACGCTATGCAAATGAAAATTCACTGATATTATTTGATGAAATTGGTCGAGGCACAGCGACTTTTGATGGAATGGCTATTGCTCAGGCAATGATTGAATATATCGCCAAAAATATTCATTGCATGACCTTATTTTCTACCCACTACCATGAACTTACATTCTTAGAAGATAAAGGATTAGGTATTCAAAATGTACATGCTAGTGCCCGTGTAGATAATGATCATCTTGTTTTTGAATATTTAATTAAAAAAGGAAAATCAAATAAATCCTATGGGGTCAATGTTGCTAAACTAGCAAAATTACCTGATGAAGTTATTCAACGTGCCAATCGTGTTTTAGAAACATTAGAAGAAAATAATGTAGAAGATCGTTTAGTAGAAGAAAAAGTAACAATTATTGAAAAAGAAAGTGAAGTTGAAAAATATTTAAAAACAATTGATCCAATGGCCTTATCACCATTAGATGCTTTATCAACACTTATTGAATTAAAAAAGTTATTAAAATAGAGGTATAAAATGAAGATAAAACAACTCGATGAAATCTTAGCAAATAAAATAGCGGCAGGTGAAGTTATTGAAAGACCGGCCAATGTTGTCAAAGAACTTGTAGAAAATAGTATCGATGCTTCTTCTTCTAAAATAGATATTATTATTGAAGAAGGAGGAATGAATCTTATTGAAATTGTTGATGATGGTTTAGGAATGGATCAAGAAGATGCAAAACTTTGTTTTTCAAGACATGCCACAAGTAAGATTACCAATGATCAAGACCTCTTTTGTATTCAAACACTTGGTTTTAGAGGTGAAGCAATTCCTTCAATTGCTTCAATTTCTCACTTTGAATTAAAAACCAGTGATGGTCAAAGTGGTTCAACAGTGGTTTATGAATTTGGAAAATTCATTGAACAAAAACAAAGTGATTTAAAAAGAGGAACAAAAATTACTGTTACAAAACTTTTTCAAAATGTTCCAGCACGTTTAAAATATGTAAAATCAGTCAACGCTGAATTTGCTCATATTCAAAATTATGTAGAAAGACTTTCTTTATCGCATCCTAATATTGCCTTTACTTTAATGCATAATGGAAAAGTGACTTATAAAACAAATGGTAATGGTCAATTATTAGAAGTTATTCATCAAATTTATGGTTTATCAGTTGTTAAAAATATGTTGAATTTAAAAGTAGAAAATGATGAATTTGAAGTTGAAGGATATATTGGTAAGATTGAAATCAATCGAGCAAGTAAAAATCATATTGTCACTTTAGTCAATCATCGTATTGTTAAAAATCAAATTGCTATTGATGCTATTAATCAAGCTTATCGCAAATATTTGGCAGATAATCGTTATCCAATTGCTATTATCAATATAGAAATTGATCCTTATCTTGTTGATGTGAATGTACATCCAAGTAAATTAGAAGTTAAATTTTCTAAAGAAAGTGAATTGAAACAACTTATTTTTGATGGTGTTTCGAAAACTCTAGAAGGAGTCAATTTAACTTATCAAGCAAAAGAAGAAAAACCAGTCTTTAAGCCACAATTAGATCAATTAGATTTAGAAATCGATTTTAGACAAGAAGTACCACCATTACAAGTTCAACCAATTGAAAGAACAATGCCTTCTTATATTTATGAAGAAAAAGAAGAATATCAAGCATCACCTATAAATCAAGAAATTTCAGAACAAAAAATTGTTGAAGAAATTAAAGAAACACCGCTAAAAGAAATGAAAAAGAAAATCTTTGTTAAAGCACAAATTCATGGAACATATATTGTTGGTGAAGATGGAGAGGGCATGTATTTAATTGATCAACATGCAGCTCAAGAAAGAATCAATTATGAATATTTCTTAGAAAAATATAGTCATCCAGATATGACAATGAGAGATTTATTAGTACCGATCACGGTAGAATATCCTTTAAGTGAATGTATGATTATTGAAGAAAGAAAAGAGTTATTAAAAGAAGTAGGGATTTATTTAGATCCTTTTGGTAATGGCTTTATTATTAAACAACTTCCAATGTGGATGAATCAAATTAATGAACATCTTTTTATTGAAGATATGATTCAACAAGTATTAAAAGACAATAAAATTGATTTACTTTCTTTGCAAGAACATGCTATTGCTACTTTAAGTTGTAAAGCATCGCTTAAAGGAAATAGTCATTTATCAATTGAATCAATGCAAACAATAGTTGATAATCTCATGCGTTGTGATAATCCTTATGTCTGTCCTCATGGAAGACCAACAATTATTCATTATTCAGCATATGATTTAGAAAAATTATTTAAGAGGGTCGTCTAATGGAAAAAGTAATCGTTGTTATTGGACCTACAAGTGTAGGAAAAACAAAAATGGGGGTAGCTCTTGCAAAAAAACTAAATGGTGAAGTCATTAGTGGTGATTCAATGCAAGTTTATCGTCAAATGGATATTGGAACGGCTAAAGTAACTATTGAAGAAATGGAAGGTGTTACACACCATTGTATTGATATATTAGATCCTAAAGATCAATATAGTGTGCATGATTTTCAACAAACAGTAAGAAAACAAATTACAGAAATTACAAATAGAGGACATGTACCCATTATTGTAGGTGGAACAGGTCTTTACATAAAGGCGGCATTATATGATTATACTTTTAGTGAAATGGAAAATAATCATGATGAAATCAATAAAAAATATAAAGATTATACAAATGAACAACTTTATGCTCATTTAAAACAAATTGATGAAGAAAGTGCAAAAATTCTTCATTTCAATAATCGAAGACGTGTTTTAAGAGCTATTGAAATCTATGAACAAACAGGTCAAAAGAAAAGTGAAATGATTAATGAACAAGAACATATTTGTTTATATGATGCTTATTTTGTTGGATTGACTTTACCAAGAGAATTACTCTATGAGCGTATTAATTTAAGAGTCGATTTAATGATGAAAAATGGTTTACAAGGAGAAATGGAATCATTAATTAAACAAGGTCTTACAAGAGAAAACCAAAGTATGAAAGCAATTGGTTATAAAGAATGGTTTGATTATTTTGAAGGAAAATGTGACTTAAATGAAGTAAGCGAAAACATCAAGAAACATTCAAGACAATATGCTAAAAGACAATATACTTGGTTTAAAAATCAATTTGATGTTCATTGGTATGATGTCTGTCTTGAAAATTTTTCAAAGACGATAGAGGAAGTTTCTCGTGATTTAAAAAATCCTAATAAAAATTAGGATTTTTTAGTATGATTTAATTTTTTCATTTGATTTGTGCGGCCATGTTTTAGAATTCGACGATAATTTTCGGCAAGTGCTTTTTCATAGTTGCTTGTCATCCATGGAACATAAAATTGACTTTGAGCAATCGGATCGGGAAGATATTGAATATATTCCCATAATTCAGGACGATCATAGTTATATTTTTCATCATCATCTAATCCAACAGGTGTTAATCTTAAATATTCTGGTGCAGATAGTGATTGATGATTAAGCGAAGCTAAGGCTGCGTCAATAGCTGCTTCTGATGATTTAGATTTAGGGGATAGACATAAATCAATGATGGCACTGGCAATAGGAATTCTTGCTTCAGGAAAACCGACTGTGCGAGCTGCTTGGAAAGCAGCGACAGTGCGCATACAAGCGTTGGGATTTGCGAGTCCTACGTCTTCATAGGCGCAAACAAGAACACGTCTTTCTAAAGATTCAATATCATTATATTCAATAAGCTTTGCAAAATAGTACATAGCTCCATTAGGATCGCTTCCACGAATGGATTTTTGTAATCCACTTAAAGTATCGTAATATTGATCTTCATCTTTATCAAATTGTGCGTTAGCTTGTGTTAAAGCATTTTTAGCGTCTTCAATCGTAATATGATTTTCATGAGCAATGATTGAACAAACTTCGAGACAATTATAGGCAAAACGAATATCCCCTGAGGATAAACGAGCAATATGTTTAAAGACTTCTTCATCGCATGTATATTGATTATGATAGCCTTTTTCGCTTTTTAAAGCTTTATGTAATCCTTGGATAATATGCTCTTTTTGAAGTGGCTTTACTTCAACGATTTGACATCTTGAGCGAATGGCAGGATTAATAGAATGATAAGGATTAGCTGTTGTACAACCAACAATAATAAGTAATCCACTTTCTACATAGGGAAGAAGATTATCCTGTTTCATTTTATTCATACGATGAATTTCATCTATAATGACAAAAAGACCATTTGATAATTTTGCCTCTTCAATAATTAAATCCATTTCCTTTTTATTACCGGTTGAAGCATTAAAAGTACGAAAGGGCATATTTAAATCATGGGCAAGAGCCATAGCTAATGTTGTTTTACCACAACCAGGTGGTCCATATAAAATGACAGACATTGGATGATTTTTTTCAACAAATTTAGTAAAAAGTCCATTTTCACCAATAATATGTTCTTGTCCTAAAATATCCGATAAAGATTGAGGACGCATATTGTATGCAAGAGTTCCACTCATAAAATTCTTCCCCCTTTTTTTTAAATGAAGTATAATGATTATAACACTTTTAGAAAAAGAAAGGTAGAAATGAAATGAGATTAGTTATACAAAGAGTAAGCAAAGCAAGCGTTGAAATTGAGGGAAAAGTCAATGGGAAAATTGATGAAGGCTTCATGTTATTAGTAGGAATTACCAATGATGATAATAAAGAAGTTGTAGAAAAGATGGCGGATAAATTAATTAATTTGAGGATTTTCGAAGATGAAAATGAAAAATTAAATTTATCTTTAATGGATGTAAAAGGGGAAATTTTATCTATTTCACAATTTACTTTATATGCAAATTGTAAAAAAGGAAGAAGACCAAGTTTCTTGGATGCAGCAAAACCTGATCTTTCAAAACCGCTTTATGAATATTTTAATGAATATCTTGAAAAAAAAGGAGTTCATGTAGAAACGGGAATTTTTGGTGCTATGATGAATGTTTCATTAATCAATGATGGTCCAACAACAATTATTTTAGACAGTAAAGAAATTTTATAGCAAAAGAAGGCCACTGAAAAGGCCTTCTTTTGTTGTAAAAGCACAGTATATTAGACAAAGAAGAAAAAAAGGTAAAAAAAGAGAGGGATAAAAAACATCGATACAGAGGGGAAAAAGGAAGGGAACAGGAAAAAAGATAAAAAAAGATAGAGAAAAAGCTTTACAAAAGAAGAAATGGATGGTAGTATAAATGAGCACTCGACGAGAGAGACGAGTGAGAGGACATTGAAAACTGAACAGGAAAGAATAAAACACAACGTCAATTTAAGTTTAAAAGAAAAAAGAGCTAAACAGACCAAAGTTGTCTGAAGAGATAGAAGGACAATGGAGAGTTTGATCCTGGCTCAGGATGAACGCTGGCGGCGTGCCTAATACATGCAAGTCGAACGCTTCACATATGTGAAGAGTGGCGAACGGGTGAGTAATACATAAGTAACCTGGCCTTTACAGGGGGATAACTGTTGGAAACGATAGCTAAGACCGCATAGGTGTCATAACCGCATGGAGATGATATGAAATATGCTACGGCATAGGTAGAGGATGGACTTATGGCGCATTAGCTAGTTGGAGGGGTAACGGCCCACCAAGGCGACGATGCGTAGCCGACCTGAGAGGGTGACCGGCCACAC
>NZ_PYLP01000057.1 GCF_003024675.1 Faecalibacillus faecis | reverse complement strand
CGCAAGCAAGTAAGACCCCTTAAAGACGATAAGGTAGATAGGTCAGGAGTGTAAGCATGGTGACATGTTAAGCGGACTGATACTAATAGGTCGAGGGCTTGACCGAAAAGGCAAGCGAGCTTGAAAGAAAGAGACTACTATCTGGTTTTGAGTGTCCTGAAGGATACTTGAAGAGAAGATCTGGTAATGATAGCATGATGGACACACCTGTTCCCATTCCGAACACAGAAGTTAAGCATCATCACGGCGAAGATAGTACTTCGGTGCGAAAATAGCTCGTTGCCAGTTCTTTTTTTTATCTTTACTTGAGAGTGTAAAATAAACTGTGTAAGTCAGGGGCGCGCGACCTGATGAACACAGTTTTTATTTTGTCTATGTTATAATTAGGAGGAAATGAGGATATGAACATGACTAGAAATAAACGTGACCCTAAAAAAGTTGCACTCGCGCAGGCAATCATTGATGCCTATAATCCAAACTCTGTTGAAGATATGAACGATGCTCTCAAAGATCTATTTGGGCCTTTATTTGAATCAATGCTTCAAGGTGAAATGAATAATCATCTTGGCTATGAATCCAATGATAAAGGTATCAAACAAACAGAA
>NZ_PYLP01000056.1 GCF_003024675.1 Faecalibacillus faecis | reverse complement strand
ATTTGATATAGCAGATATTATTGATCTGTATCATCACGAAAGATGGAATGTAGAAAATGCATATGATGTTTTAAAAAATAGTTTGAACATTGAGCAGTATAATACGCATAATCCAATAGGAATTATTAATGAAACAATGGGAAAGGTCATATTCTATAATATTGAACAAATAATCTTTATAGAATCAAGAAAAAGAATCAAACAAAATAAAAATGTAAATATGAATATATTCCAAATAACAAATATATTATCAATTTACTTCATCATAATGATTTCATTGTAAGTTTCAAAATGAAAACTGTGGATAAAATTGTCGAAACAATCATATCAACAGGAGCAAAAGAAAAAATATCTGTCAGAAAAGGAAGACACTATAAGAGATGGAATAAATTTTTTAAAAGCATACCGAAAACAAGGCATAGAATAGATGGGCGTAGGAATCCACCAGTAGCAAAAGGAAAAGCTGGATTTGTGACCACTAATCACTGAATCCAGCCCCTGTAGTATAGGGAATTCCTTTTCCATCGTTACAATAATGATAGGATAATATGAGATAAAAAACAACTGAAAAATTTAAAAAAATGATAAATTTTATTAGGTGCCTTTTGCGCTTTTTTTCATGTACAATTTTAATAAGATAAGCATAATAATAAAGGCACAAACTTAAGAAATAA
>NZ_PYLP01000055.1 GCF_003024675.1 Faecalibacillus faecis | reverse complement strand
CTCTACGACGGCTAAAGATTTGGGTATGGATTTTAGCCGCCAACAATCGTTGCTTTTGATAATTTCTACTTTCTCGCAAAGAACGATGTTCTTTCTTAGCTCGTCGGGCACGACGTGACAAAATGCGTTGAGCTTTAGCTAATCGTCCCTTAACGGTTCGATAGTAGCGTGGATTAGCAATCACTTGACCATCGCTAGAAGTCAGGAAGTTTTCGGTATTGAGATCAATTCCAACTTGCCGGTTAGTCTGCTTTGACATCGTGACAAAGGGAGCGTCTGACGCTAACTGCATTGAGAGAAAGAARCGACCGCTAGCGTCYTTTRYGATGGTTACCGTTCCAATRCGRGTTTCRGCACTGCGAGCTAAGAYTCGYTGGTGGGAACCTTTAACACGGAGCCGACCTAATTTGGGAACCAGAACATGCTTACTATCTTCAAAACGTACAGTTCCGTTGGTTAGGTATGCTTCCTTCTGTTTCAAATACTGGCAGTTAGTTTGATAACGCCAAACGTAGCTTTTCCGGTGAAAATTAGGAACACCTGCGGTGTGAATTTTGCGAAAAGCATTCCATGCCTTTCGATAATTCTGAATGGCATTAGCTTTAGTCAAGCTGTCAATTCTTTTATCTCCTAAGAACTGGAAATGATTCGACATTTGTTTAGCATTTTGGCGAAGTTCCAATTGCTTAATTCGTGACTGAA
>NZ_PYLP01000054.1 GCF_003024675.1 Faecalibacillus faecis | reverse complement strand
AATATGAGCGAAATTAAAAACGGTTTTTTAGATCTTGTAGGTCAAACACCATTAGTCAGATTAAATAACTTAATTAAAAAAGAAGGATTAGAAGCAGATGTACTCGCAAAACTAGAATACTTCAATCCTGCAGGATCTGTAAAAGACAGAATTGCAAAAGAAATGATCCTAGATGCTATGGAAAAAGGATTGATCAATGAAAATACAACATTGATTGAACCAACAAGTGGAAATACAGGGATTGGACTTTCAGCGGTAGCGACATCATTGAATCTAAAGATCATTATTACTATGCCAGAGACAATGTCCGTAGAAAGAAGAAACCTGATGAAAGCATATGGGGCTGAATTAGTCTTAACACCAGGAAGTGAAGGAATGAAGGGAGCCATCGCTAAAGCAAAAGAATTAGCATCACAAATCGAAAACAGTTTCATTCCAGGACAATTTGAAAATCCGGCGAATCCACAAGCACACTACAAGACAACAGGACCAGAAATCTATAGCCAAACAGAAGGGAAAGTAGATATCTTTGTAGCGGGAGTAGGAACCGGAGGAACAATTTCAGGGATTGGAAAATACTTGAAAGAACAAAATCCAAATGTAAAAGTAGTGGCGGTAGAACCAGCAAGTTCACCGGTATTATCAACAGGAAAAGGTGGAGCACATAAGATTCAAGGAATCGGAGCAGGATTTGTACCAGATACATTAGATACAAAAATCTATGATGAAATCATCACGGTAGAAAATGAAGATGCGTTTGCT
>NZ_PYLP01000053.1 GCF_003024675.1 Faecalibacillus faecis | reverse complement strand
AACTCATGTAACAACATCAAACCTAATAAAAACATTGCGAAATATGAATGTCGTAAATATGGATGACATGTACTACAAATCCATCTATAGTGGTAGTCAGGCATTAGATGCATTAGAAAGATGTTTCGAGCTACAACTAAACAGAAAGTACTATAGACCAAGTGATTTAAACAAAATAGTAAAAAAATATTCAAAATAGAAATCACATACAACATTTCAAAAAAACGAAAGTGCTAGATTAAACCTTGAATAAAGGCTTTCTAGCACTTTTTACTTTTTCAACTGTCAAACTCGGGATTTTAACATAGAAATGACACGATAAATAGGGCAACTCAAATAAAAAAAGAGAATTTCACATTCTCTTACACAATTTTTCCCGTCTTTAGAGGTTTGCACCATGAATGTTTAGAGGCTATTCTGAGAAAAAGTTGAGATTCTTCAGTATATCTAGTTCTTTCAAGTATCAAATGCCTTAATATACGCTCACTTTTTGGCCATTTGTCATTGTCACGTTTACAACGCTGTAAATAAATGAACCAATTTAAATATGTTTGTAAGTTTTCTACATCCATACCAATAAATCTCCATATGTATCTTTTAATCCAACTGCACATGTTATTTATAAGGCCCATTTTTTCAAAATATGATGAATCTTTTGTGTTGGCCTTATATACCTCCGATTTTAAATTCAATTCACGAATTAACTTATTATGTGCTTTTTCTCCATCATGAACAATTATTGAATTTGGTCTTATATGATTATGCAATGTTTTATATATACGGTCGCTAGAAGGTTTTCCATGACCACATATAATTGCTACCATATTTTTATTGGAATCTATGGCAACTACTATACATATTTGAGTTTTAGATAATCCTCTGGGTTTTTGATTAATATAATCTGAACCCAAAACATTATAATCTTCAATATAGGTTTCATCAATCCATATTCTTCCACTTAATTGGAGAGTATCTTGATATCCATTTACTGTTTGAAATATCTTATTTCGCCATAAATTCGCTGTATTTGAGCTTATTTCTAACACTTCTATACATTGTTGTAACGGAACGTTAAAAGTCATTAGTTGAATATATTTCAATATCTTATGAAAAGATATCTTACTTGAATTGAAAACGGAATCCGATAATAATGTATAAGAACATCCACAATTCTCACATTTAAAACGTTTGTGATAAGCTGGAGTATGACCATTTTCAATATAGTTTTCACATGAGCACTTAGGACACATCGGTTTTCTACCGTATTTAATAGCTGCATCTTCTAGGTTAGTAACACCATATAAATCATAATCTTTTCTATTGTTGATGCATTCAATCAAAAGATCTAGTTTATCTTCGGGTAAACTAAAAACAAAATCCTTAAAAGGATTTTCAAAATTAGACATAAAAAACATCCTCAACATGTCTAAGCAGCCATTCGGTGAGGATGTCGCCAAACAAAGTTCCAAATGACTGCTTAGACATTAACTTTCTTTGGCTTTTTAATTATAACAGATTCATAAAACGGATACACTACTTTCATTTTGTCAACCACACGATTGTAGATTAATAGAA
>NZ_PYLP01000052.1 GCF_003024675.1 Faecalibacillus faecis | reverse complement strand
TTATTTGAATCAATGCTTCAAGGTGAAATGAATAATCATCTTGGCTATGAATCCAATGATAAAGGTATCAAACAAACAGAAAACAGAAGAAATGGTTACACAAAGAAAACACTTAAGACATCACATGGTGAAGTGGAGATTGAATCACCTAGAGATCGTGATGGATCGTTTGAACCAGTACTGGTACCTAAACGTAAAAAAGATGTTTCTGCAATTGAAGAAAAGGTGCTCGCAATGTATGCCAGAGGAATGTCGCAAAGAGATATTTCTAAAACTGTTGAATACATTTATGGTTTTTCYGTATCACATGAAATGATATCTGACATTACTGATGCAATATTGCCTGAATTAGAAGAATGGCGTAATAGACCGCTTAAAAAATGCTATCCATTCTTATTTGTAGATTGTATGTATGTGTCATTAAGACATGATTATGAAGTAAATCAAACTGCTGTATATGTAATTTTGGGGTATGATCTAAGAGGYCATAAAGAAATCTTAGGATTATGGTTATCACCAACCGAAAGCAAGAATCAATGGATGCAGATTTTTGATGAATTAAAAGCTAGAGGATTAGAAGATGTGTTCTTTATTTCTATGGATGGTGTATCGGGTTTAGAGGAAGGTGCAAAAGCTATCTTTCCTAAAGTCGTTGTTCAAAGATGTATTGTACACTTAATAAGAAACTCTATTAAATATGTACCAAGTAAAGACTATAAGAAATTCACACAATCTTTAAAAAGAATCTATGGTGCTACTAATATAAAAACTGCAAAAACGGCTTTTGAAACATTTCAAAAAGAATGGGCTCAATACCCAGGTGCCATAGATGTTTGGAAACGAAATTTCATACATGTAGAACAGCTTTTTAACTATGGAAGTGATGTTAGAAAAATCATGTATACGACTAACGCGATTGAATCAGTTAATTCTAGTTTTAGAAAAGTCACTAAAAAAGGAACATTTCCTAATGAGAATGCATTGTTTAAACTTTTATATCTAAGAATCAAAGAATTAGAAAACAAATGGGAAAATGGTCATATTAGGAATTGGTCAATGGTATTAAATCAATTGATGATAGATGATCATTTTACAACTAGAATCAATCAATATTTAAGTAGCCAATCTTAACCAAGAAGGATGCAATTGTTCATATATTGCATAACCTTTTATATACTCAAAAAGCAGCAGTATTAAAGATAA
>NZ_PYLP01000051.1 GCF_003024675.1 Faecalibacillus faecis | reverse complement strand
GGACAAAATAAATTTTGTCCACATGGTAATAATCTTTGAAGATTATTACCTTTTTCTTTAAAATGTTAGTTGGTGATTTTATGATTGATGATACTAACTATGCTGACTGTCTTACTTTATACAATTTTAATCATGTTGATAAAATCAAAGGCAAGGAATCTTTTTCCTATATCTTTAATGACAACATCAACTATATCCGCTCTCTTTATAATAGAGGCAAGATCAGAAACATTACCTATGATACCATCCAGAAAACTATTCTTTGTGGTTCCATCTATCTTGGCTATGATCTTTTTGTCTGCCCTCATTGCGGTAACGAATCTATCGTCCCTCACAAATGTCATTCCAAACTCTGTACTTCTTGTGGTACCAAAGAGGCTAAATTACGTGCTGCCCATATTTCCTCTATTGCCCTTGATGCCAAGCATCGTCATATCGTCTTTACTATCCCTGATCTTTTAAGAGGTTATTTTATTAAGGACAGGTCCCTTTTGAATCTTCTTTTTATCGCTGCCAGAAATACCCTTGCCTGTATTTTTAATGACGCAAAGTACAGAAAAATCAAAAAGAAAAAGATCTATCTTAAAAAAAACAAATGCCCTTACTCCTATAAAAACGACAGAAACAAGATCGTCTTCGGTTCTGTTTTGACTTTACATACTTTTGGCAGAGATTTGAAATGGAATCCCCATATCCACTGCCTTGTTTGCGAAGAAGCTTTTGATACCAAAAAAAATAAAATGAAGAACTTTTCTTTTATTTCCTATGAAAAACTCAGAAAGACATGGATGTATCAGGTCCTTGATCTTCTTTCTAAACAAAAGCTCAAACATTTTCGTTATCTTAAACAGAGATTCTATGATGAACTTGTAAACGGCTTTTATGTCTACGCTACAATGACGACAATAATGTTGATGATTGCGTCAATTACCACTTCCAGACCTCCCATGGCTGAAAATCGCATCATCAAATATGAAGATGACAAAAAGATGATCAGATGGTGGTACAACCGTCATGAAGATGAAAAATATATCGAAGTATATGAAAGTGTTGAAAACTTTATAAACAATCTCATCCTCCACTGTCCTGATGAAAACTTTAAAATGGTCAGATAAAAAAAGAAAAAGCGTATCAGAAATCTAAAAGAAAGAAAAAAAGATTTAAAAAACAAACTCGACCATCTAAAATACCGCACACATATGATAGAATCATTTCAAAAGGACCCTTTGTTATGTTCATGTGGCAGTCTTATGAAATGTGAATATACATATGATCCTTTTGAAGGAGGTACCCCTAATGACAGACTCTACAGGGAAAAATGCATCAATGAATGCAGACGACTGTCCTTGGACAGACGAAGAAATTGATAAAATGATTGCGAAGGATACACTTATCAAAATGAAATGTACTGCTTGTGGTCATATTGCCAATGTTCCTGACTGGATCATTGGTGAATTTGCGGAAGAAGATAGAATGTCCGGTAAACATGGTGAAGTTGAAATAGAATGTCCGGTATGCAATGGTCCTATGAGAAGAATCAGATAGCCATTGCTTAATTACAGGACAAAAAATTCATACCAGATTACGCAAATATATCATAGTATTTTGGTATGAGTTTTTATATACTATTTTTTCTGACGCATCCAAATTCTTAATAGA
>NZ_PYLP01000050.1 GCF_003024675.1 Faecalibacillus faecis | reverse complement strand
CCATAATCACCAGTTACAGCTGCTTCTTCAACACATAACTCCATGTTTTTCATGCATTGTAACCATCCTCTTTGAGCTGGTTGTAATGAGCCAAAAGCAATTGCTCTTGCCCCTGTTGAACCAATATAAGATGAAACTTCTACCGCACAGTCAGCTGGTAAATCTGGTACAGATCCATTATTTTTAGTTGTTACTACGATATGTGATAATTTATTTCCATAAATAGAAGCAATTGTTTCACAAGCCGCATCTGAATAATGTGCTCCTCCACGTTTTGCTAATTGTTCTGGTTTATGATCTAAATCTGGATTTTTATATAATTCAAATAATTCATGTTCTGTTTGTTGTACTTGTTGTCCACGAGTTCCTACCTTAGGATCATTATATTCTTCTAAACCATGAGCCAACATTTCTTCTTCACGATAATAATATCTATGATATCCACATGGAATCATATTCATTTGAAGTAATTGTTCTTTAAAGAATGGAATATCATGAATRTTTGCAGGAATTCCCATATCTTTTCCTTCATACATTGCTTCAATGATATCTTTAGTCACTTCTTTACCATTTTCATCATATACTTTATGCCAATGGAAATGRTTTAATCCAGCAAATTTATAAGTTAATTGATCTAAAGTTTTACCAATTGTTTTTGGYTCATCTAGCATTGCTCCAACAGGAACATTACATAAACCAATGACTTTATCCCATTTACCAAATCTCATTACCGCTTCAGTTACCATTCCTGATGGATTTGTAAAGTTAACAAGCCAAGCATCTGGGCATAATTCTTTCATATCTTCAACGATTGATAAAATAACTGGAATCGTTCTTAAAGCTTTAAACATACCTCCAGCACCATTTGTTTCTTGACCTAACATACCATAGCTAAATGGAATTCTTTCGTCTTTAATACGAGCATTTAATAAACCAACTCTAAATTGAGTTGTAACGAAATCAGCATCCTTTAATGCTTCTCTACGATCTAATGTTAAATGAACTTTAACATCATAAGGAGAAGCATCCCACATACGTTGTGCCATTTTACCAACGATTTCTAATTTTTCTTTCCCATCTTCAATATCGACAAGCCAAATTTCTTTGATTGGAAGTTCATCATATCTTTTAATAAATCCTTCCATTAATTCTGGTGTATAACTACTTCCTCCACCAATTGTTACAATTTTTACAGGTTTTTTACTCATTTTTATATCCTCC
>NZ_PYLP01000006.1 GCF_003024675.1 Faecalibacillus faecis | reverse complement strand
AGAATAATGAAGTCTGATTTAGATGCACGCCCTGTATTTCTTCAAAAAGAAAACAGCATAAAGGGACACTTCCTGATCTGTTATCTTGCCGTACTGTTAGAAAGAATATTCCAGTTTAAGATATTGGATAATCAATACAGCACACATCAAATCATGAAATTCATTAGAAGCTTTAAGGTGGTCAAAGGTGAAAGTAAATATATCAATGTAACGGCATCAAGTGAATTTATAAAAGAATTCGAAAATATTACAAATCTTCCACTTACAAATTACTATTTGACAGAGCGGCAAATTAGACAGATATTCAATTATAAGATTTAAACGAAAAAGCAATAGAGATTCTATCTTGAATTCCTACTGCTTTTTTACTATCACTATATTTTAATGCTGGATACCAAAGTCAGGTACCATATTTGCCACTTTATGTCAAATTTTTACTACAAAAAAGCTATGAAACTTTTAAATAAATTTCATAGCTTTTTTGTGGAATATTGAAAGTCAAAAAGAGTGTAGAAAACTACGCTTGCTTACTTGCTATACGCATTTTCTGCAACTCTTTCTTTCATGTCAATACCTCTTTTAAATTTATTCTACTGTTTGTCCATTTAATACCGCTTTAATTGCAGCAATATTTTCAGATACACTACTGTCATCAGGAATCATATAATATAATTTAGTATTAGGCATATAAGCTCCACCTGTTTGCATTACTCCGTGTCCTGTAAATTGTTTTTGTGTAAATGTCCATTGTGCCATATCATTGACTTGCATTTGGATTAAATCAGTAATGTTATCTGATGACATATTTGTTTCAAAACATCCAGCAATCGAATTTAAAACACCTGTATAATTTGTAATAATAGCCGGTGACATCATTTTTTTCAACATAGACATTAATACATCTTGTTGATGTTTAACACGCATATTATCTCCTCCACCAAAGGCATGTCTTTCTCTGGCAAAAGCTAGTGCTTTTTTTCCATTTACATGTTGAACACCTTTTCTAAACGAATCACCACTTGCTGCCGTAAATGAACTATCAGAATCTAAATCAATTCCACCTAAAGCATCAACCATAGTAATTAATGAAGTAAAGTTAACACGTGCATAATAGTTAATATCAATACCTAAGAAATTATCCATTGTTTTAACTGTATTTTCAGGTCCAGCTAATCCTGAGTGCGTTAATTTATCTTTTTTACCTTTATTAGCTAATGTAACATAGTAATCTCTAGGAATTGATGACATTAAGATTTGTTTTGTTTTAGGATTTACTGTTACGATCATATTAACATCTGATCTTGAAACAGTAGATACTTTACCATATGTATCAATACCTGAAATATAGATTGTAAATGGTTTTGATGTTACATCTACATCTTTAGCAAAGCTTTTTACTTCTGTATCAACTTCATAACTCCAAATTTCTTTTGTTTCATTTGCAAAGTTTTCATGTGTTTCTTCAAACATACCGTTATATGCTGTATTTACTAAGATGGCATGTACGGTATTGTTATAAAGATCATCAGCAAGTTTAGAATAATCATCATTTGTTTCATCATATGAAATACTTGATTGTTCTTGTTTTGCTTTAGCGATGATTTGATTCATATCTTTTTTATCATCATATTGTAAGTTGTATTCGATAGATTCATTTTTGATATCTGATAAACTATTAATTTTACTATCTTTTAATACTAAAATAGCATAATGTACTGTTTTTGTATCAGCACCAGAAATTTTATTTAATGTAGAACTTCCTTTAGCTACATAAACAGAACCAATTAATAAAACAATACTTAATACTAATGAAATAATCTTTCCAATAGACTGTCTTGCATTGACTGCATGTTTTCCTTTTGCTGGTTTCATAAAGAAATACATGAGTAATGCAAGTACAGCTAATGCTGCAACTAAAATAATCATGTATTTAGTTGGGACTACTCCCAACTTAAATAATAAGAATAACAAAGCTACTGAAGATAAAACTTGAATAGTTAAAACTACAGGCCATGATATTACCTTTTTTAATACTTTCATATCAATTTCCCTCATTTCTTTCTTCAAAAGAATAGCACATTTAACATATTATTTCAATTTTTTACAAAATAATATCCTATATCCTATAACCTAAAATACTTATAATTTATTCTTTACAACTAGGAGGTAATTTATCTAAAGCAAACCTTAATGCATAAAAATATTTATCAATTATTTTATATTCTGTGTTTTCCTCAATTTGTTCTTCGCAAAAATTTATAAATTCTTTAATAAATTCTTCTCCTGAAGAATAGCAATTATTATAAAGCAAATTAAATTGCGGCATATGTAAATAATTAAAAATAAATTTATTATCAACATCCTGTTCTACTAGTCCATGTCCAAATAATGGAATCATTTCACTTAAGGGAATTTCACACGTGTTATTTTTTTCAATAGCTTGATTCATTTGAAAAGAAACATTTCTCAAAAGTTCTTCAGCCACATAGTTATCAACAACAATTCGAGGGTGAATTGCTACATTAGATTCTAACTGATATGCCCTTACTGCTTTCCCAAAAAACATACTTTTTGAAGGATCAACATAAGCATCACCGTAAGATATTCCACCCCTAAACATTATTTTTTCTTTAATAAAACGTAAAAATATTGGTTCACAATTGCATAATGCTGTTGTAAATAATTTTCCCTCGTCTCTTTTTTCTTCTGGAACATTTTCTTTAAAACCATAGAAAATATAAGAGCAATCAGAAAAAGTATATATTTTTCTAAAATATACCGTGTGTGGTAAATCGTTTTTGTTATTCTTTTCTAATTCTTCATGAAAAATAGAATTAATTTTATAAGCTTTCTCAAAATCATCTCTATTTTGGCTTCCTAATATGTCAATAAATATAACTAAATATTTTGAATAACTTTTATCATTTTCCATTCTTTTTACCTTTCATTTTCTAAATAATTTATTATTGATCACCGTTAATATTTTCTAAAAAATATTGCATTTTTTCTGCAATTTCTTTTGAAGTTAGTGAAGAAGTATTCATTGCAAGTTTTCCAGCAATTGTTGGACTAAAATCCATTACTTCTTTTTTTGTAAGCTTATGCCAAATAGGTAACAATTTCTTTCCATTAATACTTTCCAATTGAAATAATCCATCTAGTTCTGCCTTTGTCCAATACTTTCCTTCTGCAATATAATTCGGAGAAAGTATAACGATACCAAAACGAGATTTCTTAAGTCCTTCATCTATTTTCTTCCGCATTGAATCTCCCCATAGAATTTGACTTTTATCATACCATGTTGTTACACCTAAACTATTTAAATCTTTTACAAAATCATCCACAAAATCTTCCTTATCTTCCCATGCATGAGATATAAAAACATCATACTCTTGTTTTTCATTTTCTTCATTCATCGTATCTGTCACAGCTAGTTGCTTTTCATTAAAAGAAAGCACTTTAGAAGTAAGCTCTTCTATTTGTTTTTCATAGTCGCTTTGCATATTGACTATAAGATTATTTTGCCTTTTTATTTCAAGATGTTGTTTCTTTTGAAGCTTTGAATAAGCGTCATTTCGCTTTTTTCTCTTATCTGCGATTTTCTTCATTAAATTTGCACTTTGTTCTTTTGCCTTATTGCTTTCTTTACTATACCTTTCAATTTGTCTTTTCTTACTGTTTATCATAGAGGCAGAAGCATTTTTACTAATTGAAACACCTGCTGCCTTTTTTTCTTGATCTGCTGCCTTCTTATCGAATGAAGCCTTCTTTTGTTCCAAAGTGGCTATTTCTTTATCTAAATTATTTACTGTTCTTTGATATTGTTCAATACTCATATTACTTCCTCCAATTAGATATATTTATATCTTTATTGTAAAGTAAATATCATTTATTTTATAGTTAGAGATTTAATATAAAATAATAAATACATTTTAAATGATGATCAATTATTCTATTTTATGATATATTTTCTTCTCCAATTTCTTTTTTTTAAATAGTAAAAATAGAATGAATAATTCTCCAATACTACATCCATAAATAATAGCAACGATTTGAGTACTATAGTTGAAGTTTAGAAATACAAAAAGTATGAATATTATAATAGTAAGTATTGTGGATTTTACTCCTTTGATAATTGATGTAACATTTGGGATAAGTTGTTTGAGTGGAACATTATTTAATAAAGAATCTAACGATGTACAGTATCCTATTATAATCGAAAGTGAAATTGAAAAAATAGCATTTAATTCATACATTTTTCCAACTATGGATACTAAAATTAAAGTTTCAAAAGTAATACATTTTTTTAATTCTACAGATAATTCGTTTTTGGGAATCATTAAATTAAAAGATGTATTTATGATGTATGGGAAAATTAATAGCATTATTGAATCAAAAATAGCACTGTAATCAGAAAAACTTGTTGTTGAAATTGCAAAATTAATAATAATAAATAAAAAAAAACAAAGTGTAGAAATAAAATAGTAAACTATCATTTTGCAAGTTTCATTAAATTTTGTTTTTAGATTAGGGTTAATAGGTAGTTTTTTATTATTAAATTTAAATATATAAAAATACAAAAATATGACCGAAAAAATTGAGCTTATTATAAAAAACAACCAAAAAATAGAGTTTTTAAACATAATTTTAACCTACTGTATACATGAAATAATCATTACAATATACACATACCTTTCCCTAAATGTTTAAAATGATTAATTTTATTTTATACATATATTATATAGAAATAATTGTATAATAGGTGTAATTTTTTGAGAACATCTATTTTTAATAAACACTATACTATAAAAGTTCCTCAAGCGAGGAACTTTTTAATCATATCTATGTCTATATTCTTCCATCATACCTTTGAAGATTTCACCATTAGTAGGAGGTGTAAAGGTAACGGCATTAGCACCTGCTTGAATCACTTCTCTTACTGTTTCTTCAGTTGGTCCACCTGTAGCAATAATTGGGAAATCAGGACTGATTTCTCTTAATTTTTTAACAATCTTTACAGTATCTTTTCCTCCAGAAACGTTAATGATATTAGCTCCTGTATGTAACATTCTTTGTTCTAAATCTTCATTTAATGAAACAATCGTTAAAACAACTGGAATATCAATATCTTGTGCTAGATTTTGAACGAATTTTGTGGTCGTTGGCGCATTTAAAACCACGGCTGTAGCGCCATGAAGTTCAGCATCTAAGGCAATCGACTCTACTCGTTTACCTGCCGTTGTTCCGCCACCAACACCCACAAAGACAGGTCTTTGTGCGACTGAAATAATAGCTTGAGTAATTTGAATAGTTGGTGTAAAAGGATAAACAGCAATGACTGCATCAGCATTACAGTTGGCAATAACTGCCACATCTGTAGAAAACACCAATGATTTGATACGTTTTCCATTGATTAAAACACCTGTTGCTTCACGATAAACTTCTGGTACTAAAATAGTATGGCTTCTAAGTTGTGTATTTATTTTAGGTATTCCTTTATTCATAATAGCCTCCTATCCATGTCTTTGAATATAATGATAGGTTGCTCCTATAAGATTTGCATCGTTGCCAAACTTACATACTTTAATGTTTGGTCTTACATGAGCGTGTGTTAGTTGACCAAAGATGATATCTAATTGTTCATTGACTTTATCTAATAGTTCTTCTCTTGTTGAAATAGCTCCTCCAATAACGATCATACTTGGATCATAAGCGTATTGTAAGTTATAAATACCCATAGCAAGTGTACGATAATATTCATCAACATATTTTTTATACACTTCATTAACATTTGCATGATCAAAGATTTCTTTTCCATCTAGACCATGATAATCTTTTCCTAATTCTTTTGCTACTCTTTTAGTAACAGCTACGGTAGAACCATCATCAGACCATGTATAATATTTTCCTTCACTTGGTTCATAGCGCATGATCATATAACCAAATTCACCACCATGTAAAGCATTTCCATGATGAACATGTTTATCTTTAATAACAGCACCACCAATTCCTGTACCACTAACAATAAAGCAACAATCACTTTCTTCTTTAGCGACCCCTTTCCACACTTCTGCTAAGGCTGCACAGTTAGCATCATTTTCCAATTCTACAGGTTTATGAAAACGATTTTGTAAGTCTTCTTTGATATTTGGTCCATGGATATAATTAATTGCACTTGAACCATAAATAATGCCCCCATCACTATCAACTGCTCCTGGCATTGATAAAGCGATTCCTTCTACATTTGGACAATTATGAACGACTTTTTCCATTTCAAGATACATTTGATCCAATGTATCTGGTGTTTTAAATTTACTTGCTGAAGAAACTTCCCCTTCTTCATTACATAATGCATATTTGACAGATGTTCCTCCAACATCAAAAGCTAAATATTCTTTCATACGCTTCTCCTTTCATTCTTTTTCTATTATAATATATTTTTTTGAACAATTCATTAACATCCATATTTTTCAATGTATTTATCACATGCTTTTTCTAATAAAGAGAAATCTACGGTTGCATATTGGATATAACTATAAGAAGAATTCCTACTTTTAAGTTTATAAACAACTTGTGCTCTTTTTAAAATATCTTCTTGATTCTTCTTACTTCTTAAAACACGTACTTGATCAATAAGTAATCCTTTATACTTTTGATCTTTTTCTAAAAAAATATTAAATTCATAATAAGATCCTTTAGGAACAGGAATCATATTATTAAATAATAATTTTCCTAAATAAGATTCAACTGTAGGATTTCCATTAAAAATCCTCTTAATGGTAGGTACTCGAGTAAACTGTACTTTCTTGATACCATGATCATCATAATAATCTCTAAAATCAGGAGATGATAAGGGTACAAAATACTGATAACCATTTAGTTTAACTTTTATCGCTATAAACTTTCTTTGATGTTTATCTACATTATGTGTTAATACTTTTGAATCTATCTTATGAAGATAATCCATATAATCTCGATCAATTTCATACAATTTCATAAATTTTCTCCTTTAAATAAAAAATACGAAGATTTTACTCTTCGTATCCTTTTTAGCTCTCACTATTTGGTAGAGAATCACCTGATTTTTTAGCTCCCACTATTTGGTAGGGAATCACCTGATTTTTTAGCTCTCACTATTTGGTAGAGAATCACCTGATTGTTGAAGATAAACTTCTCCATTACAATAATATCAAGTTTTGTTTCAAAAAACAATCATTCTTGATTTTATTCATAATTTATTCATAACTTTGTTTCCAATCATCTGCTGAAAACTATTTTCTTCATCATTTGGTAAATTCCAAGTAACAACTGTTTTATTGGTATGTCAATTAATGACTTGCCATTTTATATGCCAATCTTTTCCATTTAATAAAATAGAATTTAAACTTGTAAAATTAATACTTACTGCTAACAATTGTTGATAAGTATCTTCTAGTATGTTTTCATCAAAATATAATTGAATAGATGAATAATCCTCTTTAATTTTATATTTATAAAGCTTGTTGCTTTTAATGAATTTCTTCATAGCAGTATCGATGATTTTTTTATTATCTTTAATATACTTTTCTATTTGTGAATCTGTAGAAATTAAGATCACATCTTTATTTTTCTTATAGGCTTTAGAACAGTAATTTTTATCTTTATTATATGTTTTAACCATTTTATTTAAATCTTTTTCACTCGTTTGTCCACAAAGAAGTGAAAAAGAATAAGGAATGACTACTTTTCTTGTATTCCCTTTGATCTTTGAAGTATTGTTGCAACCACAAAGTGATAAAACACAAACAACAACAAATATAAAATGATATAATTTTCTTTTCATCATAACCTCCTTTTTCTATTATATACTTTAGAATCTTCATTTTAAAAATGTATTGAGTTTATCTAAAAATGATTGTTTTTTATTTTATGGCCATTTCCGACCATAAAAAAAGCCATAAAATAAATATGGTTGAATTTATGGACTTTTTCGGTATAATTATTATATAATTGGTCATATTATAAAGAGGTGAATAAAATATATGAAAGAAACAAATATTTTAGAATTCAAAGAAGAAATTTCAAAGTCCTTTTTAAAAACAGTAAGTGCTTTTTCAAATTACAATGGTGGAACAATCCTATTTGGTATTGATGATGATGGAAAAATCAAAGGTATAGAAAATCCTAACAAACGTTGTCTTGATATAGAAAATAGAATTAATGATAATATCTTTCCACAACCAAATTATCGTTTAGAAGTAGATGATCTTAATAAAACAATATCACTTATCGTAAACCCTGGAGAAAATAAACCTTATCTATATAACTCTAAGGCATTTAAAAGAAATGATACTTCAACAATCGAAGTAGATTCTTTTGAATTAACTCGTCTTATTTTAGAAGGAAAAAAAATAAATTATGAAGACTTACCAACAAGTAATATTCGTTTAGATTTTAAGTATCTTGAACAAAAATTGAAAGAAGCTATTTCTATTAATACATTTAATAAAGATACATTAAAAACGCTTAATTTATTTAATAATAATCATTTTAATAATGCTGCTGAGCTTCTATCTGATAACAATTCCTTTCCAGGGATTGATATTGCGATATTTGGAAAAAGCATAAATATTATAAAAAAGAGACTTCTTCTAGAAAATATGTCTATTTTAAAAATGTATGATTTAGCAATTCAAACATATATCGATTATTATCAATATGAAGAAATTGATGGAAGTTATAGAAAAAAAATAGAACTTATTCCCGAAGAAGCTTTTCGTGAATCTATCGCTAATGCTCTCATTCATAGGGCATGGGATTTGAACGCAAAAATAAGAATTTCTATGTTTGAAGATCGAATTGAAATTGTATCACCTGGTGGTCTTATAAATGGAATCACAAAAGATGAATATATCTCTGGTATGATTTCTTCTTTAAGAAATCCAATTATCAGTAATGTATTTTTCCGTTTAGGTATTGTCGAAATCTTTGGAACTGGAATTCTTAGAATTATACATTCTTACAATGAAAGTATTAACAAACCTATTTTTAATACAAGTACTAATACAATTCAAATCACTTTACCTGTTACTCGTTCAAAATCAGATTTAAAAACAGACAATGAAATCATTTATAATCTATTTAAACAATATAATGAACTA
This sequence comes from Faecalibacillus faecis, assembly GCF_003024675.1. Lineage (GTDB taxonomy): Bacteria > Bacillota_I > Bacilli_A > Erysipelotrichales > Coprobacillaceae > Faecalibacillus > Faecalibacillus faecis. Next base: position 103,840 of record NZ_PYLP01000006.1, on the reverse strand, counting down.
TCAATTAGTGAAATTCTATCATTAGTACCTTATAGTCGTTCAAAAGTAAAAGATATTTTAAATAAATTAAAAGAAGAAAATATTATAAGAAAAACAGGCCGTGGACGAGGTACAAAATATCATCTATAAAAAACAAGTCAGTTTAAAATGAACTGGCTTGTTTTTCTTATCCTTTTCTTGCTTGTTTCATACGTGTTTTACAGTCATACATATTTTTATCTGCTTGATTTAATAATACTTTTAAATTTGCTTCTTGATAGCTTGTAGAAAGATCATAACCATAAGCAAAATCAAGGTGTATTTGTTTGCTGAATTCATTATAACGTTTTGCTTCATTTTGAACACTAGTAATAATTTCTTCTACCTCATCCTTTGTTACATTTGTAAGTAAAGCAATGAATTCATCACCACCATATCTTCCTACAAAATGCTTATCTGGTATAGAAGTTCTAATAATATCAGCAAAGTTCATAATGAGCGTATCTCCTGCAACATGCCCTAACGAATCATTGACTTCTTTTAAATCATTTAAATCAAATACAATCATTGCAGATGGTTGATCAAAATGATTGTATTCACCAACTAATTCTTCAACACGGCTTCTATTTGGAAGTCCTGTATGTAAATCAATATAAGCAAGTTTATTTAATTCTTTATTCCTTTTCATCAAGACAATAGCTAAAATCGTTTCTCTAATAATGACACAAACAATAAGAGTACTTGTGACAATAAGACCTTTTTCAATGGAATTAAGTTGTGAAGCACAATGTTGAGAATAATTTTCAGCTGCTGTTACTGTTTCATCAGCAAGATAAAAATAGTCTTCACTCATATTAATAATATTGGTATTTTCATAACCATTTTCTCTTACTTTTTGAATTTCTTCTTTTAATGAAACCCATGCCTTATTAAGTTTTGCTAATTTATTTTGATATTTTTGATCATCTATTTTTGTAAGTTGATACTTCCCACCGCCATGCATCAACCCATCAAAAATATCATCTAAATAACGAATTAAGCTATTATTCGCATTTCCTGATATTTCTAATTTTATTTCACGTTGTGTTGCTCCACGTATAATCCCTGCATAATTAATAACTCTTGCATTTCCTTGTATTTTATTAACATCAATCATCATAAAAATCGTTAGAACGATTAAAACAATCATCAAGAGCCCTTGAATAAATCTTTCAATCATTCTATTTCTATTTTTTCTTTGTTCCGCTTTCATTTGGTTTCATCTCTTTTCCGATACAAATATATCAAAAAAAAAGATGAAATAGCAAAAACTCTATGAAAGGCCCTTAACTTTCATAGAGTTTGGGAAGAAGATATAAAAAATATCTAAAAGTTACAATATGGTTAACCCACGTCTATACTATATAAAAAACAAACCAAAATAAAAGCAAATATAATCAAATGGAAAACAAGATATAGAAATTATAATGAATTAGCTAAAAAATATAATTGTAAAATGGTACAAATGCCGCTTACTTGGCTATGGACAAAGGGTGTTTCTTCACCAATTTCGTTGCTATTAAAATGAAATATATTGATGTTGCATAGATGCTTTCAATATCAAACTTTCAAATGATGATATTACTTACCTTGAAGAAATGTATGTTCCTCATCCAATTATTGATGCAATTAACAAAAATCTTCCACAAAGTATTGTTCTTTTAAATAAAAAATAACTATATTAATAAAATAGTAGAAGAACAATTATTTTTCTTTCATTACCTACTGGATCAAAACAACATATTTTCTTGTACTGTCTAATATTTATCTTCCATAAAATTCTTTTGGACAATCTGTTTTAAATTCATATTTTTTCTTTGTTTTAGGATGAACAAAACCAAAAGCATGGGCATGTAAACCTAAACGTCTTATTGGATTCGATGTTGCTCCATATTTTTTATCGCCAACAATTGGATGATTAATATTAGAAAGTTGAACTCTAATTTGATTTTTTCTACCTGTATCTAAATTAATTTCCAAAAGTGTTTGATTCTTCATTTCTTTAATGACTTTATAGTGTGTAATCGCCAGTTTTCCTTTTTCTTTGTTCGAAATATAGACTTGTTGCGTTTTGCTTTCAGCTAGATAATTTTTTAAAGTTCCTTGTTTTTTTAGTCCTTTTCCTTCTACTAAAGCCATATAGCCTCTTAAATATACAATTTTATTCCAATCTTTTTGTAAAAGATCCCTTATTTTTTCATTTTTACAAAACATTAATACTCCTGATGTTTCTCGATCAAGTCGATGAACGATAAATACTTTTTGATTTTTGTTTTGTTTTTTTAAATATTCACTTACATAATGATAAGCTGTCTTTTCTTTTTCTTTTCCATCTGACATGCTTAACAAACCCGATGGTTTATTAATAACGACAAAATCTTGATCTTCATAAAGAATTTCAAGAAGCGAATTATTTTCTTTTTTTATTTCTACAAGATCATCTTCTTTTAATAAATGATCAAATTGGCTAACTTGTTTACCATTAACATATACTTCTTTATATTTTAATAGATTTTTAACATTCTTACGATTATACGATAATGATAAAAAATCAATTAATTTCATTTCTTTTTTTACTTTCATTTTTTTCTCCTAAAAAAATGCAAAGAAAACTTTGCATTTTACATTCTTATGATTAATTGTGAATTGAATAAAACCAAAACTGATTCTAAAATATAGATTATACAAGCAACCCACCAAGGCATGAGACCTAAAACACCTAATAAAACAACCAATAAACTAATTAAAATACCAATAAATGTATTTTGAATATTTACTGCTTTTTGTTTACGAGCAATTTTTAATAAATCAATAATTGTATCAAAGTTAGAATCCGTTAACATAATATCACTATTCTTTGTCACATTTTCGTTATGAACACCACCACGTGAAATCGCTACAGAAGCTTTTTGAAGTAAAGCAATATCCTTATCACAATCACCAATATAAGCAACTGGTCCCGCTACAAGAGCCTTATCCATAACTTCTAATTTTTGTTCAACAGAATAATTGTTGTAGATTGTATATTCATCATTTTCTAAATCTACTGGTCCATCATTAAAAATGACCAATGATTTATGCAATCCTTTGATTTTTTCAAATAAATCCATTTCATCTTCTGTTGTTTCAATCCCATCAAAACGATCATAAATAATTGTTGTACATGTATTTAAATCATCTAATCCACTATTTTCTTTGATTGCAATCTTTTTAGAAAAGGCTTTGGCAACACCCGCAAGCAAAGTAAATGATGCTCCTTGTACATAAGCAAAACTACCCGATACAGTCAACATAATAATTCCTAAATACATATATTTTAAATTATCATGCAAATTTAAAATTGGTAAAATCACACAACAAATCAAACCGACAATAATTAAAGCCTTTGTATAAATATCAGAAACTTTATTAATAATTTTTTCTGTACTTGAAGAAGATATTGGAGCATTTGTCGCAATATCAACAATTTTTGACATCGCTGAAACATCATATAAAGCTGTTGTTTTTATATGAAGATACCCTTCTGTAACGACAGTTCCACTGAATACTTCGTTACCAACTTTAGATGTTTGATATACATCACTTCCATCGATTGCATAAACATCTAATTTTGCTTTCCCTTTGATAATCTTTCCACCTAAAGGAATTGTTTCTCCTTCTTTAACAACAAGAACATCTCCAATATCAAATTCTGTTAAAGGAACCATTTCTTCATTTTCTTTAACTAAGCGTCTTTCTAAATTTTGATGAGAAACGAGCTCATCTAGTTTTTGCATTGACCATTGTGTTACCTGCATAATCAATTGTTTACCAAATTGATAAAGAACAGAGACAACAAGTGCCTCTATAAAGGCGCCATAAACCCATCCACCTAAACAGGCAAGTAAAAAGATTGCATTTTCACTTAAGTAATTCTTTAATTGTAAATCTCTTTTGGCATCTTGTAATACTTTTTCATTACATATAACTAAAGCAATAAACCAACCTACATAAGTTAAAAATGTTGTATCTCCAAAAGTAACGAGTCCTAAGGCAACACCTACACAAAACAAGGCAATGCGTGCATATTTTTGAAAATATTTTTCATTAAATAAATCTTGTGACTTAAATGGTTTTTTCCATTGTTCTACTTGAATATTTGGATTGACATTTTCAACAATACGCTTAATACGATTTAAAGCGTAAGCAGAAGATGTCAGTGTCAACATCTTATTTTGAAAATCAAGTTGTACATTTTCAAAAACACTGTATTTAGAAAGAATATCTTTGATTTCATTTGCTTCTTCTTCACTTTCTAAATTAGTAAACATAAATATTTTTTCAACTTTATTTTGATTAGAAATATATTCCCTTTTTTTTCGATTGACCATTTCTTTTAAAATATAATCCATATTTGATTCATCTAAATAGTTTTGAATATTATCAGGTCTTGCGCAATTAAAAGAAATCGAATCCTTATTTATTTTAATACGTGAAACCTCTTGCATACTGTTTAACTTTAAAGATAAAGCATTGATATCTTCGGTTTTAATATGATCTATATAATATATACGTTCCATCTGCTTTTCTCCTTTTTTTAACGCATTTCATTGTAACACATTTTCTTAAAAAATCAAAATAGCCTACTCTATCGGCTTGTTTTTTTATGTTGAATAAGAACAAAGTTTTGTTTAAACTCCTTATCCGTACATGACAAAGAAAATTCATCTCCATAAACCTTATAATGAAGAATTTCATTACCTCGATCCTTCATGACACAATCATAAACCGCTCCTTGTTCAAATAACGTATTCTTTTCTTTACCAATAATAACCTCCATAGACACAATACATCTACAAAGGCATCTTTTACCTGTATTAGCGATTATGATCACCCCATTTCCCTATTATTGTACAACACAAGATTATATATGACAAATTTCTATAATATAATAAAGATACGCAAAGGAGGGAAATATGAAAAAAAGAAATTTATTTACCATCCACATGCTCTTATTTTAATAAGAATTAATCTTTTTTATTTATTTAACAAAAAATGACAAATGTCATATATGAAATTTGTCATTTTTAACTATAATTTTAGTTTTTAGAAAATTCTAATAATTCAAGGTCTTTATTTTTATCTTGTGCCCAACGAACACCCCAATCATTTGTGAAAAGCAATAATGGTTGACCTTTTAAATCTTGAACTTTTCTTGTGTCTGAAGAAAGATTTAATGATTTTAAATTTGTACCTTCTTTTACCCAACGAATATATTGATAAGGGAGTGGTGATTTATGAATTTCTACATTATATTCATTTTTTAAACGATGTTCAAGAACTTCAAATTGAAGTACACCAACAACCCCAACAATAATTTCTTCCATACCGCCACCAAGCTCCGTAAAGATTTGGATAGCTCCTTCTTTAGCAATTTGTTCTACACCCTTTACAAATTGTTTTCTTTTCATGGTATCTTTATTACGAATCATCGCAAAATGTTCTGGCGCAAATGTAGGAATCCCTTCAAAAGCAAAATGTTTTTTACCTGTTGTAATGGTATCACCAATAGAGAAAATACCCGGATCAAAGACACCAATGACATCTCCTGCATAGGCTTCATTTACTTCACTACGTTCATCTGCCATTAATTGTTTTGATTGATTTAATTTAATTTTTTTCTTTCCTTGATAATGATAAACTTCCATTCCTTTTTCAAATTTACCTGAACAAATTCTAAAGAATGCCATTCTATCACGATGTCTTGAATTCATATTTGCTTGAATTTTGAAAACAAAGGCTGAGAAATTTTCTTGATAAGGATCAATGACTTCTCCATCTGCCATTCTTGGTGTTGGAGGTGTTGTCATATTTAAGAAATGTTTTAAGAATGGTTCAATTCCAAAGTTTGTAAGAGCTGAACCAAAACATACAGGTGATAACTTACCAGCACGTACTGCTTCCAAGCTAAATTCATTTCCTGCCATATCGAGCAATTCAATATCTTCTTGTAACTTATCATATAGTTCATCTTCAACGTATTCTTTTAATTTAGGATCATCCGCTTTTAAAATTTCTGTTTCAACTTCTTTTTTTCCACCATCTACAGGAATAAAGCGAATAACTTCTTTGTCATCTCTTTCATAAACCCCTGCAAAACGTTTTCCTGAACCAATTGGCCAGTTTACTGGACATGTTTCAATTCCTAATTCTTGTTCAATTTCTTCCATTAATTCATAAGGATCTCTTGCTTCTCTATCCATCTTATTAATAAAAGTGAAAATAGGAATATGACGCATTGTACAAACTTTAAATAATTTACGTGTTTGATCTTCGACCCCTTTACTTGCATCGATAACCATAACAGCACAATCTGCTGCCATTAAAGTACGATAAGTATCTTCCGAGAAGTCTTGATGTCCTGGAGTATCCAAAATATTGATACAATATCCTTGATAATTAAATTGTAATACAGAAGATGTTACTGAAATCCCTCTTTGTTTTTCAATTTCCATCCAGTCACTTGTCGCATGTTTACTGTTTTTCTTTCCTTTAACTGTTCCTGCTTGTTGGATTGCTCCTCCATAAAGTAAGAACTTTTCAGTTAATGTTGTTTTACCAGCATCTGGATGGGAAATAATCGCAAATGTTCTTCTTTTTTCAATTTGTTGTCTTAAATCTTCCATTGCGTCCTCCCTCAATCTATATACATTTTTATTCTTTAATTTCAACATTACAATTATTACCACAAAATAGGTAGAATTGCTACTTATTTATGAAAAAATTCTTCCTTTAAATCACAAAAAGTGGGTTTTACCCACTTTCGTTAAAATACAAAATTTCCATTCTCAAAGATTTTTACATGACTACCATCTTCTAAAATACCATCAATCATTAAATCTTCTGTTCCCATCATAAAATCAACATGAACTAAAGAATCATTAATACCCTTTTTAAATAATTCTTCTTTATTCATATCAATACCACCTTTAATACACTCTGAAAACCCAATACCAAGAGCCATATGACAAGAAGCATTTTCATCATAAAGCGTATTATAGAATAGCGTTTTTAATTCATTGATCGGTGAATGATAGGGAATTAAAGCAATTTCTCCTAAGCGTTTACTACCTTCATCACTATCAATAATTCCTTTTAAAACTTCATAACCATTTTTTGCACCAAAATCAATCACTTGTCCATCTTTAAAGCGTAAATAAAATTCATCAACAATATTTCCACCATAACTTAAAGGTAAAGAACTAAAGACAATTCCTTCTACATCATCTTTATTAGGTGATGTAAAGATTTCTTCGGTTGGAATATTTGGAAAATTATAAACACCATTTTTTAAATAACTTCCTCCACCAGCAAATAAATAATCCTCATTTAATCCAATCGTAATTTCTGTTCCTTTACTATTTTTATAATAAAGTTTCTTTAAATTAAGACTATTTAAATGATTTACTCTTTTTTCAAAAGATTGGCGATGTTGATTCCATAATTCAACGGGATCATGTTCTTCATCAATTTTAGCTGCTTTAAAAATTGCATTCCATAAACTATCAAGAGCTTCTTGATTTGACATGTCTGGATAAACTTTATTTGCCCATTTTTGGGTAGCACCACCAACAATACACCAAGCATTTGTCATATTATCTGACAAATCAAAATAAGTTTTACATGCTTTTTTAACCGCTCTTTGCCAATTTGAAATCTTTTTAGGATCAATCCCTGCAAGCATTTCTGGATTTTCATCATCAATGTATAAAAAACATGCATTCATTAAAGCATAATCATTTCTAAAAGTTGAAAACCATGTCGGTACTTGTAAGAAATCATCCTCTGCCATATTTTCATATTTCATACGTGTCACTTCTTCATCACTGTAATGAACAACAACTTCTTTAGCTCCCACAAGATAAGCTTGTCTTGTCACTTCGCGAACAAGTTGATAACTTTCAATAGACGCACTAATGACAACAGTTTGTTTTTCCTGTACATTTAATCCAGATTGAACTATTAATTTTGCGTATTTTTCTAATTTTGTTTTAAAACTCATTTTTCTACCTCTAATTTATCTAATTCCTTTTGTGCTTCAAGACAACCATCTTGAAGTGCAAGTTGATAATATTCTTTTGCTTTTTTTAAATCTTTAGATGTTCCATCACCATAATGATACATATAACCAAGCATAAAACTTGCTTTTGAATAATGATAATCACTGGCTTGTTTATAATATTGCATGGCTTTTTGTTTATCTTCTTTTTGACCTATTCCATAGAAAAACCATCTTCCTAAATGATAGAAACCTTCTCTATTTTGTTTTTGACAAGCAGACAAATAATATTCATAAGCCATTTGATAATCTTTTTCAACATAAATCCCATTTTCTAAATAATAAGCATATTTGACAAGTGCTGGTGAATATCCTTTTTTAGCACTTCTTAAAAGATAATCCATCATCTCATCTTCACTTATTTCAATACCTTGTTCACCATAGAGTGCAAGTTGATAAAGAGATTGTTCTTCATCTTCTTTTTGAATAGCGATTTTAAAATGATGAATTGCTTCATGAGTATCATGCCTTTCTTTAAAATATTGACCTATTAAATAAGCAGCCAAATTATATTGATCTTCAACAAGAGCAAGTAATGCAATTGCTTTGCCTTTATCTTGTTTGACTCCTTTTCCTTCTAAATAACAAATTCCAAGATGATAATAAGCTTCTTTTTCACCAAACTGTAAAGCCTTTTGGTAAAATTCAAAAGCCTTTTCTTCATTTTTTGTTGTTCCTAAACCATGGCCATAGTAATAAGCTACAGCCAACATCGCTTGGCTATCTCCTTGTTTACTTGCTTTTAAATACCAATAAAAACTTTCATTTAATGAATTTTCTATTTCACTATGCATTTCATAAAAATAGCCCAAACAATATTGAGCATTCACATAGCCCATATGCGCTGCTTTTAAATAATATTCCAAAGCTTTTTGACTATCTTTTTCAATACCACGACCAAATTCATAACACGTTGCAAGTGCAGTTATCGCAACATCTAAATCATCTTTAGCGGCTTCTTGATACCAATAAAAAGCTTTTTGATGATTTTCATTGCAACCTAAACCTAGATCATAAAAACGTCCTAACTTATACTTAGCGAGACTGCTTTCTTCATAAGAAGCTTTTTCATAATAATGAAAAGCTCTTTGATAATCTTGACTAACCCCTTGACCAAATTCATAACATTCACCAAGGGCACAAATGGCATCATTATGTCCTAAAGCCGCAGCTTCTTCAAAGCGATAAAATGCTTCTTCCAAATCTTGTTCCACACCTAAACCATGTTGCAAGAAAAAAGCAGTTGAAAACAATGAGCGAGGAAATTTTTCATCCAAGCCTAACGAATATAATTCATATGCTTTTTCATAATCTTGTTCAACATCAATACCGTATTCATAAAAATAAGCAAGATTGCATGAAGCAACAACACTTCCTAAATCACTCGCGAGTTTATAATAAGTCATTGCTACTTGATTATTTTGTTTAACACCTTGTCCTTTTTCATACATATAGCCTAAAACACATAAACAATCAACATCTTCACATTCTTCTCCTAAACGAAAACATTCAAGAGCTTCATCATATTTTCTTTGATCATAGTAATAAAGTCCTACTTGATAATATTGATCGGGTGTTAACTCCTCTAATTCCAACTCATCAAAATGATGATTATAAGTAAGCGCACATAAATCAATACCAATGACTTTATGATCTTCATTTTCAATAAGATATTGTTCAAACTCTTCATAATCTTCATAAGTTTCCATCATGAAGCGAATGGAGTCTACTTGTTGTTGTATTTCTTCAAGGTCTGCATGATGAGAATACACCGAAACAAGTTTAACATAAGCAATACTTTGTTCATAATCATCTTTTTTTACACGAATCAATGTCTCTAATTCATAATTATTCAAGACTTCGTCTATATAATAATGATGAAAAAAGGGTTCATACATCTGTATTCTCTCTTTCATGCTTATCCCTCCTTATATTTTCTATTTCTTATCATTTATAATTCCACTGATTTCACTTGAGAATTTACCGAGAATCACAGTTACTTTCCCCGTAGATTGAATGATTCCACTAGCCCCTAATTCTTTTAAAACATTCACTTTAACTAAATCATCATTTTCTACAAAGACTCGTATCTTGCTTCCTTGTGCTTCTGTTTCTCTAATATTATCTATTCCACCAAAAGCATTGATCAATGCTTCTAAATCGATAGGAATATCCTTTAAAGTCACTTCTTTTGGCTTTTTATTCTTTAACCCCTTCGCAAAAATAAACCATACTAAAACAATAAGCACTACGGCTATAAGAATATAAATAAAATAATCTGACATATTCATTTCCTTTCTAAAAAAAATTTCTTTTATGATATATTTATAGTATACTATAAAACACAAGGGGTGACAAAATGAAAAAATATTTTGATTCAACAATTTGTTGGCCATTGGCTACGATTTTATTTATACTTTGTTTAATCAGTTGTTATACAATTAAATGTGCTGCAGGATATATCACCTATCCAAATCCAACAGGATATTGGACAAAGCAGCTTCTTTATTATGGTATTGGTGTCGGTCTTATTTACCTTATTAGTCGTTTTGGAAATGATCGTATTTATTCAGGAATGTGGATTTTCTACGGCATCCTTATTGTTTTTCTCGTAGGACTTGTCATTCAAAGATTTGCGATCTATAAATTAGGAATGCATATCATTCCTTTTGCGAAAGATTTAAACGGAGCAACATCTTGGTATAACTTCCCAGGATTTTCTTTCCAGCCTTCTGAATTTATGAAAGTTGTCATGATTATATGTATGTCTAAAACCATCTCATTACATAATGAAAGATATCTTATTCATACTTTTGAATCAGATTTACAACTTATCTGGAAAGTTGCGAAAATTGCCTTACCACCAATGATTTTAACTTATCTTCAAAATGATGCCGGAGTTACTTTAATTATGGCTTTTGCCGTTGTCGTTATTTTATTTGCTTCTGGTATTAATAGAAAATGGTATATTGTTGGTTTTGCAGTTGTAGCGGTCGTCTTGATTATTTTCACATATCTCTTTATTTTTAGGCAAGATATCTTTTCTTCTATTATTACAGGACATAAACTTGATCGTTTCTATGGCTGGGTAGACCCTGAGGGAACCTATCAAAGTCAAGGTTATCAGCTTTACAACGCGATGATGGCTTATGGAACTGCTGGTTTATTTGGTCATGGCTTTGAGACAGTCATTATTTCCTTACAAGAAGCACATACAGACTTTATTTTCTCTGTTATAACTTTAGGATTTGGCTTTGTCGGAGCTGCTATTACGCTAGTTTCTGTTTTAGCACTTGATGTTATTATTCTTTATGTTGGGTTAAAAGCAACCCATCAAAGTGATAAATATTTTATTGCCGGTATTTTTGGCTGTATGATTTTCCAACAATTTTGGAATATCGCCATGATTTTAGGATTATTACCAATTACTGGTATCACCTTACCGTTTTTATCATATGGTGGATCTTCTTTACTTTCCTATATGATTGCCATGGGAATGTGCTTTGATATTCACCGTCAAACAAGTATCGCTAAATATAATCAAATCAGATAGAGCTTCAAACGAAGCTCTTTTTATATATAAAAAGAAGCCCTTAAGCTTCTTTAATAATCAAATGATTTTCAAGTTTATATTTTAATTCATCTAATGAACAAGGTCTACTATAATAATATCCTTGAATATAGTCTGTTTCCATATTCATTATTTTATGTAATTCTATTTCTGTTTCAACACCTTCTATACACATTTTAACCCCGACACTATGTGACATATCAATCATATGTTTTAATAAAAGATTTTCATAATCATTTGATAAAGCATTTTGCATTAATCCTCTATCGATCTTAATACAATTTGGTTTTAGATTATATAAATAATGAAAATTAGAATATCCTGTTCCAAAATCATCTAAGGCTAATTGAATATTATTTTCTTTTAAATTCTTACAGAAATTGGTAAAACTTGCATCTGATTCAATAAAGCCACTTTCTGTAAGTTCAACTACTAATTGATTTTTTTCAATATCGTAGCGATTTATAATATTTAAAATATCTTTTAATATAGGTGTTTTTAATACTTGTACATAAGAGATATTAACATGAACCTTTAAATCAGGAATAAATGGTTTTAACGAACAAACAGCCTGTATAGATTGTTCCAAAACCCATTTCCCTACTGGAATAATTAAATTACTTTCTTCTAATAAAGGAATAAATTCATAAGGTGTCACTTTTCCAAACGTATCACATTCAAATCTTAAAAGTGCCTCTAAACTTGTAATTCTATTTTTATCCACTTGGACAATCGGTTGGAAATGAACTTCAAATCCAACAAAATCATGATCAACAGCTTGATGTAAACATTTAATCAATTCACTCTTACGTTGGAATTTTCTATAATCCTCTGTTTTAAAAACATAACACATGTTTTTTCCATCTTTTTTAGCTTTACTTAAACCAAATTCCGTCCATTTCATGATTTCTGTATAACTTGCAGTTGGATTTTCTTCAAAGCATAAAGCACCCGCCGACAAAGTATGATAAACTTCATAGTTGATTGATTCAACATAAGCTGTAATACTATCACGAATACAATTATATAAGTTTTTAGCGTCTCTTTTATCTCCGAATAAATCTAAAATAATAAATTCATCTGAAACAATACGATAAAGCTTTTGATGATTTAATAGATGTTCTTTAATACAATTACCTGTTTGTTTTAAAATTTCATCACCATATTTTAATCCATAATTTTCATTAATATTTTTAAAATTATCAATTCCTAATCTTAAAACAAAACCTCTATGCATATCATCTTGAATAGGAATAATTAAGTTTTTAAAACTTGTTTCACCTAACAATCCACTCACATTATCCGCAATTTGTTTCTTTCCAATTTCGTTAATACATCCTACTAAATATTTAATCTGATGATTTTCATCATAAATAGCACTCCCACGACAATTGATCCAAATCGCTTTTCCTGCTTTACTCAACCAACGATATTGCAAATTATGAAATTTTTTTTCCAGTAAAAATCAAATCAAGATCTTCCATAACAAGATCATAATCCTTGTAATAAATAAATTCTTTAAATTTTTCTATAGGATTTTTAAATTCATGATTTTCCATTTTAAAACGTACTTCCGCATGAGGAGAAATATAACAAGAATCATTTTCAATATCGATAACAAAAAGATAATCATCAATGCATTGATCTAAAACATCAATCATTCTTCTATAGGATTGTATTTCATCGTTTAATTTATTCATAGCACTTCCTCCCCTACATTATATATTAGTACCCCCCCCCTCAATTTTCAACTCATTTTAAACAAAATAATAAGAATTACTCATTAAGGAAAGTCGCTTTAATTTATCAAAAATGCTATCTCGCATATTAGATTTCATTATATAATACTATGTATATATCTTGAATGCAATATTCTTTCAATTATAAAAAATAATACATTTTAGTTAATTTTATTTTAAAAATCTTAATTAATCATCTGTCAAATCTTATTAAATAAGATTTGAATTTATACAAAACTTGACGCTTAATCATTATTTATTTCAAATGGTCAATTAAGTTAAAGATTAAAATGTATTTACATCAATTGCATTTTTTAGAAATTTTATTTGATATACATTAAATTGTATTAAAATTATTCTATTTTGTAAATCTTTAATGTAAAAAGAAGCCTCTTTTGGGCTTCATAAATAGTTCTTTAATTGTTCACTATAATCTTCTTCAATTTTTATTAATTTTAAAGCAATATCTTTTATTTTAGAATGTGCTTCTTGATAAACATGAAGATAATGATACAAAGATTCTACACCCATAGCACATCCTTGAAAAAGCAAAGAGGCTACTGTTGAATCTTCATGATCCATTGCAATTTTAAAATTCATCTTCATCCAAGACATACTTTTAGCCATTAAAGAAGCTTCCTTTTCTTTTATTTCGTATTTTTTAAGTAAATAATCAACTTCTTCTTTTAGTTTTTGATGACGATTTTTAATATCAATGCTTAATTGTTTAAATTCTTGATTTTGAATCGTATCTAATACCTCATCAATTGAAGAAATGGCCATTTTTAAACCAGCATCACATTCTTGTAATAATAACATTGTTTCTTCTTTTTTCATAATATCTTCCTTTCTTTTAAAGTATTGATAAAAAAAGAAAAAACATACAAAAAGATTCTAGATAGAAATACCTAGAATCTCATATATTATTTTAATGGTTTCTTTAATAACGCTAAACCAAACTTTCCTACAACTGAACCAATAGCTAAGGCAAATAAATATCCTAAAGGATTTGAAATAACACCAATAACAAAGATACCACCATGAGGAGCCATCAATGTACAATTAAAGAACATTGATAAAGCACCCGCAACAGCTGACCCAGCAACACAAGCAGGTAAAATATGAAGTGGATCTGAGGCTGCAAATGGAATAGCACCTTCAGTAATGAACGACAATCCCATAATTACATTTGTGAGTGTTGTTTGTTGTTCTTTTTTAGTAAAACGATTTTTAAAGAAGAATGTTGCAAGAGCAATCGCAAGTGGTGGAACCATACCACCAATCATAACCGCAGCCATGATATCATAGTTTCCTGAAGCAATCGATGCAGTCCCAAAAACATAAGCTGCTTTATTGATTGGACCACCCATATCAATAGCCATCATACCACCAAGTAACATTCCTAAAATTACTTTACTTGAACCACCCATTGAATTTAAAGCATTTGTAAGAGCTGTGTTAATAGCAGCAACAGGTGGATTGATAATAAATGTCATTAGTAGTGCCATTAATAACAATCCAAAGAACGGATATAAAAGAACTGGTTTTAAACCTTCAAAAGCATCTGGTAAATAATCAAATAATTTACGTAACCCCTTCATTAAATATCCAGCTGCAAACCCAGCAACAAGTGCTCCTAAAAATCCTGAATTTCCTTGGTTAGCTAATGCTCCACCAACAAATCCGACAGCAAGACCTGGACGATCAGAAATTGACATCGAAATATATCCAGCAAGAATTGGTAACATGAAACCAAAAGCTGTATCTCCTGTTGTTTTAAAGAAAGCCGCTAATGGGGTATTTTTACCAAAGTTGCTTGGATCAATTGTATAATCATCAAATAAGAAAGCTAAAGCAATTAAAATACCTCCACCAATAACAAACGGTAACATATGACTAACACCATTCATTAAGTGTTTATAAATTTGACGACCAACACTTTCATCATTTTCACTTTCAACAGTTGTTGATATGTGATCTGCATGATAAATTGGGGCATTTCCACTTAAGGCTTCATTGATTAACTCTTCTGCTTTATTGATCCCATCTGCCACCTTAACTTGAATCACTGGTTTTCCATTAAAACGAGCCATTTCAACATTTTTATCCGCTGCAA
Organism: Faecalibacillus faecis; assembly: GCF_003024675.1. Lineage (GTDB taxonomy): Bacteria > Bacillota_I > Bacilli_A > Erysipelotrichales > Coprobacillaceae > Faecalibacillus > Faecalibacillus faecis. The sequence continues at coordinate 88,298 of NZ_PYLP01000006.1, read as the reverse complement.
CAATAATCGCTTCACATTCTTCAATTTCTTTTGTAGTTGGGGCATTTTTCGTACCACCACTACCATCTGTTTCAACTTTAATGGTAATTCCCATTTGTTTTGCTTTTTCTTCTAAAGCTTCAGCCGCCATATACGTATGAGCAATACCTGTAGGACAAGCAGTTACTGCCAGCAAACGATAAGTTCCTGTAAATTCTTTTTGTGCTTCTTCTTTTTCTTCTTCTTTTGCTTTTTGTGCTGCTTCTTTTTGATTGATTAAATCCATAAATTCTTCTACACTTTGTGCGTTAATTAAAGAATCTTTAAAGTCTGTATCCATCAACATTTGTGATAGCATAGCAAGAATTTGTAGATGTTCGTTTCCACCTGTTTTAGGAACTGCAATCATAAAGAAAAGTTTTGCTGGTTGATTATCTAAAGATTGATAATCGACACCGTCTTTAACAACCATTGCTGCAAGTCCTGGGGCATTTACAGCTTCACTTTGAGCATGAGGAATAGCAATTCCTTCCCCAATTCCTGTTGTACTTAATTCTTCACGTGCATAAATTCCTTGTTTATAAACATCTTGATCATTTAAGTTTCCTTGCTTTGCCATTAATGAAACTAATGTATCAATGGCTTCATCTTTATTTGAACATGTAGCATTAACATCAATCGAAACATTTTTTAATAAATCTAAGATTTTCATTTATAGTTCCTCCACTTGTAATTGTTTATAGACTTCTTGAATCATGGAAACTTCGGCAAGATCTTCACTAAATGCTGTTGCTCCGCCACAAGCACTTCCTAATTTTAAAGCTTCATCATATTTTTTATCCTTTAAATATCCAGCAATGAATCCAGCAACCATACTATCTCCACTACCAACACTATTTAAAAGTTTTCCTTTAGCCCCTGCACAATAATAAACATGTGTGTCTTCACTTACTAAAATAGCACCATCTTTTCCAAGGGAAACAAGAACATTAATAGCTCCTTGTTCTTGAAGTTTTCGAGCATAGTGAATTAGATCTTCTTTATTTTCAATTTTAACATTGAATAATTCTTCTAATTCACGATGATTTGGTTTAATTAAGAAAGGATGATAAGGTAATACTTTCTTTAATAAATCATTAGTTGCGTCAACAATGATTTTAATTCCTTGTTGATCGAGTTTTTTCATAATTTGTTCATAAATATCATCAGGTAAAGAAGAAGGAATACTTCCTGCAAGAACTAATGTGTCGTTTTCTTTTAAATAATCTAATTTTTCAAATAACTCATCTAATTTTTCTTGAGGAATATCTGGACCACTTCCATTAATTTCAGTTTCTTTAGCCCCTTTCATCTTCACATTAATTCTTGAAAGACCACTTTCTAACTGACATAAATCGCAGTCAAATCCTCTTTCTTTTAATTCTTTAACAATTTCTTCACCTGTAAATCCTGCAACAAACCCTAAAGCTGTTGTTTCAAGATTCAAACGACTTAAAATTGTTGAAACATTAAATCCTTTTCCTCCAGGATAAATTTCTTCTTGCTTTGAACGGTTTGTTTCCCCTTCTTCAAAACAATCAACATGCATAATATAATCCAAAGATGGATTAAAAGTAATTGTATAAATCATTAATCTCTAACCTCCACAACTGTCGCTTGTTCTTTAATTTCTTTTTCACAATGATCTGTAATAATCACCGCATCATTTATTTGACCAAAGGTCACATGATACACCTTATTAAATTTACTATGATCCGATAAAACATAACTCATTTGACAACGTTCCATAGCCAATTCCTTAATAACAGCTTCTTCACTATCTGGTGTCGTAAAACCATTCATTAAATCAATTCCATTTGTTCCAAAGAAACCTTTAGAAAAATGATAACGACTTAATGACTTCATCGTACTAGCACCCACACATGCCCCTGTAATATTTCTCACTTCTCCACCAAGACATACTACATGAAATCCTTTAAGGGTCAATTGTTGAGCTTGCATTAAACCATTAGTAATATAGTGTGCTTCTTTTTGATCTAAATATTCAATCAACTCTAAAGTTGATGAACCTGCATCTAAATAAACCACATCATTGGCTTCAATCATTCCTGCTGCATACTTTGCAATTTTTTTCTTTTCATCAGCATTTAATAATTGTCTTTTTCCTAATGGATCTTCAATCGTATGTGTTACCTTAGGAATAAGGGTTGCACCCCCATGAACTCTTTTTAAGAATCCTTGATGATCAAGTTCTACTAAATCTCGTCGTATACTTGATTCACTCGCTCCTGTAAGTTCAACAAGGGAAGCTACAGTCACATTTCCTTTTTTATCTAATTCATTTAAAATAATTTGATGGCGTTGATTATCCATACTGATCACCTCTTACGCGTTTATTATATGACCGTTCAATCACAAAGTCAATTATATTTTGACTGTTTAATCATAAAAATAAATGTAAAATGAAAAAAAGAGCCCTATTTTGAATGAATGCTCTTTAATATATGAATGCTTAAATTATATAATCTATTGCGGTAACAGTTTCCATTTCTGGGCCATCCATTAACAGCTTTTGATGTTCCTTTGATTGAGGATATTTTTGTAAGTCTATCCTATTAGAAAATTCAACAATTTGAATCACATCACCGAAATGAGGTCCCACAGATTGTTGTTCACTCATATTTACTCCTATTTCACTTTTAATAATCAAAGGACATTTTTTACCAACTTCTTCTAACATTTCAACAAAATGTTTAATTTCATTTTTATCTTTTAAAGTAAATACCGATACATGTTTAATCATCTTTCTCTCCCTTCTATGCAATATGCATTCCACCATCTATAAATATTTTTTGTCCTGTTGTATGACTTGCTTCTTCACTACTTAACCATAAGACAGCGTTCACGACTTCTTGAGTTGTCGCTAGTTTTTTCATAGGAATCACATGTTCTTTCAACATTTCTTCTTCATGAGGATTAGTTGAAAGTGAATTTTTGGTCAGTTCTGTTCCCATGGTTGGACCTGGACAAATAGCATTGACACGAATACCAAGTGTTGCATTTTCTAAAGCCGCCATTTCTGTTAAAGCAATAACTGCTGCTTTCGCTGGACCATAAGCAGCAAATCCAGGTGCCATTTTATATCCACCAATAGAAGCCGTATTAACAATTGCGCCAAAACCTTGTTTTTGCATTTGTAATAATTCATATTTTAAACAAAGAAAAACACCTTTCATATCCACATCAACTACTAAATCCCATGTTTTTTCAGAAATTTCTGTTAAGGATTCATAAGGCATACGTACCCCATCTGGTCCAATACCCGCATTATTAAATGCACAATCAAGACGTCCATATTTTAAAACAACTTCTTCAATAGCTTTTTTTACATCTTCTTCTTTAGAAACATCACAGTGAATATAAAAAGCTTCATTTCCTATTTCTTTTATTGCTTGCTTGCACACTTCTTCTCGATCAACAGTTAAAGTCACAACTTTTGCACCTTGCTTTGAAAAAGCAATCGCTGCTTGCTTTCCAATACCACTTGTTCCTCCGGTAATTATAACCACTTTACCTTTAAAATTCATTTTTCTTTCCTCCTTTAAAAGCAAAATATTGACTTAAAATAACAATATTAATATTAAACATTAAAAAAATCAAAACAAACAATGCACCTCTATTTGTCCCATCATATAAGTTTGTTTCTTGTTGTACAAACGCTAAAATAGTTGCTGTAATGGACGTTCCTATTCCCCCTGAAAGTTGCATCAATGTTTGTAACGTAGCATTCCCATCTGCCTGTAGATTTTTTGGTAAATAAGACATCGCAGATGTCATGGTATTACCAACAATTAAACCAATGCCTAGACTATAAATAAAATAGAATAAGATACATGATTGATATGTAAGATTTTCAAAAAAGAATAAGAAACAAAATGTGGCAATAAAGCTACCGCATAACCCTAGAATAATTGGCTTTTTAGCACCAAGACGATCAAGTATCAATCCACCTATTGGTGCAAACACAGCACCAACAATGGCTCCTGGAAGTAAAACGACCCCTGCATCTGTTGCTGATTGTTTTAAAACAATTTGGACAAATGTCGGTAATAATAAACCATATCCAAGTGTTGTCATTTGTAGAAACATAATAGCTAAAGTATGAAACGTAAAACCTTTATGATTGAATATTTCTATACGAATTAAAGAATTTTTAATATGCAGTTGTCTTTTAGTAAAATAATATAAACTGATTATTCCAATAATAAAGCAACCCAAAACACATACTAAATCATCAACTATCTGATTTAAATTAGAAAACCCCATAATTAAAGAAACAAAAGCTAACGCTACCGCTATAAAACTTAAAAGATCAAATTTTTCATGTTTATTAATTATTTGTTCACTCATACAAAAATAACCTATAAAACTTGCCAGAATAATAACTGGTAAAACACAAATAAAAATATAGCGCCAAGTAAAATATTGTGTCATAATTCCCCCAAAAGTTGGTCCAATAGCGGGTGCTGCAGCCGTCACAAAAGAACCACATCCCATCATTAAGCCAAGAAATCTTTTCGGTGATTCTTCTAAAATGATGTTATACATCATAGGAAGTGCAATTCCTACCCCTGCTCCTTGTATAAATCTTCCTATAAGCAATAAAGTAAACTGTTGTGCAAAGACATCAACAATCAATCCTATTGAAAATAAGAACCCTGCTGTCAAAAATAATTTTTTTGTCTGAAATCTTCTTTTTAAATAAGATGAAATAGGAATCATAATACCCATCATCAATAAATTTCCTGTTGTCATCCATTGAACAAGTGATGTTGAAATATGAAACTCATTCATCAATGTAGGAAAAGTAATATTTGTCGCTGTTTCAATCAAAACACCACAAAAAGAAAACAAACCTGCGGCTAAAATAGCGAATAATTGTTTAATAGTTAATTTTTCTTCCATAAGCCCTCCTTATGGGTTACTTTACTTTAAAATAAATAAATTTCTTTTCTTTTTTATATTTCATAAACTTTCTTGACAAGATGAAAAAAATGTGCATTAAGCACATTCTAATTCAAAGTAGCGTGATACCAACATATCTATTAAATAACGAAAAAGAAGTCTTCTTTCTTTCATTTCTAAATGATCGATAGATACAAGCAAAGTCCCTTCAAAAGATTTCAACATTGTTTGATCGATCAATTGAGTTGAAAGCAAAAGTTTATTTCCTTGATTTCTTAAAAACTTTCGTAAACAACGTGAAGATTGTTTACTTAAGGCATCTTCTTCTACACCAATAACAATTAATAAATCATCCTCTTTTAACCGATCAATAGCTACCTCATTTTCATCTAAAACAAGAATATCTTTTTGAAAAAGATCTCCTTCGTATTGAACATATTGACAAAGTAAATGTGAATAAGCAATTCCATAAAGATAAATATGCTTAGCTTCTTTTATTTTTCTTACAAAGTAATCGATTTGACTTTGTTCAATTTTCATTAAATTCTTTTCAATCCAAGATAATGAATCATGAAGATGCTTCTTTGTAAGAAAATAGTTGGTATTTGTGACTTGTTTTCTAATTTCTAATTCTAATAAACAATCATCTTTAAAGGCAATATAATTATCATAACCTAATTTTTTGATAAATTTAGAGATCTTCGCTTTTGAAACATAGCTTTTTCTTGCAAGTTCTTCAATGGACATAAAAGCAACTTCTTTTAAATTCATTTTAATATAGTTACAGATCGCATAATCGATATCACCTTGTTGACTGTTATTTAAAATTGTATTGATTTTATTTGTTATCATAATATCACCAAATAAAGTATAACATAAAAACCGCCTAAGCGGTTTTTTGTATGAGTTATAGAGAGTTTTTATATTTGAAGGAAAACTGATCAACAATTTTATTTATGTTTTTCTTACCACTGTAAATAGCCTTTCCAACAAGGATAATCGCTAATATAGATATTATTATTAATATGATTGCAAAGATTTTTACAAATAGGATATTTGAAAAATAATACATCAATAAGACTCCCAGAGAGGAAAGGAAGAATAAATTGCGTAACCATTTTATAAGATTATGAATCATTTTCTTTTGATAATTAATTTCATCTATATATCCTTGTTTTTCTTGACTATTCATCTTTTTTTCTCCTTTTAATAAGATAATCCTGGATTGAAGAATCCAACAAATACACCAATAAAGGCAACAACAACTAATAATAACATTACTTTAATTGGTGACATTTTCTTTTTAGATAATAAATACCAACATCCAACAACAAAGACTGCTGTTAATAATCCTGGATAAACACCATCTAATGTTTTTTGTAAATCTATGAAAGGTTTTTTAGCTCCAGCTGCGGTCATCGTAAATGAAGTTGTTACTGAAATCCATGTTGCTGATACAGCACCGATAACAATACCACCTAACATCGTAACTGATTCTCTTAAAGCTTCTCCTTGAGGACCAACTAAGAAATCTACCGCTTTTCCACCTAATTCATATCCTTTGAAATATAAGAATTTCATTCCAAAGTAAGCAAATAAGTTCCATACAATGATGTACATGATAGCTCCAAGAGGAGAACCTCCTGTAGACATACCTAAAGCAATACCAAGTAAAATAGGAATAACTGTTCCTACAACTAGGGAATCCCCAATACCGGCGATTGGTCCCATTAAACCAGCTCTTAAACCATTGATTGTTTCATCATCAACATCTTCTGTTCCGTTTGCACGTGCTTCTTCTAACCCAGCTGTCATCCCAACAATAACAGTACCAAGTTGAGGTTCTGTATTAAAGAAAGCAGTGTATGTTTTCATTGATCTTGCTTGATCTTCTTTTTTATCATAAAGTTCTTCTACTACTGGTAACATAGAGCATAGATAACCAAAAGTTTGCATATGTTCTTGAGAGAAGCATGTTAAGTTTCCATAATACCAATTGTGGAAGGATTTAGTTAATGTTTTTTTAGATAGTTTCTTTTCCATCTTAAATATCCTCCTCATCTTCATCATCAAAGTCTCCTGCAGGTGCAGCTACTCTTTGATTTTGTAACATTTTTAATTTGTAGTTAATTAAAGCAAACATACCAGCAATCACTGTTGCCGCAACTAAATTGATTCCCATTGAAGCAGCAAGAGTAAATCCAAAGAAAAATGGAATGAAATCAACTGCTTTTGTAACAATTTGTTTTAATAAGATTGCAATTCCGACACATGGTAATAATGATCCAACTGTAAATAAAGTTTTCATAGCTAAACCATCCATAGGTAATGTTGTTTTAATAAGTTCAACAACATCTGCTCCTAATTTACACATAATTAAGGCTGGAATAAATGAACATAAAATATGTGAAATCCAAGGTAATACCATATCTACAAGATATAATTTATGATAATCCCCTTTTTCAACAGCTTTCCATCCAACATGTTGCCATGCTAAGTTGATTGTTGCTGTTCCGTAGAACAATACTGTACCTAAAGTACCAACCATTGTTCCAAATGAAGTTGCAAGAGCTGCTCCATCTTTTGTGGCAGCAGATAAACCATAACTATTTAACGCTACCATTGCAAGTGGAATCCCAATGTAACTTACAGCACGAACGTCTGCTGAAACGGTTCCACCTGGAGTAACTAATGCAATGTAGACAACTTGCATTGCTGCCCCTACTAAAATACCTGTTTTGATATCTCCTAAGATAATCCCACAAACAAGTCCCCCAATTAAAGGACGACCTAATGTGTAGTTACCAAAGGAAGTACCACCTAATCCTGGCATACTTGATAAACAAGCAAATAAACCAAGTAATGCCGCTTGTAACCAACTAATTGTCATAATTTTTCTTCCCCTTTATTTATATATTTGTTAAAAACCAAATTTTCCTTTAAAATCATCCCATGTTCCAATTGAAACATCTGGTAATAAAGCAAATTTGATTGTATAACCTGCTTTAGCTAAAGCTTCAAAAGCTTCGGCTTCTTCTTGTGTAATGGATTGATTGTTTCCTAGTTTTGTTGCTCCTTCACGATCATTACAAGGTCCAACAATAACTGTTTTAATACCACAATCAAATCCTTGATCAACAAGAATTTTTTTCATATCAATAGGATTTTTAGTAATTAAGAAATATTGATCTTGACTATCTAAAACCTTTTGACTTTTCTTTTGCCAAGCTTCCATTGTCCATACAAATGTTTTCTTTCCACTGGCTGATTTGTAAGCTGCTTTTAATACTGAATTATTTGCTGCTTTATCGTTTACAGCCACCAAACCATCGCATGGGTATTCTCTTGCCCAACGTGTACATGTTTGACCGTGAATCATACGATCATCAATTCTAATAAATGATACTGACATCTTTCTTCCTCCTTAAATATCATCTTCGTCGTCTTCTACGACTTTAAATTCTTGTAAAGCTGTTGTTGCTTCACTTAAGACAGCTTGTACAAAGGAATCCCCTTGTAAAGTATCTTTCATTAATACTGAAGTAAGGGCTAATGGTAAATTCATCCCACCAATTGTTGTTGTCTTTTCCATTAAACCTTTTTCAGCTAAAACATTTAAAGCAGTTGTAAGTGGTGATCCTCCTACAATATCCGCTAATAAAACAATTTCATCATCTTCATGAATGTCCTTAACACTTTCTTTAAAGATTTCCGCAAATTCATCTGCTGTCTTTCCATCAGGTAAACCTGAAGCAATCACATCATCCCTTTGTCCTGCCAACATCATTAATGATGTTTTTAAACCAGCTGCAAATTCACCATGACTTACTAATACTAAATATTTCATGTTCTTCCCTCCTTGCACCTATAGAATACCAAATATGAAAGCACTTGCAACGTGTCTTCAATCACGACTTTTAAGTGACAAAAATCATAAAAAAATTGACAAATATCATTCCTACTATGACATTTGTCATAAATAAAAAAGATAGCCAAAAGCTATCTATTTCAATTCATTTTCTAATTTCTTTTGTATCTTATTAAGATCATTATCAATTGTTCCTTGATCAATACTTTGATTAATCAAATAATCTGCTTTTTCTAGAATATTTTCATACTCTTTAAACTTTGGTTCTACTAACGTATTTTCTAAAATTCTATTTAAAACATCTGAATCTAAAGAAGCATAGGAGACTGTATCTTTTACTAAGATTTCCTTTGTTTTCTTTGATAACATGACCTTCTTTAAAGGAGAGGCTCCCTTCGAATTATCAAGTAGGGATTGTTGAATATCTCCATCCATCGTCAACATTTTTAAAAATTCCCACGCTATTTCTTGATGCTTTGTTTGTGAAGACATTCCTATTAACGAAGTGTCTAAATGTGTTGTAATCGTATTTGATTTTGTCCCCGGCATTGAAATACAGCTCCATTTAAAAGATGTATATTTACTAATACGATAAGGATAAGGTTGGTAGGTACGATATTGAGCAAAGGTCAAAGGACAAAAGGCAACTTTCCCTTGATCAAAATCTTCTGATGAAACTTGATAGTCATTTGATAAAGCTTTAAGTTTTGTCAAATATAAAAACGCTTCTTTGACTTCTTTTTTATCAAGATGACAATTATCTTCTTTAAAAACTTGTAACCCATAACAATCAAGAACATCTTGCCAATCAAAGCCATAATAGCCATATTGATCGATGACACCATCATTATTTGTATCCTTTGTAACTTGATTACTAATATTATAAAAATCATCAATGGTCCAATTACTTGAAGGAATAGCAATACCTTCTTTGGTAAGTAAATCATGATTGATACACATAATTGTTGGATTGATTTCATAAGGAAGTGCATATTGACTTCCATTATTTCCAGCAAATAAAGCACTTTGATAAAAAAGAGAAGTATCTATTCGTTCTTCTTTAATAAGTCGATCTAAATTCTTTAAAATACCAATAGAAGATAACGTATTAAAATCATCAGGAAGTACCATAAACACATCAGGTGTTGTTCCTTTGGTAATTTCATTAGCAAGCCATGAAGAATAATCATCTTTTATAATTCCACTTTTATATTCAAAATGAACATTGGGGTATTTCTTTTCAAATTTCTTGATTGCTTGATCAATAACTTGATAACTTTCCCCATTAGGCACATCCCAACTGCTTCCAACATAAAGTCCTAAAGTAAGAGTAATATCACGACTTGGATCATTGATCAAGCAATAAATAAGAACTAAAGAAAGACTTACTAATGTAAGAATACCCTTTTTTATTCTAGTCATTATCGTCACCAAATTCTTGCATTGTGACCCCTGTTTGAACAGCCCAAATGGCAAGTTGCGTACGATCACGTAATTCTAATTTTGACAAAACAATGCTAACATAATTACGCACAGTTCCTTCTGATAAATAAAGTTTTTGAGCAATTTCTTTATTAGATAAACCAAAACCAACTTGTTGAATGACTTTCAATTCAGCCTGTGTCAAATCTTTTGATAAAGAATCATCGACTTGGATAGCATAATTACTCATAGACATCTTGGAAAAAAGTTTAAATACTTTTGTCGCAATATCAGGATTGATCATCGCTCCACCATTATAAACTGTACAAATGGCATGATAAAGTTCATCCATGCTGACACCTTTTAATAAATAACCGCTTGCTCCATATTTTAAAGCACTAAAGACAAATTCATCATCATCAAAAGTGGTAAGAATAATGATTTTAATATCTGGATATTTTTCTTTGACCGTCTTTGTACAATAAACACCGTCCATTTCTGGCATACGAATATCCATTAAAATGACATCTGGCCTTTCTTTTTTTATACTCTCAAGAACTGCAAAACCGTTTTCAACAGCATCTACGACTTTCAAATCTTCATGTGTTGATAAAACAATTTGTAAAGACTGTCTAATAAGTTCTTGATCATCTGCAATCATCACTTTAATCATCTTTTTTTCCTCCTATTTTTGGTATTTCTACAACTGTTCTAAATCCTTCTTCACTATAAAAATGTATCGTTCCATTTAATATAGCAACACGTTCATGCATTTGTTTCAAGCCATATCCATAATGAATTTCCTTACAGCCACTTCCATTATCTTGCATAATAATCATATATTTTTCCTCTTCGTCAAAAAGATGAATTTCAATATGAGAAGCATGTCCATGTCTTAAAGCGTTTGTCATCGTTTCTTGAATAATTCTAAAAATAATATCTTCTTTTGTATTTTCAAAATCAACATTTTCCCATTCATAATACAAATCAACATTTAAATGAGAAACACTTTGAAATTCTTCAATCATTTTAATCAAACCATCTTTTAAAGTTCTTTGATCAAGTGCTCCCGGTCTTAACTTATATAAAGAACGTCGAACATCTTTAATACTTTCACGAACAACATTACTAATTACCAAAAGTTGTTCTTTTGACTTTTGTGGATCAATATCAATCAAAGTAATACAAGCATCAATTCCCGCCGAAATACCTGTTAAGGCATGTCCTAAAGTATCATGTATCTCTCTTGAAATTCTTTTTCTTTCTTTATCTTCTGCCATTTTTTCAGATAAAGCAGAATACGTTTTTAATTCATCATTGACTTTTGAAGCAAGTTGAAGTTCTTTACTGATTTTCTTTGTTTCTTCTTGTTGAACTAAAACTTGGCAAATAAGATAAAGAATAAAAACAACAACATTTAATGAAGCTAAAATATTTTTAGCAAATAACATAAATGTTCGACTTGAATTTGGATAAAATGATAAATAAGATTCAATACTTGGCATATGTATAATATTTGATAAAATATTAAAATCTGAAATCAATAATAAACCAAAGGCCATTAGTAAAAGTAAGGCCATATGTTTAATATTTCTCATATTATAAAGTAAATCAGCAAAAACAAAGAGTAAAATTCCATTATAAGAACCATTTAAACGAATAATTAATAAAAATGAAAGAATAATTTCGATATAAACAAGACCATTCGCCATTTTTAAATTATCTTTTTCTCTTAATTTCATTAATAAAACAATAATAATAAAAAGAAAAATCGATTCAAAAAAGATATTTTGTGGTGTTCTAGTAATATAAGATACTTTATTTAAGAAATCACGTGCATAATAATGCACTGAAATATATTTGGTAGAAAGTAAAAATAAAGAAGCATTATAGATAATAACAACCGCATTAATAAACAATAATGAATCTTTTAACTTTGTAACATATTCTTTTGTAAGATGATTCATTATTGCCACCCCGTTATATCATATTCTTCTATATTTTCTTTGGTAATCAATTTTGTTGGAACAATAATTGAGCGTTTATACTTTTTATGGTGTAACATCTTATAAGCCACCTTGATTGTTTCTTTTCCTAAAGAAGTAGGTGATTGTGAAGATGTCCCCACAATTGCTTTCGTTTCTGCCAACAATTTCTTTATATTTGGTGAACCATCAACTCCATAAATAAAAACATCATGCCCTAAATCATTTTCTTTTATAGAAGCTAGTGCTCCTAAAGCCGTTGGATCATTCAAACAAAAGACAACATCAAAATCAATTCCTTGTTGAATAATTTTATTTAAAGCAGGTAAAGCAAGTTCCGTTTGTCCTAAACAATCTTCACTTCCTACTATTTGATAATTCTCATTTAAAGCAACTGTATCTTTAAAGCCGTTGATACGATCAACCGCTGATAAGGCTTTAGAATGTTCAAGTAAAGCAATACGTGCATGATCAAAGCGTTGCATCATATCTTTAGCACACTGTACTCCTGCATCATAATTATCTGAAACAACTGTACAATCTGCAATTTGATCATCACTAATAGGAGCATCTACTACAATAATTTTAATTCCTGCTTTTTTGACTTCTTTTAATGTTTTATTAATACTCGAAGATTCAACAGGATTAATAATTAAAACATCGATTCCTAAAGAAACAAGGTCTTTGATTTGTTCATTTTGTTTTTTAGGATCCAAAGCTGGATCTCTAGTATATAAAACATCCCCATGATTATTAACAACATTTTCTATTTCATTATTTACAGCTTTATAGAAGGTATTATTCATTGTCATATAAGTTGCTCCAAATTTTATTTGTTTAGTATCAGTGTTTAAATAATGGTGATAGACAAAACAAATCATAATAAGGCTTACAATACATGTTATTTTTAAAGCTTTATTTTTATAAAAAGACATGTGTTTTCCTCCTATTCTCCCTTTATTTAATTTTAATGATTTTTGTCATCTATGTAAATATGACAAATGTCATAAAAGTATAATTAATTGATTTAAGACATTCTTGCCTTTTTGATTTTTATTCAAATAATATAAAACCATGAGTACTTATTTTGCATATTTCCCCATGGTTTTTTACTACTATTTTATAATAGTTATTTAATTATTTTCTTTTGTTTTTTTGTTTAATACAATATAGGCTATTACTGAAATAAATGCAATTGTCATAAATGTCCAAATTGATGTTTGGTCACCTGTTTTTACTTTATTTGTTTCTTTAGTAGTAATAACTTGTGGTTTTTGAATAGGTTCATTTTTTGTATCAGTTGATACTGTTGGTGCTTTTTCTAATGAATCTATTGCATTTTGTAATTCATTTACAAGAACATCTGCTTCTTCTTGTGTCATTTCTGAAGAATTTTCTAATTTCTTAGATATTTCTGTTACAGCATTTAATAATTTAGAATAAGATGCATCTGTATATTTTTTACTATCTAATTGTTTGATTTTATCTAATAAATCATGAATTCCATTTAAATCTCCACGTTTAACTAATTTTTGAGAAGCTTTTTCTAATGCAACAGTTAATAAATTAATGTCATCACTTGAGTTTTCATTCTCTAATGATTTTTTAATATCATTATATGCTTTTTCAAATTCTTTCCATGTTGATGCTGTATAATCTTTTTCTTGATATTGAGCCATTATAGTCTTCAATACATTGATTTCATTATCTGTTGCCTTTAAAACTAATTGTGCTCTTGCATTTTGTAGTTGTTTTAATGCTTCATCCAATTGTTCTTTAGTAGCTTCTTGAGCAAGTAATGCTTGTGCATTCTTTAATGCTTGTTTATATCTGCTTACTGTTGAAGTTAAATATTGATCTGTATCTAATTTGTCTAATTCATTTGATTCAATATAATTTTTTAAAACTTCTTTGCTTACTGTGACTTTTGTAACTAATTGTGCTTTCGCTTTTTGTAAAGCTTCAACCATATCTTCTACATCTTTTTCAGTAATATTCGCTTCACCCTTAGCAAGTGTATCATTTATTGTTTGAACTTGTTGTTGTAATGTTGCCCAAGTTTCACTCGTATAATCATTTTCTTTTAATTGATCAATTGCATCAAGTTCAGCCTTAACACTTTGAATATCTCCACGTTTAACTAAACTTGTATAAGCAATTTCTAATTCTGATTTGGCTTGAACTACCAAATCAAGTTCACCATAGTTTTCATTTAACACTTTATTTGCTTGTTTTAATTTTGTTTTAAATTCTTTGTATGAATTAGCTGTAAATTTTGATTCTTTCACATCTAAAGTATCAATATAATCTTGTAAATCTTTTGTTGCTGTTGATACATATTCATCTTCATTTAACATAATGGTTTCTGAAATTGTTGGAATATGATTTTCATCCCATTCAATTTTTAATTCATAGATATTACCATCTGGCATATAGAATTCATTAAGTGATTTTCTCAAAGTTCCTACTTGAACCCATTTTTTATGAGTTGTACGTGTTTTTGCATCTAAATCATCAACAAGAACAGATACTCTTGCATTTGAAATTTCACCTTTTTGAATAATATGCATTTTCTTGACATCTAGATTACTTGATAATGTATATGTAATACTTCCTGCTTCTTTTGTTCCTGGTTTATAAGCTGTTGATAAATCACCATCAAATAAATATTGTGGAATATATCCTTTTGCTTCTACAGTTGTAGAAGTATATGCTGGATCATTTGTTACTGGTACATATTCTCCATCATTTATATCGATTTCATTGAAGAGAACCGCTCTTTTATTATTTGAAGCTGTCATTAAAATTTTCAAATAACGTGCTTTAACTTGGTTTGCAGTTCCTTCTACATATACTTTATTTGGATAAGTACTTGAGGCTTTATAACCTGCATCTGAATCAATGCATTTAACGTCTCCATCATTTGTATTTTCATTACCATCTCCAATAGTTACTACTTTTGTCCAATTTTTTAAATCATCCGATACTAAAATATCAGCATCCCTAATATAATTGACCGCACTATCTTGGCAATACATTTGAATTTTAGAAATTATTCTTTCTTGTCCTAAATCATAAATAATATATTGTCCTTTTTGTGGGAAGTCTCCGAATTCTGTTGTTGTATCAATATTACCATCAAAAGCAGCACCATTATTTCTAGTATCTTCTGCAACACCCCATGATGAATTAATATTCATAGTTGTTTCATATAAATATGGAGCTGTAACTTCATTTGAATGCACTTTAAAATGATTGATTGTTAATTTGATTGCATGATCTGTTTTATTTATCAATCTTACATATCTTCCATCTGGAAGCTCACCATCTTGATTAGTAATTGTTGTCCATTCAACACCATTTTTAGAAACTTGTAAAGTTAATCCTTCGCCATTTTCATAATCAATATTGAAAGTACTTAAATCTTTAATTCTTAATAAATCAACACCAACGTATTGACCTTTTTCTAAACTAATTTCTTGATTATAAATTAATTCTGTAAGAGCTTCTTCACTTTGTGAAGCTAATTTATAATCCGTATTTGTATAAACATTTGTATTATCAAAATTTTCATCTGGATTATAAGGTTTTACAGAGAATTCGGAGAAAATAACCCATACAGGTTTTTCTTCTTCATTAACTAAACGTACATAACGTGCTTTTAAACCATTGAAATTTTCATCTATTGTATCTTTTCCGCTAGAAACACCTTGATAAGTTTTGTATGTTGTCCAATTTTTATTGTCATTAGAATATTGTAAGCTATATTTTTTCCACTTATTTCCTGCTTCACGTTTTCCACCAATTGCTGCATGAATTTTACCAATAGCCGTTTCTTTACCTAAATCCCAACCAATATAATCACCTTTTCTTGTTATATCTCCTGATGTCCGAAATTCCACATCTGTTGAATCATCATCATCTGTTAAGTTAGCAACTGTTCCTTGATAAATTCCCCATACATCTGTATACATAAATGTTGCATTGATTTGTCCTGAATCATCCATTTTAAATGTTTTAACTTTCCACCAATATCCAGATGCACTATCTTGTAAATGTAATTCTAAGTTTCTAATACGAATTGCTTTCGCTTTAATATTTTGGCTTGTTACATCTAATTCAACAGATGCATCTCCATTATATTCTTGTATAGCTGTCCAGTTTTGTCCATCTGTTGTATATTCAATCACATATTTTGTTGATTTATCATTTCCTGCATCTTGTGCAAAATGAATTGTTCTTAATGTTTTTTCTTTGTTGAAAGTTAATGTGATACTTGCATCAATTGGTAAATAGTCTTTAATTTCTCCACCTTTATAAGGACTTTCTGCAAAATGTGCGTATGTATCTTCACTATCATCTAATAAATCATTTAATGACCCTGATTTAAGTGTTAATTTATCAGTTGATAATGTACCTGCATCTTTTTCTTGGGCATTAATTACAATATCTCTAACACCCAACCATGTATTAGATTTATCTTCAGTAGCAATCATTCTTATTCCTCTAACTGATTTTAATCTCAAATCAGTTAATACAACATCTTTTGGTAAAGTATATTCTTGATCATTTAAATCAACCCATTTTTTACCATCTGTTGTATATTGCACTTTAGCTTTAGAAAAAGTATCATTAGGATTCGCGTTTGTCCCTAATTTAAATGTTACTTTATCAATATCAATTGCTTTTGTATAAGTAACTCCTACATAAGTTCCTTTACTAATCGAATTTGGCGTTTTATAAACAATTTCCGTATTCACTTTATTATCAAATACATAATCTGTATTACCTGTTGGCATATCGTTACGATTTGTAATGAATTTAATTACTTGTTTATTTGGATCAACAATTGTTGAAGCAATATCACCTAAATAAGAATCCATTGTTTTAATAAATGGTACAATGTGTTGAACACCTACTTCGGCATATTCTAAATGATCAACATAATTAAATCCATAAGTTTTTGATTTTTCAAAAGCAGCTTGTCCTGCTGCATAAAGATCCCAAATTTTATCATTTGCATCACCATCTTGCGCTGCTTTAATGGCTTTAATATAATTAATTGCTGCATCTGTTGTATCATCCCAACAATTTAACCAATAGACAATTTGATCTTTTACTCTTGTATCACCTGCTTGTGCTCTATAAGTAGCACTCGCATTTTTTAAAATTGTAAATTCATTGAGTAAATCTTCAAATTGTTCATCACTGATTGTTGTCCCATTAGAGATAGCTTCTTTAAAACTAGCTAAACGATCTTTTAAGTCAACTGATTCTTGTAAGGCTGTAACACGACCATCCATATTTTGATTGATCATATGTTTTGAAAGTTCTCTTAAAGCAGCTGATGCTTTCGTTTCAAGAGCACTATTATGATCAACATATTTAAAGGAAGCGTTCCAACATCTTTGTGCTTCTTCTTCACTTTGCCAGATATTCCATGAATAACATGCATTACCAAAAATTGCAACTTTGCTTGGTTCAGATTGTTGCATTGGATTTAAAACAATTCCTTGAATCTTGTTTGGATCTACACCTGGATGTAAGAATGTTGTATAACCACCCATGATCAAATGTTTTTTAGAGTTATCTGTACATGGCCAGTTGATCCACATATAAGGTCCACGTCCCACATTATTAGTAAATGTCGTTGTGAAATCATTTGTTACTTCTCCCCAAACTCTACCACCTGTCATGACAATTTGAATATTTTCCGGGAAATTTCGATAATAACCTTGTCCATTATACATATATTCTTGTGTGCAGAATGGTAATGTTAATTTTAAATCTGGATATGTTTTTTGCATTTCTTTTAACCATGCTGTCATATCTGTTAATGTTCTTGTATAATTTTCACCACCGACATTACCTGCATCATCAGCTAAAATAGCAATTTGACGTACTCCTGCTTGTATTACTTGTTCAAATTTAGCTTGTAAAACTTTTAAATCATTTTGATAGTTTTCTTCACTATTATATCTAATTGCATCATACATATAAGGATGTAAAGCGAAGACAAAACGACATTTTGATTTATTTCCTGCTTCTGCAAGAGGTTTGATTTTTGTTTCAATTTCTTCGTTTGTATAAAGTTCTCGCCATTTAGAATTATGTTTTGGATCATCTTTAGGAGCATAGAAATAAGAATTCAACTTGTAGTATCCTCCCCATTCCATTAATTTTATACGATCCGTTGTAGACCATGGATTCCCATAGTAACCTTCAATAAATCCACGACTTGCAACATTAGCATAATCTTCCATTGTAAAGTTGCGGATATTTGTTCCGTCTAATTGTTTAAAAATATGATACAAACTTGTAAGACCATAAAAAGCTGCATCTGTATCTTTACCTAAAACAGTAATTTTTCCATTATCAACTTTTAATAAGTAAGAATCTAATTGATCAAATAAATTACTTGTTTTTACTGTATAATGTTCACCAGCATATTGATCAACATATTGATTAGAGCCTTTTATACCTACTAAAATATTTGTTTGATCTTCTTTAACTTCTGTTGAAGTTGTAGCATTAATCTTTTTAATAGCTAGCACTTCATTGAGTCTATCCCTTGTATATTCATCAATACCATCTTCATAGACTATATTGACATTTGATGTTATATCAAATGAACCATCTTGATATTCCATCATATGAGGATTAGGATAAACCTCATAATCACTTTCCAAGGCACTTACCATTGGATAAGATTGAACACATCCAATAGACATTAAAAATGTAAGTACCACTGCAATGATTTTTTTTACCTTCTCTTTCATATTCTTCTTCCTTCCTTATTTACATTACTGCTCCCTTAAATGAATAATGTAATTTTAATTTGCAAATACAAGAGCAAAAAATAAAGACCAAATAAACCACGCTAAAAAAGTGTAAGTTATTTGGTCTTGCCTACTTAAAGTAACAATCCGTATTTACGTCTTGTATTGTAACATGTCTTGTTTGTCTATGCAAGCGGTTACAATAATTTTGTCTAGACAAATTAAATACCACTACTTACTTGTAGTGGTATTTATTGACTATAAATCTTCTTTTTTTAATACCCAACCATGATATAAATGCCATCCATACAAATAAAATAACATTTGCTTCATCACCCGTTTTAGCAGTTGATGTATTCTTTTGTTTTCTATTGTCTTTGTTTGTAGATACTATAATTTGATTCTTCGTCTTTTTTAGATGATGAATCATCATTTTTAGTAGAAGTTTCTACTTTCTTTAGATTATTCATTGCTTTTTCTAAATTTATCACAGCTTCATCTATTTTTTCTTTTGAAGCATCATGATTATCTACAACATTTTGGGCTTCTTTAATAATATCTTATAATTGTTTATTTTCTGATTCTTAAGCAATAATACTTGCACTTGTTACTAAATAGTCTAATTCCATTGTTGAAACAAATGTTTTTGTGAACCTAATCGAATATCATCTACATATCCTACAAAAGCATGTTCTTTACTTCCAATTCTTTCAAAAGGAATCATCATTGTTGCTTTTAATAATTTACCATTTACTTGTTCATCATCAAGTATATCTACTAATTGCCCATTTACATATAATTCAATGACTTCTTTTCTATTTTTAAATTCTAATTCAACCCATTGATTAACTGGTAATTCATAATCAAATGAATAATCATGATTTTCTCTACTTAATCCTGCTTTACCAGTCTCTTTTTGAACAGCTTTAATGGCTCCATAACTACTTTCAAATAAAATCTGTTCATCTTTGCTTGAAGAATCATGTTTAACTTTAACATGTAAATCATTATTTAAACCAACTATATTAAATGATGTAGAAACATAACTCTTATCACCTAATAAATGTAAAGTATCATGACTATCTAATAAAGCAAGTTCAATATTTTCATAATCTTTTAATTAACCTAAATTACCTAAATCATAATGAGCAATATCGTTTTCATCTTTATCGTTTCATAACCAAAATTTGTACCTGAAGCATCTCCAAGTGTAACTCTTAAATTATTCTCTTGGCTTAAAGTTTTATCATCTTTACCCCATAATTTAGCACCAAATAATGGAATTAAATTTTGTAAACGATCATAAACATCATATTCACCAATACCATTTTCTAAATAATCTGTCATGCCGTTCCATACAGCAATAGCCCTCCAAGCATTTGTTCATTCCCAACAAGAATTGTTACATTCCCAATAGAATTAATTTCTTGATTATATAAAATACCATCTTTTAAATAATCATAATAATATCCGGCATTAGGAACAATGTAGTAATGACCATCATTACAATCGATTAAATCATAATCTTGTTCATACATTTGTTCCATAGTTGCATAACCAAAGTTCCATAAGTTCATTTGAACATCTTTGCTTCTTACCGCTGTATTCCCCAAACATTGTGTTTAACTTCCCAAAATACGCGCTGTTCTTCCCGTATCTTGTACATATTTCAACTTATCATCAGAGAATCGACGATAAGCTTCTTTATCTGCATTGTATTCATCTGCGCCAACATGTACTGTTGTTTGTTCATCAAAAACAAGATCATTTGAAGTATATAAGTCAATATATAAGCGTACATATCTTGCGTTATAAATCTGATTTAAAATAATTTTATCTGTTAAATTTTTTCTTGGCATACTTTCATATTCATTTGAAACATAAGCCGTTTTGTTTAACGCTAAATTTTGTTGGCCACCTCTGCATAAACTGGCACAATCGCTAGAACTGAACTCATCGACATAGATAATGTAAGGACAGCGTAATACTTTTCTTTTTCAATTTCATATTCTTATTCCCTTTCTTTTAAAAAAAACCAAACATAAAAACAACATAAAAAATGTCGTCTATATATTTGGTCTTGCCTAATTAAAGTAACAATCATTGTCTATACAATAACGAGAATATACAGTTGTTGTCGAGCGCTTACATTTTAAATGTGACAATTCTTTTTTATATGAATACATAAATAAGTTTGTTCATCTGGCGCAAGTGTATAATTATATTTACTTTTAATCATTTTTTTTATTCGATTAATGCATAATGATAATCGAATATTTTCTTTTAACATATCTCTTATATTTTCTGTTGTATCCATCGTA
The DNA here is from genome assembly GCF_003024675.1 of Faecalibacillus faecis. Lineage (GTDB taxonomy): Bacteria > Bacillota_I > Bacilli_A > Erysipelotrichales > Coprobacillaceae > Faecalibacillus > Faecalibacillus faecis. The sequence goes on along the minus strand of NZ_PYLP01000006.1, from coordinate 66,979 downwards.
TTTTCAATATCATTACGAAAAACTCTTTCCGCTAAAAATTTAAGATGTGTTGATAACCTTGCATAATTGATTGAATCTAATTCTAATTTTATATTCATAGTTTGCTCAATTACTTCAAAAACATCTTTTACAAAATTTACTATTTTAGATGTATTTTGTGAACTATTTTTTGTTGAAAAATTTACTAAATGCAAAGCAATATATCCTGCTTCTGCTTCTTCTAATTGAATTCCAATCTTTTCTTTAATAAGTTTTATAGCCCATAATCCCAGTTGGTATTCCTTTTTATATATCGCTTTCGTCTCTGATAAAACAACATTAGGTAAATCTATCTTTTCTTTTTTACGTTTAATAGCAAAGGCAATGTGATCACTAATTGCTAAAAAGATTTCTCCATAAAATTGTGTACTTAATTCATTTGTTGCTTTATTAACTAACAAGCTTGTAATTTCATAGTAAATAGGTTCAATATCATCAATTGCTCTACGTAACCGTTTTTCGCTTTTATCTTTAAAAATATATGTTTTTTCAATATGTGACTCATCTACTAAATCACCTATTTTCTTTTGAAAGCCAATACCTGACCCTGTCAAAATAATATCTCCTAATTCATCAGATAATGCTGCAATACTATTATTATTAAATATTTTTATAATTTTCAATTTTATTTCTCCCTACATTAATATTTCATTTAATATCTCAGCAATAAATTGAACTTCAGTTCCTATAATAATTTGTATTTCGTGCTCGCTTGTTTCAACAATGTGAGAGAAATTCATATTTGATAGAGCCTGTTTATCTATTATTGATATATTTTTTACTTCCACACGTAATCGTGTAATACAGTGGTCAACACATAAAACATTAGTTTTTCCACCTAGTGCATCTAATAATTCAATTGACATATCATCATAAGTAAATGCTTTTGTTTTTTCTTCTTTTGGTTGTATTTTTTCTCTTCCAGGTGTCATAAGATCATATCGTAAAATCAACATTCTAAAAATAACATAATAAATGACACCGCAAATAACTCCTAAAGGGATTAAAAATAATATGTTATTCGCAAACGGCGATTTAAAACTCAATATATAATCAATTAATCCAGCTGAAAAACCAAAACCAGCCATCCATTTAAGACTTGCAGCAATAAAAAGCATCATTCCTGTAAGGAAGGCATGAATTAAATAAAGAATAGGTGCAACAAACATAAAAGCAAACTCTAAAGGTTCCGTAACACCTGTAAAAAACGAAGCCAACGCTGCTGAAAATAAAATGGAACCTACTTTTTTTTTATTTTCTTTTTTAGAACAATGATACATTGCTAAAGCAGCTCCAGGTAAACCAAACATCATTACTGGGAAAAATCCAGCTTGATACATTCCTGTCGTACCTTTAACCCCACCTGAAATCGTTCCCCAAAACTTTCCAATATCATTAATACCTGCAACGTCAAACCAGAATACAGAATTTAAAGCATGATGCAAACCGGTAGGAATCAATAAACGATTTAACACACCATAAATTCCTGCACTTAATGGTCCTAATTTTGATATTTCTCTTCCAAAATAAATAAAGAAATGATAACAAGTAGGCCAAATATAAATAAAAAGCAAAGAAGTAATGAGCGTGATACCTATTGCGATAATTGACGCAAATCTTTTGCCATCAAAAAAAGATAAAAATTGCGGTAAACGCTTTTGATCAAATTTTTGAAAAGAAATAAAAACAATAAGTCCTATCAATATTCCTATAAAAGCACTTTGGATATTATGAAATGCCAAATCCACATCATATTCTGGAATTTGCATCATTAAAGAAATACATTTAGGTGATAAAATAGTTGTCATTGTCATATAGCAAGCAAGTGTACTCAATGCAATAAATGTATCTCTTTTTTTAGACATTTCCATAGCAACAGCTAATGCAAATAGAATAGGAAGATTATCAATAATTGTCCCACCAGAAGTAATTAATAAAGCCGCTAGCGGACTATGTACACCCCATCCAGTAGGATCAATCCAATATCCTATTCCTTTAAGAAGTGCTGCAATGGGCATAATTGAAACAGGTAGCATTAATGATTTACCTAATCGCTGTATATATTTCATAGCTACCTCCTTTTTAAGTACTTTTTATATCACTAAAAAATACAAACAAACATATATTCATAGGATTTATTATACTCTTGTCTAGTCAAAATAGCTAATAGAAAATATTTTATTTTAACTTAAAAATATATCTGTTTTATATTTATTTGATTTTACAAAATAAAGACCATGAGATTTCTTCTAAAAAAAACATCTCATGGTCCTTTAATACATTATCATTATTTTTGAATCAACTGTTTTGCATATTTTATAATACTACTTCCATCTAACAAACCATAATCTTTTAAAGAAATTACGGCTACTGGCACTTTAACCACCTTTTTAATTTCCTTTAAATCTTCACTTCTTTGTGGCGTAAGTAAAACCACATCAGCCTCTTGTAAATGTTCATTTAAAAACACTTCAATATCCATTAATTGACTTTTAGCTACTTCTTCTATTTTACGAACCAGCATATTTCCTGAAAAACCTGGTTTTGACAGTAATGTTATCTTCATATAAGACCTCCAAATACATAGTAATAATATAATAAATGAAATAGCTAAAATGTACAATATCTATTTTAGCTGTTTATTCTCGGATTTCTTCTTTCTCTATTTTTTCTTAAGGCTTTGAAGTTAATAGTATGAAATATGTATAATCTTCTCTTCCCACAATAATTTATACAAGTCTTCTACCCGATTTTAAATTCACTCTAAAATCATAATAAAATAAATACTGTCTATAATTCTTTCTATATTATATAAAATAATTTTATTATCTTTTAAATGTATTTTCATATTTTCTCCCTAGGAAGAAAAACGAAGAACGCATAGACTAGAATCCCTCTATTTATCCAACTTTTAAATCCACTTCTTGAAACACCAAGTATTTGAGTTACAGCTCTTAAAGAAACAGTTTTAATACCAGTACTTTCTTCTATATATTCTTTAATAGCTTCATAGAGGACATTTACTGGCTGCTTACTATGCTCATTGCTTTTTTTAATATTTCAACGGCATCTTTTAAATCTATATTTTCTTTATCGTTCTTTGTATCATCAAATTATTTACATCATCCTTTTTAGAAATATTTCTGTTTAACTGGTACTAAATTTATACTAGCACTATAGGATTAGAAGCATAATCAAGAACATCTTTTAAACTGTACTTAACTGCCCATATAGAAGTTGTTGCCATTATATATCGACCACCTTGTAGCATACACATGATAACAGCACCACATAAGGCACCTAATTCAAATACAACAAATAGTTTTATATACTCCATAATTCATTTCTCCTTCATGGGGTATTAGGGGGATTTCCCCTAACAGGCTGACTTTTGACGGCAAAAGTCCTTGCTTGCTACAATTCAGGACATAGAAATAAATCTCTTTTATAAAGAATTTTAATTGACCATACGAAAGATCATTATCTAACATATTCATCTTTCTTTTTCATTTTTTCTATGGCCTTAAAATCGGTTTATACATAATTTTCTTCATTAAGAATGATTCCCTGATCATGATATTTCTCTTTTAATTTCTGTAAAGCTTTCTGTTCATCTTTGTCTTCAATCACTTCCTGATATTGCAATATTTCTATAATTTCAACTTTAAATTTCATCTTTTTATTATCCTCCATTATTTAAACCATCAAAAAAATAATCAGTATTTTTTCAAGTTTTTCATACTGATTCTTCAAATTATTTAAATCTTTGAGGTGTAAATTAATGAGATTAATTTCTTCATCTAACTGATTTCTTTTATTGAGTTTTATTTGTTTTTGCGATTTTAACTTTTGAATTTCTTTTATATTTTTCTTTATCAATTGATTCAACTCCATTCTTTATTCATAAAAAAAGAACAACTCTCTACAAAGCTGTTCTTATAATTCCAAACTTATTTTAAAAAAGCATATCGTCTACATAATCTTTAGTATAATCAGTAGCAATTAAATTCATTCCAGTCAGTGACTTAATAAGTTCTCTAATTTTTAATTCACTTTGATAACCACTAAATCTTTTTTTCCATTCAAGAATATATTGATATATCATATTTTCAGTCACCTCATGATAAGTTTCTTTTAAACTATCAAATGAAAATAAAATAGTCGTAATCAATTCTGCTTGATTTGTATCCTTCACCCTTTTAAATAATTGAAACGTTTTATTTACATTTTCTATATCTTTTTGTGAATATAATGATTTATCTATCTTAAAATCCTTACTCACTGTTATAAGCATCATTTTTCCATATTCTTTTTCATAAATTAAATTATTGTTTGAAAGAATTGTAATTATTTTCTTTATATCTGCACTGTATGGACCATATGTTCCTTTTGAAAATTCCACACCTATATCAGTCCCATATCTTGATAAAACATAACATATTTTTTGAAAAATTGTTCTTCCTACTTTAATGTTATATTCAGATTCTTCTAATTTCTTTATAAGCTGTAATACCAGTAGCCAGTTATTATTTATTTTCTCATAAATAACACCTGTTTTATTCACCTTATTTTCATTAACCAATAAAAACTCAACCTGTAATTTACTTTTTTCTGTTCCAAAAGGTGCATAGATTTCAATATCTATTGGCAGATCTTTTAAAGATTGATACATGAGTGGTCCAACAGTTTCCCAATCAAGTCCACCATTACCACAACCTAAAGGAGGAAATGCAATAGATGTGATTTTTAATCTTTCATAATTTTGAATAAACCAATTTAATCCTTCTTGAATATATTCAAGCTTAGAAGGAGAACGCCAATGTTGTTTTGTTGGAAAGTTTAAAATTTTTACAGAATTATCTTCATAATAAGGATATAAATAACCTGTATGAATTAACTTTTTAGTACACATATCCTTATATTCTTCAAACATTTTTGGATATCTGTCTTTATAAATTTTAGCAATTCCTTTACCCATGACACCAACACAGTTAATAGTATTAACTAGGGTTTTCATCTCTGATTCAAAAATATCTCCTAGTTTAATTCTAATCATATGACTGCCTCCTTTCTATTGAAAAAATAATTCTTTACGAATAATCACTTGAATATTTAAATTCAAATCCTCTACTTTTTGTTTTGCATTTTCATTACAAACAATAACACCTATCAAATATTCTACGGGCACTTTATTGAGAACCAAAACCTCTGCACATTGTATTTGTTTATTTTCATACTGTTCTAATGGGTTATCACTCGTCCAATATTTTGCAAAAACTTTAGAAAATTTAATATATCTTTTGCCTTTATCAGCTGATTCAAAAGCTGCCAATTCTGATGCAGCATTACGATCTGATACAACAGTTCCTTCTAAATCAAGAACTCTTTTATCAACACAAACAATACATAAATCATCTATTTTTTTATGATTTATTAAGTAATACATCATTGGATTTCTAGGATTAAAATATAAATTAGCATAATCATGGAGCATTCCATGATTTGGAATTCTTTTATCATCACGTCTTTTTTGAACATCTGGATTTGATAAATCCGTTGAAGAAATATCACGTATTAATTTTTCATTTTTAGATAATATTCCATGTTGAAATATACTTTTGAGATTTCTTAAGTCATTAATATTAAATAAAAATTTAACAATACTATAACTTTCCGAAATTAAATTCATGATATTTATCCTCCCATTGATATTTCTTTCCAATGAATATTATCTCATGTTATATCTTTCTATTCAAGCAATAAAAAATGATAATATCAGAAAAAACATTGTTATGCTTGACCTCTATTTTATCTTAAGTAACTCTTTTTGACTTATCAATTTTTATATGAATTTTTAACTATTTCATCAAATATTTTTTCATTTCTCTTTAATAATTCTAAATTTCTTTGTGATAAACAATATATTTTTTCTGACAGTTGTTCTTTACACAAATATCTTTCAAGAATATGTGCAAATGCATAAATTGCATGATAATCCTCATATTTTTCAGATAACAATGGATTTTCTTGATTTCTTTTGTAATTCTTTCTTTTCTTAATTTGGTTTTACTTGGAACTCTTTTCAAATAATCATAGAATCCTGATCTGCTTACATCTAATTTTTTCAGCACACTAGAAACAGAAACAGTAGAATCTTTTTGCTTTTCTTCCTTAACTGCTTTATAAATATCTGTTTTATTTATTTTCCCAGTATGCCAATGGCCTTTTTTAACACTTCTAACGCATCCTGTGTATCTTTTAATTCTTTTCTTAATCTTGCAATTTCTTTAGCCTCATCACTAGAAAAATTACCGGATCCTCGAGATTCAATTTTATTGCCATTGTTGTTTGCATCTTTTATCCATTTATGAATTGTACTGTCTGCAATACCAAATCTTTTAGCAATAGAAACTTTGGATTCTTCAGGATGTTGGTTAGCATAATCTACAACACCTTGTTTAAATTCATCATCAAATACTGGTTTTGTCATAGTCTTTCTCCATTTCTTTTTTTACTTATGACATTGTACCAAATGATGTTTAATTCTTCCATTTAACTTGTACAGTTTTTATACTAACATCAGCCGCACCTTCAGTTCATATTTTGTTTCGGCCTGATATTTCGTCTACAGGATTTCTAGCTTCCATGACGCATTTCAAGTTTATAGTTAACTATCTTGAACAATCATTTGTAAATAGAAAATTTCATGTTCCTGTAAACATGACATATAAGCGACTGCCTGTCGCATAAAAAATTGAGGATTCATTCCTCAATTTTATATTATGAAAATAAAAAGATAACAATTCCTAGAACAACAAGAACAATTCCTGTTGCTCTATTTAAGGTTTTAGGAGTTGCTTTATTCGCAAATAAAGCAGCAATTCTTGCCCAAATAAGAGTAAAGATAATACATAAAATCCATACTGTTAAATTAGGAAGCCCACCAATCATAAAATGTGAAATAGCTCCGGTAAGGGCTGTAAAGGTCATAATAAAAACACTCGTACCTACTGCTGTTTTAAGTTCATATCCCATGACTGTTGTTAAGATAAGAAGCATCATCATGCCTCCACCTGCTCCAACAAAACCGCAAATAAAACCTATACAAGTTCCACAAATTATAGATTGGATTGCTCTTTTTTTAGAAGAAACATTATTCATCGCCTCTTTCGTTGTCATTACTGGTCTAACAATAAATTTAACTCCTAAAATAAAAGTCATAAAAACTGAAAAACTTCCCATTGTTGAAGATGGTAAAAGACTTGCCGCATAACTACCTACTACCGTAAAAATAAGTACACTTACCATCATCAATAAACCATTTCTAATATCTAAATTTTTATTTTTTCCATAAGTATAAGCTGAAACCGCACTGGCAAGGACATCTGATGACAAAGCAATACCTACTGCCATATAAGGGTCCATTTTCAAAAAAGCAATGAGCATTGGGCTAATAACAGCAGCCGCTGACATTCCTGCAAAACCTGTTCCTAGACCTGCTCCCATTCCAGCAAAAAAGGTTACAAGAATAATAAATAAAATATTTGTTTCCAATTTATTTTTCCTCCAATAAACAATCTATATTTTTTTCCATAAGTTCTAATGTTTCTTTAAATATCTTTTGATGCTTTTCATCAATATCTGAAAAAAGTGAAGAAAAGAAATGGTTTTGAAACGCTTTTCCTTTTTTTATAACATCATTCGCTTTTTTATTCAAAACTAATTCAACTTTTCTTCGATCTCCTGGAACATCTATCCTAGATAAATATCCTTGATCAACTAACTGATCCACATGAATTGAAACAAGGTTTGCTTTGATTTTTCTTATTTCCACAATATCTTTAGCATGTTTATATTGAGGGTTATTTCCCAAAAACATCAAAATATCAAACCCTGTTTGCTTTAGATGAAATTCATTACAAAGATCTTTACATTGTTGATGATAAGCAAGTTCTAATTTTCTAGCAAAATCAATATTCATATTATCACTTCCTTCATTTTTAGATAGTTCATTTTTGAACTATTTTAATAGATAACTTTATAAATGTCAAATATTTATATAAAAAGCAACTCATTCGAGTTGCCATCATTTATTTTATTCAATTCTCTTTTTTTTAATATAAGTTAAAACAACTAAACTTCCTATCAATAATAAAACAACACCTATAATATTTTCATCATCCCCTGTTTTTACTTTTTTTACTTCTTCTTTATTTTCAGCTTTTACCATTGGTTTTACTGTTTCTTGATTATTTGATGTTGAATCTTTCCTATTATTATCATCTTTTGTTTGTTCTTTGATGAGTAAAGTTGTTGTAGCTATACCATCTTCAAATGTTACTTTTACATGATGTATTCCTACAGCAAGCGTATTTAAATACATATCACCAAAAGTAAAAATTGTAGAACCTTTTGTTACTTTATAATGTACTTTATCAACTTCTTGATTATCTACTTCTACTTTTACATTTTCTGTATATTCATGATCTATTCTTATTGAAATATCTTTTCCACTTTCTTTAACAAAAGCTTCGCCTTCAGTAACTTTATAATCTTTGTTTTTCTTTACAAGTCCTTCAATCGCTTTATTAATAGTATCTGCATAGCTATCTACTATTGCTTGTTCTTGTTTACTTTTGTTCCAATCAATTTGATAAAGCGCTTTTTCTACTTTATTATAATTTTCATATAATTCTTTATCTATAGAATTTACCCTAGAAATAGCTTCATTAACTCGACTATAATCAGCAGCAGGAATACTTATTGTATAAACAAATGTACTTACTTGACTCTTTTGCATTCCTTCTTTAGTAGCTATAGCTTTAATTGTAATAGATGTATTTTTGCCTACTCCTCCTATAAGATTTATTGGCTCTGTGTATTTTATACCGGTTGTTTTACTTGGCATGCTTCCATCCATCGTATAATAGATTGTTGCCCCTATTGTTTTAGAAGCAAGTTGAATTGTTTTATTTTCTTCATATTTACCTTCTTTTAAATTAGAAATTGGTTCTTTTACCATCCTTAATAATAAACACAGTTTACTTTCTTTTTGGATATTATAATCAGCTAATGTTCTTCCATCTTCTAGAAGTTGATCATTAAAATAGAGATATTGTTGATCAGGAGGAAAACCTTTTTTATCTTGAATTTTTTGTTTAACATTATCAATACTATCCCCTGATTCAACCTCAAGTGTTAAATCTGTTTCACCTATAATTTTTAAATCAATAAAAATATTCATTGCATTAATTGGTATCATAAATATAAATAACACACTTAAAGAAAGTAAAAAACTCAGCAATTTTTTCATAATTCTTTCTCCCTTCCTTTTCTTAAATTTTATCATTAGAATTATTTTATTGATAGGCACTTAAGAAAATGAAAAAGTGCCTATTTTTTTATGGACACTTTTTATTGATTAACAAAATCTTTAATTTTATCACGTTTATCAATATTTAATTTTTCTAAAATTCCCGAAACATAGTGTTTTACTGTGTTAACCGATAATCCTAAATGTTCAGCAATCTCTTGATTTGTCCAATCGCGACAAGCTAACATGGCAATTGAAAATTCCAAAGGCGTTAAAAGATCTGTTACTTCTTTTTGCATCTTAGGATTATGAATTTTCATCCAACCTCGACTAAAAGCGATTACTCCATCCATGAGTTTTTTATAAACATCAGGTTCCTTTTTTCGAATACATACTTCCAAAACCCCTTGAAGTAATCCATGATATTCAATAAAAGGTTCCATAAATCCATCAAGTTTAGCTCTTTGCCATGCATAATCAACTGATTGAATAGCTTCTTCTTGTTCTTTTAAATTGATTTGACACATTGCTTGTACACAATTTAAATAAGTCATCGCAATGGGATAAATACCATCTGCCATAAAAAACGCTCCTTGAACAATTCCTTTTGCTTTTGCATATTCTTGTTTTAAATAGGTTTGATGAGCTAGTAAACTGATTGCGAATAAACGTTGCCCTATAGGTAAATAGGAAATATATTGTTCTAAAGGTGGTATTTCTTCTTGAGGGGAATATGTATAAAAATACTAATAACATAATAAGCAAATACACAAGAAGCTTTTTCTTCTATAGGGGTATTTTCTTTCATTATTTTTTCGAAACATCGATAAACGTCTTCTCTGGCACATTGTGCAGCAAAGGCATCTCCTAAAGTTAAATTAGAAAATGTATAGAGCATGTCTGCCGATAAGCGTAATATAACATCTTCATGATTTAAGTATTTTTCTACGATTTCTACACATTCTTTGGCTTTTGCAGAAAAGAAATAATACTCAGCCCAAGCAATTTGTGCAAGTTCTTGATCTTCTATTTCTTCAATTGTTTCTTTTGCTTTTCCTGGCAAAAAGAAACTTCCCACTAAGGGAAGGACGACTCTTTTTGACGATAACATTTTCGTCACCTCTTAAAATTTATTTTCTTTAGTATATCCTATAAACAAAAAAAAGATGAAATCTTTTGAAGATTTCACCCTTACATCTTTTATTCAATCATAATTGTACTTGTGTTTTCAATTTGTTTCATATCTGATTTAGGTACTGATAAACGAAGTACTCCTCCTTCATATTTAGCTTTGATATCTTCTTTTGGGATATCTCCTAAATAGAAGCTTCGTGTCATATTTCCAACATATCTTTCTTGTCGGATATAATGTCCATCTTTGTCTTTTTCATCTTTATCCAAGCCTTTACTTGTTGATATTGTCAAATATCCATTTTCATAGTTGACATTGATATCTTCTTTCTTGAAGCCTGGTAAGTCAACATCTACTTCATAAGTCGTATCAGTTTCCCTGACATCTGTCTTCATCATATTTCTTGCATGTTTTCCATATAATGGATTTTTCTTTCCAAAGAAATCTTCATCGAAATCATTAAAGAAATCATCAAATAAGTTTTCTGTAAATAAGCTAGGCATCATCATAAGTCATTTCCCCTTTCAATATAAATGCTTAGTCATTAGCATCGTTACTTCAAGCGGTGTTAACTCTTGAAACTAGGTTCTTTATTAATACCTTTCCTAATTTCTAAATACATTATAGCTCTTGGTTTTAGCACTGTCAAGAGGTGAGTGCTAATATTTTTTATATTTTTTTGCAAACCCTTTAAAATCAATGGTTTGCAGTATCTTATTTCTTTTGAAATTGTGATTTTTTCGATTTTGACACCAATTTGACACCAGTTTTTGTTTTTCTGGTGTCAAGCGTTTAACGCCATGCTATCCAGTCTTGCAACCTCTTTTTCAATCCTTGTCAGCTCTCCGATATGGTTATACACTTCCTTTGTTACATCTATATGAGCGTGTCCCATAATATATTGAAGAACCTTTACATCCATACGGCACCCTGCCATTCTGGTGCAGGCGGTATGTCGCATGACATGAGCTGAAAACTTCGGTAACAGCTCCACATACAAGTTGATTCGTTTCTTGATCAATCAATCCATAGAGATGTCCTTTTTGCTTTCTTTTTCATAATATTCTAATGGATAAATAATTTCATAATCCTCTTTTTTCCATTGTTGTATTCTTTTTTGTTCGAACCAAGTGCTGTATATTCCTCCTGCATATCGCTCGAAAGCTGGAGGTACATAAAATCTAATTCGTTGAGCTTGTACACTCTTGTATGTTCGTGGACTTCATCAGCAAAGGGCAGTACCTTTTCGATAATGTGGTACTCTTGACTTTCTGCACCGATACCTAACTTTTCTTCAAACTCTGCAACATCTATCGGCAGGTCGAACCAATATGATGTTGTTTCTTCGTCAGTTGTTCCTCTCGTTTCCACCAGCACCCTTGTTTCTTGCATTGTTCTTCACGTCCTTTCTGTTGTTTCATCACATCCTTTATGGTCTGGTACGACATACCAAACACATACTTTGAAAAATCTTCTAACTGTTTTTCTTCATAATCAGCAGGGTTCAATCGTTTCATTTCCTGCCACACCTTACGCTTGTAAGAGGGCAGGTCAGATATGTATTCACAGCCGACTTTTGCCTGCATATCTTTAAAAATATCGTTCATGTAATCACTCCAATCTGAAATTTTGGTAAGAGAAAAGCAGTCAATCCTAAGACCAACTGCTTTTCTCTATTTTTCTTTATCAGTATAAAACACACTAATATTTTTATCCTTTATTTCTTCATAAATATCTGGATATAATAATCTTGTTTTTTCCTTGTTTTCTTTTGTAGCGTGTTTTCCTAATTCTGGATATTTATCCCAATTACGCAATTCACGAATATAAATTTTTTCATTTTCTTCACAATGATATACATGACTAATTGTTGCTTTAGACAATTTCTTATTCTGAATAGTATGAGGTATCTTTTTGTTAAATTCTTCAAAAAATTGGTTTGTGGAAAACTTACTCTTTCCATTTTTTAATTCCAACATATCTTTTAAGATTTTTAATTTCTCGCCTAAATAAGTATTTAGTTGATAACCAGCCAAAACATCTAAAATTAGATATTGTCCACTGTTCTTCTTTATAAAAATTAATTTGAAAGGAATACAGTTTACATCAAACAAAATGTTAAATTGTATACCATTATGAGAATAATCAAATACATCATAAGTCGTTTTATGTTTTAAAATATCTATATGTAAATCACGTAAATCTAATCTCATCATAAAAAACGCCTCCACTCTTTTTTCTTAATTATATCAAGTAGCTTACAGCGTTTCAATATGCCCCTATGCTCCAATAATCTTATTGAACAGCTCTAACAGTACATCTTTCACACCACCAGCATTGAATACCAATCCGACAGCAATTAAAGCAACTACCAAGAAAACGATAAGTTTGGAAAACTCACGCTTGAAACCTGAGTAGATACCGATAACCACAATCGCCATAAGCACTAAGCTCTGTGCGTTTGATAAAAACCATTGATATAAATTTTGTCCGAAATTCATTTAATTGTCCTCACTTTCTTTTAATTGTTTCATTTCACAGTCAGCTTCTTTGCCGACATTCAAAATACACATCAAGGTTATTTGACGCCAATTTTGACCCCAAATTTCTGAAAAATGACGATTTTTGATGAACAGCTACAAATTTTCAAAATCCGTGAATCCCTTGTAAATAGGGCGTTACGGGACTATATGAAACTAGACAAAACCAACGTCACAATAACAAGATGCGAGTGCTAAAAACATAAAAAATAAAATGTGATACATTGTATCACAAAATAAGTTCAATCATTACTACAACAAAACATCCAATACAAGCGACTTGAATGAGACTTAATTCTTTATAAGACGCATAAATAATAATGATTGTCGCAACGATTCCAGAAAGCAAATGACCTGTTGAATAAAAAATATCTGGGAAGGTCATCGCTGCAAGAACCGTATAAGGAATATAATCCAAAAAGGATTGAATGGTTGGGTTCGTAATTTTTTTATTAATAAAGACAAGTGGTATCGCACGAATAGCATAAGTAATAAACGACATGATTGCTAAATAAATATAAAACTGTTTATCCATGTGCTTCCCCCTTATTAAATAACACAGCGCCTATAAAAGCACTTGTAAGAGCTGAAATCGTCATCGCAAAACCACTTGATAATTGATTGATGATGGGTAAGTAGTAAAAACCTGAACGGATAATAATTGCAAGAGCTACTACTTTTATTATATTTTTATCTTTTTTCATTCCTGGAATAATAATTGCGATAAACATTGCGTATAAAGCAATTGATAAAGCATTACTAATGACCGTAGGTACAATAGAGCCAAGCATTGCCCCTAAGGTTGTTCCAAGCATCCATCCTGCCGTAGAAATCGAAGCAAGCCCAAAGAAGTAAGTACGACTCACATTTTCTTCAAGCATCGATAAGGCAAAGATTTCATCGGTAATAAAAAAGCTTAAGAGCCATTTATAAATTCCTTTAAACTTTTCATCTACTTTTTGGGAAAGTGAAAGTGACATAAACGCATAACGAATATTCACGGTCAATTCCACAATAGCCATTTCTAAATACGTTCCTTGTCCGGCAATAATTCCTAGTGAAGCAAATTGCCCTGCTGAAGTAAGATTCAATAGCGAGATCAAAACTGCTTGTATCACACTAAATCCCATTGATACAGCAATCGCTCCAAAAGAAAAGGACACAGATAAATAGCCTAAAGCAATTGGTATTCCATTTTTCATTCCTCTTTTTATTTCTTTCATAACGTGTCCATTATACAAAAAAATACTAGATAACTCTACAATTACCGAGGAATATTTTAGGCAAATTTTTCAACAATTGGTTTTGATACCAATTTATTCCATGTACTAATTAATGGACCTGTCCCAAACATCAATATAATTGTCGCAATTCCTAATGGCCCACCTGTAATAAACCCAATTAAAACACAAACAACATCTGTCATAATACGACATACTGAATAAGATGGTGACATCACATCTGCCATATAAATAGATAAAGCATCATAACATCCTGTTCCCAGATCTGAGGTGATATATAAAGAACATCCAAGTGTAACAAATAAAATACCAATCGCTAAAACCACGAATTTCATTGGTAATGAAAATGGTATAACATCTGGTGAAGAAACATTAAATAATTGACAATAAACATTATTAAAGAATTGTACAAAGAACCCGAGTAAAAACATATTAATAATGGCACCAATATTTAAATATTTTAAATTACTTCTACTTAATAAAATTAAAACTAAAAATAAGACCGCATTAATACTTCCTTGAAAAACACCTAAAGGTATATTTAATAAACCACTGATCCCTGTTGTCATTGAGGTAAATGGGTCAATTCCCATTTGTGATATACGGCATGTTGAAACACCTATAGCGATAATAATGTTTCCAATTAAAGAAATAATTGCTAGTTTGATTGAAAACTTAAATTTCATACTTTCACCCTTTCAAAAGTATTATACTTATTTTTTAATCTTTGAATTTTATTTTCAAAATATGAAAATTTAACCACGATATTATGCAGTATTTGAGCGATTTGTTACTAATTTGTTACTAATTAAGTACAATTTTTTAATGAAATTTATTGAAAAAATAAGATTTTCTATACTTATTATATATAAAAGTATAGCAAAAAAATCGCCTATCCAAATCTATGGAATGGATAGGCTTTTTTGCGTAATATTCAATTGTTGTAACGTCGAATTATTTACTAAAATAAATTAGTTATAATACATATACAAATGCATTATACACTATTTTCAGTTAACATCCAATTAATTTTAAAATTGTATTTCTTCCTGCAATACCATCAACGGTTAAACCTCTGTCTTCTTGGAATTGTTTTACAGCTTTTTCAAGTCCATCTCCAAATTTACCAGGGCACTCAACTCCGTTTGGATCATATCCTCTACACATCAATGCAATTTCAACAGCAGTAACTAAATATTGTTTTTCTCCATTTTTAACATAATGTTTTCCTAACGCTTCTTTTGATTTAGTACCAAAAGCACCATCTACAGCTAATGATTCTTTGTAATCTAAATTAATCGCATGTTGGAAACAACGAGCAATGTTTGCCAATGTTTTTGTTCCGCAAATACCATCAGTTGAAATTGTATGACCTGTAAAATTAATAGAATGTTGTTGTCCTCTTGAAACAATTGAATCTTTATTTGGATTGACTGCAGGAGTAGGAACAGTAGTTGCTGTTGAAGTCCCTAGATTTCCAACTGTTGAATTAACGATATTGTTTTTGAAGTTTTGCCAAAGTGCATCTTCTAACAATCCATTAGTATTAGGACATAATTTACCATTAACATCAAAGTGTCGATAAACACGATCAATAGTAATATTGTATTTACTCATAAGTGCTCTTGCTAATGCATAGGTATTTGCTAATGTTTCATCACAAATATGAACTGTGCCATCCTTATGATTGTCGCACATTTCAATTGAAATTGAGTTTGTATTTGTGATTACTTTATACATTGGATGATGATTTGATTGACACTTACCGCCAACAGCATAAGCAACATAATCATCTGGAACTGATTGAGTTACTGAATTATCATCTACAAAATAATGACTGGATGCTTTAACTACGTTGTTAGCAAAGTATTTTCCATTTGCTTCGTCACTATCTCCATCATTGCTTGTATAATGAATAATTAAATATTTGATTTTTGATAAATCTCTTTGTGCTCCATAATTCGCACGATTTGCTAAATTTTGTTTTAATTCATATGACATTTTTATTCTCCTCCTAATTTAATACATTTATTTTCAATTTTCTTATAAGCATCTAAATAAAGTTCTTTCTTATCTCCGTTGTACGTACATTCGTAGTACATTCCATCTGGAAGAGATGTTGATGCTAAAGCTTTACTATTTTGCAATGCTTTGCAACTCCAAACAGCATAGACATCAAAATCAACTTTGCCATCCGTTTTATCAAGATGTTCTTCTGTGTATTCTCTAACTGTTTTTTTACATAAATCTAAAAATTCATCTGAACCCATTTATTTTATCCTCCTTGTAATATAAAAGAGAGCTATTCGCTCTCTTCATTCTTATTAAAATGTAACTGATCTATTTCTTCTTTCATGTGAGTTACCATTCCATTACCGCCTAAATCATGATAAGCATTATACATCTCATTAAAATTCTCATATGCATAGCTTGGGATATTTCCTCTTTTGGTATATTTGGAATGATATTCAATTAATTGTACTCTTAAAAGAAGCATAGTCCCACGTGAATTTGCATCACGTGATTTCTTTTGATTTTGTAATAACCATACGATATAACCTAATATAATAGGTAAAGCAATAGTATATGTTTGCATCAAAATTTCTTGCATACACACACCTCTAATTTTCTTTATTTTCAATCAAACGTGTAAAAGCTTGATGAAGTCCTGTTGATGCTAAACCACAAATAGCACCACCCACGATACTTTCTACAGTAACATTATTCATAACGATGCAGTTTAAAATTGCACCTTCAATAAATACGATCGTTGGAATGTATTTGTTATCTACATCCTTAATCCATTTTTTTACAACATATCCTGTTGCAAGACATCCAGCCATAACGACTGGAACAAAATAACTAGTAATAAAACTTAGATCCATTTTCTTTCATCCCTTCTTTATATAATTTTGCTTTTATCTAATAAACTGCTATTCATATCAACTTCTCCGCTAATTAGTTTCCAACCGCTCCAAGTTTGATTAAAAACATTTCTCCACTTTGTGTATGGGAACGGATAAACCATGTCTATATCAACAATTGCGTGACCTTGTGATATGACATATTGTCTTTTTAAAGCTACAACAACCCCGCTTTTTACAAAAAAATTGTCTATTGTAGAAACATCAGGTGTTCTAATAGCTTCAATTTTACCGTTTGTTTCCCCAGTATCTTTATTTATTTGCAGAGCATTCGTTGTAAGTGGAGCAAACTGATGCAGTCCTAAAACATCTTTAAAATTTTTATTTAAAAAATGATAATATTTCATATGCATTGTTTAAATGTATATGGTGTCATTTAATTTATTAATTATAACAGTTCACAACTGGCTATGAAATCAACTATTAACGGATATCTAATGTAATCATTAGAAGATGCTAACGAAACACCTAGATCCGCTATACTTATTTTGCCGATATATTTATTAGTTACTCGTAAATTTACTTTATCAGCGCTTAAAAAACCAACATTAGGTACTTCGATGGATGTAAATGTAATTGCTGGTACATCAACCATTTCTATTGGAAAATTTGTAACTCCTTGATAGTAATACTTGGTTCCACCAACAGAGCCATACATAACTCCGCAAAATGTTCCTTTGTATAACCATCTTTGACATCTTAATAATGCAATTGAATAATCTTCTTTTTGATGTTTATATACGACTTCACCCTCAAACAAATCAACATAATTAATTGTTTGAGTACCATTTGGTGTAATTAATATACGTTCAACATTATTAAAAGTTAGATACATAATTGTTTGACTTGTATCAGTATCATAAGTTCCACCAGTAATTGATTTTGTATGAATAACATTATCAATACTACATACAACAGTATATTTCACACCTGATTTTAATTTATTAAACATTTGACTTATAGGAGCATTTGTTTCAATTCCGTTTTCTGTAACCTTCATAAATGTATTCGACTTTGAAAACGACCACATATCTACACCATAAACTCTTTTCGTTCCATCACATGTATAACTACTTTGACCTCGTTGATTTACTTGGAAATCCCCATTAATTAATAAATTATGAGCTGTTACTCCTTTTAGATTTAAGAAATGATATTTTTTCATAACCGCTAGATAGTTATTGTAATAGATCATTGCTAACTATCTAGTTTGACACCACCCTTCTCAATTGAAGGACTACATTTGTCCTCCAATCTTTTGAAGATTGTAAGTGGTACTTTTTCGTACCCCCCCCGCAAGATTTTTGCGGACGTGGGTGCTATTTAGATTGATCATAATATTTCGTCCTCACTTTCTTCGTTCGTACTTTGATGTTTATCTAGATAATCAATATACGCTTCATAGTCTCCGCAGATTGTTTCTCCACCGTTTTCTTCTAAAACAAACAAACAAGCATCTAAATTGATAGTTCCTTGCACAATCCCGTTGATAAATACTGAACTTTGCGCAGGTAATTCGATACCTTCACCGAAAGAACCATTGATTTGCTCAAAATAGATTTTTCCATCTTCGATTTTGTAATGTCCTGTTCTGTTGATTGCATCATCAAGTTTTACTTGTAACCGCTCGGTTTCTTCAACATTCCTTTCAATTGCTTCTGCACTATTATTGAATGTCTTTTTGATTTCATTCATATCTTTTGCAGTTACTTTGTATCTATCATCTTGCCCTTGCTTTTGATAATCTATTTTATCCTCATAAGTAATTCTTCCAATTGCCATTTAATCATCACCTTCTTTAATAATTGGTTCTAAAGCAACAAGCTCTTGAACAGTTGGAGAATATTCTTCTAATTGTTCGATTGTGAAATAAGAACATTCAATATCAATGTCTAAATCCATTAGTTTTAAGTAATCTTTATTGAATGGAGATAAACTCTTTTGACCGTTCTCGTCCTCTTTTCCTTGTTCTTCAACCAATTTGTTGATTTGATTAGATAGAAGCTCATTTGCATCATTGAATTTTCTTGCCAGTTTAGCAATAGCCCATCTTTTAGAAATATCGCCTTGATGATTACCTAAACTAAAAAGAGCCGAATTAATAGCTCCTAAATCTTTATTCTTCACTTTCATTTTTTTCTACATCCTCCGTAGTATTTGTTGAGTCCTCAACTGTATCTTTTGAAATAACCGATTGATCTTCAATTTTTCTCATTTCCGCTTTGAATTCATCTTCTTTAGCACGACATTCTTGAAGATTAGCATAATACTTATCTTTATTTTGGATGTACAAAGCAGTTCCACCATTCATATGCCCGTCCTCATCAAACGACTGTGAAAGTGTTTCTACAATCTCATTATCAATCATAATCGTTCCTGTATATTGAGATGTGTGTTTAATTGTTAGTTTCATAATAATAGTTCCTTTCCTTTTTATCCTGATTGACATTCAACATAAAATCTTCCAAATAAGGTTGTGAAATAAATTCTATGATCCATTACTGTTCCAAATTCTATTTTAGAAACATTGTTAGCAAGTGGTATTGTCCACAATTTTCCACTCGAATTACCTTCTTGATAAGTAATAGGAGAAAACATACTATCTAAGATTGATTTTTTAGTTCCTATAGTTAAGATACCTCCTTGATATCCAAAAATGTTTGATGTAGCTTTAGCATTCAGTACTAAACCATTAGAATCAATAGATAACGTGCAGCCATCACTAGATGTAATTGAAAAAGTTGAACCTGTAATTACCGAAGCTGTAATACTTCCGCTGAAGCTTCCATTAACAGCTTTTAAATTGTTAATGATGAGATTTCCATTTGCATCAGCATAAAATACCTTTGTACCACTATTATTTACAATATCTAACCCCCCACCTGAAATATGAACACCACTTTTATCTAATACAAACTTAGTAGTATAGAGTTGGCCATTTGCACCAATCTGTTCATTAACAGCAAGCAAGATATTTGTTGGCTGCAACTTGATTTCAGCACTTTGGATTCTTGTGGTAACTTCTGACACATTACCTTTAATAGTTGTTATCTCTTTTTCTTGACTAACTGCTTTTAAACTTAAATCATTAACTGTCTGATTGATTTGAGTGTAATTTTCTTCAATCGTTGTGATGTTGTCACGTACATATCCTAAATCAAAATCAAAACCTGTAGGTCTCGTTCCAAATTCTACCTTTGGATTTGCGACAACTGCCCTTTCAGCATTTAGATCAATAATCATTTTAAGATTAGATACTGATGAAATTTCTTTATCATCTAATTTAAAATGTGCCCAAATTCTTTCTTCATGATCAGCGGTTGATGTTTGAAGTAAATACTGTAAGTCGAATTGGCCAAGATACCAATAAACTGAATATGTTTTCTTGGTTTCATCAGCATACCCCACATCAAATTCAACACCTATTCTATTAGAAAGTTGGCCGACAATTGCATTTTCAACTTTTATATAGCACGAAATACATATATCTTTACCTTTTAGTTCTGCTTTGTTTATTCCTAAAAGAATATTGGAATAGACTTTTCTTTGTAATTCATTAGCATTCTTTTCTAATGTATATCTGCAGTTATCAAAGATATTTCCACTACCTGTTTCAAATTTGTAAATAGATTGTGTTGTTTCTTCTACATAAGATTTGATTTCTCCAAGCTCTTTATTTACCTGAAGTCTTGTATTTAAATCTTTTCTTTCATCTTTCGTAGCTGAAGCATAATCAGTTTGAGAAACAGTTGGCAAATCCAAATACATCTTCTCGGTGATTCCAGAATTAATAGTGATTGTACTATTAAAAGCAATCGTTTGATAAACATCACCTTTTAAATCTTTAAGATTAAATAGATCTCCTGGTTCAAATACACAACATCCAAATCCCTCTAAATCGTATATTTTGTATTTTAAGCCGTTTAAAGCATTAAAGGTGTTATCTATATAATCATTTCTATTTAACGCATCTAGAATTAAATTATCACTGAATTTGATATCACATAAACCATTTTCAACAACACTGCTTTCATCATTTCTATAAATGTTATCTGATTCAGCTGAGCGTGAAAATACAAGTGAATTTATCGGCCCATATTGTTCTTTTAAAGTCAATGTTTTTAAAACTACTTCATCAATAGTAATTCCTGTATTTTTATATTCTCTAAACACAAGCTTATTTTTACTGATCAATACATTTAAACCAGTTACTTGTGCCAACATATCAAATACATCTCTATAAGTCAAAGCACTGTTTAAAAAGACATTGCTTTCAATAACCTTATCTGAATTGTTAAATTCTTCCTGTTCAAATGGAATTTCTAACAAATCGCAAATATTTCTAACAAATTCATATACAGTACAAGGAAATGCAAAGGCGTTTGGATCATAATCCACATGAGCTTTATACATGTTGTCATAAGCTGTAAATTTGGTTGATTCAGTATCAACAACAAATTCCCTATCCGTAATAATAAAATCACCAAAATTTATTTGTTCAATATCCGTACCTTGTAAGGATACACCAAGCTTCACATTTACAGTTTCGTCAAGTGAAACATCACCTTCTATTTCAATATTAAGTTGCTGCATTGTTGATTTACACAAATCAGTTTTAAACGTCTTGGTAACCGAAACAACTTCATTATTTGAATAAGTCTTTCCTGCATGATCTTCAACAACAACATTTAACTGTCTTCCATAGGTGTTTAAATATTCTCTAAACAATTCATTATGTTCTAGCATTCAATCACCTACCTTTTCTTAAGTGGAATAAGATTCCATTCAAATGAACTGTACGCCATTCTTTTTTTACTTTTCAAACTGGCTTTTAAATTATTTGAATAGCACTGTGCTGTTCTAGTTCCTTTGATTTCAGCGTCATACCATTCAACAGTTATAAAAGCTTTATTTGCTTTAGATAAAAACCACGACATGTCATCTTCTGTCGTGGCTCCTATTTTCAAACATATTTTAGGAAATATTCCAACCAGTGTAGCTTTCATATCTCCTGCAAGATTTCTTCCGCTATCACTCCCCCATAGCTTATCGTATTCAACATCATAATTAATGATTTTAGGTACTTTTTGTCCGTCAATTCTCAATAAATCTCCACTGTATGTTACTTTCATTTCAGCACCTCCTATCCATTAGTTTGAAGTTGCCATTGCTTATATTTTTTAATAAACCATCTAAAGAAACGTTCTCCATCAATATAAAGATTGATTTCTTTTTCACCGTCATCATCACGTTGAGAGTTGATAAAGTCGGCTAGATCTTGCATCCATTGTGTGTTGTTTTGTAATGGCAATACTGCTTCTTTTCCTGCTTCACCTGCCTGGAACATTGTAGGATTGTTAACAATACCACCTTTTGCAAGCTTAGGAATTGATGGAACTGTTATTGTGCCAATCCAACTGAAAGGCTTAAATCCTAAGATATTAGTTGACTTGATTGTTTTTAAAGCACTGTTGATGCCATCAAATGGAATTTTAATAACACGGTTAATACCTTTGATAAGCGCATTGATTACCGCTTTTAAGCCATTTAGAATCCCATCTTTGATACCATTAAAAATAGCACCACCACTACTAAATACATTCTTTACGGCTTGCCATGCATCAGCAAATGTTCCTCTAAACCAATCACTTACACTTCCAAATGCTCCCTTGATATTGTTCCAAGCCCCAGCAAAGAATCTTGTTACTGCATCTGATGAGAAAATACCTTTGATAGCATTCCATGCACCCGTAAATTTTTCAGAGAACCATGAACCAATCGAGCTGAACGCATTATTGATATCGTTTCTTCTATCAGTAAACCATTTTCCAATGCTTGAGAATGCATCTTTGACACCTTTTACAGCACTATCAAATTTATCTTTAAACCAAGTACCTGCACTATCAAAAGCATTACAAATATCGTTGTATCTTTCTTTGAACCAATCTCCAATTTTACCAAAGACATCATAAATTGCTTGCCTTGCTTCCATGAATTTATTATTGATCCATGTGTTGATATCAGCGATACCATCCTGGATAGATTTGACAACACCTTCAATCCATTTTAAGAAATCATTATAATTGAATGATTTAGTAATTGCATTCCAAATTGAATCTAAAACTGCTTGGATAAAGCCAACAACAAAGTCAATGATTCCTAATGTTGCCGAACCAATAATACCTGCAATATTTACAACAACTGAAACCCAATCGGTATTTAAAATCACATCAATTAGTTGGCCAACTATTTGTGAAACATATTCTCCCAATGATTTTCCTAATGAATTCCAATCTATACTGGAAATCCATTCAAAAATACTTGATGTAATATTAGGGAGTTGAGCAATAAGTTCCGTTAATCCACCAACAACTAGATCAACAAAACCTTTTAATAAAAGAGCTGCAGCTTCAGCTAATGCTGAAATCATTCCAACCCAGTCTATTGACAATATGAAATCAACAAGTGTCTTTCCTATATTTTGCCAATCAACCGCACTTAAAAATCCACTGATAGAATTAAAAATGCCGATAAATCCTTTACTGATTGTTTCGGCCAACATATTCCAATCTATTGTTTTAAAGCATGAATCAAATGCTGTCCCTAATGCCTCGCCAAAACCTCTAAAATTGAATGTGCTGACAAAACCATAAGCAAAATTTAAAACAGTATTCAATCCCTCACCGATTGTACTTCCTAAAAGTTTCCAATCGATTCCATCAATAGCACCATTTAAAAATAATGCAATGTTTCTACCGATATCTTGAGCGGTGGATTTGATTTTATCCCAATCTATTTGTCTTAAAGCATCGTTTAAAGACTCACCAAGATATTTTCCTAACTCATAAGCTCCTTTGTTAAAAGCATCTTTTAAACCATCAATCCAAGAAGTATCTACAGATGTTGGTGTGAACAGTCCTGTACCACTTCCTGAACTATCTTTCGATTTATCTTCCAACTTACTCATTTCATCAAAATCAGCAAGCTGAGCATTTGCTTCTTTTGTTGCTTTTGCAACTCCTTTTGTGGCTTTTGTTTGTTTCTTTAAAGCACTTGCATTAGCCTTGGCCACAAAATCAATTCCTGTAAGTGCCTTTATTAAAGCATTGATGTAACTTAAAGCAGTTACTACACCACTGATAACCATATCAACTATAGGACCTATCATTGCACCTAACGTATTCCAAATCGCACTTATTTGGTTAGATGCACTTTGATTGGACTCTAAATACTGGTCCGCTGCTTTCCTAACCAAACTATAGGCGGCTCGAATACCTAAAATAGCAAGTCCCATACGTTTTATGTTTTTAATACTGTTTGTTGTAGATTTTCCTATACCTTTAAAGAAATTACCTGCAACACTTCCTGCTTTACCAAAACCTGCAGTAAAAACATCTTTTATTTTAGATCCAATACCTTTTAAACCTGAAAAAACTCTAGACATTCTAGAGGTACTTTTAGTCGCTGAGTCCACTTTATTTTTTAAACGGTCCATTCTAGACTCTAATGCTTCAACATTTGAGTTGGCCTGATTCATTTTTTCATTCTGTGCATACCAGGATTCTTCTAGTTTTGCGGACTGTTCAATAAGCTTATTGTAATCTTTATCATTTGATAATAAGCTATCTGCCCTGTTTTGCATTTTTTCAGGTGTATCATTGGAAAAACCTATATTTGCATTTTTTAGAGCAGTACTTTCTTTTTCTTTCAATTGAGCATTTACTTGTTCAATTTGTTTTTCATATTCAGAGGCTTTTTCTTTTGCTTTTTGATAAGCGTTGACTTGTCTTTGAATTGCCTTTTCACAACCCTTGACACTATCAATGCTTTCAAAAGCATCTTTCATGTGCCTAGAACACGCATCAACAACTTTCTCTAAATCTTTTAGATCTTTTTCAGCATGAGAATTGTCAATACGTGTATCAATACGAATTTTTCCATCCGCCATTGGTTTCACCTCCTTCAGTTGGACTATTTAAATAAAAATTCAAATTCATCCAACGCTTCTTGTTCTTCAGGAGTCAATTCTTCTTTTAAGGCAACATTTTGTTGAAGCTTAATTATTTTTTTTCGAGTCTTTTGGTCTTTAACCTCACTCAAATCATAATTTCTTAATTCTCTTACTTTGCTCATAACACTGTCTTCAGTTAAGCCTTGAATTAGATCAATAAACTGATACCAGTGCATTTCTTCATCATTAAGATTAATTTTGTAATCACTCATAAAACTAGCAATCAAACATGGCCAGTCCTGTTTGAAATCCATGTCTTTCTTTCTTGACTGATGTTCTTCTTGAGATTTACCACAACCAAGATATTGTTCAGCAATCCTTACAAAATCTTTCATATCTTTATCTTCAGGAATAAAACCAAACAATTTATAGACAATTGCATAGGTTCTTTCTAAATCGCTAATAGATGAATCATTAATGATTTCAAAGCATTTTAAAGCAACCCTAAAACTAGTATTTATTGGATATTTTTTACCGTTGACTTTTGCATATTTAGGATATTTCATCATGATAAAACATCTTCATCTTCATCATCTTTGTATTTCTCTTCTACAGCTTTTTTGTAATGTTCAGCATCCAATTTCATAATTGCAAAATAAGGCTCCAACTGTTCCATTAAGTCTTGGAACATACCTAAATAATTTGCATCACCAAAAATCTTTTTACATGCACCTTCTCCTAAAAATTCATCAAAAACACCCCTTAAATCTTTACAGGCTTTAACTTCGGCTTCTAATAATTTTCTAGTATTTTGAGAAAGAATGCCTTTTGTTTCCTTATCTTCTTTTTTCTTAATAATTTGTTCTTCAGCTTTCAAATTTTGTTGAACAGCATCTAAGCGCATCATTGCATTATCAAATTTAAGTGGAAGTGTAGGATCATCAACATTGAAAGAAATAGTATCTCCATCATCATTTACTTCAATAATATATTGGTGTTTATTTTGAACTCTAATTTTATTCATAAATTTCCTCCTGAAATAAAAAAAAGAAAGCCCCTATTTCATGACTTTCTTAGATTTAGTTGTATCTTGCCCTTCAGCATCTAAACTTTGTGTTGAAGGGTTTTCTACTTTTTTGTAAAAGTAACTACTTTATCAGCAATAGTTGCTGTTCCTTTTTGTGATTCCCCACAGAATCCAACATCATAGGAAATGGTATTTGCACTACCAGCATCCCCACCAAACTCATTGATTGAGATAGCTACATCTTGAAGTTCAGCTTTATATTTTCCAGTTTCTTCTTTATCATAGATATAAACCATTAACATTTGAGTTTTAGCATCTTCTCCCGTTGCACGGCTTTGTCTTAAACCATCAACAAAATCAAATACTGCATCACCTTTATAAGCAGTTTGTTCACCACTCATTGTTGGTGCATAAGAATCTACTTCTTTATTTCCACTATCTTCATCAATGAATTGTTCATCATTGACAGTTGGATTGTAAGAAACTGAAGCACTTGTGATACCTTTACCCATTCTTGCCCAAGTTGGTGAATCACCACTTGGTGTAGTATTCAAGAAAGTAGCAAACTGACTTCTTTTTACTCTTTTTACTGTTGTTTCAGCCATTTTAATTCTCCTTTGCATATAATAATTTGAGTTGTATTTGATAGATTGCTCTATCCATTTTTTCAGGCACATAATATAAATAGCCCGATGTTGTAACAGCAATAGACAGTGGTTCTAATCCATCTTTCAATTGAGGATAGATTTCATTTAGATCATTATCTTCTATCCACTCCTGAAAGTTTTCAAAAAACTCACTACTATCAATGTTTGTTTGTGAATCTTCACTATAATCAAAAACACATGCCAAAACAAAATTGAATTCTCTTTCGCTCGATCCATCAAGAAACTTTTTGGTTAACGAACCATTTTGATTAGGGACTTCTTCTATTGAACAGTTATCTGTATTTTCAGGAAGAAAGTTGACATTTACTTTTTGAAGATCCTCTAAATAAGGACACTTTAAAATATAATTTCTTACACTTTCAATAATTGTCATTTGTTTAATTTCCTTTCTAGATTTGAAATTACTTGATTTTGATTATCTGCCCATGCTCTCATTGTCCATTTAGGACCTCTCATTGGTGCTCCACGATAATTCATATCTTTATTGGTTAATTCTTTAGGGACTCCTGGTCTTGACCAAAAACCATAATTAGGATTGAAAAAGGCTCCTTTTTTAGTTACGGGGTCAACCATTAATTTCCCATACCAATGATAACAAGCATATGGAGAAATATAATCGTAATAAGTACCATCCATTGCTACTGCTATTTGATTTTTTAAAGGTTCGTTGTCAAAAGGAACATAAGGGTCACTAATCCTAATAATTTCATTTGTGAGGTACTTTTGAATAGTGCCTCCAGGTAACAATCCTCTTTCCTTTAAAATCTCATCAACGCTCTTAAAATCAACTTTATAAGTAGTAATCATGATGCATACACCTCAATGTGATTTAAACCTTTTGAATAATCAATAACTTCAACTGAATTAACTGTATAGATATCATCCATATCTTTTAGGTCCTTTAAAGATTCAATATCTTTTTCTACAATATCAACAACGATAACATCTCTATTTTGTATAGTATAACCTTCTTTTGTCTCTTGAAATTTTTTAGGACTTGTATATTCATCTGAAAAAGGTATAGAAACAAATAACGAGTCATTAACAATAACTTTTGAATCATCCTTTTGAATAGTGTGTGTTTTTTCAACATGAACACCCTTCAATACTTTTCTTACGTATTTATCACTTCTCGTCTTTGGATCATATACCTTATTGAAAATTGTAATATTAGCATTAAACATACGATAACCCACTATATAAAAGCCCTGTCATGAACAAATTTTTATGAATAAGCTCTTTAATCTTTTTGGAGCGTTCTTTTTCAACATCCGCTTTACTTCTTAAAGATGCTTTTTGATAAGAGATAGAGTGTTTTCCAACAGTTTCGCTGGAAACAACTCCTTCTACCGTCTTATCTTCATATTCTTTTATCTTGGCAAGTTCTTGATCATAATTAAAAAGCAAGTCAATAAGCTTACATTC
The DNA here is from genome assembly GCF_003024675.1 of Faecalibacillus faecis. Classification (GTDB taxonomy): domain Bacteria; phylum Bacillota_I; class Bacilli_A; order Erysipelotrichales; family Coprobacillaceae; genus Faecalibacillus; species Faecalibacillus faecis. The sequence continues at coordinate 38,719 of NZ_PYLP01000006.1, read as the reverse complement.
ACACATCTTTACACGTTCGATTTTGTTTTCATCTTTTAAAAATGAAATACGCATCCTTGTGTAATAATCAATCTCATCTCTTGCTTTCATTTCATATTTAGGATAATCATCTTCACTTACGAGTTCTCCTAAATATTTTGCACTATAAAACTCGTAATCAGCATACATTTAGATCACTCCTACGCTTATTGAACTTTGATGTTTTTAAATACACCAGCTTTTAATGTATTTTTTAATACTACAGCACTGACCATTTCAACATCACCTTTTTTGATAACTCCTGGTTGTTTTAAATCAGGTAAAGCAGTTGAAATGACATTGTTTCCAGTTGGTGATACACCATGGAACCCATCTTTTGCAATTTGTACAGCATAGATAGAAGTATATCCATCTTCATCAATAGGAACACATGCTTTAGTTGTTTCACCGTCAAAATATTCTTCTAAATCAACGATTGGAATTCCATCCCACATATCAACAGAACGACCAAATGCATCTTCTTGACGTGAGAAGTAACCAGCTCTACGAGCAACACCTTTCATCTTAGTTGCCATTTTAGAGTTAACTAAGAACATATGAGGTTTCCCTTGCATTGTTGCAATGAAATCATTCATCATATCTAAGAATTCATTATAGTTATCATCCATTGCTTTTGAAGTAGATAAATCAACATAAGATACTTCATAATATGTTGCAATATTAGTTTTGTTTGGTTCATCAACTTTTTCATATACATATGGTGATTCTTTTGTGCCTTCACCTGTTCTTGTAAAGTACTTTTTACCTGCAACAACATCTTTATCTACAGTTTTTGAATAAGTATCATCAAATTCAGTAGTAGATCCTTTTAATAATTTTGCTAAACCGTCAAATTCATCTTCATTTGTTGTTGAATTACCATTGATAACTGTGTAATGGAATAAGTTAATAGCAGCTTTGATTTTTTCTTGCATTTGGAAATCTAATTCATCAACAGCTCCTGAAGTATTGATGATGACTCTATCCAATGCAAATTCCCCACCAAAGATTTTTAAATCCGCTGAGGCTTTTTCTCTAGTTGCTTCATTTGCTGTGTATTCTTCATTTAATTTACGAAATTTAGCAGTAGCTGGTTTCAATAATTTAACATATCCATAAGTTAATGTAGATCCTGCTGTTCCTGGAGAAACCGCATTATCAAAAATTAATCTATCTAATAATAATGAGCCTCTTCTAAATTCATCAATGACCGCTTGGTCTACTTTATCGGCCATACCGACTTTTGCTTGTTCTAATGTAATCATTAGTTAATCCTCCTTATTTATTGTAATTTTCATTTAATGCTTCACTTAAAGATAAAGTTCCAGTTGTTTCTTTAATTCCTCCGTGAGCACCACCTGTTGTTTGGTTTTTAAATAAATAACCATGATCTTTTTTTATTGTTTCTAATTGTTCATCAAATCCAGTTAAAGCACCATTTTCATCCAATTTGATTTCTTTCATATTTAAATGAGCTTTTAAAGCAATACTATCAACTGTATGAGATCCATAAATTGCTTTATCCAATGCACCATTTAGTTTCATACCATTGATTTCATCGGTATGTTTTGTAACTAAATCAGCTTTTTCAGTTTCTAGTGTTTGCTTTTCTTTTTCTAGATTTGTAATTTTTGTTTGCAAATCATCAACATTGACGTCTTTATATTGATTTAATTGCGTTTCTAAATTGGTTTTATCATTTTGTAAACCTGTAATCTTTGTTTGCCAGCTAGTAACATCTGTTTGATGAAGGTTCATGATTGAATCAATTTGTTCCTTTGTTAAACCTTCAATTTTTTCTAAATCTTGTCTTTTCATTTCATATCCTCCTACGCTTTATTAACGTGAGTTGCTCTCACTTGGGCGAACGCCTTTTAACGCCTTGCTCGTGGCAAAATAAAAAACAATCACTTTAGATTGCCATATTTCTTCTTATTTCGTTCTAATGATTTGTTTTTTGATTTTGGTGGTGGTACATAACAATCGTACTTTTCATATCTTATTCTTCCACAAATCATACACATATATTGAATTTTCTTAACTAAACAACTTCTCTTGTTATCAAAATATTGTTCAATACGATATTCAAATTCTTGGTGATGATGTGGTCTTAACCCTTCTGCCATAAGATACCTCCTCTCCTTAAAGTTCCTTTTTAAGCTTCTTAAAAAGGCTCATAATTCTAAAATTAGCTACACCATAAAATACTAAACTTAATAAACCAATTGATACTTGAATCAATAATGGACTTAATACAATCCACCACGACCAAGTTATAAAGCCTAATATTTTTGCTATAACAAAAATAATTAATAACGCATTTAACATTGTCATTCTCCTTTCTTTAAAATTGAGCAAAAGAAAAGCAAGTCATTTAAACTTGCTCATCATATTTATTACAATACTCTTACTTTTTATTAATTTCTTGCAGTAACACCATTTACATTCAACTTTTTACCATGTCTTATTTCCATTGATTTTACAGTAACTTCATCAGTATTTAGATTACTGTTAGTATGTTTTTCTAACCATTCCAACATCTCATTAACTTGGTTATCTGTTTTAAGGTCAGCATTCACACCTACAATAAAATCATTTTCATAAGATGGAACATCACATATTTGCTTTAACAGAGAATTCATTTTTTTTCTATTTTCCTTCATCATTCATCATCCTCATCTATTTTCACTTTATCAACAATTCTATAATTATTATATCCGTGATTTTCAAAGGTGTAAACATAATCTCCTATTGCTTTGCGGAGTACTTTTTTATTATCGTACTCCTTTTTGTAATAAGTATTAATTTCACTAATGACAGTCGCATACTCTTTCTTTTCTAAATAAACAGTAGGCATTTTACCATCATCATAATGTTCTGATAAAGCACTATGTAAGTCCTCTATAAATACTCTATGACCATCTTTTGTTATCCATCCCATCAATACACCCTCTCTCTTGAATAATCACGTTTTAGTTCTTCGTGTTCATCAATGAATTTTTGCAAATTATTTTGCCATTCTTTTACTTTCTTTTTGCAAACAGCAATATTTACATCATCTTCAAGACCTTCATAGATTGCTAACTGCTTTTTCCATTTACGAATACCTCTTTCGAAATATCTTTGTTTTTGAGTTAGATCATAAAGTTTGGGGTTATATGATGGACTTTCAGGTATAACGCTAAATCCAGGAAAGAATGCATAATGACTATGACGACAATTGACACCTGCTAAACCATCAACTTTTCCATAACCAGTAGTTGCTACAAAGTTTTTATACTTATCATCACTGCCTTCAATCAAATAAACTTTTCCTTGCCAGCTTTCATGATTTTGCCAACCAACACCTTTATTCCTTGCTCCTGCATGTTCAGTAACATAAACATGTTTAGCTTTTAATTCTTCAATAAATTTATCATTTGCTTTGTTTGCTGTTTGATTGATAGATGTAAGTGTGTCCCTTCTAACAACTGATTCAATAGACATTTGAACCGTCTTACCGTTGCTTCTTTGATAAGTGGCACATGAAATACCTTTATTGGCCATCTTCTTACAAGCCTTTTGAATAGAAGTATTGTAGTCATAATAACCACCACTTACCTCTAAATAAGCTTGATTGAGAATATCCATATAGGCTTTCTTTGTTCCTTCAACCGCCTTTGTATTAATCAATTTAAAAAGTTCTTTAGATTCAACAAATGAATTTTCAAGAACTCTTGTAATTGTAATAGTTGAAGGATCTATTGAAATTCCTTCTACATCATATATTCTTTTGTATTCTTGTAATGGTATAGCATCATAACCAGCCTTTTCTAAAACTCGTTTAACTTCTTTTTCAGTTTTATTTGAGTATTTAGCTATAATTCTAACTGCTTCTTGATTCAAGCCACCTAATTCATCAAGCTTTTTAGTGTACCACTCAAGACTTCCCGACAAACTGTCATAATTCTTAAATCTTGAGGCAATCTCCATTAAAAGTTCATATTCAATATCACTATAAATGTTAGAAATAGGTCTAATTAAATCTTCAAACTGTTTATCATCTAACATTTAATTATTCCTCTTCAGGTGGTTCTTCTTCAACTGGAGAACGTTCTTTGATTTTTTTATCAAACTCAATAGCCTGTTCTTCAGTCATTTTATAGACATCAATGTAATATTGGATATTGTCAATCAATCCTGCATTTAATTCTAAAAGAGCTTGCCTTTTGATTTCGGCAGTATCTTCAACAATACTGTCATCATAATCAATAGAAATATCTCCTTCATATTCATGATCAGTAACTGCATATAAAACTGCCTGTACTAATTCACTTAATGAGGAAGTTAGAAGCTTTTCATGATTTTTGATATTCTTATACAATTTTGAATTAGTTGAAATGACCTGTGTTTCATTTGTATAAACTTTTCCATCCTTGAATGAATATCTATCAGGACCTAATCCACATGCACTAGAAAGCAGATTAAGCTTTGTTTGTAAAGCATCTATATGTTCTGTTACTCTTAAAGTAGGATTGATTTCAGTTATTCCATTGTTACTACCATCATCATTGATTGGCAATGCATAAAACTCTGTTTGTCCTCTATCAAAAATAGGAACCTCCATGTCTTTTCCATCTTCACCTACCACAGTTCTATAGGTCAACGCTTCAGTTGGCAACATTAATCTTTTTCTTCCTAAATCAAATTCATCTTTAAATGAATCATAACAAATATCTACATCCTTATTTTCACAAATAGCATTTCCAAAACAACTGATTCCAAATGGACTGAAGATATCTATGTTATTTGTAATGTTAGGCTTATAGATTTGAAACATTTTAACCGTTTCTGTAGTTTCTTCTTCAGCTTGACCACCTTCAACTTCAACAAAACTATTTCCGCTTTTTTTGATGTATTTGTTGATAATTTTATAATGATCATCTTCTTTTATATGAATATTGACATAGTAATAATCGTTGACAACACTAGCAAATGCACATGAAATAATTTCATCATTTTCTACATGAATAGGAAAAATCATCAAAGCATTGATGTAATCGATTTTTACATCACCATCTTTTTTATAAACAACAGTAGCACCAGTACCTAACGCAAAGGTTAATTCCATCAGCTTTGCAAACTTTTGAGAAAACTTATTATCAAATAATGCTATATCTAAATCAGTTTGTTGTTCATCGTCAACAGTTATTGAAGTATTGTCATTGTAAAGCAATGATGCCCAGTCTTCTGAAACTTGTTTCGGCATTCCTAAAGTAAATCTTTCTTTTTCTACAAATTGATAACCGTTATAGATATTGTACTTTCTAAAACTGTCAACTTTATTGCGATACCAGTTATACCATTCATTAATGTGGTTATAATATTCACTGTCAATGACATCATATCCCAACTGTTTCAAATAGCCTTTGATATTCGTTACTAATGTAGCATTTTCATTAACCATCCTATTCCTCCTTTTCCAGCAACGGTAGAAGTTGCTTAATATATTTCCATAATCCCATGACTGCATATCTTTTAGCATCCATACAGTGGTCATGGTCTTTTATTACTTCTTCTTTTCCTTTGTCTAAAAGGTCTTTGTCATAACTGTATAAATACTCTTCTTCTATCAAATGTCGTTGCTTAGGCGAAAAAAATAGGTGTCCTAGAGCCATTAACTTCTGTACTCTTGTGATACCTAATTTGACCGTGTTATTTGCATCAATAATATTTATACCAGGGCAAGTTCTTTTGATTTCTTCAGCAAGTCCTTTTGCTGATGGATCAATATAAACATATAAGACTTTTTTCTTTGTATATGCTTCAATTTCTTCTTTCTTTTTCTTGAATTCTAAAGCATATTCACTTGGAGATTTTTGTTTTCCGCTTTCTCGTCCTGAATGATAAAACTCATCAATTCCACGAATACATTTATTTTTGAAATCCATACCAAAGAATTGATAGGTCGTGGCATTCATCTGACCATAATCCACACCACAAACAATAAAACGAATATTTTTGATATCTTCTTTTGTCGGTTCTTTTACATGAACATCTTCATTGAACATATAATAAACAAGTTCATCAAGACCAGTACATAAACCTAACCAAAGCCACTCATACATTTTTTCATCTGCAGCTTTCATATTTTCAGCTTCTTGAATAAGCTTTTTACCCAACCATTCAATAGGTACATCCCTATAATCGTTATGTACCCTGATACAATCAGGTCTTTGCTCCATTTTATGGACCCATTGCATAACTGGAGATTTATCGTTCTTTGGTGGGTTGAAATAATACTCCATACAGAACTCATCATCATTACCACGAACAAATGTGGCCATGATATTTACAAGTTCATCTTCACCGTCTCCCTTGTCGAAAAACTCAGTCAATTCATCTACTTCAACGAGTTTGATAGGTTTTTCTTCATCTATCATTCCTTTAGTGTCGTCGATTGAATCGTTCCCAGTAAAATAAATAGTGTTTCCATTGGGCTTATACTTAATCTCCATTGGAGATACCGTAATCTTGAAATCTTTCTTATCTAGTCCTAAACGAGTTATAGCCCTAAGTGTTTCTTTAAACACCGTTTTCTTTAATTTATTGTGGAACTTACGCATAATCACAACAGAGCAAGAAGAATCACTTACAATCTTGTATACCGCTCTAATAGCCCCACGTGATGATTTAGTACCAGCACGGCCACTTGTAAATATCTTATGAAGATAACTAATATCATTGAATGTATCATAATATTTAGGAATTAATATGTCACTCAGTTTTACCGTTTTTTGGCAAGTCATTTACAATCACAACCTTATTTGTTTCTTCATTATTTGTAACATTCATTTGAGCTACTTGAGCTTTAAGAAGATTGATTTTAGCTTTTTGTTCTTCATTGGCCATGTTCATATGTTTAGACAGCCATTCAAGAGCCTTTAATGAATCAGCCATTTTAACAGCTTTTCCATCCATTTCACATTCATCTAAAAAAGCAATATCAATGTATCTTTGAACAATATCCTGTGGATCAAGAAGAATATCCTGATACATAATCTCTTTTAATCGTTTTATTTCTTCTTGAATTTTTGGATCCTTTCTTAAATTACAAGCCATAACCATAGCACTTGTGTATTTGGCACCATAAGCTAGTTGATATGCCTTAGTTGCATTATGATATTTAACAAAGTAAACACAAAACTTTTGTTGCTGATCGTCCAGCTCATCATTTTCAACTATTTTCTTTGCTATCTTTTTAGCGACCTTTTTGGTTGCAACCTTTGGTTTTTTTGGTTGCAACTTTTTATCCTTCCAGTAGCGACTTTTCCATGACTTGACAGCACTAACTGACACACCATATTTAGCAGCTATATCTTTGTATTTCATCCCATCCAAATAATCCTGGTATGCTAACTCGTATTTCTCTTTCAAGCCATATCACCACCTCCGTATTTTTTGTAAAATAAAAACCGCATAAATTGCGGTTTATTTTAATCATTCTCATCACTATTTTTATTATTGTTAACAGCCTTACCATAAAGAAAAGCTAAAATCAAAGTCGCAAGACTACCTATTAATACGCTTAATCCAATCACATCTTTGTCGCTCAGTACTAATACAAAACCACCAATTATCCCAGCGAATGCCAAGATGAAACCAAAAATTTGTCCTCTTCCTCTAAACTTAATTTCAAAATCAACTATCTTAGTTTGATTATCTTGCCTATGCATCGACTGTCTCTCAGCCATTTTTAAAATTCTATCCGCTGATCCAGGTAAAATTTTCTCATAATTACCTAAATGACTAGGATGTGGGATAGGTCCTGAATATTCTTCTTTTCTTGCAACAAGCTGTAATACTTTTATTTTTTGAGTTTTAGATAAATCTGATTTATCTAAAATATCATTAACTTCTCTAATATCTGCTATTTCTTGTTTTTCATTATCAATTTCAGTTTCAGTTTCACTATCTAAAACTTCTGATTGATTTTCCTTTAATGCTGTCCCCATAATTTCTCAAACTATCGCTTAAATCCTTTCCAATATTTTTCCAATCTTCACTTACTGCTTCCACATCACTTTCTAAGCTTATTTTCTTTATAACCCTATTTAATTGTAAAGGACTCACATCAAGCAATGAACCCATACCATTTATAAAAGACGAAATAGCAATATATGTTTTTCTATCTTTCATAAAATATCCTCCTTTTATATAAGTAAACTTATACACTTGTATTATATCATATTAAAATAAAAATAATACTTTTTTTATAAATATAAATTCTATGCATATTGCTACTAGATTTCAAATTGAATGTATTCTATTTTACTAAACTAATTTTTTTAATTTCACTTAAAGTACTTTAAAAAGGATTCCAAACTAAAAAGCCCCTGAAACAAGAGCTTTTCAAAATAGTTCATCATAGGGAAAAGTAACGTCTCTCTTTTGCCGAAACCTTACAATAACATAATAGCACCAAATCAAATGTAAATCTTATACCTAGAGTAATTTTTTTAGTAAATTTTTAAGAATTTTATCAGCTTTTCGATACAAACTATTTACATTATTAATATTGTATCTATCCATACATTGAGTCTTTGTAAGATTATAATAGAAGTCTTCTATGAATTTTCTATCGAGTGCATCCATTTTGTTGAGGTAATATTCAACACTAGCAATACGCACATTCCAATGTTCTAAATCTTCTAAATATTCTTTTTCATTTAATTGAACGTAATCAACGATTGACTTTCTCAATTCATCTTTTTTATCAATCAAGTAGTTGTACTTATCAGCGCTATCTTGAACAAATCCACCTAAGCCATCACCCTTTCCAGGAGACTTGATAAGTTTCAGCTTTTCTTCAACCTCTAAAAGGTCGTTTTCAAGCTTTTTAAGAGGTGTTTGATAATCTTTGATTAATTTGTCACGTTCCTTGATTAAACTCTTATATACGCGAATTTCGTTACGCATGATTGATAATGTGTGTATTGTTATCATCTAGTATTGTCCTCCTTTTAAATTTTAATCATCTAAATAATCATTATCTTGCGCTACGTATTCATATATCATGAACACAATTAACGCAACCCAAAATATTTTAAAAGCTATACCGCCAAAATTAATACTTTCTTTTTCTTCTTCAACCAACTCTTTTATTGTTGCTCTTTCAAGAGAATAATTTTTGAATGATTTATCCTTCTTTGCAAAATTAGTATAGATAACACCTTTGAATAATCTAGGTATGTATTTATAGTAATATCTAACATATCCACTTTCATAAATACAGTTACCATCTCTCTTTTGTTTGTATTGATCATTGATATTTTTAGATAAATTAAGTCTTGAAGAACCTATTTCTTTCAAAGCATAACGTGTATCTAATTTATGATCATAAATACTGATTTCTTTAGCATATTTTGGTTCACTTCCTGCATAGTCCCACGTCCAATATGTTTCTAAATGGCAAACTTCATGTTGATTTTCACCACTACCAACCGTTTCACATACAGTTCTTGTATGCATTGTATAAACTTCTTTGATTTTTTCTATATATGAATACTCACCGTTTATTTCTTTAAAAGATACTGTTCCACTTGCTTTTACTTTTCCTTCAACAAGAGAATTACCCGCTTTCGTTGAAATCAAATAATCAAGTGTATCTTTGTCTCTTATTTTGACAGCCTTTTGATATTTACTGTTGTTTTCAATGAAATGATCAGTAATTCTAGTATCTATCGAAATTCCAATAGCTCCCATTACTAGAAATATTATGATAGATACCAGAGCTTCTCTAAAGGTTATCTCTATTCCACCTACATACATTATTTAAATAAATTTGTAGGAGCGTCCGCTGAAGTGTCATATTTAAGATATTTGAAATCTTTAGTTTCATATCCCATTAAATTCAATACGATATTTGTAGGGAATGAACGTGTTTTCTTGATATAAGATTTAACTTGCTTGTTATAATCTTCTCTATAATCTTTAATCATGTTTTCAGTTGTTGATAATTCAATTTGTAAGTTCTTATATAATTCAGAAGCTTTCAATTCTGGATATTGTTCAACTACAACGGATAGTGTTTTTTGAGCTTGTTCTACATTTCCACTTTCAGCTTGTGAGCGTGCTTCAATTACTTGTGTCAGTGTTTCTTGCTCAAAGTTCTTGTAATCTTTGATACTGTCTACATAATTCGGAATTAAATCAGCACGTCTTTTTTCTTGAATTTCAATATTTGAATAACTTTCATTAACTTGTTCTTCTAATGAAACAACAGTATTGTATTTTCCCATAAACAATGATGTTCCAAAAACAATACATCCAATTACAATCCCAACTACAATTAAAATAATCTTATAATCTTTTTTCATTTAATTTCTCCTCTTGTATATTTCATTCCACAACTCGTGGTTTTCTTTTTGTAAAATATTATTTCTTTCTTTTAGAGTTTTAATATATAAAGCAAAATCCATTCTTTCGCTCTTATATTCACTGATTACTATTGCTAACAACGCTATGATAAAAAGCAATATCCAAACGAAGATAGCCATAAAAGCAATCATTCTTCCATTACCTTTGGAATAGTAATTGGATAAAACCTGCCATTTTGAAAATATGTAATTGCTTCTTCCATATCATGATCTATAAAATCAATCCTAGTTGTACTTTTGTCTGTGCCCTTTATCTGAATAATTGTTCTAAATGCAACATCAATTACAAACATATCTTCTTTCAAATCTTCAAACTTAAGGGGTTGAGGAGTGAAGTGCTCCTCAATCAACTTTTTTAACTCATTGTAATCTTCATTTATTTCATTAATACCATTAGGACCAATGTTAGCTCTATGAGCATATCCAGCGATATCATCCAATAAACTCATGCATCTTGTTTTAGTCAACGTTTTCATACCTCCAAATCAATTCATCAACTGTTATACCATCATCAATCCCTTTGTAGTAGCCTTTCATTCGCATGTCAATTAATACATCAACGTCTTCAAAGCATTCATCACCATCACCATTATTAGACACTACTTTTAATAGATCCAATTCAAATTTAGTCATCTTCATCAACTCTCCTTTAATTTGCCCTTTATCTTTTGGCACTTTATTTTTAGCTTTTGAAATTTTTTCTTTAATCTCTTCTACAACTATAGCTATAGAAAAAATAATAGCCCCACTCAATATATATCCAACTATGTATGCTAATACATATATGATAATTGATTTCATCATAGCCACCTAAACTTTCAATAAAATTTATTCAACAGATATAAAACTACATCTACGATCAATATTCTTTCTGCATAATCGCTGAATGACATACGATTGCGTATTTTTTCAAATCTATCAATATCTTTTTTCTTATTTTTAAAATATAGAATACACATACGAATAAATTGATAAGTGTTTAATACAATCAAAATACTAGATATTAGAGTTTTTGCATCTGCATTCATTATTCTTCAACTCTCCAATCTAGCGTTTGACCGCATTCGCAACAAAATTTTTTTAGATAACCATCATAATACGTTTCATATGTTTTACCACAACAAGGACATTCATATGTATCTTCATCATGGTTAAAATCAGGTTGCATCGGTGCTACTCTTTCTTTTATTTTTTTATAGTCAATGAGCCACTGTGCTAACTGTTCATGCTCTTTAGCGCACTCACAATCACCTTTTGATTTTTCTTTACAATGTTCAATCGCTTCCTCTAACGTCATTCTAACCACCCCATTTCCTCGGCTTTCTTTTTTACTGCAGTAATAAATTTATCAAAATCAATACATTCATCAGGAAAGAAAAATATTTCAATTTCATTTCTTGGTTTTTGTCTATCATCTCTAAAAGATCGTGATTTATTAAACGAAACATATGTATTTAATAAGTCATTTTCTTCATCATCATACATCATTTCTTCGGAATTAAACTTTAATTCTTGTAATCCAATTTCTTCAAACATTTCTTTTGCTGTCATAATTCCTTAACCTTTCTTAATCATAAAGTTTTCTTAAAACCGCCTCATATTCAAAAGGTATACTTTTTCCTAACTTTTTGGATATAAGATACACCTTTTGATATTCAGCTTTTAAAGTATCAAAGCGATCATATATGAACGTACACTCTGATACTGTTAAATCATTATCTTTGCATTGTGCAGGAGTTAAATGCATTGTTGCTTTGCAATTTGTCATCCTGCAGTAGCGCATAAACAAATCAAACATTAATCACAATCTTTCCCACGATAAGTCAAACATGGGATTCTTTCTTTTTCTGTTACAGTAATCACTTACTGTCTGTCTAGAAATGAATAACTTCTTTGCTGCTTCTCTTGTTGATTTGTAATAACAGTCATTTATCGTATCATAGATAATCACCTTTCGGTTCCTGTTTCCATAGTGAAGTCCTGTTTCTCTTCGGGTAGCCAATCGAAGATTTGCTAAACTATTGTCACTTCTAATCTTGTTTTTATGGATAATGTTATATCCATCAGGAATAGGTCCAACAAATAATTCATAAATGATTTTTGAAACCGTATGAGCTTGGCCATGTATTTTTAAAACTGTTTTTCCTGAAGTTTTGTGCACGTATGGACACAACAAATATTCGCTGCCATTTTTATAAACATGCTTTGCTCTTCCAAAGTTTGAAAAGAAATATCCATTTTTGTATTCTTTCCAGTATTCTCCTTTTTTCTCATCAACCAATCTTTTGACTGTCATAATTAAAACCTATTCCCAATATAATCAAACAAGCTCGGTTGATCTTTACACATTCTCAATGAACAACGTTTCTTGTTTTGGTTGTAGTATTTACAGGTTGGACATTTCTTACAATCTACTGGTTTTGCGATATCTTCTTTTCTCATTTGGAATCAACTCCAAAGATATATTTCTTGATGTTGTCTTCTCCTGCTTCTTCAATGGCTTGTTTGCAAAGATCATAGTTATCGAAATAAATAGTTCCTTGGTTTTGATAAATACTTTCATTTGCTATAGCAACCTCTTGTTCCTCATGTTTATAAAACATACAAACATTATTTTCATCATACTTAAACTCTCTTCTACCATACTTCAAAAGAATTCCTTCTATTTTTTCTTTTATTTCATTATTTTCTTCGTTTTCATCTTTTTCACCTTCAAATACCAAAGACCAGCTTTCAGGTGAAGAAGCCATACAATCGCATAAATCTCTTAATTTGCATTCTTCACAATTACCACCATGCATTGAACAATAATTTTGTAAAACGTTTAATGAAACATATTCATTAATATCATTCACTATCATTTTGAATTTCCTCCAATCGAATATATATACCTGGTATTTCCGCCCAGAACTTTTCAATCAGCTCACTGGCCACTCTGGAATCATTTACATAGAACCCTAATCTCTCCATGATGTCTTTCAATGCCTTGTTTAAATCATCAGTATCAGGCTTGGTATATTTGTACTCTCCATCATGATGTTTACCAACTACAGGAAAGCACCACCTTACGATTAATCTTAAAGGCCCATCAAAAGGCTTATCAGGAATATGCGGTATCAAATGAGCTTTGAGTTTTTCCTTTGCCGTTTTAAGTTCTGGTGGATCATAAAACTTTTTAGTACCCATGTTTACCTTATGCTGTTGAGCAGTTGTTGTAGGTGGAATCATAGGCATAAAAAATTCAATTTTTCTTTTTTTATTTTTCTCCATTTTTTTACTAGGGTGCTCTAGGTTTGGTGCCCTCTAGCGTGCGGGGTGAGTGGTCGTCGTGCGTAAGCTGTCGCACGACACTTACCTCCGCGTTAGAGGGGGTGCGCCAAAATATTTATATATATTTATATATATAGGTCGAGCGCACCCCTGCGCGGAACCTGCGACGCACCATGGTCGAGCGCACCCCTATTTATCCTTTCTTTTAATGCATCTTTTACCATCTCCACCATAATAAGCTTCAAAATTTTCAGCTAAATCTTCATTGCGCTTTTTACTTTTTCCAAGCCATGCAAGTAACGTTTTAGGAGTTGTATTTAACTTATTTGCAAGCTCTTCTGCAGGTACCTCTCTACCTTCTATTTCAATGTTTGAGAACTCAATTTCAAACTGATTTACTTTCTTGTTTTTATTTTTTTCAGCCTGTTCCTGTCTCTTTTCTTTTGCCTTTTGCCATTGAGGTTTGACATCATCAGGATCAATATCTTGAAGAACTCCGTCTTGATCAACGACATGTACTGGATATTCAAAATAAAGATTTACTGGTGGAAACTTAGAGAACTCTCTCAACGTTCCTTCAATTCTCCATGCAGTAATTGATGTAGCTTTGTCCCTTGCTTCATTTACAAGCGTATCCAGTTCTTTATAGTAATCATGGCCAAGTTTGCTTTTGCAGAAATCAATCATGATACTTTGAGAAAGAACATCATCTTGTGAAAGTTCATTTAACAATTCAGGTCTGTTTGCTCTTAGATAGTCAACACAGCATTTACAAGCACTCATGTTTCTTAACTGTTTGTAATGTGCTTCATTTAGATCCAGTTCAATCAAGTCAAGCAATGCATCAGGATCACGTGCAAATACTCCTGAACCACTGGCACGGTCCATACTTCTTTTCCCACCTTGTGAACCTTTTGAATGGTGGTGGCAGTAAATAACGGATGTACCTAATTCATTACAGATCTTGTCAAACTGGTTACAGAAGTTGGCCATCTGGTCCGCACTGTTTTCATCACCAGTAATAACTTTATAGATTGGATCTATAACTACAGCTATGTAGTCTTTCTTAGATGCCCTTCTAATCAATTTAGGAGCGAGTTTATCCATAGGAATAGATTTACCCCTTAAATTCCAAATATCGATATTAGAAAGGTTATTTGGTTTAATACCGAGTGCATTATAAACATCTTTGAACCTGTGCAAGCATGATGGTCTATCCAACTCCAAATTGACATATAATGTTTTTCCTTGTGCACATTGCCAGTTCAACCACTTCTTTCCTTCAGCAATGGCAATACATAATTCTATAAGTGTAAATGATTTACCTGCTTTAGATGGTCCAGCAACCAGCATCTTATGACCTTGCCTCAATATTCCTTCAATAAGAGGTGGAGCTAACTGTGGAAGATTATTCCAAAATTCAACTAAAGATTCAGGTTCAGGCAAATCATCATTGATGCTTTCAATCCATTCGTACCATTCATCCCATGACTCTTTACCAATATTGGTATCAACAAGAAACTGCTTATGGCCATTTCTAATAACTCCTGGCATTCTTGATAGACGTGAAGGATTACGGTTTTGTGTATCTACATCAAGACCATTCTTTTTACAGATGTTGTAAAGATAATCAACACGCTTACGATATTCTCTCATATCATTTGCTTCAATTCTTACGATTGCATGAAGGCTTTTACCTCCTGAATGAACCAAACATGCTATCGGCAATTCCAATTCTCTCAATACTGTATTCTGTTCAGCTATTGGCATTGAGTCACTTTCTACAAGAGCATACTTAAAATCCGTTACATTTGAGTTCTTACAGCCTTTTCCGTCTAATGGGTTAAATCGTATCCATGCACCCGCTTCTTTGTTGTAATCGCCTAAAACAGCCCCAATATCGCCATCACACTTATTTAACTGTTGTATGAGCTTTCCTGCAGTCCTGTCCCAACATCCCTGAGTAGGTAAATGCTTTTCATCTTTAAGCCATGTCTTTGTAACATAACCAACATTTTCAGTAGAGTCAAACAGGATTTCCAAATAAGTAATAAGTTCATTGACTGGATTCCAATTAGTAGGCTCTCTTACTTCTCTGCCTTCTATCCAGTTCTTATCGATAATGACCTGTTCGTCTTTTTCAATAACATCATCCCAATCAAGTTCATGGCCACTTTCTTGGTTTATCATTGGTGGAACCCATCCCTGATTTCTAGCATACTGAACTATGGTTCCACCCGTTACACCAGAACCAGTAAAAGAATCCCATTTTCTGTAACATTCGTTTTTATGGTATCTTTTGGAATCACGCTGACTCCATGAATCCCAGTCACTAGCGGTATATCCTTCAAATTTAAGTGCCATTCCAACACAGCACCATTCCTGATAATCAAGAAGAGAAGGATCAATATTATTCAGTATTTCTAATAAATCAGTTGTATACTCCACTTTTAATCTCCTTCTTTATATGTTGCAGGATCTATTCCATTAGGAACTCTCCACCCTGAAGCAGCTATTCTATTAATTAATTTTCTAGCCGATTCAAAAGACCATGTTCCAACTTGTTTGAATCCTTTGTTTTCTAACAGCCTAATTTGTTTAGGTGTAGCCAATCCTTCTTCTTGTCTTTTATGCAATCTGTCTAACAGCAAAGTTGCTTTTCCAGCATTGTCGACACTGTCAGGATAGATTCCATATTTTTCCAATGCCTTTATTTGTTTTTCACTTGCTGGTGCCATTTCCCATCCAAATGATGGTGTATAACTTTGTAAGTCTTGGTCCATGATGCTCATTTCAAACTGTAATGGATCAACAAGTTTTCTCTTTCTTTTACGCATTTCAGCAAGCTGTTTTGCAAGTGATTCTTCTCTTTGAGCAATGACATCACTTTGAGCTTCTTTTTCAGCATCTTCTATATCTATTGCTTCAAGTACATCTTCAGGAAGTGATGCACTTGCTTTATCTTCTAAATTCTTTGTCATCTGTTTGGCCACTTCATCGTTTTCACAAATCAAGTTGGCTGGATGACATAATTCATGGCGTTCCGTATGCCATAAAAAATCAAGTAGTAACAGGTGGTCCTTGCCTTCACATAGACGAGTACCACGACCGACCATTTGTGAGTATAAACTTCTCACTTTCGTTGGTCGCAAAACGATAATGCAGTCAACACTAGGGCAATCCCATCCTTCAGTTAACAGCATTGAATTACATAAGACGTTGTATTTGTCATTTTCAAAATCTTTTAATATTTCCGCACGATCCTTACTGTCTCCATTGACTTCTGTAGCCTTAAATCCATTAGAATTTAAAATATCTCTGAACTTTTGAGAAGTTTTGACTAAAGGAAGAAAAACAACTGTCTTTCTATCTTTACAATACTTTTTCATTTCCTTTGCTATCTGTTCAAGATAAGGATCCAACGCAGTTCCTATATCACTTACCTTGAAGTCACCAGACTGAACTCCGACCCCGGACAAATCCATCTTTAGCGGTAACGTAAGTGCCTTTATAGGTGTTAGATACCCTTCTTTGATAGCTTTTGGAAGTGTGTACTGATAAGCTAGACTTTCAAAGAAGCTTCCTAGATTTCTCATATCTCCTCTATCAGGTGTAGCCGTTACACCTAATACTTTAGCGCTGTCAAAATATTCCAATACTCTTTGATAACCATCACTTAAACAATGATGTGCTTCATCAATAATGATCGTGTCAAAATAATCTTTTGGAAACTGTTCTAATCTCTTGGTTCTTTGTAGTGTCTGTACTGAACCAACAACAATCCTGAACCAGCTTCCAATACATGTTTCTTTTGCTTTTTCCATAGCACATTTAAGTCCTGTTGACTTAGCAATCTTGTCACTTGCCTGTTCAAGCAGTTCCCCTCTATGTGCCATAATAAGAACTCTATCCCCAATTTTTACGCAGTCTTTGGCAACCTCAGCAAAGACGATTGTTTTTCCACAACCAGTAGGCAAAACAAGGAGAGTCTTTTGAACTCCCTTGTTCCATTCTTCAAATATAGAATCATGTGCCTCTTGTTGATAAGATCTTAACTGCATTAGAATTGTCCTGGATTATAGTTAGGTGTTGCTTGTGGTGTAACTGGCATTTCATCTTTTGGATAGAATTTTTTGATTTCATTGTATTCATTGCCATTGTAAGTTCTTGTACCAATCTTACAGCGTCCTGTTGAACCAGGAACCATTGTCCAGTTCATCTTTAATGGTTCATCTTTTTTCTTTTGTCCAATCCCTCTAAAGAATTCACTTAAGATTCTTTCAACTTTTGTATGAAGTAATAATCTATGTTTAATGATGACTTCTTTACCGTTATAGTTGATAGCAATACTTACGATTGCTTGATTACAGGCCGACATCTTTTCAGAGCCGTTGAATCTTCCTCTTTCATAACTTTTTACAGTAAAGTCATAATCACCTGCAGGTAAGATAATGAACTCACTTTCTTCTTGGATGGTATCATCCCATCCTAATTCATGACCTTCCATCATTCCGTTATTCATCCCGTTGTTATATGCATCCATTTAATCATCCTCCTAAAACGCTCTGATATTTTCGTTAATAATTTTTAATACTTGTGGCCAAGCACCTATTAATACTCCATTGATAAAGTTTGGATCATAATTATCAATTGGTGTGTCTTCAGGATAATATCCTTTGAAGCTGACCGCTTTTCTAACTTCTTCTTCAGTTACAAGATTTTGATCCATTAAATCCCTCAATGGTTTTGGAATCATACTTTGTACAGTTTGTTGTACTGAAGCTGCATTTACAGTAGGTGCTGCTTCTTGAATTCCACCTGTTTGTAATTCCTTATCTACTTTGATTTCCTCAACTTTTGGTTCTTCTCGAGAAACTGGAGGAACAGTATTCATAACAGGTGTAGTGTTTACTACTGGTGCAGGTGCAACATTCTCATTTAATTGGTGAGCAAATAAATGAGCGATTGCTCCAAAATCAAGTGGCAGTTCTTCAGGTAATCCATCCCTATTCTTTGCGTCCCAGCAAGGGTGATGTGATGTATACATGACACGTTGACCACCTTGTGCCTTATGTTTTTTACCTTTATCATCTACAGCCACGCTGAATGTTTTGTAGTTTGCAAATAAGACCATGTCTGCCCACTCTTTTGTAAGAGGTGCAGTTTGTGCTGTTGTTTTCTTTCCAAGCTTTAATTCATAACGATCGTAAGCACCCATTTCATTAGGCTGTTCAAATTTACGAATAGTTGAATGTGCTGTTAAAAGAACATTTATGTTGGCCACATCTACTACATCCTGAAGAAGATTAAGAAATCTTCCCCATTCTTCAGCAACATAGGTATAGCCATTTCCATATCCAAAGTCTTCAATACCTTTTTTACCATGATTGGCACAGATGGCTTCCGTACATAATCTTTCAGCCCAGTCGGCAGTATCGATAACTAGTGTTTTACAGTTTCTTTTTTGAATGACCGATTGAACTTCCGCAATCAGCATTTGCCAGCTCGTTGGCTTTGGTAATCTTCTTACATCATATTTTTTAGTAGATCCTTCAGTATCAATAAATAAAGGATCTGGAAATTTCATTGCAAAAGTTGTTTTACCAATTCCTTCAGGACCATAGAAAACAACTTTTTGTGCTCCGTTTATTACTCCTTCAGTAATTTCAAAATCCATTAGAATTCACCTGCTTTCCATGTTGGTTGAGTATTTACTGGTTGAGCGGATTGAGAAGAGACATTTTCTTTTACATAGCCATCTTCAATGATTACTGAACATTCATCACCAGTAGATACTCTTGTTGCAATAGCTTGCAGTCCTTCTTGTTCAAGCCATGTATTGAACTCTGTTAGAGTTCTTAGATCCATTTGTTCTAGCTTGTCTAATAAGACAAAACCGCAATCAGGATTTAATTTACGAACGATAGCAGTAGAAACTCTTAATTGGTCACTTCCGCTCATGCTGTCCCATTTCTTTCCTTTGTAAGTCAATTCATTATCTTCAATACTTAATTCAGGCAATGGTAAATCCGCATTGTTCAATAAGTCATATTTTTGTTTACGTACATCTTCAATTTGATTTGTAAGGTTGTCATATTGTGACTTATAGCCTTTTGCTTCTTCTTCAGCTTTTTCCTTATCAAGATTTGCTCTAACCTTGCGGTTTGTTTCTTCAATTTCAGCTAGGTTCTTTTCTAGTTCATCAGTTGATTGATCCAATAAATCTAAAGCATCTGTTTTGGCCACGCTTAAATCATATGTAGCCTTGTTCAATTCTTCTTTCTTTTGATTTAGCATTTGTTCATAGCGTGCTACTTCATCCGTTAAGGTTTTGACCTGATACTCATATTGAGTGACCTTTTCTCTTTTTCTTTGGTTCTCACCATTTTGAGCAAGAATAGCCTGTTGCTGATTGATTAAATCTTGAGGACTTACCAAATCCTTAGGTGCATCTTCAAAGAACGGTTGTTCCTTAGCAAACTTAGCTTTTTGATCAGCAATGCGACCTACTGTCAATCTTTCCTGATAAAGTTCATTTTCTTGTTTTTGATAAACAGCTAATTGTTCTCCAACTCCAATAATATTTAAAAGGACTTCCGCCTTTTCCTTGTTTGTCTTGTTCATGAATTTTGGTAAATCCAACGCAAGCTGTTCAATAAAAGAATTCAACAAGTTTTGTCCTGCTTTCTTACCGCTAGGATCAGTAACTTTTAAAGAACTATTCTTTCCCTTTCTTTCAACGATAATTCCATTGCTTAATGTAACTTTTAATACTGGTGGAATAGTTGAGCCTTCTCTTGCAGCGTTGCTAGGCTTATTTTTGTCTCCACCTAAAGCCCATGCGATACTATCAAGTACCGAAGTCTTACCTTGATTGTTATCACCACCAACAATAGTCAATCCATTTTGTTTTGGATCAATCTTAACTGCTTTGATTCGTTTAACGTTTTCTAACTCTAATGCATTAATCTTCACCGACATCTTTACTTTCCCCTTCCATTTCGTGAATCTTGCTTTTAATTAACTCTTGCAATTGATGTGTACATTTTGTAAATTCAAGAACCGCTGGATTATATATATCCATTACTTCTTTTTTTGAAATACCAAATGAATCCTTTAAAAATCCAAACCCGAATTTATTTGCTGCTACAATGCCATCAACAACCAAATTATCATTTTCAAAATAAATTCTTGATTCTAAATTAACTGCTGGTAATTTATCTATTTCATCAATTTTCTTTATCAAATCATCTAAACAGATTTTGGTAATATCTATATCTTTTGCACCCGCATCTTTAGCAGCTTGAATAATTTTTTCTAATAACTTATCCATTTTCATTTTCCCCTTTTGATGTATATTTCCACCTGATATCTTTCTTGTTTTGGATATTCACTAAAGATATCAATTTTGTTTCCTTTGATAGCTCCTCCGCAGTCTTGAGCTAAATATTCTTTTCCATCTATCAAAACTGTAGAACCATAAGGAATGATTGAAGGATCTACCGCAATGGTTTTACCTTCTTGTGCAATTGCACCTGTAGAAGTTAAACTTCCGTAGATGTCTTCTCCTGGCCAATAGTACGTTATGGTAAACTGGCCAAGTGCTTTTCATTTAGAAAGTTCATCAACTTGTTCTTGTAGTTGATTTCTTTCTACCTGGATACATTCGTACATGGCTTTGTACTGAACATATTCATTGAGTTGGTTTTGAGTTTCTTTCAACTCTTGCTTGTATAATTCTATTTGTTTGCTTTGTTCTTCATAAGCTGCTTGTGTTGATTTTGCTTGAGCATAACCAGTACCACTAAGAACCAAACCGAAGACACAAAGTCCAAACAATGTGACCTGAGCTTTTTTAGTCAATCTCATATTTGCAATTCCTCCCGAATTTGTTTATAATTTATGTGCTATGTTGTGTGTCCTTTTTTCAAGGGCACTTTTTTCATTTAAAGAATTAAGCAATGCAATGATCAATTGCTCACTAGGACTTCTGCTGAACTTATTCATGTAGTCCTCAAATGCTTTTCTTGGAATGTGTACGTTTCTTCTTTTGTTAGCTATTGCAACACTTCCTGGAAAGCATCCTTGTTGAATTGCATTGATGATGAATTCTCTACTCTTATGAGTAATCTTCATAACTTCTTCAACTGAAATGTTGTTTTCATCCATGGATTATCCCTCCTTTAATAAAAGATCTTCAACTTCTAAATTTAAACCTTTTGCAATTTTATAAGCTGTTAAGAATCTGCAGCTAACCCCTCTATTGATGATTTCAGCAATAGTTTGACGGTGTACTCCACATTTCTTTGAAAAAGCTGCAACTGAGCAGTTACTTTTTGCTATCTCCAATGAAAGTTTCTTACTATCCAATAGTACTAGTTGTAGTTGGTACGCCATGCTATTCCCCTCCTTTCTTAGAAAACCAATCCACTTATTTCGCTTGATAACTTTGCAAACTCAATACTTGAAATTAAATCTAATGCACAGGCAACTTCTATAATTGTGCTTAATCTTAAATATTGTCTTGAAACATTTAAGATTGCTGATTTATATACAGTTAATTTTGAAGAATAGTTTTCTGCTAGACATTCTTCAAATTCCTTTCTAGCTTTTTCCTTAAGCTCAATAAGTTCTTTTAAATGCTTTCTTTCATTTTTAATTTTGAATTTGATAATAGCCATTTGGTCTTTTTGTTCCATTTCTTTTTCTCCTTTCTACTACTGACCATCAAGGAACCAACCTCTATTACAAAATGAAAGTTTCACGTATTGTATTAAAAAAGAAATTTGTTTTAAGTTAGTGTTTCTATGATCAATTAATTTTAGGAATCTAATAAAATAGGCTTTATTAGAGATTGATTCCTGGATGATCAGTAATTTTGTTTTAAATTATTCTACGTTTTGTAGATTAGATTCTAAAAAAATAATATCATTTACAGATACATTTAAAATTGTTGCTAATTTATCAGCTTCTTCCATTGTGATATTTTGAGGCTTTTCTTCCATTTTTGCATACGTATTTCTATGACACCCTAATTTGTTGGCCATATATTCTTGAGAATAACCTCTAGCTCTTCTGATTTCATCAAGTTTCATTCGTGTACTCATACTGTCACCTCCTCTTTACGCATTTCATTCTATCCTACATTTTGTAGATTGTCAATAAAAATATGCAATTTGTAGAATATTTTTTGTGATTTGCTTTATTTATTCTACATTTTGCATTATAATAGTAGCGAAAAGAGGTGTCATAAATGAAAACACAATTTGGTACGATAGTTAAACAATTACGTGAAAAAAAAGGAATGGACCAAAAACAACTTGGAGAAATCGTTGGTGTAAGTGATAAAACTGTTTCATCTTGGGAAATAAATAGAACTGAACCAAAAATGGGAATCGTTCAACAACTTGCTGATTATTTTGGTGTTTCTACAGATTATTTAATAAAGGGTAATCAAGATGATGCTATATATAAAACAGTTAATATTGAATACACTAGTGTACCACTATACGATTCTATTTGTTGTGGCAACGGTGGATTTGTTGATGAAAATATAATTGATATGATTCCAGTACCCAGCAAAGGATTGAATCCCCGTGCTGAATATTTTGCACAATATGCTAAAGGTGAAAGCATGAAGGATGCTGGTATAAATGATGGAGATCTTCTTATTTTTGAAAGAACAGATAAAGTTGATGATGGAGTTATTGGATGTTTTTGTGATGAAGATAATGTTGCTACATGCAAAAAATACAAAGAACTTAATGGAATAGTAATGTTACAACCAATGAATATTGAATTTGAACCAATTATCATTGATCCATTAAAAGATAACTTTAGATGTTTAGGTAGATTAAAGAAAGTTATAAAAGATTTTGATTGGGAGGATTAAACATTGGTAAAAAGTATTTTTGAATTAGAAAAAAGAACAGATATAAAAAAAGAATGTTTACGAATGGAAAAATATCTAAATAAACCACAATTTAGAAGTCTTGATGGATACTCTAATAACAGTACATTTTGGCGTATGGTTAATAGTTGCTTTAAATTATGGCCTCATAGATATACTGCAACAAACGCTTCTGATTTCTTTGATTTATTAGAGTTACATACAAAAGTCGAAGAAATGAACAATACAGAATATTTTTATTATTTACAATTTATTTTTGATTTTATAATGTGGATATCATCCTACTGTGATGACGATATTTATGATATAGATTTCAATGCAGATCTTTATAATCTATTCATTGACAATGAAGATGAATTTAATTTAATTACCACAAACATCAAGATTATAATGGATTTTTCAAATTATTCTATAGAAAAAATCAACGATCACTACACATTCATAAAACATGATGCTGATACTGATAGCATATTATCAATTATCGAAAATGAAAATGATTTAAGATTAGCATTGCTAGAATACAATGATTTTAGAATTGAAAATGATATAAATGAAAAAAGAATTATTTTGAAAAAATTAGGTGATTATTTAGAACCGAAAAGAAAAGAATTTAACTCTATTAATAAATCATTAACTGACGATATATTCTACATGCTAAACAAATTCTACATAAGGCATAATAATGATGGAAATATTAAATTTGATTCTAATGCTGACTATATCAAGTGGTATGATAGGCTTTTTAAAATGATTATTCATTTAATTAGAAGTAAATATATTCTTGATGTTCAAAAGGAATTGAAAGATTATAAAAAATAACTATCAAAGGAGGGAATAAAAATGTCATTTAGAAGCAATTTAAATATATTATCTTTTTTAAAAAATAGGAAATCAAATAAAATAATACTATGATTTATTTTATTTTGACTTTACCTTTAAAAATGATGTTTTATCCCTTAAAGTATTCATTTAAATTTCTTAAATTTTTAATAGATATATTCAAAGAACTGTTTCCTAAAAACTACTATCTTGAACAATTAGATAATATGTCTGGTTTGCAATTTGAACAAGCTAGTAAAAATATTTTAACAAACAATGGCTTTTATGATGTAAAAGTTACTAAAGGTAGTGGTGATTTTGGAGTAGATATTCTAGCAAAAAACAGACATAAAAAATATGCTATTCAATGTAAAAATTATTCTGGTAATGTTGGTGTATCTGCTATACAAGAAGCTTTTTCTGGTTGCAGACATTATTCATGTGATGTGCCTGTAGTTTTTACAAATTCTTATTTCACTAAGCAAGCTATTGAACTTGCCGAGTCCATAGGCGTTGAGCTTTGGGATAGAAATACTTTAAAAAAAATGTGTAAAAAGAGAAGAACAAGAACGTCTTCCTATAATATAAATAAAAAAAACATATCAAATGAGCAATTGACAGTGGCAGATGCCAAAGATATTTTAAACAAAATCGATTATTATAATAATCTAATCAGTAATGAAAAATCATTATATAAAACAGTTGAATGCCAAATGAAAATTTATGAACTTTGCAAACAACTTGAAAAGTTTGACAAAGCAACTAATGGAGAGATTGGTTTGTCAACTTCACCCGATCAAGTATTATTTTTAATAAAAAGCTATATAAAAGATTATGTTAATGAATTCGAAACAAAAACTCTTTATATAAACAACGACATACAAGAAATAGAAGAATTTAAAAAATTATCTCTTGAATTAACGTCTATAAAAAATACATTTCCTATTTTAAAAGAATATGTAACCAAATTTATTAAACGATTAAATTTATATTCTGATAATTTAAATAATTAACCAGCAAAGGAGCTTTCAATGAAAAAGATAAAAGATTTTATAAAACATAATTATCTAATGATTATAGCAGCTATTTGTTTCTTTGCATTTGTTCCGCCTTTCATTAATCTATTGGTCACAACGCCTTCTCCAATTGGCTTTATTACTCCTGATAATCAAGAAACATGGATTGGATTCTTTGGCTCTATCATAGGTGGTGGTACTACTTTATTTGGTGTTTGGTGGACCATTAAAAAACAAGAAGAACAAAGGAGAAAAGATTTAGCAATTCAGTATATGCCTTTTTTAACAGTATCATTAGATGAAAAAAATGAATATAATTTTCCAATAGTACACAAAATAGATTTTGATAAAGAAAAGTGTGATGGATTATATAAATTTAAAATAGGAAACAGCAATAAAGATTCATCAAATATAAAACGTTTTCCTATTGTAATTGATAATTTAGGTAATGGAGAGTGTTACATAAAATTAGCAACTCGTCCCTTTTATGATGATGCTAACGGTGTCAAATTCAAAGAAATTTCCGGTAAAACAATTCATCAATTTGATGAAAATTGGTCTTCTGTTATAGGAAGGAAGAAATCAATTACAATCAATTTATATGTTTATTATAATGTATACGAACAAATAGGCGGTGAACTCTCTTTAGATTTTAGATTAGAATCATACGACATGTTTGAAGAAATTCATTATGATAATACACTCCACGTTAATTTACTAGTTAAAAATGTTGAAAATTCTAATAATATCGAAGTATTTATAAATTCATTACCAATTGAAAATAAGATTATTGAAGATGATGAATAAATCATTAGAAAAATAAAAAACTCCCCTGCTACCAACAGGAGAGTAAAAATAAGGTACTACCAATACCTTAAATAAAAAGAAACTCGCTAAAGTCCTTTTACGTACTCAATTTTACCATATAGAGCACGTTCAAGGCAAATATAATTGAAAGGACGTGTTTTTATTATGGCTAGAAAAGTCACATATAAGCGTAGACCAAATAATAGTGGTACTGTAGTAAAACTATCAGGAAAACGTAGAAAGCCCTACTGCGCCAAAATTACAAGTGAAGAATATGATCTTGTTACAGGTAAGAAGAAACAAGTACCTATTGGCACTTTTGAAACTGAACTTGAAGCTTTAAATGCCCTATCACTTTATCATTTAACTGTTAATAAACAAATAAACGATAAAGAAGCAAAAGAATTATCTCCTGATATATTTAACAAAGTTAAAGAAAGACATGATAGTAAAGTTCCAACATTCAAAGAAATCTTTGACATTTTAGACAAAGAAGAACTTAGCTCATTATCTAAATCCGCTCTTTATGGCTATAGGTCATGGATCAAACATTTTGAACAAGTATATAATAGAAAGATCACTAATATTTCTTTACAAGATTTGCAATTCATCTTTGACAATGATAAATGTGGCCAAGGTACAAAAATACACATGAAGGTACTTTGTACAAAAATTTTCAAATATGCAGTTATTCATAAATATATCAATCGTGATGATGATTATACTGAATATATCAGTTGTGGAAAAGACGAAGATAGCAAAAAACATTATGCTTTCTCATATGATGAAATTCAATGTTTAAGAGAAGAAAACACTGATATGGCTAAGATTGTGCTTATTTATATTTATAGCGGTTTACGTGCAAACGAATTACTCAATATCGATAGAAATGATATACATATAGATGAAATTTGTAACGATGATGGAATCGAAAGAAAAGTTTCGTATTTCTATACAGGATCAAAAACGCAAGCAGGTAAAAATAGAATTGTTCCAATACATGATTCCATAAAAGATTATGTAATAGAATTACTATTATGTGAAAATAAAAGACTGATAGACCGCAGCTATGTAAGCTTCAATAATATTTGCTTTTTAGAATACTTAACAAACTTAAATATGAAACATACTATACATGATACAAGAGTTACTTTCACTACTCTTTGTCAATTGAATAATGTTGATGTTTTTAGTAGAAAAAGAGTGCTAGGACACAAAATGAAAGATATTACTTTTGATACTTATACTGATACAGTTATTAACAAATTATTCGTAGAAATTAATAAAATAAAAGCTTAATTTTTTGTTACTAATTTGTTACTAATTGTGTACATTTAGTAACATTTAATCGCCCAAACCCCTTGATTTTACGTCATTTTTAAATCATATTTTTTTCAAAATATGAAAAACTATCTCAAAAATGAGATAGTTTCATAAATCATAAAAATCATTTCTGTATTGATCATAAGAAGAAGGAGAAAGAGTAAGATCCAGGGAATAACCTTTTTAATCATTTTCTATTTTCTTAGGAAAGATAATTGTTGTCTTAAAGAGATCACCATCTACATTCACTTCAAAAGTTCCACCTTGAACCTCCACAAAGCTTTTACAGATAGCAAGTCCTAAACCAGAACCTTCACTTTTACGTGAAGCATCTCCTTGTACAAATCTTTCTGTTAAATCACCTGGATTAGATATTTCATGTGCTGAAATATTTTTGAAAACGACAATAACTTGTTGATTCGTTTCAACGATTTGTAAATAAACTCGTGTATGTTCTAAAGCGTATTTACAGATATTTTGACATAAATTTTCTAAAACACGATAAGTTTTTTCACTGTCTAAATGACAAATGATTTTTTTATTTTCATAATCATTTTTTAGATTTAAATGATGATGTTCGAATTGTTCTTGATATTCAAAGAGAACTTGTTGTAATAAGGCATGAATATCTAAATCTATAGGATTTAATTGGATATTACCACTATTGACTTTAGATACTTCAAATAGATCTTCAATAAGTGTTTTTAATCTTTTAGTATTACGATCTAAAATATCAATATATTCATCTTGTTGTTCTTTTGATAAATCTTCATTTTTTAATAAATCAATATAAGAAATAATAGATGTTAAAGGTGTTTTTAAATCATGAGAAACATTACTAATCAATTCTGTTTTCATCTTTTGTGATGCGACTTCTTTACTTACCGCATCTTTAAAACCATCATTGATACAATTAAGTTCATCTTTAAGTGAATTAAATAAACCAAGATCTTGATTGATTTTATCATTAAATTCACCTTGAGCTGAATGATTGGCTGATTGTAAAAGAACTTGATAATCATTGCTTACTTTTGAAAGTAGCTTTTTAGAAATCAACATAGTAATGATGGCACAAACCAAAGAAACAAAACATGTAAAAATAAGATAAATACGTGGACTAATATAATAAAGATTTCCTATAATTCCCATAAAAAAATAAACAAATAATAAAATTCCTTCAATATAAATACCACTGATTAAACCTATTTTAAGAATGATATTTCCTTTTTGATTCTTTAAATCAAATTGTGTTAAGCTTTTAATTTCATCTTTAAAATAGTGATAAGCACTACAAACAAGCGTATGTTCTTTAATAAAGTCTTTACCAAAAACAAGAATAGATTTGATATAAAAGATAAAATACATAATCATGGCATAGAAAACAAACCAACCACCTACATTGATAATCGGTTCAATCGCAACACCGGCACCAGCCATTCCTCTTTCTCTTAGCATCCAAGCAAAAGTTCCTTGCCAAGAGGCCCTTAATACTTCTGTCATGACAGCAAGCCACATTGCAATTAAAATAATATAAATAAAGAACATAAAGAATAATTTAACTTTAACAACTGTTTTAAAAGGCTCAATGTCAATCAGTTTTCTTACTGGCACAAATAACATAAAAATGACAAGAGCTGCAACAATGATAAAGACATAGGTTATTAAAACATCAGAAATGGATCCTTGTTTAGAACATAATTGTTCTAAATAACAATTTGTTGGTAATTTTTTAGGTATCGCAATTAATACTTTAATGTTTGTTGGATTATTGATGGTTATTTGATTAATAATATCACTATTACCTTCATCTAAATAATTATTTTTAAAAAGTTGATCAAAGGAAGTATTGTAGAAGGATCCTTCCCAATCGCTGGTTTGATTTCCTTCAAGAGAAACATTTCCATTTTCATCATAATCAATGGTTGTATACCATTGATAGTCATTTAATACTTTTTTATCCTGAGTTTCAAATGCTTTTTTTAAATTCTTTTTAGAATTTGTGAAAAAGATTTTTTCGTCTGTTTTATCATAAACATAATATTTGATTCCTTTTGTATCACGATTATTTTCATCATCTAACTCATAAATATAGTCATTAAAAACATCTTTTAAAGAATAATCACCATAAACATTTAGTTGATCAATATCATCACCTTTAACATAATAATGAAGTAAATCATAATTTCCTTTTCTTCTTTGAATTCTCATATCTAATAAAATACTTTTACTTGTAAGTATTTCGGTAATTCTACTTCGATTATTATCAAAATCAAGTTTAGTCGAAGTCGTTTTTTCTTTTACCCCATAACTTAAATAAGTGACTAATGAGGCAATAATCAATACAGAAAATAAAAGTATTTTAAGTAATCTGTTTTTATTTTTCATGTTTCCTCCTATTATTTATCAATTTTATATCCAACACCCCAAACAACTTTTAAATATTGTGGTTTTTTAGGATTAATTTCTATTTTTTCTCTTAAATTACGAACATGAACCATCACTGTTTCACTATTAATGGCTTCTTCATTCCAAACACGTTCATAAATATCATCGGCAGAAAAAACCTTTCCCGCATTTTTCATTAATAATTCTAATATTTTAAATTCGATTGGTGTTACTTTTACCTTTTTGCCATCAACTAAAACAGTTTTAGTATCTACATTCAGTTCAAGACCACCACAAAGATAAATAGAATCACTTTCTTTAGGTGCTGTCGCATCTAAGTAACGTCCATAACGTCTTAGATGGGAACGAACACGTGCCATTAATTCCATCGGTACAAATGGTTTGGTAACATAATCATCACCACCTAAATTAAGTCCCATGATTTTATCAATATCTTCTGATTTTGCTGAAAGAAAAATAACTGGAAAATCATATTTTTCCCTTAATTTTGCGACCATTGTTAGACCATCCATACGTGGCATCATAATATCAACAATAGCAAGATGAATTGTTTCTTTTTCCACAATTTCTAAACCTGCAATTCCATCATTTCCAACATACACATCGTATCCTTGATTTTGTAAATAAATTTTAATTGCATTGGCAATTTCTATGTCAGCTTCGATAACTAATACATGATATTTTTCCATTCCCTTTTTAACTCCTTATCTAAGCATTGAAAACAATGCAAAACTAATACATATATAACCTGCATATACACAGCTTATTAAAATGATTTTGTTTATTCTTTCCATCTTCCTCACCTCTTGCCTTAAAGTATAGAGATGATTTATAAATATTTTCTTTTTATATTTCTAAAGATTTTCTTAAGATTAAAACTATCTCTATTGTACATAATCTTTTGTAAAAAAGGAAATCTCTTATAAATATAAGATTATTTGTCTATTTTTACCTAAATTATTAAAATAACTCTTATGTAACATGAGAGTTTGATATAATGAATTTGAGGTGAATACTATGAATAATGATTATTTAAGTATTGGTGAAATGGCCAAAATGAATCATATCACGGTAACAACATTAAGGTTGTATGATGAACTTGATTTATTGAAGCCTGTATATGTTAATCCTGAGACAAATTATCGCTATTATGATATTAAACAAAATGCACGTTTGGATTTGATTCAATATATGAAAGAACTGCAAATGAATCTTAAAGAAATTAAGGAACTTCTTGATAAAGAAGATATTAATTTAATTGAAGCAATTTTAATTAAAAAGAAGCAACAACTTTCTATACAAATCAATGATTTACAAAGAACTAAAGATGCTATTTCCAGAACGATTTATAGTTTGGAAAGATATCGTAAATCACCCCCAAGCGGGACAATTACTTTAGAATATATTGATCGAAGAAGGATCTATGTCATGCATACCAATATTAATTTCTATGAACACGATTTAAATGTTTATGAACATCTTTTAACCCAATTAAAGAATGATTTGATTATGCATCATTATCCCCAAATTTATTATTGTAATGCGGGAACTTTTCTTAATAAAGAACGATTTTTAAAACAAGAATTTATTTCAGATCGTATTTTTGTTTTTGTGGATAATCATTTTCCTGAAAAAGAAATACAAGTGATTGAAAATGGAATGTATGCTTGTATTTATCTTGATGATTTTCATCAAGAAATAGATTATGCAAAACGTCTTCTTGATTATTGTAAGATGAATCATCTTACAATATGTGGTGATTATATTTGTGAAGTTTTAAGTGAACTCAGTATGTTTGATCATCATGAACGTTCTATGTTTTTAAGATTACAAGTTCCTGTTTCTTTTAAAAAGTAGTTGACTCTCTTCTTAGATAAGAGTCTATGATGTAATTGAAAGAAATAGGAGGCATGAATTATGGAAAAGATTAAAGTTGTACAATATGGTTGCGGAAAGATG
The DNA here is from genome assembly GCF_003024675.1 of Faecalibacillus faecis. Taxonomy (GTDB): domain Bacteria; phylum Bacillota_I; class Bacilli_A; order Erysipelotrichales; family Coprobacillaceae; genus Faecalibacillus; species Faecalibacillus faecis. The sequence continues at coordinate 6,773 of NZ_PYLP01000006.1, read as the reverse complement.
GCAAAATACATTATCCGTTATCTTTATGAAAATGGAGCAATGATTGTTGGGGCCATTGATACAAATCCCGCAATTGTAGGAATGGATATTGGTGATTTTGCAGAACTTGGTGTTAAAACAGGCGTATGTATTAGTGATCAAGCAGATAAAGTTTTAGATGAAACAGATCCTGATATCGCTGTTGTCACTTTATTTAGTTTAGTCAGTGATTGCTTCGATCATTATGTAAAATGTTTATCAAGAGGAATTAGTGTTATTTCTACATGTGAAGAAGCAACATATAGTTGGACAACAGATCCAGTTCGTACAAATCAATTAGATGTTATTGCAAAAGAAAATGGATGTACTTTTGTTGGTAGTGGTATGGAAGATATCTTCTGGGTAAATATGGTTGGTTTAGTAGCCGGTGGATGTCATTCTATTAAAAAGATTGAAGGTGCTGTAAGTTATAATGTCGAAGATTATGGATTAGCTCTTGCAAAAGCTCATGGTGTTGGTTTAACTCCTGAAGAATTTGAAGCATGTATTGCCCATCCTGAAGTATTAGAACCTTCATATGTATGGAATTCAAATGAAGCCTTAGCAGCACGCATGGGATGGACAATTAAATCTCAAACACAAAAATGTGTTCCTTATTTCCATGAAACAGACTTATATTCATCAACTTTAGGTGAAACAATTCCAAAAGGAAACTGTATTGGAATGGCTGCTGTTGTAACAACAGAAACTTTCCAAGGTCCTGTTATTGAAACACAATGTATTGGTAAAGTCTATGGTGAAGATGATGGTGATATGTGTGATTGGAAAATTACAGGTGAACCAGATACAGAGTTTCATGTTGTAAAACCTGCAACGGTTGAACATACGTGTGCAACAATTGTCAATCGTATTCCAACTGTTTTGGTTGCACCTGCTGGTGTAGTTACAGTTGATGAATTAGATCGTTTAGATTATTTAACTTATCCTATGGAATATCATATTTAATGTAAAAGCAGAGCCTAAGCTCTGCTTTTTTGATAGAAAACAATACTTTCATAAGGTTTAAGAGTTCCCTTTTGATGCTTTTCATAGTTTTTAATTAATATTTTTTCATCATTTAGAATAGAGGTATCATAACCAACTTCTTGATTACTAAAATTACAATAAACTATCATTTCTTCATCTTTATAAAGACGTTTGTATGCAAAGATATTTTCATCATCCTTCATTATTAATTCATATTTTCCTAAAATTATAATTTCATATGTCTTCCTTAATTGTATAAGTTTTTGATAAGTATAAAAAATTGAATTTGAATTATTGATTTCATCTTCTGCATTGATTGTTAGATAATTTGGATTGACCATGATCCATGATGTTTGATTACTAAATCCCGTATTTTTACCTTTGTTCCATTGCATTGGTGTTCTTGCATGATCACGGCTTGATTTTAGCATGTAGCGTAACATATCTTCATGAGCTACCTTCTTTTCTATTTCAACAAGTTGTTTGTAGCTATTATAAGTTTCAATATCACGATAATCATTCAATGATTTAAATGGAACATTCGTCATTCCCAATTCTTCCCCTTGATAAATATAAGGTGTTCCTTGCATCATATGAAGACAAATTGCTAACATTTTTGCTGATTTTTCATGATAAAGAGCTGTCGAAGTATCACCAAATCTTGAAACACAACGAGGTTGGTCATGATTATTCCAAAATAATGAGTTCCAAGCTTTTTGATACATTCCCTCTTGCCATCTTGACATGATTTGTTTTAAATCTTTTAAAACAAATCGTTGATCAGACCACTTATTTGTTTCACCACCATCGACATCCATCAATTCAAATTGAAAAATCATACATAATTCACTATTATCTAATGGTGCATATTTTTTACCATCTTCTATAGTAACAGATGGGGGTTCTCCTACTGTTAATAATTCTTTTCTTGAAAATACCTTTTGATTCATCTCTTGGATATATTCATGTACATGTGGACCATTAGCACAGACCTTATGTCCTTTAATTGATCTATCTACATAATATTGATTCTCATCTTTACTAATAACATTAATAACATCTAAGCGAAAGCCATCTACACCCTTATCTACCCAATAATTCATAATATCATAACATTCTTGTCTTACTTTAGGATTTTGCCAATTTAGATCAGGTTGTTTTTTAGAAAATAAATGGAGATAATATTCTTTTGTATTTTCATCAAACTCCCATGCTGAACCTTGAAAACAACTTGTCCAATTATTAGGAACATCTCCTTCTTTAGGTTCTTTCCAAATATAATAATCTCAATAGGGATTTTCTTTTGATGATTGACTTTCTTTAAACCAATGATGCTCATCACTTGTATGATTAAAAACAACATCCAAGATAATTTTAATTTGTTTTTCATGCGCTTTTTCTAATAATTCTTCAAAATCTTCCATCGTTCCAAATTCTGGCTGAATTTGATAATAATCTGAAATGTCATAACCATTATCATCATCAGGAGACTTATAAATAGGTGTTAACCATAGTACATCAACTCCTAATTTTTCCAAGTAATCTAAACGAGAAACAATTCCTTGAAGATCACCTATACCATCATTATTACTATCTTGAAAACTTTTTACATAAATTTGATAAACAACACTCTTTTTCCACCATTCCATTTTTTGATCCTCCTCTTTTATATTCTAACTATTCTTAAAATATATTCATTGCTTTTTTAAACAATTAATAGTCAATTATAAACCTTTTCTATAATTTGTAGGTGTTTTTTATATTCATTTTGAAAGACTTTTTCAAAGGATTTCACATTTTTAAATCCATTATTTAAAGCAATATCAATAATTTTCATATCCGTATGCATTAAATCATAATAAGCATGCTTTAATCGAATTTTTTGTAGATATTGATAAAAAGTTGTTCCTGTTTGTTTTTTAAAATAGCGTGTCAATGAATTAGGATGAAAATGAAACTTTTTTGCAAGAAATTCAAGTGAAAGATTTTGTGCTTACTTTTTCTCTATCTCATCTAATATAAAGGAAATATCATTTAATTTTGTTTCTTTTTTTATTTCAATTAAACAGTCCTGAATTATTTTTTGATAAAGTTGATACATTAAAATATGTTTGTCTAAAGAGGCTAGTTCTTGGCAATTTTTCATTTCTAACCAAGGTTTCATCCATTCTACATCTAATGGTGTTCTTAACTTAAATGTATTGTATTTGATATTAAACTCATTAAATACATCTATTGAAAGAAGATAAGTATAAATATGCGTTTCTTCCAAAAATATAAATTGATGAATAACATGACTATTAACGATAAACATTTCTCCTTGATGAAATATTTCATTTTTTCCATCAATATATGCCTCTAATTTTCCTGAGACGATATAAACGACTTCAACATCCTTGTGAAAATGTGATGTTACAGGTCGATTTTGATTAAAAAAATGATTATAAAAAATAATTGGATATTTTATATTAGAATTCACTACTTCTATATGATGATTCATCTTAACACTTCCTTTATTTCTATTATATAAGAAAAAAGCCTACCTCGTAGACTTTTTAATCATATTTATAAAATATTGATGAATAGAATGATTTTCATCAAGTTCAGGATGAAAAGCAAGTGCTAGTTGATTTTTATATTGAACAGCGATAATATGGTCATTTACTTCAGAAAGAATATCAACGCCTTCTTGTACACTTTCAATATAAGGTGCGCGAATAAAAGTCATAGGTACTTTTCCTAATCCTTTCATTTCTTCAATGGTATGAAAACTTCCTAGTTGTCTACCATAAGCATTTCTTTTAACCGTCATAGGTATTGTTGAAAAGTAAGTTTGATCCTGATTGACAATTCTATCAGCTAATAAAATGAGTCCTGCACATGTAGCAAGTGTTGGTAAACCATCTTGAATACGTTTTTGTAAATCATCAAACATCTCTAATTCTTTTAAAAGCTTTCCTTGAACCGTACTTTCGCCTCCAGGTAATACGAGTCCATCAAAATCTTGATCAAGATCACTTTTTTGTCTTAATTCGATACAAGTCGCTCCTAATTGTTCTAACTTTTTTTCATGTTCAATAAAGGCTCCTTGTAAAGCGAGAACCGCAATTTTCATTATTTACCTCTTTCAGCCATTAAGATTTCAATTTCTTGTTCATTAATACCAACCATTGCTTCCCCTAAATCTTCAGATAATTTTGCAATCAATTTAGCATCTGTATAATTTGTAACAGCTTTAACAATCGCAGCAGCACGTTTTTTAGGATTTCCTGATTTAAAGATTCCTGAACCAACAAAGACTCCTTCTGCCCCTAATTGCATCATTAATGCTGCATCTGCAGGTGTAGCGACTCCGCCAGCAGCAAAGTTAACAACTGGTAATTTTTTATGATCGTGAACATATTCTACAAGTTCATATGGTACTTGTAATTGTTTTGCAACTTCGAAAAGTTCATCTTTTCTAAGAGCCGAAATTTGGGCAATTTGTTTATTCATCATTCTCATATGACGAACGGCTTGAACGATATCTCCTGTTCCTGGTTCTCCTTTTGTACGAATCATGCTTGCCCCTTCATTGATACGACGAAGCGCTTCCCCTAAATCTTTGGCACCACATACAAATGGTACTTCAAATTCTCTTTTATTGACATGATAAACATCATCTGCTGGTGATAAAACTTCACTTTCATCAATATAATCAATTTCAATTGCTTGTAAAAGCTGTGCTTCTACAAAGTGTCCAATACGACATTTTGCCATAACTGGAATGCTTACTGCTGCTTGAATTTCTTGAATCATTTTTGGATCAGACATTCTTGCAACTCCCCCTGCTGCACGAATATCTGCAGGAATTCTTTCAAGCGCCATAACTGCACATGCTCCAGCTTCTTCTGCAATTTTTGCTTGTTCAGGTGTTGTTACATCCATAATAACACCACCTTTTAACATTTGTGCTAATTGTTTATTTAATGCATATCTTTCATTTAACATTTTTTAATCCCCCTGTTTACTTTTGTTATGGCTTTTATTATACTTAAATGTGAACATATTAAAATATTCAAATTAAATATATCCATTAAGGTCAGTTTGAGGAGGAATCATTTATGTTAACATATAATCTTACAAATATAGGGTCAGATTCCCTTTATGAATATATTTATAAATGTATAAAAAAAGACATTATTTTAGGAAACATAAAACCGGGAGAAAGATTACCATCAAAGAGACCTTTTTCAAAAAATCTTGGAGTAAGTATTATTACTGTTGAAAATGCTTATAGTTTACTTATGTCTGAAGGTTTTATTTATTCATTACCAAAGAAAGGATTTTATGTCGCTGATTTAAAAAATATTCCTTCTAAAAAACAAATGAATAAAGAGAAAGTGGTTTTAACAAGTGGACATAATCACTACTTAGCTGATTTTTCTAGTAATCAAACAGAAAGTGATATCTTTCCCTTTACTACATGGATCAAAACAATGAAAGAAGTACTAAGAGATAATCAAAAAGAACTAATGATCAACTCACCTTGTGGTGGTATTCTTGAATTAAGAAAAAATATTGCGAATTTCTTAAAAGATTTTAGAGATATGAATATTAAACCTGAACAAATCATTATTGGTGCAGGTACAGAATATCTATATAGCTTGATTATTCAACTTTTAGGAAATGATGTTAAATATGGCTTAGAAAATCCTGGTTATCCAAAAACTGCCCAAATTTATAAAAGTATGAATGTTGATTTTGAATATGTGGATATAGATGATTATGGAATAGATCCAAATGAATTAGAAGAAAAGAAAATTGATGTAATACACATCTCTCCATCTCATCATTTTCCTACAGGTATTGTTATGCCAATTTCAAGAAGGTATGAACTTCTAGGATGGGCAAATAAAGTTGAAAAACATTATATCATTGAAGATGATTATGATAGTGAATTAAGATTAGGTGGAAAACCCATTCCAACTTTACAAAGCATAGATGTTTCCGATAAAGTCATCTACATGAATACCTTTACTAAAACTTTATCATCAACTATCCGTATGTCTTATATGGTATTACCAGAGTCATTAGCTGATGAATATTATAGACGTCTTTCATTTTATTCATGTACAGTTTCAAATTTTGAACAATATACTCTTTCAAGATTTATTGAAAACGGACATTTTGAAAGACATATTAATCGTTTGAGAAATTATTATTTAAAAAAACAAAATACAATCTTAAATGCCTTTCAAACGAGTAGTCTAAATAATAAAATTGAAATTTATAATGAAACTGCTGGCGTTCATTTTTTAATGAAAATAAAAAGTACAAAAGAAGAAAAAGACATTATAAATAATGCTTATAGTAAAGGAATAAGATTAAGTCCACTTTCGCAATATTATAAAAATAATAAGGAAAACAAGAATATTTATGTTATGAACTACTCATCATTAGATAGTGAAAAAATAGGTCTAATTGTAGAAAAGCTGAAACAGTGTATCTAAAAACCACCTGGCAAGAAAGTCAGGTGGTTTTAATAAAGTAAAGATATAAAAAAAAGAACTGGCAACGAGCTATTTTCGCACCGAAGTACTATCTTCGCCGTGATGATGCTTAACTTCTGTGTTCGGAATGGGAACAGGTGTGTCCATCATGCTATCATTACCAGATCTTCTCTTAAAGTATCCTTCAGGACACTCAAAACCAGATAGTAGTCTCTTTCTTTCAAGCTCGCTTGCCTTTTCGGTCAAGCCCTCGACCTATTAGTATCAGTCCGCTTA
>NZ_PYLP01000048.1 GCF_003024675.1 Faecalibacillus faecis | reverse complement strand
GATGAACTCAACAAAAATAATAAAAACAAGAATTCTCTTAAGATTTCCGATCATTCTCCTGAACTCTATCTTGGATATTTTCCATTCATATCCATGATGAATAAAATGGATATCAAAAAGTATGTCGACTATTTCAATCTGCATAATTCTTTTGAGTTTGACCTTTACGAACTTCTTTCATCTCTTATCTATGCTCGTCTTGTTAATCCATGCAGTAAGCATAGAACTTTTCATGAGGTCCTTCCTCAACTAAGAGACGGCGTTCACTTTTCTTATGATCAGCTTCTTGATGGTCTTGAATTCATTGGCAATGACTACGGCAAGTTTATCGAAATCTTTAATGAACAGACAAAGAAATTCTATGATATCAATACTTCCAAGACCTACTTTGACTGCAGTAATTTTTATTTTGAAATAGACAGAGAAGATGACTTTAGAAGAAAAGGTCCTTCTAAAGAAAACAGAAAAGATCCCATTGTCGGCTTAGGACTGCTTCTTGATGYAAATCAAATTCCTATTGGCATGGAACTGTTTCCTGRCAACGAAAGTGAAAAGCCCATACTGAGAAATGTCATCAAAAAACTGAAAGATAAAAATCAAATCACAGGGAAAACCATCCATGTTGCAGATARAGGATTGAACTGTGCACAGAATATCGCCTTTTCCAAAGAAAACGGAGATGGCTATCTCTTCTCAAAATCAGTAAAATCCTTGCCTGAAAAAGAAAAGACATGGGTACTGTTGGATAATGATGATTGGAAGGATGTAAGAAGCAGAGATGGCACACTGTTATACAGATATAAATCATGTGTCGAAAAATTTCCATACACTTTTGAAATAGATGGTAAAAAGAAAACCCTCTGCTTTACAGAAAAAAGACTTGTTACCTATAATCCAAAACTGGCCTCAAAGAAAAAATATGAAATAGCCAAACAGATTGAAAAAGCAAGAAACCTCTGTTACAGTCAGGCAAAACGATCAGAATATGGAGATTTAGGRAAGTATGTCGATTTCATTGATGAAGACGGAGAGAAAGCCAAGGCCTCAATAAACGAATCAATGATTGAAAAAGAGCTAAAGTTTGCAGGATACAATATGCTTGTTACTTCAGAAAAGGATATGGATGATATTGATATCTATAATACATATCACAATCTATGGAGGATAGAAGAATCCTTCAGAATAATGAAGTCTGATTTAGATGCACGCCCTGTATTTCTTCAAAAAGAAAACAGCATAAAGGGACACTTCCTGATCTGTTATCTTGCCGTACTGTTAGAAAGAATATTCCAGTTTAAGATATTGGATAATCAATACAGCACACATCAAATCATGAAATTCATTAGAAGCTTTAAGGTGGTCAAAGGTGAAAGTAAATATATCAATGTAACGGCATCAAGTGAATTTATAAAAGAATTCGAAAATATTACAAATCTTCCA
>NZ_PYLP01000047.1 GCF_003024675.1 Faecalibacillus faecis | reverse complement strand
TTATTTCTTAAGTTTGTGCCTTTATTATTATGCTTATCTTATTAAAATTGTACATGAAAAAAAGCGCAAAAGGCACCTAATAAAATTTATCATTTTTTTAAATTTTTCAGTTGTTTTTTATCTCATATTATCCTATCATTATTGTAACGATGGAAAAGGAATTCCCTATACTACAGGGGCTGGATTCAGTGATTAGTGGTCACAAATCCAGCTTTTCCTTTTGCTACTGGTGGATTCCTACGCCCATCTATTCTATGCCTTGTTTTCGGTATGCTTTTAAAAAATTTATTCCATCTCTTRTAGTGTCTTCCTTTTCTGACAGATATTTTTTCTTTTGCTCCTGTTGATATGATTGTTTCGACAATTTTATCCACAGTTTTCATTTTGAAACTTACAATGAAATCATTATGATGAAGTAAATTGATAATATATTTGTTATTTGGAATATATTCATATTTACATTTTTTATTTTGTTTGATTCTTTTTCTTGATTCTATAAAGATTATTTGTTCAATATTATAGAATATGACCTTTCCCATTGTTTCATTAATAATTCCTATTGGATTATGCGTATTATACTGCTCAATGTTCAAACTATTTTTTAAAACATCATATGCATTTTCTACATTCCATCTTTCGTGATGATACAGATCAATAATATCTGCTATATCAAATCCTTCATCAAGATTTGTAAAATATTGAGTTTCTACAGTGACTTCTCGRTCTTTCTTTTTGTTTTTTTCATTATACGTATATGTTCCTCTTACAACACGTATGTCCATTTTTGGATCTTCATCAATGGATTTTCTTACCTTGTCATTCTTGATCCTTCTTATCCACGCTTTATCCAGTTTAATATTGACATTAAAATCTTTTTCTCCTTCATGTTTTTCAATATAATGCTTGAAGAAATTCTTCTTTGCTCGAACGAGATATTTGATATTATGCATTTCACAATATCTAAACAATTCTGCTGAACCATAATATCTATCAGCCAGCAGAATTATTTTTTTATCACGGAAGAATTCCTGCAACTTCTTAAGATGTTTAAAGAGAAGAGGAATTTCAGATGTTTTATAATGAGAAATAGAAAAATCTAAAATAACCTTATTAAGCACATCATAAATCATTGAAACCTTTGTCTGAGGTTTCTTGATATCTGAAATCTTCATTTTTGATGTTTGATGTCCTCCAAAGTAGTGATTCAAAGCGATATGTGGTGGAAGATCAAGAAATGAGCCATCAACTGCAATAACTATATAATCCATAAAATTAATAAGAGGCAATTCATTATATATTTCATTTCGAAATCTATCCATGATAAAGTCCCATACATCATAGTTGAGAATTGACATTCTTTTAATCATGGCTTGTCTAGTAGGAATATCAAAATCTCGCAGTGCTCCAAAGTAGGAAACAAGATCTTCTGAAAGTACATCATGATTTCTAAAGATAAGATAGTTCAGCAGGTTATCAAGAGAGATTTTACGTTTTCTAGTAAAGGAATTATGAATAATTTGTGCATGATCAATAAGAGCTTCATCATTGATAATACCAGACAATACAGAGATAGCTTCATGAGGCATCATATTCTTTACTACAATTTAGTCATCATAGACAAGACGTGGTTTCTTTTTTGCGAAAGCAGCTTTAATATAGGGAACCTGATCGTCATCAAAAAGTCCAAGATTTCTGATTGTACGATGTTTAACCTTTCCATCTTCACGATAAGATTCAACAATTGAGATAAAAGAGGTATTTGGACGACCTCTATTATTTTTTACAACTTTTACAAACATAACATCACCATCCTATACTACAAATATATAATAAATATATTTAAATTAAAAGTAATAAGATTATATACCCTATACTACATAAAAAGAAATA
>NZ_PYLP01000046.1 GCF_003024675.1 Faecalibacillus faecis | reverse complement strand
AATCCCGAGTTTGACAGTTGAAAAAGTAAAAAGTGCTAGAAAGCCTTTATTCAAGGTTTAATCTAGCACTTTCGTTTTTTTGAAATGTTGTATGTGATTTCTATTTTGAATATTTTTTTACTATTTTGTTTAAATCACTTGGTCTATAGTACTTTCTGTTTAGTTGTAGCTCGAAACATCTTTCTAATGCATCTAATGCCTGACTACCACTATAGATGGATTTGTAGTACATGTCATCCATATTTACGACATTCATATTTCGCAATGTTTTTATTAGGTTTGATGTTGTTACATGAGTTAAGTTGTCATCCAACTTGCACTCCATAAGCCTGTATATAAGTAGTGCAGTGTAGCAGATCAAGAAATGTGCACGTATTCTTTCTGGCTTTCTCAAGAATACTGGTCTTGCATCGAAATTAGTCTTCATGATTCTAAAACAGTCTTCGATTTTGTATCTATTTTGAGCTACTGCTAGGATGTCTTTGGCTGAATCGTCAAGATTTGTTGCGACGGCATAGAATCCATCGTATTTTTCTTCTTCATGGATTTTATCCATATCCAATACATAATTAGCTGTATCAGATGATGTGTTCTTAAGGAATCGACGTATATCGTTGGGTCCTTTTTTTATTTTTTCAGGATCTTTAAGTCTTAATAACTTTTTAGCACGTTCAAGCTGTCTTTCGCGGATAGTCCTTTGGTATTCCATCATCTTTCTAGAGAAAGTGACAATGATATATTGATGTAATGTTCCTTTGGCTTTTACTTTTTTTGTTCGACCGTTCTTGTATACTTTTTCTTCATAAAGTCCTGTATCCATGGCCGTGTTGGCGGGAATCACTTTATAGGCAAAATCATTGTATAGACTTAGATTGTTTGCGTCTTTTTTATTAAATGTTCGCATTTCTTTCAATGTGATCGCATCGTCATTTGACAATAGACGGTAGTTTGAATCGTTGAATACGATATCTTTGATCTCTTGTCCAAGTTTTTTTACTGACTGTGTAACAATATAGGCTCTACCACCCATATCATTGAATTTACGGATATTGTAGGATCCAAGTCCTGCATCCGCACAATATATGAACTTTTTGTTTCCGGTCATTTTTATAACTTCTTTTTCAAGTGGAACGGCAGTAAGCTGTTCATTTGTGTTTCCTGGATGAATACACATAGAAATAGGGATTCCACGGCTGTCCATGATAAGCCCCATTTCAACAATAGGAGATGTCTTGTTTTCCTTACTGATTCCGAACTGACGAAGTCCAAGGATAATTTCTCCAGTAACTTCGTCAACGATCTCCTCATCAGGCTTTTCTGTTTCAAAGAAATAGTTTGTACAGTCATAGTACATAACTGAAGTATCTCGTTTAACGATGTTTTCGGAATTGTCAAAAAGATGTTTTAAATATTGGTCACTGTTTCTGTCTAGAATATCCAAGAAACGAATCATATGTTGGTATTCAACCTGAGGTTTCTCATAGTATGTATCAAGTTTATCGTATGTTCCATATTTACTGGCAGGATCCAGAATCCTTGCATAGGTAAGAAACTGACAGATTTTATTACAGTCGTAGGTGATCTTTCGGTCAGAAGAAACTGATTTAAAAAAATCAGACAGATTCAATTTGGCATAGATATCCTTAAGATACAGATATCCAATGTTCAAACTAGTAGAATTCGAACAAGGAGAATCTGTAGAAGGGATTCTTTCATTAAAGTCCATAGTAACAATGAATTCAGATCTGCCAGAACGATATTCCTCATTCATTTTTTTTACTTCGTTTTTAGCGTATTCCAAGGGATTATCCGTTATAAGAAGAAGCTCAGAATGTTTACCTAATCTTTTGATATTTTTGGTTGTCGTTTTTTTACCATTTCTAAATCCCTGCTGAATATAGTAAGTAGGATCTTTAAGTCGTTTATCATAATACAGTTTCATAGAAGCAGCCATCCTTTACAACTATTATATCACAATTACAACACATACAACAGTAAAAAAATAAAAATTTGACGAAAAAAAAGCCGTACATAAACGACATTTGGCTATTTCGACTATGAGCAAGTGTTAAACTCCCG
>NZ_PYLP01000045.1 GCF_003024675.1 Faecalibacillus faecis | reverse complement strand
GTAAGCGCCAAATAAAATAGTGTATTTAAAAAGGTCGATTGAATTGATACAATGATCAATTTAGTCGGCTTTTATTTCAAATTCTTCTTTTATCTCTTCACTCCATGGTAAGAACCAGTCCAGTCTTTCTGGATCTTCAACCAGATCTTGTTGAGGTAAATAATCCATGATGAATTCAATATAATCGTATGGATTAAGTTTATTGGATTTAGCTGTTTCAATCAGGCTGAATACTGCTGCACTTGCTTCAGCTCCTTTAGTAGAAGTTGAAAACAGCCAGTTCTTTCGGCCAACTGTAAATGGTCTGATTGTACGTTCATCTAATGAATTTGTCATAGGTACAAGACCATCTTCTAAAAATGAACGCAGTCCTGCCTCGTAATTCAAGGCATATTGTATAGCTTTTCCTGTCTTAGAAGCTGTTAACACCTTGTTTTGGTTATCCTTGCACCATGAAAAGAAGTCATCAACTAATGGCTTTGATTTTTCTTGACGTACTTTCACCTTTTTATCAGGTGATAATGTTTCGATTTGTTTTTCTATCGCAAACAGTCTGGCTATTTTTTCAACAGCTGTATTTGCGAGTGTATCTGATGCATTCTTCATATCTACAGGCAAAGCATCATAGAACTTCCTTCTGGCATGCGCCCAACAGTAGGCATTGGTCACACCATCTATATGATTATATCCATAATAACCATCAGTGATGATAGTACCATCAAACCCTTTAAGAAATTCTTGAGGGTTGGTTGCTTTTCTGTCAGGTCTGTAATCAAATATCTTAACAGGTTGTTTACTTTCTTTGATACTTGAATATACCCACATGTATGATTTGGAAGTAGCTTTCTTGCCTGGCTCATTCAATACCTGAACTGGTGTTTCATCGCAATGTATATGTGACTCTTTCATCATCAGTTCGTGCATCCTGTTTACCAATGGAATGAAATATTCCTTGGCGGCAATGATGATCCAGTTAGCCATGGTTGTTCTTGACAGTTCCATTCCTAATCGTTTCCATTCTGATTCCTGTCTGTATAAAGGCATATGATTTACATATTTATCGATAATCACTTGTGACAGTACACTTGGCGATGTATATGAGTGTGGAACAACTGGTTGAGGTGTTCCTGCTTTAAGCATTACTGCCTTTCCTTTTTTTCTGCAGTTTCGACATTCATATGTTTTTCGATAAATATCTTTTACATAGAGTTTGGCTGGTTCATAAACAACTTCATGTCTTACAAATTCTTCACCTACATAAGACAACTTTGAACCGCATTCATCACATACTCTGTCTTTTTCATCAATATCATAAACTTTTTTTACATGTTTGAGATTATCTAATTTGATATCGATTTTCCCTTTTTGTTTCTTTTTGGCTCTGGTATATGAGATATCTTCAAGCAGTTCAGGTTCACATTCATTTTCTGTTTCATCAAAAAGAGAAAGCTGATCCATAGAATGTGCTATCTTTTCACTCTTGGTACCAAACAGCTTTCTCTTTAAATAGGCATTTTCTTCACGCAAAAGTTCATTGTTGTTTTTTAAGTATTCATTTTCAGCTTTCAAACTGTCAATCGTACTGTTCAAAGATGCAATTGTAGCTTTCAATTCTTCAATAGAATGTGACAGATTAGCCATTACCAAAGCTAAATTTTCAACTGTATCAGCCATCAAAAGCACCTCCATTTCATACATCCATTATACCATAAACAGGTGTATCTTCCTATGAAATCAAGGCTTTACAGTACAACTTGTGGATAACTTTTCTGAATGGTTTTGGGCTGTACGATAGAGAGTCCTTCAAGTAGCCACCTGAACTGTTGAGAAGTTATTTCGAGTGCTTCTGATTCATCTCTGGGCCATTTGAATTTACCATTTTCAAGTCTTTTATAAAGTAATACAAAACCATCACCTTCCCAGTACAGAGCCTTCATGGTCCTTGTATTTCTACCACAAAACAGAAACACAGAATTAGAAAAAGGATCAAGCTTGAAATTCTGTTGAACGATAGCTGAAAGACCATCGATCTGTTTACGCATATCTGTATAGCCAACAGCTATATAGATATGTTCTGCTTTTGAAATATCACCAATCATAACAGCGACTTCAAAAGAGGCTCAATACTTTGGTAAGGCGTATCTGAATCAAGTTCAATTTTAATGCTTCCCTTGATAATGATAATCTTTTCATTATTGTGAGGTTGCTTTTCAACAGAAACAAAGGACACTTCATTCTTGTAGTTGTTTTCATTTATCTGATCACATAAAATATTTCTGATTTTTTGTTGATAATTATAATAAGTCGACGGCTTGATATTGTTTTTGTCACAGAAATCTTTGACAGATAAACCACTTTCCTTGCATTCTTTGATTTTAAAATACCAAAATTTATATTTTTCATTTTCGGTAAGTTCCTGTACTGTCATATAGTCTCTCTTCCTTTCCATATAGTTTTTGGAGAATATAAAAACTACAATATAGTTTATGGAGTCTCCACATTCTATATTGTAGTTCTTAAAATTCTATATTTTTATCCACTATTTTATTTGGCGCTTAC
>NZ_PYLP01000044.1 GCF_003024675.1 Faecalibacillus faecis | reverse complement strand
AAAAAATGGTCTAGTACGAAAAGTCGAAAGTAACTAAGATTTTACAGCAAGTGTAAACGAAAAAAAGTTCAAGCAAGCAAACCTAGAAGGTAAAGCAAGAAAGGGCGTATGGGGAATGCCTAGGCACACTCCGGCGAAGAAGGACGCAGCAAACAGCGAAATGCGACGGGAAGCGGTAAGCACGCAAAGATCCGTCGATATCCGAATGGGGGAACCCGCATGGAGTCAAATCCATGGATCACATGTTGAATACATAGACATGATGAGGCGAGACGCAGGGAACTGAAACATCTAAGTACCTGCAGGAAGAGAAAATAAGAATGATTTTCTGAGTAGCGGCGAGCGAAAGGGAAAGAGCCCAAACCGATCTGAGGATCGGGGTAGTAGGATCATCAAGGAATCTGACAGAGGATCATAGAGGAATCACATGGGAAGGTGAGCGAGAGAGGGTGAGAGCCCCGTACTCGAAATGAGAGACTGGAGAGAGATGACACCTGAGTAGGGCGGGACACGAGGAATCCTGTCTGAATCGGCCGGGACCATCCGGCAAGGCTAAATACGAGAGTAGTGACCGATAGTGAACCAGTACCGTGAGGGAAAGGTGAAAAGAACCCCGGGAGGGGAGTGAAAGAGAACCTGAAACCATATGCCTACAAGAAGTCAGAGCCCGTTAAAGGGTGATGGCGTGCCTTTTGTAGAATGAACCGGCGAGTTACTGTATGGAGCGAGGTTAAGCAGGATATGCGGAGCCGAAGCGAAAGCGAGTCTTAAGAGGGCGAAAGTTGCATGCAGTAGACCCGAAACCGGGTGATCTAGCCATGACCAGGTTGAAGTTGGGGTAAAACCCGATGGAGGACCGAACCGACCCCCGTTGAAACGTTGGCGGATGAGTTGTGGCTAGGGGTGAAATTCCAATCGAACCCGGAGATAGCTGGTTCTCCCCGAAATAGCTTTAGGGCTAGCGTCGAGGTAGAGAGTTGCGTGAAGGTAGAGCACTGAATATGTGATGGCCCCATCTCGGGGTACTGAGCATAATCAAACTGCGAATGTCACGGAAACATACTCGGCAGTCAGACAGCGGGTGATAAGGTCCGTTGTCAAGAGGGAAACAGCCCAGACCATCAGCTAAGGTCCCAAAATGTATGCTAAGTGGAAAAGGATGTGGAGATGTACAGACAACTAGGAGGTTGGCTCAGAAGCAGCCATCCTTTAAAGAGTGCGTAACAGCTCACTAGTCGAATGACTCTGCGCCGATAATTTACCGGGGCTAAGCATACTACCGAAGCTATGGATCCCAAGGGATGGTAGGGGAGCGTTCCATGAACGGAGAAGCGCGATCGAGAGGACGCGTGGAGATCATGGAAGAGAGAATGCCGGTGTGAGTAGCGGAACGTGGGTGAGAATCCCACGCACCGAAAACCCAAGGTTTCCAGAGGAAGGTTCGTCCGCTCTGGGTAAGTCGGGACCTAAGGCGAGGCCGAGAGGCGTAGTCGATGGACAACAGGTAGAGATTCCTGTACTCATATATATGTGAAGGAATGACGGAGAGAGGAAGCTGCAGCCAGCGGCTGGAAGAGCTGGTGCAAGCGAGATATCGGGATGGCAGGCAAATCCACCATCCGAAACGAGAAGGCGTGAAGCGTACGGAAAGCTAAGGCGAGTACGGAAGGCAGTGGAGGAGCTTCCAAGAAAAGTTTCTAACGAAAGTATATGTGACCCGTACCGAAAATGGACACACATGGGTGAGGAGAGAATCCTAAGGTGAGCGAGAGAACTATAGCTAAGGAACTCTGCAAAATGACTCCGTAACTTAGGGAGAAGGAGTGCTCATAGAGATATGAGCCGCAGTGAAACGGCCCAAGCGACTGTTTACCAAAAACACAGCTCTCTGCTAAGCCGCAAGGCGAAGTATAGGGGGTGACGCCTGCCCGGTGCTGGAAGGTTAAGGGGAGGGGTTAACGCAAGTGAAGCCCTGAACTGAAGCCCCAGTAAACGGCGGCCGTAACTATAACGGTCCTAAGGTAGCGAAATTCCTTGTCAGGTAAGTTCTGACCCGCACGAAAGGCGTAACGATTTGGGCGCTGTCTCAGCTGTAGACTCGGTGAAGTCTTAGTACCTGTGAAGATGCAGGTTACCCGCGACTAGACGGAAAGACCCCATGGAGCTTCACTGCAGGTTGATATTGGGATTTGATGCAGCATGTACAGGATAGGTAGGAGGCAAAGAGATGGATACGCCAGTATTCAAGGAGCCGCTGTTGGGATACTACCCCTGTTGTATTGGATTTCTAACCGGACGACGTAAAGCCGTTGACGGGACAGTGTCAGTCGGGCAGTTTGACTGGGGCGGTCGCCTCCCAAAGAGTAACGGAGGCGCCCAAAGATACCCTCAGCTTGGATGGAAACCAAGCGCAGAGTGCAAAGGCAAAAGGGTGTTTGACTGCGAGACCTACAAGTCGAGCAGGGACGAAAGTCGGGCTTAGTGATCCGGCGGTGCTGAATGGAAAGGCCGTCGCTCAACGGATAAAAGCTACCCTGGGGATAACAGGCTGATCTCCCCCAAGAGTTCACATCGACGGGGAGGTTTGGCACCTCGATGTCGGCTCATCGCATCCTGGAGCTGAAGTCGGTTCCAAGGGTTGGGCTGTTCGCCCATTAAAGCGGTACGCGAGCTGGGTTCAGAACGTCGTGAGACAGTTCGGTCCCTATCTGTCGTGGGCGCAGGAAATTTGAGAAGAGCTGTCCTCAGTACGAGAGGACCGGGATGGACGCATCAATGGTGGACCAGTTGTCACGCCAGTGGCATAGCTGGGTAGCTAAATGCGGAAGGGATAAACGCTGAAGGCATCTAAGTGTGAAACCCACTTCAAGATGAGATTTCCCATTGCGCAAGCAAGTAAGACCCCTTAAAGACGATAAGGTAGATAGGTCAGGAGTGTAAGCATGGTGACATGTTAAGCGGACTGATACTAATAGGTCGAGGGCTTGACCGAAAAGGCAAGCGAGCTTGAAAGAAAGAGACTACTATCTGGTTTTGAGTGTCCTGAAGGATACTT
>NZ_PYLP01000043.1 GCF_003024675.1 Faecalibacillus faecis | reverse complement strand
CATACCGAAAACAAGGCATAGAATAGATGGGCGTAGGAATCCACCAGTAGCAAAAGGAAAAGCTGGATTTGTGACCACTAATCACTGAATCCAGCCCCTGTAGTATAGGGAATTCCTTTTCCATCGTTACAATAATGATAGGATAATATGAGATAAAAAACAACTGAAAAATTTAAAAAAATGATAAATTTTATTAGGTGCCTTTTGCGCTTTTTTTCATGTACAATTTTAATAAGATAAGCATAATAATAAAGGCACAAACTTAAGAAATAAAATCTTTCTTAAGTTCATGCCATTGGAAGATAGAAATATCTTCTTTTTATTCTTGTTTAATATGATAAAATAAGTTAGGAGGTTTTATATGAAAACAACAATACATACATTAAAAAGAGAATATAAAGACAATCAAACTTATTTAAATGAAAAACAAAATCTTTTTCAAAATTTAACTTATATGATGATTGAAAAAGAATTAAATCATAATGATATTCATATTAAACATGAAGAAGTGATGGACTACTATAAAAAATGTGAAGACATTGATGAAACCATTGCTTTCTTTGATGAAAAATATGATCAACAATTAGATAAACTTGGTGAAAAAGAAGAAATGTTTGATGATGATGCGCTTGTATTTTATATCGTTAAAGTTATTGAACATTTTGTAGACATTCATCAAATTCCTGATAAAAACTATATTGCGAGTGATTTATTAGAATTAATTCAAAAAGATCATGATTACCATGATTTACTTGAACAAACACAAAGTATCATGAAGCGTTTAATCAAAATGAAACATGAAAAAAATCAAGACTTACAAAATACGTTTAGTCCTTATGGAATCGATTTGGAACAATTTTTTACGCGTGTATTCCAAGAAATTGATTATATAGAACATCAAGTTTCTTTTCTTACAAAACTTTATTCACTTTTAAAAGAACTACAAAATGAGTATGCTCTTTCTTTAAGATATGTTGAAATTCGTATGGATGTTTTAAGCACCCTTACAAAGTATACACAAGAAAATTTAGATGAAGAAATAAAAGATATTTGTAAAAACTACCCACAATATCGTTTTATGCTTTATTATAAAATCATGACTACTTTACAACAAATTGGTGAAACTGGTTTATTGAAAAAATACTATCATGAAGTCAATGCTTGTATACCCATGAATGAAGAACAAAAAGATTTATTAGAAGTCATTCAAGAAATTTTTGGATAGGAGAATTTTTATGAAAAAAGATTTATATTTAATGAGACATGGACAAACATTATTTAATGTTAGAAGAAGAATTCAAGGATGGTGTGATTCACCATTAACTGAGTCAGGAAAACAACAAGCTTTAAAAGCTAAAGAATACTTAAAAGATATTTCTTTTGATCATTATTATAGTAGTACATCAGAAAGATGTTGCGATACGATTGAACTTATTATTGGAAACCATTATTATAAAAGATTAAAAGGATTAAAAGAAAGAAATTTTGGTTTATTTGAAGGGGAAAGTGAAGATTTAAACCCTAATTTTGATGATTTTGGTTATGATGATTTATTTCCACATTATGGTGGAGAAAGAAAAGAAGATGTACAAAAAAGATTAAAAGAAACACTTACAGATGTGATGGATAAAGAAGATCATCAAACAGTTCTTGCTCTTTCACATGCTGGTGCTTGTAGGTGTTTTCTATCCACTGTTATTGATCCTGAAGAAGTATTAAAAAGTGGAGGCCTTACTAATTGTTGTATATTACATTTTACATTTGAAAATGATACTTTTAAGTTTGTTGAAATTATTCGACCATAATAAAAAATATTGATAAAAAGTAGACTTTTTAAATCAAAAGAGGTAAAATAAATGTGAGGAAAATAGTAGAGGTTGGCTACTTCATATAAACTTACTTTTCACTTGTCATAATATAAAAAGAGAACCAACCAAGAAGAAACAGGGTAACCTGTTTTTTCTTTTAGGAGGAGTTATGGTTATTTATTTTGATTTAGACGATACACTTTATCGTTTATATGATCCTTTTTATAAAGCTTATCAAAAAGTATTTCATGAAGATCTTGATATATATGCTTTATGGAAACAAAGTAGAATCTATAGTAATGAAATTTACCCAAAATATTTAAATAAATTAATCACAAAAGATGAATTATCTATTTATCGTTTAAAAAATGCTTTTAAAGATTTTCATCAATTTATTACAAATCAACAAGCACTTGACTTTCAAAAAGTCTATGAAAATCAACAAGCACATTTAACATTATCTTATACAATGAAAGAACTTTTTAACTACTTAAAAGAAAAGAATATTTCTTATGGTATTATTACTAATGGAAAAGAAAAAACACAAATGACTAAAATCAATTCATTATTTCCAATCATTGATTTTCCTATTATAATTTCAGAAAAAGTAGGTTATCAAAAACCACAAAAAGAAATCTTTGAATTAATTCAAGAAAATGATAGTTACTATGTAGGAGATGGTTATGAAATAGATATGATGGGAGCTCATCAAGCAGGCTTAAAGACGATTTGGTATAATCATCAAAAACAAGAAAAGGATACTTCTTTTATTGATTTTGTTGTTTATAGTGATGAAGAATTATTAGAGGTAGTTAAGAAGTTAAATAATGTTTGACACTGAACACAATGTCAAGTAGAATAAACATAAATACAGTGACTAGACCTAGTAACAAGTGATTAAAACATAGAGAGTCTTTGGTTGGTGGAAAAAGATTTGGCGTCATTTGCGAATACAGCTATGAGTAGAACGTTGAAAAAGAGTAGGCGTCTCCGGTGATCACCGTTATATGATAAGAGTATGATTGTACTTGATGAGGCTTAAAGGGTGATCTTTAAGTGAAAAAAGGTGGTACCACGGGAATACAACTCGTCCTTTATGGATGAGTTTTTTTATTTATAAAGGGGGAAAATTTAAATGATTATTGTATTAAAACAAGAAGCTAAAAATGAAGATGTCACAAGAATTGAACAAGGTGTGAAAGAAAAAGGCTTAGAAGCTCATATTTCTAAAGGAGAAAATCAAACCATTATTGGACTTGTTGGCGATACCACAAAAGTAGATCCAGAATCCATTGAAGTTGATCCAGCTGTAGAAAAAGTCATGCATGTTTCAGAACCATACAAACTTGCAAATAGAGCTTTCCATCCAGAAGATTCAGTTATTGATGTTGGTGGTGTCAAAATTGGGGGAGGACACTTAGCTGTCATTGCTGGACCATGTTCTGTTGAAAGCAAGGAACAAGTCATTGAAATTGCTAAAGCAGCCAAAGCTGCCGGAGCGAATCTTTTAAGAGGAGGCGCTTTTAAACCAAGAACATCACCATATGCTTTCCAAGGA
>NZ_PYLP01000042.1 GCF_003024675.1 Faecalibacillus faecis | reverse complement strand
ATACATATCACAATCTATGGAGGATAGAAGAATCCTTCAGAATAATGAAGTCTGATTTAGATGCACGCCCTGTATTTCTTCAAAAAGAAAACAGCATAAAGGGACACTTCCTGATCTGTTATCTTGCCGTACTGTTAGAAAGAATATTCCAGTTTAAGATATTGGATAATCAATACAGCACACATCAAATCATGAAATTCATTAGAAGCTTTAAGGTGGTCAAAGGTGAAAGTAAATATATCAATGTAACGGCATCAAGTGAATTTATAAAAGAATTCGAAAATATTACAAATCTTCCATTTACAAATTACTATTTGACAGAGCGGCAAATTAGACAGATATTCAATTATAAGATTTAAACGAAAAAGCAATAGAGATTCTATCTTGAATTCCTACTGCTTTTTTACTATCACTATATTTTAATGCTGGATACCAAAGTCAGGTATTATATCACTTCTAACACAAAATTTGACATATTTTTTCATTATTTTAAACAAAATCTTATGTTTTTTCACATAAACATACCGCTTATAAGCATTATTGTCATATCTTCTATCATTATTTAGTTTTTTATAAACAAAAATGTCCGTTAGGACATCTGTTTGAGGATATGTGAGAGAGTTGGATTTTTCTCTTTTTGGATAAGAGAATGGAGTTTATTAGAGGAGTTTGGTTGTTTTTTTGAGATGATTTTTTCTATAGTTTCTTTAGAGAGAGGTTGATATTCTATAACCTGATCTACTTTAGAGAGTAATGGATGTCTTGGATGAATTGTTTTGTTTTTTTTGAATCCTAGACGATGTGTGATGTTTGTTTGAGAAAGAATGATAATTACGTTTTCAAAACTTATTTTTCTTTTTTTAGAATCTTCGTAGTAACCTTCTTCTAATATTTGAGAAATAAGATGAATGATTTCTTCATTTGCTTGATCAATGTTTTTTAAATATAAAACTGTATGGGGAGTACTTTGTAAGGTTGATAAAAGAATACTTGGTTCTTGATTGTTCCCTATGAGTTTGTAATAAGCATGAATGTCTTTATATTGATTCATATCCAGTTTTAGGTAATGATAGTTTAATTCTCTAGCAAGAATCTTTGCGGTTGTGGTTTTTCCTGTGCTTTCTTGTCCATAGAGAAAGAAAGAGTGAGGAAGTTTTTTGGTTTCTAATGTTTGTACTAATTGATGAATGGCTTTTTCTTGCCCAAAAATATTTTTATTAAGTTGTTTTTCAAGTGTTTTTTTATTGATTTGTTGGTGAATTGTAATGTTTAGATATTTTTCTATGGTTTCTATGATGCGTATTTTTGTAAGTTCTTGTTCATGATAGAATTTAGCTTTGACACATGATAGATCTAATATATCAATGGCTTTATCGGGATAGGTTCTGTTTTTGATATGTTGATCGACAAGGTTGATGAGTTCTTTAAGTATTGTATCGGATATTTTTATGTGATGAAAGTTTTCGTAGTAACATTTGATTCCTTTGAGGATTTCAAAGGTTTCTTCTTTGGTGTTTTCTTTTAGAGTTACTAGAGAGAATCTTCGATTCATCGCATGGTCTTTTTCAAAGTGTTTGTAGTATTCATCAATCGTTGTTGCGCCAATAACTGTCATGTCTTTTCTAGCAAGATAGGGTTTTAAGATATTTGAGGCATCAATGGCTCCTTCGGCGCCTCCTGCCCCTATGACATTATGAATTTCATCAATGAATATAATAACGTTGTCTAAGTTTTTTACTTTATCAATGATCTTTTTGAATTTTTCTTCAAATTCTCCTCGGTATTTTGTTCCAGCAACAAGAGAGGATAGAGAGAGTTCATAGATGATTTTATTTTTAAGTGAGTCTACTACTTGATGGTGATTTATCATCATGGCAAGTTTTTCAACAATTGCGGATTTTCCAACACCAGCTTCACCAATGATAAGTACGTTGTTTTTTTCTTTTTTGGAGAGGATGGTACAGATTTGTTCGATTTCGTTTTCTCTTCCTATGATTTTATATTTTTTGTTTTTTACTTTTTTATTGATGTTTACAAGTGTTGATATTTGATCTAAAGGTGTTTCAAAAGCTGATTTTTCTTGTAAGAGATAAATGAGTTCTTCGACATCAACATGGTATTTTTGTAGTATTTCATAAGCCACAGATTCTTTTTCTTTAAGAAGTGAGATGGTAAGTAAATTAAGGGTTACTTGATCTTGGTTTTTCTTTTGAGCTTCTTCCATACTTCTTTCTAAGATTTTTTTGACACTCTGGCTATATTCCATATAAAAAGGTTGATCTTCGCTTGTTCCAAACAACCTTTTTATATCTTCTTCTACAACTTCTTCATTCACTTTATATTTTTTTAAGAGTCTTTTTAGTTGATTGTCATGCATTTTTAATAAGGAGAGTAGTAAATGTTCACTGCCAACGTTTTGATGTCCAAAATCAAAAGAAATGCTTTCTGCCACAACAATTGCTTTTTGTGCTTGTTCATCAAATTCTTTCAACAATAATAACACCTTCTTTCTTTATATAGTATGTATTATTTTCTTAATTATTAGTCATCCTTAAGAAAACATACTTGCTAGCCATGACTTTTTATGAATTTCTTTACTTGATGTACAATAAGATACTTGAAGTTTTCCTTCGAGTGTTTTTCCTTTTCCTTCACCTAAGACAATGGTATAGAGACCATTGTAATACTTTGCATTAAATGCTTTTTGATGATCGGCTAATACTTGATGAACATCATCAACACCTTTGACCCATTTTTTATAGTTTTGTATGAGTTTGTCTTTGACTTCATACATTTCTTCGATATCTTCTTGTTTATAAGAGGAGGCAATGATTTTATATTTTGGGGTTTCGTTAACAGCTGTGACTGTTGTTAGGTTCATAAGAATTAGAAGAAAAATAATTAATTTTTTCATAAATTTCACCTCAAGTTCATTATGTTCATTTATAATGAAATTAAACACAAGGAGTGAATTTTTTATGAGTCGTATTATGCAAAAGGAAATTAAAAGTGAAATGAATGATTTTTTCTTTGCTAAGGATCATTTGGATTTTTATCATGAGTATGTAAATGTTGAACAAATGTATTTGGCAGGAATTAAGGAGGTAAGAACAAAATTAGAGATTTTAGATGATGAGTTTCATCATCGCTTCGATCATAATCCTATCCATCATATGGAATGGCGTTTGAAATCACCACATAGCGTTGTTGAGAAAATGAAAAGAAGAAATCTTCCCGTAGATGTTTCTTCGATTAAAGGAAATATTGAAGATATTGCGGGTATTCGGGTGATTTGTCATTATATCAAAGATATTTATCGTATGTCAGACCTTCTTTTAAGACAGGATGATATTCATTTATTAAAGGTAAAGGATTATATAAAGAATCCTAAAGAAAATGGGTATCGTAGTTTACATCTTGTTGTTGAAGTCCCTGTTTATCTTGCTAATGAGAAAGTCATGGTTCCTGTAGAAATACAAATCCGTACCATTGCTATGGATTTTTGGGCGACACTCGAACATCATTTGAGATATAAAAATAACAAGGAAATCTCTGATGATATTCGTAATCGTTTATACGAATGTGCTAAAAATATTACTGATATTGATTATGAAATGGAAGATATACATAATGAAGTCTTTGGACATCATAAAATATAAAGGGGTTTGTCAAGAAAAGTGTGTAAGTAATTTAAACATTACTAAAAAATAGGTTATTCAAGTTTGTGATTATTTCTTGTAGTGTCACTAAAAGAACTTGTATTTAATAAGCAGCAGTGTTAAAACTTTATCTTTAATACTGCTGCTTTTTGAGTATATAAAAGGTTATGCAATATATGAACAATTGCATCCTTCTTGGTTAAGATTGGCTACTTAAATATTGATTGATTCTAGTTGTAAAATGATCATCTATCATCAATTGATTTAATACCATTGACCAATTCCTAATATGACCATTTTC
>NZ_PYLP01000041.1 GCF_003024675.1 Faecalibacillus faecis | reverse complement strand
TACAGTTGGCCGAAAGAACTGGCTGTTTTCAACTTCTACTAAAGGAGCTGAAGCAAGTGCAGCAGTATTCAGCCTGATTGAAACAGCTAAATCCAATAAACTTAATCCATACGATTATATTGAATTCATCATGGATTATTTACCTCAACAAGATCTGGTTGAAGATCCAGAAAGACTGGACTGGTTCTTACCATGGAGTGAAGAGATAAAAGAAGAATTTGAAATAAAAGCCGACTAAATTGATCATTGTATCAATTCAATCGACCTTTTTAAATACACTATTTTATTTGGCGCTTACAATGGATCTATGACAATATTCCAAGAAATACAACTGTAGTTGTTTACAATTAAAAAAATCAGTTCACTTTAACGTGAGCTGATTTTTTTTAATAATTTCTGCCAACGGCAAAACACATTACCTGATTTGTTTTATAGCCATTTGGTAATGTAGCCTCTACATAGATCCAATAGTTTCCTTTTTTTGGATACCAAGTTTGCCAGTTTGATGCTTTTTCATTACTTAAAGCAGTCCATTTCTTTGTATCTAAGTTATAAGATTTAAATGTAAATCTTACTCCTGTTGTATTTGTACTATAAGCTGTTCCAATATTGATTCTATCTGAGAATACTTGCCATGTAAATCCATTTAAAGATACATATGGAGCATAGTTTTTACCTACCGCAAAACACATTACTTGGTTTGTTGTATAACCATCTGGTGTTGTTGCTTCTACATAGATCCAATAGTTTCCTTTTTGGGGATTCCATGTTTGCCAGTTAGAAGTTTTATTTTCTCCTAATGTTACCCATTGATGTGTACTTAAATTATAAGATTTAAAAGTAAACCTTACATCAGTAT
This sequence comes from Faecalibacillus faecis, assembly GCF_003024675.1. Lineage (GTDB taxonomy): Bacteria > Bacillota_I > Bacilli_A > Erysipelotrichales > Coprobacillaceae > Faecalibacillus > Faecalibacillus faecis. Next base: position 3,417 of record NZ_PYLP01000041.1, on the reverse strand, counting down.
TAGCTCCATAGGCTGTTCCAATAAGAATACGATCATCGTATACTTGCCATGTGAATCCTTTTAATGAGACATTCCCTTTTACCTTAACTTCACAACTTGTCTTCTTTCCATTGCATTCTGCATAAATCATTGCTATTCCTGGTTTGATTCCAACTACTTTTCCATTGTTAACAGAAGCAATACTTGAATCAGAAGAATACCATGAAACTGATTTATTATCTGTTGTATCTGATGGAGAATAACTTACATTTAAATTAGTACTATCATTTGGATTAATACTTACTGTACTTTTATCGAGTTGTATTGACGTCATTGGTGAAATAACCGCAACTGTTGTTGTAGCAACTTTACCATTACATCTTGCACTAATAGTCGCAAACCCAGGATTATTAGCTTTGATTTTTCCATTAAATACACTTACCACAGATGAATTACTTGAAGTCCAAGATATATTTTTATTATCTGTTGTATTTGATGGATTATAACTAACTGTAAGTGTTTTTTCTTCACCTTTTTTCATTGTAAAGTCTTTTTCGCTTAATGATATTGATTGTAATGGTGCTTGAATAACAACTTTACATCTTGCCACTTTGCCATTACTTGTTCTTACAACAATATTTGTTTGCCCTGGTCCAACTGCCGAAACCGTACCACTTTGAGATACTTTTGCAATATTTGTATTTTCAGATGACCATGTCACCGTATGATCTCCTGTTGCATTTTGAGGTAAAATCGTTTCTGTTAAAGTTTCATATCCACCTTGATTTAAATATAGAATTTCTTTGTTTAATTTTATATCAGTAATTGGATTATTATCTGTTACCTCAACCTCACAAGGAAGTTCAATGCCATTAACTGTATATGTAATAGTTGTTTTTCCTTGACCAACACCCTTTACATTTCCATTTGTATCAACAGTAGCAATACCCGTATTTGATGATCTCCAGCTTCCACCACTTCGACTAGCAATAAGTTGTTCACTATTGCCTACTGCAAGATTCATCGATGTTTTATTAAGTGTGTATTTATTAGTAATTCCTTTAATACGATAAGTTAACGCATTATTTCCTTCTCCTTGTTTGATCCAATTATTACCATTTTTCAACATGCAATATTCATTAGAATAGTCACATTGATATTGCACATCTAAAAAATTTGTATTTGTTTGATCTGCAAAAATATTTAATTGTTGTCCATATCGAGGTTCTATTACAATTGCGTAATAAGTTCCATTTTGTAATGAGATTTCTTTGTTCAATTGAACATAATTCATTCCCACATTTTGAATCGTTTCCTCTTGTTCAATTGCTAGTGTTCCTGCTATTGGATTATTAGGATCTTGAAGATTAGTATAAATCTTTAATTTATATGCCACTCCTATACTCTTACTTCCAATTGAAACTGCCGTAAGATTCTCCTTATCTTTCGTTACTTTATAGACATCTGCAATATTCGTATATGTTATAGATGCACTACATAATGGGTTTTGAGTCCCATCATATTGATAAATTCCTAAATGATCATTTTTTGTAAAGTCAAATGAATAAACATAACCTAATGAACTTTCTTCATAAGACATCCAAAAATAACCACTATCTCCAAAGCCAGGACCCCAACTATTTTTAATAAGCCATGCTCCATTCTCTGTAGGTTGGCTATTAAAATTTGTTTTATCGAAGTTATCATCCCAACCTACAATACTAATAGCATGATTTAATATATTTTTCTTATCTGGATTATAGTATGAATTCTTATTACCATAATAATTACCTTGATCATAATAAGTTGCAAAGACACTACCATTGTCGAAAATTGCTTGTTTAATTTGATCTTTATAATTTTGTGTATTATCTGAACAAATTAATTTACTATTTGTAAGTAAATATTTTGTATTATATTGGTCTGCTTTTGTTCCAGACATTCCATTATTTAAAAGGCTTTCTGGATATCCGCTTTCTTCAGCAAGACCAAAAGTGCTTAAAGCAAGTTCAACAGCACGAGGATCTGCACCAACACCAGCATAACCTTTAGGACTTGTCACAATAGTTCTATCCCCATCTGTATTACTGTAAGGATCTCCCGTATTGTTATACATATAATATGTAAGATGTGCTTCTGATAAATCAATATTTTTTGAAGCCATACCATGTTTTATAAGGTAACTTTCAGCAACGCTACACGCTGCATAAGCCCAACAATTGCCATTACTTCCTTGGTTTTTTACATCTGTTACGAACCCATTATCTACAGAGCTATATTTAGCTTGTAAGTTTGATCGTGCTCTTGATCTAGTATTTGAATTTGTAATAGGTGTATCAATGTGTTCATATTCTCTTGATGGCATTACTGTTGGTTCATAATTTTCATCTATAGCTAAAACATTTGTAATAGTTAATATAGGTGAAATTGAAACAAATAATGCCAAAATAAATTTTAATAGTCTTTTCTTCATAAATTTTCTCCCATATATAGGCTTATTTTATCATATTTTTTATATTTTGAGTAAAAAAAAGAAGGCAAATTGCCTTCTTAAATAAAATATTAGTTATTGATTAATTTATCTTCATCAGACCAAGAATATAATTTTCTGATTTCTTTTCCGACTTTTTCTGATTCATGTTCTGCAGCTAATTTTCTCATTGCTTTGAAATGCGCTTGTCCTCCTGCTTGAGACATGTCTAATAAGAAATCTTTTGCGAATGTTCCATCTTGGATATCTTTTAAGATTTGTTTCATTGCTTTCTTTGTATCTTCTGTTATGATCTTTGGTCCTGTAATATAATCTCCATATTCTGCTGTATTTGAAATTGAATATCTCATTCCTTCAAATCCTGATTGATAGATTAAGTCTACAATTAATTTCATTTCATGAATACATTCGAAGTATGCATTTCTTGGATCATATCCTGCTTCTACTAATGTTTCAAATCCTGCTTGCATTAAGGCACATACTCCTCCACATAAGACTGCTTGTTCTCCAAATAAGTCTGTTTCTGTTTCTGTTCTGAATGTTGTTTCTAGTACTCCTGCTCTTGCTCCTCCAATTGCTAGTGAGTATGCTAAAGCGATATCTTGTGCTTTCCCTGTGTAGTCTTGTTCTACGGCTACAAGACATGGTGTTCCTTTTCCTACTTGGTATTCACTTCTTACTGTATGTCCTGGTGCTTTTGGTGCAATCATTGTTACATCTACATTTTTTGGTGGTATGATTTGATTGAAATGAATATTGAATCCATGAGCAAACATGAGCATGTTTCCTTCTTCTAGATTTGGTTCAATTGATTCTTTATAAAGTTTTGCTTGTAATTCATCGTTGATTAAAATCATGATGATATCTGCTCTTTTTGCAGCTTCTGCTGAAGTATACACTTCAAATCCTTGTTCTTCAGCTCTTTTCCATGATTTTGATCCTTCGTA
>NZ_PYLP01000040.1 GCF_003024675.1 Faecalibacillus faecis | reverse complement strand
CGGTCAGAAGAATAATTCTTTCTTCAAGTAATTTGGAATAAATATCGTAAGCATAATGATATTGATGATCTTTTTCTATGATAGTAGGGATAAGATGCATAAAATAACCTCCATACGTTATTATAGAAATAAAAGTGGAAAAATATTCTTAATAAAAAATAAAAAAGAAGTAAAAAAAGTGTAAGCGCTAACGATGTGATGAAATGGGAATTAATTGAAAAATAAAGGAAAAATTAATGCATCTTATACAAGAAATCAACGTTGTAGTAGTTGCTTTTGTGAAGTTTTTGACTTATAATAATGGCATAAAAGCTATTTACAAGGAGGAATATTAATAAAATGGCAGTAAAAGTAGCAATTAACGGATTTGGACGTATCGGACGTCTAGCATTCAGACAAATGTTCAATGCAGAAGGGTATGAAGTTGTAGCAATCAATGACTTAACTAATCCTAAAATGTTAGCACACTTATTAAAATATGATTCAGCACAAGGTAAATATGCATTAGCTGATACAGTAGAAGCTGGTGAAGATTCAATCACAGTTGATGGAAAAGAAATCAAAATCTACGCTAAAGCTAACGCAGCTGAATTACCATGGGGAGAAATCGGTGTAGATGTAGTATTAGAATGTACAGGATTCTATGTATCTAAAGCTAAATCTCAAGCTCATATCGATGCTGGAGCTAAAAAAGTTGTTATCTCAGCACCTGCTGGAAATGACTTACCAACAATCGTATTCGGTGTAAACGAAGGTACTTTAAAAGCTTCTGACACTATCATCTCAGCAGCTTCATGTACAACTAACTGTTTAGCACCAATGGCTAATGCTTTAAATAATTTAGCACCAATCAAATCTGGTATCATGTTAACAGTACATGCTTACACTGGAGATCAAATGGTATTAGATGGACCTCATAGAAAAGGTGACTTAAGAAGAGCTCGTGCAGCTGCAGTTAACATCGTTCCTAACTCAACAGGTGCTGCAAAAGCAATCGGATTAGTAATCCCAGAATTAAATGGTAAATTAATTGGTTCTGCACAACGTGTACCAGTTCCAACTGGATCTACAACTATCTTAACTTCAGTTGTTGAAGGTGAAGTTACAGTTGAAGAAGTAAATGCAGCTATGAAAGCAGCAACTACTCCATCATTCGGATATACTGAAGAACCATTAGTATCTTCTGACATCGTAGGAATCACTTACGGATCATTATTTGATGCAACTCAAACTATGGTTAAACCATTAGACAACGGAACTACAGAAGTTCAAACAGTTGCTTGGTATGACAACGAAAACTCATACACTTCTAACATGGTTAGAACAATCAAATATTTTGCTGAATTAGCTTAATCTAGCGAAAAATATGCTAAATAAAAAAGGGTTTCAAGATAGAAGAAGCCCTTTTTTTTACGCCAAAACCTGCATGAAATCAACGTTTTTTGATTTGCGGGTTTTTATTTTTTATGAATAAAATAATGCTCAAAAATGCCTTGAAAATGGGCTATACCAAAAAAATACCAAAAAAATTCGAAAAAAAGTGCAAAATTCCCACCAAAAAAGCATCAAAAAATCATTAATTTTTGATGCTTAAAAGAAAAAACTATCTAACATAAATTAACTTTTTGAAACTGTAATGCTAATAATGAGAATTTATACTAAAAACTAAGACGCTTATCATTGGAAAGTAAAGATCTAATTAATAAAATAACTTTCACAAATATTATAAATAATAGTGATAGTTGGTAATATTAATTTTTTCATAGTTTTTCTATTTTTTTAATGTTCAGTGATAGTTGTTTCGATTTCATATATAATTGAATTCTTTTGATCTTGTATATAATCATACCAAAGAATTCCTATCCAAATTGCTAAAATTGTACATGTTACTGAAAAAAATATAAGGAATTTTTGTATAATCGATTTTAATTTCATTCTTTTAATAAGATCATTTTCATCACTGTTTTGTATGTAATTCACAACAATATCTTTAGGCTCTCCAAATTGTTGAACAATATCATCATATGAACATTGTGGGTGATCATCTAAATATTCATTTAAATGTTTTTTTAATTCATTTAAATAGAATTTTTCTTTTTTAGTATGCATAGGCATAATTGCCCAAATGTTCTTAATGTATTTTTTTATATTATTCATAAGCTTCTCCCAAAGATTCTTTAATAACGTTGTGAATTCCGTCAACAGCATTATTAAATTCGTTAATCATTTCTAATAATTTTTCTTTTCCTTTTTCTTCTATGTGATAATAAACTCTTACTTTACGGTCGATTACTTTTTCATAACTTGAAATATAATTTTCATCTAGCAATTTATACAAGATAGGATACATAGTACCTTCTTTAATGTCTATTAATTCATGAGAATATGTCTTAATTTGTTTTGTAATCTCGTAGCCATAACAATCTTGCTTAGCGATTATGCATAGAAGTAACATATCTAATTTAAAAAAACTATTTTTTCTAGCCATATCAATACTTCCTTAATATAATTATATATTTATTATAAAATATATTTAAGAATCATCAATACATAGATAAACTATGTACACTGATTTATAAATATGATAATATATGAATAAGAAAACGTTTTCAAATTAAAAGAAATCTATATAGTCATGAAAAAAGTATTGAGTGTTTAATTATAGTGATATTTTTATTGTATCGATTGTAGTAATCTTATATCCATTTTATTACTGGATTTGGTTGATTTGTTATTAATGAGACAATAAAATTTGATTCGTTAAAATTTGCTATATTATAAATTTATGATAGGTGGTGATTGCTGTGGAAGAATACATAGAAATTAGGATCAAAAAAAGAATCTTAATTGTTATTATTTTATTTTTAATGTTTGTTATTGGTGCAACAGGTTGGTATTTTTGGTCTTCGTATCATCCGTATATAAATATTCAAGTAAGTGAAGGGACTGCTGGGGATAATTTAAAAGTAGCTGCACCTTATATTGCTTATTCAGAAAAAAATGGTGTCCCAATGGCAGCGTCAATTAATTTAAAAATTTCTGATTTGACAATGCAACATGAATTTATGTGTAAAAGTATAAGAGAAAATTATATTTGTTCTGATATAAAATTGAAGATTAATAAGAAAAAGGATAAAACAATTCTTAAATATTATGGTACTGCTACTTCTTTAGATGGGAAAGTTGAAGATTTTAATAAGCAAATAACAGTTGATTATATTCTTAATGCAGATATAAAGTATCAATGATTAAACACAAATTATGTAATTAGTATGTTTTAGCAATAGAGTGAAATTTATAAATAGCAAAAGGAGGAGAAGTCAGAAATGGTGAAAGAATTAACCAAATAATGACTTTGAAGATTAGTTAGAATGATAGAAATATGTTTTGATACTTCTACTGAAGCAAATTTACGTTATTTATATGCAGTAGGAGTCATAGATTCCAATACTATTCTTTGCTGTCCAGACGATTATACATTAGGAAACTTTAATAATTTTAGTATTGATGAAAGATATGAACAATTATGTAAATATGGCGTTATTGATTATGACAAAAGAAATAAAGAATATTTTTATAAAAAGTATTCTTTATTTTTAAATGGATTATATAAAATTAAACAAGGTGACAAAGTAAGAATATGGATTTCTCAAGTTCTAATGGAAATGGTGGATTTCTTTGTTGCATGTTATTTTTTAAGAGATGTATTAAATAGTGTTTTCGTTTGTGATGCAAATATAATTTTACATGATATAAGTAAACACACTGCTTTTTTAAATTGTCCAACTGATTTTATACAATTGATGAATAAGATGGAAAATGTTCCCGTTTTAAAATATTCAGAAATTGGTGAAAAAATATTTTTATCAGATAAAACAATAAAACTTATAAAAAATGGTGAAGTTATAATGATGAATGAAAAAGATTTGGATAGACTTATTTATGATGCGATTAATGGCCAAAAAGGAAATAATACAGAAAGAATAATTGAAGAGGTATCAAAAAAAGTCTAATTAATTATCTATATTTATATAAAAAAGTTAGAAAAATAATAGTTGAGTGAAACGATATGGGGTATAAATAAATCAAAATATTGATAAATGATAAGAAGTATTATGACAATAAAAATCGTTTCGAAGAACATTAAAATATCTAATAAAATTATTTTTTTGAAGATTTATTGGTATATAGGAGGTTAAAAATAATGGTATTAATTATTGGGTTGTTTTTGTTTGTTAACTTATTGCTTTTATTTATTAATATCATCTGTTTTTGTAATAAAAGCAGATATTTTATTTATTCAATGTTTATAAATAATATTATTAGCGTAACTACATTGCTAATGTGTATAAATTATATAAAAGAATTGATGCTAAAAAGTGATTGGACAGCGTTATTAGATATTGTACCGGTTATAGTTCCAATATTAACTATATATTTTATAGGTGTATGTGTGATTCAAATGATTTTAATGATACTTTTTTATAAAAAATGAGTAATTTGTCAATAGAATAGCAAATTAATAAGATTATAATTGATAATAAGAAGGCCACTGAAAAGGCCTTCTTTTGTTGTAAAAGCACAGTATATTAGACAAAAAAGAGAAAAAGGTAAAAAAAGAGAGGGATAAAAAACATCGATACAGAGGGGAAAAAGGAAGGGAACAGGAAAAAAGATAAAAAAAGATAGAGAAAAAGCTTTACAAAAGGAGAAATGGATGGTAGTATAAATGAGCACTCGACGAGAGAGACGAGTGAGAGGACATTGAAAACTGAACAGGAAAGAATAAAACACAACGTCAATTTAAGTTTAAAAGAAAAAAGAGCTAAACAGACCAAAGTTGTCTGAAGAGATAGAAGGACAATGGAGAGTTTGATCCTGGCTCAGGATGAACGCTGGCGGCGTGCCTAATACATGCAAGTCGAACGCTTCACATATGTGAAGAGTGGCG
>NZ_PYLP01000005.1 GCF_003024675.1 Faecalibacillus faecis | reverse complement strand
TACGAAGGATCAAAATCATGGAAAAGAGCTGAAGAACAAGGATTTGAAGTGTATACTTCAGCAGAAGCTGCAAAAAGAGCAGATATCATCATGATTTTAATCAACGATGAATTACAAGCAAAACTTTATAAAGAATCAATTGAACCAAATCTAGAAGAAGGAAACATGCTCATGTTTGCTCATGGATTCAATATTCATTTCAATCAAATCATACCACCAAAAAATGTAGATGTAACAATGATTGCACCAAAAGCACCAGGACATACAGTAAGAAGTGAATACCAAGTAGGAAAAGGAACGCCATGTCTTGTAGCCGTAGAACAAGACTACACAGGGAAAGCACAAGATATCGCTTTAGCATACTCACTAGCAATTGGAGGAGCAAGAGCAGGAGTACTAGAAACAACATTCAGAACAGAAACAGAAACAGACTTATTTGGAGAACAAGCAGTCTTATGTGGAGGGGTATGTGCCTTAATGCAAGCAGGATTTGAAACATTAGTAGAAGCAGGATATGATCCAAGAAATGCATACTTCGAATGTATTCATGAAATGAAATTAATTGTAGACTTAATCTATCAATCAGGATTTGAAGGAATGAGATATTCAATTTCAAATACAGCAGAATATGGAGATTATATTACAGGACCAAAGATCATTACAGAAGATACAAAGAAAGCAATGAAACAAATCTTAAAAGATATCCAAGATGGAACATTCGCAAAAGATTTCTTATTAGACATGTCTCAAGCAGGAGGACAAGCGCATTTCAAAGCAATGAGAAAATTAGCTGCAGAACATGAATCAGAAAAAGTCGGAAAAGAAATCAGAAAATTATATTCTTGGTCTGATGAAGATAAATTAATCAATAACTAATCAACACACTTTAGTGTGTTGTCATTGGAAAGTCATGACTTTCTAATGACAACCTACTAAGGTTAAAAAATGAAGGGGGAATTTAAACAATGGCAATGACAATGACACAAAAGATCTTAGCAAAACATGCAGGATTAGATCATGTTGAAGCGGGACAATTAATTGAAGCAAAATTGGATGTTGTAATGGCGAATGATATTACAGGGCCAATGGCATTACCAATTTTTGATAAAATGGCAGATAAGGTCTTTGATAAAGATAAAGTGGTTTTAGTACCAGATCACTTTACACCAAATAAAGATATTAAATCTGCAGAAAATTCAAAAGCAATTTTGGATTTTACAAACAAACAATGTTTAACACATCGTATGGAACAAGGTAAATGTGGTGTGGAGCATGCCATCTTACCAGAAAAAGGAATCGTTGTGGCTGGTGAATGTATTATTGGGGCAGACAGTCATACATGTACTTATGGGGCATTAGGAGCTTTTTCTACAGGTGTAGGAACAACGGATATCGCTACTGGGATGGCAACTGGGGAATTATGGTTTAAAGTACCAAGCGCAATTAAATTTGTGATTACTGGTAAACCAAGTGAATATGTCAGTGGGAAAGATGTTATTTTACATATTATTGATAAAATTGGTGTTGATGGTGCTTTATACAAATCAATGGAATTTGTGGGAGATGGTATTCAATACTTAACAATGGATGATCGTTTTACAATTTGTAATATGGCAATTGAAGCAGGGGCTAAAAATGGTATTTTCCCTGTTGATGATCAAACAATTGCTTACATTGAAAAACATTCTAAAAAACCTTATGAAGTTTTTGAAGCAGATGAAGATGCTGAATATGAACAAGTATTAGAAATCAATTTAAGTGAAGTAAGACCAACTGTTGCTTTTCCTCATTTACCAGGAAATGGACATACAATTGATGAAATTGAAGAAATGGATAAAATCTATATCGATCAAGTCGTTATTGGATCTTGTACAAATGGACGTTTATCTGATTTAGAAAAAGCAGCAGCAATTTTAAAAGGTAAAAAAGTTGCAGACAATGTACGTGTTATGGTTGTACCGGCAACACAAAAAATCTTCTTACAATGTATTCAAAAAGGCTTAGCTGAAATCTTTGTAGAAGCTGGATGTGCATTCAATACACCAAGTTGTGGTCCTTGTATGGGTGGACATATGGGTGTTATGGCTAAAGGTGAAAAATGTGTTTCAACAACAAACCGTAACTTCGTAGGACGTATGGGGGATACCGAAGCACTTATTTATTTAGCTTCCCCACAAGTAGCTGCAGCAAGTGCGATTGCTGGATATATCGCAAATCCTGAAAAGGTAGGTAAAGAATAATGAAAATTTATAAATATAAAGATAATGTTGATACAGATGTAATTATTCCTGCACGTTATTTAAATTCATTTGATGCAAAAGAACTTGCAAGTCATGCTATGGTGGATATTGATCCTACTTTTGCTTCAACTGTAGAAAAAGGAGATATCATTGTAGCAGGTCAAAACTTTGGTTGTGGTTCTTCAAGAGAACATGCACCTCTTTGTTTAAAAACTGCTGGGGTTAAATGTGTTATCGCAAAAAGCTTTGCGCGTATTTTCTATCGTAATTCAATTAATATTGGGTTCCCAATTATGGAATGTGAAGAAGCAGCTGATAAAATTGAAAAAGGTGACGAAGTAGAAGTTGATTTTTCAACAGGTGTAATCACAAATAAAACAAAAAATGAAACTTACCAAAGTCAACCATTTCCAGAATTCTTACAAAAAATGATTGATGCTGATGGTTTAGTAAATTATGTAAATTCTAAAAAATAGGGGATAAAAAATGGAAAAGAATATAGCGGTTATTAAAGGTGATGGAATCGGGCCTGAAATCGTTACAGAAGCGATGAAAGTTTTAGATGCTGTTGCAAAAAAATACAATCATAAATTTAATTATACAGAAATCTTAATGGGTGGTTGTTCAATCGATGCTTATGGTGTGCCGTTAAGTGATGAAGCTTTAAAAATTGCTAAAAAAAGTGATAGTGTTTTATTAGGGGCTATTGGTGGAAATACGACAACTTCACCATGGTATAAATTAGAACCATCATTAAGACCAGAAGCAGGTTTATTAAAAATTAGAAAAGAATTAGGGTTATTCGCAAATTTACGTCCTGCTTACTTATATGATGAATTAAAAGGGGCTTGTCCACTTAAAGAAGAATTAACTGAAGGTGGATTTGATATGATGATCATGCGTGAACTTACAGGCGGTCTTTATTTCGGTGAACGTTCTACTGAAAAAGAAGGAGATCAAATGGTTGCTCATGATTCAATGAGTTATAGTGAAAGTGAAATTCGTCGTATTGCTAAACGTGGATTTGATATTGCGATGAAAAGAAATAAAAAAGTAACAAGCGTGGATAAAGCAAATGTTTTAGATACTTCTCGTTTATGGCGTAAAGTTGTAGAAGAAGTCGCAAAAGAATATCCAGAAGTTACTTTAGAACATATGTTAGTGGATAACTGTGCAATGCAACTTGTGAGAGATCCAAAACAATTTGATGTTATTTTAACTGAAAATATGTTTGGTGATATTTTATCAGATGAAGCAAGTATGGTTACTGGTTCAATTGGAATGTTATCAAGTGCTTCTTTAAGAGAAGATAGCTTTGGTATGTATGAACCAAGTCATGGGAGTGCACCAGATATTGCTGGACAAAATATTGCAAATCCAATTGCAACTATTTTATCAGCAGCAATGATGCTTCGTTATTCTTTTGATTTAGATCAAGAAGCAAAAGATGTGGAAGATGCTATTGAAAAAGTATTAAAAGAAGGATATCGTACAACAGATATCATGTCTGAAGGTAAAACATTAGTAGGGACTCGTGAAATGGGAGACCTTATTGTAAGTCATTTATAGGAGGATATAGGGATGAAAAGTGATTTTGTAAAAAAAGGAACTGAAAGAGCTCCTCATCGATCATTATTTAATGCCGCTGGGTATACAGATGAAGAATTAGAAAGACCATTAATTGGGGTTGTCAATTCTTTCAATGAAATTGTTCCAGGACATATGAACTTAGATAAAATTTGTGAAGCTGTAAAAAAAGGAATCTATCTTGCTGGTGGGGTGCCCGTAGAAATTCCAGCAATCGCTGTTTGTGATGGGATTGCCATGAACCATACAGGAATGAAATATTCACTTGTTACACGTGAATTAATTGCTGATAGTACAGAAGCAATGGCTGAAGCACATCAATTTGATGGTTTAGTTATGATTCCTAACTGTGATAAAAACGTGCCAGGATTATTAATGGCTGCTGCCAGAGTCAATGTTCCAACAATCTTTGTTTCTGGTGGACCGATGTTAGCAGGTCGTAAAATGGATGGTAAAAGAACTTGTTTATCTTCATTATTCGAAGCAGTAGGACAATTCAATGCAGGAAATATGACAGAAGATAAACTTCATGAATTTGAACAAAAAGCTTGTCCAACTTGTGGTTCATGTTCAGGTATGTATACAGCAAACTCAATGAACTGCTTAACTGAAGTTTTAGGAATGGCTCTTCGTGGAAATGGAACAATTCCAGCTGTTTATTCAGAAAGAATTAGACTTGCGAAACATGCAGGTATGCAAATCGTAGAACTTATTAAAAAAGATATTCGTCCTCGTGATATTATGACTGAAAAAGCATTTATCAATGCTCTAACAATGGATATGGCACTTGGATGTTCGACAAACTCAATGCTTCATTTACCAGCTATTGCTCATGAAGCAGGAGTTACTTTAAATCTTGAAATTGCGAATGAAATTTCTAAGAAAACACCTAACTTATGTCACTTAGCTCCAGCTGGTGATACATTTATGGAAGATTTAAATGAAGCAGGTGGAATTTATGCAGTAATGAATGAAATTAATAAATTAGGTTTATTATCAACTGATTTATTAACTGTTACTGGAAAAACTGTAGCTGAAAATATTGCAGGATGCGTCAACTTAGATCCTGAAATCATTCGTCCGGTAGAAAATCCATATTCACCTTATGGTGGTATTGCTGTTTTAAAAGGTAATATTTGTCCAAATGGTGCGGTTGTAAAACAATCAGCGGTTGCTAAAGAAATGATGGTGCATACAGGACCAGCGCGTGTCTTTGACTGTGAAGATGATGCCATTGTTGCTATTCGTGAAGGAAAAATCGTTAAAGGTGATGTTGTTGTTATTCGTTATGAAGGACCTAAAGGTGGACCTGGAATGCGTGAAATGTTATCACCAACTTCAGAAATCGCTGGTATGGGCTTAGATAAAGATGTTGCTTTAATCACAGATGGTCGTTTCTCTGGAGCTACTCGTGGAGCTTCTATTGGACACGTGGCACCTGAAGCTGCTTTAGGTGGACCAATTGCTTTCATTGAAGAAGGAGATATTATTGATATTGATATCACAAATCATTCAATGAATGTTCGTGTTAGTGATGAAGAAATGGCTGCAAGAAAAGCTAAATGGCAACCAAGGGAACCTCGTATTAAAAAAGGTTACTTAGTAAGATATGCTTCTTTAGTAACATCTGCAGATAAAGGTGCTGTATTACAAGCGCCAGAAGAAAAAAAATAAAAGGAGGAAAAACAAAATGATGTTAACTGGTTCAGAAATTATATGTGAATGTTTAATTGAACAAGGTGTCGATACAGTGTTTGGTTATCCGGGAGGAACTATTCTTAACGTCTATGATGCACTTTATCGCTATCAAGATAAAATCAATCATGTTTTGACTTCTCATGAACAAGGTGCTTCTCATGCAGCTGATGGTTATGCAAGAGCAACAGGAAAAGTTGGTGTTTGTATGGCTACTTCAGGACCAGGGGCAACAAACCTTGTTACTGGAATTGCGACGGCTTATATGGATTCAACACCACTTGTTGCTATTACTGCAAATGTTGGTGTTGAAATCTTAGGACGTGACAGTTTCCAAGAAATTGATATTACTGGTGTGACAATGCCAATTACAAAACATAATTTTATCGTTAAAGATATTAAAGATTTAGTGCCTACAATTCGTAAAGCATTCTATATTGCTAAAGAAGGTAGACCAGGACCTGTCTTGGTAGACGTTACTAAAAACGTTACTGCAGAAAAGATGGAATTTGAACCACTTCAACCAAAAGCTATTGAACCTAAAACTGAAACATATACTGTTGAAGATTTAGATCAAGCAATTGAAATGATCAAAGAAAGTGAAAAACCATTTATCTTTGCTGGTGGTGGTGTTATTTCATCTGGTGCAAATCAAGAATTAAAAGAATTTGCAGAAAAAATTGATGCACCTGTTTGTGAAACATTAATGGGTAAAGGGGCTTTTGATAATACAAGACCTCGTTATACAGGAATGCTTGGAATGCATGGAACAAAAGCAAGTAACTTTGGGGTAAGTCAATGTGATTTATTAATTACAGTTGGTGCACGTTTCTCTGATCGTGTTACTGGTAATACTCAAACATTTGCTTCTAATGCTAAAATTATTCACATTGATGTAGATGCTGCTGAAATCAATAAAAATATTCAAGTTGATTTAGGTATTATTGGTGATGCTAAATGTATTTTAAATGAATTAAATAATAAGTTAGAAAGACAAAACCATCCACAATGGTTAAAACAAATTCGTGATTTAAAAGATCGTTATCCACTTAACTATGATGATTCTACTCTTACAGGACCTTATGTCCTTGAACAAATTGATTATTTAACAGATAGTAATGCGATTATTTGTACAGATGTTGGACAACATCAAATGTGGGCTGCTCAATATTATCATTATCGACGTCCACGTCAATTAATTACTTCAGGTGGAGCTGGAACAATGGGATTTGGTTTAGGCGCTGCAATTGGTGCTAAGTATGGAAATCCTGATTTCCCAGTATTTAATATTGCTGGTGATGGATGTTTCAGAATGAATATGAATGAACTTGCTACAGCAAGTCGTTACAATGTGCCTATTATTCAAGTTGTTATCAACAATAAGGTATTAGGAATGGTAAGACAATGGCAAACATTATTCTATGGTAAACGTTATAGTAATACGATTTTAGATGATAAAGTTGATTTCTGTAAAGTTGCTGAAGGATTAGGATGTAAAGCAATTCGTGTTTCTACTAAAGAAGAAGTTGCTCCAGCTATTAAAGAAGCTTTAGATACAAATGGACCTGTTTTAATTGAAGTAATGATTGGTAAAGATGATAAAGTTTTCCCAATGGTTGCTCCAGGTGGTGCTATTTCTAAAGCGTTTGATGAATCTGATTTAAAAAATAAATAATTTATGAAAGATCAAATAGAAATATTTGGTCTTTTTTTTGTTTTTTGAAGAAAAAAGGAGACAACATGACGAATATATATTGTGGAGGATAAAAATATGAATGGGATTCAAAATAAAAAACGTATGTATGATTATTGTTGTCAAAGAATTATTTGTCATAAAGAAATTCTATCAAGAATTATTCAAGAATATGTAGATGAGGCAAAGAAAATGACAATTGAAGAAATAAGTAAACATATTTATGGTATTAAAATGTCTTCATTAGAAGAATATATTTACTCAAAGAAAAGAGATAAAAATAATAAACAAGATGTACGATGTTATTTTAATTTAAAGGAATGTATTCAAATCAATCTCTATTTAAATTTAGATTATATAGAAGATGCACATGTAAATAAAAGAAAGAAACATAAAGTATATCATTTATATTTTATAACCCGATCTTTAGAATATGATGATGGAACTGTTTTAATGAATATAAATTCCCAACTAAACATTTATAAATACAGGATTTATATTTCAAATCGATATCGATCAAATAATGAATGTAAACAACATAATGAAATTCTTACTTTAATGCACATCATCTTAAGTTATCGAATGGGTGCAAAGTATAAAGAAAGATTAATAAAAAAATACATAAATAATAAAGAAATAGATAAGGAATTAGAGATAATGTGTAATTTAAGTCAAGCTATAGAAATGGATATTAAAGAAAAAACAGTCAGAAAAGTGACAAGAGAAGTTACAAGACAAAATAATGTTAGAGGTATTTATAATGTTATGAAAAATCTAAATGTTTCTTTTGATGTGGCCATGGATATTTTAGGTTTTACTAAAAACGAAAAAATTATTTTAAAAGAATATTTAAAAAATAAAGAATACTTATTGACCTTATAGTAACTCTAACGTGTATGTTTTGGTTAGAAAGAAGGGAAATAAGATGAAAAAGTTAGTGAAATTAATCATAGTTCTTGTTTTAGTGATGATGAGTGGGTGTACGACTCAAAAGAAAGAAGAAAACACAAGAATCATCGATACAAGTATGTTTCTTTACAAAGTATCTGATCAAAAAGGAGGATACTCATATTTATTTGGAACATGTCATCCAGGAAGGTATCCTATTAAAAGTTTGGATAAGGTAACAGAAAAGGCATTAGATGAAAGTGATTCGATTTATTTAGAATGTGATATGAAACCATCGCCAAAAGAAACAGAAGAAATCACTAAATACAATACGTACAATTCAATTCGTGATTTAGGTCTAGAAGATAAATATGAAAATCTAATGAAACAATACAAAAGTTTGAAAGGAAAACCTGGTTATGCACTCTATAATGTATTTGTAATAAACTCACTTATAAATAGTGATCCTGAAGTATTGAATAAGGCAAATATAAGTAAATTTAGTGCAATTGATAATTATATTTATGAGTATGCTCAAAAGAAAAAGAATTTTAAAGAAGTTGAAGGTATTGAATTTCAAATGAAGCTATTAACTGAATTATCAGGGGATTACTCAGAGACGATATTAGATAATTTAGCAAATAAAGAAATGGTAATAAAAAGTGCTAAAGAAGATTTAGATGCTTATTATAGTGGTAATACACAATATTATGAATATGAACAAAATTTATTGTTAAATCAGTTAGAACAATTAAATGATAGTGATAAAGAAAAGTATGAAAAGTATTGGAATATACTTGCATATAATAGAAACATTCATATGAAAGATACTTTAGCCGATAGTATTCATAATAATAAACATGATTTTATAGGTGTAGGATGTAAACATCTCTATGGTAAAAAAGGAATTATTCAATTATTAAAAGATGATGGCTATTTAGTTGAATGTATGAAATAATGAAGGTAGGTGAGAGTTATGCAAATTAAAGAAATTCAAGAAAAACTAAAGATCAGTTCCTATACGTTAAGATATTATGAAAAGATGGAACTCATTCAACCCTATCGTGATGAAAATGGATATCGAAACTACAGTGAAGAAGATATTCACAAAATAGAGAGAATCATGTTTTTAAGAGATATCAATGTTCCTATAGAAGATATCAAAGATATTTTAGATAATAAAGTCACATTTCAAGATGTCTTAGAAAATCATATTGAAAAAGTGAATACCGAGATAGAATCATTACAATATATAAAAAATATGTGTAAAGATTTAAAGGAAAAGAATATTCCCTTATTAGATCAAGTAATTGAAGACAATCAAATAGGAGATAAAAAAGTTAAGAAAAGAGATTTAAAGAAAGTATTTGATTATTTTAAGAAAGATCAAACAGTAATCATTGGAACAAGAGTAACCATTCGAGATATAGTTTCATCAATTCCTATTGCAATTTTTTTGTCGGTAATTATAGGTTTTCTTGTAGTTGTTGGAATACCTAATATAATTGCCTCTATTAATAAACAATTT
The DNA here is from genome assembly GCF_003024675.1 of Faecalibacillus faecis. Classification (GTDB taxonomy): domain Bacteria; phylum Bacillota_I; class Bacilli_A; order Erysipelotrichales; family Coprobacillaceae; genus Faecalibacillus; species Faecalibacillus faecis. The sequence goes on along the minus strand of NZ_PYLP01000005.1, from coordinate 128,365 downwards.
TCAAATACTCCAAATGATTTATACATACCTATTTTTAAGCCATCGGGATTTACATTGGCTATTGGGATTATTTTAGGTTTTATTTTATTAGAAATAATAATGATACTTTGTAACGCAAAACAAAATTATATTAAATTTGTAGATAATCATATTTCAATTTGTAGTTATCATTATCAAAAGCGTGTTTCTATTTTAAAAAGTATGATTTTAAAAAAAGAAAGTAAACATAATATAAAATATACTTGGGATGAATTAGATAAAGTCGAAATTAAATTATATTTTGAAAATAAGAGTACAGGAAGAAGTGGAATCAAAACATTCTATGTTCCTGAATTTAGTTTTTATTTTAAAGATGGTTTTAAATATTGTGTAGATGCAGGGGTATCAATGGAAGAGTCTCCTAAGATTGCTTATCGAATACTAAGGAACAAAAATATTGATATTCAAGCAAGTGATGAAGTGATTGACTTCTTTGAACAAGATGAATTAAAATTGTATGATTTCTTTGAAAATATCTATCATAAAAATGGTAAAAACAGATAGTTAAAAAAGTAGGTGAAAGTTATGCAAATAAAAGAAGTTCAAGAAAAATTAAAAATCAGTTCTTATACACTAAGATATTATGAAAAGATGGGATTGATTCAACCTTATAGAGATGAAAATGGTTATCGAAATTATAATGAAGAAGATGTTCATAAAATAGAAAGAATTATGTTTTTAAGAGATATCAATGTACCAATAGAAGATATTAAAGATATCTTAGATAATAAAGTCACATTTCAAGATGTTTTAGAAAACCATATTGAAAAAGTGAATACCCGAATAGAATCATTGCAATATATAAAAAACATGTGTGAAGATTTAAAAGAGAAGAATATCCCATTATTAGATCAAGTAATTGAAGGTAATCAAATAGGGAATGAAAAAGTTAAGAAAAAAGACTTAAAGAAAGTATTTGATTATTTTAAGAAAGATCAAACAGTAGTTATTGGTTATAAGTCGATACCAAGAAGTCTGTTAGGCATTAGTGTTTTATCTTTATTTATATCTGGAATTTTTGGAATTTTAATTGGTTTAGCATTTCCTAATATGATTTCTTATGTGAACGAACAAACACGAAGTTCAGTACAACATTTTCAAATACCTTTTTATAAAGCATCAGGGAAACTCATTATTTTTTCTATGTGTATTTCATTTATTATTCTTTTGATTATATTTGTTATTTGTGAAACTAAATTAGAATATGTTGAATTAACAGATAATAAGATTTCAATTTGTAGTTATCACTATCAAAGTAGAAAATCTATTTTAAAAAGCTTGATAACTAAAAAAGAAAATAATGAAAATAAGGAATATAGTTGGCAGGATTTAAGAAGAGTAAAGATAGGTCTCTATTTTGAAAAAGGTGGCGCATGGCATCAAGGATTACATACACTTTATGTGATGCAATTTAGTTTTATCTTTCAAGATGGATTTGAATTTATCATTGATATGGGAAAATCAGTTGAGGAAAATCCTAAAATGGCTTATCAAATATTAAGAAATAAGAATATTGATATTCAAGCAAGTGATGAAGTGATTGACTTCTTTGAACAAGATGAATTAAAATTGTATGATTTTTTTGAAAATATTTATCATAAAAATGGAAAGAATAGGTAAGAGGATTAGATGTGAATTTAATCCTTTTTCTTTGTTAATAAATTATCTTTATTTTTTTATAATTGCCTGTTGTAAATTGTTTCTAAAAGAGTACAATGTAGTGGAATTTAGGGAGAAAGATCATGAAAAAGATAAAAAAAAGAGATTTAATTAGTTTTGCCTGTGTATTTTGTTCTTCATTGATTATGGCTGCTACAACTAAAACATTTGTAAGACCAGCACACTTATTGTCAGGTGGGTTTATGGGGATTGCCTTACTTGTAGATATGATTGCTGATTTATTTGGAAAATCAATTCCAACAGCATTCACTTTAGTTGCTTTAAATGTACCTGTTGCACTTATTTGTGCCAAGAAAATATCAAAACGATTTGTATTCTTTTCATTATTACAAGTCTTTTTAACATCATTTTTATTACAAATTATTCCAAATTATCCATTATTTGATGAACAAGTTTTAAATGTTGTATTTGGTGGATATATTTGGGGAATGAGTATTGTACTTGCCTTAAAAGCGGGTGCTTCTTCAGGTGGTACAGATTTTATTGCTTTGTATTTTGCTAATAAAAATGGACGAGAAATCTGGATGCAAGTTTTTGCCTTTAATGCTATGATTTTATGTGTTTTTGGAGTTATTTTTGGATTTGATAAAGCAGGGTATTCTATTTTGTTCCAATTTATCTCAACAAAAACAATTTCTACTTTCCATACACGATATAAACGTGTTATGTTACACATCTATACTCTTAAAAAAGACGAAGTTGTGGATACTTATTTAGAAAAATTCCATCATGGGATTACTGCTTTAGATGGTTATGGAGGATATTCACATCATCCTGTAAGCTATTTAACAGCAATTGTATCAAGTTATGAAGTTGGAGATGTTTTAGAAGCTTTAAAAGAAACAGATCCTAAAATTATTGTTTCTGTAACTAAAGTTGAAAACTTTATTGGACGTTTTTATAATAAACCATTGGATTAACGAGTATACACCCGTTAATTTTTTTATGTCTTTTGATGCAAAATAGAATAGAACCCACCATCAATACTATAGGCATCATAGCCTTGTTGACATAGATCATCAGCGAGTTTTTTTGATTTAGCTCCGCTATAACAAATAAGAATAAGTGGTTCTTTTTTAGAAAAATGATACTGATTGAGATTGAACTTTTCATAGGGAATATTTGTGAATTTTGTTAGATGAATTTTCTTATACTCATAGGGATCTCTTAAATCGACAAATTGATAATCATTGTTTAACATGGATGGGATTTTTTGGATAGGGATTACATTCGTATTTTTCATATTTTTCACCTCATAATATAATATGAAATTAATTGAAAACAATGATTATAGATGATATAATTCAGCCATGGAGGAATTATAAAAATGGATAAGAAAACAATTAGAGATATTGAAGTCGCTGGAAAAACTGTTTTAGTTCGTGTTGACTTCAACGTACCAAGAAGTAAAGAAACAGGAGAAATCACTAATGATAATCGTATTGTTGCTGCATTACCAACAATCAAATATTTATTAGAACAATCTCCAAAGGCTATCGTTTTATTCTCTCACTTAGGTAAAGTGAAAACTGAAGAAGACAAAGCTAAAAACAATTTAGCTGTTGTTGCTCCTAGATTAGCTGAATTATTAGGTAGAGATGTAAAATTCGTAGATTGCACTCGTGGTGCTGAATTAGAAGAAGCTGTTAAAAACGCTGAAAATGGACAAGTTATCTTAGTTCAAAATACTCGTTATGAAGCTGGAGAAAGTAAAAATGATCCTGAATTAGGAAAATACTGGGCTTCATTAGGTGATGTCTTTGTTGAAGATGCATTTGGTTCAGTTCATAGAGCTCATGCTTCTACAGCTGGAATCCCTGCTCATTTACCATCAGCAGCTGGTTTCTTAGTAGAAAAAGAAATCAACTACATTGGAAAAGCTGTAAGTAATCCAGAAAGACCAATGGTTGCTATCTTAGGTGGAGCAAAAGTTTCTGATAAAATCTTAGTTATCGAAAACTTATTAAAAATTGCTGATAAAGTTATCGTTGGTGGAGGTATGTGCTATACTTTCGCTAAAGCTCAAGGTCATTCAATCGGTAACTCTTTAGTTGAAGATGATAGAATTGACGTAGCTAAAGATATCTTAGCTAAAGCTGGAGATAAATTAATCTTACCAGTAGATTCTGTAATCAATACTGCATTTGCTGCAGAAGGTGATATTAAAGTTTGTGGTGAAGATGTACCTGATGGATACATGGGATTAGACATCGGACCTAAATCTGTAGAAAACATCAAAGCTGCTTTAGCTGGTGCTAAAACAGTTGTATGGAATGGACCTATGGGTGTATTCGAAATGGAACCATTTGCTAAAGGAACAATCGCTGTATGTGAAGCTTTAGCTGGTTTAGAAGGTGCTAACACTATCATCGGTGGTGGAGATAGCGCTGCTGCAGTAATGCAACTTGGATATGCTGATAAAGTTTCTCACATCTCAACTGGTGGTGGAGCTTCATTAGAATATATGGAAGGTAAAGTTCTTCCTGGTATCGCTGCAATTGATGATAAATAATAAGGAAGGTATTTGTAATCATGAGAAAACCAATTATCGTAGGAAACTGGAAAATGAATAAAACAATCGCTGCTACAAAAGCATTCGTAGAAGCTGTTGATCCAGAAGTAACTGATAAAGCTGATTGGGGAATTGCTACTCCATACTTAGCTTTACAAACTGCAAAAGCAGGAGCTAAAAATTTAATCGTAGCTGCTGAAAACGTACACTTCAAAGATAGCGGAGCTTATACTGGTGAAGTATCTGTTGAAATGTTAAAAGAAATCGGAGTTGAATGGGTTATCTTAGGTCACTCTGAAAGAAGACAATATTTTGGTGAAACTGATGAAACAGTTAACGCTAAAATGATTCAAGTTCTTAAAAATGATATGACTCCAATCGTATGTGTTGGTGAAACATTAGAACAATATGAAGCTGGAACTACTAAAGATGTTGTTAAAACTCAAGTAGTTGCTGCTTACAAAGATGTTTGTCCTAAATGTGCAGCTAGAAGCGTTATCGCTTACGAACCAGTATGGGCTATCGGAACTGGAAAAACTGCTACAAACGAAATCGCTCAAGATGTTTGTGGATATATCCGTTCAGTAGTTGCTGAATTATACGGACAAGAAGTTGCTGATCAAGTAAGAATTCAATATGGTGGATCTGTTAAACCTGAAGGTTTAAAAGCATTATTAGAACAACCTGATATTGATGGTGCTTTAGTTGGTGGAGCTTCATTAGTTGAAGATTCATATAAAGCAATGATCGCTGCTTTAGACTAATCGGTCATTTAAAACTCTAGGATTTCCTAGGGTTTTTCTTTTTTTTAAATTTATTTGATAAAATGCAAAAAAAATACAAAAAAGTATTGCATTTATCAAGAGATAATGGTAAATTAGTTGTCGACGCAATAGGATAATTGCGTATTCATTGTTGTGTGGAAGGGTAACACCCATTTGACCACAACACGGACAAATTTTTACAAGGAGGAAATGTCGCGTGAGTAAGAAAGTTGTTAGAGTTATGAAAATTCAATTCAAAGCAGGGCAAGCTAAACCTGGTCCAGCATTAGCAGGTGCAGGTATCCAAATGCCTAAATTCTGTACTGCTTTCAATGATCAAACTAAAGATCGTATGGGAGAAACAGTACCAGTTGTCTTAACAGTATATGAAGACAAAGATTTCAGCTTTGTATTAAAAACTGCTCCAGCTTCAGAAATGATTAAAAAAGCTTTAGGAGTACAAAAAGGTTCTAGTAATGCAGGAACAACTACTGTAGGAACATTATCAGCTGACAAATTAAAAGAAATCGCTGAATACAAAATGCCTGACTTAAATGCTTATGATTTAGATGCTGCAATGAAAATCGTTGCTGGTACAGCTAAAAACATGGGTGTAAAAGTTGAAGGAATCGATGCGTAAGCATCACGTGGAAGGATAATCCGTTATAACCACTAAGGAGGAAATTAAATGGCAAAGAAAAGTAAAAGATATACAGAAGCAGCTGCATTAATTGAAAATGGAAAACTTTATTCAGCTGAAGAAGCTATTGAATTAGTTAAAAAAACAAGTAATGTAAAATTCGATGCAAGTGTCGATGTTGCTTTCAATTTAGGATTAGATGTTAGACAAGCAGATCAACAATTACGTGGAGCTGTTGTATTACCACACGGAACTGGTAAAACTAAAAAAGTTTTAGTTGTAGCTGAAGGAGAAAAAGCTCAAGAAGCTAAAGATGCTGGTGCAGATATCGTTGCTGGTAAAGAAATTTTAGAAGACATCAAAAAAGGATGGTTAGATTTCGAAGTTATGATCGCTACTCCTAACATGATGGCTGAATTAGGTAAATTAGGTCGTATCTTAGGACCTAAAGGTTTAATGCCTAACCCAAAAACTGGAACAGTAACTATGGATGTTGCTAAAGCAGTTCAAGAAACAAAAGCTGGTAAAGTAACTTACCGTACTGATAAAGAAGGTAACGTTCATTTACCAATCGGTAGAGTATCATTTGATGATGCTAAATTAGTTGAAAACTTCAACACAATTTATGATTTAATCGTAAGATTAAAACCTACATCAGCAAAAGGTACTTATATTAAAAACATTGCAGTTTCATCAACTATGGGACCTGCAATCAAAGTTCAAACTACTAAATAGTTTGTAAAAGATGTCGCAATCAATATACCGTAGACAGTAACTGGGAAACCTTAATTTGTTACCGAGGTGTTGAGTTTATGAATGAACTTGAACTCCTATCTACGTATAGGAGTTTTAAATATAGCGCGTATATTGTTGCATATATAAAAAATTTATAGGAGGTGTAGCAATGTCAGTAGAATCAATCAATGCGAAAAAAATCGTTGTTGAAGAAATCACTGGTAAATTTAATGATTCACAATCTGCTGTAGTAGTAGAATATCGTGGATTATCAGTAGCTGAAGTCACTGAATTACGTAGAGCCTTACGTGAAGAAGATGTAGAATTCAAAGTTTACAAAAACAAATTAGTTCAAAGAGCTACTGAAAGCGCTGGATATGCTGAAATCAATGATAAATTAGTAGGTCCAAACGCTATTGCATTCGGTCATAGTGATGCCGTTGCACCTGCAAGAGTTTTAGCTAAATTTGCTAAAGATCATGATGCTTTAGTAATCAAAGCTGGAATTGTTGAAGGAAAAGTATTAGAAGTAGAAGAAATTAATGAAATTGCTAAATTACCTGGACGTGAAGGTATGTACTCAATGTTACTTGGTATGTTACAAGCACCAGTTAGCAAATTCGCTAGAGTTGTAAAAGCTGTAGCAGATGCAAGAGAAGAAAATGGTGGAGAAGCACCAGTTGAAGCACCTGCTGAAGAAAAAGTAGAAGAAGCTGCTGAATAAGCAGAATAAATGAAAAGGAGAATATAAACATGGCAAAATTAACACATGAAGATATCTTAGCTTACTTAGAAGAAGCTACTATTTTAGAATTAAATGACTTAGTAAAAGCAATCGAAGAAAAATTTGACGTAACTGCTGCTGCACCAGTTGCTGTAGCTGCTGCTGCTGATGCTGGAGCTGCTGCTGAACCTACAGAAGTTAACGTAACATTAACTGAAGTTGGTGGAACTAAAGTTGCTGTAATCAAAGCTGTAAGAGAAATCACTGGATTAGGATTAGTTGATGCTAAGGGATTAGTTGACAAAGTTCCTTCAGTAATCAAAGAAAAAGTATCTGCTGATGAAGCTAAAGAAATCAAAGAAAAATTAGAAGCTGCTGGAGCTACAGTAGAAGTTAAATAATTATAACTTTGATTTAAAAGAAGGATCTTACGATTCTTCTTTTTTTATTGGTTAAAATCCGATTTATTTGTATAATAAAGAAAAAGGAAATAGAGGAATACAAATGAAACATTATTTTACAGATAATACTGATTTAAAAAGTGAACAATCACAATTTGTTTTTAGATATCAAAAATATGATCTTTTATTTACAAGTGATAATGGTGTTTTTTCTAAAAGTATGATTGATTATGGTTCACGTGTTTTATTAGACAATATTAAAATTACAAATGAAAAAACACTTCTTGATGTAGGATGTGGCTATGGTACCTTTGGAATATGCCTTAATAAAGTTTATTCACAATTAAATGTGGATATGGTAGATGTCAATGATCGTGCCATTGAACTTGCTCAGTTAAATGCGAAAAACAATAATATTCAGGCAAATATTTATAAAAGTTATGTTTATGAAAATGTTCAAGGGAGTTACGATGTTATTGTTACGAATCCTCCAGTAAGAGCGGGGAAAGAAGTAGTCACAACAATTTTATCTGAAGCAATTGATCATCTAAATGATCAAGGAAGTTTATGGGTTATTTTACAGAAAAAACAAGGAGCTCCTTCGGCTAAAAAGAAAATGGAAGAAGTTTTTGATAATTGTGAAATTGTAAAAAGAGATAAGGGATATTACTTATTACATAGTGTAAAAAGATAATATTTCTTTTTTTATTTTTTGTAAAAAGAGTATTGACTTTTTCAAAACCTTTATCTAAAATACTATAATGACTATTAATATTTAAAATCAAGCGTTTTTGTGCGCTCAAAAACAGTTTAATAGAGATAAAGAAGGGTGGAGTTAATTCGTGGAAAAGCAAACAACTACAGCAAAAAGCAAAATTACTCGTCGTAATTACTCTAGGATTTCAGGATCTTTAGAGTTACCAAATTTAGTAGAAATTCAAACAAATTCTTACAAATGGTTTAAAGAAGTAGGAATTAAAGAAGTATTTGATGATATCTACCCAATTACAAACTTCAATGAAACTTTATCATTAGAGTTTGTTGATTGTGCTTTTGATGAACCAAAGTATTCAGTAAACGAAAGTAAAGATCGTGATGCAAACTATGCAGCACCAATTCGTGCTACTTTACGTTTAATCAATTCTGGTACTGGTGAAATCAAAGAACAAGAAGTATTTATGGGTGATTTCCCATTAATGACTGATTCTGGTACTTTCATTATTAATGGGGCAGAACGTGTTATTGTTTCTCAATTAGTACGTTCACCAGGGGCATACTTTGCTGATGCCATTGATAAAAGTGGTAAAACTGTCTTTGAAGGTAGTATTATCCCATCAAGAGGGACTTGGTTAGAGTTCGAAAATGATGCAAAAGATGTTTTAAACGTTCGTATTGATCGTAATAGAAAAATCCCAGGAACTGTCTTATTACGTGCATTAGGGTTATCTAGTAATGAAGATATTATCGATGTTTTTGGTGAACATGAATTTATTTTGAACACTTTAGCAAAAGATAATACAACAAATACAGAAGAAGCTTTAATTGAAATTTATAATAAGTTAAGACCTGGAGAACCTGCTACTTTAGAAGGTGCTACAAATCTTTTATATACGAGATTCTTTGATCCAAAAAGATATGATTTAGCAAAAGCAGGACGTTTTAAATTTAAAAAGAAATTAAGTCTTTTAGATCGTATTGCTGGACGTATTTTAGCTGAAGATGTAAAAGATATAGATGGTAACGTTGTATGTACAAAAGGTACAGTAGTTACTAATGAGGTTGTTGATAAATTAAGACCAGTTTTTGAAGCTGGGGCTCACACTGTTGAAATGAAAACAAATCCTCGTTTAGAAAGTAACGGTGTTTTACAAGTATTAAATGTTTATGTTGATGAATCACGCACAAAAGTCATGAAAGTTATTGGTACAGATTTATCGTTAAATTGTAAATATGTCACAATTTCTGATATGATTGCGGCTTATTCATATATGTTAAACTTAGTTGATATTTTTAATTCATACGATTTAGCTCCTGAAGATAGAGTATCTCATATGGCACGTATTGGTTTATTAGATGATATCGATCATTTAGGAAACAGACGTGTTCGTTCTGTAGGAGAATTAATTCAAAATCAATTTAGAATTGGATTATCAAGAATGGAAAGAGTTGTTAAAGAAAGAATGTCATTATCTGAAGTTGATTCAGTAACACCTCAATCTTTAACAAATATTCGTCCATTAACTGCAGCAATGAAAGAATTCTTTGCTTCATCACAATTATCTCAATTCATGGATCAAATTAACCCATTAGCCGAATTAACAAATAAACGTCGTTTATCTGCGTTAGGTCCTGGTGGTTTATCAAGAGATCGTGCTGGATATGAAGTTCGTGACGTACATGCTTCCCATTATGGAAGAATCTGTCCAATCGAAACTCCTGAAGGTCCAAACATCGGGTTAATTTCAACTTTAGCATCTTATGCTAAAATCAATGAATATGGATTTATTGAAACTCCATATCGTAAAGTAAATAATTGTGTCATTGATGAAGACGATGTACGTTATTTAACTGCTGATGAAGAAAAGAACTACATTATTGCTCAAGCCAATGTACAAACTTCTGATGAAGGTGAAATCTTAGATGAACAAGTTATCGCTCGTCATTTAGGGGAAAATATTATGGCTAAAAGAGAAGATGTTGATTTTATCGATATCTCGCCAAAGCAAATCGTTTCTGTTGCTACTTCATGTATTCCATTCTTGGAAAACGATGATGCGACTCGTGCCTTAATGGGTGCCAACATGCAACGTCAAGCCGTACCATTATTAAATCCACATACACCATTTGTTGGAACTGGTATGGAATATCAAGCAGCAAGAGATTCTGGTGCAGCCTTAGTAAGTAAACATAACGGTACTGTAAGTTATGTAGATGCTAAACGTATTGAAATTGTGGATGATGAAGCAGTTGTTCACAAATATCGTTTAACTAAATTCGCTATTTCCAATGCCGGAACTTGTATCAACCACAAACCAATTGTTAAAGTTGGAGAAGAAGTTGTTGTTGGTCAAGTATTAGCTGATGGCCCAGCAATGGAACAAGGTGAATTAGCGTTAGGTCAAAACGTATTAGTAGGTTTCATGACATGGAATGGTTATAATTATGAAGATGCTGTTATTATGTCTGAAAGATTAGTTAAAGAAGATGTTTATACATCTGTTCATATTGATGAATATTCAATTGAATGTCGTGATACAAAATTAGGTCCAGAAGAAATTACAAGAGATATTCCTAACGTTGGAGACGAAGCACGTAAAAACTTAAATAGTGATGGTATCATCATGATTGGTGCTGAAGTTAAAGAAGGAGATATCTTAGTAGGTAAAGTAACACCTAAAGGACAAGCAGAATTATCTGCAGAAGAAAAATTATTACTTGCTATCTTTGGTGAAAAATCAAGAGAAGTTAAAGATAATTCATTAAGAGTTCCTCATGGTGGGGCTGGTATTGTTCATGATATTAAAATCTTTGATCGTAAAAACGGTGATGAATTACAACCTGGTGTTAACCGTGTTGTTAAAGTATATATCGTACAAAAACGTAAAATCTCTGAAGGAGATAAAATGGCCGGTCGTCATGGTAACAAAGGGGTTATCTCGAAAATCTTACCAATTGAAGATATGCCACACTTAGAAGATGGTACACCATTAGATATCATGTTAAATCCATTAGGGGTTCCATCTCGTATGAATATCGGACAAGTATTAGAATTACACTTAGGTTATGCAGCTAAACAATTAGGTTTATATATTGCAACTCCTGCTTTTGATGGTTTACATCGTGAAGACTTAGAAAGCTTAATGAAAGAAGCAGGAATGAATGAAGATGGTAAACAACCAATTATTTCTGGACGTACTGGTGAATATTTTGACTCACCTGTATCTGTAGGTATTATGTACTTCGTTAAATTATCACACATGGTTGATGATAAATTACATGCGCGTTCAGTTGGACCTTACTCATTAGTTACTCAACAACCACTTGGAGGTAAAGCTCAAAACGGTGGGCAAAGATTTGGGGAAATGGAAGTTTGGGCACTTGAAGCATATGGTGCTGCTTATACACTTCGTGAAATCTTAACAGTTAAATCTGATGATGTTGTTGGTCGTGTTAAAACTTATGAAGCTATTGTTAAAGGACAACCAATGCCAGAACCAGGATTACCTGAATCATTTAGAGTATTAAAGAAAGAATTACAAGCCTTAGCATTAGATATTCGTCTATTAGATGAAAATGATCAAGAAATTGATGAAAGAAATATCGAAGACGAAGAAAGACGCTTCCCAAGATCAATTGAAAAAGAAGATGTCAATGAAGAAAAAGAAGTAGTTACTGATGCTGTAGAATCTGAAGAATTAGCTGAAACTGAAGAAAGTGAAACATTATAAGGAGGGAATAGAAAATGGCAAATACTAATAAATTTTCATCAATCCAAATTGGATTAGCATCTCCTGAAAAAATTCGTGAATGGTCTTATGGTGAAGTTAAAAAGCCTGAAACGATTAACTACCGTTCTCAAAAACCTGAAAAAGATGGTCTATTCTGTGAAAGAATCTTTGGACCATCTAAGGATTGGGAATGTAGTTGTGGAAAATATAAGAAAATTAGATATAAAGGTGTCGTATGTGATCGATGTGGTGTAGAAGTTACAAAATCTGCAGTACGTCGTGAACGTATGGGACATATTGAATTAGCAACACCGGTTGCACATATTTGGTATTTAAAAGGTATTCCATCAAGAATGGGATTAATCTTAGATATGTCACCAAAACAACTAGAAGAAATTATTTATTTCGTTTCTTATGTTGTTATTGATAAAGGATCTACACCTTTAGAATATAAACAAGTTTTATCAGAAAGAGATTATCGTAAATGTTATGAACAATTTGGTCATACATTCGAAGCTCAAATTGGGGCTGAAGCAATTCAAACATTATTAAAACAGGTTGATTTAGATGCTGAATTTGAAATTGTTTCTAAAGAATTAAAAGAAGCTCAAGGACAAAAACGTACAAAATTATTAAAGAGATTAGAAGCTATTGAAGCATTTAGATCTTCTGATAATCAACCAGAATGGATGATTCTTGAAGCATTACCAGTTATTCCACCTGATTTAAGACCAATGTTACAATTAGATGGTGGGCGTTTTGCAACAAGTGATTTAAATGACTTATATAGACGTGTTATTACTCGTAATAACCGTTTGAAAAAATTATTAGAACTTGGGACACCTTCTATTATCGTACAAAACGAAAAACGTATGTTACAAGAAGCTGTTGATGCCTTAATCGATAATGGTCGTCGTTCTAAACCAATTACTGGTGCTGGAGGGCGTGCATTAAAATCATTAAGTCATACATTAAAAGGTAAGCAAGGACGTTTCCGTCAAAACTTATTAGGTAAACGTGTTGATTACTCAGGACGTTCAGTTATCGCTGTAGGACCGGACTTAAAAATGTATCAATGTGGTATCCCACGTGAAATGGCATTAAGCTTATTTAAACCATTTGTTATCCATGGTTTAGTTGATCAAGAAATCGCTACAAACATTAAAGCAGCTGAAAGATTAATTGATAAAATGGATGATAAAATTTGGCCAATTGTTGAAGAAGTTATTAAAGCACATCCAGTATTATTAAACCGTGCGCCAACTCTTCATAGATTAGGTATTCAAGCATTCGAACCTAAATTAGTAGAAGGACGTGCTATTCGTCTTCATCCATTAGTAACTCCAGCGTTCAACGCCGATTTCGATGGTGACCAAATGGCTGTCCATGTACCATTAGGTGAAGAAGCAATTCAAGAAGCAAGACAATTAATGTTAGGATCAACAAATATCTTAGGTCCTAAAGATGGTAAACCTATCGTTACTCCATCCCAAGATATGGTGTTAGGTAATTACTACTTAACATTAGAAGATGTTGGAGCAATTGGTGAAGGTACTGTCTTTGCGGATAGAAATGAAGTAGATCATGCTTATTTTGCTAAAACTGTTACTCTTCATACAAGAGTTGCTATTAAAGCATCTGCATTACACAATGCAACATTTACAGAAGCACAAAATAACAGTTATTTAATTACAACTGTAGGTAAAATTTTCTTTAATGATATCTTTGATGGACAATTCCCATTTATCAATGAACCAGGTAAAGAAAATTTAACTAAAACTCCTGATAAATACTTCGTACCAATGGGAACTGATATTAAAGCACATATCACTGCTCAAGAAGTAGTAAAACCACTAGGTAAAAAAGCTTTAGGAAATATCATTGATGAAGTATTCAAACAATCTGCATTAACTGATACAAGCTTAATGCTTGATAAGTTAAAAGATCAAGGATTTAAATATTCAACAATTGCTGGTATTACAGTATCTGCTTATGATATCCAAGTACCTCAAGCTAAATTTGAAATCTTTGATAAAGCAGATCATAAACTTGAACAAATTAAACAATTCTACAATAAAGGTAAATTAACTGAAGCAGAAAGATATCAAAGCGTAATCAAATTATGGACTGGTGTTAAAGATGAAGTACAAGAAGTCGTACGTCAAGAGTTCGAAGCTGATGATCGTAACCCAATCTTCATCATGTCTGATTCGGGTGCCCGTGGATCACTTTCTAACTTCACTCAGTTAGTAGGTATGCGTGGATTGATGTCCAATCCAAAAGGGGAAACAATCGAGTTACCAATCAAGTCTGCCTTCCGTGAAGGTTTAACAGCATCAGAATTCTTTATTTCGACACATGGTGCCCGTAAAGGTTCTACAGATACTGCCTTAAAGACTGCCGATTCAGGTTACTTAACAAGACGTTTAGTAGACGTTGCTCAAGAAGTTATTATTTCTGAAGAAGATTGTGGAACAGATAGAGGTTTCGTTGTTACTGAATTATATAATACAGATGACAACACAGTTATCGTTCCATTATATGACCGTTTAGTTGGTCGTTATTCACAAAAAGATGTTTACCATCCAGAAACTAAAGAATTATTAGTTGCTGCTGGTGAAATTTTTACAGAACAAAACGCTAAAGTTGTATGCGATGCAGGTATTAAAGAAGTTGAAATTCGTTCAGTTCTTGGCTGCGTTGCTAAAGGCGGAGTTTGTAAAAAATGTTATGGTCGTAACTTAGCAACAGGTAATGTTGTTGAATTAGGTGAAGCTGTTGGAGTTATGGCTGCACAATCAATCGGTGAACCAGGTACTCAGTTAACAATGCGTACTTTCCATGATGGTGGGGTTGCCGGTGGTGCCGATATCACTCAAGGGTTACCTCGTATCCAAGAGTTATTTGAAGCACGTAATCCAAAAGCTAAATCAATTATTTCTGAAATAGAAGGTGAAGTATCGAATATCATTGATAATTCAGGAAGAATGGAAGTTGTTGTTTCTAATGATTTAGAAACAAGAAGTTATTTAACTCCTTATGGTGCTAAATTAAGAGTTAATGTTGGTGATCATGTTAACATTGGTGATAAGATTACTAAAGGTTCTATCGATCCTAAAGAATTATTAAATGTAGCTGATACAGAAGCTGTTGAAAACTATATTATTAAAGAAGTTCAAAAAGTATACCGTATCCAAGGTATCGAAATTTCAGATAAACATATCGAAATTATCGTAAAACAAATGTTGAAGAAAATTAGAATTGTTGAAGGTGGAGATACTGGAACACTTCCTGGAACTCATGTTAATGTTACTCAATTTACTGAATTAAATAGAGAAGCATTAAAAGAAGGAAAACATCCAGCTGTAGGTAGACCAATCTTATTAGGTATCACAAAAGCTTCACTTGAAACTGATTCATTCTTATCAGCAGCATCTTTCCAAGAAACAACTAAGATCTTAACTGATGCTTCTATTAAAGGTAAGAAAGATATGTTAAAAGGATTAAAAGAAAATGTACTTATTGGTAAATTATTACCAGCAGGTACTGGATTTAGAGGTCCTTTAAAATCGCCTGAAACATTAGCTAAAGAAGCTGAAGAAGCAAGACAAGCAGAATTAGCTAAATTAGATGGTGAAGAAAGCTATGTAGAAAACAATTATTAAAAATATATTTAGAAGAGTTAACTTTAAGGGGTTAGCTCTTTTTTATAAAAGAAAAGAGCAAAAATAATGCTTTTAGAATCGTACTTTTTCGAGAAAATAATTTAATAAAAAAATTTAAAAAAATAGTAAAAAAGTATTGCATTTAGGCATAATTTAACATATAATACAAATGTTGATGTCACGTAGAAGTGCGAGGTTGCTGAAACACCGAAAAGCGTTGTCATGAAACGGCATGTTTCAGGTAATTCGCAATGAGTGAATCAAATCCTATATGAATTTTGAAAGGAGAGAATATCATGGCAAATAACAAAATTAGAATTAGATTAAAATCATTTGATCATAAAATTCTAGACGCTTCAGCAGAAAAAATTATTACTTCTGCAAAAAAATCAGGTGCTCAAGTAGTTGGTCCAGTACCATTACCTACTGAAAAGGAAATATATACAATCCTTAGAGCTGTTCACAAATATAAAGATTCACGTGAACAATTTGAAATTAGAACTCACAAACGTTTAATCGACATTGTGAACCCTACACCAGAAACAGTTGATGTTTTAACT
This sequence comes from Faecalibacillus faecis, assembly GCF_003024675.1. Classification (GTDB taxonomy): domain Bacteria; phylum Bacillota_I; class Bacilli_A; order Erysipelotrichales; family Coprobacillaceae; genus Faecalibacillus; species Faecalibacillus faecis. The sequence goes on along the minus strand of NZ_PYLP01000005.1, from coordinate 112,197 downwards.
AGATTAGAATTACCTAGTGGTGTAGACATTGAAATTAAATTATAAGAAAGGTAAAAGGTGTAACTCATGAAAGGAATCTTAGGTCGTAAGATTGGAATGACTCAAGTCTTCACTACAGATGGTGTATTAATCCCAGTTACTGTTGTAGAAGCTACTGAAAACGTAGTTTTACAAAAGAAAACAGTTGCTACTGACGGATATGATGCAGTAAAAGTTGGTTTTGAAGATAAAAGAGAAAAATTAGCAAACAAAGCTGAAAAAGGAATTGCAAACAAAGCTAACACAGCTCCTAAGCGCTTCATTAAAGAATTTCGTTATGACGAAATGATGAGTTATGAAGTTGGAGATAAAATTACTGTTGATAGCTTCGTAGCTGGTGAAGTCGTAGATGTAACAGGAACTTCAAAAGGTAAAGGTTATCAAGGTGTTATTAAGAGACATGGACAACACATTGGTCCTAAAGGACATGGTTCAGGAGCTCATAGAATTGTTGGTTCAATGGGACCAATCGCTCCAAACAGAATCGCTCCAGGTAAAAAATTACCAGGACAAATGGGACATGTAACTCGTACAATTCAAAACTTAGAAGTTGTAGCAGTAGATCCAGAAAACAACTTATTATTAATCAAAGGTTCAGTACCAGGACCTAAAAAAGGTTTAGTTGTTGTTAAAACTGCTATCAAAAAAGCTGGTAAAGTAAATCCAGTACATGAATTAGTAGATTACACTCCAGAAGAAGTTGAAGAAACTGTAGTAGAAGAAGCTGTAGAAACAGCTGCTGCAGAATAATTTGAAGAAGGAGGAAATGAGAATGCTTAACGTAAAAGTATTTAACCAAGAAGGTGCAGAAGTTAAAGACTTAGAATTAAACGAAGCAGTTTTCGGTATTGAACCACATAAACAAGCTATGTTCGATATGGTCTTATTACAAAGAGCATCTTTAAGACAAGGTACACATAAAGTTAAAAACCGTACTGAAGTTGCTGGTGGTGGAAAAAAACCATGGCGTCAAAAAGGTACAGGTAGAGCTAGACAAGGTTCTATTCGTGCTCCACAATGGAGAGGCGGAGGAGTTGTCTTTGGTCCTACACCAAGAAGTTACAAATTCAAATTAAACCGTAAAGTTAGAAGATTAGCTTTAAAATCTGCATTATCTTCAAAAGTTCAAGATAATGAATTTACAGCAATCGATGGAATTTCATTCGAAGCTCCAAAAACTAAACAAATGGTTAAAGTATTAGAAAACTTAAATGCTCCTGCAAAAACATTAATCGTTGTTGATGAAATCACATTAAATGTTGAAAAATCAGCAAGCAATATCCCAGGAGTTAAATTATTAGATGCTAAACATGTAAATGTTTATGATATCTTAAACAGCGATAAGTTAATTATGACTGAAGCTGCAATTAAAGCTGTTGAGGAGGTATTAGCATAATGGCACACATTACAGATGTATTAAAAAAACCAGTACTTACTGAAAAGTCATTAGCCCTTCAAACTGAAGAAAATAAATATACATTCGATGTAGATTTAAACGCTAATAAAACAGAAGTTAAAATCGCAGTTGAAAAATTATTCAATGTAAAAGTTGAAAAAGTTAACATTATGAATGTTAAACCTAAAGCTAAAAGAATGGGTAGATATGAAGGTAAAACTAATAAAAGAAGAAAAGCTATCGTTAAATTAGCTGAAGGAAGCACAATCAATTATTTTGATGAAGATTAATTGATAAAATATTGGAAAACTCATTCCAGATAAGAAATTAGGAGGAAACTAAAGATGGCAATTAAAACTTATAAGCCAGTGACTAACGGTCGTCGTAATATGACTTCATTAACTTATGAAGAAATTACAACAAATAAACCTGAAAAATCTTTAGTTGCAAAAAAATCTAAAAACGGTGGTCGTAACAACCAAGGTGTTATCACAACACGTCATCATGGTGGTGGACATAAACAAAAATACCGTATTATCGATTTCAAAAGAAATAAAGATAATGTTCCAGGGAAAGTTGCAACTATTGAATATGATCCAAATAGATCAGCAAACATCGCATTAATTAACTATGTAGATGGTGAAAAAAGATATATCTTAGCTCCAAAAGGGTTAGAAGTAGGAATGGAAATCATTTCTGGTGAAAACGCAGATATCAAAGTTGGTAACGCATTACCAATGGGAAATATGCCTGAAGGTACTGTAATTCACAATATCGAAATGCAACCTGGAAAAGGTGGACAAATCGCAAGATCTGCTGGTGTGTCTGCTCAAATCTTAGGTAAAGAAGACAAATATGTAATTGTAAGACTTGCATCAGGTGAAGTTAGAAAATTATTATCTGTATGTAGAGCTACAATTGGTGTTGTCGGAAATGAAGATCATGGTTTAGTAAACTATGGTAAAGCTGGACGTATGAGATGGAAAGGTGTTAGACCTACAGTTCGTGGTTCTGTAATGAACCCTAACGATCACCCTCATGGTGGTGGGGAAGGTAGAACTTCTATCGGACGTAAAGCTCCAATGACTCCATGGGGTAAAAAAGCTATGGGTGTTAAAACTAGAAAGAACAAAAAAGCTTCGACTAAATTAATCGTACGTCGTCGCAATGGTAAATAATAAGGAGGAAAGAAAAAATGGCACGTAGTTTAAAAAAGGGACCATTTGTTGATGCTCATTTAATGAAAAAAGTAGAAGCATTAAATGAATCAGGTAAAAAAGAAGTTATCAAAACTTGGTCAAGACGTTCAACAATCTTCCCTCAATTTATCGAACATACATTTGCAGTATATAACGGAAAAGAACATATTCCTGTTTACGTTACTGAAGACATGGTTGGTCATAAATTAGGAGAATTCGCTCCTACTAGAACTTTCCATGGTCATGATGCTGACGATAAAAAAGGAAAGAAATAGAGAGGAGAATAGAACATGGAAGCAAAAGCAGTAGCTAAAACAATTCGTGTATCACCTCAAAAAGCAAGATTAGTAGTTGATTTAGTAAGAGGTAAAACAGTTAAAGAAGCACTTGGTATCTTAGAATATACTAATAAAGCTGCTTCTCCTGCAATCTCAAAAGTTGTTAAATCTGCAGCTCAAAATGCAGTATACAACAATGATGCAGATGCAGAAAAATTATATGTTAAAGCAATCTTCGTTGATGAAGGTCCAATTTTAAAAAGATTCGCTGCAAGAGCTAAAGGTAGCGGAACAAGAATTTTAAAAAGAACATGCCACATTACTTGTGTGGTTGATGAAAGATAGGAGGTACTAGAATGGGTCAAAAAGTAAGTCCAGTAGGTTTACGTGTTGGTGTTAACCGTGATTGGGATTCAAGATGGTACGCAAATGATCAAGATTTCGCTGGTTTATTACATGAAGATATTAGAGTTCGTGAATATATCCTTAAAAAACTTAAAACTGCTTCAGTAGCTAAAGTAGAAATCGAAAGATCTAAAAACCGTGTAACAATTTTTGTTCACACATCTAGACCTGGTGTAGTTATTGGTAAAGATGGTGAATCAGTTGATGCTTTAAGAAAAGAAGTATCAAAATTAGTAAGCAGTAAACAAGTTTTCATTAACATTGTTGAAATTAAAAACCCAGATGTTGTTGCTCAATTAGTTGCTAACAATATCGCAGAACAATTAGAAAATCGTGCATCATTTAGAACAGTTCAAAAACGTGCTATTCAAAGAGCAATGAGAGCTGGAGCTAAAGGAATTAAAACTAATGTTTCAGGACGTTTAGGTGGAGCTGATATGGCTCGTGCTGAAGGTTACTCTGAAGGGAATGTCCCTCTTCATACTTTAAGAGCTGATATCGATTATGCGACTGCAGAAGCAGATACAACTTATGGTAAATTAGGAGTTAAAGTTTGGATTTGTAAGGGAGAAATCCTTCCTGAAAAGAAGAAAGGGGATAAATAATCATGTTGATGCCTAAAAGAACAAAATACAGAAGACCTCACCGTGTTAGCTACGAAGGTAGAACTAAAGGTGGAGACAAAGTATCATTTGGTGAATTTGGTTTAGTAGCAACTGAAGGTGCTTGGATTACTTCTCGTCAAATTGAAGCAGCACGTATTGCCATCAACCGTTATATGAACCGTGGTGGTAAAGTATGGATTAGAATTTTCCCTCACTTAGCTAAAACTAAAAAACCATTAGAAGTACGTATGGGATCAGGTAAAGGTTCTCCAGAAGAATGGGTAGCAGTAGTAAAAACTGGTAGAGTATTATTTGAAGTTGCTGGTTTAGATGAAGCTACATTAAGAGAAGCTTTAAGACTTGCATCTCATAAATTACCTATTAAATGTAAAATCATTGGAAAGGGTGAATAGTTATGACAGCGCAAGAAATTAGAGAATTAGATACTCCAGCTTTATTAGCTAAAGTTGAAGAATACAAAAAAGAGCTTTTTGGATTAAGATTCCAACAAGCTACAGGACAATTAGAAAACACTGCACGTATTAGACAAGTTCGTAAAACAATCGCTCGTATTAAAACAGTGATTAGAGAAAGAGAATTAAACCAATAGGAGGAGATACAAATGGAAAGAAATAATCGTAAAGTTTATACTGGTACAGTTGTATCTACTAAAATGGATAAAACTATTACAGTGCTAGTTGAAACACATGTAAAACATAAGTTATATGGTAAACGTATGAAATCTTCTACAAAATTTCATGCACATGATGAAAATAACGAAGCTCAAGTTGGAGATACAGTTAAAATCATGTCAACAAGACCATTATCTGCTACAAAACGTTTCCGTTTAGTAGAAATCGTTAAAAAAGCAGAAACAGTTTAATAAACTCTAAAAGGAGGTAACCGGAATGATTCAAAACGAAAGTAGACTTAAAGTTGCTGATAATACTGGTGCTAAAGAAGTATTAGTAATCCGTAACTTAGGTGGGTCAAATAGAAAAACAAGTAGTATTGGAGATGTTGTTGTAGCAACAGTTAAACAAGCAGCTCCAAATGGTACTGTTAAAAAAGGTGAAGTAGTAAAAGCTGTTATCGTTAGAACTAAATATGCTGTAGGACGTGAAAACGGATCTTACATCAAATTCGATGATAACGCTTGTGTTATTATCAAAGATGATAAGTCTCCAAGAGGGACTCGTATCTTTGGACCAGTTGCAAGAGAGTTAAGAGATGCTGATTTCATGAAAATCGTATCATTAGCTCCAGAAGTATTATAAGGAGGCGTGGCACATGAAAATCCGTGTTGGTGATACTGTTGTAGTTATCGCAGGTAAAGATAAAGGTAAGACAGGTGAAGTGTTACAAGTTCTTGCTAAAGAAGAAAGAGTAATCGTTGAAGGAGTAAACATGGTAACAAAACATGTTAAACCTTCACAAGCTGATCCTGAAGGTGGAATTGTTAACAAAGAAGCTCCAATTCATGTTTCTAATGTTGCATTCTATGATTCAAAATCAAAATCTGCAGCTAAATTAGGATATAAAGTATCTGTAGATGAAAATGGAAAGAAAACTAAAGTACGTGTTAATAAAAAAACAGGTGCAGAAGTTGATTCTAAGAAAAAGAAATAATTGAAAGGAGATAGCAAATGAATCGTTTACAAGAACGTTATGAAAACGAAGTAGTTAAATCGTTAATGGAAAAATTCAATTATTCTTCTAAAATGCAAGCACCAAAAATCGAAAAAATCGTATTAAATATTGGTGTTGGTGATGCAGTATCTAATTCAAAATTATTAGATGATGCAGTTAATGAATTAACATTAATTACTGGTCAAAAACCAGTTGTCACTAGAGCTAAAAAATCAATTGCTGGTTTCAAATTAAGAGAAGGTCAAGCAATCGGTTGTAAAGTCACTTTACGTGGTGAAAGAATGTATGAATTTTTAGATAAATTAGTAAATGTATCTTTACCTCGTGTAAGAGACTTTAGAGGTGTATCAAATAACTCATTCGACGGGAGAGGAAATTATACTTTAGGTGTTAAAGAACAATTAATCTTCCCTGAAATTGATTTTGATAAAGTAAACAAATTAAGAGGAATGGATATTGTATTCGTAACAACAGCTAAAACTGATGAAGAAGGTCATGAGTTATTAGCTCAATTAGGAATGCCTTTCCATAAATAAGGAGGACTTAATAAATGGCTAAAACATCAATGAAAGTGAAACAACAACGTCCTCAAAAATATAAAGTACGTGAATACACACGTTGTGAACGTTGTGGTAGACCACATTCAGTAATTAGAAAGTTCAAACTTTGCAGAATTTGCTTCCGTGAATTAGCTTACAAAGGTGAAATTCCTGGTGTAAAAAAAGCAAGTTGGTAATTATAAAATAATCCGTATTGGAAGGAGGACGCGCAAATGGTAATGACAGATCCAATTGCAGATATGTTAACAAGAATCCGTAACGCAAATAATACGTTAAAAGAAGAAGTAAGTATTCCTACTTCAACATTAAAAGTTGGAATTGCTGAAATCTTAAAAAATGAAGGGTTCATTAAAGGATATAAAGTTGAAGGCGAAGGTGCTGAATCAAACATTATTATCACTTTAAAATATAGAGGAAAAGATAAAGTAATCACTGATTTAAAAAGAATTTCTAAACCAGGATTACGTGTATATGCAAAAGTAAACGAAATTCCTAGAGTATTAAATGGTTTAGGTATTGTTATTCTATCAACTTCACAAGGTTTAATGACTGATAAAGAAGCTAGAGCTAAACAAGTTGGTGGAGAAGTATTAGCATATATCTGGTAATAAAAAAATTATACAGGAGGTATAACTGATGTCTCGTATCGGTAATAAAATTATCACTGTACCTGAAGGAGTAACTGTTGAAATCGCTGATGATAACACAGTAACAGTTACTGGATCAAAAGGGACTTTAGTGAAACAATTTTCTCCAGCAATTTCATTCAAACAAGAAGGTAATGAAATTACTGTAGTAAGAAGTAGTGAAGAAAAACATGTAAAACAATTACATGGTACAACAAGAGCTTTACTTGCTAACATGATCGAAGGTGTTCACAATGGATACTCTAAAACATTAGAAATCGTTGGTATTGGGTACCGTGGTCAAATGAAAGGAAATACATTAGTATTAAATATCGGTTTCTCTCATCAAGTTGAAATCGAAGCTGAAGAAGGAGTTAAAGTTGAAACTCCAAATCCAAATACTATCGTAGTTTCTGGAATTGATAAAGAACGTGTTGGTCAAATGGCTGCATTAATTAGATCTAAGAAAAAACCTGAACCTTATAAAGGAAAAGGGATTAAATATAGTGATGAAAGAATCATCAGAAAAGAAGGAAAAACTGCTGGTAAGAAGTAGTTTAAGAGTAAGAAAGGAGCTATCTTTATGGCTAAATTACAATCTCGTAATGATGTACGTTTAAAACGTCATGCTAGAGTTCGTAGAAAAATTAGTGGAACTCCAGAATGTCCACGTTTAAATGTTTTCCGTTCAAATGCTCATATTCACGCTCAAATTATTGATGATGTCAATGGTGTAACATTAGTTAGCGCATCAAGTGTTGAAATGAAATTAGAAAACGGTGGAAACATTGCTGCTGCAACTGCAGTAGGTAAAGAAATTGCTGAAAGAGCAATCGCAAAAGAAATTAAAAATGTAGTATTTGATCGTGGTGGATATATTTATCATGGTCGTGTAAAAGCATTAGCAGAAGCTGCTAGAGAAGCTGGATTAGAATTCTAGAAGGAGGTCAATATGGAACAACGTAAACCAAGAACTAACAATGGTGAAAGAAAACCAAGAAGAAATGGTCAAAGAAGAGCACCAAGAAGAGAAGAAAAAGAATTTGAAGAACGTGTTGTTACTATTAACCGTGTAACAAAAGTAGTAAAAGGTGGACGTAGAATGCGTTTTGCTGCTTTAGTTGTTATTGGAGATAGAAAAGGTAGAGTTGGATTTGGTACTGGTAAAGCTAACGAAGTACCTGATGCAATTAGAAAAGCATGTGAAAATGCTAAACGTAATGTTATCAAAGTACCTTCTGTACATGGTACTATTCCTCATGAAGTAAACGGTGTTTACGGATCAGGAAACGTATTTATTAAACCAGCATCTCAAGGTACTGGAATTATCGCAGGTGGTCCTGTTCGTGCCGTTGTCGAATTAGCAGGTTACCGTGATATCTTATCTAAATGTATTGGTTCTAGAACTCCAATCAATATGGTAAGAGCAACAATGCAAGGATTAGCTTCATTAAAAACAGTTAATGAAGTTGCTGAATTAAGAGAAAAAACAGTAGACGAAATTTTTGGATAGGAGGCAAACAAAATGGCAAAAGTAAGTATTACACTTAAAAAGAGTCCAATTGGTTGCTTACCAAACCAAAAAAAGACTCTTAAAGCTTTAGGTTTAACTAAAATTAATAAAACTGTTGAATTAGAAATTAACCCTACTACTCAAGGTATGATTAGAGTAGTTGGACACCTAGTAACAGTAGAAGAAAAATAGTAGGAGGTGTAACAATGAAACTTCACGAATTACAATATACTGAAGGTGCTCGTAAAGCAAGAAAACGTGTTGGACGTGGTACAAGTTCAGGAAATGGTAAAACAGCAGGTAGAGGTCAAAAAGGTCAAGGAGCTAGATCTGGTGGAGGTAAAAAACCAGGATTCGAAGGTGGACAAACTCCATTATTCATGAGATTACCAAAAAGAGGATTTACAAATATTAATCGTAAAGAATATGCTATTGTAAATCTTGAAACTTTAAATAAATTTGAAGATGGTGCAACAGTTAACGCTGCTGCGTTAAAAGAAGCAGGAATCATCAAAAAAGAATTAGATGGTGTTAAAGTATTAGGAAATGGAGCTATTGAAAAGAAATTAACTGTTCAAGCTGCAAAATTCTCTAAATCAGCTGTTGCCGCTATTGAAGCTGCAGGTGGAAAAACTGAGGTGATTTAAGATGTTAACTTTTTTGAAGAATGTATTCAAAAAGGGTGAACTTCGTCGAAAAGTCATTTTCACACTTGGAATTTTATTCGTGTACCGTTTAGGTGCAGGAATTACAATTCCAGGTGTTGATGTAGGTTCATTAAGCAGAAGTGATGCTACAAATGGTATTTTCGGAATCATGAATTTACTTGGTGGAGGTACCTTAGAAAGGTTTTCACTTTTCGCATTAGGTGTTTCACCATACATTACATCATCAATTATTATTGAATTATTATCAATGGATGTAATCCCAGCGTTAACTCGCTGGCGCAAAGAAGGTAACACTGGTAAAAAGAAAAAAGACCGTGTTACGAGAGTATTAACATTATTATTAGCTGCATTACAAGGTGGGGTTTTAACTTATGCCTTTGATACAAGTTATAATATTTTAGTTGATAACTCAATCTGGTCATACATTTATGTAGTGCTTATTATGATGGCTGGAAGTATGTTCGCAATTTGGTTAGGTGATCAAATTACTCAAAAAGGGATTGGTAATGGTGTTTCATTATTGATCTTCACTGGTATCGTGTCAAACTTACCAAATGCATTCTTAACAACTTATGATAACCTCGTCACTTATGATAGTGGAATGTGGTTAGATATAGCTTGGTATGTATTATTTGTTGTGGTTTATTTATCAATTGTTGTCTTCGTAGTCTTTACTGAAGGTGCAATTAGAAAAATCCCAATTAATTATGCATCTAGTACAAGTGTAACAATGAGAACAAGAGAACAAACACATATGCCTATTAAAATTAATAGTTCAGGTGTGTTACCTGTTATCTTTGCTTCTTCAGTACTAGCAGCACCAAGAACAATTGTAAGTTTTATGAAAACAACAGATGTAACAAAAATGATCAATACAATATTTAATTATCAAGAACCAATTGGTTTCTGCTTATATATTCTAATGATTGTTGGATTTACATTCTTCTATTCTAACTTACAAATTGATGCTGAAAAAATTAGTGATGATTTGAAGAAAAATGGTGGTTCAATTCCTGGCGTAAGAACAGGTATTGAAACAAAGAACTATATTAAAAAAGTTCTTAACCAAGTTACTGTTGCTGGATCACTTACTTTATGTATTATCGCAGCAATTCCAATTATTACTCCAATTATTTGGACACAAACAGAAAATGCAAGCCTTTCATTAGGTGGAACTGGTTTGATTATCGTAACTGGGGTTGCACTAGAAACAGTAAAACAAATCAAAACATATATTACTAGAAAAGAATATCATGGTTATATTCGTAAATAATAATGATTTCTTTTATGGATTCATGAATATCTAAAGAAGATAATTAATTTTGAAGAAGCAGTTATCAAAGTTAAGAAGTTATTTATATAACGTCTTTAAGATATGATGAAAGCCTGGAGGTTTAATAATGATAATTACTAAAGATGATAGAGAAATAGAATTGATGACTGAAGCAGGTCGAATTGTTGCTTTAGTTCATGAAAAATTAAAAGAAGTTATTGTGCCGGGAATAACTACTAGTGAAATTGATCAAATTTGTGATAAAATAATTAGGGATCATGGTGCAACACCTTCCTTTCTACATCTTTATGGTTTTCCAAATAGTGTTTGTACTTCTGTTAATGAAGAAGTAGTACATGGAATACCAAGTAATAGAAAGCTAAAAGATGGAGATGTTATCTCAGTTGATGTAGGAGCTTGTTATAAAGGATATCATGGTGATAGTGCTTGGACTTATGCTGTTGGACATGTATCTAGCGAAACTGCTCGTTTAATGAATGTTTGTGAAAATGCTTTATATGCGGGCTTAGCTCAAGTTAAACCTGGTATAAGACTTTCGGATATTTCACATGCAATTGAAGAATATCTTACAGAGAATGGTTGTACAACACCACTAGATTATACAGGTCATGGTATTGGTACAAGTGTTCACGAAGATCCAGCAGTTCCTAATTATGGCGCACCTGGAAGAGGACCAAGACTAAAAAAGGGAATGTGCTTAGCCATTGAACCAATGGCTCATTTAGGAAAGAAAGAAACAGTTACTCTTGATGATGGATGGACTGTTATCACAAAGGATCATTCATTAGCTGCTCATTATGAACATACAATCGTTATCACTGATGACGGTTATAGAATTCTTACAAAACTTTAATAAAAGGAGTTGAAGAACGATGGCAAAAAAAGATGACGTTATTGAAGTTGAAGCTACAGTTTTAGAAACATTACCAAATGCGATGTTTAAAGTAGCTTTAGAAAATGGAGTGGAAATTCTTGCTCACGTTTCTGGTAAAATCCGTATGCACTACATTCGCATTTTACCGGGGGATAGAGTTACCGTTGAAATATCTCCATATGATTTAACACGTGGGCGAATTACATTTAGACATAAATAAAAAATCTTCCAAAAGGAGGTAGACAGGATGAAGGTAAGACCATCTGTAAAACCAATGTGTGATAAATGCAGAGTAATTAAAAGAAAAGGGCGCGTAATGATTATTTGCGAAAACCCAAAACATAAACAAAGACAAGGTTAGTATTTAGGAGGAAAAATTATGGCTCGTATTGCAGGTGTAGATATCCCACGTGATAAACGTGTTGTTATCTCATTAACTTATGTATATGGTATCGGTAAATCAACAGCTAAAGAAATCTTAAAAGCTACTGGTATCAGCGAAGATGTAAGAGTTAAAGATTTAACTGAAGAAGAAATTACAAAAATCAGAAAAGAAGTAGAAAAAATTAAAGTTGAAGGTGACTTACGTAGAGAAGTTCAATTAAACATTAAACGTTTAATGGAAATCGGAAGCTACAGAGGTATGCGTCACCGTAAAGGACTTCCTGTTCGTGGTCAAAAAACTAAAACTAATGCTAGAACTCGTAAGGGTAAAGCAAGACCAATCGCAGGAAAGAAAAAATAATAGGAGGTTGAAAGGAAATGGCTAAAGTAAAACAAACACGTGGTAAAAGACGTGTAAAAAAGAATATTGCAAAAGGTGTAGCACACGTTCATTCTACTTTCAATAATACTATTGTAACTATTACTGATGAACATGGAAACGTATTAACTTGGTCAAGTGCTGGAGCTTTAGGTTTCAAAGGATCAAGAAAATCAACACCATTTGCTGCTCAAATGGCATCAGAAGCTGCAGCTAAAGCTTCTATGGAACATGGAGTTAAAACTGTAGATGTAAACGTAAAAGGTCCAGGACCAGGACGTGAAGCAGCAGTTAGAGCTTTACAAGCTGCTGGATTAGAAGTTACTTCAATTAATGATGTAACACCAATTCCACATAATGGTTGTCGTCCACCAAAACGTCCTCGTGGATAGTATTATTGTAGTAAACTAAAATACAAAAACATTCCTATAGAGGAGGGAACATATGCATAAATTCGAAAAAGCAAACTTTAATATAGATCAATATGATGAAACTGAAAATTATGGAAGATTTGTCATTGAACCACTTGAAAGAGGATTTGGAACTACTTTAGGTAATGCCTTAAGAAGAGTTTTACTTTCTTCTTTACCTGGTTCTGCCGTTTATGCAATCAAAGTTCAAGGAGCTATCCATGAATTCTCTGCAATTGACGGTGTTGTTGAAGATGTAACAACAATGATCTTAAATTTAAAGAAATTAGTTTTTGATGTAGATAGTGAAGACACTGCTACTATGATTATTGATGTAAAAGGTCCTGCTACTGTAACTGGTGCAGATATCCAATGTCCAGCTGAAGTTAAAATGATTTCAAACGACTTGGTAATTGCTCACGTTGCAGAAGGTGGTCATTTATACATGGAATTATTTGCTAAAAAAGATCGTGGATATGTATCTGCAGATCAAAATAAAGTAAATATTAACACTATTGGTGTTATTCCAACAGATTCAATTTTCTCACCAATTGAAAAAGTTGCTTACTCTGTAGAACCAACTCGTGTTGGGGAAAGTGCTAAGTATGATCAATTAGCTTTAGAAATTGAAACTAATGGTTCATTAAAACCATTTGAAGCTATTTCATTAGCTGCAAAAGTTTTAGTTGAACATTTAAATATGTTTGTTGAATTATCTGATAAAGCTATGAACATGGAAGTTATGTCAGAAGCTCAAAGTGATACTACTAATAAAGTTTTAGATATGACAATTGAAGAATTAGACTTATCAGTTCGTTCATACAACTGTTTAAAGAGAGCTGGTATTCAAACAGTTCAAGATCTTGCTTCTAAATCAGAAGATGATATGATTAAAGTAAGAAACTTAGGTAAAAAATCATTAAAAGAAGTAAAAGAAAAATTAATTGAATTAGGTTTAGGATTTAAACCTATCGATTAATTTGAAGAAACTCGAAAAGGAGCGTTAATCTCATGGCTAAAAATAGAAAATTAGGACGCACTTCAGATATTAGAAAATCTATGTTACGTAGTTTAGCTACTGAAGTTATTGTATACGGAAAAGTTGAAACTACTGTAACAAGAGCTAAAGAAGTTCGTAGTGTTGTTGATGAATTAATTACTTTAGGTAAACGTGGAGACTTACATGCAAGAAGACAAGCTGCTGCAGATATGCATAAAGTTGTTGATGAAGCAACTGGAAAAACAGCTGTTCAAATCTTATTTGATGACGTTGCACCTAAATTCAAAGATGTTAATGGTGGATATACTACTATCTTAAAAACATATAACCGTAAAGGTGATAATGCACCAATGGCAATCTTATCATTAACTAAGTAATGATTATTTGGACTGAAGAAATTCAGTCCTTTTTTATTTGACTTGTTTCATCATTAATTATAGAATTAACTAAACGCATTCATGAGGAGAAAAAAATGGAAAATATAATTAAGGTAGAAAATTTATGTTTTGAATATGAGCCTGGGTTAAAAACAATTCACAATATTTCTTTTCAAATAAAAAAAGGGGAATATGTGGCGATATTAGGACATAATGGAAGTGGTAAAAGTACAATTGCTAAGTTATTGATTGGTTTATTAGAAAAAAAATCAGGTAATATCATTATTGATCATAAAGAATTGAATCTAGAAAATCTCTATAAAATAAGAGAAAAAATCGGAATTGTCTTTCAAAATCCAGATAATCAATTTATTGGTGCCACTGTGCGAGATGATATTGCTTTTGGTTTAGAAAATATTTGTATTCCACGCGAAAAGATGGATGAACTTATTGAACGTTATGCTAAAAGAGTACGTATGGATCAATTTTTAGATCATGAACCTACAAAATTATCTGGTGGACAAAAGCAACGTGTAGCTATTGCTGGAATTCTTGCTATGAGTCCTTCTATTATTATTTTAGACGAATCTACAAGTATGTTAGATCCTCGTGGGAGAAAAGAAATCAATGAATTGATTAGAGAACTTAAAGAAGATAAAGAAATGACCATTATTTCTATTACTCATGATATTGAAGAAGCTAAAAATGCAGATCGTATTTTATTATTAAATAAAGGTGAAATTGTTGGTGATGATCAACCTGAAACACTATTAATGAACGAAAAGCTTTTACTAGATTTACATTTAGATACACCATTTGCTTTAAAAGTATCACGTAAGCTTAAAGCTCAAGGTATTCAAATAAATGAAACATTAAACGTTGAAGAATTGGAGAAACAATTATGTCAATTACATGCAAAAATTTAAGTCATATTTATGGTGAAAAAACACCTTTTGAATATTATGCACTTAAAAATGTGAATTTAGATATTCAAGAAGGAAGTTTTACTGCAATCATAGGACAAACCGGGAGCGGAAAATCAACATTTATTCAACATATTAATGCTTTATTATTACCTACAGATGGGCAAATAACAATTGATAAATATACGATTTCATCGAAAGAAAAACCAGAAAAATTAAAACAATTACGTAAAAAATCAGGACTTGTTTTTCAATTTCCTGAATATCAATTATTTGAAGAAACCATTGAAAAAGATATTATTTTTGGACCTATGAATTTTGGTACAAGTGAGGAAGAAGCAAAAGAAATTGCTAAAAAAGTAATTAAAATGGTTGGCTTAGATGAAACCTATCTTCAAAAATCGCCTTTTGATTTATCAGGAGGACAAAAAAGAAGAATTGCGATTGCAGGAATTTTAGCAATGGATCCTGATATTTTGGTTTTAGATGAACCAACAGCAGGATTAGATCCTCAAGGGATTAGAGAAATGATGGATTTATTTAAAAGTATTCATCAATTAGGAAAAACAGTCATTTTAGTAACACATGATATGAATCACGTTTTAGAATATTGTAATGAAGTTATTGTAATGAATGAAGGCTGTGTTGAAAGAAAAGGAAAAGTTAAAGATGTTTTTAAAGATAGTGATTATTTACTTAATTTAGGAATAGATTTACCTCTTATTACAAATATGATTATTGATTTAAATAAAAAAGGTTTTCAGCTAGATACATCGATTAATAATATTGATGATTTAGTAGAGGCGTTAGGTGGTGAACTTCATGGATAATATGACATTTGGAAAATATATACCAGGGAATTCACTTATTCATCGTTTGGATCCTCGATTAAAAATATGCACAGTTCTTATATTTTTAATTGCTGTCTTTTTTGATGTTGGATTTATCGGTTATGGTATTCTTGCAATCTATGTATTAGTGTGCATTCTTTTATCAAAAATTAAAGTATCTCATATATTAAAAGCAGTTAAACCAATGGTTTTTATGATGCTCTTTTTAATGATTTTTAACATTTTCTTATTAAAAACAGGAGATGTACTTGTAAAAATAGGAAGTATTTCAATTTATTCAGGAGCTTTATTACAAACAGCCTATATTTTTATAAGACTTGTTTTGATCATTACCTTAACAACGCTAATGACATCAACAACAAAACCGTTAGAGTTAACACTCGCAATTGAAAATTTATTAAATCCTTTAAAAAGATTTCATTTTCCTGTTCATGAGCTTGCTATGATGATATCGATTGCTTTAAGATTTATTCCAGATCTTTTAGATGAAGCAAAACGTATTATGAAAGCTCAAGCCAGTCGAGGGGCAGATTTTAACGAAGGATCATTTATGGAAAAAATAAGATCAATTATTTCTCTTATTATTCCCTTATTTATCTCTGCCTTTCAAAGAGCAGAAGATTTAGCAAATGCTATGGAAAGTAGAAATTATAACCCAGAAGCAAAACGTACAAAATACAAAATATTATCTTGGCAAACAACAGATACGCTTGCTATGAGCGTTTCAATTATTGTATGCGTTAGTGTGGTTATAATGAGTTTTATGTAATGAATCGAATTAAATGCATTGTTAGTTATGATGGAAGTAAATTTCATGGATTTCAAGTACAAAATAAATTAAGAACAGTACAAGGAGAAATCCAAAAGGCAATACATAATATTTGTAAAGATGAAGAAATTGTTATTCATGCTAGTGGACGCACAGATGCAAAAGTTCACGGAAGAAAACAAGTATTTCATTTTGATACAAAACGTGATATGCCAGAAAAACAATGGAAAAGAGCAATCAATCATTTCTTACCAAATGATATTTATATCTTAGATAGTTTTCTTGTAGATGATGATTTTCATAGTCGCTATAGTGCTACCAAGAAAGAGTATCATTATCTTTTAAGTATGAATGAATATTCACCTTTTGAAACAAATTATATTTATCAATATGGAAAATCATTAGATATAAAAGCAATGAAAGAAGCCGCAAAAATCTTCATTGGTGAACATAACTTTGCTTCTTTTTGTGCCATTGATCCTTATGGAAATACCATTAGAACGCTTTATCACCTTGATATTATTGAAAAAAATGGCATTGTAACTTTTAAACTTATTGGTAATGGTTTTAGAAGATATATGGTAAGACATATTGTTGGTGGACTTATTCAAGTAGGAGCACATCGTATAGATAAAGCAAAGCTAGAAGAACTTTTAGAAAGTAAAGGCGAAAAGAAATGTTTATTTAAAGCAAAACCTCAAGGACTTTATTTACATGAGGTTTTCTATGAATAATTACCATACACATACCTATCGTTGTGGGCATGGCTATGGAAGTGAAGAAGATATGGTAAAGGCAGCAATTGATTTAAACATGCAAGAATTAGGTTTTTCTGAACATGTTCCTTTACCTTTTTATCGTTTATTCCTTTTAAAAAGTTTGCCACATACCTTGGGCTCACTTCATTCTTTTTTATCTTGGTGTAAAGCATTTATATTGAATGGTCCAGGAATGCGTATGCCTTATAAAAAAAGAAAAGAACATCAAAAAGTTGTACAAGAATTAAAGCAAAAATACAAAAATCAAATAACGATTTATCAAGGTTATGAATGTGAATACTTTAAAGAATATCTTGATTACTATCAAAGGCTTCTAGATAATCAGGAAGTAGATTATTTAATTTTAGGAAATCATTTTGATCGTTATCCAATACATTCTTATTATTATGGAAAAAAGAAAGTCGATGATGAAATGTTGAAACATTATCAACAAGATGTTATAAAAGCTATTCATACAAATCTATTTTCTTATATTGCTCATCCTGATTTATTTATGATGGGAAGAAATAAGTTTGATGACTTATGCAAAGAAGTCTCTCTTGCTATTTGTAAAGAAGCTAAAAAATATGATGTACCTTTAGAAGTTAATGCGGGTGGTATTCGTAAAGGTCTTGTTTGTCGAAATGATGAAATGGTTTATCCTTATAATAATGATCATTTCTTTCATATTTCCCAGGAAATTGACAATAAAGTGATTTTAGGAATCGATGCACACCATCCTCAACAATTTAATACAAAAGATATTGAATTATTAAATCAATTTGTTGAAAAACATCATTTAAACAAAATAAACAAATTAACTTTTAAAAAAGGTAATTCTCATTAAAAGAGTAATTTTCTTTTTTTGTTTTCATCAATATTTAAAAATGGTAAAATGGAGATACAAAGGAGAGTACTTATGGCAAGAAAATGTATTGAAAAGTATTTAGAAACACATAAAAGCAACTATATTGGTAAATATAGATGTCATAGTGCAGTACAAACAAAAAAATTTGAACATAAATTTCATTATTATATTTTAGACATTCAATTTAAAGCCATTGATGTTTTTGTCACAATTGATTACTCAGGAGAAGAAATTGTTCCAACATTTTCTGTAAATCTTCACGAACAGGAACAAGAATATATTATAAAAGATGCTTTAAATAAAATTCTTTATTTTAACAAATTTAAAACAATCTTACATTGTCATGTTTTTGAACATTTTATTGAAACGCATGCTGTTGATACGATCCTCGAACCTTTAGATTATCGTAATATTTTAGATTATCTAGAATATCATTCTGGTACAAATCAAGAAACAGTTGATGAGTTTTATACATTTTTTAATCCTTATCTTGATCGATTACTTTATAATAAAAATTATAAGAAATTCATGGATTCTATTGCTTTACTTTTAGACAAGATTCTCTATGAATATGAATGGGATGGTGTTAACGCAAAATATTTAGATACAGAATATCAATTCCATTTAGATTATTTTAAAGAAATCATAAAAAAAATGAATCAACATGTAGATGGATTCTTTAAACATACTAAAGATGAAATGTTAGAAATCTTTGGTAGAGTATGCCAAATGCCACGTTTTACATTATCAATCATTAATGAATTTGGAAACTTTATTTTAGGCAATGATGAACTTGCATCAAAACTTTTTATCTATTGTGACAAGTTATGTCCAGAACATTTAAAAAATAACATTGTTATTGATTATTTAAAATCTCTTTATTTAAATAATCATGATCTTTATATTGAAGCTTGCGAAAATATCTTAAGATTTGTCATGAATGATGTTCTTACATTCGCAAATCATGACTTACAAAAAGAAATTGGTAATAAAATTGTTACAAAAGAAGGGTATGATTTACTCATAGATCTTTTCTCAAAGGACTATAATACATTTTTATTTGTATGTTTCCCTATCTCAACATTCCCACCAGAGTATAAAGAGATTATGAGACTGGAACTAGAAAAAGCGATTCGTTTTTATGCAGCAAGAATGAATCATGATGAATATCGTTTAACTTCATTTGAACAAGTCGCAAATATTAATCGATTATTAATGGAAGAATTTAAGGAGGTATACGGTCATGGTAAAGAATAAAAACGCAGTTAAAGGATTACTTGTATTAGGAGGTGTTGGAACAGCAGCAGTTTCAGTTTATACGATTTCTAAAAAGTATGCTAAAAAATTACTTTATAGACATCATAAACAAGAAGATCGTCCAAGTATCTTAGAAGCAAAATACAGTAGTAAAAATATTACAATTAAAAATGATCAAGATATTCAATTAAGAGGAATTTTAATTCCAAAAGAAAATTCTCAAGAAACAGTCGTTATTTTACATCCATTTGGATTACAAGCAAAAGACATGCAACTTTATGTTCCTTATTTTGAAGAACATTTACCAGAAGCACAAATTCTATTAGTTGATGCGTGTGCTCATGGACAAAGTGATGGTTATATTAGAGGTTTTGGTATCAAGGATATCAATGATCTTGTTTGTTGGAATAACTATCTTTTAGATACTTATGGAAAAGATCATAAGATTTTACTTTATGGTAAAGAACAAGGGGCAAATACTATTTTAAATGCAGCAGGTAAACATGTTTTAAAAAATGTTAAAGCAATTATTTCAGATGGAGCTTATACATCTCCATATGATATTATTGGTTATCGCTTAGAAGCAGATTATAAGATTTCAAAATATCCTGCAATTTCTATTATTGCGCGACATATTAAAAAAGCTGTTCATATTGATTTAAAAGAAAACACAGCCAAATATGTTAGACACAATGATATTCCTACACTCTACTTCCATGCTAAAGAAGATGAATTTGTACCACTTAAAATGGTTTATCCTCTTTATAATAAAAATAGAGGGGAAAAAGTATTGTTTGTCTTAAAAGATGAAAAATACTTATATGAACTTGTTGAAAACGATGACTTTAAACAAACATTAAGTCAGTTTATCAAAAAATATATGAAATAAGGAGAAAAAAAATGTATTTTAAAGAAACAAAAGGGTTTCCTAAGGATTTTCTTTGGGGAAGTGCATCAGCTGCTTACCAAGTAGAAGGTGGCTGGGATGCAGATGGTAAAGGTGTTTCCAACTGGGATCAATTTGTAAGAATTCCAGGAAAGACTTTTAAAGCAACAACAGGTGATAAAGCGGTTGATCACTATCATCGTTACAAAGAAGATGTAAAGTTGATGGCAGAAATGGGATTGAAAACATATCGTTTTTCAATTGCTTGGACACGTATTTATCCAAATGGTAATGGTGAAGTCAATGAAAAAGGTTTAGAGTTCTATGATAATCTTATCAATGAATTATTAAAATATGGAATTGAACCAATGGTTACAGTTTATCATTGGGATATGCCACAAGCTTTAGAAGACCAATATCACGGATGGGAAAGCAGAAAAATCGTAGATGATTATGTAAATTATGCAACAACATTATTTAAAAGATATGGTGATCGTGTAAAATATTGGATTACAATGAATGAACAAAATATTTTTACAGGACATGGATGGTTAGAAGGAATGCATCCACCAGGAAAAGTAGATGATATGAAAACATTCTATCAAGTCAATCATCATGCTAATATTGCTCATGCAAAAAGTGTTATTGCTTTAAAAGAACTTTATCCAGAAGCGAAAGTAGGAGCTTCATTTGCTTATAGTCCAAGTTATGCTTATGATCGTAAACCTGAAAATGCAATGGCTAAAGCGGATTATGATGATTTACAAAACTATTATTGGATGGATGCATATGCTTATGGACGTTATCCACGTGCGGCTATTCAATATTTAAAATCATTAGGATGTGCGCCTGTTTTTGAAGAAGGCGATGAAGCCCTTATGAAAAAAGCAGCTTCACTTATTGATTTCATGGGTGTGAACTATTATCAAACATGTGTTGTTGAATTTAATGATATTAATGGTGTTGGTAGTGATCATACAATGAATAATACTGGTAAAAAAGGAACAGCTAAAGTTCAAGGTGTACCTGGTCTTTATAAAAAACCACAAAATGAATTTTTACCAACAACTGATTGGGATTGGACAATTGATCCAATGGGAATTAGAATGTGTTGTCGTGAAATTACTTCACGCTATGATTTACCAATTGTTATTTCTGAAAATGGTTTAGGTGCCTTTGATAAATTAGAAGATGGACAAATTCATGATCCATATCGTATTGATTATTTAAAACGCCATATTGAAGAACTTAAAAAAGCATGTGATGATGGTTGTCGTGTACTTGCTTATTGTACATGGTCTTATACAGATTTATTAAGCTGGTTAAATGGTTATCAAAAACGTTATGGTTTTGTTTATGTAGATCGTGAAGAAGATGAAAATTCAGGTACATTAAACAGATATAAAAAAGATTCATATTATTGGTATAAAAAAGTTATTGAAACAAATGGAGAAGAACTATAGGAAACATCGTTTCCTATTTTCTTTAGGGGGTTAAGATGTATAATTTTGCAAGTGACTATTTAGAAGGGGCACATCCTAAAGTGATGGAAGCCTTGAATCAAACAAACTTTGTACAAACAGTAGGCTATGGGGAGGATGAATACTGTCAAAAAGCAAAAGATAAAATCAAAAAGATATTAAACAATGAAAACGTGGATATTCACTTTTTAGTAGGTGGAACCCAAACAAATATGATTATGATTTCTTCTGCTTTAAAAGATTATCAAGCAGTTATTGCGGTTGATAGTGGGCATATTAATGTGCATGAAACAGGAGCTGTTGAATTTACCGGACATAAAGTTTTAACGAAACCACATCAAGAGGGTAAAATCAATTGTGCAATGATTGAAGAAATTGTAAGTGGGCATACTGATGAACATATGGTACAACCTAAAATGGTTTATATTTCACAAACAACGGAATATGGAACATATTACACATTAGATGAATTAAAAGAAATTTATCAATGTTGCCAAAAACATCACCTTTATCTATTTATTGATGGAGCCAGACTTGGTAGTGCACTTGTTTTAAATGATGCACCAACCTTACAAGAAATGGCTATGTATAGTGATGCTTTCTATATTGGTGGTACCAAGATGGGAGCTTTATTTGGTGAATGTTTAGTAATTATCAATGATGAACTTAAAACTGATTTTAGATATCATATTAAACAAAAAGGGGCTATGCTTGCTAAAGGAAGATTGTTAGGTGTTCAATTTGATGCTTTATTTGAAGGTGATCTTTATTTAGAAATTGGAAAACATGAAAATGAATGTGCTAATATTTTAAAAGAAGGTTTAAAGAAAAATGGTTACTCAATGTATATTGAAAGTCCATCAAATCAATTATTTCCAATCATTGATCATGAAACGTTGAAAAAAATTCATCAAAAATATATCACAACACCAATGTTTGAAGTCGATGAAAATCATTCCTGTATTCGCCTTGTTACATCATGGGCAACCTCTAAAGAAGTATGTTATGAATTTGTGAAAGATTTAGAAAAGTAAAGAACGTATTTTATTGTAAATACACGTATAAAGTAGTAAAATAATTCTAGGATTTAATCCTAGATTTCAAGAAATGGAGATTAAAAAAGATGAATAAAACTGAATTAGTAGAAGCAATTGCTTCAAGTACAGAATTAACAAAAACTGATGTAGATAAAGTAGTTACAGCATTAGTAGACGTTGTAACAGATGCTCTTGCTAAAGGAGATAAAGTTTCATTAAAAGGATTTGGAAACTTCGAAGTACGTACTCGTAGTGAAAGAACTGGTAGAAACCCAAGAACTGGTGAAACAATGACAATCGCTGCAAGTAAAGCTCCTGCTTTCAAAGCAAGCTCAGCATTAAAAAAAGCTGTAAATAAATAATTCAATTATAATAGAAAAACCGATGATTTTATTCATCGGTTTTTGCATCTTGGATTGTAATGTTTAATTGGTAGTTATCTTTAATTTCTGGAATAGCCTGTAAGTAAGTTGTGAGAGTTTGCACAACTTTTTCTTTTGACTTTGTAAGGATTCCATTAGATATAGCATCTTTTTCATTTTTCTTTTTTTCTTTTGTTGCAAAAGATTTATAATCATTAATACTTATTTGATTAAAGATATTTGAAGATTCATCATAGACTTCAATTGAGTTTTCATCAATTTCATGACTTAAAATCTTTGTAGCAGGTAAAGTAATATTTAAATTATTTTGATCTATATCTACTTTAGCTTCATCTAAATTAATTCCTGCTTTAATTGTACCATCATATGTAATAATAAAGTTCTTTTGAGTAAGAGGAATATCCCAACCATTGAAAGAAAGTTTATTAGAAAATTTACCAACCTTACTATAATCATAAGAATAAACCGCAAGTTCATTAATTTCAGTTAATTGATTTCTAATTGTTGTTGAAGTAATCTTATCATTTTCTTTACCATCCGCAAATTTCATGCCAGCAAAGAAAATAGCTACAATACATAAAAGAATTGCGATAATTCCACCAATTGCCTTTTTTGATTTTCCAAGTGTATCTAATACTTTCATATCATCACCCGACATCATTATATCATAAATAACAAAAAAGGCTCTATTTACAGAACCTTAAATGTTTATTATTTTACGATTTTACCGTAAACTTCTCTACCACAAGCAGCTGCATTGCTTTCATCTGTATCAATGTGCATTGCTGTAGCATATGAAGCGCTTACACGACAAACAACATCACCAAAAATCAAAGAACGTCCTTCAGTATTGATTTCAACTTTAACGATTTCTTTATCTTTAACACCAAATTTTTCAGCATCTTCAGGTGTTAAGTGAATATGTCTTTTAGCGGCGATGACACCACATGGGATTTCTACTTCACCAGCAGGTCCAACAAGTTTGCATCCAGCAGTTCCTTCGATATCTCCTGATTCTCTAATTAAGGCTTGAACCCCAATGCTTCTTGCATCTGTTAAAGAAATTTCTACTTGAGTTTTTTTTCTAGTAGGTCCTAAAACAGACATATTTAATTCTCCTTTAGGTCCAATTACTTTTACTCTTTCAACACAAGCAAATTGACCTGGTTGAGATAAATCTTTTTTATTTGTTAATTGATGACCTTCACCAAATAAAGTTGCTAAATCTTTTTCACTTAAGTGAATATGTCTAGCAGAAGTTTCGACAATAAACATATCTTCCATATTTTTCTCCTCTTTCCATATTAATACTATCTTTATTCTACTCTTTTTACTCTTTATTTCCAATAAATTAAAAAAATTTTAAAAATTTTTCATTTACAAACTGAAATAAATTTATTAAATTAGTAAAAAAAGATTATCAAAACAGTGATAAAACATTAAAAAATGTATACAATCCGCTTACTTTTTAGAAAAATCCTAAAAAATACCAAAGTCTTTACACATATTACTAAATGTGCTATTCTAACTATACTAAAAAAGGAGGGAACCTTTATGAACAAAGAAAATCGAGGTTTATATGATCAGTCATTTGAACATGATAACTGCGGAATAGGGGCCGTTGTTAACATCAAAGGATTAAAAACTTATAAAACAGTGGATGATGCTTTAAAAATTGTTGAACAATTAGAACATCGTGCAGGAAAGGATGCCGCTGGAGAAACAGGAGATGGTGTTGGAATTCTGACACAAATTCCTGATGATTATTTCCAAAAAGTTATTAAAGAATTTCAATTACCTAAAAAAGGAAATTATGGGGTTGGTATGTTCTTTATGCCACAAGACGAAAAAATTCGTTTACGTGTGAAAAAGATGTTTGAAACAATTGTAAAAAAAGAAGGACTCATTTTTTTAGGATGGCGTGAAGTACCTACAGTACCTAAAGTATTAGGGAAGAAAGCACTTGATGCAATGCCATTTATTGTCCAAGCTTTTGTAGAAAAATCAAGTGATGTAGAAGCAGGATTAGATTTTGATCGAAAACTTTATCAAGTAAGAAGAATCTTTGAACAAAGTCAATTTGAAGATACGTATGTTTGTTCACTTTCAAGTCGTACAATTGTTTATAAAGGAATGTTCTTAGTTCAACAATTAAGACTATTCTTTAAAGATTTACAAAACAAAGATTATAAAAGTGCGATTGCTTTAGTTCACTCACGTTTCTCTACGAATACAATGCCATCATGGAGAAGAGCACATCCAAATAGATTTATTGTTCACAATGGTGAAATCAATACAATTAAAGGAAATGCCAATAATATGTTATGCCGTGAAGAAAACATGGCAACAGATGCGGTCGATACTACAAAAGTTTATCCAGTAGTAGACGTTAATGGTTCCGATTCAGCAATGTTAGATAATACTTTAGAATTCTTAGTTATGTCAGGGATGGAATTGCCACGTGCTGTCATGATGTGTATTCCAGAACCTTATGAAAATGATAAAAGTATGTCACAAACAAAGAAAGACTTCTATGAATATAATGCGACATTAATGGAACCTTGGGATGGACCAGCTTCAATCTTATTTAGCGATGGAGATATCATGGGGGCTATCTTAGATAGAAATGGTTTAAGACCATCACGCTATTATATTACTAAAGATCATTATCTTGTCTTATCTTCAGAAGTAGGTTCATTAGATATTCCCGCAAGTGATATCGTCTTAAAAGAAAGATTAAGACCAGGAAAAATGTTACTTGTCGATACAGTCAAAGGCGAACTTATTGAAGATGATGTTTTAAAAGAAACATATGCTATAAAACAACCTTATGGAGAATGGTTAGAAAGCAATTTAATTAATTTAAAAGATATGCGTATTCCTAGTGTGCGTGTAGAAAGATATGAAGGGGAAGAACTTACAAAACTTCAAAAAATTCATGGCTATAGTTATGAAGATACAAACTATATTAAAAACTTAGCACTTACAGGAAATGAAAATATTGTCGCAATGGGAAATGATACACCAATTGCTGCTTTATCAACAAAACATCCACCATTATTCAATTACTTTAAACAATTATTTGCTCAAGTAACCAATCCACCAATCGATGCGATTCGTGAAGAAATCATTACTTCTACAAGTATTTGTATTGGTCGTGATGGAAATATGTTGGAAGATAAACCAGAAAACTGTCACTTATTAAAAATCAATCATCCTATTTTAAGTAATACCGATATTTTAAAAATCAAAAACTTGAAAAAAGAAGGATTTAAAGTTGGTGAAGTGAATATTACTTATATCAAAAACACATCTTTAGAAAAAGCTATTGATCGTGTCTTTGTAGAAGTAGATAAACGTTATCATGAAGGATGTAATATTGTTATCTTATCTGATAGAACAGTTGATGATAACCACTTACCAATTCCATCATTACTTGCTGTTGGAGCTGTTAACTCATATTTAGTAAGAACAAAAAAACGTAATAGTTTAGCTTTAATTCTTGAATCTGCTGAACCAAGAGAAGTCCATCATTATGCAACTTTACTTGGTTATGGAGTTTCTGCTATCAATGGTTATTTAGCTCAAGATACAATCTTTGATTTAATCAATCAAGGTTTATTAAATAAGGATTACTATGCAGCTGTTGATGATTATAATAGTGGTATTTTACATGGTATTGTTAAAATTGCTTCTAAAATGGGTATTAGTACAATTCAATCTTATCGTGGATCTCAAAACTTTGAAGCAATTGGATTATCAAGTGATTTAGTCAATAAATACTTCCCAAAAACAGTAAGTCGTATTGAAGGAAAAACAATTAAAGATATTGAAGCCGATGTAGAATATCGACATAATCAAGTTTATGATCCATTAGGATTAGATGTTGATGTTACTCTAGATAGTGCTGGAGATCATAAAGAAAGATCAGGAAAAGAAGAACATCTTTATAATCCAGCAACAATTCATAAATTACAACAAGCTACACGTTTAGGTGATTATCAATTATTTAAAGAATATTCAAAAATGATTGATGAAGAAGGATCTCATTTAAATTTAAGAGGTCTTATGAAATTTAAAAAGACAAAATCTATTCCAATTGATGAAGTAGAACCTGTTGAATCAATTGTTAAAAGATTTAAAACAGGAGCAATGTCTTATGGATCAATTTCAAAAGAGGCTCATGAAACAATGGCTATTGCGATGAATCGACTCCATGGTAAATCAAACAGTGGAGAAGGTGGAGAAGATCCAGAAAGATTTGAAACACTTTCTAATGGTGATAGTAAATGTTCTGCCATTAAACAAGTGGCTTCAGGACGTTTTGGTGTTACGAGTGAATACTTATGTAGTGCTAATGAAATTCAAATCAAAATGGCACAAGGGGCAAAACCAGGAGAAGGTGGACACTTACCAGGTGGTAAAGTTTATCCATGGATTGCTAAAACAAGACATTCAACACCAGGAGTAAGTTTAATTTCACCACCACCACATCATGATATTTATTCAATTGAAGATTTAGCGCAATTAATTTATGACTTAAAAAATGCGAATAAAGATGCACGTATTTCAGTCAAACTTGTATCTGAAGCAGGAGTTGGTACTGTTGCAGCTGGTGTTGCTAAAGCCGGTGCGGGTGTTATCCTTATTTCAGGATATGATGGAGGAACCGGAGCTGCTCCTAAAAACTCTGTTTACAATGCTGGACTTCCTTGGGAACTTGGTTTAGCTGAAGCTCATCAAACCTTGATTATGAATGATTTAAGAAGTCGTGTTGTTATTGAAACTGATGGTAAATTAATGACAGGTAGAGATCTTGCAATTGCGACATTACTTGGGGCAGAAGAATTTGGTTTTGCGACAGCACCGCTTGTTACGATGGGATGTGTTATGATGAGAGTTTGTAACTTAGATACATGTCCAGTTGGAGTTGCTACACAAAATCCAATTTTAAGAAAACGTTTTAAAGGTAAACCTGAATATGTGGAAAACTTTATGCGTTTTGTTGCTCAAGAATTAAGAGAATACATGGCTCAACTTGGTTTTAAAACAGTTGATGAAATGGTTGGTCGTAGTGATTTATTAGAAGCAAGAGATGATATTGAAAATATTGATTTATCAAGAATCTTAAATAATCCATATACTTCTAGTAAACATAGTCATCATGAAAAAAATAATGAATATGATTTCAAACTTAATGAAGTAAAAGATACAACAGTACTTTATAAACAATTAAAAGATGCATTAGATAAACATCAAAATAAAGAAATTGATGTCCGTGTGACAAATATTGATCGTTCATTTGGTACACTCTTTGGATCTGAAATCACAAAGAAATATGGAACTTCTTTAGAAGAAGATACTTTTAAAGTTAATTGTTATGGAGCTGGAGGTCAATCATTTGGTGCCTTCATTCCTCAAGGTTTAACATTACATCTTTATGGAGATAGTAATGATTACTTTGGAAAAGGATTATCAGGTGGTAAATTGATTGTTGTTCCACCAAAAGATTCTACAATTACACCAGAAGATAATATTATCATTGGTAACGTTGCTTTATATGGAGCAACTTCGGGTGAAGTTTATATTAATGGGGTTGCAGGTGAAAGATTTGCTGTACGTAACTCAGGAGCTCATGCCGTTGTTGAAGGTATTGGAGATCATGGTCTTGAATATATGACAGGTGGTATGGTTGTTGTTCTAGGAAAAACAGGACGTAACTTTGCAGCTGGTATGTCTGGAGGTATTGCCTATGTTTATGATCCAGATAATACATTCTATGAACATGTTAATAAAGAACTTGTAGAATATAAAAATGTGAAGTCACGTTATGATGAAGATCAATTAAGAGAAATGATTCAAAAGCATTACAAATACACAAATTCAAATGTAGCAAAGAAAATCTTAGATGATTTTGGTAATGAGGTTGCTCACTTTAAAAAAGTTGTTCCTCATGATTATAAGCGTATGATGTCACTTATTAGTTCATTTGAACAACAGGGACTTACAAATGAACAAGCAAAAGTAGAAGCATTTAATGCTTTTAAGAAAGGAATGTAGATTATGGGAAAGCCAACAGGATTTTTAGAAATAGAAAGACAAGTATCAACAGAAATTGAACCATTAAAACGTATTAAAAACTTTAATGAATTTCATAAACCATTATCTCGTGATGAACAATCATGCCAAGGGGCTCGATGCATGGATTGTGGAGTTCCTTTCTGTCAAAATGGAAAAGTCATTCAAGGAATGGTATCAGGTTGTCCACTTAACAACTTGATTCCTGAATGGAATGACTTGATCTTCCATAAAAATTATAAAGCAGCCCTTAAAAGACTTCTAAAAACAAATAATTTTCCAGAATTTACCTCACGTGTTTGTCCTGCTTTATGTGAAGCAGCCTGTACATGTGGTTTAAATGGAAACTCTGTTACTGTAAGAGAAAATGAAAATGCCATCATTGAAACAGCCTATGCTTCTAATTGGATGCAACCACAACCACCAAAACATCGTATTGATAAAAAGATTGCGGTTATTGGCTCAGGGCCTTCAGGACTTGCAGCAGCGGATCAATTAAATAAAAGAGGTTACCAAGTAACTGTTTTTGAAAGAGAAGATCGTATTGGTGGATTATTAATGTATGGTATTCCAAATATGAAACTTGAAAAACATATCATTGATCGCCGTGTGCATTTAATGGAAGAAGAAGGTGTTGTTTTCAAAACAAAAGCAGGTATTGAAACAAAAAAACAAGTTCAAGAACTTTACAAAGAATTTGATCGTGTTGTTTTAGCTTGTGGAAGTAAAAAAGCAAGAGATATACAAGTACCTGGTAGAGATGCTAAAGGAATTTACTTTGCTGTAGATTATCTTACAAGAATTACAAAATCATTACTTAATAGCCAATTAGAAGATAAGGATTTTGTTGAAACAAAAGATAAAAATGTTCTTGTTATTGGTGGTGGAGATACAGGAAATGACTGTGTTGGTTCAGCCATCCGTTTAGGATGTAAATCAGTTATTCAATTAGAAATGATGCCAGAACCACCCCATGAACGTTTAGATTCAAATCCATGGCCAGAATGGCCTCGTGTTAAAAAGACAGATTA
Organism: Faecalibacillus faecis; assembly: GCF_003024675.1. Classification (GTDB taxonomy): domain Bacteria; phylum Bacillota_I; class Bacilli_A; order Erysipelotrichales; family Coprobacillaceae; genus Faecalibacillus; species Faecalibacillus faecis. Next base: position 82,218 of record NZ_PYLP01000005.1, on the reverse strand, counting down.
TGGACAAAATGAGGCCATTGCTGTTTTTGGAAATGATCCACGTCTTTATCAAACAACAGTTAAAGAATTTATCAAAGATGATAAAGGAAATATCAAACAAGCTATTATTGTTTCACTTGAATCAAAACAAGTTGAAGGTCGCAGACAAATGGTTCCTGTCAAAGGAAGCGAAAAAACACTTGATGTTGATGTTGTTTTAATCGCAGCAGGTTTCATTGGGTGCGAAGACCATGTTGCTAAAGCATTTGATGTAAAACTTACACCACGAGGAAATGTGGCTGATGAAAATTACCAAACAAATCAAAATCAACTTTATGTTGCTGGTGATATGCGTCGAGGACAATCTCTTGTTGTTTGGGCAATAAGAGAAGGACGTGAAGTTGCACGTGCTGTTGATGAAGATTTAATGGGATATTCTAATTTATAGAATATCAAAATAGACTCACAATCATTTTTAGAAAGCCTTGAGGAAACTCAAGGTTTTCTTTTGTAAATAGAATTTACAAGGCATTCATTTTATAAGGATAATTTTGTGAATATTCTTTTAAATGAAATGAGGAAGTTTCTCGCTTAGAATTCTTATGATATAATGTTAAAAAAGAAGACGGAGGTAATATATGGCTTTACAAAAAGACTTTTTATGGGGTGGAGCGTTAGCTGCTCACCAATTTGAGGGAGGAGTATTGAATACTTCTAAAGGATATTCTGTAGCGGATGTTATGACAGCAGGAGCACATGGAGTACCTAGAGAAATCACAGATGGTGTAGTAGAAGGTAAATATTATCCTAACCATATTGGAATTGATTTCTATGGACATTATAAAGAAGATATTGCTATGTTTGCGGATATGGGATTTAAATGTTTTAGAACTTCTATTGCTTGGACAAGAATTTTCCCATTAGGGGATGAAGAAGAACCTAATGAAGAAGGATTACAATTCTATGATGATGTTTTTGATGAATTATTAAAATATGGTATTGAACCTGTTATTACATTATCACATTTTGAAATGCCTTATCATTTAGCTAAAGAATACGGTGGATTTATGAACCGTAAAACAATTGATTTCTTTGTTAAATTTGCAGAAGAATGTTTCAAAAGATATAAAAACAAAGTTAAATATTGGATGACTTTCAATGAAATCAATAACCAAATGAACTTTAAAAATGATATCTTTGGTTGGACAAACAGTGGCGCTCATTTTGGAAACTATGATAATCCAGAAGAAGCAATGTATATCTGTGGACATCATACATTAGTCGCTTCAGCTAAAGCAGTAAAAATTGGTAAAGAAATCAATCCTGATTTCAAAATTGGAAATATGATTGCGATGGTTCCAATTTATCCATTTAGCTGTCGTCCAGCAGATCAAGTATTAGCACAACAACAAATGCATGATCGTTTCTTCTTTTGCGATGTACAATGCCGTGGACATTATCCTGCTTATGCTTTAAAAATGTTTGAAAGAAAAGGATTCAATATCGATATTACAGAAGAAGATAAAAAAGCATTAGCGGAAGGTACTGTTGATTATATTGGATTTAGTTATTATATGACAAATGTTGTAGATTCAACAGTAAATAAAGATGTTTCAAAAGCAACAGATGGTTCAAGTGAACATTCAGTTAAAAACCCATATATTAAAGAATCTGATTGGGGATGGGCTATTGATCCAGAAGGATTAAGATATGCTTTAAATATGTTCTACGAAAGATATGAAAAACCATTATTTATTGTAGAAAATGGTTTTGGTGCTATTGATGTTAAAGAAGAAGATGGTTCTTGTCATGATCCATATCGTATTGATTATTTAAGAGCACATATCGAAGAAATGAAAAAAGCTGTTGAAGAAGATGGTGTTGATTTAATGGGATACACTCCTTGGGGATGTATTGACTGTGTTTCATTTACAACAGGTGAAATGAAAAAACGTTACGGATTTATCTATGTAGATAGAGATAATGAAGGTAATGGTACACTTGAAAGAAGCAAAAAAGATTCTTATGATTGGTATAAGAAAGTTATTGCTTCTAACGGTGAAGAACTTTAAAAGAAAAACTTCCTAATTAAGTTTAGGAAGTTTTTTATTTATTGACAAATATTTACTAAATAACATATTTAATTTAGTAAATAAAAATAAAATTAACACTATACAATAATTGTAAATATACTTATAATAGCTAAATTTAGTGAAAATATACGTATAAATAAGTAATGTATGTATTGACATTTACTAAAAATATGTAATAATACTTATTTGTAAGCGGTAACAATTAAAAAGGAAAGGGAAAATGTATGAAAAATAAAAAAGTTACAAAAGTTGTTTTATCCGTATTGACATCAATGTCAATGCTTAGCTCTTATTCAGCAATGGTATTTGCTGGGAATACAAATCAAGGTACAACGTCACAAGTGACTCATGAACATGATTTGGTAAAATTAAATCGTAATAATGATTTAATTATTAATGGTGGCTTTGACAATAATGGATCCTCATGGAGAAAATCGGGTACAGGAACATTTGAAAATGATAATGGTAATTATTATGGAAAATTGCCATCAAATTCTAATAATGCAGCAGTTTTTCAAAATGTGAGTTTTAAGAAAAATACAGATTATGTCGTTAGAGCAAAAGTAAAGATTTCAAATGGTAAAGGACAAGTATTTTTAGCAGTAAAAGATAATGATTTAAGTGCAGGATTAAAAGATATTAATGGAAATGCTATTGAGACAACAATTTCTTCATCAGAAGATAAAGCTGGTCAATATCAAGATGTAGAATTTACTTTTAATTCTGGAGATAACACATCTGGATCTATTGCATTTATTAAATGGACAGAAACAAATGGAAATCAAGATATTATTAATGAAGAAGTATGGGTTGATGATGTATCTGTTAAAGCGAAAAATGAAGCTACAGAAGATGATAACTATGAAATGGTTTGGGCAGATGATTTTAATAAAACAGAATTAGATACATCAAAATGGGATTATGAATTAGGATCTATTAGAGGAGTTGAACAAGAACATTATGTTAATGATCCTGAAAATGTCTATGTTAAAGATGGGCAATTAGTATTACAAGTTACTAATCGCGATAAAGAAGACCAATATAAAAATCCTAGAGGAAATAGACAAGTTATTTATAATTCAGGAAGTATTAGAACTCATGGTAAACAAGAATTCTTATATGGAAGAATTGAAATGAAAGCGAAGCTTCCTAAAGGAAAAGGTGCTTTCCCAGCATTTTGGACATTAGGTTCTGATTTTACATTAGATGGAAGAATTAGTAGTGAACAAGGTGCTCCTTGGCCTGTTTGTGGTGAAATTGATATTATGGAAATGATAGGTGCTGCAGATGGTGACGCAGGTGGAAATAGTAATCGTAAAGTTTACCAAACTTTACATGCAGGATCGGTTGCTGATGTAGATCATTCAAAATCGGTATCTACTTATACCTTGCCAGAAGGAATCTTCAATGATGATTATCATATTTTTGGTGTTGACTGGTCAAAAAATAAATTAGAATTTTATGTGGATGATAAAATCGTAGGTTCTTTCGATTACGGTGACAATGAAGAATATAAAAGATGTTTTAACCGCCCACAATATATTCAATTAAATTTAGCTACTGGTGGAAACTGGGCTGGAGATGCTGGAAATGATCTTGCAGGTCAAAAATATGAAGTTGATTATGTTTATTATGGACAAAATGCTCAACAAAAAGCAGATTCAGAAGAATATTATAAAAATGCGATAAAAATTAGTGGAGAACATGATGTGACAATGACAGAAGGAGAAATGCCTAATTTATTAGAAGGTGTGACTTCTGATCAAGATAGTATTTTAGATTATTCTATTGATAATGAATATTCATTTAAAACAAAAGGTGGTTTAACTTCGGTTGATTTAGTATGCTCAGGTAAAAATGATAAACAAAGTTTAAAGAAATTAAGACCTGGAAAATATAACTTATACTACACAGCAAGAAGTAGTACAGATTCTACAAAACCAGCCACAAGAAGAACGGTTATTCTTACTGTTTTACCAAATGGTAAACAAGATTTAATAGAATTAGATAGAGAACTTATTAAAAATGGTTCTTTTGAAGATGGAGATAATCCTTCGACAGGTTATCAAATTAGTAGTCGTACATCATGGGATGTTACAAATGCCCAATTTACAAAATATCCAGGATGTGCAAGTGAAGGAGATTGGTGTGGTTTTTTACCAGAAAATAGTGGAAATGCGAATATTTACCAATTTGTTAATTTAAAGAAAAATACAAAATATAAATTAAAAGCTAAAGTGCAATTAACAGAAGTAGGACAAACAATGTTTGTCAACTTAAAAAAGAACGCACAAAATCTTGTAAATGGCAATGAAGTTACAGTAAAATGTACAGAAGAAAATAAAGGACAATATCAAGATGTAGAACTAAATATTGATACAGGAAATGAAGAAAGCATATTTGGAAATGCAAATACTGCAAATTTAACAGTTTGTTTCATGAAATGGACGGAATCAACAAGCGATGCTACATATAGAGGAAAAGTATTTGTTGATGATGTTTCATTGACAGAAGTTAGAAATGAAGATGACAATTATAATCTTGTATGGGCTGATGAATTTAATGAAACTGAATTAGATAAAAATAATTGGGGTTATGAATTAGGACATATCCGTGGTTTAGAACAACAACATTATACAAATAGTAAAGATAATGTTTATCTTGAGGATGGAAATTTAGTTATTAAAGCAACAAATAGAAAAACAGAAGATCAATATGAAGTAACACAAGGAGATACAACAAGAAAAGTTATTTATGATTCGGGAAGTGTAAGAACTCATGGTAAACAAGAATTCTTATATGGAAGAATTGAAATGAAAGCTAAATTACCTAAAGGTCAAGCAGTATTCCCAGCGTTTTGGACATTAGGTTCTGATTTTCATTTAGATGGTAATATTGCTCAAGGTATTGGATGGCCTGATAGTGGTGAAATAGATATCATGGAATTAATTGGTAATGGAACTGCTGGTGGGTTTAATGGTAATAGACAAGTTTATCAAACGCTTCATTATGGTACTAATGGTGAAGATGATGGAAAGTATGCTGGACATGGTACTTGCTATACACTACCAAGTGGAATTTTCAATGATGATTATCATGTATTTGGAATTAATTGGTCTAAAGGTAAAATAGAATGGTATGTAGATGATCAAATTGTTAGAACAGTTGATTATAGTGATGATCAAAGAGCTTTAGAATGTATTGATAGACCACAATATATTGAATTTAATTTGGCTTTAGGTGGAGCTTGGCCTGGTGCTGCAGGTGAAAACTTAGCGGGAACAAAATATGAAGTTGATTATGTTCGCTATGCTAGAAATGAGCAACAACAAAAAGATGCAGATACTTTCTATGCAAATGCTTATAAAATTAATGGTGAAAAAGATGTGACAATGACAGAAGGTGAAACACCAGATTTATTAGCTGGAATTACTTCTGATAAGGAAAGCATAGTCGATTATTCTATTAATGACGAACCAATGTTCACAAATGTTGGTGGAAACACACATGTATCACTATTATGTACAGGAAAAAATGATACAGAATCACTAAAATCATTAAAACCAGGATCATATAATTTATACTATACAGCTTATAAAGAAGGAGATACAGTTAGTGCAAGAACAAGAAGACAAGTTTCACTTACTGTTGAAGAAAGAACTTTTGAAAAAGATTTAGCAAAATCACAATTAGAATTAAATGGGGCTATCGGTAGCACATTAGAAACAATTAAATTACCTGCTGGATGGGAATTTTTAAATCCAAAAGATAAAATTTCAGAAGAATCTCAAGAAGTAGATGTTATTTATCCAGCAATTGGTGGAAAAGTAGGTAAAGCTATTATTAATGGTTATGAAAAAGCAGTTATTGTAAGTGGTGAAAATACTAAGTTAGAATATAATGCATCAAAGCCATTAGAAATTACAATCAATGTATCTGCAAGAAATATTCAAAAAGTATTGGTAGATGGAAAAGAAATTGATACAAAATACTACACAATTGAAAATATTTCACGAGCAGTCAATGGTAATTCAAAAGTTGTATTAACTAATGAATATTTAAAAACTTTAAGTAGTGGAGAACATAAAGTAGAAATTCAAACAACTGCTGGAAATGTAGATACAATATTTACAGTTGTTAAATCAAATTCTGGAAAAGATGATAACGAAAATCCAAATCCAGAAACAGGAAAAGATGATAATGAAAAACCAAACCCAGGAACAGGTAGTGATGATAATCAAAAACCAAATACTGGTACAGAAAATAAAGATAGTCAAACAAATGTAGATAATAAGAAAAACGAAAGTGTTGAAGGTGTGTCAAATACAAATAATGAAACTACTAAAAACGCACAAACAACAACTCAAAAGAGTACAAAAACAGGTGATCAAGCACCAGTTGAAATCTTCATTGGTTGTTGCTTAGTATCATTTATCGCAATTATCGCATTAAAAAAGAAAAAAGCATTAAAATAGAAATATAGTCATACAGAAGCCAGAACATAATCTGGCTTTTTGTATTAAAATAGAAACAATTTAATTGACTTTATAACAAGAGTTTGATATTCTTTGAAAGAAAAATGAATAAATGGTAGAGGTGCATGAATCAAGAGTACTCTTTAATAATGTTTGGTGACAGTTAAAGAGGAAAGGGAAACGTGCCGAAGAGAATAAAAGCACCAACTTTTATTTATCTGGGAAATTATAGAATATGTAATTTCTTGTCACTTTTTAGTGGAGAGCTATCTTGTATGTAAGTACTTTGATTGCCTCAAAGTGCTTTTTTTATGGAGGAAAAGATGAATTTTGTAAGTACAGTATGGGCGTTATTACCGCCAATTATTGCGATTGTTTTTGCGTTAAAAACCAAAGAAGTATATCTATCTTTATTATTAGGTATTGTGACAGGGACACTTTTATTAACGAATTTTCATATTGTAGAAAGTATGAATTTGTTATTTGATACGGTTGTTAATTGCTTGAGCAAACCTTCTAATATTGGTATCTTAATGTTTCTAGTGATGCTAGGAATGATTGTGACTTTAATGACTAAAAGTGGGGGAAGTCAAGCTTATGGAAAATGGGCAAAGAAGAAAATGAAATCCTCAAAGCAATCACTTTTTTCTACTTTTGTTTTAGGTGTGGTGATCTTTGTTGATGATTATTTTAACTGTTTAACAGTAGGAAGTGTTATGCGTGAAATTACCGATGAATTTAAAGTCTCTCGTGCAATGCTTGCTTATATTATTGATAGTACAGCAGCACCTATTTGTATTATTGCACCAATTTCATCATGGGCTGCTGCTGTCAGTGGCTATACTTCGGGAGATGGATTTCAACTCTTTTTAAATACGATTCCCTTTAATTTATATGCCCTTCTTACAGTTGTAATGGTATGTTATGTTATAAAAAGTGAATTTCTTGTAGGTAAAATGAGAAAACATGAACTTGCCGCTAAAGAAGGTGATATTCATTTTGGGGATGATTCTTATCAAACAGGCGAAGAAATTTCTTATAATAAAAATGGTAAAGTAATAGATCTTATTTTACCTGTTATTGTTTTAATTTTTAGTTGTATTGTTGGGATGATCTATACAGGTGGCTTTTTTGATGGAAAAGATTTAATTACGGCTTTTAGTCAATGTGAAGCATCAAGAGGACTTGTTTATGGAACATTCTTTACTATTATTTTTGTCTTTGTTCTTTATATTCCTCGTAAAGTTGTTTCTTATAATGAATTTGTTGAATGTATTCCAGAAGGGTTTAAAGCCATGGTACCCTCTATCTTAATTCTTGTACTTGCCTGGTCTTTAGGAGACCTTGTATCAAATCAATTACAGGCTGGAACATTTGTTTATAATACATTACAATCAGCTTCAATTTCAACCGCAATTCTACCGGCATGTTTATTTGTTGTTGGAGCAGGGTTATCTTTTTCAACAGGAACATCTTGGGGAACGTTTGGTATTTTAATTCCTATGGCAACCTCTTTATTTCCAGAAGGTTCAACAATGTTAGTTATTTCTATTGCATCTATTTTAGCGGGGGCAGTTTGTGGAGATCATATTTCACCTATCTCTGATACGACAATTATGGCTTCAACAGGAGCACAATGTAATCATTTATATCATGTTACAACACAGATTCCATATGCTTTAATTGTTTCAAGTGCATGTTTTATAGGTTATTTAGTAGCTGGATTTACACAAAATATGTTACTTACTTTAGTTGTTTCGTTTGTTTCTTTAGGATTGATTATTTTAGGAATACGTATTTATCAAAAAAGAAAGTATTAAAAACTTTTGAACTTCAAAATATAATATGTTATAGTGTTGCCGGTGATAAAAATGAAAAGAAAGATTTCTCTAATTATAAAATTCATTGCAATACTTTCTTCTGTTTATGGAATGTTGCAATCTTTAGACCATTGGATGTTTTTTACGTACTTTACGAATTTATCAAATATCTTTATTGATCTTTGTCTTTTAATCTTTTTGATTTATGATTTAAAGAAAACAAAATATATTTCACAAGGAATGTATTTGATTAAATTTATGGGAACAATATCCATTACCCTTACATTCTTTGTCTATCTGCTTTTATTAGCACCAACCAATAGTCATGGTTTTATCGGTGCTTATTTAAATAATGGTGCAGGAAGTTTATGTGTACATTTTATAACCCCAGTTCTAGCAATCATTGATTTTATTTTCTTTAGTGAAAAATATCTTCCTGAAAAAAGACATGTCTTTTATTCAGTTATTCCACCACTTGTTTATGTTGGTTATGTTATTATTCTAGGACAAGTATTTCGTGTACGTTGGTATGGCGATATGTTAGCACCCTATAATTTTTTAAACTATGGTGCTTCTACAGGATGGTTTGGTTTTGATTTATCTTTATTAGGTTCTAAAACATTAGGAATTGGGACATTTTATATGATTGTAGTTTTATTGATTATTTTTATTGGATTAGGAAAACTCTTTTTAAAAATCAAGAAAACAAAGAAAGATTTTTATTAATTAAAGATATTTATCTAAAAAATTGTAATAATTTGGGAATTGACCATTTATTACAATTTTTTTGTTATGATAGTCAAGCTTTAATGAATTATTTTTATAATATGAAAATGAATTGAGCATAAAAAGAAATATGATAAGATGGTAAAGGTTTAGGAGGGGATTTTATGGACATCATGGTTGTCTTCCAAACGATGTTAAAATTATTTTTATTACTTGTTTTAGGATTTGTTTTATTTAAATGTCATATCTTTGATGAATATACAAATAAAAAAATATCAGCATTAATTGTCAATGTGGCATCACCAATGCTTATTATTAGTTCTATTGCAGGAGTAGAAGGAAATGATAAAAGTATTGTCTTTTTAATGATAGGGGCAGGTATTTTAATGTACATAGGATTTATTATTCTTGGAAAGATTATAAATCGTATCTTCCCATTTCCTAAAAAAGATTGGCCTGTTTATGAATGTATGGTTGTTTTTGCGAATACAGGATTTATGGGATATCCTGTTTTATTAGATGTCTTTGGACAAGAAGCTGTTTTTTACGCATCGCTTATTCACATGGCATTTAATTTCTTTGTGTATACTTATGCGATTATGTGTCTTACAAAAAGTGATGATAGTGAATTTAAATTAAATTTTAAACAATTACTTACACCAGGAATTGTTTTGATTTTTATAGGAATCTTAATTTACTTATTTGATATGCAACTTCCAAGTGTACTAATGGATACCATTAATAGTGTTGGTTCACTGACAGCACCACTTTCAATGATGATGATTGGTTCATCATTAGCAGTTTACCCAATTAAAGATAGTTTTACAGATTGGCGTAGTTATGTCTTTGCTTTTGTACGTTTAATCATTGTACCATTTGTGACAATGATAGTTTGTCGTTTACTTCATATCAATCCTTACTATGCAAACATTACAATCATTACTAATGCTATGCCAGTAGGATCAATGGTATTAATGCTTGCAACACAATATAATGCAAATGTCAAAATCGTAACAAAAAATATTGTTGTTTCAACTTTATTATCAGTTATTACTATTCCAATTGTTGTTGCAACAATGTTGTTATAGGAGAAGTCTATGAATTATAAAATTTATGAACAATTACCTCAAGAAGCAAAAGATATTAGAATAAAAGTCTTTATGGAAGAACAAGGCTTTAAAGATGAATTTGATGATTTAGATCAAGAATGTAGACATCTAGTTGTCTTTGATCAAAATAAACCCATTGGAACATGTCGCTATTATTATGATGATTCTTTACATGCCAATGTCATTGGTAGAATAGCAGTTATTAAAGAATATCGAGGTAAAAAAGTAGGACAATATATTGTACAAAGTGCTTGTTCATTATTAAAAGGAACAGTATGTTTACATGCACAACTACAAGCAAAAGGCTTCTATGAAAAACTAGGCTTTAAAGCATATGGTGAAATAGATTATGATGAAGATTGTCCCCATACATGGATGAAAAAATAAAAGAGACATCAACTTTAAGATTATATTCTTAAGTTGGTGTTTTTATTTTGCATATAATTTTTGTATGTGAAATTGACAAATAAGAGGGAAAGAAGTATATTATAGATAGATGAGACTTGTGGTCTCAAAAAAACGTTGCTTGCTCAATTTAAAGTAACGATTATTTATTAGTTTTATATGAGACATGCGGTATCAACATTTAATGGTGAAGGAGGAAAAAATATGAATAAGAAACTCATTACAATGCTTGTAACATTTTGCTTTATGCTACTATTAGCGCCAGTTTCAGTAATGGCGGTAACACCAACGAATGCACCAATCGTCATTGATGTAGGAGGTGCAAATGTTGAAAATGAAAACTATAAAATTACAGATACAGGCATTAATATTCGTAAAAGAGATGTTAATTATGAATTGACAGGTACGACTGATAAACAAATTAATTTTTGGGGAAGTAATAATCCTAATGAAGTTGATCAAGCTTTTTATTTAAAACTTAATAATTTAGTATGTAATGGGGGCTTTATAGTACAAAATAGCCCTGTGAAGATGGTAGTTGAAGTGCCTAAAGATACAAATAATAAACTAAAAAGAATTTCAGCTAATGATTTAACTATATATGGATCAGGAGTATTGAATACAGAAGGTTTTACTGTAACACAAAAAACATCTTATATGGATAGTGCACTTCATGTTACGGATACAACAATCAATGTAAATGTGGCACGAAATTCGGCTGAATGGAATGGAAAATGTGTGATATCAGGAAATGCGGTTCTTACATATACAGGAAATGGAACATACGCGCCTTTACAATTGGGAGTAAAGAATGGGGATACAACTCATTCGGTTTTATTAGAAGATAACGCGAAACTTATTTGTTTACAAGATGATCCTGAAACGCCATCGGAATATTCTGTTTCAGGACTAGAATCATTTGGTGCACCTATAACTTTAAAAGATAATAGTTATTTAGAAGCGGAAGCAAAATCATCAACAGGAAAATATGCTGGTTTTGGAATTATTTCTTCTTCTCCTATGAAAGTGCTTGGAAATTCTAAAGTAGTGGCTAAAGGCTATGATGCTGCTTTAAGCGTAGATAATGATTTAGAAATTAATGGTGGAGCTATTAAGGTAGTAAGTAAAGAAAGCAACGGTATTTATGCGAATAATTTAAAAATTGAAAATGCACAAATTGAAGCTGAAGGATACTATCCTGCTTTATTTGGAAAAAATGCTTTATCTATTTCAAATAGTACAATTAATGCAACTAGTACAGGTGATATCGCAATCTTTACAAGAGGTAATCTTTCTATAGAAAACAGTAAAGTAGAAGCTAATGCTCCACAAGATAAAAAAGGAATAAAAGCTAGAAAAACAACAACAATTAATCAATCTTGGATAACAACAACAGGAGATGAATCTTATGATTCTATTAATGATAGTGTTCTTTTCAATGGTAATGATGGTAAAGTTATTGGTAATGTCACTGTAATCGGTGAAGAAACGGTTTCATCTGAAAAAACTTTAATAATATCAGAAGGAACAACATTAACAATTCCCGATAAAGCTAAATTTACGAACAATGGTACGGTTGTTGTAAATGGCACAATTATAAATAATGGGCAAATTACTTGTACAAATCATTCAGGTGGAAAAGCTACTTGCATACAAAAAGCTGTTTGTGAACTTTGTAATCAAGAATATGGTGATTTATTAGAACATAATTATTCTACAAAATGGATGAATAATGAAGAAATTCATTGGCAAGAATGTACAGTATGTCATAATCATAAAGATGAATCGAAACATATATTTGATGATGATAAAGATACTGTTTGTAATGTTTGTGGATATGAAAGAATGGTAAATATCAAAACGCCTAAAATTATAAAAGGTCAAAATAGTAAATGGAAAAAAGATAGCAAAATAGATTTTGTATTTGTTTCAGATGCAGATTATTCTGATTTTGTAAGTGTATCTATTGATGGTAAGATAATTGATTCAAAGAATTATGTATCTAAAGAAGGAAGTACGATTATCACATTAAAAAGTGATTATTTAAATACTTTATCAGTTGGAAAACATACAATAAGTATTAATTCAACAACAGGAAGTGCATCTACTGAATTTATTATTGAATCAAATGTGGTGGAAATACCTGTAAAAGATGATAATAAAAAGAATGATTCAACATCAAATAATCAAGAAACAGTAAAACCAGTAGTAAAAGCTGAAAATAAACAAGAAGTTAAAAAAGTAAAAACAGGTGATGATGAAAATATTATAGGTATTGCTTTATTATTGTTAGGAAGTTTAGTTGTTTTAACTTATATTAGAAAAAAGAAAATAGATTAAAATAAATATCGTCCCATGAGGGGCGATATTTTGCAATATGCTTATAAAAAACTTATTTTGCATAAAATTGACAAACAAAATAGAAGAAAATATAATAAATATAGAAGAGATATGTAGTCTCAATAAAAATGATAATTGTTGTTAAAAGACAGCAATTATTTAATAATTTAATTTGAGACTGCAGGTATCATTGAAAATAATTATTGGGAGGAAAGCGTATGAAAGCAATTAAGAAAATAATGGTTGCAGTATTATTATCATTATCCATGGTTGTGTCATTTGTGCCTATGAATGTATTTGCGGTAGAAGCAGTAGATATATGGGATGGGACAGCTGATACAAGTTGGTATGTCGGGCATGAAGTAGATAGTGAATATCATATTACAACCGCAGAACAACTTGCGGGGTTGGCTCAACTAGTCAATGGTAATATATTATTTAAAGATAAAACGATCTATTTAGATAATGATTTGGACCTTTCAGGGCATCAATGGATATCTATTGGAAATGGTAGTAATTTTAGTCAATATTTTGGCGGTACTTTTGATGGTCAATATCACAAAATAATGAATTTGTATCATCACTATACAGGAGAAGATTTAACACGAAATGGATTGTTTGGCGTTATATCTTCTGGTGGAATTGTGAAAAATTTGATGGTTACGAATGCTGATATTGTTTCGAATGATTGTTCTCTACTTGCTGGTATTTTGGCAGATTGGGTCAATGGTGGTATAGTTGAAAACTGTTATACAAGTGGAAAAATTGAAAATGATGTTGGTGATAAGATGCTAGGTGGTTTAATAGGGCAATGCACTTGGAGTACACAGGTAAAAGGTTGTGCTTCAAATGCTACAGTTATTAGTACTGAACCTAGCGAGGATAGTGTCGATACTGTAGGAGGATTAATTGGACAATGGGAAAACTCTGAGAGTAGTTCACAAATTATCGATTGCTGGTTTGGAGGTTCTGTTTCTTGCCAAAATATTTATTCAGCTGTCGGTGGCATTCTCGGCGCAAATTTTGATTTTAATGGGAATCCAGGTGTAATAATTAAAAATTGTATGGTAGCGACAAAAAATATTAATTGTGCAGAACCAGGCAATATCACTTGGATTGCAGCTGTTGCAGTAGCTAATATTACAAATTGTATTTGGCCAGATAGAGCACTTGATGATCCGGATAATAATTATAATGCAATTGTAAAACTTGTTGTAGACTGGGATGCAGGTACTGCATCCGCAGATCCAAACTTTGATCAGTCTATCTGTGGAAGAGAAAGTTCTAATTTTTCTTCTGCTAACGTACTTACTGATCTTCGAAATAATGCAAGTACAGGAATTGAATGGGTAGTAGGAATTAATCATCCAACATTTATATGGGATAAATTAAATATTTTAGCTGATTACACAAAAGTAAATGAAGCGATTGCGAATGCTCAAAAAATAGATGCTAATTTATATTCTAACTATTCTATTGTAGAAGATGCAATTAATGCAGTTGATCATGCAAAAAGTAAACAAGAACAAGTAACAGTAGATAGTTACGCAGATGCAATTAATAAGGCAATAAGTGAATTAAAATATAAAGATGCTGATTATACAAAAGTCAATGAAGCAAAAGCTAAAGTACCAAGTGATTTAAGTATCTATACAGATGAAACAGTAAAAGCCTTAAAAGATGCACTTGCATTAGTAGAAGAAGGAAAGAATATTACGGAACAAACAACAGTAGATGGTTATGCAGATGCAATTAATAAAGCTATTGAAGGACTTGTAAAGAAAAATATTTCTTATAAAGTTATTGAAGGTGAAGGAGAAACTTTTGTTAAAGAAAGTGGAAAAGATATTTTAATAAGAATAGATCATGAATATACAGAAAATGTAAAAGTAGAAGTAGATGATCAAGAAGTTGATAAAGTACATTATAAAGTAACAAAAGGTTCTACAATTATTACTTTTGATGATATGTATTTAAATACACTTGCTGTAGGAACACATCATGTAAAAGTAACATTTGAAGATGGTATAGCTACAACAACTTTACTCATCAAAGAACAAACAAAAGATGATAATAAAAAGAATGATTCAACATCAAATAATCAAGAAACAGTAAAACCAGTAGTAAAAGCTGAAAATAAACAAGAAGTTAAAAAAGTAAAAACAGGGGATGATGAAAATATTATAGGTGTTGTTTTATTATTGATAGGAAGTTTAGTTGTTTTAACTTATATTAGAAAAAAGAAAATAGAATAAAATAAATATCGTCCCATGAGGGGCGATATTTTACAATATGCTTATAAAAATCTTTGACAAATAAATGATGAAGTGGTTTAATACAAATAAATACAGTGAAAAGAAGTAGTAGATGATTAAAATATAGGTAGAGAGCTTTTGGTTGGTGAAAAAAAGTTATGTTTGATGATTGAATTCCTCTTGGAGTAGAATATTGAAGTAAGTAGATATCTCCGGTGACACCCGTTAACGTGTATGAGTATGTAGGTACTTAGTAAGGTTATTATTGTGAGATAATAACGAAGTAAGGTGGTAACGCGATGGTCTCTTTCGTCCTTATGGGATGAAGAGACTTTTTTATTAGTATATATGGGGGAAATAAAAATGGAAAAAAGAATTACAGGACATACAGAATTATTAGGACTTATTGCTACACCAATTAGACATTCTAAATCACCAGTGATGCACAATGCTGCATGCCGTGCATTAGGTTTAGATTATGCTTATTTAGCTTTCGATATTCAACCAGATCAATTAGAAGATGCGGTTAAGGGTTTCAAAGCTTTAAATGTAAGAGGATGGAATGTTTCTATGCCTTATAAAACATCTATTGGTCAATATTTAGATCATATTACACCAATTGCGAAAATGTGTGGAGCTATCAATACAGTTATTAATGATAATGGCGTTTTAACTGGAACAATTACAGATGGTACAGGTTATATGAATGCTTTAAAAGATCAAGGAATTGATATCATTGGTAAAAAGATGACAATTGTTGGTGCTGGGGGAGCAGCAACAGCAATCGTCATGCAAGCTGCATTAGATGGTGTTAAAGAAATCAGTATTTTTAATATTAAAGACGCTTCATGGAATCGTGCTTTAGAAAATGTTGAAAAAATTAATTCACAAACAAAATGTAAAGCACAATTATTTGATTTAAATGATCATGAAACATTAAGAAAAGAAATTAATGAATCAGCAATCTTCACAAATGCGACAAATGTAGGAATGGGTAAATTAGAAGGACAAATGGTTTTACCAGATACTTCTTATTTAAGAAAAGATTTAATTGTTTCTGATGTTATTTATATGCCGGAAAAAACAAAATTACTAGAAGAAGCTGAAAAAGTTGGATGTCAAACAATTAATGGTTTAGGAATGATGCTTTATCAAGGAGCTGCTTCATTTAAATTATGGACAGATCAAGATATGCCAATTGATAAAGTGAAAGAAGCTTTAGACTTTTAAGAAAGTTATTTGAGAGGTTTAACACAATGTTAGACTTCTTTTTCTTTTTAAGAAATAAGTTTTGTTTTTTTAGTGTCTTTGTTATAATAAACGCAAAAGGTAGGTATAAAAATGTATAAATTAATAGCATTAGATTTAGATGGAACATTAACAGATAAAAATAAAAATATTTTAGAAGAAACAAAACAAGAACTTATTAAATTAGCACAAAAAGGAATTATCATTGTTTTAGCTTCAGGAAGACCAACAGCTGGTATCTTTAAAGAAGCAAAAGAATTAACTTTAGATAAAGTTGGAGGATATTTATTATCATTCAATGGGGCAAGAGTTTTAGATTATAAAACAAATGAAGTTGTTTATGAACAAACTCTTTCAAGTGAAGTAGCTCATGAAATGTATGATCGTGCAAAAGCTTTTGGTTTATCACCACTTACATACAATGCGACTGAAATTATTACAGAAGATATTGGTGATCATTGGATTCAATTAGAAAGCTTTACAACAAAAATGAATATCAAACATGTTCAAGATTTTAAAAAAGAAGTGAACTTTGATGTCAATAAAGTATTAATTACTGGAGAACCCGCATATGTTGCACAAATTCTTGATGAATTTAAAGCACCTTATGAAGGTAAAATGTCTATTTATCGTAGTGATCCTTACTTTATTGAATGTATGGCTAATGGAATTGATAAAGCAGCTTCTTTAGATGTTTTATGTAAGAAATTAGGAATTAAACAAGACGAAACAATTGCTTTTGGTGATGGATATAATGATTTATCTTTGATTGAATATTGTGGTTATGGTGTTGCTATGGAAAATGCAGTTGATGAAGTAAAAGAAAGAGCAAACTACATTACTTTATCAAATAATGATAATGGGATTGCTTATTGCTTAAAACAACTAGAAGAAAAAGGTCTTATTTAAACTCTTAAGAAATTAAGAGTTTTTTAAAATGATTAGAAAACAAATTGATTTCCATAGTGAAGAAATAAATGAAATAAGAACACTTTACCAACAAGCTTTTCCTAAAAATGAACAAACGAATCTTACTTGGCTTTTTGATGATCTTCATAAAGGAATTATTTATGGTTATTATCAAGAAGAAAAACTTATTGGCTTTACCATATTATGTATCCATCATCAAATTGTAAGTATTCTCTATCTTGCGGTTAAAGAAGAATATCGAAATCTTGGATATGGTAGTATGATTTTAGAAGATCTTTCTAAAGAATATGTTTCAAATAGGATCATGCTTGATATTGAACAAATTAAAGAATGTAAAAACAAGGAACAAAGAATTAAAAGAAAACAATTCTATTTAAGAAATGGATTTCAAGAAACGAAAGTATGTTATACATGGCAAAAAGAAGATTATATTATTTTATGTAAAAATGGTATGATTGGTGATAAGGAATTTTGGAGTTTTTGGAATTCTTTAAAAAGGAGACAGGATGAAATTAATAGAACCAAAGCTTAGTTATATTGAAAAGACAACATTTGATGAATGTTTGAAAGAAATGAAGTTTCAAGATATTCATATTGATGAAAATTATGAAAGAGAAATGAATTTAGATCATCTTACTTTTGATGGTTGTCTTTTTGAAAATATTGATTTTAATACCATTCAATTAAATCATATTGATTTAATTGATGTGACTTTTGATAAATGTGATTTATCAAATCAAAACTTCGATCATCAATATTTAAATCGTGTTCAATTTAAAAACTGTAAACTTACAGGAACCACTTTTATTGAAACAAATTTAAAAGATGTGCTTTTTGAAAACTGTCAAGGACGATACAGTAATTATGCTTCTTCATCACTTCAAAATGTTTATTTTAAACATACTGATTTACAAGAAGCTTCTTTCTATGATACGCATTGTAAAAAAATAGAATTAAAAGACACATCTTTAATACGATGTGAACTTACTTCTTTACATCATAAAGGTTTAGATGTATCAAGTTGTCAAATTCAAGGAGCTTTGTTTGATTTACAAAGTTTAAAGAATCTTGTTATTAATGATTTTCAAGCAGTTGATTTAATTGGAATTTTAGGTGTTAAAGTAAAATAAGAAAAAAGGTGAAACAATGAAAGAAATAAAAATCACAGATATTTCTGGTGTTAAAGTAGGACAAGTTGAAGATATACAAGCAGCAACAGGGTGCAGTGTCGTAATAGTTGAAAAAGGAGCTACAGCGGGTGTTGATGTTCGTGGTGGTGGACCAGCAACAAGAGAAACCGATTTACTTAATCCAATTAATATGGTTCAACAAATTCATGCGGTGATGTTAAGTGGGGGTAGTGCTTTTGGCTTAGATGCTGCAAGTGGAGCCATGCAGTATTTAGAAGAACATGATGTTGGTTTTGATATGTCGGTTGCGAGAGTACCGATTGTTTGTGGGGCTTCTCTTTTTGATTTATCAGTAGGAAATCCTCAAGTAAGACCGGATAAACATATGGGCTATTTAGCTTGTAAAGATAGTGAAAATAATGAAATCAAAGAAGGAAACTATGGTGCTGGTTGTGGGGCCAGTGTTGGTAAAATTTTAGGTTTCGATCATGCCATGAAAGGTGGTATTGGAACTTATGGTTTACAAGTAGGTGCTATTCAAGTGGCAGGACTTGTGGCTGTCAATGCCTGTGGAAATGTAGTCGATCATGAGAGTCATAAAATGTTGGCAGGGATTTATGATAAAAAGACACAACAAGTTATTTCTACTAAAGATGTTTTATTGAAACAAATGGATCAAATTCGAAAACTTCCTGATGGTAATACAACAATTGGTTGTATTGTTACTAATGTCAAGTTAAATAAAGCACAATGTACAAAACTGGCGGGAATTTGTCATGATGGTTATGCCCGCTCTATTCAACCTGTTCATACTATGAGTGATGGGGATACTATTTTTGTCCTAAGTACCAATGAAGTTGAAGGAATGGTAGATGCGGTGGGTGTTCTTGCAAGTGAAGTGACATCGATGTGTATTAAACGTGCCATTTTAAAGGCAAAAAGTGCTTATGGCTTAAAAGCTTTTTCTGATTTGAAAAATAGATGATTTTGTCATATAATTCTCTCGTTCACTTATTTTGATATTAAAAGAGATCGAAAGACTTTTATTAAGACATTCGAAATGGTGAATACCAAAAAAACGTTGCATCTTTTATGAGCGACAGTAGGAGGAAATGATGAAGTCAAAAAAGACACAGTACATGACTTCAATGGCTTTATTTTTAGCGATTGAAATCATCCTTGTTGTCACACCACTTGGTTATATTCCAATTGGACCACTTAATGCGACAACGATGCACATACCTGTTATTATTGCGGGTATTATTTTAGGAAAGAAAGCGGGGGCTGAATTAGGTTTTGTTTTTGGTCTGACAAGTATGATCAGGGCAACCATTCAACCAGGAATCACTTCTTTTTGTTTTTCACCTTTTGTGACAATAGGTACAATTAGTGGAAATTATAAAAGTTTGTTGATTGCTTTTGTTCCACGTATTTTACTAGGCTATCTAGCCGGTTTAATTTTTGAAATAATGAAAAATAAAGGACATGAAAATAGCGGTGTTCTAGCAGGTGCACTGGTAGGGGCACTGACGAATACAGTTCTTGTTTTATCGGGAATCTATGTATTCTTTGGAAATGCTTATGCAAGTTCTTTAAATGTTGCCTATTCAGGACTTATTGGATTACTTTTAGGTGTTGTTACAACGAATGGTATTCTAGAAGCTATCTTGGCAGCAGTTGTTTCATTGGCCGTTTATAAAGCAATGAAACCTTTACTAAAAAAATAATGAGAATAAGACCTCTTTTGTCTAAAGACAAGGAGGTTTTTTTGACATTTTCTGAATCGAAATAAAAATGTTTGTCTTAGGAGAATATTATGCTAGAATATGTTGGGGTGAAAGACAATGCAAAAATATTTTGTAAATGAAAGTATTGAAGTAAATAAAACTTTTGAAATTGAAAGTGGAGATCAACATCATATTGAAAAAGTGATGCGAAATAGAAGTGGCAATCAAATTATATGTGTCGATTTAAATCATATCCAATATCTATGTACGATTGAAGATGTTCAAGCAGGAATTATCTTACCAATTGAAAAATTAGATATTAATAATGAATTAGATATTGAGGTAACATTGGTTTATGCTCTTCCTAAAGGGGATAAATTTGAATTTGTATTACAAAAAGCCTGTGAATTAGGGGCTCATCATATTATTCCATTAAGTTCAAAAAGATGTGTTGTCAAACTTACAAAAGAAAAATTTAATAAAAAACTTCCCCGTTATCAAAAAATCCTAAAAGAAGCAAGTGAACAATCAGGAAGAAATCAAATTCCTTCTATTGAAGAAGTAAAAACAATCAAAGAATTAAAACCGTATTTAAAAGATTATAATTTAGTAGCTTATGAAGAAACAGCTAAACAACATCAACATGGTGAATTGTTTCATACTCTCCAACAAATTCAAACAGGGAATTCCCTTATGATTATTGTTGGCTGTGAAGGGGGATTTGATGAAAGTGAAATCAAAGAACTTAATGAAATGGGTGTGAAATGTTGTTCTTTAGGTAATCGTATTTTAAGAAGCGAAACAGCTCCACTGTATTTAATGAGTGTGATAGGTTATACAAGGGAGCTAGTTAAATGATGAAATTATTAAAGAAATATGGTTTAGAATTGAAATATAAAAAATGTGATTTGTTTCGTTTTCTTGAAGGGCAAAAAGAAGTTTTTGTAGAAGATGGCTTTCCTTTTAAAATGACAAATGAAGAAGAGATGTTTAAATATGAAGTTGTCTTAAATAGTATATTTAATAAAAATAAAATAGAGGAAGAATATAAAAGATTTGCCTATGAAACACAAGATGCTATTCAATATTTAAATTATGAAGAAAAACAAAAAATGTTTAATAGTATCTTAAGTGATGTTTTAAAGGAACTAAAGTTAATGAAGCATGAAGATCAAATTATTATGATTCCTCATTTAGAACCCTTTATTAATGAAAAATATTTAAAGAATTATATGTTGATGACTTTAAAACAACATAAACTTTATGTAAAAGAATATCCAAGAGATATTGAACAACCTTATCAATTATATGGATTAATAGTATTACGTTCTGCTTTTTCTTCTTTAAAAGGAATTGCGGAAGATGAAAATTATGAATATTACTATTATGATGAATTAAAGAAAATCTATCTTTTTGATAAGGAAACATATCATATGGTCGATTGTTTTCCAATTGTTGATAAATATTTCCAAGGAAATATCAATTTAGAAGATGTCAGAGAAGTTATGACATATTATCATCAACCTCAACAATTTATTGAACAACTCCATGAATTAAATTATATAAGTGATAAAATACATAAAAAAATAATAAAGAAATTAAAGTAGGTGAAAAAATGAAAGTAGCATTTCATACATTAGGATGCAAAGTCAACTCTTATGAATCTCAAGCAATGTTGAATATGTTTGAAGAAGCAGGTTATCAAGAAGTTGATTTTAAAGAAGAAGCAGATGTTTATGTGATTAATACATGTACCGTTACTAATACAGGTGATAGTAAGTCGCGTCAAATGATTCGTAAAGCGATTCGTAAAAATCCTGCCGCAACAATTTGTGTTGTGGGATGTTATAGTCAAGTGGCTCCTCAAGATATTGAAGCGATTGATGGAGTTAGTATTATTTTAGGAACACAATTTAGAAATGAAATTGTGAATTTAGTTGAACAATTTCAAGAAACTCATGAAAGAATTGTGAAAGTATCAGAAGTAAAACAATTAAGAAAATTTGAAGATTTAAATATTGATCGTTTTTTACATACAAGAGCTTATTTAAAAATTCAAGATGGATGTAATAATTTCTGTACGTATTGCATTATTCCTTATGCAAGGGGAAGAGTACGTTCAAGAAAACCAGAAAGCGTTGTTAAACAAGCAAAAGATCTTGTGGCTAAAGGGTATGTAGAAATTGTTTTAACAGGAATTCATACAGCAGGTTATGGGGAAGATTTAGCAGATTATAGTTTTTATGATCTCCTTGTTGATCTTGTGAAAATTGAAGGATTAAAGCGACTTCGTATTTCTTCTATTGAAACAAGTCAAATTACTGATGAGATTATTGATTTAATTTCAAAATCTAAAATTATCGTTGATCATTTACATGTGCCATTACAAGCAGGTTGTGATGAGACTTTAAAACGTATGAATCGTAAATATAATTGTGAACAATATTATGAAAAGTTATCTAAAATTAGAAAACTTGTTCCAGATATTGTCTTTACCACAGATGTTATTGTTGGTTTTCCAGGAGAAAGTGAAGAGGAATTTGAAAAAACATACGAATTTATTAAAAAAGTAGGTTATACGCAACTTCATGTATTCCCTTATTCAATGAGAAAAGGAACACCAGCAGCACGTATGGTGCAAGTGGATGAAAAAATAAAACATGAAAGAGTAAATCGTTTGATTGCTTTATCTCATGAATTAAATGAAAATTATGCAAAGTCTCAAATTGGAAAGACTTTAAGAGTTCTTTTTGAAAAAGAAGAAAATGGTTACTATGTTGGACATGGTGATAATTATTTACTTGTAAAGGTTCCAAGTGACAAGCAATTGATAGGTCAATTGAAGAATGTTATAATTGATTCATATGATGAAATATTAATTGGAAGAGTGGTATAATGAAACGTTTAAATGAGCTGTTTGATATTGATAATGATATGAAAATCTATTCAATTCATAGTGATTCAAGATATGTAAAACCCTATTCTATTTTCTTTTGTATTGAAGGATTAAGTGTAGATGGACATCGTTATATTGATGATGCAATTTTTCAAGGGGCAAAGGTTATTGTTCATAGTAAGGATATTGACAAGCAACAAGGAATTATTTACATTCGTGTAGCGGATCCTTTAGATGAATTGAATCGTGTATCAAATGTTTTTTATGATTATCCAAGTAAGAAAATGCGTATTGTTGGGGTAACGGGAACAAGTGGAAAAACGGTGGTTGCCTCAATGGTTAAAAGTGTTATGGATCATTATTGTAAAGCAGCTTATATGGGAACAATATCACTTGAGTATGATGGCGTTAAAGAAGAATGTCCTTATACAACACCAGAAACACTCTATGTCCAAAAAAAACTTTTTGATATGGCAAGACGTGGCGTCAAAGTGGTAGCCATGGAAGCAAGTAGTCATGGTCTTGCACTAAAAAGAATTGATGCGGTAGATTTTAATATTGCGGTGTTAACGAATATCTCAGATGAACATTTAGATTTTCATGGAACAAGAAGACAATATATTGAAAGTAAAAAGAAATTATTTTCAATGTTATCTACAAATTCAATTGCTGTATTGAATAAAGATGAAGAAGTTTTTGAAGAATTTAAAGATGCAACAAAAGCAAGAATTATGACCTATGGTATTAAAAATGAAAGTGAAATCATGGCTAAAAATATTGAACTTTATATTGACCATAGTGAATTTGATTTGTTATTAAAAGGAAATAAATATCATATTATTTGTCCAGTGATTGCCGATTTTAATATCTATAATGTATTAGCTACAGTTGGTGCTTTAGTAGGGCTTGGTTTTGATGATCGTATGATTATTGAAGCCATTGGAGAACTTAAACCGGTTGATGGACGTATGGAAATTATTCCAAATCGTCATAATATTACGATTATTGTAGATTATTGTTGCCATACAAAAGATTTTGAAAATGTGTTTAAATTTGCAGATCGTGTTTCAAGAGGCAGAATCATTGCAGTATTGGGAGCACCAAGTAAAAGGCATATTGCTAGAAGAAAGAAAATAGGTGAACTTGCTAATCGTTATCTAGATCATGTTATTTTAACAGAATTAGATGATCGAGGTGAAAAAGTAGAAGATATTTGTGAAGAAATTCAAGAAGCAATTACGGACATTCCAAGTATTATTATTACTAATAGAGCGATTGCAGTTGAACAAGCAGTCGAACAAGCAAGTCCCGGGGATGTGATTTTATTACTTGGAAAAGGACATGAGAAGTTTATATCTTTGGAAGTTGGGCAAAGAGATTATGAAGGCGATAAAGCAATAGCTTTAAAAGCAATAAAAAGAGTTTATGAAGGAGAAGAAGAAAATGAACTACAATAAAATGATTGATCATACTGTTTTAAAAGCAGATACACCTTTAGAAACAGTAAAAAGAATTTGTGATGAAGCAATGGAATATGGATTTGCGAGTGTTTGTATTAATCCTTGTCATGTGGCTTATTGTGCAGATTATTTAAAAGACAGTGATGTTAATGTTTGTACAGTTATTGGTTTTCCACTAGGAGCTAATACAAGTGCAGTTAAAGCGTTTGAAACGAAAGATGCCATTGCTAATGGTGCAGATGAAATCGATATGGTGATGAATATCGGAGCTTTAAAAGATAAAAACTATGATTTAGTAAGAAATGATGTAAAAGCTGTTGTAGAAGCTGCTAATGGAACACTTGTTAAAGTTATCTTAGAAACATGTTTACTTACAGAAGATGAAATTAAAAAAGCGTGTGAATTATGTGTTGAAGCAAAAGCTGATTATGTAAAAACAAGTACTGGATTCTCTACAAGAGGGGCTACAATTGAAGATGTTCAAATCATGAAAGCAGCGGTTCAAGGAAAAGCAAAAGTAAAAGCTGCTGGTGGAGTGAGAACGCATGAAGACATGGTTAAAATTGTAGAAGCAGGGGCAGATCGTATCGGTACAAGTGCAGGATGTTCATTGGTTGACAAATAAGTTGGATAGTAAAGCTATTCAACTTTTTTAAATGTTATCGAACATGATATTGATGTGATGAAAAATGCAGACTATATTATTGATATGGGACCAGGTGGTGGCAAAGATGGTGGAAGAATTGTTGCTTCTGGAACGATTGACAAAATTAAAAATAATAATGAAAGTATAACGGGTAGATATTTATAAAAAAATAAGAAGCTTTTGATTAAGCTTCTTATTTTTGTCTTGCTGAAACAATGAAATGTAAAGCAAAGTATGCAACTTCATCTTCTGTGAATCTTTTATGATAGATTGTTTCAATAGCATCATTTAAGATTTCTGCCATTGCAAATTCTTTAGGATGTCTTTCTTTGATTTTTTCTGTTAAAGGATTTTCGATTTGTGAATCTTCTAATAAACGATCAAGTGCTGGTGTTAAATGTAATCCTAAAGAGACAAGCAATTTTTCGTTATGTCTTAAATCAATTCCTTTTTGTTCAAATAAAGAATCTAAAGTGTTTTGTAAAATTTCAATAATTTCATCATCTAATAAATTAACACCGGCATTAAATTCAACATCTAATACATTATTTTTAGATAAATACATCGAAATAAGTGCTAATTCAGATTCAGGAAATTCAATATTGAATTCTTTAGAAAGAATGTTACAAATCTCAACTGCTGAATCGTAGTTTTTATTTGCTTTATATGATGTAATTTGTCCTTGGCTTAAAGGAATGTAATTATTTGTTTTGATTCTAAGTATTGCAATTGCAAGATGAACAACAAGATTTTGTGTAAATTGGGTAGATAATGATAAATTATTTTTTTGAATAACCTCATTTACAGCTTCTTGACATGCTTGCTTTGATAATTCTAAATCTTTATCAGCGGCGCTTGATAAAGCTTGATTTGATAATGTCATAAAAAAAGCCTCCTAAAATGTCTATGTAAACTATATACTAAATCAATTAGAAAAGCTAGGAAAAAATAAATAATATTTATAAGAGCATATGAGTAGATTTTAGGAATGATTCCTGTTATAGTAAACATGTAAAGTAATTATGTAAGCGCTAATCATTTTCTTGAAGTTTTTGTTGTCTATGCAAAATGTAAGTGCTATAATTATGAAGGAATTTTGATTTAGGAGGAAATAAACAAAATGGCTTTAACAGATAAATTCAATGAAGAATGGAACGGATTTAAAGGAAGACTTTGGAAAGAAGAAGTAAACACTCGTCAATTCATTCAAGATAACTATAAACCTTATGATGGAGATGAATCATTTTTAGCTGATCCTACTGAAGCAACTAATAAGCTTTGGGGAAAACTTCAAAAGTTACAAAAAGAAGAAAGAGCTAAAGGTGGCGTTTTAGAATGTGAAACTAAAGTAGTAAGTGGACTTACTGCATATGGACCAGGATATATCGATGAAGATATGAAAGACTTAGAAAAAGTTGTTGGTTTACAAACTGACAAACCTTTAAAAAGAGCTTTCATGCCTTATGGTGGTATCAAAATGGCAGAACAAGCTGCTGCAACTTATGGATATGAACCAGATGAAAAATTACATGAAATTTTCACAAAATATCATAAAACACATAACCAAGCAGTATTCGATGTTTATACACCAGAAATTAAAAAAGCTCGTCATAATAAAGTAATTACAGGTTTACCTGATACATACGGACGTGGACGTATTGTTGGTGACTATCGTCGTGTTGCTTTATATGGTGTTGATTTCTTAATTGAACAAAAAGTAAATGATTTCAATCATTGTGGTAGTGGATCAATGACTGAAGACATTATTCGTAAAAGAGAAGAAATCGCTGAACAAGTTAAAGCACTAAAAGGTATGAAAGAAATGGCTGCTATCTACGGATGTGACATTTCTAAACCAGCTAAAAATGCTCATGAAGCATTCCAATGGTTATACTTTGGTTACTTAGCTGCAATTAAAACTCAAAATGGTGCTGCAATGTCAGTTGGACGTATCTCTACTTTCTTAGATATCTATGTAGAAAGAGATTTAGCTAACGGAACAATTACAGAAGAAGAAGCACAAGAATTAGTTGACCATTTCGTTATGAAATGTAGAATGGTTAAATTCGCACGTATTCCTTCTTACAACCAATTATTCTCTGGTGACCCAGTATGGGCTACACTTGAAGTTGCTGGTTTAGGAACTGATGGACGTTCAATGGTTACTAAAAACTGTTTCCGTTTCTTACACACATTAGAAAATATGGGTCCTTCACCAGAACCAAACTTAACAGTTTTATATACAAAAGCATTACCAGAAAACTTCAAACGTTTTGCTGCTAAAATCTCAGTAGATACTAGCTCAATCCAATATGAAAATGATGATGTAATGCGTCCTGTATGGGGAGATGATTACTCAATTTGTTGTTGTGTATCAGCTACTCAAACTGGTAAAGAAATGCAATTCTTTGGGGCACGTGCTAACTTAGCTAAATGTTTAACTTACGCTATCAATGGTGGTATTGATGAAAAAACTAAAGATCAAGTAGCTCCAAAATATCGTCCAATTACTTCTGAATACTTAGACTATGATGAAGTTATGGAACGTTATGACCAAATGATGGAATGGTTAGCAGATCTTTATGTTAATACATTAAACTTAATTCAATATATGCATGATAAATATTATTATGAAGCTGCACAAATGTCATTAATTGACACTGATTTAAAACGTACTTTCGCAACTGGTATCGCTGGTTTCTCTCATGTAGTAGATTCATTAAGCGCAATCAAATATGCTAAAGTTAAAACAATCAGAGATGAAGATGGCATCGTAGTAGATTACGAAGTTGAAGGTGACTTCCCAAGATATGGTAACGATGATGATCGTGCTGATGATATCGCTGTATGGTTATTAGGTGAATTCTTAGCTAAAATCAAAAAACATCATACTTATAGAGATTCAGAACCAACAACTTCTATCTTAACAATCACTTCAAACGTTGTTTATGGTAAAGCTACAGGTTCATTGCCTGATGGACGTAAAGCAGGTGAACCATTATCACCAGGTGCTAACCCATCTTATGGTGCAGAACAAAATGGTTTATTAGCTTCATTAAACTCAGTTGCTAAATTACCATATGAATGGGCATTAGATGGTATTTCTAATACTCAAACAATCAACCCAGATGCTTTAGGACATGATGAAGGTGAAAGAGTTAATAACTTAGTACAAGTTATGGATGGATATTTTGAACAAGGTGCTCATCACTTAAATGTTAACGTATTTGGTACAGAAAAATTAATTGATGCTATGGAACATCCAGAAAAAGAAGAATATGCAAACTTCACAATTCGTGTATCTGGATATGCTGTTAAATTCATTGATTTAACTCGTGAACAACAATTAGACGTTATCGCAAGAACTTGTCATGAACGTATGTAATCAATAATTCAATCAAATATTTATTAAAACAACCTCTTATGAGGTTGTTTTGTTACGGAGGAAAAATGGAAACAATTGGCAGAATTCATTCAATTGAAAGCTTTGGGTCAGTAGATGGACCGGGAGTTCGTTATATCTATTTCTTACATGGTTGTCCTTTACGTTGTCAGTTTTGTCATAATCCTGATACATGGGGTTCAAAGAAATATGAAGAATATACCCCTGAAAAGGCGCTTCAACAAGCAATGAAATATAAAACCTATTGGGGTAAAAAAGGTGGTATTACTATTAGTGGTGGTGAACCTTTAGCTCAAATAGATTTTGTTTTAGAATTATTTAAACTTGCAAAAAAAGAAGGTATTAATACCTGTATTGATACCAGTGGTGGATGTTTTACTAGAGAAGAACCGTTCTTTTCAAAATTTAAAGAATTGATGGAGTATACAGATTTATTACTTGTTGATATTAAAGAAATCAATAATGAAAGACATAAGACTTTAACAGGAAGAAGTAATGAAAATATTTTAGATATGGCAAGATATTTATCTGAAATTGATAAACCAATTTGGATTAGACATGTACTTGTTCCTGAAAGAAGTGATTATGATGAAGATTTAATTGAATTAGATCATTTTATTTCTACCCTTTCTAATGTTTATCGTGTAGAAATACTTCCTTATCATACTTTAGGTGTCTTTAAGTGGGAAGAATTGAAGATTCCTTATCAATTAGAAGGAATAAAACCTCCAACTAAAGAACGTGTAGATAATGCTAAAAGATTATTACATGTAGATCGTTATACAAGATATTTAGATAATTAATGAAAAAAGAGTTCATGAATTTAGGTTTATCGTCTAAATCATGTAACTCTTTTTCAATTTATAATTGCATATTTACTTTATAATCAGAGTTGTTTAAAATAAGAGTAAAAGAAAAAGGAGATATAATAATGAAACTAGGAGCAATTGAAGCAGGTGGAACTAAATTTGTAGTTTGTATTGGAAATGAAAAAGGAGAAGTTTTAGAAAGAGAATCATTTCCTACAGAAGCACCTGAAAAAACAATGGAAAATGTTTTTAAATTCTTTGATGGAAAAGAAATTGAAGCATTAGGTGTAGGAAGTTTTGGACCTATTGATCCAGATCTTACAAGTCCAACTTATGGTTATATTACAACAACACCTAAACCAGGATGGAATAATTATAATATTATGGGTGCTTTAAAAGAAAGATATGACATTCCTATGGCTTTTGATACAGATGTTAATGGGGCTGCTTTAGGTGAAGCAACATTTGGTGCGGCAAAAGGATTAGACAGTGCCCTTTATCTTACAATTGGAACAGGAATTGGTGGAGGAGCCGTTGTTGGTGGTAAACTTGTACACGGGTTACTTCATCCAGAAATGGGACATATGAAAATGATTGTTAGAGAAGATGATAAATATTCAGGAAAATGTCCATATCATGGAACATGTTTTGAAGGCCTAGCAGCTGGTCCTGCCATTGAAGCAAGATGGGGAGTAAAAGGAAGTGAACTTCCAGAAGATCATCCGGCATGGGATTTAGAAGCTTATTATATTGGACAAGCGATGGCAAATTATATTTTAACTCTTTCACCTAAGAAAATTATTCTAGGTGGTGGTGTTATGCATCAAAAACAACTTTTTCCAATGATTCATAAATATACTCAAGAATTCTTAAATGGTTATATTCAAAAAGAAGAAGTGACTACTGATAAAATTAAAGATTATATCGTTTATCCAGAATTAGGGGATAATGCTGGGGCTGTTGGTGCTTTAGCACTTGCCATGAGTGTAGTAAAATAATGAAGTAGAGAAATCTACTTCTTTTTTTGATAAAAAATATAAGCGAATACATAATTTTGTTGACGGTGTGTAGAAAATGGAATATGGTTGAAGGAGAAGATAAAAAAAGAGAATGGGAATATGAAAAAAATACTCTCATTATTTTTATGTTGTTTAATGGTTTTAACATTAACGGGATGTGGTGGATCAAGTGGAGACGACATAACGACTTATACGTATTCAAGTGAATTGGATATTAAAAATTTAGATTCATCAGATGCAGATGATGGATGTTCACTCAAGGCAATTCATGCAGTAATCGATGGACTTACAAAAACAGATAAAAAGGAAATATCGTAAATGCGGTTGCTAAAAGTGAAGAATTGTCTGAAGACGGTTTAACACATACCTATAAACTTCGAAAAGATGTTAAATGGACAAATGGAGATCCTGTAACAGCTCATGATTTCGCTTATGCATGGCAACGTATTTTTAGAAAAAAGGGAAGTTATTATTATATGTTTGCAGATGGAATTGCAAGCATTGAAGGGGCTCAAGAATTATCAGATAAAATTGATGCAGGTGAAGAACTTACAGATGATGATTTAAATTCTATGGGTGTAAAAGTAAATGATGACTATACTTTAGAAGTAAAAACAACAGTACGCGTTTTGTTTTTAGATGAATTACTTGCATTTCCACCATTCTACTCAATTAATGAAAAGCTTGCTGAAAAACAAGAAAATAAATATGGTAAAAGTGCTAAAACAATTTTAGAAAATGGGGCTTTTACAATGACAAATTGGGAACCAGGATCAGTGGCTGAATTTGAAAAGAACGAAAGTTATTATGATCAAAAACATGTTAAATTAAATAAACTTGTCATGAAACTTGTTCAAGAACCAAAAGTGGCTGTACAAGCTTTTGAAGCAGGAGAAACAGATTATGCACCAATCAATTCGGATTTGGTAGATAAATATAAAGATGATGAAGCTTTTAAACAAGGTTATGATGGTTTCTTATTTTATATTTCAGTAAACTTCCAAAATGGTGATTTAGCTAACTTAAATGTAGGAAAAGCAATCTCACTAGCAATCAATAGAAAAGACTTATGTGAAAATGTCTTAAAAGATGGTTCACAAGTTGCTGGAGGATTTATTCCTTTTGGTTTAGCAACGAGTCCAGATGGCGTTGATTTTAGAAAAGATTCTGGAAACTTTACATCTTATGATAAGAAAAAAGCACAAGAATCTTTAGATGAAGGATTAAAAGAATTAGGAAAAGAGCAAATTACGTTAAGAATTACTTATGGTACAGATGAATCTCCAATGGATGTATTTGCAACTTATTTACAAAATGCTTTAAGTAAATTAGATGGTATTAAAGTAGAAATGGTAGCTACTACTAAACAAGATCGTATCTACAACAAACAAAAAATGGTGATTTTGATTTAGCTACAACTCGTTTGGGACCGGATTATGGAGATCCTACAACTTATTTAACAATTGCATTATCAACAAATAGTAACAACTATGGAAAATGGTCTAATAGTGAATATGATCAACTTGTAGGTCAAGTAGGGGTTGAATCAGATGTGACTAAACGTTGGCAAGAAATGATTGATGCAGAAAAAATCTTATTAGATGATTATGCATATATTCCTATTTTTGAAAAAGGAGCGGCAACATTACAAAATCCAAAATTAAAAAATCTAGTTATTAAACCATGTAGAACAATTTCTTTTGAATATGTAGAAAAAAAACTGAAAAGGCATAATAATAAAATATTATGTCTTTTTTTAATAAAAAAACTATCACGTTGATAAATTAATATATTGTATTGTATACAAATATGCAAAATAGTATTGACTTTTAAAGACTAATCCTCTATTATGAAGTTAATAAATCGATAAATTGTATACAACATGTCGATTTATTGCACAAAAGATAATTTAAGAAGGGAAGAGAGAATATGAAAAAACTATTATCAATGGTGCTTTGTGCTATGATGGCTCTAACTCTTGCTGGTTGTGGGGGATCAGGAGGAGATTCATCTACTTACACTTTCTCAAGTGAATTAGATATCAAAAACTTAGATTCATCAGATGCCGATGACGGATGCTCATTTACAGCAATGCATGCTGTTATTGATGGGCTTATGAAAACAGATAAGAAAGGTAATATCGTAAATGGTGTTGCTTCATCTTCTGAAGTTTCAGATGACGGGTTAACTCATACTTACAAAATCAGAAAAGATGCTAAATGGGCTAACGGTGATCCTGTTACTGCAAATGATTTCGTTTATGCTTGGCATAGAATCTTCCAAAAGAAAGGTCAATATTACTACATGTTCTGTGATGGTATTGCAAGTATTGTAGGGGCACAAGAAATGTCAGATAAAATTGACAATGAAGAAGATATTACAGATGCTGATTTAGATGCAATGGGTGTTAAAGCAGTCGATGATAAAACATTAGAAGTTACTACAACTACTCGTGTTTCATTCTTTGATGAATTAATGTCATTTCCATGTTTCTATCCAATCAATGAAAAGTTCTGCGAAAAACAAGGTGACAAATATGGTAAGAGTGCTAAAACTATTTTAGGAAATGGTGCTTTCACTATGACAAACTGGGAACCAGGTTCAGTAGCTGAATTTGAAAAAAATGATAAATATTATGATGCTAAAACAGTTAAAATTGACAAATTAGTAATGAAATTAGTTCAAGATCCAAAAGTTGCTGCTCAAGCATTCGAAGCAGGTGAAACTGATTTCGCTCCAATCAACTCAGACTTAGTTGATAAATACAAAAAAGATGATTCATTCAAACAAATTAATGAAGGTTACTTATTCTATATTTCAGTAAATTTCCAAAATAGTGATTTAGCTAACTTAAATGTAAGAAAAGCAATCTCACTAGCAATCAATAGAAAAGACTTATGTGAAAATGTCTTAAAAGATGGTTCACAAGCTGCTTCAGGATTTGTTCCATCAGGATTATCAATTTCTCCAGAAGGAAAAGATTTCCGTGATGAAGCAGATACTTATACTTCATATGATAAAAAAGCTGCTCAAGCTGCATTAGATGAAGGATTAAAAGAATTAGGAAAATCTGAAATTACTTTAAGAGTTACTTATGGTACAGATGAATCTCCAATGGATGTATTTGCAACTTATTTACAAAACGCTTTAAGTAAATTAGATGGTATTAAAGTAGAAATGGTAGCTACTACTAAACAAGATCGTATTTACAACAAACAAAAAAATGGAGATTTTGATTTAGCTACAACTCGTTGGGGACCTGACTATGGTGATCCTACAACTTACTTAACAATGGGTATTTCTACTAATGGTAACAACTATGGAAAATATACAAACAGTGAATTAGATGCATTAATGGATAAAGTTGCTAATGAATCTGATGTTAATACTCGTTGGCAAGAAATGATTGATGCAGAAAAAATTATGATGGATGATTTATGTTACATCCCAGTATTTGAAAAAGGTACTGCAACTTTACAAAATAAAGATGTAAAAGGTTTAGTAATTAGACCTGTAGGTGTTCCATATACATTCCAATATGTATCAAAATAGTCGATAAAATCAACAGAAACACAATATTTCGGTATTGTGTTTCTTCTTAAAAAAGAATAAAAAATATGTTGTCTTCCAATTAATATAAACGCCAAAAATAAATGTATAAAAAACAATTGTTCTATTTTATTCTTGAATGTAGATTGAAAAATATATTTTTTGTATAAACAATAATACAATTTTGTATACAAAGTTCGTCTTTTTTGTTGACTTCTATAACGCATTGTACTAATATTAAAGCATAAATTTTTATTGTATACGTATTAGTGTATACAAAGGCGATTTATAGAAGGGAAGAGAAAAAATGAAAAAATTATTTTCTATGGTACTTTGTGCTATGATGGCTCTAACTCTTGCTGGTTGTGGAGGATCTGGTGATGATTCTTCTACATACACTTATTCAAGTGAACTAGATATCAAGAACTTAGACTCAGCAGATGCCGAAGACGGATGCTCATTTACTGCATTACATGCAATTATTGATGGGCTAATGAAACCTGCTAAAGATGGTACTACTACATATGGTATTGCTAAATCTTCAGAAGTTTCAGAAGACGGTTTAACACACACTTATAAATTAAGAGATGCTAAATGGTCTAATGGAGATCCTGTTACTGCGAACGATTTCGTTTATGCATGGCACAGAATTTTCAAAAACAAAGGGAACTATTATTACATGTTCTGTGATGGAATTGCTAACATCGCAGGTGCACAAGAATTATCAGACAAAATCGATGCAGAACAAGATTTAACTGATGATGATTTAAATTCTTTAGGTGTAAAAGCTGTTGATGACAAAACATTAGAAGTTACAACAACTACTCGTGTTTCATTCTTTGATGAATTAATGTCATTCCCATGTTTCTACCCAGTCAACGAAAAATTCGCTGAAAAACAAGGTGATAAATATGGTAAGAGCGCTGATTCTATTTTAGCTAACGGTGCTTTCACTATGACAAAATGGGAACCAGGTTCAGTAGCTGAATTCGAAAAAAATGATAAATTCTATGCTGCTAAAGATGTAAAAGTCGACAAATTAGTAATGAAATTAGTTCAAGAACCAAAAGTTGCTGCTCAATCATTCGAAGCAGGTGAAACTGATTTCGCTATCATCAACTCTGACTTAGTTGATAAATATAAAAAAGATGAATCATTCAAGAATATTTCTGAAGGGTTCTTATTCTACATTCAACCAAATTTAGAAAATAGTGATTTAGCTAACTTAAATGTAAGAAAAGCTTTATCATTAGCTATTAACAGAAAAGATTTATGTGAAAACGTCTTAAAAGATGGTTCACAAGCTGCTTCAGGATTTGTTCCATCAGGATTATCTATTTCTCCAGAAGGAAAAGATTTCCGTGATGAAGCAGATACTTATACTTCATATGATAAAAAAGCTGCTCAAGCTGCATTAGATGAAGGATTAAAAGAATTAGGAAAATCTGAAATCACTTTAAGATTAACTTATGGTACAGATGAATCTCCAATGGATGTATTTGCAACTTATTTACAAAATGCTTTCTCTGGCTTAAAAGGATTAAAAATTGAAATGGTTGCTACTACTAAACAAGATCGTATCTACAACAAACAAAAAAATGGAGATTTCGATTTATCAGTAACTCGTTGGGGACCTGATTATGGTGATCCTACAACTTATTTAACATTAGCTTTAACTAACAACAACAACAACTATGGTCATTGGTCAAATACTGAATTTGATTCAATCATGGAAAAAGTTAACAGTGAAACTGATGCTAATGCTCGTTGGCAATTAATGATCGATGCAGAAAAAATTATGATGGATGATTTATGTTACATCCCAGTATTCGAAAAAGGAACTGCTACTTTACAAAATACAAAAGTTAAAAACTTAGTTATTAAAGCAGTTGGTGTTCCATATACATTCGAATATGTTTCAAAATAGTTCAAATTAGAAAAAAGAACATAGAGAAGACAACACAATATAGTATTCTGTATTGTGTTTCTTTTTTAAATAAATATAGGAGGAAAAAAGATGAGTAATTCAACCTTAAAATATATCGGAAAACGTTTAGTTATTTCGTTAATTACATTATTCGTTATTTTAATGGTATTATTTTTAATGGTTAAATTTTTACCTGGTTCTCCAATTAACAATGAAAAATTAAGTGCTTCAGCCAGAGCGGCTATTGAAGCTCAATACGGATTGGATAAACCAATACCAGTTCAATTCGTACGTTATATTCAAAATATGTTAACAGGGGATTTCGGTGTTTCATTTAACTTATATAAAGATATGCAAGTATCTTCACTTGTAGGAAGTGCTGCAAAATTATCTATGATTTACGGTTTATGTGCAGTAATTATTGGAACAGTTATTGGTATGTTCTTAGGAGTATTTGCTGCATTACATAAAAATACAATTTGGGATACAATTGCTACAGTTATTTCTGTAATTGGGGTTTCCATCCCATCATTCGTATTTGCAATGTTAATTTTATTATTATTTGCTTCAAAATTAAGATTGTTACCAACTTCATATAGTTCATCGAATGCAATTAAATCATCAATTATGCCAATTTTAGCTTTATCTGTTGGGGTTATTGCAAACGTTGCACGTTTTACACGTACTGAAATGGTTTCAGTTTTAACAAGTGAATATATGACTCTTGCAAAAGCAAAAGGGTTAGATCGTAAAACTTTAATTTTCAAACATGCATTAAGAAATGCTTTAATTCCAGTAATCACAATTTTAGGACCTATTTTAGTAAACTTAATGACAGGTACTATGGTTGTTGAAAAGATTTGTTCTGTTCCTGGATTAGGTAAATTATTAATTAATAGTATTTTATCAAATGATTACAACATCATTTTAGCTTGTTCATTCTTATATGCTGCAATGTACATCTTCATGATGTTAATTATTGATATTTCTTATGGAATTATCGATCCAAGAATTAGATTAGGAAAGGATGATTAATAATGGATTTAGAAAAGATTGAATTTTTACCAGACGATTTTGAATTCGTTGGAGATAAACAAGACATTACTAAAGACGTTGTTGCTCCATCACTTCCTGCTTGGAAAGATTCTTTAAATCGTTTTAAAAAGAATAAAGGTGCCGTTATTGGTTTAATTTGTATTTTAGTTATCGCGGTATTCGCAATTTTTGCCCCAATGCTTTCATCATATGAATTTGATGCAATCAATACAAAAATTGCAAGTATCTCACCATGTGCTGAACATTTCTTTGGTACAGACACTTATGGTCGTGATTTATTTGTACGTGTTTGGACAGGTACAAGATATTCATTATTCATTGCCGTTGTTGCAATCTTTATTGACGTGATTGTAGGTATGACATACGGACTGATCTCTGGTTATTTCGGAGGTAAAGTTGATTCAGTAATGCAAAGAATTCAAGAAATCATTAACTCTATCCCAACTTTAGTAATATTAACATTGTTATTAATGGTGATGAAAGCATCATTATTCACAATTATCATGGCTTTATCATTTACTGAATGGATTGGTATGTCAAGAATTACAAGAGCTCAAGTTTTAAGAGTAAAAGAAGAAGAATTCGTTTTAGCTTCACGTACTTTAGGAGCTAGTAACATGTTTATTATCTTTAAAGAAATTTTACCAAATATTTATAGTCAAATGATTATTATGATTATGATGTCTATTCCAAATGCTATCTTCTATGAAGCATACTTGTCATTCGTTGGTTTAGGTTTACCAATTCCAATGGCTTCATTAGGTACATTAATTAATGATGGATTTAACTCAATTACTATTTACCCTTACATGATGGTAATTCCAGTTATTATTTTCTCTATCTTAATGTTAAGTTTCAACTTATTTGGTGACGGACTTCGTGATGCACTTGATCCAACTATGAAGGAGATGTAATTATGGCAGAAAGAGAAAAAATATTAGAAGTCAGAGATTTAAATATCTCTTTTAAAACTGATAGTGGTATTGTTAATGCAATTCGTGGCGTTAACTTAGATTTATACAAAGGTGAAACAATCGCTATCGTTGGTGAATCTGGATCAGGTAAGTCAGTTACTACTAAAGCAATTATGGGTATCATGGCTGGAAATGGTTCAATTGATGGTGGTTCTATTAACTACACTTGGACAGATGAAAATACAGGTGAGAGAATCACAAAAGACATTTGTCAATTAAGTGAAAAAGAAATGCAAAGTGAAATTCGTGGTCGTAAAATTGCCATGGTTTTCCAAGATCCAATGACATCATTAAACCCTACAATGACTATTGGAAATCAAATTATGGAACCAATGATCCATCATTACAATACACCAAAAGAAGAAGCTTATAAAAAAGCAGTTGAATTATTACAATTAGTAGGTATTACTAATGCGGAAAAACGTATGAAAAACTATCCTCACCAATTATCTGGTGGGATGAGACAAAGAATTGTTATCGCAATTGCTTTATCTTGTGATCCATATGTTTTAATTTGTGATGAGCCTACAACTGCATTGGATGTTACTATTCAAGCTAAAATTCTTGAATTAATTCAAGATATTCAAAAGAAAAAAGATTTATCAGTTATTTACATCACACATGATTTAGGTGTTGTTGCTAAAGTAGCTGATTATGTAAACGTTATGTATGCTGGTAAAATCGTAGAAACTGGAACCATTGATGAAATTTTCTATGATCCACGTCATCCATATACTTGGGGATTATTATCATCTATGCCAGATTTAGATACTGATGATGATGAATTATACACGATCCCTGGTACACCACCAAACTTAGCACATGAAGTAAAAGGTGATGCTTTTGCTCCACGTAATAAGTATGCTTTAAATATTGACTTAAGAATTGAACCTCCAATGTTTAAAGTACCTGGTAGTACAACTCATAAAGTTGCTTCATGGTTAATGCATGAAAAAGCTCCAAAAGTTGAAATGCCAGTTGAATTAAAAAACAGATTAGAAAAAATGAAAAAGGAGGGTGTTGAATAATGGAAAATAAAGAACCTATCCTTGTCGTTAAAGATTTAAAACAACATTTTAAAATTAATCGTAACTTTACTGTAAAAGCAGTTGATGGTATTTCATTTGATATTATGCCAGGTGAAACTTATGGTTTAGTAGGTGAATCTGGTTCAGGTAAATCAACTACTGGTAGAAGTA
Organism: Faecalibacillus faecis; assembly: GCF_003024675.1. Taxonomy (GTDB): domain Bacteria; phylum Bacillota_I; class Bacilli_A; order Erysipelotrichales; family Coprobacillaceae; genus Faecalibacillus; species Faecalibacillus faecis. The sequence continues at coordinate 43,043 of NZ_PYLP01000005.1, read as the reverse complement.
TTATTCGTTTATATAAACCAACTTCTGGATCAATTGTTTTCAACGGAAAAGAAATTGGTGGAAAATTAAATAAGGAAACATCTAAAGAATTACATACAAAGATGCAAATGATTTTCCAAGATCCAATGGCTTGTTTAAATCCAAGAAAGAAAGTCATTGATATCATCGGTCAAGGATTAGATATTCATAAGTCTTATTCTTCTATGGAAGAAAGAAATGAAAAAATCTATGAAATGCTTGAACTTGTTGGTTTATCAAGAGAACATGCTACACGTTATCCACACCAATTCTCAGGTGGACAAAGACAACGTATTGGTATTGCAAGAGCTTTAATTATGAATCCTGATTTAATTATTGCTGATGAAGCAATCTCAGCGTTAGATGTATCGATTCAAGCACAAGTTGTAAACTTGATGAAAAAGATTCAAAAAGAAACAGGAATTGCTTATTTATTCATTGCACATGACTTATCAATGGTTAAATATATTAGTGATAAAATTGGGGTATTACATTTAGGACATTTAGTAGAAACAGGAACTACTGAAGAAATCTTTGATAATCCAATTCATCCATATACAAAATCATTATTAAGTGCTATTCCTCATCCTAATCCACGTGTAGAAAAAGTACGTAAATCATTTACTTACGATTATAAAGAAAGTGGAGTCGATTATACAAAAGGTACTGAACATTTAGTAGAAGGAACTCATTATGTTTTAGCTACTGATGAAGAATTTGAAAAATGGACAAAAAAATAGTTTAGGAGGCACTTAAGAAGGCAACCTAAAATATTGTAAGAAAATCTTCAAAAAAAGAGAACGAATGCGAAATGTTGTTCTCTTTTTATATAAATAAAAAATAATACAAAATAAAAAGGTTGTTATGAAATTATTTATTATTGAATTTCGTAACAACCTTTTTTGATAATTTCTTTCAATTTTTATTAATAATAATTGTGAAATTGGAAGCTTTTTTCGATTTAATTGTAAATGCTTACAGAAGATTGACTTACAAGTTGTTGTTAATTATGATGAAGATGTCTTCTAGATAAGAAGATAATTAATTTTTATCTTTTAACCGGTGAAAAGAGGAAATATGATGATTATTGACAAAATGAAAATATTAGACCATTTAACAATTCAAGAAAAGTATTTAGTGGATTATATAATAAATAATCAAGAAGATATTTTAAAAAAGAATATTAATGAACTGGCAAAATTAAGTTATACCAGTAGTGCAACGATTTCTAGGTTGTGTAAGAAACTGGGATTTAATGGATATAAAGAATTTAAATATCAATATGCGGCTGAATATTCTCATTTACTTGAATTGAAAAATGATTTTAAAATTGAACCTTTTTCAAGTGAGAGTTCAATTGATGATGCTTTAAATAAAATCGAACTTTTACATAAAAGAGCGATAGAGTATACAAAAAGTTTACTAGATAGACAAGTTATAGAAAGAATTTATCAACTTATTAAAAATGCTAAATATATTGAAATTTATGGAACTGGTATTAATTTTTCTTTAGCAGAAATTTATAGTTTGAATTTTGAAGAAGAAGGGGTTATTTCTAAAGCATATAACAGTTTAAATCCAATGCATCTTCAATACTTAAAGCAAAGGAAACCAAATGATACAGTTTGCATTTATTTAACACATACAGGTCAAAATAAGGAAATGTTAAAAATAGCAAAGGATATTCGCAAATATCATGCTAAATCAATTGTGATTTGTGATCATAAAAAAAGAGAAATTTGTAAATATTGTGATGAAACAATTGTAATTATGACCACTCAAAATACAACTGAACTATCTAATGCTGTTTATATTGCTTCTTTACAGTATGTTTTTAATATATTTACTTCGTTAAAATTGATAAGTAATTATTCTTATTTAGAAGAAACAACAAAAGCAGTTGATAAATTTAAAATGGGAGAATGATTATGAATAAAAGTTTTCTATGGGGTGGTGCTGTTGCTGCTAATCAATACGAAGGTGGCTATCAAGAAGGACATAAAGGATTAAGTGTAACCGATGTTATGTCAGCTGGTGATGTTGATCACCCTCGAGAAATTTCTTATGAAATATTAGATGATAAATATTATCCTAACCATTATGGAATTGATTTTTATCATCATTATAAAGAAGATATTAAATTATTTGCTGAAATGGGCTTTAAATGTTTCCGTTTAAGTATTTCATGGCCACGGATCTATCCTCAAGGTGACGAATTAGAGCCTAATGAAGAAGGGCTAGAGTATTATGATCATGTTTTTGATGAATGTTTAAAATATGGAATAGAGCCTATTGTTACTTTATCTCATTTTGAAATGCCTCTTTATTTAGCAAAAAAATATGGTGGTTGGAGAAATAGACAATTAATTACATTCTTTGAAAGATATGCGATTACATGTTTTAAAAGATATAGCAAAAAGGTCAAATATTGGATGACATTTAATGAAATTAATAATCTTATAGATACCGATAATCCTTTTAATGCTTGGACTGGAGCAGGTGTTTTATATGAAGATAATGAAAATATTGAACAAACAATGTATCAAATATCTCATTATCAGTTTGTTGCAAGTGCTAGAGCAGTTCAAAGAGCCAAAGAAATTAATGCCTCTATGCAAGTAGGTTGCATGTTGCATTTTGGCCCAATTTATCCTTCTTCTTGTAATCCACAAGATATTCTTGCAGGAATCAAAGCAATGGATAAGAGGTATTTCTTTAGTGATGTTCATGTAAGGGGATATTATCCAACCTATACTTTAAAAAAGTGGGAAAGGAGTAATATTCAATTAGATATAACTGATGAAGATTTAAAAGATTTAAAACGAGGTACTGTGGATTATATAGGGTTTAGTTATTATAAATCAACGATTGCAGAATATGATAAAATACAAGACTTTATTGAAGTACAAAATCCATTGTTAAAGAAAAGTGATTGGGGTTGGGCTATTGATCCTACAGGATTAAGGATTATTTTAAATGAAGTTTATGAAAGATATCAAAAACCAATGTTTATTGTTGAAAATGGTTTTGGAGCTTATGATAAATTAGAAAATGGAATCATTAATGATGATTATCGTATTGATTACTTAAGAAACCATATTTCAGAAATGAAAAAAGCAATTGAGTTAGATGGTGTAGAAGTCATGGGATATACTCCTTGGTCAGCAATCGATATTGTAAGTGCTTCTACTGGTGAATTGGCAAAAAGATATGGATTTATCTATGTTGATTTAGATGACCAAGCTAAAGGTAGTGGAAGAAGATATCGAAAAGCTTCTTTTGAATGGTATAAAAGAGTTATTTCATCAAATGGTGAAATTTTATAGGAGATAAATAATATGAACAAATTTATAAATGAAACATTAGTTATTTATATATCGAAGTTTACAAATACAAAAGTTATAAAGGCTTTAAAGGATGGAATGATGTTTTCTTTACCGTTTTTAATGATAGGATCATTGTTCCTGTTGATTGCCAACTTACCAATTGAATCAGTAAGTAAAGTAATTAGTGAAAGTGGAATAGGAGATGTATGTTCTCAAGTATATTCTTCTACGTTTTCATTAATGGCCTTCTTTACAGTAATAGGAATTACTTATTCTTATTTGAAGAATGATCAAGTAATAACAGCTATAAATGGCGCTTTAACTGGTTTAGCAGCTTTTATTTTATTAACTCCATCTTCTAAGGTATTAGACAGTGGGGAATCAGTTACAGGAATTATTTCTAAAGATTGGACTGCTGGTCAAGGAATGATTTGTGCTATTTTAATTGGTTTTTTAGTTGGATATATTTATTCTTTATGTGTAAAAAAAGATATTAGCATTAAAATGCCAAATGGTGTGCCTAGTGGTGTTGCAAATTCATTTTCGTCACTATTACCAACTGGAATTATTATTACTATTTGTGCAATTATTTATGCTATATGTCACTTTATATTTAATACAACATTTGCAGAACTTATTTATTCGGTAATTCAAATTCCTTTACAAGGAATTACAGATTCGTTCTTTGGCGTTATTATTATGACAGTTGTTATGTCTTTATTATGGTGGACAGGCGTCCATGGTGGTTCTATATGTGGAGGAATTCTTTCACCAATTTTACAAGCAAATATGGCAGCTAATCAAAAAATTATAGATTCAGGATTGCCTCTTACAATTCAAAATGGTGGACATATTTTTACACAACAATTTTGGGACAATTTCTTATGTATGTCTGGTGCTGGAATTGTGATTGGGTTAGTGATTTATATTACATTTTTTGCCAAATCAAAGTCATTACGTAGCTTAGGTAAATTATCCATTGTACCTAATATCTTTAACATTAATGAACCAATTATTTTTGGGACACCAATTGTACTTAATATATATTTATTAATTCCATTTGTTCTTGTTCCTTTAATTATAGGTATAAGTAGCTACTTATTAATGTATATGGGAATTTTACCATTATTTAGCGGGGTTATGGTTCCTTGGACAACACCACCAATTATATCAGGACTTTTGATTGGTGGATGGCGTGTTGCATTATGGCAATTTGTGATGATTGTTGTATCTTTTGTTATTTATTTACCATTTATTAAAAAAATAGATACTTTGGAATTAAATAAAGAAAATCAAAAGTAAATTATAAGAAATACAAATATTTAATCTTAATATCAAAAAGTCGTGAAAAATCACGGCTTTTTTTTGTAATGCTACTAAGTTAAGAAATTAAGATAATACTTTTGCTTTATTTATTGTCTAAGAAATCCACACGATTTTTTGTTATTGCTTATTTAGAAGCAGTGTTTTTTAAAATATAAAGTAAGATTTGAACTTGTTTTTCCATCATAGTAAGTGAACAATATTCATAAGGTCCATGATAGTTAAAACCACCTGTACCAAGATTAGGACAAGGAAGTCCTTTGAATGTTAAACGTGCACCATCTGTACCACCACGAATTGGTGAACAATAAGCATCCAAACCATTTTCTTTAATGGCAGCTAAAGCTTGTTCAACAATGAACATATGATCTTTTAGAGCTTCTTTCATGTTTAAATAACTTTCTGTAATCGTTACTTCAACGATTTGATAACCATATTTTTTATTTAAGAACTCTGCAATGTCTTTAAAATCTTGACATTGTTTATTTGCTTGTTGTAAGTCATGATTACGAATAATATATTCGGCAACTGTTTCTTCACAAGTTCCTTGAATCGAGTGAAGGTGATTAAATCCTTCATAACCTTCTGTTGATTCAGGGCGCATATGCACAGGTAAAAGTGAATCAAATTCATAGGCAACACGCGTTGAATTGATCATTTTATTTTTAGCACTTCCTGGATGAATACTTCTTCCATGGACTTTCACTTCGGCGCTAAATGCGTTAAAGTTTTCATATTCGACAATGTGAATATCCCCACCATCAATGGTATAAGCATATTGTGCATTGAAGTAATCAACATTAAAGTGATCACTACCATGTCCAATTTCTTCATCAGGTGTAAAAGCAATTTGAATATCATTATGTTTAAATTCTGGATGATTATAAATATATTCCACCATTTGCATAATGATCGCAATACCAGCTTTATCATCAGCTCCTAATAAAGTTGTTCCATCTGTAGTAATTAAATCATGATGAATAAGTTGTAAGAGTTGAGGATATTGTTCAGGGTCTAGATAAAGTTCTTTATCTTCATTTAAAGTAATTTTTTGACCTTGATAATCTTTGATAATTTGTGGATGAATATCTTTACCACTTGCGTCAGGAGAAGTATCCATGTGGGCAATAAAACCTATGACATCTCCTTGATGATTATTATTACTAGGAATTGTTCCATAAACTACACCAAATTCATCTATTTTTGCGTTTTCAATTCCTAATGATTTTAATTCTTCAACTAAATAATTTCCTAATTTTAATTGTTTTGAAGTTGAAGGAACAGTATGTGAATAACTATCTGATTGTGTGTCAAAACTCACATAATTTAAAAACCTTTCTTTAATTTCCATTTGTCTTCCTCACTTTCTTTTCTATTATACAACGACTTATAAAGAACTTCTATGAAAAGAGTTTACAAATTTTAAATTGTATGTTACCATACAATTCGTAACCGAACAATATAGGAGGAATGATATGTACAGAGATCCCATTGGACATCGTATTAAGACCATAAATAACCTAATGAGAAAAACAATGGATAAGAAAACAGGTCAGAGGCCTGATCGTGCAACTTTAATGCATTGTTGGATCATTGGGTTTGTTCAAGATAGAGAAGATAGTGGGCTTGATACATTTCCTAAAGATATAGAAAAAGAATTTTCAATCAATCGTTCTACGACATCAGAAATGTTGAAACTGATGTGTAAAAAGGGAATGATTGAACGAGAAGAAGTAGAGTATGATGCAAGATTAAAGAAAATCGTTTTAACAGAATCTTCAAGAAATCATAATCGACAAATTGAAGATAAGATGAAAGAAATGCATCAAAAACTTATTAAAGATTTATCTGAAGAAGAAATAAATACGTTTATTAAAATATCCGATAAATTAATTAATAACATCAAAGAAGATTTATAAATATTCATGAAGTTCGGTAAATGAATAGGAAAGGAAGTCAATTATGGTAAAAACTTTAATGAAACAAATCAAAGAATATAAAAAAGATTCATTACTTACAATGTTATTTGCGGCATTAGAAGTTATCTTAGAAATCATTATTCCTTTATTAATGGCAAGTCTTATTGATAAAGGAATTGAGGCAGGTAATATGTCTAATGTTACAAAATATGGAACATTCATGTTTGTTATTGCAATTGGAACATTATCACTTGGTTTTTTAGCTGGTAACCATGCAGCTAAGGCTTCAACAGGTTTTGCAGCAAATTTAAGAGATGCCATGTATACAAACATTCAAACATTCTCTTTTTCAAACATTGATAAATACAGTACCGCAGGACTTGTTACACGTTTAACGACAGATGTGACAAATGTGCAAATGGCTTATCAAATGATTATTCGTATGTGTATTCGTGCACCAATGTCACTTGTTTGTGCCCTTGCGATGGCCATGATGATCAACTTTAGATTAAGTATGATTTTTGTTGTTGCCATTTTTTTCTTAGTAGCGGTCCTTACAACAATTATGTATCATGCCACAAAATATTTTAATGATGTTTTTCCTAAATATGATACTTTAAATGAAAGTGTTCAAGAAAACGTTGTTGGTATTCGTGTTGTTAAATCGTTTGTTAGAGAAAAATATGAAAATGAAAAATTTAAAAAAGCAGCACAAAACATTTATAAACTTTTTGTTAAAGCAGAATCCGTTTTATCTTATAATAACCCAGCTATGTTAATAGCTGTTTATGGTTCAATTTTAATGCTTTCATGGTTAGGTGCTAAAGCAATTGTAGGTGGGACTCTTACTACAGGTGAACTTACAAGTTTATTTAGCTATGTTATGAATATTATGATGTCACTTATGATGCTTTCTATGGCATTTGTTATGATTACGATGTCACTTGCTTCGGGAAGACGTATTGCAGAAGTTATTAATGAGCAATCTGATTTAGTCTCTCCTCAAGAAGCTTTAACTGAAGTAAAAGATGGTTCCATTGATTTCAATCATGTTGTTTTTTCTTATAAACATGGTAGTGGAGAAGCGGTCTTAAAAGATGTTGATCTTCATATTAAAAGTGGTGAAACAATTGGAATTATTGGTGGTACCGGAAGTGCTAAAAGTAGTTTGGTCAACCTTATTTCTCGTTTATATGATGTTGACGAAGGTAGTGTTGTTGTTGGTGGACAAGATGTTCGTAATTATGATCTTGAAGTTTTAAGAGATGAAGTTTCTGTTGTTTTACAAAAGAACGTTTTATTTAGTGGAACAATCTTACAAAACTTACGTTGGGGTAATGAAAACGCAACAGAAGAAGAATGTAAAGAAGCTTGTCGTTTAGCATGTGCTGATGAATTTATTGATCGTTTTGAAGATGGTTATAATACGTATATTGAACAAGGTGGTTCAAACGTTTCAGGTGGACAAAAACAACGTTTATGTATTGCTAGAGCGTTACTTAAAAATCCTAAGATTTTAATTTTAGATGATTCAACAAGTGCTGTTGATACGGCTACAGATGCAAGTATTCAAGAATCATTCAATGAACGTATTCCAGATACAACAAAAATTATTATTTCACAACGTATTTCATCAGTTCAAAATGCAAATCGTATTATTGTTTTAAATGATGGTGTTGTGGATGGTTTCGATACACATGAAAAATTATTAGAAACAAATGAAATTTATCGTACAATTTATGAAACACAAATGAAAGGAAAGGAGGAAGAATAATGAAAGAAGGAACAATGAAACGTTTACTTAAAATGTTATGGAGTAAATATAAAATTCATTTAATTATTGTTTTTCTATGTATTGTAGGAAATGCTTTATTTAATGTTCAAGGAACAATGTTTATGCAAACATTAATCGATGATTATATTGTTCCCCTTTTAAAAAGTTCTTCACCTGACTTTAGTGGATTGTTCCATGCTTTGATTCGAGTAGGTTCACTATATGCCTGTGGTGTTGTTTGTGCCTTTACATTTAACCGTATTATGGTTTATGTAACACAAGGTTTTTTAAGAGATTTAAGAATTAATATGTTTGAACATATGGAATCTTTACCAATTCGTTATTTTGATAGAACACCTCATGGTGATACAATGTCTGTTTATACAAATGATATTGATACCTTAAGACAATTAATTTCACAATCAATTCCTCAACTTATTTCAAGTTGTATGACTATTGTGACAACATTTATATCCATGATTATTTTAAATATTCCTTTAACTGTGTTAAGTGTATGTATGCTTATGGTGATGCTTGTTGTTTCAAGAAAACTTGGTTCTTTATCAGGTAAATTCTTCGTTAAACAACAAAGCGATTTAGGTAAAGTTAATGGATATATTGAAGAAATGATTTCTGGTCAAAAAGTTGTTAAAGTTTTTAATCACGAAGATCAAGCAATCGCTGATTTTAGAAAATTAAATGATGAATTAAGAGAAAGTGCTTATCAAGCACATAAATTTGCGAATATCTTAATGCCAGTTACAGTACAACTTGGAAATATTTCCTATATTATTTGTGCAATTGTAGGTGCTATTCTTGCTTTAAATGGACATTTTGCATTAACAATTGGGACACTTGTTGCTTTCTTAACATTGAATAAAAGTTTCAACCAACCTATTGGACAAATTTCTCAACAAATCAATGCTGTTGCTATGGCACAAGCAGGAGCAGGACGTATCTTTGATTTATTAGATCAAGAAAGTGAAGAAGATCAAGGTGTTGTGACTTTATGTCGTGTAGAAACTGTTGATGGAAAAATGGTTGAAACAGATAAAAGAACAGGACATTGGGCTTGGAAACATCCTCGTAGTGATGGACATGTTGAACTTGTTGAAATGAAGGGAGACATTCGTCTAGAAGGTGTTGACTTTGGTTATTTTGATGATCGTATGGTTTTACACAATGTAGATGTTTATGCTAATCCTGGTGAAAAAATTGCTTTTGTTGGAGCGACTGGTGCTGGTAAAACAACGATTACAAACTTAATTAATCGATTCTATGATATTCAAAAAGGTTCAATTACTTATGATGGGATTGATATTAAACTCATTAAAAAAGACGATTTAAGAAGATCATTAGGTGTGGTATTACAAGATACACATTTATTTACTGGAACAGTTATGGATAATATTCGCTATGGGCGTCTTGATGCTACGGATGAAGAATGTATTGAAGCAGCAAAACTTGCCAATGCCGATCTCTTTGTTAAACATTTGCCAGATGGTTATCAAACAATGCTTACAGGAGATGGGGCGAACTTATCGCAAGGACAAAGACAGTTATTAGCGATTGCGCGTGCAGCTGTTGCTAATCCACCAGCACTTATTTTAGATGAAGCAACATCTTCTATTGATTCTCGTACAGAAAAACTTGTACAAGATGGAATGGATAAATTAATGCATGGTAGAACGACGCTCGTTATTGCCCATCGTTTATCAACCATTAAAAATAGTGATTGTATTATGGTTTTAGAACAAGGACATATTATTGAAAGAGGAAATCATCAATCACTTATTAAAGAAAAAGGTAAATATTATCAATTATATACAGGAGCTATTGAAATGGATTAATCCATCAATAGCTTTTTTTGTTTTCTTTTGGACTAAACGTCCATTGAAGAAGAAAAAGAGGAAAGCTAAAATAATGATAGATAAAAATTAAATCGCCATGGTTAGAAAACGCACAAATTTGAGACAAATTGTCTTTGATAACATGGTACAACAACATCAGAAAAACTCCTTATAAATATGATAAACAATATAAACAAAAAGCGATGTATGAAACCTTAATAAAAAAAATTTATATAAGGAGGAAAGATGATGTGCATTAAAGAAAGAAATGCTAGTGACAGTACTTGTAAAAAACTACTCAGAGATAAAGGTTGTTTTGCAGATCTTTGTAATTATGCTTTTTTTCAAGAAAGACAGGTCATTCAACCTGAAGAGCTTGTTTCAAGAGAAAATGATCTGTCGACCTTGATAGGAAAGGTCGACAAGCCAACAGAGATCAAAAGATATCGAGATGTGGTAAGAAAGGCAAGTATTCATGGAGAGTATGTGATTATTGGAGTTGAACATCAAAGGACTTTTGATGAAAAAATGATCTTTCGCATACTCAACTATGATGCAACGATTTATATCAATCAGGTTGAAAGTAAACAAGAAATCTATCCAGTAGGAAGCTTTGTGTTCTATACGGGAGATAAAGAATGGAAATCACCAGAAACATTGAAAGAAACATTGAAAAATATTCCACCAGAGATGGAACCTTATATCAATGATTGGAGATTACCTGTTGTCGAACTTAAAACAATGGATGCAAGAAAGCTTACCAATCAACGATTAAAAGAAGTTGTAGAAATCAGTCAAAGCATGTTTGCAGGAAATTATGATAATTTAAGAAACAATCGTAAAATCGAAATAGAAAACTTCATGATGGCGGCAACATTTACACGTACGAAAATTAAAAGAGAAGATTTACCAGAAGGAGATGAAATCAATATGTGTGAAGCGATGGACAGACTATTTCAAAGATTTGAAGATCAAGGAATTGAAAAAGGAAAACGAGAAGAAAAACAAAATACTTTAAAAGAACAACTTAAAGTAAAACTAGGAATCTTATCAAGACTTTTAGAAAAACAACTTACAAATACATCGCTAGAAAAACTAAACGAACTTACATTAAATATATTTAATGTAACAAATGAAGAAGATGTTTTAAAAATTATTAATTAGAATAAAAAAAGATTTCAACTGTTATAAAATAGTGAAATCTTTTTATATGATTATTTATTTTGAAGGAACTAATAATTGAATTGATTTTTGTAAGTTATGTACATCAATAGGAAGATGGGTTCCTTCTTCACCATCTATATCCATTGTGAGATCTTGATCACAAGTAATGTGAATATGTTGTCCTTGAACATAGTGAATAAAAGGACTTTTATCATGTTTACCAAAACGATAATCTTTAATCAAAGCAATTAAATCCGTAACAGAACATCTTTTTACAATAACAAGATCGAGTTTTCCATCATTAATATCCGCAAAAGGAATGATACCATCAAAGCCACCGACACGATTGGTATTTGTGATGGCAAATATGTAAGCATCTTCTTCAAAACTTTCATCATCAACCGTTACATTAAGATGTAGATTTGTAGATAACTGTTGAGGGAGTTGGGTCATGCCTTTAAAATAATAAGCTAATGGACCAAACTTTTTCTTTTCTTCTTTTGATACCACAAAAGAAATATCTGAAAACATTCCTGCAGCAGCAACATTAATGAAATATTGATTATTAATTTTTCCTACATCACTCGAAACAACATTAAAGTTTTTAATCATTTCTACAATCCCATTTACTGAATTTGGAATATTTAAATAATTTGCAAAGTCATTTACTGTGCCTGCCGCTAATATGCATAATGGTATTTTTTTATGACTATCTACCATTCCTGAAATAACCTCGTTTAAAGTACCATCACCACCAACAGACATGATAAAATCATATTGATTCTCATCACAATCTCTTGTTTTATAATAAGCATCATCTTTTTTCTTTGTATAAAATATTTCAAAATGTTCTACAATGTTTTGTAAAGTTAGTTGACCGATAATACGATCAAGTTTATTTTGAATAATATGTTTTCCAGATGATGGATTGATAATAATAAGACATCGTTTCATACACTTTACCTCACTTGTTTAAAATAGACTATATTTATTTTAAAACAATTGAAAAAGATATACAATTATTGTTTCAATGATTATAATAAAAAAGAATAAATAAAGGAGTAAACTATGGCAAAATTTTATGCAGTTAAAGAAGGAAGAAAGCCAGGAATTTATCATACTTGGGATGAATGTAAAGAACAAGTCAATGGTTATTCGGGAGCTGTTTATAAATCATTTACAACTGAAGAGGAAGCAAAAGTATTTATAGGAAAAGAAGTAAAGAAAGCAAGTGATGATTTAGGATTACTTGCCTATGTTGATGGAAGTTTTAACATAAAAACGAAAGAATATGGATATGGTTGTGTTTTAATTGAAGGACAACAGGTTATCAAACAGTTATTAGGTAAGGGAAGTCAACCAGAGTATGCTTCTATGAGAAATGTTTCAGGGGAAATACTAGGATGTTTAAAAGCTATTCAATATGCAATCGATCATCATTATGAAGCTATTTGTATTTACTATGATTATGAAGGTATTGAAAAGTGGGCAACAGGTTTATGGAAAGCAAATAAGGAACAAACGCAAAACTATGTAAAAACCATACAGGCAATGAAGAAAAATATTGATATCTATTTTCAAAAAGTTTTAGCACATAGTGGCGATTATTATAATGAAGTAGCCGATGGACTTGCAAAAAAAGCTGTGGGTATAAAAAAATAAAGCTTTGATTTAAGCTTTATTTCTCTTTGTAATAATAAAACAAATAATAATATAAACAACAAGAACGATTGGTAAGATCCATAAGAAATTACTAAAAATATATTTAGCGTCTCCAGACCAACACCCGAACCATTCACCGCATTTTTTAATAAGAATAGAAAGTGCATATGATAAAGTTCCACATCCAACAACACTTAATAAGACTTTCATGATTTTATTAAAAATCTCTTTAAATAAAATAAGAGAGATAAAACATACTCCAGCAACAAATACATTAATGACAAAATGCATATTATTTCCTCCTTATAAATACTTTAATAAAATAGCACAAAATCAAAGGAAATGCAATAATACGTGTACTAATAGATGAATTATGATAAAATATTTTTGGAGGATTAAATTATGAAATTATTAACAGTATGTATACCTTGTTATAACTCAATCATGGAAATGCATAAAGCCATTAATTCATGTCTTTTAATGAAAGATGAAGTAGAAGTATTAATTGTCGATCGTCATTCACATGACGAAACATTACAAGTAGCTAAAGAATATGAAGAAGCTTATCCTGAAACTGTAAAAGTTATTACAACAAGGGAAGATGTTCCTTTTTTAAAAATAGCTCTAGAACATAGTGAGGGCCTTTATTTCAAAATACTTCAATGCTTTGATTATTTAGATCAACCTTCACTCGTAAGTGTTATTGAAACGATTCGTGACTTTATTCGAATTCAAGCTAATTTAGATGTGCTTGTTACTGATTATAAATATGTTATTCCCCAAGAAAAAGAAAAACGTGTCTCTTATAAAAATGTTTTTCCAATGGAAACAATTTTTGAATGGCATAATATTAAAGCATTTCATAAACATTTTCAAATTGATTTAGGTTCAGTCATTATTAAAACAAGTACTTTAAAAAAGATAAATACAGATGAAGAAAATATTTTTTATAATGAATTAACAGTTTATGGAACAATTCCTTATATTAAATCAATGTATTATTTAAATGTTCCTTTCCATTGTTATGGAACACGTCGAAAAATTCATATTTCTAAATCAAATAGTTATGTTGATTTAATGAAAAGCTTATGGGATTTATATGATGTTTATTCTTTAAAGAGCCGAAGACAAAGAAGTTATGTTATTGAATATTTATCTAAGGTATATGTTATTACTGTTTATTTGTTATTAAGATCAAATCAAAAGGAACAAATTGAACTTTTAAATGCACATTTAGGATTCAATGATCCTAAATTATATAAAGCACTCACAAAGCGTGTTTATGGTTTTTTAATTAGTAGTAGTAATGAAAAGCTTTATGGTATGCTTATTAAAGTCTTTGAAAAAGTTTATCAATTAGAAATAGAAGAATAAGATGAAAAAGAAATTTTTATTTATGATTCCTCTTTGTTTATTTATCATTGATTACTTTTTGATTAAATATCAAGTCATTCAACCAATAGATTGGTTCATTTATCATTTGGTTCAAAATTTAAAATGTGATTTGATGACATCCTTTTTTACACTTTGTTCAACCCTTGGAAGTACTTGGTTTTATGTAATTCTTGTTTTAACTTTAGTGATTCTAAAAAATAAAAAAGATATTTGGGTAGGAATTCACTTGTTAATTATTCAAGGAATGAATCGTATAATTAAAGCTTTGGTTAAAAGACCAAGACCACCTCAAATATATCATTTAGTTAAAGAAACAAACTATAGTTTCCCAAGTGGTCATAGTATGTCAGCAATGATTGGTTATGGATTATTAGTTCTTGAAGTTCAAAAAAGCTCTCTAAAATATAAAAAAGTAATAGAAATATTTTTAATGATGATGATTTTTTTAATAGGATTAAGTCGTATCTATTTAGGTGTACATTATTTTTCTGATGTTATAGGTGGCTTTTTGTTGTCTTTAAGCTATTTATTATTTATTTATTATAATACCTCACTTTATACATAGAATGTGTAAAGGAGGTTTTTTTATTGGATATTGATATCATTAGTAGTTTATATCATTATGGTTTGACCATTATAAAATATGAACAAGATTATTGTTTAGTAGATTTAAAGACTCAAGAAGTTTATGAAAAAATGAGTATTTATTATATAAGAAGATTATTAAGAAGTTGGAATAAGCATCGTAAAAATATAGAGAATGTGATATAATGGAAAAAAGTTTGAGGTGGTTTAAAATGAGGACAGTAAAGAATTATGTAGGAATTATTTTGTGTGCGTGTGTTATTATTTTTATTTATAAAACATTTGATATTTCATTATTTTCCAATATTTTATCAGCTTTTATTCCTTTGATTGTAGGAGCAATACTTGCTTATTTTTTACAACCATTGGTTTATAAATTTGAAATGTTTTTAGACTCTTTTCAAAATAAAAAGCTTATTAAATATAGTCATACAATTTCTTCTATTTTTGTTTTTGTTGTCTTTGTTTTAATTATTGTTGTTTTAATGATTGCAATCATTCCAGCACTTGTCAATTATGTTGTCAATATTGCGGATAATTTAACCTTGTATATTAAAAACTTTGAAAAAACATTGGAAACTTATTTAGGAAGTAATCTTGCCAGTGAAGTTATTATTAAGATAGATGAAATGGTTGTTAAATATGTTAATTCAATTGAAGCTATTGATCCTATTACGACACTTGGGACTCTTTTTAAAGCAGGAAGTACGATTATTACAGCTGTTTTAGGTTTGATTTTTACACCTTATGTTTTAATTGAAGCAAAAAGGCTTGTAAGTATCTTTGATCGCTTATGTTCACTTTTTATGTCAAAAGAAAAAATACAACTTATTCATGATTATGCAGTACGCTCACATCAAATCTTTGGACAATTTATTTATGGAAAATTCTTAGATTCGTTAATTATTGGAATTATCGCATTTATTGGACTCGCTATTTTAAAAGTAAAATTCTTCCCAATTCTTGCTGCCTTTATTTTGATTACGAATATGATTCCTTACTTTGGACCATTTATCGGTGGGTTTCCTGCTGTTCTTGTAGCCTTGATGACAGGAGATTTATTCCATGCTTTAGCAGTCTTAGTTTTTGTCTTTGCTTTACAACAATTTGATGGTTTATTCTTAGGACCAAAGATTTTAGGAGATGTTGTTGGTATTTCACCATTTTGGGTTTTACTTTCTATTACCGTCTTTGGACATTTCTTTGGCTTTATTGGAATGTTCATTGGAGTACCAATGATTTGTGTCATTCGTATGCTTTTTAATGATATCATTGACTTTCGTAATAAAATGAAAGAATTAGATACATAGATTGTATTTTAAATAAATATTTGTTAGGATAATAGAGGCTTTGTCCTCGTAGCATAGCTGGATAATGCAATCGCCTCCTAAGCGATAGATCGGGTGTTCGAATCACCTCGAGGACGCCAATATGATTAAAAAGTCTTGATTTTCTAAGACTTTTTTATTAATTGAAATTTGGCAATAGAAGTGAAAATAATAAATAAAAGGTGATAGAAAGAAATGTGTCATGTAGATGATTGTTTAAATAGTTCAATTAATTACAATAGATGAGGTTGAATATGATAATAGGTTTTTTATTTACTATAAAGGGTGCATTTAATATATTGAAGGGGTTAAACTATTTTATTTTCAAAGATAATTTTAAAATGATTACTATGGAATTAACATCTGTATATAAATCACCTGTTAGTGTTCATGAAATTACGTATATATATTGTTATCAATCTATTCATCAAGGAACGAATGTAAAATATAAAACCAAAGGACATGATTATAAAAAAGAAGTAGGAGATATTGATTTCTTTTATTATGATGAAAGATTGCATATTGTTTATGAAGATGAAGAATATGTTATTTCTTATATGATTTTAGGAATATTTTTATTTTTATTTGGATTAAGAATAATTTTTTTGTACATATAAAAGAGGATATGATATTCATTAAGATTTGATGCAAAAAAAGATTGTAGGACAGTATCTACAATCTTTTTTGTTCTAGTATTAGAACAAAACTCCTAACGTTTATGTTTGTGTTCTGATATCAGAACACAAAATGTTATTCAAAAGCTTTTGTTCTGTAATGAGAACATGAAATAATATGACATTTGTTGATTTTATTTATACACAAATATGATAAAATAAAGTCACAAGGGGGATTTGTATGGAAAAAGAATTGAACTGGACAGTCATAGGAACAGGTGTGATTGCTAACGAAATGGCACAAGCTTTACAAAAGATGGGTAAAACACTTTATGGAGTTGCCAATAGAACACAAACAAAGGCTATTGATTTTGCAAAGAAGTATGGTGTTAAAAAAGTCTATGATGAAATTGATGAAGTGTTTGATGATGAAAATGTTGATATTATTTATTTGGCAACATCACATAATACGCATTATCAATTTATGAAAAAGGCGTTAGAACATGGAAAGCATTTATTCGTAGAAAAATCAATTACGTTAAATAGTCGTGAATTAGATGAAATGATGGCACTTGCTAAAGAGAAAAATTTAATTCTTGCAGAAGCCATGACCATTTGGCATATGCCAATCTATAAAGAATTATGGAAAATTATGCAAAGCGGTGAACTTGGTAAAATGCAAATCATGACAGTAAACTTTGGAAGTTTTAAAGAATATGATATGAATAATCGTTTCTTTAATATGAATCTTGCTGGTGGAGCTTTATTAGATATTGGAGTTTATGCTCTTTCTGCAGTACGTAGCTTTATGTCTAAACAGCCAAATGAAATAGTAAGTCAAGTGAGGTTTGCACCTACAGGCTCTGATGAACAAGCAACGATTTTGCTTAAAAATGAAGATCAACAAATGGCAACGATTGCTTTATCAATGCATTCAAAACAACCTAAAAGAATTATGATTTCATTAGAAAAAGGGTATATTGAAGTTTATGAATTTCCTCGCGGACAAAAAGCAACGATTGTGGATGCTGTAACAGGAAAACAAACAGTTATTGAAAAAGGAAATACTGAAAATGCACTTTATTATGAAATGTGTGATATGGAAGAAGCTGTTAGAAATCAAGATGATTCACATTTAAATTTAGAGTATACAAAGGATGTCATGGATATTATGAGTCAACTTCGTAAAGAATGGAAAATGCAATATCCAGGAGAAAAATGGTAAGGACAAATTTTTTGTCCTTTTCTTTATGCAGTGATAAAATAAAGGAAATAAAGGAGGATCATTATGGATAAAGTATTAAAATTTTTAAAAGATGCAGAAACTTATTATTTAGCAACAGTAGAAGGTGATCAACCAAGAGTAAGACCCTTTGGAACAGCACATGTTTTTGAAGGAAAGCTTTATATTCAAACAGGAAAAGTCAAAGATATTTCGAAACAACTTCATCAAAATCCTAAAGCAGAAATTTGTGCTTTTAAAAATGGAGAATGGTTACGAGTAAGTGGAAAATTAATCGAAGATGATCGTAATGAAGCAAGACAATCTATGTTAGATGCTTATCCAAGTTTACAAAAGATGTATAAAGCAGATGATGGAAATACGGAAGTTTTCTATTTTGAAAATGCTACAGCTATTTTTTCATCATTTACTCACGAACCACAAATTATTAAATTTTAATCATAAGTTACCTATTAAAGAAGCTTTTAATAGGTATTTTTTATATAAATAGACAAATAAGATAAATTGTCAATATATGGATAGATAAAGAGGATTATGCATTGTTGTTAATATTTCATTTAATATAATAAAATTAGATAAAAGAAAGGATGAAATATCGATGTTAAAGAATGAAAAAGGACAAGCAGTTACACCAAAAACAGTCACAATGACAAAAAAAGATTTTGAAGATCAAGGAAACATCCGTGTTTATTGGTTAGGTGGCGGAGGAGCCATGATCAATGATCATGGAACAGTGATTATGATTGATCCCCTTTTAGAAGGCTTTGATATGACCTTATTGATTGAAATGCCAATTGATGTAAAAGATGTACCTCATGTGGATGCTATTTTAGTATCTCATGTAGATAATGATCATTATTCAAGATCAACGTGTAGAGATTTAAAGGATGTTTGTAAAGAATATCATACTTCTTATTATGTTGCTTCTTTAATGAAAGAAGAATGTGGTTTGGATGGAATTGGACATGATATTGGAGATCATATTCAAATTAATGATATTGATGTTGAACTTACACCTGCTGATCATGCTTGGCAAAACCAAGTCGCAAAATATAATTATCGTATATGGGAAGATCGTGAATATTGTGGTTTCTATGTAAAAACACCAACAAAAAAGATTTGGTATGTAGGAGATTCTAAATTGCTGAATTGTCAATTACATATGGACCCACCAGATGTAATGTTCTTTGACTTTGCGGATAATCCTGTGCACATTGGTTTAGAAAATGCTTATAAACTGGCTAATACTTATCCAAATACAAAACTTGTTTTAATTCATTGGGGAAGTGTTGATGCACCTGAAGCAAGTGCTTTTAATGGAAATCCACAAGATATTTTAGACAATGTCGTTAATCCTGAGAGAGTTGTTGTTTTAGCACCTGGTGAAGAATATGTTGTTGATTAAGAAGTAGAAATCATGAGCTACAGTGAAGTTAAAGATTTTAATTATGATGATTGTTTTAAATTTTGATGTTTAATTGCGAAAAACATGATAAACATAAAGAACTTTTTGCGATTAGAATTTATATAGATGATTTTGTTATCTTTCAATATATCATGCAAAGATGCAGGAAATGTTTCTCGTGGTAGAACCCCTCTTTGTACAAAGCAAAGTGAGTGTTGTTTTAGGTATCAAGCTAAGTTATGGTTATAAAGATTTATGTTTTAGCTTTAAAATCATCACTTCATCAACAAATGCCACTTGCTTGGAAAAAAGAACAATTCTTTTTTCCAGCAACAACTGTTTTTATCAAATGTGCAAGAGAATACTTTAAGAGAGGATAGAAATATCATCTATTTTAATACCTAAAAGGTATCATTATTAATAAATTATAAGTATTAGATATTTAAAATAAAGTGAATTATAATGAAGTTGTAAAGAAAGAATGATACTTATGACAATTGAAGAAGCAAGTAAAAAATATAATATTCCAATTCATATCCTTAAAGAATATGAAATTTGGGGATTGTGTCAAGAAGTTAAAAAAGTAATGGGATCTTGGCAATATGATGAAACAGATTTTGAAAGATTAAACTTGATTATGATGTTATATGATTTAGATTTTACAGTTGAAGAAATAAAAAAATATATGAAACTTTCTTTGGAAAAAAATGAAAGAGAATGTTTAAAGCTTTTAAATAAAAAAAGAAAAGGAATCTTAGATGAAGTTCATCTAAAAGAAAAACAATTATCAAGAATTGATTATTTAAGATATGAGATGGATTGGGAAAATAAGGAATGAAAAAGATTTGTACATTGATGTAACCTTTAATTTTAGTTTTTATCTGTAGTGCTTGCAGTAGTAAAAAAGCAACCGCTAAAAAGAAAACAAAACACAAACAGATTTAAAAGAAGTCTATTCAAAATCATTAGTTATTTATTTCTCTTGGGTTGGAAGTACTCAAAATATTGCCAAGGAAATACAAAAACAAACCAATTCAGACATCTTTGAGATTGTTCCTGAAGTTGCTTATAGTGATGATTATGATATGGTTGTTGATGATGTGAAAAAGGAACAACAAGAAAAAGCAAGACCAAAGATTAAAAATAAAATTGAAAATATTGATGAATACGAAACCATTTACGTAGGGTATCCAAACTGGTGGGGAGAGATGCCTATGATTCTTTATACATTCTTTGAAGATTATGATTTATCTAACAAAACAATTGCACTATTTTGTACAAGTGGTGAAAGTGGATTGTCAGATACTGAAAAAACAATTCAAGTACTTGAACCAAGTGCTCCAATGGTAAAAGGATTGTATGTTTCAAAGTTAGCATCAAAAGAGGCTACAAGTGATGTAAAAGAATGGGTAAATGAAATTAAATAAAAGGAGAGAAGAAAGATGAATTTATATGCAACAGATAAAGAATACAAAGAAAGATTTGATTATTTTTTAGAAGAAGTTAAAAATGATGAAGGAAATAAATTAGATGAACCAACGCGTTATTTAGCTGTTTTATCCGTTTTAATGGGAAATCAAGGAATTTGTGCTTATGAAGAAGTTCTTGAAAAAGCTTTAGATGTTTTGTCGCCTGTGCAAGTAAAAGAAATGGTTTATCAAGCAACTGACTATTTAGGATATGGAAGAATGCTAGAATTCTTAAAAGTTACAAATGAAGTATTTAATAAAAAAGGAATCGAACTTCCATTAGAATCACAAACAACAACGACAATTGAAAATAGATTAGAAAAAGGAATCCAAGCACAAGTAGATATTTTTGGTGAACATATGAATGAAGCTTGGAAAAAAGCAACAGTCAATAAATGGTTAGCTTCTAACTGTTTTGGTGATTACTATACAAGAACTGGGTTAGATTTAAAACAAAGAGAAATGATTACTTTCTGTTTCTTATATGGACAAGGTGGATGTGAACCTCAAGTTATGGCCCATATTCAAGGAAACTTAAATTTAGGAAATGATAAAGCTTTCCTTACAAATGTTGTTTTACAATGTGTTCCATATATGGGATATCCTCGTAGCTTAAATGCACTTGCTTGTATTAATAAAGTAGAAGATTAAATATTGAATATTTGTGGTATTGCAAAGCAATACCACTTTTCATATATAGAGGGGTGGGAAAACGATGAAAACTATTGTATTACAAGGAAGTTTACTAGTAAATGATCAACGAATATCCTCTGAAAACTTTATCAAGTGAGCAAATGAAAAGAGGTATGAAGTAAGAAGTTTTAAGGTTTCGAAAATGAATATTAAACCTTATCTTGGTTGGGTTGCCTGGGGTTATAAAGAAATCATTATTACGTAATGATTTCTTTATGTACAAATATAGGATTTTATAACAAAAAAGGGTTTAGCTGAACCCTTATTTAATTTCTATCCAATATCTTTGAATTGTTTTACCATCTTTAACAATTTCATTTTCTAAAATAGCACCATTGTTTTTAATTGATTTTGCAGAACCAATATTATCCTTATCACAAACAAGAAGTACTTTATCAATATTTAACTTTTGACATTCTTTTAAAGCTAAACCGATGATTTTAGTTGCATAACCTTTTTTTCTTTCACTTGGTCTTATCCCATCACCAATATGTCCACCGTAATTTAATAAATAATCATTAAGTTTATGACGAATATTGATGGCTCCAACCATTTTATTTCTTTCTACATCTAAGGCGAAAAATGTTGAATCTTCTACCAAACCAGGTTTTGGATTTTTTAAATCAAGACTATTAATATAATAATCAAAATTATGATAATCATTTTTAAAAATAGAAGCTGGAGAAGTATTAGCTTCAGGATGATTATTATTATAATCAATCCACTCCTTCAACATATCTACAATTAAATCTTGATATTCATATGACGCTTTAATTAATTTAATTGACATAATATAATCTCCTTTTATTAAAATATTTCTATTATTATAACATTTGTAGAATATAGTACAACCCTCTATTAAGTTGTACTTAATAGAGGAAAGTGCATATTATCTATTTTATCAAATATTTTAATAAATCTTTAATAGTGACAATACCATAAAAACATTGGTTCTTTAAAACAATAATATCTTCATAAAAACGTGAATGTTCATTTTCAAGAAAAAGTTGACAAACATTTTTAATAGGTAAATGGGAAGGAACAATTAGAGAGTCTTTAAAAAGATTAGATTCAGCTGCATCTAAATTACAAAGCATATTCTCTCTTTTTAAATAACCTAAATAATGTCCTTCATCATTGATGATATAAATTCTTTGAGTGGTATTATTTTCTTCAAAAAGTTGATAAGCATTGTTTATATTTTGATAAGTTTTTAATGTACAAGGGAAATGACAAAGTGAATCTATTGTAGGAATGTCTAAAGTTTTCTTATATTTCTTGTATAATTTTTTGATAGTTTCCTTGATATCTGGTAAAAGATCCTCAAAGTTATCAATAGGTTTCTTTAAATAATAACCTTGACCATATTCAACCCCTAATTGAATTAAACATTCAAGTTCTTCTTTTGTTTCAATTCCTTCAACAATTAACTTATAATTCATTTCCTTACAATAATTTACCATAACTTCAACCATTGTATGTTTATCTTTATTTAAGTGAATATCTTGAATAAGCTCTCGATCAAGCTTTAGATACTCGGGTTGTGTATGATTGATTCTATTTAAATTAGAATATCCTGAACCAACATCATCAATCGCAATTTCAAAACCTTGGCTGCGATAATGTCTAACAGCTTGTTTAAATAAATGTTTATCTTCTATAGATGTTGTTTCAGATAATTCAAAAACAATATTATTAGAATCTAAATGATATTTCTTTAAATATTCTTTTGTGAATCCTTGAACAAAATCTTGATCAAGTAAAATATTAGCATCCACATTAATAAATAACTTTTTACCTAAAGGCATTTGTTGACTTGTTTTAATTGCACATTTACGACATAGTTGATCTAACTTCCATGATTGTTCAAGCGTGTTAGCTATCTTGAATAATTCTTCAATATTTATAGGGCATGATTCTAAAGTAATACGACTTAAGGCTTCGAAAGATACTATTTCTCCTGTTTTTAAGGAAACAATAGGTTGAAAAACACTTTTTATTTTCTTTTCATTAATAATCTTAAAGAAATCACTAATCTTTTTTTCATTTAATTTCATTTTTTTAATCCTCTATTCTTTTTTAGAATATATAGAAATATGAAAAGAGTTTCTATCAATATTCAATAATAAAAAGGTTAAAAATAAGTAAAGAAAAGAAAGTATTGTTTTTATTATCGAATATCGATATAATGAAAGTGAGATAAGTATCGATATTCGATAATAAAAGAGGTGAGAGAATGGCTAGAAGAGAATTTGAAACATTGACACCACAAATGTTTTATATATTACTTGCACTTTATGATCCACTTTGTGGCTTAGAAATTATGGAAAAAGTCAATGAAATGAGCGAAGGAGATGTAAAAGTTGGAGCTGGTACACTTTATGCACTTTTGCCAAGATTTGAAAATGAAGGTTATATAAAATTAGTAAAAGAAGAAAATAAAAGAAAGGTTTATCTTATTACAAATAATGGAAAAAGAAAACTTGAATCGGAAAAAGAAAGGATGCAAAAACAAATTATTTTGTTTATGAAAAGGGATTACGAAGATGAAATATAAATATACATTTTTACGCAATCGATTATATTATGATGAAATACTTGTTCCTTATTTAGAGAGAATGTCTAAAGAAGGATGGAATCTGGTTTCTATGAATACATTTTTTAAGTTTGAAAAGACACCACAAACTTATAAATATCAAGTCGATTATAATCCATTAACGGATGAATATTTAGAAACATTAAATTATTTAGGGTATGAACATGTTTGTTGTGTGCAAGATATGCATATTTATCGTAATCTTGATTTAAATGCAGAGGATTTATCGAGTGATGAAGATATTTTATGTGAAACAAAATTAAAATTGTTTAAACTATGGATGATTATTTTTTGCCTTTTTTCAGCAATTTTCTTTTATGGCGTCACAAAGTTTTTATCATGGCTTTATCGATATACGTGGGGTTCGTTGCTTTTAAACTTAGATATGTATTTTACTTCATTATTGTTGTATGCATGTAGTTTTCTATGTGTTTTAGGTGCATTATCTCTCTTTGTGAAAAGAAGAGCGTTAAAGAAAAGAACGTATTCTTATCAAAAACTTAAATATTTAGATGGTATTGTGCAATTAGTAACAATTATTTTAGCTGTTTTTACAATTCTCATGTTTTTTGTATTAAAGATGAATCGTTTAAGTACATTATTGAAAATAGGCGGATATCTTATTATTACTATGACATATGTGAAAATCGTAAATACAAGAATTCCTTTAATAAAAGATACCGCAAAGAAGAAAATAATTATAATTATGACAGTGGTAATTTATGTTGGTATTTTTAATCTTTATGGAGAAATAGATTTTTCTAATTTAGATAAACAAGAAGTAACAATAACTTTACCAAAAAACAAAAAGATTGATGTAAAAGATTCAAATCTTCTTGTTGATATTACAACATTTAATCAAAAAATAGGATACGATCAAGAAGTAGATGAACCTGTTTATTCTTATGAAGGATATTATCAATGTGCTAATGCTTTTATTTCAAAGAATATCTTTAAAGAATTAGTGGTTGAACATGAAAGAGAAGAAAGAATGCCAAGTGATGAAGAAATAAATAAGATAACGGATGAAAAAGGTTCATGGAGTAGTGATGAAGTTAAATATGATACGTATCAAAATGTTTTAAAGAAATATAAAAGTAATCACTCAAAATATTTTGATACAGTTATTGAAATTGGACAATATAAATTAGGAATTAAAGAAAAAAATATACTTGTTGTTTATGATGAAGATATTGATTATTTTTATAGTCATTATCTAAATCTTATAAAAAAATAAACGATTGAATCTATTATTTTTTCTTGATAAAATTCAAGTGTAAAGAAAGTATACCGTTACCAATAGGCAAAATAAAAATGGTTGGGTTGTAAGTAGTAGTTCTTCACTATTAAGTGAGGGGCTTTTATTTTAAAGCTAAAAAGGAACATTAATCTTGTTCCTTTAAGCTTTCTTTATAACTTCTTCCAATAGGAAGATGAGTTTGTTCTTTTAAAATAACTTCTTGATTTTTTACTTCTTGAATAAATTGTTTATTAACAACATAAGATTTGTGAATTTGAATAAAATCGAGAGATTGTATTTCTTTAATAAATTGACTTAATGTTTTTCTTTCAATCATTTCGCCATTGATTGAATGAAGAATGATTTGATGTCTTAGTGATTC
This sequence comes from Faecalibacillus faecis, assembly GCF_003024675.1. Classification (GTDB taxonomy): domain Bacteria; phylum Bacillota_I; class Bacilli_A; order Erysipelotrichales; family Coprobacillaceae; genus Faecalibacillus; species Faecalibacillus faecis. The sequence goes on along the minus strand of NZ_PYLP01000005.1, from coordinate 17,057 downwards.
AACATAATAGATTTGGGATAATCTTATTTTAGAAGTAATCCCATTTCTTTGATAAAGATAATATTGAAAATTCTTTTGAATTTGTTTTTTTATAAAATCTTGATAATGAATAAACTGTTTTTCTAATTCACTATTAATAAAATAAAGATGTGTCTGCTTTTGTAGACATATACTTACTAAATCAAAATCTTTGGGTCCAATAATATAAATAAGTGTACTTTCTAATTTCTTGAGATGATTTAAAATATTTAAATCATCCTTTTTTTCTATTTCTACAAAATAAATATCTTGAATGGATTGATGTGTATAATTTGTAAGAATGTATTCTACTTGTAAATTATCAAAGAATTGATGAATAAGTGGTTCTATTTGTTTGTAATGTTTTGAAATAAGAGAAATTCTAATCATGATTTTTCTCCTTTTCAACGAGGGCAATATGTAGATTGATATCTTTATTAGAACAAAGTGCTTCTAATAAATGATAAGGATCAACAAAACGCACACCTTGTTTTTTCATCAATTCAATTCCTTGTTTAAAAGATTCTCTATCATGACTTACAAAGTTTTCAATAATATATTGTGAACCATCCAACATATTAAATTTAAAAACAATTTTATATCCTGAACCATCAACTAAATATTTAGATGGATAAAAAGAGTAACGATAATAAGATATTTGTACAAAATCAATTTGCGAAAGTCTTAAATTGATTTGATATCGAGGATATTTATTTCTAAAAAGAAAAGAATAAAGATATTTTGTTTTATCTAAATTGTGATCGAAATGAATATATTTTAAAGAATTTTGATTTACTTCCCACATAGAGTTTAAAAATATTAAACTTGGCAAAACAAATATCATCACTATAAATAAAGTAGTAATAAAAATAAAGAGTAAACATTCTTTATAGTTATCATACCCTAAATCAATATTCATTAATAAAAAGAGATAAAAAAATAAAGGAGCTAATAATCCAATGCAATATTTTATAACTTTCCTTTTCTTTATTTTTCCAACCGTAACTTTCATAACTTCCTCCTGCTTTGTATTATAACATATTCTTTTCTATTTTCTTTTGTTGTTGATGTCACATTAACTGTTGTTGGTGCCTTTTTTAATTAAATGAGAAAGAAATTAAACAATAATTAAAAAAATACTTGAGTATAAACCTACTCTATAGTCTACATTGAGGGTGTAAGGAAAAGAAAGAAGGGAAAAGATATATGATTGGTTTTACTTTTAAATATTTCTTTAAAGAGATGAAAAAGAATATAAGTATGATAGGGGTTATAACAGGATCATTATTATTACTTAGTTTGATATTAAGTATGTTTTATAATACAACGCTTAATCCAAATTTAAATATGGATGATCTAACAGCGTTCTTTATGGATTTGTTTAGATCAACTGTTCTTTTGGTATTTATGCTTATTTGTATTTATTTGATTGTTTATTCTGCTAATTACTATAATAAAGTTCATTCAAGAATTTTAGGCTTATTAAAAATATTTGGTCATACTAATCAAGAAATAGTTGTATTTTTTGTAATACAACTCGTTATTATTTTAGTTGTTTCACTTATATTATTTACTTTATTACGCATTGTAGTAACACCTTTATTATTTAAGTTTATTTCATTTTATTTACATGAACATGTAGATACTGCCCTTTTTGGAAAAGGATATACAGATACGTTAGCGTTTTTCTTTCTAACGATATTAGTTATTATTTTTGTTGAATTCAGATATATTATTCAAACACCAACAACACATTTAGTAAAAGGTGATGAAGTTATTTCTTACAAGATTAAGACAAAGAGTTTATTTAAAGAAGTTCTTTATTTGTTTTTATTTATCTATGGTCTTTATGTTATGACTACCTCAACTTTAAAGATTGATTTAATTGTTCCACTTTCATTATGTGTCTTTGGAGTCAATGGAATTGTAAAATATACACTTCCTAGGATAATTCAAACAATTATTCAAAGAAAAAATGTTTCTGGTGAAATGATGGTTGTTTTAAAGAATTATATTTTTATTATTAATCAAATGAGTATGTTGATTTTATTAAGTATTTTAATCAATTTAATGATGCCAGTCATGATTTATGTTTATGTTGATATATCTGGATTTTTTATTGAATTTGTCTTGATGTATGTTTTCACAAATCTTATCTTAAACTATATTATTTATCAAAGACTTAATATCAGAAGATTAGAAAATAAAAACTCTTATAAAAAGTTATTCACATTAGGGTATGATTTAAAGTCTATAAAAAAATATAGTAAAAAAGAAATATTCTTATTCTATCTTACTTTATTTATGTGTATCAGCATTTATCTTTTAACGTTATCTATTTCATTGATTCTCAAAGAAGTATTACCATTAAAAGCACTATTTATTTGTTTAGCTTATATTATTCCAATGACTGTGATGTATCTTATCACAGATTATAAAGAAGGGAGAAGTGTATTATCATGGAAGAAATCATAAAAACAGAAATGCTTACAAAAATTTATAATCCTTTAAGTCAAAATCCTAAATTAGCTTTAGATCAAATTTCTTTAAGTATTAAAGAAGGCGAATTTATTACGATTATGGGAAAGAGTGGTTCAGGAAAAACTACATTGTTGAATATTTTATCGACAATTGATGATCTTACAAAGGGTAAATTATTTATTTATGGTAAAAATATATTTGAAATGTCTGATAGTGAAAAAGCACATTTTAGAAAAGAAAACATCGGTTTTATTTTTCAAAACTTTAATTTATTAGATACACTTACTATTAGAGAAAATATCCAATTACCATTAAAACTCTCTAAGAAAAAAATAGATCAAGATGATTTTGATCGTATTGTTGGTGAATTGGAAATTACCGATATTTTAGATAAATATCCCTTTGAATGTTCAGGAGGACAAACCCAAAGAGTAGCGGTTGCTAGAACACTCATTATGCATCCAAAGATTATCTTCGCTGATGAACCGACAGGAAATCTTGACGGCGTTCGTTCAAAACAACTCATGCAATACTTAGAAAAAGTAAATCAAGAAGATAAGATAACGGTTATTATGGTAACCCATGATCCTTTAGATGCAGCCTATTCTTCACAAATGTATTACATTGAAGATGGAAAAATAAAAGATCATCTAATGAAAAATGATGATTCATTTGATACTTATTTTTCTAAGATTGTTAAAATATCTATGGAGTTATAAAAGAAAACAAAGTTCCATTTATGTGGAGCTTTTTTGTTGTTGATGACGTAATCTTGGTTGTTGGTGCCTCTTTTCTAAACATTAAAAAAAATAAGACTATGATGAAATTGTAAAGAACAAGGGAAGGTGATGTTTATGATTAAGATGGCAATTCATATGTTGTTTGTCGAAAAGAAAAAATTGATGAGTTTTATTTATTCTTTGAGTGCAACATTCGTTGTTTGTTTATTGTTTATACAGTTTTTTACAAATCCTTATCTTAAAAAGATCATTAAAATAGGCCATAAAGTTGTTTTTGATGCAGCTTATGCTTTACCAGAGGATGTAGTCAAACTCAATGATAATTTTATTGTTATTCTATTATCTTTTGTTTTACTCGTTATTTGCATCTCACTTATAAGTTATAGCTGTTATTATCATTGTTTAATGACTTCAAGAGAGATAGGTTTATTAAAATTATCAGGTTATAACCTAATACAAATTATAGGTTATAAGATGATTCAAATGGTTGTTGTAATGAGTATTTCCTTATTGATTTCAAATCTTGTTTATTTATTTTTAAATCCATTGTTTTTATATTTTATAAAATCCTATTTAAAAATAGAAATGCCTTTAATATTACTCAATAAAGAACTCTATGAATTTCTCTTTATGATTGTAGGAATCCTCTTTATATTTATTGTATTTTTAGAAACAAGATATGCGCTTTCTACAAATATTTGTGAACTTCTTACAAATCATACAATGAATCACTATAAAGAAGATAAACGCATCTTAAAAATACCAGATACCGTTTATATTATTGCTTATATGTTAGGAATCCTTACCATGTATTCTTCTTATGAATTAAATGCAGGATTTTCTATTGCGGCCTGTATTGGAGCGATAGGTGCTTATGGGATGTTTTATTATTTTATTCCCCATACAATATTAGATATGTTTGATCATTTGAAATTATCAGGAGAAAAATATGTATCTTTAGGAGATGTTTCTATTTTTATGCAACAATCAAAATCTTTAATAGTTTATATTATGTTATCAATTATTTTATTTCCTACGTTTATTCTTGTAACGACTCAAAGACCATTCATTTTTATGATCTTACAAATTGCGTTTATTTTAATTAATATTTTATTAAGTACAAGTTTGATGAATCGTTTCTTTATTGATTTATATGAAAAGAAAAATCATTATTCTAATTTATTTAAAATAGGATTAAACAGAAAAGAAGTTATACAGGTTTCTACACAACAAGGAAATTATTTTTATGGTTTATTTTGGATTTTTACTTTGATTTATATGTTTTGTATAATAAGTGTCTTTTATTTGAAAATACAAATCAGCCTATCAATCATTTTATGCCTTGTTTTGGAATACATGATTCCTTATTTAATTTCACAAATTGTTGTTTATATGAGTAAAAGGAGGAATACATTATGAAAGCAATAAAAGTGGAAAACTTAAAGAAAGTCTATAATCCTTATAGTGCTTTTTCTAAAGTGGCTTTAAAAGATGTAAGTTTAGAAGTAGAAGAAAGTGAATTTATTTGTATTATGGGAACTTCTGGTTCAGGAAAAACCACATTGATAAATGTTTTATCAACGATTGATGAAGCAACAAATGGTAAAATACAAATAAATCTTCATAATTTAATGACAATGTCAGAAAACGAAAAAGCACTTTTAAGAAAAAAAGAAATAGGTTTTATTTTCCAAAACTATAATTTAATAGAATCATTAAGAATCAAAGATAATATTTTATTTTCGCTTAGAATTAATAATATTGATCCAAAAATTCAACAAGAAAGATTAAATCAATTAACAAAACAATTAAATATTGAAGAAATACTTGATAAATATCCACTTCAATGTTCAGGAGGTCAACAACAAAGAGCCGCTATCGCAAGAGCGTTGATTATGAAACCAAAAATCATTTTTGCGGATGAACCCACAGGAAATCTTGATTGTGAAAATGCGAAAGAACTAATGGAATTATTTAAAAAAATAAACAAAGAAAATCATACGACCATTGTAATGGTAACGCATGATAGTCTTGTTGCTTCTTATTCGAATAGATTACTTTATTTAGAAGATGGAAAAATATCGAAATGTTTAGAAAAAAATAATAAAACACAAGAAGAATATTATCGAGATATTATTGCGATAACGACAAAAATGGATTTAGCACATGTTTAAAAGACGAGGAGAAAAGATTATGAAAAAGACAAAACAAAAATTAATGATCGTAGTTATATTTTTAGTTGTATTTATTGTGATAGGATTTTATAGTTTTAATAATAAAGACCCTTATAAAAAGTACAATCATATCCAAGTAAGTGAAGTTTTAAAAGAAAATCAACATGAATATTGGGTTTATTTTTATTCACTAGAAAATAAGGACAGTATTAATAGTGATAATGGAATCGGTTCTTTAACTAAAGCAACAGATAGTGTTTATTTTGTAGAAATGAAAGATAAGGAGATAAAGATTAAAAAGCAAACTATACAACCAACAAATTTACTTTATATTAAAAATCATAAAATAGTTAAGACTTATCAAGGTTTAAAACAATTAAAAGAAAAACATGAAGAAATATTAGAAATGAGTTGGTAAAAGAATGCTCCAATTGAGGAGTATTTTTTTTAATTTTTGTTATTTGTAAGCATTATTTTTGACACTCCCCATGTCTAAAGACAGGGGATTCTTGCTACCTGCCAACATCGTTGGCTGACCAGTTCATTTCTGATAGGTCGCAGTGCAAGATAGGGGTATGCCATTACCCCTCCTAGAGCAGAACCTATAGTTCTCTAGGCAGTATATCTGTTACCAATATACTCAGTTGAGTTGCATATATTTATTGCTCCTAGCAGATCCCTATGTGTATGAAATCCACATCTGCACGTATATTTTCTGTCATTTGCATGATGAACACTTCCACATATTGGACAGATCTGACTTGTATACGCTGGATCTACATACTCAACTTCTATGCCTGCCAGTTTTGCTTTGTATTCTATAAATGTAGCAAGTCTATAGAACGACCATGTATGCAGGCTATGATTGTTTTTTCGACTTGTTCTTGTCGTAGAGCGTATGTTTTGAAGTCGCTCTAATTTGATTACTGATATGTCATGAGCTTTTGCCGTATTTACGATTTCGCGACTTAGTTTATGATCTATATCTTTCAGGATACGTTGTTCTTTGTTGTTGATTTTAACAACTGCCTTTGGCTTCTTAGCTTTTTGAAATCTTTTTCGAAGATTATTGTAGTGTCTTCTTATATATTTGTTTTTTCTCCCATTTCCATAAAACTTAACACTTCCATCTGGACAATAGCTTACAGCAGGACATTTGATTCCAAGATCAACGCCCATGACATTGTCATTTGAAAAAGCATCATCTTCTTTTGCATCATAAACGATCTGTGCTACGAGATCATGTCCTTTTACAACAATGCGCATCGTTCCTAATTTACTGGATGGAAATATCAATCTCTGTCTTTTGGATATTTTTGTTTTGACTGATATACGTTTTGACTTTCCATTGATCATTACTGGAAAGCTTATACAATCATCATTGATTCTAAAATTTTGATTGTTGATATAACAGCACATTTTTTCAAAACAGGAAGTCTTACTTTAGTATTTGAATTTCTTAAAGCCTTATTATATTTTCTTATGATGGACTTGGCATCTCGGATACATTGATTACATAAGGCACTTGGAAGATCAGCCTTTACATCTGCCGTTGTCATCTTTGTAATAGATCTTCCATTAGCAGCATCAAAAACAAGCTTATTGACTGTAGAAATATATTCCGACATCGTTGCCTTGATTAATTCTGTTTGATATTTATTTGGATAAAGCTTGACTGTTTCTGTTAATTGCATAGATATCACCTAAACGTTTTTTTGATCTTCAATATACTGCTTAATTACAGAAAGTGGTGCACCACCTACAGTAGATACAAAATAGCTATTGGTCCATAGTGTTGGGATTCTTGATTTCAGCCAGGGAAACTCCTGTCTCAACACTCTGGAAGAGTAACCCTTGATTCTTTTAACTGCTTTGTGAATACCATATTGTGGATCTACTCCCATAAGCAAATGTACATGATCGGGCATGATTTCCATTTCAATGATTTCGACATTCAATTGATCGCAGGTTTCTTTAATCAACTCCTTTAAGCAATCATCAACACCATCTACAAGAACGGGACGTCGATATTTTGGACAGAATACAACATGATATTTGCAGGAATAGATCACATTATTATTCGATTTGTACTTCATGAATACATTATACTACTAAAAGATATCTAATGATATATATTATTGATAAAAGCTTAAAAAAGTTGCCGTAAAGCTGGGAGCTTTACGGCAACATTTGGTAAAAAGTATTATAATCATTGAGGGGAGATGATTATATGTGGGTATTATGTGCATTTGGTTCTGCGTTCTTTGTAGAAATTACATCTATTTTAGCTAAATGCGGTATTAAAAAAACAGATTCACATGTGGTTACAGCGTTACGTACAATTGTCGTGTTATTTTTTTCATGGTTAATGGTATTGGTTGGAGGAAGTCATCAATCTTTATCATCAATTTCAACGAGAACATGGTTCTTTTTGATTGTTTCAGGACTTTCAACAGGAGCTTCATGGCTTTGTTACTACAAGGCATTACAAATGGGACCAGCAAGTGTGGTTGTTCCAATTGATAAATTAAGTTTAGTAGTAACGGTTATTTTCTCTTATTTTGTTTTTCATGAAAAACTTAATAAGAAATCTCTATGTGGATTTATTTGTTTAATTGCTGGGACACTTTTAATGCTTTTATAAGGATTTAATGGTATACTCATTTTTGAGGTTACATTATGCAAAAACAATTAATTAAATGGTATCAAGAAAATAAAAGAGATTTTCCATGGCGTAAAGATCAAGATCCTTATCATATATGGATCAGTGAAATTATGCTTCAACAAACGACGACAGAAACGGTTATTCCTTACTATAATCGTTTTTTAAAAAACTTTCCAAATGTAGAAGCACTAGCGAGTGCTTCTTTAGAAGAAGTTTATAAAATGTGGGAAGGATTAGGTTATTATCGTCGTGCTAAGCATATACATGAAAGTGCACAAATTATTTTAGAAAAGTATCAAGGTGTTTTTCCTTATGAATATGATGCTATTTTATCTTTAAAAGGAATTGGTGAATATACAGCAGGTGCGATTAGCTCTATTGCTTATGGAAAGCAAGTTCCTGCTGTTGATGGCAATGTTTTGAGGATTATTAGTCGTTATTATTTAATAAAAGAAAATATTGCGGAAACAAAAGTTCAAAAGAAGATCTATCAAATTGTACAAGAGCTAATTTTAAATCATGATGCTTCTGCTTATAATCAAGGAATGATGGATTTAGGTGCTACGATTTGTAAACCTGTTCATCCCTTATGCTTAGAATGTCCTATTCAAAAAGGCTGTTTAGCTTTTAAAAAGAAACAAATGGATGTTTTACCAATTAATATAAAAAAGATCAAAAAACAAGAAATAAGCTATATTACAGGCATTATCACATATCAAAATAAATATTTCTTGATACAAAATCCACCAGGTGGGCTTTTAGAAAATCTTTATGGTTTTGTTCAATATGACGTTGAAAGTCCTTATAGTTTTGTTTCTTCATTTCAAGAAGAATATCAACAAAATTTAATAATTCAAGCACACATTAAAGATATTAAACATGTTTTTAGTCATCGCACATGGCGGATGCATGTGTATCATTTTATTTTAGATAAAGAAATAGAAAATATGTATACGTTAGAAGAAATTAATCAATTACCTTTATCAACGGCACATATGAAGGTGTTAAAAGCGTATCTAAGTTCATTTTAAAGACAAATAAAAAGAATAAGATAAAGATGGGTGATAAGATGAAATTATTTCATAGAGAACATAAAATTGAAAATCATGAAGAAAAGGAAATGTTCTTTTCTTTTTGCGTTGAACAAATTTATCCTCATAAACAAGGAGAACTCTTTGTTTTAGGAACAGTTGATGGAAAAATACAAGAACAAGAATCGATGTATTTAATAGGTCCCTATGGCTTTGAAGAAAGAATAGAAGTGAACCAATGGATAGAAGTTGATCCACAAAATAATTTCTATGCACTTCTTGTTGATCAAAAACTATCAGGAATCATAGATGAGGGTTATATTTTCACAAATAAAAATAATCATTTAGCGAATTCTAGAGAGGATGTTTTTAATCCTTATCTTCATTTTCTTTTAGAAAAAGTGAATCATCAACATTATGAATATTTAGATATCTTATTTGAACAATTGGCTACACGATCTTATTTTTTATCGGTATTTGATTATCAAGATTTATCAATTTATCAAATAGGAGATAAAAAGTATTATCCCATTTATACAAGCACTTTAGAAATGGAAAAAGATCAAAAATGTCAAAATAAAAAAAGCTCTGTTTATAGTTTTGATGATTATTCCAGAATGTTTTTAAATCAAGAGAAAATAGATGGAATCATCATAAATCCGTATCATAAAGAACGTAGTATTGCTTTAAATAAAGATGTTATTCAATATATCGATCAGGTAAAAAATAAAAATATGAAAACTTATGTTCAAGCAAAAAATTATTTAAAAGATAAAAAAAGGAGACATAAATATGAAATTAATCATGAGAGCTGATGATTTAGGTTTTAGTGAAGCAGTCAATTTAGGAATTTATAAAGCAGTTAAAGATGGTGTCATTACCAGTGTTGGAATTATGACAAACATGGAACAGGCGTATGCAGGCTATGAACTTCTTAAAGATTTTGATATTGCTTTAGGACAACATACCAACATTTGTGCAGGAAGACCTCTTACAGATCCAAAACTTATTCCTTCATTAGTACAAGAAAATGGTGAATTTTATAGTTCAAGAGAAATAAGAAATCGTCAGGTAGACACTGTTGTTGTCGAAGAAGCTGAAAGAGAAATTGAAGCTCAATATTTACGCTTTAAAGAAATGACGGGAAGAGATCCAGATTATTTTGAATGTCATGCAGTGATTTCTCAAAACTTTTTTACTGCTTTAAAAAATGTTGCTAAAAAATATGGACTCTTTTATGAAAATATTCTTTTTGATCAAGAATTTGAAAAAGAAAACAATATTTATGGAATTACCATGGCAAAACTCAATGAAAAAATGCTTTATGATCCAAAGGAATATGTAGAAAATAATTTAGATTTTATCAAAAATCATGATATATCCGTTATGGTCTTTCATCCTGGTTATTTAGATCAATATATTTTAGAACATTCATCATTTACCCTCATTAGAGCGATGGAATGTGATTTTCTATGTTCAAAGTGGTTAAAAGATTGGTTAAAGAATAATAAGATTGAACTAACGGATTTTAGAAAGGTAAAAAATGGATAGATGTTCTTGGGTCAGTGATGATCCTCTTTATCAAGAATATCATGATTATGAGTGGGGAAAACCTGTTTATGATGATCAAAAGCTTTATGAAATGTTTTTATTAGAAACATTTCAAGCTGGTCTTTCATGGATTACGATTTTACATAAAAGAGAGGCTTTTAAAGAAGCTTTTGATGACTTTGATGTTTTTAAAGTTGCTTACTATGATGAAAAGAAAGTAAATGAGTTAATGAATAATTCAAGAATTATTCGTAACTCAAGAAAAATCAAAGCGGCTATCAAAAACGCACAAATTTTTATTGAAATCCAAAAAGAATTTGGCTCTTTTTCTAACTATCTTTGGTCTTATACAAATCACAAAATTATCTATTTAGAAGATGAGGAACTTGCTACAACAAGTCCACTTTCTGATAAAATATCGAAGGATTTAAAGAAAAGAGGTATGTCATTTGTTGGAAGTATTACCATTTATTCTTATTTAGAAGCAATCGGTATTTATAATCATCATCAAAGAAATTGTTTCTTACATCCTTAAGAACAGTTTCTTTTTTTGTATTATTAGGTATAATAAAAATAGGTGAAAAAAATGAAAAAAAAGAGACCAATACTATTATGTTCACTTACCATTGTTTTGATGTGTTTACTTACAATTTCAAGCACTTTTCAAACAATATGTGTTAAAACACTTGGTGATAATTATCTTGATGCTTTAACAATCAATCAAATTGTTGATTTGGTTATTGACCAAGATGAAAATATACAATTTAAACAATTACAACAACTTCAAATAGATTTAAGAATGAATAAAGAACTCTATAATTTTAATTGCTATGCTTTTGATTATACGATACGTCATATAAATGATGAAAAAATCCAATTAGATCAAAAGAAAATAAATCAATTCTCTAAATCATGTTATACAATTATTAAAGAAAATCATGATACAAACGTAAAAGTATCTGATATTTCTAAAATTGTTAAAGAGAATCATTTTTGGAAAAAATTAACACATAATATGAAAAAGAAAATGAAATCATTTTCTCAAGCGTTTATTTTTATTTATTCAATGGTTGAATCTTTAATCTTTAAGATGATTTTAATTCTTCTTATTTTAGTATTGTTTATAAAGATTTATGCTTTAAATAAAAAAGCTTTTTCATTATTTTTAACAGTTATTTTTATTGTAAAGAGTTTGGTGGATTATTTAATGATTTTATCAATTGAATTATCTAAGACTTTTTATATTAAGATGCTAAATATTCCTATTACTTCGATTGAAACAAGTTCTTATTTGTTGATTGCAACTATATGTTTAACAGTAGGTATGTTTTTATTGATAGGACATATATTGAAGACAGGGTAACCTATCTTTTTGTTTATAAAAAAATTATTAAATTAATAACTATTTATAAATTGTATAAACGCATCACGTTTCACTAGACAAACAAGATTGTATACAATATAATGTTAGCAATACAAATAAGAAAGGAAGGTTTTATATATGACCGAAAAAAGAGTTTACAATTTCTCAGCAGGTCCTTCAATGTTGCCTGTTGCTGTACTTGAAAAAGCAGCAAAACAAATGTTGAATTATGAAAACAGTGGTATGTCTGTAATGGAGATGAGTCATAGATCCTCTTCCTACTTAGATATCTTTGAAAAAACAAAAGGATTATTAAAGAAAGTGATGAATGTTCCTGACAATTATAAAATTGTTTTCATTCAAGGGGGAGCAACTCAACAATTTTCAATGGTTCCTTTAAATCTTTTAAAGAATGGGAAAGCTGATTATGCAATTACAGGTGCTTTTAGTAAAAAAGCAGCTGCAGAAGCAAAAAAATATGGGGATATTCATATTGTTTATGATGGTAGTAGCAATGATTTTAAACACATTCCAACACAAGATGAATTAGATTTATCGAAAGATGCATCTTATTTACACATCTGCGCCAATAACACAATTTATGGAACAGAATGGAAATATGTTCCTGAAACATATGGTGCACCAATTATTGCGGATATGTCATCAAATATTTTATCTAAACCAGTAGATGTAAGTAAATATGGGATGATTTATGCTGGTGCTCAAAAGAATATGGGAATCGCTGGATTAGGGGTAGCGATTATTCGTGAAGATTTACTTCAAGATGTAGCTGAAACAACACCTGTTTTATTAGACTATAAATTGATGATTAAAAATGATTCAATGTATAACACACCACCAGCTTATGCTATTTATGTTTTAGGACTTGTTCTTGAATGGATTGATTCTTTAGGTGGTTTAGAAGTCATGAAAGAAAGAAATGAAAAGAAAGCTAAATTAGTTTATGACTATTTAGATCAATCGACTTTCTATAAAGCACATAGTGATAAAGAAAATAGATCACTTATGAATGTGACTTTTACGACACCAAATAAAGATTTAGATGCGAAGTTTGTAAAAGAAAGTATTGAAGCAGGTATGACGAATTTAAAAGGTCATCGTTCTGTAGGGGGAATTCGTGCTTCTATTTACAATGCAATGCCTTATGAAGGTGTTGAAAAACTTGTCGCATTTATGAAAGAATTTGAACAAAACAATCAGTAAGGGGACAACTATGTATAAAGTAAAATTAATGAATAAGATATCTTCTGAAGGATTAGATTATTTTAATGAAGATTATGAATATGGGGAAACGTTAGAAAATGAAGATGCCATTTTACTTAGAAGTGCATCTTTACATGAATATGAATTTACAAACAATGTAAAAGCAATTGCGAGAGCTGGTGCGGGGGTCAATAATATTCCTGTTGAAAAATGTTCAGAAAAAGGAATTGTTGTTTTTAATACACCAGGTGCAAATGCCAATGCCGTAAAAGAACTAGTCTTATGTGCTTTATTTTTATCGAGCCGTAAGATTGTTGAAAGTATTGAATGGGTCAATACTTTAAAGGATGATGAAAATATTGGAAAAACAGCAGAAAAAGGAAAATCAAACTTTGTAGGTCCTGAAATTGAAGGAAAAAAACTAGGGGTTATCGGTTTAGGAGCTATTGGAGTTTTAGTCGCAAATGCTGCAAATAAACTTGGTATGGAAGTTTATGGCTATGATCCATTCATGTCTGTTAATTCAGCATGGGCTTTATCAAAACATGTGCGTAAAGCAAAAGATATGGATGAAATCTTTAAAACATGTGATTATATTACGGTTCATGTACCAAGTACAAAAGATACAAAGGGTATGTTAAATAAAGAAAAATTTGCACTAATGAAAGATGGAGCACGTTTATTAAACTTTGCAAGAGGGGACTTAGTTGTAAACGAGGATCTATTAGAAGCGGTTGAAACAGGAAAATTAAGTAAATATATTACAGATTTTGCTGCTCAAGAATTTATTGGAAAAGATAATATTATTGTATTACCACATTTAGGAGCGTCTACTCCTGAAAGTGAAGATAACTGTGCAAGAATGGCAGTTCAAGAATTAAAAGATTTCTTAGAAAATGGAAATATTAAAAATTCAGTGAACTTCCCAGCTGTTAATCAACCAAGAGAATCAAAAGTAAGACTATGTATTACCAATAAAAATATGCCAAATATTTTGGCACGTATTTCTAAACTGTTCGCGGATCACAATTTAAACATAGAAAATATGGTTAACCGTTCTCGTGGAGATTATGCTTATACACTTATTGATACAAATGATGATGTACGCCAGGATATCATTGAACGTATTGAAGCCGCTGAAGGAATTATTAATGTAAGAGTTATTAAATAGAACTCATATGTGATTTAAAGAGGTCCTAAATGGACTTCTTTTTTTTGGACTAAACGTCCATTGAAGAAGAAAAAAAGGAAAGCTAAAATAATGATAGATAAAAGTTAAGTCGCCATGGTCAGAAAACGCACAAATTTGACACAAATTTGAGACAAATTATCTTTGATAACATGGTACAATAACATCAGAAAAACTCCTTATAAATATGATAAACAATACAAACAAAAAGCGATGTATGAAACCTTAATATAAAAAAATTATATAAGGAGGAAAGATGATGTGCATTAAAGAAAGAAATCCTAGTGACAGTACCTGTAAAAAACTACTCAGAGATAAAGGATGCTTTGCGGATCTTTGTAATTATGCTTTTTTTCAAGGAAGACAGGTCATTCAACCTGAAGAACTTGTTTCAAGAGAAAATGATCTGTCGACCCTGATAGGAAAGGTCGACAAGCCAACAGAGATCAAAAGATATCGAGATGTGGTAAGAAAGGCAAGTATTCATGGAGAATATGTGATTATTGGAGTTGAACATCAAAGTACTTTTGATGAAAAAATGATCTTTCGTATACTCAACTATGATGCAACGATTTATATCAATCAGGTTGAAAGCAAACAAGAAGTCTATCCAGTAGGAAGCTTTGTGTTCTATACGGGAGATAAAGAATGGAAATCACCAGAAACATTGAAAGAAACATTGAAAAATATTCCACCAGAGATGGAACCTTATATCAATGATTGGAGGTTACCTGTTGTCGAACTTAAAACAATGGATGCAAGAAAACTTACCAATCAACGATTAAAAGAAGTTGTAGAAATCAGTCAAAGTATGTTTGCAGGAAATTATGATGAATTAAGTGAAAATCGTAAAATCGAAACAGAAAGCTTCATGATGGCGGCAATATTTACACGTACGAAAATTAAAAGAGAAGACTTACCAGAAGGAGATGAAATCAACATGTGCGAAGCAATGGACAGATTATTTCAAAGATTTGAAAATCAAGGAATGGAAAAAGGAGAAACAATTGGATTTGAAAAAGGTGAACGTTCTGGAATTGAAAAAGGAAAATCAGACACTTTAAAAGACCTACTTAAAGTAAAACTAGGGACCTTATCAAGACCTTTAGAAAAACAACTTACAAATACATCGCTAGAAAAACTAAATGAACTTACATTAAATATATTTAATGTAACAAGTGAAGAAGATGTTTTAAGAATTATTAATTAAAAAAGAAGTTGTTACAGATGATTTTCATTTGCAACAACTTTTTTCTATTTAAATTCATTTTGATTAAAATCCTCAGCTGTATCTGAGTACTTAAATCTCATAACTGCTTTATTATTAACGATGGTTCCACTAGGAACAGATTTAATGATAAAAGTATTTCCGCCAATAATAGAACCTTCACCAACAACGGTATCGCCACCTAAAACACTTGCATTTGAATAAATGGTTACATTATCTTCAATGGTAGGGTGTCTTTTTACATTTTTTAAACTTTGTCCTCCATGAGTAGAAAGTGCACCTAACGTAACCCCTTGATAGATTTGAACATGTTCACCAATTACTGTTGTTTCACCGATAACAATTCCAGTTCCATGATCAATCATCAAATATTTCCCAAGAGTTGCTCCTGGGTGAATATCAATTCCTGTTAAACTATGCGCATGTTCAGTCATAATACGTGGTATTAGAGGAATATTCAATTTATAAAGCTCATGAGCAATACGATTGACCATAATTGCATAATATCCAGGATAAGATAAAACAATTTCAGAAATTGAAATCGCTGCTGGATCACCATCGAACGTTGCTTGAGCATCGGTTGCAAGATATTCTCTAATTTGTGGAATAGTTTTTAAGAAGGTAAGTGTTTTATCACGTGCTTCTTCTTCCTTACAAGAGTCTTTGCAGTTTTCACAATAATCAAAAGCGAGTAAAATTTGATTTTTCAAATCATTATAAATAATTTGGATTTGATCTCCCAAATAATATTTAACATAATCACTCTTTAAACCTTTTCTGCCAAAAAAACCAGGGAAAATAATATCTTGTAAACGTTCTAATAAATCTATAATAACCGCCTTATCTGGTTGTCTGATAGCATCTACTTTAGATATTTCATTATGTGTTTGATAACTTTCAACAATATCATCTATAACAGTATCTAATTTCATTATAAACCTCCCAATTTATTACCATTATAGTATCAAAAAATGAGATTATGTTCAAATTTAAGGATAATAATTTATGAAAAATGTATACAATTTTTATTGACAAGCAAAATGAATTAGTTTATAGTTAAATCATACTAAATCCATAGGAATAAAGGGGTAGTGAATATGAGCGAAATTAAAAACGGTTTTTTAGATCTTGTAGGTCAAACACCATTAGTCAGATTAAATAACTTAATTAAAAAAGAAGGATTAGAAGCAGATGTACTCGCAAAACTAGAATACTTCAATCCTGCAGGATCTGTAAAAGACAGAATTGCAAAAGAAATGATCCTAGATGCTATGGAAAAAGGATTGATCAATGAAAATACAACATTGATTGAACCAACAAGTGGAAATACAGGGATTGGACTTTCAGCGGTAGCGACATCATTGAATCTAAAGATCATTATTACTATGCCAGA
>NZ_PYLP01000039.1 GCF_003024675.1 Faecalibacillus faecis | reverse complement strand
TGCCGAAAATTCCCTACTGCTGCCTCCCGTAGGAGTCTGGGCCGTGTCTCAGTCCCAGTGTGGCCGGTCACCCTCTCAGGTCGGCTACGCATCGTCGCCTTGGTGGGCCGTTACCCCTCCAACTAGCTAATGCGCCATAAGTCCATCCTCTACCTATGCCGTAGCATATTTCATATCATCTCCATGCGGTTATGACACCTATGCGGTCTTAGCTATCGTTTCCAAYAGTTATCCCCCTGTAAAGGCCAGGTTACTTATGTATTACTCACCCGTTCGCCACTCTTCACATATGTGAAGCGTTCGACTTGCATGTATTAGGCACGCCGCCAGCGTTCATCCTGAGCCAGGATCAAACTCTCCATTGTCCTTCTATCTCTTCAGACAACTTTGGTCTGTTTAGCTCTTTTTTCTTTTAAACTTAAATTGACGTTGTGTTTTATTCTTTCCTGTTCAGTTTTCAATGTCCTCTCACTCGTCTCTCTCGTCGAGTGCTCATTTATACTACCATCCATTTCTCCTTTTGTAAAGCTTTTTCTCTATCTTTTTTTATCTTTTTTCCTGTTTACTTTCTTTTTCCCCTCTGTATCGATATTTTTTATCCCTCTCTTTTTTACCTTTTTCTCTTCTTTGTCTAATATACTGTGCTTTTACAACAAAAGAAGGCCTTTTTAGTGTTCTTCTTATTAAAATTATTTATCATCTTTTTTTATTTGTATTTTTTTGACTTTTATTTCGTTCTATCTCTTTATTCTTTAGTACAAGAATATATTTTACCTTTTTTCATGAAAAACGTTTATACGCAAAAAAAAACAGCTGCTTAGATAAGCAACTGTTTCTTACTTATTAATTATCCGATTTTTTTGTAAACGTCAACGAATTCTTGAGCTAAATCAATGCATAATAATGAAGTCATTAAATGATCTTGAGCATGAACCATTAATAAGCTTAATGGAGCTTTTTCCCCTCTAATTTCAGCTTGAATCATTTCAGTTTGTGAATGATGTGCTTCGTTTACTGCTTCTTTAGCGTTTCCTAAAGATTCTTCAGCTTTTTCGATATCTCCAGCTTTAGCATATTGAATTGCTTCGATAGCAGAGCTACGTGCACTACCAGCGTTTACAATTAAATTAATAACGATTTGTTCTTGTTGATCCATTTTTATTATCTCCTTCTATAAACAAATATTCAGACTACTTACATCTGCATTATTATTTTATCAAACTCATATCTATTATTCAAGCGCTTTCTCTTTTTAAAATAGCAAATTACCAAAAAAAGGTGCCGAAGCACCTTTAATTTAAAATTATTATTCAATAATTTCAGAGATATTTCCAGAACCTACAGTTCTACCACCTTCACGAATTGAGAATTTAGTTCCTTTTTCGATTGCGATTGGGTGAATTAATTCAACTGTTAATTCTACAGTATCTCCAGGCATTACCATTTCAGTACCTTCTGGTAATTCAATTACACCAGTAATATCAGTAGTTCTGAAATAGAATTGTGGTCTATAGTTTCCAAAGAATGGAGTATGACGTCCACCTTCATCTTTACTTAATACATAAACTTGACCTTTGAATTTAGTATGTGGATGTACTGAACCTGGTTTAGCTAATACTTGTCCACGTTGAATTTGATCACGGTTGATACCACGTAATAATACCCCTACGTTATCTCCTGATTCAGCATAATCTAATAATTTTCTGAACATTTCGATACCAGTAGCAACTGTTTTTTGAGTATCTTTGATACCAACGATTTCTAATTCGTCATTTAAGTTTAATTGTCCACGTTCTACTCTACCTGTAGCAACTGTTCCACGACCAGTGATTGTGAAAACGTCTTCTACTGGCATTAAGAATGGTTTATCAACGTCTCTAGTTGGAGTTGGGATATAAGTATCTACAGCTTCCATTAATTCGTCGATAGCTGGAGTCCATTTAGGATCTCCTTCTAATGCTTTTAATGCTGATCCTCTGATTACTGGAGTATCATCACCTGGGAAGTCATATTCATTTAATAATTCACGAACTTCCATTTCTACTAAGTCGATTAATTCTTCGTCATCAACCATATCGCATTTATTTAAGAATACGATGATGTATGGAACACCTACTTGACGAGATAATAAGATGTGTTCTCTTGTTTGTGGCATTGGTCCATCAGTAGCAGCAACTACTAAGATAGCACCATCCATTTGTGCAGCACCAGTGATCATGTTTTTGATGTAGTCAGCATGACCTGGACAGTCAACGTGTGCATAGTGACGAGTTTCAGTTTGATATTCTACGTGTGCAGTGTTGATTGTGATACCACGTTCTTTTTCTTCTGGAGCAGCATCGATTGAAGCATAATCCATTGCAGCAGCTTGTCCTTTTTTAGCAAGACAAGTAGTGATTGCAGCAGTTAAAGTTGTTTTACCATGGTCAACGTGACCAATAGTTCCGATATTTACATGCGCTTTAGAGCGGTCAAATTTTTCCTTAGCCATTGTTAAGGTTCCTCCTATTTTCTATTTTTTTTACAATAAACATTCTAGTTTATTTATTCGAAAAAATCAATATTTATTTGATTTTAATGTAGATTATACATTTCCACCATTTTTCTTGATAATTTCTTCTCTAATTGATTTAGGTGCAGCTTCGTATCTATCAAATTGCATTGTATAGTTTCCACGACCTTGAGTAAATGATCTTAAATCAGTTGCATATCCAAACATTTCTGATAATGGTACAGATGCTTGAACTGAAACAGCATTTCCTCTTTCTTCTTGTCCTTCAATCATACCACGTCTAGATGAGATATCACCCATAACGCTACCTAAGTATTCAGAAGGAGCAGTTACTTCTACTGCCATAATTGGTTCTAATAATACAGGACCACATTTTTTAGCAGCATTTTTAAGTGCTAAACTTGCAGCTACTTTATATGCCATTTCTGATGAATCGACATCATGGTAAGAACCATCAAATAATGTAGCTTTTACGTCTAATACAGGGTATCCAGCAATCATACCAGTTTCAAGTGCGTCTTCAAGACCTACTTTTACTGAGTTGATATATTCTCTTGGGACAGCCCCACCAACGATAGCATCAACGAATTCAAATCCTTTACCTTCATTAGGTTCAAATTTGATCCATACGTGACCGTATTGTCCACGACCACCAGATTGTTTTACATATTTACCTTCACATTCAGCTGCTTGAGTGATTGTTTCACGGTAAGCAACTTGTGGAGCACCAACGTTAGCTTCTACTTTGAATTCTCTCTTTAAACGGTCAACGATTACGTCTAAGTGTAATTCACCCATACCAGCGATAACTGTATCTCCAGTTTCTGGGTTAGTAAATGTTTTGAAAGTTGGATCTTCTTCAGCTAATTTAATTAAACCATTACTTAACTTATCTTGATCTTGTTTAGTTTTTGGTTCGATAGCTAATTGGATAACTGGTTCTGGGAATTCCATTTTTTCAAGAATAACGAAATTCTTTTCGTCACAGATAGTATCTCCAGTTGTTGTATTTTTGAAACCTACTGCTGCAGCGATATCTCCAGCGTAAACTTCATCAATTTCATTACGTTTGTTCGCATGCATTTGAAGAATACGACCTAAACGTTCTTTTTTATCTTTTGTAGAGTTTAATACATAACTTCCTGATTGACATGTACCTGAATATACACGGAAGAAAGTTAATTTTCCTACGAATGGGTCAGCCATGATTTTGAATGCTAATGCTGAGAAAGGTTCATCATCAGATGCATGTCTTTCTACTTCATTACCATCTTCATCAGTACCTTTGATCGAAGGAATATCAGTTGGTGCAGGTAAGAAATCAATTACTGCATCTAACATTGGTTGAACACCTTTATCTTTGTAAGCTGAACCGCATAATACAGGGAATAATTCTACAGCTAATGTTCCTTTACGGATTGCTGCTTTAATTTCTTCTTCAGAAATTTCTTCGCCTTCTAATACTTTCATTAATAGATCATCATCATAAGTAGCTGCTTGATCTAACATTTTAGCACGATATTCTTCAGCTTGAGCCATATATTCTTCAGGAATTTCTTTGTAAGTTACATTTTCACCTTTTGCCCCTTCGAAATAAACAGCTTTCATTTTAATTAAGTCAATGATTCCTTCGAAAGTATCTTCAGCACCGATAGGTAATTGGATTGCAACACCTTGTACTCCTAATCTCTTTTCTAAAGATTCTAATGACATAATGAAATCTGCACCTGTTGCATCCATTTTGTTTGCGAATACAATACGAGGTACACCATAAGTAGTAGCTTGACGCCAAACTGTTTCAGTTTGTGGTTCTACACCAGCTTTTGCATCTAATACAGTTACAGCACCATCTAATACACGTAAAGAACGTTCTACTTCGACTGTAAAGTCTACATGGCCTGGTGTATCGATAATGTTTACACGATATCCGTTCCATTGAGCAGTTGTAGCTGCTGAAGTGATTGTGATTCCACGTTCTTGTTCTTGTTCCATCCAGTCCATTTGTGAAGCACCTTCGTGAGTTTCACCAATTTTATGGATTTTACCAGTGTAATAAAGGACACGTTCAGTTGTTGTTGTTTTACCAGCATCAATATGAGCCATGATTCCGATATTACGAGTATTTTCTAACGAAAATTCACGAGCCATTTGTTTTCTCCCTTCAAAATTTTAGCCGTTATATTACCAACGGAAATGAGCGAATGCTTTATTAGCTTCAGCCATTTTATGAGTATCTTCTTTCTTCTTAACAGAAGCACCTGTTCCGTTTGAAGCATCGATAATTTCGTTTGCTAAACGATCAACCATAGTTTTTTCGTTTCTTAAACGAGAATAGTTTACTAACCATCTTAAACCTAAAGTCATTCTTCTTTCTGAAGAAACTTCAACTGGTACTTGGTAGTTAGCCCCACCAATACGTCTTACTTTAAGTTCAAGGACTGGCATGATATTGTTAATTGCTTGGTCAAAGACTTCCATAGCTGGATTTCCAGTTTTTTCTTCTACTTTTTTAAACGCATCATATAAGATGTTTTGAGCAACACCTTTTTTACCATCTAACATAATGTTGTTGATAAGTTTAGAAATAGTTTTAGAGTTATACACTGGATCAGGTAGAACGTCTCTTTTAGCAACTCGTCCTTTTCTTGACATATATATTTCCTCCTATAAGTATTAATTAAGCTTTTGGTTTTTTAGCACCGTATTTAGAACGTGCTTGTTTACGATCGTTAACTCCAGCACAGTCCATTGTACCACGGATAATATGGTAACGAACCCCTGGTAAGTCTTTAACACGACCACCACGAATTAAAACAACACTATGTTCTTGTAAGTTATGTCCAATTCCTGGAATATATGCAGTTACTTCCATACCATTTGATAATCTAACACGGGCATATTTACGTAAAGCCGAGTTAGGTTTTTTAGGTGTCATAGTAGCAACACGTGTACAAACACCACGCTTTTGAGGTGATTTAGTTGATGTAGCTTTTTTAGCTAATGAGTTATAACCTCTATTTAAAGCAGGTGAATTTGATTTTGTTGTTTTATCAGTACGACCTTGTCTTACTAATTGGTTAATTGTAGGCATTATTTTCTCCTTTCCTGATAACACACAATACCGGGTGTTTCATATTTAATCATAAATATTGCACCCTTCATCGGGCACTGTGTTGATAATATAGTATTTTAAATAGAAAGTCAATACATTTTTTAAAAAAAATAAAAAAAAGAACTGGCAACGAGCTATTTTCGCACCGAAGTACTATCTTCGCCGTGATGATGCTTAACTTCTGTGTTCGGAATGGGAACAGGTGTGTCCATCATGCTATCATTACCAGATCTTCTCTTAAAGTATCCTTCAGGACACTCAAAACCAGATAGTAGTCTCTTTCTTTCAAGCTCGCTTGCCTTTTCGGTCAAGCCCTCGACCTATTAGTATCAGTCCGCTTAACATGTCACCATGCTTACACTCCTGACCTATCTACCTTATCGTCTTTAAGGGGTCTTACTTGCTTGCG
>NZ_PYLP01000038.1 GCF_003024675.1 Faecalibacillus faecis | reverse complement strand
AGTTCATCCACTTCTTTTTGAAAATAGGCAATAGGATCATCGATACCTTTGGCTTTCCAAGTTTCAACAGAAGCAAGTGACTTATGGGTGCGATGGGCACCACCATGCTTTTGAGGGGAGTAATAACTTTCAACGATGGAAAGATAGGTACGACCTTTAAGAGTAGATTTTTTAAGGAAAAAAGCCATAGAAACACCTCCAATAATATATCACTACTATCACTATATAAATTATAACATAAAAAATAATATAAAAAAATTAAAAGTATAAAAAAAGCCGATAAAATCGACATATTGAAAAAAATGGTTTAAATGTAGTTCTAAAAAATATAGTGATAACTTCTAAAGACGGAAACTTAATCAATATATTAATCGACATTTTAGAAAGTGAGCTAAAGAATATCATTTAGATAATCCAAGAGATAGTATAATAAGAAGATACAAATAAGACCAATTTGTTCCAAAATAAAAAGCTGATTCTAAAAGAGAGTATGATTAAAATGCACATAGAAATGTGTCTATCACTAATCCCTCTCCATATATGAGTTCATTTTCTATTGCGATCATGTTAGTGATAGGAGGAGAAATTTTCTTTCTCCTTTTTTAATTGACAAAAGAAAGAATAAAGATTAAAATATAAATAGGAATTATTCCTAACAAGGGATAAAAGGAGGAAATACACATGGCTAATAAATATGCAGGAACACAAACAGAAAAGAACTTAATGGAAGCTTTTTCAGGAGAATCACAAGCAAGAAATAAATATACGTACTTTGCTTCAAAAGCAAAAAAAGAAGGTTTTGAACAAATTTCATCTTTATTCTTAAAAACAGCAGATAATGAAAAAGAACATGCTAAAATGTGGTTTAAAGAATTAAACGGTATTGGAAATACGGCTGAAAATTTAGTGGCAGCAGCTGAAGGTGAAAACTACGAATGGACAGATATGTATGAAGGTTTTGCAAAAACTGCAGAAGAAGAAGGATTCCCAGAACTTGCAGCTAAATTCCGTATGGTGGGAGAAATCGAAAAACATCATGAAGAACGTTATAGAGCATTATTGCATAATGTAGAAATGCAAGAAGTTTTCGCTAAAAGTGAAGTAAAGGTTTGGGAATGTCGTAACTGTGGACATATCGTTGTTGGGGAAAAAGCACCTGATGTTTGTCCAGTATGTAATCATCCACAAGCATACTTTGAAATTCATGCAGAAAATTATTAATAAGAAAGGTGCTTTGGCATCTTTTTTAATATTTTTATATAAGAATATTTTTTAAGTTTTTTTGTGCTCTTTTCATAAATAAAAATATTTATTCGTATAATAATAGCTGTCAAAGAAAGGCAGATGAAAGTGAATAAATGTTATAAATATGTTTTATCTTTAGGCTATTTATGTTAGAAAGCATTTAATTTGCTGTATTACCATAAAAGAATGAGCATTACACCAAAACACTATCAAAAACACCTTTTTAATCATCGTCAAAATAATTTACAAGACATTTAGGAGAAAAGATTATGTATTATAAAACAACATATAAATCACCCTTAGGAATTTTATATTTAGTAAGTGATGAAGAAAATTTAATAGGATTGTGGCTTGAAGGACAAAAATATTTTCAGGCAACATTAAAAGAAGAGCCCATCATTAACGATCAAATAGAAATACTCCAAGAAACCAAAAGTTGGTTAGAGCGTTATTTTAAAGGAGAAAAACCAAATATTAAAGGGCTTTCTTTAAAACCACAAGGAAGTCTTTTTAGACAAGAAGTGTGGAATCTTCTTTGTGAAATACCTTATGGTGAAGTCACAACTTATGGAAAGATTGCTAAAGTTGTAGCTCAAAAACTTCATAAAGAAAAAATGTCAGGACAAGCCGTAGGAAATGCGGTAGGTCATAATCCTATTTCAATCATCATTCCGTGTCATCGTGTCGTTGGTACAAGTGGCAGTTTAACAGGATATGCAGGTGGTATTGATAAAAAAATTGCTTTATTAAAACATGAAGGTGTGGATATGACACGTTATTTTAAACCTAAAGCCAGATGATTCTGGTTTTTCTTTTATTTTACTTTTATTATAGTATAATAAAAGTAAGGGTGAGAATAATGAATGCATTAAAAGAAACAAAGAAAAAACATTTATTAGCTATTTTAAAATATCTCTATCTTCATAATAGTTCAACAATGAATGAATTAGTAGAAAATCTCCAATTATCTCAACCAAGTATTCGTAATATGGTAAGAATACTTCAAGAAAAACAATTGATTCAAGAAATAGGAAACGACTTTTCAAGTGGCGGAAGATGTCCAACACGTTTTGCATTAAATGAAAAGAATTATTTAATTCTATGTCTTTATATTCAAGTGGACAAAGTCATTTATCAAGTAAGAAGTTTTAGTGAAATAAAAAAAGAAGATACATTATTTTATCAAGAGGAAGAAGAGTTAAAAAAAATAATAAGACAATTAGTAGATAAAAATGAAGTTCATTGTTGTCAAATAGCGGTTGAAGGAATTGTCTATGAAGATGAATACGTTACTGATCATCAAAATATTCTAAAAAAACACCATTGGATGAAAGATATCAAAAAAGAAATAGATCTGCCAATTCAACTCCAAAATGATGTCAAGATGATTCATCAAGGATGTTATTTTACGTATCAACAAGATGCTACTTACTATCTATATATAAATGCGGTGGGAATAGGAAGCTCTTATTTTTATAAAGATGAACCGCTATATGGAAATACTGGAATCATGGGTGAAATAGGCTTGATATCTTTTAAAGGAAACACGATTAATCAACGCATTCGTGAATGTCAAAGTCAAGATGAATTTAATGAACTTCTGGGGTTATTGGTAAGTATGATTTTTACAATGCTTGATCCAACGCGTTTAGAACTCTCATTAGATTTAAAATGGAATTATGAAGAAAAGATTATTAAAAATATATTAAATAAAATAGATAAAAATTGTTTTAAAAATCTTTATTTTCATAAAGATATTTCTTCAATGTTATTTGAGGGATTGGCTTATCGAGGTATTGTTTATTTATTAAAAGAAAGGATTGAAAGAGATGAAAAAATATAAAGCGATTATTTATGATATTGATGGTACACTTTTAGATACTTTAAAAATGAATATGTATCCCCTTATGAAAATTATTAAAGAAGAAAAAGGAGAAGATTGGACTTTTGAACAGGTTTTAAAATTTGCAGCCTATCCAGGCATGAAGGTCATGGAAGAATTAGGTGTTAAAGATCAAGAAAAAACCTATGCTAGATGGGTGCAATATGTTAATGACTATGAAGAGGGAGCTACTTTATTTGAAGGATTTGAAGAAGTTTTAGAAACATTTAAAAACAAAAAAATAAAACAAGCAATTGTCTCTTCTAAAGTTAGAGAACAATATGAAATTGATATTGTTTCTAAAGGAATTGATCAATACATGGAAGCTGTTATTTTAGAAGATGATACTACTTTTCATAAACCTCATCCGGAACCATTATTAAAATGTATTGAAAAATTAAATTTAAAACCTGAAGAAGTCATTTATATTGGAGATGCACATTCGGATTATGAAGCATCTAAAAATGCACACATTGATTTTGGTCTTGCAAGATGGGGTAGTGTCGCTACGCAAGAAATATCAGCCACTTTGGCTTTCAAACAACCAAAGGAATTATTACGATTATTAAAAAAATAATTTTTCTTTTAGAATTATTTAGTTTTTCTTTAGAAATAGTTCACGGCTTGTTCATATAACTTTTTTATGCTTTTTTTAACAAAAGGAGGCATCTATGAAGTTACGTTACATCTACCAAAGTGTTTTATTTATTATTGGATTATTCTTTATTTTATTAGGATTCGTTGGTTTATTGCTTCCAGTTGCTCCTCAAGTTCCATTCTTTATTATTGGAGCAATTTGTTTAATGAAATCATCAAATCGTATTAGAGATTGGGTAAAACAACATGCCCTTTATAAAAAGCATTGTCAAAAATTTATAGAAAAATCGAAATTATTAAAGCGAATACTTGGTTAGTACTCGCTTTTTAGTATTTCTATAAAATTTTTTTGTAATAAAGAAGTAAGCTTCTTTTTTTTTATAAGATGCCAATGATATAAAGGCATGTTTTCTTTAACCATTATTTTTACGTTTTCTGGTAAATCAAAAATAGCGACAATTTGTTTGTTATCAATAAAATCAAGATATTTTTAATTAGAGTAAAAGAGGCTTTTGTATCCTCTTTTTTAAGCGAGTGTTTTTTTCACAAAATGCTTGAAATAAATACCATTAAGAATTGTTGTCATTAAATCTGAAATCGGTTCTGCTAGAACAACAGCATAAACTCCATAACTTGGTAAAATAAATGGTAACAGATAAATCAAAGGAATTAATAAAATGATTTTTCTAAAGAATGCAAAGAAAAATGCATTTTTTCCACAACCTAATGCATTATAGGTTTGTTGGAAAGTAGAGAAAGCACCCATGATAATAAAGCCAAAGATATAGATTCTTAATAATTGATAAGAAAGTTGAATTAACTGAGTATTATTAGCAAATAAGGAAACAAACACTTGAGGGAATGCTTCCATTAGTAAAACACCAATAATTGAATAGGTTAAAGCTACTTTGATCGTAATTTTAATAGTCTCTTTTACACGATTATATTTTTTTGCGCCAAAATTGTAACTAATAATAGGTTGTGCTCCTTGGGCAATTCCTTCCATAGGAAGAGATAGGATTTGTGACATTGAAAGAAGTATTGTCATAGCACTTACCGATAAATCTCCACCATAAAGAAGAAGCTGTCTATTAAAGGCTACTTGTAAAATTCCTTCTGTTGATGACATAAAGAAAGGAGTAAAACCTAAACCTAATATCTTTTTCATAATATTTTTATCAAATAAAAGATATTCTTTTCTTATTTTTATAATTGTCTTTTTACCAAATAAAAAAGATAACACCCAAATACATGAGACGAATTGTGAAATAATGGTTGCAAGGGCAGCGCCAGCAACATTCATATGTAAAACATAGATAAAGATAGGATCTAAAATAATATTTAAAATACCACCAATAAGTAAAGTCATCATGCCAAACTTTGCATAACCTTGAGTGTTGATAAAATAATTAAGACCGACTGTTAATTGGATAAACACAGTTCCAACTGCATAAATTCTTAAATAAGATAAAGCATAAGGAAGTGTTTTTTGACTTGCTCCAAAAAGAATAAGAATTTTATCACCCCAAACAAAAAGACAGAACATAATGATAAGCGAGGTTAAAATTAAACTACTAAAAGCATTTCCTAAAATTCTTTCAGCTTCTTTGGGATTCTTTTCTCCTAATTTAATAGAGGCGAGTGGAGCACCACCTCGGCCAAAAAGATTACTAAAAGCAGTAATGATTGTAATAATTGATGTACATAAACCAATTCCCGCAATGGATAAACCACCATCGGGAAGTCTACCAATATAAATACGATCAACCATATTATAAATAAGCGTTGCAAGCTGTGCCAAAATAGATGGTAAAGCGAGCGAGAATAAAAGTGATGACACTTTTTCATTTTCTAATCGTTGATTCATAAATACCTCCAAACAGTCTTAATTATAAATATTTAATTATAAAGGTCAATATGATAAAATTATGGAAAGAAAGAAGGGAAAAGTATGGCATTATTTGATGATTTAACAAAGAAAGTAGCAAAGTTTACGGAAAAAACAATTGAAAAATCTTCTGAACTTGCAGATACTGCAAAAACAAAAGTAAGTATTAAAAGTGCAGAAGCTGATTTGGATGATCAATTCATTGAATTAGGAAAGTTGTATTATGAAGTTTTAAATAAGGACAATGTCTTTGATGAAAAAGCTGCTCCAGTTGTTCAAAAGATTGATGAAATCAATCAACGTATTGAAAATTTGAAATCAAGTCTTGAAAAAGAATAACGCAATTACTGTTCATATTTACTATACTGGAGAAAATGGAAGTGCAAAAGCTTTTGTCAAAGAGATGTTAACAAGTGGTCTTGTTGATGAAATTAGAAAAGAAAAAGGAAATAGACGTTATGAATATTTCTTTTCAGTAGAAGATGAAGGTACGGTTTTATTAGTGGATAGTTGGGATAATCAAGAAGCAATTGATTTACATCATTCTTCTAACATCATGGGTCAAATAATGGAACTAAGAATCAAATATCATCTACATATGAAAGTTGAACGCTATTTTTTAGATGAAACAGGAATACCAAAAGAAGATCAAAAGTTTGTTCAAAAAAAGGGCCTATTGAGGAAATAGGTCCTTCAGACTATTAACATTTTATTTGTTAACAGTTTGAAGGAAGGCCACTAAATGGCCTTTTTTAGTGTAAAAGCACAGTATATATTAGTCAAAAAAGAAAAAAAGGTAAAAAAAGAGAGGGATAAAAAACATCGATACAGAGGGGAAAAAGGAAGGGAACAGGAAAAAAGATAAAAAAAGATAGAGAAAAAGCTTTACAAAAGGAGAAATGGATGGTAGTATAAATGAGCACTCGACGAGAGAGACGAGTGAGAGGACATTGAAAACTGAACAGGAAAGAATAAAACACAACGTCAATTTAAGTTTAAAAGAAAAAAGAGCTAAACAGACCAAAGTTGTCTGAAGAGATAGAAGGACAATGGAGAGTTTGATCCTGGCTCAGGATGAACGCTGGCGGCGTGCCTAATACATGCAAGTCGAACGCTTCACATATGTGAAGAGTGGCGAACGGGTGAGTAATACATAAGTAACCTGGCCTTTACAGGGGGATAACTGTTGGAAACGATAGCTAAGACCGCATAGGTGTCATAACCGCATGGAGATGATATGAAATATGCTACGGCATAGG
>NZ_PYLP01000037.1 GCF_003024675.1 Faecalibacillus faecis | reverse complement strand
AGAATAATGAAGTCTGATTTAGATGCACGCCCTGTATTTCTTCAAAAAGAAAACAGCATAAAGGGACACTTCCTGATCTGTTATCTTGCCGTACTGTTAGAAAGAATATTCCAGTTTAAGATATTGGATAATCAATACAGCACACATCAAATCATGAAATTCATTAGAAGCTTTAAGGTGGTCAAAGGTGAAAGTAAATATATCAATGTAACGGCATCAAGTGAATTTATAAAAGAATTCGAAAATATTACAAATCTTCCACTTACAAATTACTATTTGACAGAGCGGCAAATTAGACAAATATTCAATTATAAGATTTAAACGAAAAAGCAATAGAGATTCTATCTTGAATTCCTACTGCTTTTTTACTATCACTATATTTTAATGCTGGATACCAAAGTCAGGTTTCCTTCCTCAATTTTGCACTTAATATTGTCTAGACATGTTGTACAATATGTATTGTAACAAAAACAAAATCATTTGAAATCCTTTTCATACATAAAATTTCATTTTTTTATCAAAATATTTAAAATGTTATTTCAAGATAAAAAAAGAAATGAAATTAATCATTTCTTAAATTGTTGATGTTGAGCTTGAATATAATCATGATACCACTTAAAACTATCCTTCTTATAACGTTTATATGTACCATTTCCTAAATTATCACCATCTACATAAATAACTCCATATCTTTTTGCCATTTCACAGCTTCCAGCTGAAACAATATCAATAACACCCCACATAATATAACCAATAACATCAACACCATCATCAATGGCTTCTTCTATTTGTTTAAAATGTTGTTTTAAATAATCTATTCTATAAGGATCATGAATTGAAAAATCACTATTTAATTGATCTCTTGCTCCTAAGCCATTTTCTGAAATAAAAATTGGTTTTTGAGTACGATCATACATTTTATTGAGCATAATTCTAAGACCAATTGGGTCAATTTGCCATCCCCATTCACTTGCTTTTAAATAAGGATTTTTAGTTGAAACTACTAAATTACCTGC
Source organism: Faecalibacillus faecis (assembly GCF_003024675.1). Taxonomy (GTDB): domain Bacteria; phylum Bacillota_I; class Bacilli_A; order Erysipelotrichales; family Coprobacillaceae; genus Faecalibacillus; species Faecalibacillus faecis. The sequence goes on along the minus strand of NZ_PYLP01000037.1, from coordinate 5,887 downwards.
TGTTTGTTGTCCATCTTCTTGAACAGTAGCAATTGAACTTGAATAATATGAAAAACTAACAAAATCACATGCATATTCTTTTAATAGTGTTTCATCGCCATCTTCCATTTTGAGATGAATATCATTTTCTCTAAAAAAGCGATCCATATAACTTGGATAATGGCCATTAGCTAAAATATCAACTGCAAACCATTGGTTTATTTCTTCATCTCTGACTGCTTTTAAATTATCTTCTGGTGAAGATGTTAAAGGATAATAACAAAAACATGCTACCATACACCCTGATTGACTTTTAGGAGATAATTTTCTTGCTATTTTAATTGTTTTTGCACTTGCAATAAATTGATGATGAAGCGATTGAAAAACAAGACTTTGATTGTATGGTTTGTCTTTTTCTTTAACTAAACCTACGCCATTATAAGGACTAAAATAACCTGCATTTATTTCATTAAATGGTAAAAAATAATCAATATATTGTCCCCAATATTCAAAGACAGTTCTAGCAAATCTTTCATAAAAAGTAACTAATTTTCTATTTGTCCAACCACCATAATTTTCTACTAAATATAGCGGTACAGCATAATGATTCATTGTTAAAAATATTTTCATGCCTGCTTTATGAACTTCTTTAAAAATACGATCATAAAACGCAATTCCTTTTTTATTTGGTTCTAGCTCGTCACCTTGAGGGTATAATCTTGCCCAACTTATTGAAAATCTATAAATATCAATTCCTAATTCTTTTAATAAGGCAATATCTTCATCTATATGATGATATCCATCACTTCCTTTTCTAAAAGGATAATTTCCAATACCCTGACATTTTTTTGCTTCTTCTATAACCTCTTGAGTAAGTAAGCGTGTCGCTGTTGTCGCATCAGAAGTTCTTTTTAAATAAGGTCTACAATCCTGTGTATCTAATCCTTTATCATCTAAATCATAACCTCCTTCATATTGACTACTAGCAGTTGCTCCACCCCAAAGAATATCTTTTTTATTTTGTATATACATCATTTTATATCCTCCTTTTAAAAACTAAGGTGATTTCTCACCTTAGTTTCTTTGCAAGTATATAAGCACCATATTCTGGTGTATGAATAGGTGAAATAAGATTAAAACGATTTCCTAATTGTTCTTGGAGATGAGGAATAATAAAGGAACCTGCATGTTGAAATACACCGCCTATATAAGAAACTTTAATGGGAGATTTAAAATTTTTGGATAACAAATTGATAAGTTTATATATTTCTTCTGCAGCTTCTTTATATATTTTTAAAGCATTTGGATCATTTTCTTTTGCTGCTATACCATTAATATAAGCTAAAGCAGCTATTTTGGTACGATCATGATTTAAATCATTCATAAAAGTAATAATATCATAATCGTTTTCAAAATGACATTCTCTTTTAATTAAATCATATAAAATTGTTTTTTCTAAACGACCATCAACTTCTTGACAAAAAACATTCAACATTTTTTTAGCAATCCAATAAGCACTTCCTTCATCACCTAATTGATAGCCCCAACCACCACAACGTTGTAACATACCTTCCTTCAAAGAAAGCGCAATACTACCCGTTCCAGCAATCACAACAATACCATCTTGACCATCAAGAGCACCTTCTATTGCTATTTGTACATCACTTTTTAAAACAAATGGTCTGTTTTTAAATGCTTTTAAACAAATATTCTCTATTTCTTTTCTTATTTTTTTATCTTGTCCATATCCTGCTAAACCAATACCAATTTTTGAAACACTTTGTGGATCTAATTGTTCAACTCCAGCTTTTAATATTTCAATACATTTTTTTGGTGTTTGACTTAGAATATGAACAGTTGGTAAAACTATTTCTTGACATATATTTCCATCATCATCATAAGAAACCATTTTTGTCTTTGTTCCACCACCATCAATACCTATATACATAAATTTCACCTTTTATCCTTCAATAGCTTCTTTAGCTTTTTCTTCTTCTAATAATTCCTTATCATACATTTTAAAGAATGGATAATATAACACAACAGAGATTACAATTAAAATAATATTCAAAACTGCTGCTCTCCAATCTCCTCCACATGCAAGATAAGCACCAATTGGTCCAGGTAATGTCCATGGAGCAATTGTAACAGCACAATTAACTAAATGCATTGCTGTAGCAACCCAAGCAATTGTTGCTAGAACTAAAGGAATAACAATAAAAGGAATTAATAACATCGGATTTAAAACAATTGGTGCCCCAAAAATCATTGGTTCATTAATGTTAAAAACAGATGGTAAGATTGTTGTTCTTCCTAAAGTTTTTCCATATTTAGATTTTGCTTTAAAACAGAATAAGATAGCTAATCCAAGTGTTGCTCCTGATCCACCAATATGTACAAACCATTGTAAAAATGGTTCAACACCAATATGTGTTGCTACTTTTCCAGCAGCTACCGCAGCTGTATTTTGGTCTAATAAAATTAACCAAATTGGTCTTGCAAGAGAACTAACAATAGAATCTCCATGAATACCGAATGACCAGAAAAACATAATTAAGAAAATAATAATTAATGTTGATGGTAAAGTATCTGTTGCATTTACTAATGGTTTAATAAGTGTTCCGACAATACTATGAACATCAATACCTAACCACATTGTAATGGTAGACATTCCTAAAATAATAATAATTGTTGGTGTTAAAGATTCAAAAGATCTTGCTACTGCTGGTGGAACAGCAGCAGGCATCGTAATTTTTATACCTTTTACTTGTGTAAATCTATAAATTTCAACTCCAATAAATGCAGATAAAATTCCAATAAACATACCCGCTGATCCTAAGTTTTCTGCAGGAATAACATATCCTGAAGGAAGTTGTTGTAAAAATGCATTTAATTCTGCATTTTTACTTGCTAATGCAGTAATTGAATCAGTAACATCTGGAATAGAGACAGGAACAATCGTTAATAAGAATGTTAACTCTGCCATAATTGCTCCACTTAATCCATCTAAATCATAAGATTTTGCAAGTGAATAACCAATTCCAAAAACTGCATATAATGTCATAATATACATTGACATTCTATATGGTAATAAAATAGCTACTGCATTAGCTTTGATAAACTTCGCCAAAGCCCATGATTCAGGCATTTGATTATATGAAAATGCAACAACCATTAATAATGAACTTACAATAATAATTGGTAAAGTAGCAATGATCCCATCACGAATAGCACGTAAATGTCTTTGATTGGAAAGTTTTTCCAAAGGACCAGCAAATTTACCTTCAATAATGTTCGAGAACTTTTCAAACATATTTTCTCCTCCTATCTAATCATTAATATCATCACAAAAGCCATGATTGTAAATATACCTGCAACAATCCAAAAGCTTTTACACATTCCTTTTTTTCTTTCAATATAAAATTGTGAATAAGCAACAGATAAACCGCATACAATTGAACTAATAATTGCATTAGGAAGGCGAAAATCAATATGTAAATAATGAAAACCATTTACACAAACAATTAAAGATAACATTGTAGCACCTAAAATCAACAATGCACTTTTAAATCCAAACATTGGAATATCATAGTCTGTTACCCCAAACATATTTTTATATGTTTTATTTTTTTCATTTTTTACAACATATCTTTTCATTGCTTATTCCTCCTATAAAAAACTTCTAACTGTTAGACTAATATTACCTTTATTCTTTTCAAGAGCTTCTTGACATTCTATTTCATCTTTACCCGTAAGACCCATTAAAATAGCAATCTTAACATTAAACTTGCTTTTATTTAATAGTCTTGTTGCTTCTGCTTCATCACAATCAACAGATTGGCAAACAATAGAAACAGCTCTCATTTTTAATTTTTCATTTGTTGGTTGAACATCAACCATTAAGTTTCCAAATACTTTTCCTCTTTTAATCATCACTGAAGTTGAAATCATATTTAAAACCATCTTTTGTGCTGTCCCAGCTTTCATTCTTGTTGAGCCAGTGACAACTTCTGGTCCTACAACAACTTCAATAGGATAATTAGCGTACTTTGAAATCTCTCCATTTTGAACACAACACAATGAAATTGTAGAACAGCCAATTTTGCGCGCATATTGCAATCCTGCAATTACATAAGGTGTTCTTCCTGAAGCAGCAATTCCACAAACAACATCTTTGTCATTTAAATTTATTTTTTCTAAATCAATTTGTGCTAATTGCTTCGAATCCTCTGCACCTTCAACTGCTTGAGTAACAGCTTTAATCCCTCCAGCAATAATTCCTTGGATAAGAGTAGGTTCAACTCCATAAGTTGGTGGACATTCAGAGGCATCTAGTATTCCTAGCCTTCCAGAAGTTCCAGCACCTACATAAATTAATCTTCCACCTAAACACATTTTTTCATAGATACAATCAACCGCTTGAGCGATTTGTAATATGACGTCTTGTACTGCAAATGCTACTTTTTGATCTTCATTATTAATTGTTTTTAAAATATCAATAGTTGACATTTCATCAATATGTAATGAATTTTGGTTTACTTTTTCTGTATCTAACTGATTTAATTTCATTAATATGGCTCCTCCTTCCAATATCATTATATTATTATTAAAATATTATTTCAATAATAATTAATATATTTTAAAATATTATTTCTAAAATAAAAGATTCATCTTGAAATGAATCTACTTTTTAAGAATTGAAACATTATTTCTTGAATCAATCAAATTATCTTTATTTTTATCAAAGTTCTTTTTAAACACACCATAATACAATAAATCAGTAATTACAAAAGAAGAAATTCTTGATGAAACTGCTCCTATACGTAACTCCTTTTCCTCGCTTGGTACTCTAAGTGCAACCGTACTATTTTTTGATATAAGATTTTGATTAATTTGTGTAATTGAAATATACGGAATATTTTTTTCAACTAAGATTTTAGAAATATCTACCAATCCTGCCGTTGTTCCTGAATAACTGATAATCAATGCCGTATCACCCTTTGTCATACTTTGCGTAAATGTCATTTGAATATGTAAATCATTATTATAAATAACCTTTTTCCCAATTCTGATTAATTTTTGTTCAATATCATTAGCAATAACTGAAGAGCCACCTACTCCAAACAGATAAATAGTTGATGCATTGCATAAAAGATTTATAGCATTTTCTAACTCACTAACATTAATCAATTGATATGTTTTCAATACCGTATTCATATTTAAACGACATCCTTTATCTACTAAAGACGTCATATCATCATTTTCATTAAAAATAATATCTACATCTAAATCATGTTGCTCATTTGAATGAGATTGTGCTAAATTCATTTTTAAATCACTAAAACCTTTAAAACCTATTTTTTTAGAAAACCTAATAATAGCTGCGGCAGAAGTATTTGTCTTCTCTCCCAATATTTGTGCAGAATAATTTAAAATCTCATTACCATGTTCAAGAATATATTTCGCTATTAATTTTTCTGTCGATGTATAACTTTCTTCAAATTCTCTAATTCTTACAAAACCATTCACACTATCATCTCCTTGTTTTCATTATATCAATCACCATCAATAAATTCTATCCTAAAAAGAAGCTAGTTCCCTAGCTTCACAGTAAGCGCCAAATAAAATAGTGTATTTAAAAAGGTCGATTGAATTGATACAATGATCAATTTAGTCGGCTTTTATTTCAAATTCTTCTTTTATCTCTTCACTCCATGGTAAGAACCAGTCCAGTCTTTCTGGATCTTCAACCAGATCTTGTTGAGGTAAATAATCCATGATGAATTCAATATAATCGTATGGATTAAGTTTATTGGATTTAGCTGTTTCAATCAGGCTGAATACTGCTGCACTTGCTTCAGCTCCTTTAGTAGAAGTTGAAAACAGCCAGTTCTTTCGGCCAACTGTA
>NZ_PYLP01000036.1 GCF_003024675.1 Faecalibacillus faecis | reverse complement strand
GTTACTTATGTATTACTCACCCGTTCGCCACTCTTCACATATGTGAAGCGTTCGACTTGCATGTATTAGGCACGCCGCCAGCGTTCATCCTGAGCCAGGATCAAACTCTCCATTGTCCTTCTATCTCTTCAGACAACTTTGGTCTGTTTAGCTCTTTTTTCTTTTAAACTTAAATTGACGTTGTGTTTTATTCTTTCCTGTTCAGTTTTCAATGTCCTCTCACTCGTCTCTCTCGTCGAGTGCTCATTTATACTACCATCCATTTCTCCTTTTGTAAAGCTTTTTTTGAATTTTTTTTAAAAAAATTACAAGATGCTTTTAAGCACCTTGTAATCCTTTGATATCTTTTTCTTTTATTCTTTCCCCATTTTCAACTTTATTAATTATTTTAATGATACTATTTAATGATTTTTTTGATGGTACCATCGTATAACATTTCTTTCCTTTCATAGAATAAGTCTTATATGATATTTCTGGATCACCACTTAATTGAACATTAAATGTTTCCCATTTTGCCATATCATCTAATTGCATATATACTAATGACTTAATTTCATCCGATGTCATATTCGTTTCAAAGCAACCTTCTACCGCCTGTAAAATTTGCGAATAATTTGTGATGATTTTTGGGGAAATTGCTTTTGATATCATAGCTTTTAATAATCTTTGTTGATTTCTTCCTCGATCAAAATCTCCGTTTGGTAATGCATGTCTTTCTCTTACAAAGCATAAAGCTTTATTTCCATCCATCTCATTTTTTCCTTTTACAATTTTATAATTACCGTGAAGTGTCTTAAACGAATAAGGCGAGTCTATAGTGACACCACCTAATGCATCAATAATATTTGTAATACCACTAAAATTCGTTTTTGCATAATAATTTACTTTCAACTCCAAGAAATCTTCAATTGTTGAAATTGTTTCATCTATTCCATACATAGCTGAATGCGTTAATTTATCCATCTTTCCATTTCGATGAAGATTAACTTGTGTATCCCTAGGAATTGAAATCATTAAGATTTGTTTTTGTTTAGGCGAAACGCATACCGCAAGATTGACATCTGCTCTTGAAATTGCTGAAACTGTCCCATAAGTATCTATCCCCGTTAAATATACAATAAATGGTTTTTCGGTAACATCCGTTTTTTGTGTTACTGATTGAACTTGTTCTTCAATTTCCACTTGATAAAGACTTCTTAGTCCATCATCCATCCCTTCATGATTTGCTTCTAATAGTGCCGAATACGAGTTATCTACCACCGCAACATCGATTTTGCCTGCATCAATTGCATCTCCCAATGCAGAATAATCTTTATAATCTTTTGTTTTAAATTCTTCACCCGTTGCATCTTCCATTTCAGCGATAGCTGTGTTTATATTTTTTGTTCCCTTTTCTGAGGCTATACCCACCTTCATTTTTTTTAAATCTTTTTGTATATCTGATAATTTTTTATACTTGCTTTCTTTTTTTACATATAAACTAATAACACGTGTTTGTGTCAAGGAACCTGTAATATTTGATAAAAAACTATTCCCTTTAAAAGCCATTACAGATACAATAATTAAAGATATACTTAATACTAAAGAAAGTAATTTACTAAAAATAAGCATTCCATATTTATTTTCTTTTTTCTTCTTCTTTATTCCATATTTAATGAAAAATGACATAAAGAACCATAATAAAGCAATGATTCCCACTAATATTAAATAATATTTCATTGGTAACATCTTTAAATAATAAATATATCCTAAAAACACAATTGATATAATCAATTGAATCAATAGTAAAATTCTCCTTGATAAAAACTTTGTAACTACACTTTTTTTCTTCATTCATCCACCTTCTCAATGAAATTATTTTACCACATTGCCTTTAAACATTCATTAAAAAATGTAGGCAAAATACCTACATTCTTTTTTATTCCATTTTTTCTGTTGTTGGATCAATTCCTTTTCTTTGCAAAATTGCGTGAACCACATTTCTTTTACCACTTTCACTTCCTGCCGAAGTACATGTTGATAATGTGATCAACGATTGTACTTGACTTTGATCAAAATCAACATGAATTGAAGATGTTTTTACCATTTCTTGAAGATAACTACTCGTATTTTCTATATAAGTATTATAAAGAACACTTTCTTCAGAAATAATATGCCCCACCACAACCTTATATTGACTTACTGTGCCATCTGGTAAATAAATATAGACATAAGGATGTTCATCCGCAAAACTTTGATCCGTATAGGATTTAATATTATTAAACATCGACCCATTTTTCATATTATGTCCATAAATAACTGTATTAAAATCTTCAAAAGGTTTTTCATTACGACAATCTACAAAAATACTTCCCGCACTCAATTTTTGATGATCAATGTCACTATGTATATAGGTATCATTGGTTTCACCTTGTAATACAGGATAATTCACATTTGTATCAGGAATTTGAATCCATGCTTTTACATCGTTATTTCTTTCCTTTAAAGTTGCCCAATCTATTTGTAAATAGTTTTGTTCTTCTTTCTTTTCATCTTTAACACTTGTATACGTGTTGGCAAGTTCACCATAATCATCATCTATTTTTTTATAATTCAAATAAATATTGATTAAATTATACGCTGAATAACAAAAGACACAAATACATACGATCAGTAAAATAGTACGAATCGCTTTTTTCATTATACATTAAATTTAAACAACATGATGTCACCATCTTGACCTACATATTGTTTACCTTCTTGTCTAATTTTACCTGCTTCTTTCAACGCATGTTCACTTCCATATTTAACTAAATCATCAAAACTATAAGTTTCTGCTTTAATGAATCCTCTTTGGAAATCACTATGAATAATTCCTGCCATTTCCGGTGCCGTCATTCCTTCTTTAAAAGTCCAAGCTCTTACTTCTTGAACCCCTGCAGTAAAGTATGTTCTAAGCCCAAGTAAACTATAAGCTTCTTTAATAAGTTTATCCAATCCACTTTCTTCAATACCAAGATCTTGCATAAACATATCTTTTTCTTCTTTATCCATACCAACTAATTCTGCTTCAATTTTTGCACAAATTGGTACAACATCGCTTCCTTCTTCTTTAGCAAAGTCTAAAACTTGTACATAGTATGGATTTTGCATTGGATCTTCTAAATCTTCTTCACCTAAGTTAGCCACATAAATCAATGGTTTCATTGTAAGCAAAGTATATTGTTTTACAATAAGCATTTCTTCTTTATCAAATTCAATACTTCTTGCTGGTTTATTAGCTTCTAATACTGGTTTTAATTTTTCTAAAACACTCATTTCTGCTTTAGCTTCTTTATCTCCGGATTTAGCTTTCTTTTCTAAACGTCCAATACGTTTTTCTACAGTTTCTAAATCTGCCATAATTAATTCTAAATTAATTGTTTCAATATCTCTAATAGGATCTACATCACCATCAACATGTGTAACATCCTTATCTCTAAAACATCTTACAACTTCACAAATTGCGTCTGTTTCTCTAATATTTCCTAAGAATTTATTTCCTAATCCTTCCCCTCTACTTGCGCCTCTTACAAGACCTGCAATATCCGTAAATTCAAAAGTTGTTGGAACTGTTTTCTTAGGTTCAATCATTTCTGTTAGTTTATCTAAACGATAGTCTGGTACTTCTACGACACCTACATTTGGATCAATTGTTGCAAACGGATAGTTTGCTGCTTCTACTTGTGCATTTGTAATTGCGTTAAATAATGTTGATTTACCTACGTTTGGTAATCCTACAATACCTGCTGTTAATGCCATCTTTTTCACTCCTCTTTTTTTACCCCTTTATTGTAATGAAAAATACCCATAAAAGCAATATTTTCATTTTGTCATTTTTTTTCATTTAAGAATCTTCTATAATAACAATGAAGAGGTGATTTGATGTTATCAACAATTGATTTACACGGATGCAGTCAAAGTGAAGCCAAAGTAAAACTTGACCATTTTTTAAAAGGAACTTCTTTCCTTACCAAAGAAGTAACTATTATTCATGGATATTCTTCAGCTATTCTTTTAAATTATGTAAGAAAAAAATATTTACACCCAAGAATTGAAAGAAAAATCCTAACACTTAATAAAGGAGAAACTGTTTTTATTTTAAAATAATGGAAAAATTCTATCAAAGAAATCTTCATTTGATTCGTCAACACCATTTAGATAAAATATGTATTTCGATTACCAAGATAACACCCTATCTAACCGCACTACTTTATGCTATTACTCTTTTTATACTATTTATAAGCCACTCATCAAAACTTATGATGACAATTATTAAACCACTCAGTTCTTTTTTTATTGTAACCATTATTAGAAAAATCTATAATCGTCCACGCCCTTGTGTGACTTTTGATATTGAGCCGCTTGTCGATCATAAAACAGATGAATCCTTTCCCAGTCGCCATACCGTAAGTGCCTTTGCAATTGGTTTTGCCCTCTTGAATATCAATACTTATTTAGGAATAATAGCTTTAATCATCGCTTGTCTTGTTGGTTTTTCAAGAATTATTTGCGCTGTTCACTTTGTTAGTGATGTACTTTGTGGCTTTTTAATCGCATTTATAATTTATTTGATATAACGGAATCCTATTTCGTTATATTTTTTTACTTTTTAAAAAATAAAAAGAAAAAAAGACAATATATATAGTGATGTGATAAATATGGATGGTGTTATAGAAAATACATCAACAGATATGATTATTATGATTGATAAGCTTTGTAAAAGAATCCTAGGACATCCAGAAGTGCTAGGAAGAATCATGAAAGGCTTTATTAAAGAGGTAGAAAATTTATCTTTAGAAGAAATCATGAAACTTATTAAAGGAAAGAAAAATATTGAACATGTAAGAAATTCAATGAATGAACTTCCATGTTCAATGCAAAGAGCGATGGATATTTTAAAACTAACAGCATATGAAAGAAAAGAAATTGAAAAATATTTTCATTCATAAAAGAACGTGCAAATTACACGTTCTTTTGTTTATTAATCAATACTTTTCTATAAAAATTAGAATATTTAGTCACTTCACTATTAATTTTTTTAACCCCATATTTTTCTAAAAGTGTTTTTTCATTGCTAAATAAATTCGTTCCTAATCCTAAATGTTCGCCTTTGATTTGAACTCCTAAACTTGCTAGAATTGTTGGATAAAAATCAAAGATTGCAAATTTTCTGTTTTTAGGTTGAATAGGTTCAACCGCACTATTAATAAAACAATTATAAGGGGTGCGTAAATAATTTTTATCTAAATGTTTAAAGAATTTTTCCGACATACTTTTATGATCACCTGTAATAACAATTGTTGTATTTTCATACCAATCTTGTTTTTGACACCAACGTACAAAAGCTTCCACTTGTCTTGATTGACAACTGATGACATTAGCATATTGACTTTCATATTCATGTTTACATTCTTCACAAACATAGCCATCTGGTGTATGGGTGTCAATCGTGACCAATTCCATATAGAAAGGTTGCTTACTTTTAGCCATTTCATTAAGATCTTCCTTTGCAAATTCGAAGACCTTCTTATCCTCAAACCCCCAAAAAACATGATAATCTTGAGGTAATCTACCTTCTTCTTTTAATGAAGTCGTATCTTCAATCTTAAAATTTCCATGTTGTTTGTAAAAATTTGAAGTGCAACCAAAATTAGCATCCGATCCCATTAAAATACGATTTTGATATCCTTGACTTTCTAAAATTTCACCTAATGTATAACATCCCGATAGAAAAGAAGAATGTTCATCATATTTATCTTTTGAAAGTGGAAATAAAAGTGGAATTCCAGCCTCTTGTCCAACCATTGAAGCAATGGTCCATTGTGTTCCCTCAATCGTATAAGAACCCCCTATTTTATCTGTATGAGAAAAATTAATATTCTCATTAGCCAATTCACCTAATTCTTTTATATAATTATTTTCTTCTTGTCCACCTTGTTCTTTAGAAAGATACGTATTTTCTACGGATTCTAAATAAACATGAATCAAATTTCTCTTTTCTTTAAAATCTAATTCAACATTTTTAGGATCTACATAATGTTCTTCATAAAGCTTCGATGTCCGAACCATATCAAAAACATACGTAATAATCTGATAATTGATTAATGCATAAAAAAGCGTTCCAAGAATTAAAACCGTAATACAAATACCTTGATAATCAAATAAAAAAACAAACGGTGTTTTATAAAGAAGAACACTTCCAATAACTGTCGTTATAAAAGCTGGTGGAAAACAATTAATAAACCAATCCTTAAAAATCCCATCATCTGTTCCATCACAAGGAACAACCATGTGATAAAACATTTGATTTAAAGTTTTTACAGAAAAAGTTCGGTTTCCCCATAAAATACTAAATATCACTAGCATTACAATAAATAAAATTATTATTAAACTCATATCATCATTCCTTTATTGGTTCATTCTATCATACTTTTTTTAAAAGAGCGAGTAACTTTTATAAAACAAAATATCCCATTTTTTTAATTATTCGTTATAATAGCTACGAAGGAGTAAAAAAATGGAAGATAGAAAATTATTATTTTTTGATATTGATGGAACATTATTAAGTGAAAAAACACATACCGTTCCTCAAAGTGCTAAAGAAGCTTTAAAAAAAGCAAAAGAAAAAGGACATCTTATTTTTATTAATACAGGTAGACCTATTTCTACAATCGATCAAGAAATTCACGATTTACAACCAGATGGTTATATTTGTGGTTGTGGAACTTATATTACTTATCATAATCAAGTGATTTATCATCATCAATTATCTCAAGAAAGATGTAGAGAAATCGCATCTCTTATTAAAAAATATGAAATTGATGCTGTTTTAGAATCAAAAGATCATGTCTATTTTAATGCAAATATTAAAAATAAATTTGTTCAAAAAATTAAAGAAAGATATACAAACAACGGTTTTAACGTTTCAACAAGTGAAAATCCAAATCTTTCTTTTGATAAATTTACTATTTGGTTTGATCATAATATCCAAGAATTTAGAAATAATATTTCACAAGATTTTGATATCATTGAGCGTAGTGAAGAAATGTGGGAAATCGTACCAAAGAATCATTCCAAAGCAACAGGCATTCAAACTGTAGTTGATGATTTCCACAGTGACTTAGATCATTGTTATGTTTTTGGAGATTCTTTTAATGACGAAAGTATGCTTCGTTATGTTAAACATTCTATTGTTATGGCTAATGGTGTACAAGCGATGAAAGATATTGCTTATTTTGTGACAAAAGACATCGAAGATAACGGTATTGCCTACGCTTTAGAAAAGCTTAATCTTATTTAAGATTTAAAAAGCCTACATTTCTGTAGGTTTTTCCTTTCATTTTTATCATTCAAATTATTACATAAAAATTGTCAAGCCACCAAATTCTTTCAAACAGTTCTATTTAATTATTAATATTTTTAGAATAAAAAAGGGACAAAATAAATTTTGTCCACATGGTAATAATCTTTGAAGATTATTACCTTTTTCTTTAAAATGTTAGTTGGTGATTTTATGATTGATGATACTAACTATGCTGACTGTCTTACTTTATACAATTTTAATCATGTTGATAAAATCAAAGGCAAGGAATCTTTTTCCTATATCTTTAATGACAACATCAACTATATCCGCTCTCTTTATAATAGAGGCAAGATCAGAAACATTACCTATGATACCATCCAGAAAACTATTCTTTGTGGTTCCATCTATCTTGGCTATGA
>NZ_PYLP01000035.1 GCF_003024675.1 Faecalibacillus faecis | reverse complement strand
CATCTTCTAGGTTAGTAACACCATATAAATCATAATCTTTTCTATTGTTGATGCATTCAATCAAAAGATCTAGTTTATCTTCGGGTAAACTAAAAACAAAATCCTTAAAAGGATTTTCAAAATTAGACATAAAAAACATCCTCAACATGTCTAAGCAGCCATTCGGTGAGGATGTCGCCAAACAAAGTTCCAAATGACTGCTTAGACATTAACTTTCTTTGGCTTTTTAATTATAACAGATTCATAAAACGGATACACTACTTTCATTTTGTCAACCACACGATTGTAGATTAATAGAATTTTATTTTTTTATTTATTTGGTATAATTATGGTGTAATTGTGTAATGTTTGGAGGACACTTTCTATGGCCTATTTTCTTAAAAAAACAAAACGAAATGACAGACTTTATCTTTCCATCTATGAGAGTTTTTATTCTCCAGAAACCAAGAACACCCGACATAAAAGTTTTCGTAAAATCGGGTTCGTTGATGCTCTTATCGAACAAGGTATAGATGATCCAATCTCTCATTTTCAGAAAGAAGTCAATGAACTGAATTCTAAACGGGAGACAGAAAAGTGTCGCATCAACTTTCAACAGATTTCTGACATTTCACCAGAACTGTGTCTGGGTTATGTACCAATTGCGAAAATCTTGAACATGCTGGATGTAAAAGAACATTTTGGGTATTTAAGTTCTTCAAGGAAGTTCGAGTTCGATGTATATGATGTCTTTTCCGCTCTTGTATATGCTCGTGTTGTTGCGCCTTTATCTAAACATCAGACTTTTCATGATATTCTTCCAAAGCTATATGTTCAAAAAAACTTCAGTTATGATCAACTCCTAGAGGGCTTGGAATTCATGGGCGAAGAATATGAGAAACTGGTTGAAATACTAACCGTTGCGACTGATGACAATTTTATTCTGGATTCCAGACGTTCTTATTTTGATTGTACAAACTATTACTTTGAAATCGATAAGGAATCTACTCTTCAAAAAAGAGGTCCTTCCAAAGAAAATCGAAGGGACCCTATTGTGGGAATGGGCCTTCTTTTAGACGCACAGATGTTACCAGTCGGCATGAAGATATTCCCAGGCAATGAATCTGAAAAGCCGGTCATGCGTGACCTAATCCACGATTTGAAATCAAGAAACAATATCAAGGGCCGTACCATCCAAATTGCTGATAAAGGCCTTAACTGTGCTAAAAATATTATTGAAGCTATCGATAATGGAGATGGCTATCTGTTTTCGAAATCTGTAAAAACCCTTCCTGAAAAAGAAAGACAATGGGTTCTTCTTGATGACGGATTCGAAACAGTGTTTGATCAGAACGGAGAACCCGTTTATAAAATCAAGGAATGCATCGATACGTTTACCTATTCATACAAGGATGATTACGGGAATGTCATAACTCGTAATATAAAAGAAAAAAGAACAGTTACCTATAACTTCAGTCTCGCGAAGAAGAAACTGATGGAAATCAATAGAATGATTGAAAAAGCCAAGGCACACCGTGCATGCCAGGCCAAAAAAGAAGAATATGGTGAATCATCAAAATATATGCAGTTTCTAGATGATCAGGGGAAAAGTATAAAACCCCAGCTAAATCAAAAAGCTATAGACAAAGACAAAGAACTAGCCGGATATAATATGCTCGTAACATCTGAAATCAATATGTCATCAAAAGACATATACAATGCTTATCATCAGCTTTGGCAAATTGAAGAATCCTTCCGCATCATGAAGTCCGAACTTGATACACGTCCGGTCTATCTACAAAAAGAAAATCGGATCAAAGGGCATTTCTTCATCTGTTACACAGCCGTGTTATTATCACGAATCCTTCAATTCAAGATTCTGAAAAATAAATACTCAGCAAGTACAATATACGATTTCATGAGAAAATTCCGAGTTGTAAGAATCAACTCCACAAGATTCATAAATCTATTAACCAGCAAAGAATTCGTAACAGATCTATCCAAAAAATTAAATCAACCAATAACAAATTATTATCTAACAGATAAACAAATAAAAATGATGCATACTCGATAATCAAATATCGAGTGTTGCACCATTTTTTACTATTCAACCTCTAAAGTCAGGTACTATACTATCTAAAAACCATTCATGCCATAAAGGAATACACAAAATTTCACAATCTTCTGAAATGTATTTAACATTGTTTTTTATATGCATCATATTAAATGATTTGTAATTGTTTGAACATTTTATATACTCCATTATCATCTACATCATCGGCAATATAGGTTGCTTTTTGCTTTATTTCATCGTTTCCATTTTTCATGGCAATCTTTATATTACAGGCATTAAACATAGGAAGATCACTTGAAGAATCACCAAAACATATAGATTCTTTTTTATCTATATGTAAATAGTCCAGTAACTTATTGATAGCAAATTCTTTACTGATTCCTTCGGGACTGGTATCTCCATAAAGGGCAAGTTGCCCTTTTCCACCCCAGGTTCCCACAACCATATCCTTAAACTCTTTCACGGCATCCAGATAATCTTGATAACTATTTAATACAAATGCTGTCTTGTTTACATCATCTCTATATTTTGATGTCATTTTTCTAAAAGCTGGGTTTATTGGTGCATTTACAGCTGATTTATTATTACCAAATGCATATTTCATACGAGCCTGTACTGACTTTTCCATATAATCATCACTGATATATATGCCACTGTTACACTCAAATCTATAGGCAAGAGATCTTGAAATACACCAATCTGTAAAATGTTTACATTGAACATAAGTTAATGGTTTATGAAATATTTCTGTGCCTTGTACTTCAATATAATTTCCATTTCCTCCAATAAAACCATCCAATTCAAAATCAAAATGTCTTTCCAGTATTTCCTGTTTAGAACATCCAGTACACAAAAATACAAAATGCCCATTTTTTCTTGCTGCGATAACCGCCTCTTTTGCTGATGATGGTATTTGTGCTTTATAATTAATTAATGTCCCATCTACATCTAAAAACAATATTGCCATATTCACAACTCCTGATAAAAAAGATGTTCTATGATTTCCGAACATCTTTTCTATTTTTTATTCAATTCCTAAATCTTTGCCATTAGTACCAATGACCGTTTTGTACCAATTGTAACTCTTCTTCAGATATCTGTTTCCTGTACCATTTCCTTCATCATCCAAATCAACGTAGATGATGCCGTATCTCTTTGACATTTGTCCTGTACCATTAGAAACAATATCAATAGGACCCCACATAGTATATCCGAACAGATCAACACCCTTTTCAATAGCTCTTTGCATAGCCTGAACATGTTTTCTCATGTAATCAATACGATAATCATCATTAATTACATTACCTTCCTCTACCGTGTCAATAGCGCCTAATCCATTTTCAGAAATAAATAATGGCTTCTGATATCTGTCATATAAATCCTGTAAAGCCAGCATTAATCCGTCTGGGTCAACTGACCATCCCCATCCTGTCTTTGGTAAATATGGATTTACAATACCTTCAAGTGTATTTGTATCAATAATCTTTTCAGCAGCTTCAGTCTCTTCAGAAGATACTACTCTGCTTCTGTAATAAGAGAATGTAATGAAGTCTACAGGATAAGAAGCAATAATTTCTTCATCTCCCTCTTCAAAAGTGATTTTGATATTATTTTCTTCAAAATACTGCCAGATATAATCCGGATACTTTCCTCTTACCTGAACATCGGAGAAGAAATACTCTTTTCTCTTTTCTTTTTCAGCAGCAATAACATCTTTTGGGTTACATGTGTAAGGATACACTGTCTTGTACGCAATCATTGCCCCAACTTTAGCATGGTTAGAATGCTGGTGAATATACTTTACTGCAAGTGCACTTGCTACAAACTGGTGATGTGCTGCCTGATACATTCTTTGCAGCAGATTTTCGCTGTCAGGATAAATACATGCAGCATCCCAACAGATAGGTTTTACAGCCGCGTTACCAATTTCATTAAATGTCAGCCAGTAATCAACAACATCATCCAGATTATCTACAATCGTTCTGACGAACTTCATGTAAAACTCAATAAATTTACGATTATCCCATCCACCATATGTGTCTACTAAATATAATGGTGTTTCATAATGAGAAATAGTAACCATTACTTTCATTCCAAGTTCATGACAGTATTTAAACATATCATGATAGAAATCAAGTCCTTTTTGATTAGGAGTTTCTTCTTCTCCAGTCGGATAAATTCTGGCCCAGTTGATAGATGTTCTGAAGATATTAAAATTAGCTTCAGCCATCAATTTTAAATCACTCTTATAGGTATGATAGAAGTCAATGGCCTTATGAGTAGGATAATAATCTGCATCTCTTCTCAATCCTCCAAAAAAACCTCTTGCTTTAATGTCAGCAGTAGACATTTGTTTGCCATCTTCCAGATAAGCACCTTCACATTGGTTAGCAGCTACTGCACCACCCCATAAAAATCCTTCAGGAAATTCCTTTTTTACTTCTTTATTTAAAAATGCCATATTATTCTCCTTCTTTCTTATATTCAGCTACTATTGTTTTTCCTTTTTTTGCATATCCATCTGTAGTGAAACTCATTTTCTTCTCACAACCAGGAAAAAGCATCATTGTTGTCAGATCATATCCTTCCTGTTTCAAATCATAGGAATTCATGCGAATGATTTTATCCCCTCTGTGGACTGTTGTGCCAGCATCTACAAACTTTTTAAATCCAACACCTTGTTTATTTACAGTATCAATACCAATATGTACCAGTATTTCTACACCATCTTCATTTTTCATTCCAAATGCATGCATGGTAGGAAACAACATTGTGACCTCTCCATCACATGGAGCCACAATTACATCATCATCAGGCACAATGGCAACACCGGTTCCCATCATACCTTTAGAAAACACATCGTCATTCACTGCAGTAAGTGGAATGATTTTCCCACTTACCACAGCTGCAAAATCATTTGTGTTTTCTTCTTTTTTTGAAAACAACTTAAACATACTTATTTGATGCTCCTTCCATCATATAAAACATAAGTGCATAGAAATGAGACCACGAAGGAAACAGCAACACCCGCAAGAATTGCTCCCATAGTTTTTTCAAAAATAACTACACCAAGGATAGAAGAATAACCCATTGCAAAAGCTTTAGCACCCATATACCCGGCAACAGCACCACCAGCAATACCACCGGCTACAAGACCAATCATCGGTTTTTTCAAGCGAAGATTAACACCGTATAATGCAGGTTCAGAAACACCGGAAAGCATAGCACCGATACCAGCTGATAATGCAGTTGCCCTAAATTCTTTATCTTTAGTTTTTAAAGCAACAGCACAACAGGAACCACATTCAGAAATGTTATGTAAAATCCAACCAGGTCTGAACACATTATCATACCCAGTACGAGAGAACAATTCCATCATAGGAGCTACAGGCAACATATTTACACCCATCATAACCAAGAATGGCTGAGCTGCGGCAATAATACCCGGAGCAAATCCACCTACATGTGCTTGTAACCAGATGATACCTGCGACAATCCAAGAACCAACAATATTACCAATAGGACCTAATGCTAATACAACGATTGGAAAACCAATTAAGAATACACATAATGGAGCAAATACACTTCTGAATAATCCAGGAATTACTCTGTAGAAGAATCTTTCCAGATATGCACATAGAATAGCTGTAAAAATACCTGGAAGTAATGTACTACCATAGGAAGCTAAATGTACAGGAAGTCCAAACATTGTAGTAGCTTTTCCGGCAGTCATAATAGTATTAAAATCCGGATATACCAATGTCAGTGCAATTGCCATTGAAAAAGCAGGATTGGATTTTAAAACTTTACTTGTACCATATGCCACTAATACAGGCATAAAGTAGAATGGTGCACTGGACATGAAGTTAAGCATTGTATATGCTGTAGAACTTGCTGCTGATGGGATGAAGTAATTCAGTAAAGAGAGAATTACTTTCAGCATACCTGCTCCATACACTACAGTAATGAATGGTGTCAGTGACTGAGACATAAATGTAATTGCTTTTTCAAAATAATATTTGAAATTCTTCTTCTCATTACCAGACACAAGATTTTCATCAAGATTCTCATTAATTGGAGCTTCTGTCTGTACTGAATAATTTTTTTCAAGATTATCAAATACAGGGAATAAATGTTCACCAAGAATAATCTGGTACTGCTGATTTCCATAAACCACACCTAATACTCCAGGTAGATTTTTTATTTTCTCATCCTCTGCTTTATTTCTGTCATTCAAATATAGCCTTAAACGTGTTACGCAGTGTGTAATTGTTTTGATATTTTCGACACCACCTACATATTCCACTATCTGCTTTGTCAAATTATCATAATCTATTTTAGCCATTAGTATCGTCCTTTCTTTGTAACTCATACAGCCTTACAATATGAATCATTAAATAAATACAATCTTCATCAGTACATCTGTAATTAAACTTTCCATTAATAAATTCACTGATTTCATGAATACACCTGTCAACTCCTTCATACTTCGTGACCAATTGACCGAATATATTAGTAACTTCAATAGAACCGTTAGAAGTTTGATGACTGACAATTCTGCTTAAGAAAAATTTCAGGTGAATAATGTACCTTGAATACGCTAACGAATCTTCATCTATCTGATTTCCAAGATATTTCATTGTGATATTCACAATACTGTTTACGCCTTCGAGCAATTCTCTTGTTTCAATATTTGTTTTTTCTTGAGACGCCACAATCAGATGGAAAGCAATAGATGTTGCTTCATCTTTTGGAAGATCTACATGCAGAGTTTCGTTAATATATTGAATAGCACACTTACCTACTTGGTACTCATCTTCGTAAAATCTCTTAATCTCTTCATTAAACAACTTTGAGGTATTATTTCCCTCTCTGAATTGTTTAACACTGAAATCAATATGATCCGAAAGACTGACAAGTAAGTTGACATTATATTTTTGATTCAATGTTTTAGCAGCATAATCAATAATATGTTGTGATACTTCAATCACTTCGAAAGGCACTTCTTCAAATAAAGTAAGATTTAAATTTTTCTGTCTGTCCAGATAAATATATGTCTTCATAATTTCTTCAGGATAAACAATATCATTCTTGCTTTTTTTAAACCCAAGTCCCTTTCCTATCGCTATCATTTCACGGCCGTTTGAATCTTTAACGATAACAATATTATTGTTCACTACTTTAAATGTCCTGTACACCTGTTTATCTAACTTGAGCATGATTCTCCTCCCCAAATACAAATTAAAAAGGCAAACTCAAACATTTAGTTTACCGCCTCAGATAAACTAACGTAAGAATTTGCCTTAATAGCTTAGATTAAGTAACAAGTCTTAATTTGTATTACACTTTAAGTATAGCCGGTACCGCTTTCAATGTCAACAGTATTTTTATTTTTTTCTGGTTTTGGTCAAAAGAAAAATTTATTCCCACCCGGGAGTTTAACACTTGCTCATAGTCGAAATAGCCAAATGTCGTTTATGTACGGCTTTTTTTTCGTCAAATTTTTATTTTTTTACTGTTGTATGTGTTGTAATTGTGATATAATAGTTGTAAAGGATGGCTGCTTCTATGAAACTGTATTATGATAAACGACTTAAAGATCCTACTTACTATATTCAGCAGGGATTTAGAAATGGTAAAAAAACGACAACCAAAAATATCAAAAGATTAGGTAAACATTCTGAGCTTCTTCTTATAACGGATAATCCCTTGGAATACGCTAAAAACGAA
>NZ_PYLP01000034.1 GCF_003024675.1 Faecalibacillus faecis | reverse complement strand
GGAAAATGGTCATATTAGGAATTGGTCAATGGTATTAAATCAATTGATGATAGATGATCATTTTACAACTAGAATCAATCAATATTTAAGTAGCCAATCTTAACCAAGAAGGATGCAATTGTTCATATATTGCATAACCTTTTATATACTCAAAAAGCAGCAGTATTAAAGATAAGTTTTAACACTGCTGCTTATTAAATACAAGTTCTTTTAGTGACACTACAAGAAATAATCACAAACTTGAATAACCTATTTTTTAGTAATGTTTAAATTACTTACACACTTTTCTTGACAAACCCGATTGTAAAGTTGATTTCATGTCAACTCTACAATCTTTTTTAGTTTATAATTCTTAAAACATCTTCTTCATTTGTTACATTAAATATATTTAATGTAAGTTCGTTTAGTTTTTCTAGCGATGTATTTGTAAGTTGTTTTTCTAAAGGTCTTGATAAGGTCCCTAGTTTTACTTTAAGTTGTTCTTTTAAAGTATTTTGTTTTTCTTCTCGTTTTCCTTTTTCAATTCCTTGATTTTCAAATCTTTGAAATAATCTGTCCATTGCTTCGCACATATTGATTTCATCTCCTTCTGGTAAGTCTTCTCTTTTAATTTTCGTACGTGTAAATGTTGCCGCCATCATGAAGTTTTCTATTTCGATTTTACGATTGTTTCTTAAATCATCATAATTTCCTGCAAACATACTTTGACTGATTTCTACAACTTCTTTTAATCGTTGATTGGTAAGCTTTCTTGCATTCATTGTTTTAAGTCCGACAACAGGTAATCTCCAATCATTGATATAAGGTTCCATCTCTGGTGGAATATTTTTCAATGTTTCTTTCAATGTTTCTGGTGATTTCCATTCTTTATCTCCCGTATAGAACACAAAGCTTCCTACTGGATAGATTTCTTGTTTACTTTCAACCTGATTGATATAAATCGTTGCATCATAGTTGAGTATGCGAAAGATCATTTTTTCATCAAAAGTACTTTGATGTCCAACTCCAATAATCACATAATCTCCATGAATACTTGCCTTTCTTACCACATCTCGATATCTTTTGATCTCTGTTGGCTTGTCGACCTTTCCTATCAAGGTCGACAGATCATTTCTCTTGAAACAAGTTCTTCAGGTTGAATGACCTGTCTTCCTTGAAAAAAAGCATAATTACAAAGATCCGCAAAGCATCCTTTATCTCTAAGTAGTTTTTTACAAGTACTATCACTAGCATTTCTTTCTTTAATGCACATCATCTTTCCTCCTTATATAAATTTTTTATATTAAGGTTTCATACATCGCTTTTTGTTTGTATTGTTTATCATATTTATAAGGAGTTTTTCTGATGTTATTGCACCATGTTATCAAAGACAATTTGTGCGTTTTCTAACCATGGCGACTTAACTTTTATCTATCATTATTTTAGCTTTCCTCTTTTTCTTCTTCAATGGACGTTTAGTCCAAACACTATTTTTGTAAATAAAAACACCAACTCTATTTTTAATAAAATAGAATTGATGTCTTTTATTTTATTTTTTCAATAATCTTTCTACTAAATCATCATTAACGATTTCATAACCATCAAAATGATAATTATAAATGCCTTGACCTTGTGTCATTGAACGTAAATCAATCGCAAATTCAAGAATTTCAACTTGTGGAATACGACAAACAAGTTTCATAAGTCCGTCATCTAAACTATCTGTTTCTAGAACTTTACCACGTTTTTTATTAACATAAGACATGAGGTCACCTAAATACTCTTCATCAATATAAATATTTAAAATAACATAAGGTTCTAATAAACATGGTTCAAGATGTTTCATGGCATCTTTAAAACACATCATTGTTGCTGTTTTAAAAGCCTGTTCGCTTGAATCAACACTATGATAAGAACCATCAAGAAGAGTTGCTTGAATACCTAAAACAGGATAGTGTCCAATAACGCCTTCTTTAACACTTTCAATCAAACCTTTTTCTACAGCAGGAAAGTAAGCTTTAGGAACAGCACCACCAAAGACTTTTTCTTTAAAGACATAAGATTGATTATAATCTTTTGTTGGTTCAAAAAGGATTTCTACTTCACCGTATTGACCATGCCCACCAGATTGTTTTTTGAATTTTGTACGTTGTGTATAACTTTTACGAATACTTTCACGATAAGAAACTTTCATATCTTCAAGTTTTACATCAATTTTGAATTTAGATTTTAATTTAGAAACAATACTTTCTAAATGGATATCTCCAATACCATAGAGACATTGTTGTTTTGTTTCATGATTGCTTTCAAATTTTAAAGTAGGATCTTCTTCAAGTAAACGGGCAATTCCACTCGCAATCTTTTCTTCATTCGCTTTACCGATAGGTTTTACAGCTTTACCATAATAAGGTTTTGAAAAATGAATTGGTTGATATTTCATACGGTAATCGAGAGTACATAATGTATCATTCGTAAGTGAATGAGAAAGCTTTGTCATGCATCCAATATCTCCGGCACAAAGTTCATCAACTTCAATAAGTTCTTTACCACGTTTTATGTAAAGTTTGTTTACTTTTTCTACTTCATTTTTATCAACGTTTAATAATGACATACCTATTTGAATATGACCTGTACACACTTTAAATAAAGATTCTCTTCCGACAAAAGGATCAACAATTGTTTTAAAGATAAAAAGTGAAGGTGGGAGACTTTCATTAAAACCAATAATATCTTCTTCATGGGTATCAATATTTTCAACAATAATAGAATTACATGTATCACCAGCAGCAGGGAAAAATGCAACCATAGAATTAAGTAAGATTTGAATACCTATTTGACTTGTTCCACATAAAACTGGAATTAAAGTTTGATTCATAACACCTTGTCTTAAAGCCCAAGAAATTTCTTCTTTTGTAAAAGGTTCTTCATTTAAATATTTTTCTAATAAATCATCATTAGTATTCGCAACAGCTTCATCAATCATTTCTTTGACAGGCATGACTTCTTCCATCATTTCTTCAGGAATAGGGAAAGGTTCAGTATGTTCTCCTTTAAAAATACGACCTTCCATTTTTGCGACATTAACATAGCCTATCATTTTTTGATTATCCATGATAGGAACTTGAATAGGGGCAATTCCTTTACCATAAGCTTTCTTTAATTGATTTAATTTTTCTTTATAATCAGCATCAGGATTATCTAAGCCATTAATATAAATGATTTTAGCTTTATCTTTTGCTTTGAACATAGCTTGTTTTGTCCCAATACTGATATCTTTATAAGAAGGAACAACAATTACGGCAGATTCAGCAACATGTAAAGCGGCTTCTACTTCACCAACGTAATCAAAATTACCAGGTGTATCTAAAAGATTAATTTTACAAGAGTCCCATTCAAGTGGAATTACAGATAAATTGATGGATGTTTGACGTTTGATTTCATCTTCATCATAATCAGATAATGTTGTTCCACTTTGAATATTACCAAGTTGTGAAGTAATGCCAGCACGTTTTGCCATTGCTTCAATAACACTTGTCTTACCAGAAGCTAAATGACCCAAAACAGCGACATTACCAATATTATTTGAGTGATATAATTTCATAAACATTCCCCTTTCTTATATTACTTAATCTTATTATACAATGATTGCCTTATATAAGAAAGCGGTTACATTAAAAAAGAAGAACTTATAGATTGTTTAAAAGTTCTTCAACATCTTCTTTACTTCCCTGAATTTGTCCTTGAACCATATCTTTCTTACCGCCACCTTTAACCTCAAAGTGTTCTTTAAGATTTTCTAAAAGTAAACGTGCATCTTCATGACTTGTTATATAAAAACGATAATTATTTTCTTTTCCTACAAAAACAGCACTAAAACGATGTGCTAAATCAAGTAATTGATTACAGTAATAAAGTTGTAAAGAACGATCTAATTCTTCTACAAAAACAAGATGAAAATCTTGTACAGAAAGTGATTGAATTTGTAAATCGATGCTTTGTTTCTTTAATTTTGAGATTTCTTGTTTCAAATCATTATTTTCATTTATTAAACGATCAATTCCATGAGTTAAATCATCAGATGGTAAAGAAAGCTTTTGAGAAATATGCATCGCTTGAAGATGTTTTTGATGATAGTCTTGATAAGCACGATAACCACATATAAACCAAATACGAACCCCTTGTTTATGTTTAATAGCTTTTAAAATTTTAATTAAGCCAATTTCACTTGTTGAACGGACGTGAGGGGCACAACAGGCACAACAATCAATACCTTCAATTTCAACAAGACGCAAAGCTTCATTGATTTCTTTTTTACTACGATAATTATAAAGAGAAGTATCTTCTGGATAGAAACAATGAATAGGGTGGTTTTCTAGAATAACTTCATTAGCTCTCTTTTCAAGCTTTTCAAGTTGCTTTGTATTTAAAAAGCCACTATAATCTGTGGTAATTTCATTTAGGCTTAAATGAAATCCACTATTATCAAAACCAAACATTTCCTTAACGAGTCCTGATAAAATATGTTCACCACTATGGTTTTGCATATTAGTATAGCGATGTTTAAAATCTATTTTTCCTATTATTTTTCCTTTTAAAGGATCATTTACATAATGATGTATTTCTTGATCAATAATTTGTACATCGTGGACTTTTACATCATTAAGCGTCCCTTGATCACATGTTTGTCCACCTTCTTCAGGAAAGAATAAAGTTTGATCTAAGATCACATCGTAATCCTTTTCTCTTTTTGTACAAGAAAGAACAGTTGCCTCAAATGTTGTTTGATAAGCATCTAAATCATAAAGTTTAATTGTCATAATATCACATCCATTTCTTTGATATCATAACATAACTAAATAGATTTGATAATATTATATATAATTCCTATTTCAATTAAGGTAACAAGTAAAGAAGTTCCTCCATAAGACATCAAAGGAAGTGTGACACCCGTTACAGGAAACAGGCCTACAACAACACCTAAATTGATCATAGTTTGAATACCAATCATAGAGGTAATACCAATAATCAAAAAACTACCGAAAAGATCATCGCACTCTTTTGAAAAATTGAAACACGTAATAAACAAATAGGCATATAAAAGTATGAATAATACCCCTCCTATAAAACCAAATTCTTCTAAGTAAATTGCGAAAATAAAATCAGTTTGTGGTTCTGGTAAATAAAAATGCTTTTGAATACTTTGATCAAAACCAACACCTAAAATACCACCAGGACCAATAGCATAAAGAGATTGAATCATTTGAAAACCAGATCCTAAAGGATCTTGAAAAGGATCTAAAAAGGCAGTGATTCTTTTTAAACGATAAGGAGCAGAAAGAATCATTAAAACAATTGCAATGACGCCTGCACATCCTAAAAAGACAACATAACGAAAAGGAAAGGGAGTTAAAATAATCATCACGAGAATACTGCAACACATGACAAAACCACTACCAAAGTCAGGTTGCAACATAATCAGTAAAAAACCAAGTCCCATGACAATAAGAGGTTTTAAACAATAACGGAGTTTTTTCATTTGATGATAATGATGACTAATATAATCACTTACGTAAATAATCAAGGCAATTTTAAAGATTTCTGAGGGTTGCAGGGCAAAAAGTCCTAAATTAAACCAACTTCTTGAACCTCCACGGACAATACCGATACCAGGAATTAAAACAAGGATCAACAGTAAGAAAGAAACAATTAAAATAAGATGACTGTATTTTTGATAAAGGTGATAGTCTATTTTTGAAAAGATAAAAAGAAGAATAAGACCAAGAATCATAAAAAGACCTTGTCTTTTTAAATAATAGAGCGCATCGTTTTCTTTATATTGTGCCCAAATATGGGAAGAACTATAAACCATTGTTAAACCAATTACTAAAATAATAAGAACAATTAAGATAATTTTCTTCTTTTTCATCTTTATCACCGTTTTATTATATGTAAACAAAATAAAAATATTTTATAAAAAGATTTATTTTGATATATAATAAAAATGAAAGGAATATGATGATGATGAAATTACTATTAGTAGAAGATGCTACGATTTATTTGATTTTATTACAAAAATTATTAGAAAATGATTTTCAAATCACATTATCAAAAAATATTGCCGATGCAAAAGAAATAATAGGTGATCAAGATTATCAATTCGATGTGATGCTTATAGATTTAATTACCGAAGGAGCGATGGATCTTATTCGTCAAATAAAAAAGAATAAACGATTAGCTCCAATACCTATTGTCGCTTTAACTGCAAGTGATAATCCTAAAGACTTAATTCAAGCTTTTGATTATGGGGTTTATGATTGTATTCAAAAACCCATTTATGAAGAAGTTGTTTTAAGAAGAGTCAAAAATGCGGCCAATAATTATTTAAGATTAAAAGAAATCAATCAGTTAAGAGAATCTATTTTAAATAATCAACAAATAGATGAACTGACTAAAATATATAATTTAGATACCGCTAAATGGTTGATTAATGAAAAATTAAATGAAAATAAAAATGGTACAAAAATACTTTTTCTTTTCCATTTAAAAGGTTTAAAAGAAACCTATCTACAAGAAGGAAAAATGCGAGGGGATAGTCTTGTTAAAGAAATTAGTGATTTTATTTCGATGAATTTTAGAAATATTGATATTCTAGGAAGAGTACAAGAAGATGAATTTATTTGTTTTGTCAATCATCTAATGTCAAAAGAACTTGCCAATTTAAGAAAAGAAGAAATGTTGCGTTTATTTAGTCAAAAGAAACTTTCAGATATTTCAGAAAATATAGAATTAGAAATAGGTTTCTATGAAACAAATCATGAAAGTACTTATGAAAATATGTATCAAGAAGCAAAAAAACAGATTAAGGAAACATAGTTAATTATGTTTCTTTTTTTATAAAAAAATTTCAAGCTAAGAAAAATAGTACAACTTATAAAAAGATATGCTAGAATTATAGAGATTAAAAGGAGCAATTTATGGTATTAACAGTAAAAGATTTAATTACAACAAGCAATATTCATGATTTAAAGGTTATTTGTGGAAAAGAAGAAATGAATCGTGAAATTAAAGGAATAAAGATTATAGAAGTAGAAAATATTGAAAAATATTTGAGGGAGGGGGAGCTAATTCTCGCAAGTTTTCTTGTTTATCAAGACTGTACAAGTTCTCAATTTGAAGAACATTTAAAAAAAATTCTACAATTAAATGTGGCTGGATTTGTTGTTAAAACAAGAGATGGATTTGAAAAATATAAGTTTAAGTATGATATTTTAAAAAAATATTGTAGAGAAGGAAATATCCCGTTATTAGAAATATCCTCAAAAGAATCTTTTTGGAATATTATCCGTTACGTTTTAAAAGAAGTCTATGATGATGATCGTGGACAACTAAAGTATCATAAATTAATGAATGATAATTTTAAAGCTTTAGTTTTTGATAATAATGCTTCACCTAAAGAAATCATAGAACTTCTTTCAATGATTATTGAAAATCCTATAGAACTTTATTATGATGATTTTAATTGTTTGGATTTAGAAAATAAAAAAGATACAAAACTTATTAGAAATCAACAAATAGTAGAATTTGATCCAGGTATCATTTCTAAATATCATTATAAAAAACAAGTTTATCAAGATTTTAATCAATATATTATTTTGATAACAACAATCTATCAAGCAAATATCAATATTGTAATCAATGAAAAAAAGAGAAAATTAGTTGATTTAGATTTTATAGCAATTGAAAATGCGATAGATACTTTACGCTATTCTTTTACATTTGAATTTGCAAGAAATGAAATAAAAAAGAAATATCATAAAGATATTATTTATAATATGATTAATTCACAATTAAACTATAATCAAACAACAGAAGCAGCCAGAATGCTTGGTTTAAAAGAAGATGAATATTATCGTATTGTTTCTTTTCATTCTATTCAAGAAAATAAAGAAGGCATCTATACAGAAGAACAACTCGATGAAATAGAACTGATTACAAGAGAAATATCAAGCTTTTATCCAAATGAACATATTTATAAAAATGTGACACAAATTATTATGTTACAAAAAATGGACTCGGATAAAGAAGATCAAAAGAGTTTAGAACGTATCCAAAATCTTTTAAAATTAGTAAGGAATAATATTTTACATCGAAATAAAGAAATAGATTTTGATATAGGAATTGGACAAATTGTAAAAGGATATCGTAATTTACAATTATCATATAAACAATCAATTATTGCTATGAACTTTATGTCAAGTGCTAGAAGAATAACAGGGGATCAAAATAAATCAATCGTCCATTATTCTAAATTAGGTTTCTTACAAATATTTGCGGAAATTGAAAACCCCGACAAACTCCTTAAATATATTCCTGGTTCTGTTTTAAAACTCTATGAATATGATCATAAACAAAATTCAGAGTTAGTTTTAACGTTAGAATCTTATTTAAGAAATAATTTAAGTATAAAAAAGACATCAGAAGATTTATGTATTCATTATCGTTCGGTTTCTTATCGATTAGATAAAATAGTAGATATTACAAATATTAATTTTCATGACTCAGTAGAAATACTTGCTATAAAAAATGGTTTAATTATTTATGAAATGTCAAAGAAACTTCGAAACTAGAGATTTTATCTCTAGCAATGGCATGAACTTAAGAAAGATTTTATTTCTTAAGTTTGTGCCTTTATTATTATGCTTATCTTATTAAAATTGTACATGAAAAAAAGCGCAAAAGGCACCTAATAAAA
This sequence comes from Faecalibacillus faecis, assembly GCF_003024675.1. GTDB lineage: Bacteria > Bacillota_I > Bacilli_A > Erysipelotrichales > Coprobacillaceae > Faecalibacillus > Faecalibacillus faecis. Next base: position 189 of record NZ_PYLP01000034.1, on the reverse strand, counting down.
TTTATCATTTTTTTAAATTTTTCAGTTGTTTTTTATCTCATATTATCCTATCATTATTGTAACGATGGAAAAGGAATTCCCTATACTACAGGGGCTGGATTCAGTGATTAGTGGTCACAAATCCAGCTTTTCCTTTTGCTACTGGTGGATTCCTACGCCCATCTATTCTATGCCTTGTTTTCGGTATGC
>NZ_PYLP01000033.1 GCF_003024675.1 Faecalibacillus faecis | reverse complement strand
CCTGTAAAGGCCAGGTTACTTATGTATTACTCACCCGTTCGCCACTCTTCACATATGTGAAGCGTTCGACTTGCATGTATTAGGCACGCCGCCAGCGTTCATCCTGAGCCAGGATCAAACTCTCCATTGTCCTTCTATCTCTTCAGACAACTTTGGTCTGTTTAGCTCTTTTTTCTTTTAAACTTAAATTGACGTTGTGTTTTATTCTTTCCTGTTCAGTTTTCAATGTCCTCTCACTCGTCTCTCTCGTCGAGTGCTCATTTATACTACCATCCATTTCTCCTTTTGTAAAGCTTTTTCTCTATCTTTTTTTATCTTTTTTCCTGTTCCCTTCCTTTTTCCCCTCTGTATCGATGTTTTTTATCCCTCTCTTTTTTTACCTTTTTCTCTTTTTTACCTCCTATGTTGTGTTTATATACTGAAAGAAGCAAGGTTTTCCTTGCTTCTTAATTATTATTTCTTTTCTTTTTCAACTAATGTATGAATATAATCATTTACTTGATCATGTAAGTCTTCTCGATCTAAAGCAAAATCAATAGTTGCTTTGATAAATCCAAATTTATCTCCCACATCATATCTCTTTCCTTCAAAATCATAAGCATACACTGCTTGTCTATCTAATAATCTTTTAATAGCGTCTGTTAATTGGATTTCTCCCCCTGCTCCTTTTCCTTGTGTTTCTAACAGTTCAAAGATTTCTGGAGTCAATACATATCTTCCTAACACTGCCATTTGACTTGGTGCCTTTTCTGGTGCTGGTTTTTCTACCATATCTGTTAATTTTACAAGTCTTCCTTTGGCTGGATGTGATTTTGATGGTTCAACAATTCCATATTTACTAACATCTTTTTTCGCTACTGTTTGTACTCCTACGACAGAAGCTGATGTTTGTTCATATTGTTCGATCAATTGTTTTAAAGCAGGCTTCCCTTCTTTATTAACAACCACATCATCTCCTAATAAGACTGCAAAGGGTTCATCTCCAATAAATGATTTAGCACATAAGACTGCATGCCCTAATCCTTTTGGTTCTTTTTGTCTGATATAGTAGATATTGGCCATATCTGCAATATCTTGAATCATTTTTACTTGTTCAAGTTTTCCTGATTCCTTTAATCTTTCTTCAAGTTCATAGTTTTTATCAAAATGATTTTCCATAGCATGTTTATTACTATTTGTGATAATTAAGATTTCTTCAATTCCACTATCTACTGCTTCTTGAATAATGTATTGAATTGTTGGAATATCTACGATTGGCAACATTTCTTTAGCGATTGCCTTTGTTGCTGGTAAAAATCGTGTCCCTAATCCTGCTGCTGGTATAATTGCTTTTCTTACTTTCTTTTGCATTTACAAAACCTTCCTTTTTATTTTTATATTTCATTCTTACCTATTTAATGTTGCATACGCAAGAATCATTTCTTTTAATTTTATTAATTCAGGAGTATAATCTGTATCCTCTTTAGAACCCCAAACAAATCCACCTGCATAATAAGCACAAGCGGTCATCATGGTATGAACTGTCACACGCATAAATTCTTCTTTGGGAATATCTGTTCTAAAAGTTTTATCCTCTTTTGCCTTTTCATACATTTTATGTAAACGGGTATTTACCGAATAAAGAGCTTTATTAAATTCATCCATTTTCAAATCTTTTCTTCCTGAATGAGAAACATAATGATTGAAGTTATCATTATAACGAAGTAAATCTTTATTATTTTGATACATATCAATATAGCTATCTAATGTAAAGATCAATCTTCCTATTGCAGGAATATCCTCTATCGAACTAATTGGTCTTCTATCATCTAATCCATCTAAATAATCTTTCCATTTTTTGGTATTGACCGCAATAACTAATTCCAACTTCCCCGGAAAATAGCGAAATAGTGTTGCTCTACCAATTCCAGCTTCTTTAGCGATTTCTCCCATCGTTACTGATTCAATTTTTTGATCAACAAATAATCGAAAAGCAACATCTAGAATTTTTTCTCTACGCATATCTTTTTCTTTTTGATTTATTTTCATAACTTCCTCACTTATCAAAACATACTCTCTTTCTTATAGTATAGCGATGCGATTTACATCCGTCAATGAAGAGCTAAATGTTGTTTATTAAAAATTTTTATTAAGCATATAGAAGCTATTGATAGATAATAAACGAATTCATTTTTTTCTCTAATTTTGTTAACCATAAATATATTTTCTTTCTTAAAAGAAATATAAGTACAACGATAACAATAAAAATCATCAAGATCACATTATCAATAAAAACATCTTCTTTTTGAATAAGTTCCGCCTTATCTATATTGGTACTATGTCAATATTTTGGACAACTTAAATTACAGAATTAGTTAAATAAGTTGCGTTGTTGTTGATTAATTCTAGAATATACTTTCTTTCATAATCGTTTGGTGATAAGTACCCACAATGCGAGTGAATTCTTCTCATATTATAAAATGATTCTATATATTCAAAAATTAATTTGTATGCATGTTTATAATTTTCGATTTTATAAAAGTTCAACCATTCTCTTTTAATCAGTGCATGAAATGATTCAATACATGTATTGTCCCAAGGTGTTCCTTTATGTGAATAGCTCATGATCATTTTATCCGTTATTTCTGCATATTTTGCTGATGTGAATTGTACTCCGCAATTACTTTGAATCACTAATGGATTTTTTATATTTCTTCTTTTTTTTGCTATCTCTATGCATCGCAGCACTTCTTCTGCTTCCATTATTTCTGTCAATACCCATGCAATGATCTTTCTTGAAAATAAATCCATTACACTTGTCAAATATACAAAATCATCTTCCTATGTCCATATATAAGTAATATCTGTACATCAGGCACAATCTGGCTTTGATGGATTAAAATGTCTATTTAATAGGTTTTCAAGCTTAGAAGAGAAATCTAAACTTATTGTTGTTTTCGTCCAAGGTTTTATATATTTAGCTTTTAAATTATTTTCTTTCATAATTTGATGTATGAATCTCTGACTTACTTTTTCACCCTGATTTAACAATTCAGATGTTATTTTAGGTGAACCATATATTTCAAATGATTCCTTAGGGATTCTCTTGACTTCCTTGGTAATTCTTTCTCTTCTTATTTTTGTTTTGTTTGGACCTCTTTTTAAACAAGCATAATAGCCTGATTTGCTTAATTTTAATTTTTCAAGCATACTGGAAATTGAAGCTGTTTTACCATCATGTTTTTTGATTTTTACCTGATGATACAGTTCCTGTTTAATTATTTTCTAAGACATGCCAATAGCCTTTTTTAGGGCATCAAGTGCATCCTGAGTATCTTTAAGTTCTTTTTTTAATCAAGCAATTTCCTTAGCTTCATCACTTGAGAAATTACCTGAACCTCTAGAAACAACTGTACCGTTATTTTTATCAGCATCTTTCATCCATTTATGAATAGTGCTGTCAGCAATACCAAAACGTTTGGCAACTGAAACTTTAGATTCATTAGGATGATCGAGAACATACTGAACAACTCCCTATTTAAATTCATCTGTAAATGTTGGTTTAGCCATAATTAAATACCTCGTCTTTCTAATGATAATAATTTATGACATTATGCCATAGGATGCTTTAATTCTTCCATTTAACTAGTACCAGTTAAAAAGCTGATACAGCAGGAAATAAATGCAGCCTTTCTAATGTACAATGTTTCAAAAGCAATCATCAGAAACATAGATTTGAAGAAAAATAAAAAGCTGGAACTGGAATATGATTATAAACCCAATTTCAGCAGTGCAGTCACCAATATAAGACTTTATCTCAGAAAGAAGATAAATATGAAAGAACTTATTCTGAGAATAAAAAAATTTCTGGTCCCTCGAAGACCAGAAAGATCGTTTGAACGTAATATAAAAGGTCAATCATGTAAGCCATTAAATTATAGAACGTCCTAATGTGATTTATTATACACTGTTGTTTTAGGATAACAATAATTTTTTTAGAGCTATGTGATAGTTCTTTTCAAGCGCGTCTTAAACCATGCTTTTTTTCAAATGTGTTTAGTAATAATAGAAAAGGTGTCTGCTGTTTTGTAGCTGACACCTTAACTTAATTACCCGATGGTATTAGTTTTCTTTAACTTAATACCATTGCTTAAAGAGGTTGTTTTTTTAAATGTGATATAATAACAATGTAAATGTTATTATATGTTATTAATTAACATTTATTTAATTATTATAGGAAAATAAGCACATATGCGTTAAAAATAACATAAAATAACAAAAAAAATGATTGAATGTGTTATTTTTGTGTGCTATTCTATAACTGAAGGAGGAACATAAATGAACGCTAGCGAAAGAAAAATTGAAATCCTAAAATTATTAAAAGAAGGATCTATGACATTAGATGAACTCGCGAAAAAATTTAATGTCTCAGTAATGACTATAAGAAGAGATTTAAGAAAATTTGAAAATCAAGACGTTATATTGATATCACAAGGAACAGTATACTTAAATAAGAGTGTTGGCTCAGAAGAAAGTTATATATTGAAAAAAGATAAGATGATAGCAGAAAAGATTCGTATAGCTCAAAAAGCCATTGAATATATTAATGATGGAGAAGTAGTCTATATAGATTGTGGAACAACATGTGCTCAAATAGCTGAAGAACTTGCTAAATCTAACAAAAATGTAACAGTGATGACGAGTTCTATTCTAGTAGTTAATGCTTTATTCATGGCTGAAAATATTGATTTATGTATGTTGCCAGGAAAGTATAGAGAAAAGTCTATAGGATTTATAGGTGATCTTACTATTGATTTTGTAAGAAAGTTCTATTTTGATAAAGCCTTCATGGGTGCAGAAGGAATTGATACTGAATATGGCATATCACTCCCTCATTTAGAAGAGGGGTTAACAAAACAAGCAATTGCTAGACAAGCTAATACAGTTTTTGTTGTCACTGACCATTCTAAATTTTCATTAAAAACACTTTATTCATATGCTGATTATAATGATATTGATTATATTATTACTGATTCTAATCCTGATTTTAATATGTCCTCATTCGAAAATGAAAAAATCAAGATAGTTAAAGTATAACAATATAGTTTACCTAAGAAGAGGAGTGAAACAAATGAATAATTTTCTTGATAAAATGACTAACTTTATTGATAGTAAACTTACACCACCATTAATTAAGTTTGGGAACAACAAATACATGGTTGCAATTAGAAATGCATTGATTCGCTTAATCCCATTATTGATTGTAGGATCATTCCCTATGATTCTTACTAATCTGCCAATCACATCTTTAGCTAAAGTGATGGCACCTTACAATGATGCAATAAACACATTATCAAATATGACATTTGGTTTCATTAGTTTATTTTTAGCATTTGGTATTGGCTCTGAATTAGCCGATACTTATGGTTTAGATAAAACAACTGTAGGTATTGTAAGTTCAGTTTGCTTTTTATTAACAGTGGCACCATTAGATTTAAAGACTAATAGTATTTCAGTAGGTGGATTTGGTGCTTCTGGAATGTTTACTACATTCGTTATTGGAATTATTGTAGCTGAAGTTATGCACTTTTGTGATAAGCACAACCTCGGTATCAAAATGCCAGCCGGTGTTCCTGCGGGTATTGCCTCAAGTTTCTCATCAATTTTACCAATGACTGTGTTATTTGTATTCTTCTGGTTTTTAAGAATTATTATTGGTTTCGATTTAAATGGTTTCTTAAAATCTATTTTAAGTCCTATTTTAATTTTATCTGATACATGGTATGCAGTATTATTAGTTGGTTTAATTTTGATGTTATGCTGGTCAGTAGGTATTCATGGTGGTTCTATGACAGTACAAGGTGTAATGTATGCTTTCTTAGTAGCTAATATCGCATTAAACGTAGAACAAGTTGCTGCAGGTATGAAACCTACTCATGTGTTAACAGAACCATTTGTATTTTGCTTTGGTATGCCTACAGGAAACGGTATTACTTTACCTTTAGTATTAATTTATCTCTTCTCTAAATCAAAGAGATTAAAATCAATCAGCAGAATGTCTCTTATTCCAAGTATCTTTAATATTAATGAACCAGTTGTGTTTGGTTTACCAGTAGTTATGAATCCAACTTTTTTCTTACCGTATGTATTTGGTACAACAGTATTTGGTATGATGTATGGTTATGTTCTTATTCGTTTAGGACTTATGACAGCACCTTATATCTCAGTCCCTTGGACAACTCCACCTTTACTATATCCATACCTGGCAACAGGTGGTGACTGGAGAGCGGTTGTAGCTCAGTTAGTATTATTTATTATTGTTGGTTTTGTTTGGTATCCATTTGCGAAAACTTATGAAAGACAACTATTAAAAGAAGAACAATTAGAAAATGATTAGCATTTGAGGTAATATATGAATATAGAAAAAAAAATCAAATTCGATCATGATAAAAAACAATTTGTGAACGAATTAAATAATAGAAACAATGATATTGAAAAATGTATCCAATATTGCGATGGATATGGTTTTAATTCTTTTAAGAGTATAAAAGAGAGTATTAAGACAAAAAAAATAACTAAGTTATTCTTGATTGGAATGGGTAGTTCTCTATATGCAAGTCAATATGCATTAGCTCAATTAGAACACTGCAACATTTTAACTCTCTCAATAGAAGCAGCAGAATTTAAGAATAAATATATGCATTTAGTAGATGATCATACTTTACTAGTAATCATTTCACAATCCGGTAATTCAAAAGAAATTGTTGATACTATTGAGGAATTAAAGAGTAGAAATTGTACTTTTGAACTCATTACTATTACTAATAATCTGAATGGTTATTTATATACTAACTATAAGAATAGCATTTTATTGAATGCTAGCAAGGAATTCTATATTTCACATAATAGTTATTTGAATACTTTGATTGTTATTAAGTATTTACTGGAGTATTTATTTGATGAATGTTGTTATTCATTAAAGACAGATGATGAATTACTCACTAAACTTAATAATTATGATGAAGAACTATTAAAACATAAATCTTCTATATTAACTCTATTTGAAAACATTGCTTGTGTTGACTTTATTTATGATAGTAAAAGCAAGTTTAATGCAATAAATTCTACACTCTTGTTAAGAGAAGGAATAGAATTAATGACAGCTTGTTATTCAAAGAATGAATATTTACATGGTGAACATTTAGTTGAAATCCCTAATAAACTATTATGTTTAATTGGAGTAGATGATACAGAAGATAAGTATAATGAGATTATGAGTGAAGCACACGTAACAAAACAAATCATTTTAACCCCAGCAGATGAAACTAAAGTAGAAGTTTATGATAATAAAATAAAAATTAATATTTTATCAGATATCAAAGATTTAGCAGAAATGATTTTCTTTAATCAGGTAGTTGCCTGGAGAATGGAGATGTAGACAATGAAAATAGATGCACATAATCATATCGGTAAAAAAAAGGGAATAAGTGTTAGTGTAGATGATTTTATTAAAAATATGGATGAAGCAGGAATTGATAAAGCCGTCGTATTTTCCTTTTCCGAACAGATAGATAATGAATATGTTATTGAATCAGTAAAACGATATCCCGATAGACTTTTTGGCTTTGTTACAATTAATCCTTGGTCTACGACATCGGAAGAGGAACTAGAAAAAGCATTTTCAACTGATGAAATCCATGGATTAAAACTTCATCCTGTTAAACATGCTTATGCATTAGATGACCACAGTCTGTTAGATCCTTTATTTAAAATATGTGAAAAACATAATAAACCTATCCTGATCTTTGGCGGTGCAAATGTATATTCTAGTCCAAATATGTTTGCTGAAATGGCTATGACTTTTCCAAAGGTTAATTTGATTATGGCACATGGAGGTCAGATGTATGAAACAACCTCAGCTATCAATGTTGCTAAGAAATATAAAAATATTTATATTGAAACATCTTCAATGTTTGGAATTAGAATACAAAATATTGTGAAAAAAAATTTAACAAATCAAATCATTTTTGGGTCGGATACTCCTACGGGAGATATGGAACTAGAAATGAAAAAAATTGAATCTATAGTTAAAGATGAAAACGAATTGAATAACATTTATAGCTTGAATTTAATGAATCTATTGAACGGAGGGAACTCATTATGATTATTGATTCTCATAATCATATCGGCAAAAGAAAAGGTATTAACTTTACTGCTGAAGAAATGATTGAATGGCTAGATAAAGCAGGTGTAGATGCATGTGTTGTTACTTCTCAAGTAGAAACAATTAATAATGATTATGTTGCTGAAATGCAAAAGAAGTATCCTGATAGAATCATAGGATATGCTGTTGTTAATCCGTGGGAGTGGGAGGCTGAAGAAGAATTAGAACGTTGCTTTAGAGATTTAAATTTATATGGATTAAAGCTCAATCCTACTAGACATGGATTTGCTTTAGATAGACATGAAATTGTTGATCCTCTGTTCAAGATTTGCGAAAAGTATAATAAACCAGTACTTGTCCATGGTCAATCTGATATGTTTAATATGCCTGGTAAATTTGACGAAATGGCAGAGACATTTCCAAATGTTACATTAATTATGGCACATATTGGAGAACCAGATGCTATTGATGCAGCTATTAGAGTAGCTAAACGCAGAAAGAATGTATATATTGATACAGCAAGTGTTCAATTAAGTACATTGAAAAAAGCACTAAAAGAAATTGATCCAGATAAAATTTTGATGGGTACAGATGCACCATGGGGAGATTTTAGTTTGTCGGTAGATTTAGTAAAAAAAGCAACTAATAATGCAGAAATACAACAAAAAATATTAGGTGATAATATTATAAGAGTGTTGAATTGGGATAGAAAATGAATTCAAATTAAAAAGACACACTTTGGAATAGATGATTATTATGGCGTAGCTGACCAATCATTCCGATTAGGTTAATCAATTATATTATGCATACTCCTTTTCTAGTAAAATTAAGGTGTAAATAGTAAGCGCCAAATAAAATAGTGGCTAGAAATATAATAAATTATCATTGATAATTATAGTAGTTTTAGAGAACTAAAATTACTATATCAAGTATCTTTAGGTACTCAAAAGACTATATATAGTAATTTGAGTATCTAATTTTACTATACGAGGATGGTGAGATTATGAATGTTCAGAGTATCAATAACGACATCAAGAAAAAACAATGGTAAGCGTCAATTTATAAGCATAGAATAAAAACAAACAGGAAGCCTTCATAATGAAGAAAATGTCCTGTTTGTTTTATTATTGCAGATAATTTATCATAATAAGTGCAACATGTAAGAAAAAAATAAAAAGTCCATGAACTCTCGTGGTAAAATGTGAGTGGCTAAACAAACATTTTTAAAGGAGAATATCATGAACTATAAACACCTTAACATAAATGAAAGAATTATAATAGCACAATTAAAATTAAGTGGGCTTTCCATTAGAGAAATTGCACATCAGTTAGATAGAAATCCAAGTACAATTTCTAGAGAGCTCAAACGAAACAGTTATAAAACTGGTAGTGGTTATCGTATAACGAGATATACGGCATCTACAGCTCAAAATAAGTGTATAGAGAAAAAACATAAATGCGGACGTCATCAGATTATATCCAATGAGGCTATTTCATATGTAAAGAATAGGATTGAAGAACATTGGTCTCCAGATGAAATATATCACAGAAAGTGTAGTGACCTTGATATACCATCAACTTCAACAATTTATCGTATGATTAGGCAAAAACGATTAGGAAGTATTACAATGAATTGATTGCGTCGAAAAGGTAAGTTCAAAAGACCGGCCGAAACAAGAGGAAAATTCAACGATGGTGGAAGATCTATAAAAAAGCGTGATAAAAGCGTATATAAACGTACTGAATTAGGGCATTGGGAAGGTGATACTGTAGAATCTGGAAGAGTTGATCATAAAAGAAAATCTAGTTATTGCTTCGTAACGTTAGCAGAAAGGAAATCAAGATTTTATATCGCAATCAAAGTTAAAAATAGAACAGCAGCCGTTGTAACACCTGCGATAATAGAAGCATTAAGTGGCTTTCCTAATGAATTAGTAAAAACTATTACCTTTGATAGAGGAAAAGAGTTTTCTGGATATGAGCAAATTGAGAAAGAATTAAATTGTAAAACATATTTTTGTGATCCGTATTGTGCATGGCAAAAAGGTACGAACGAAAATACAAATGGCTTACTTAGAGAGTTTTATCCAAAAGGAATGGATTTATCAAACGTTGACGAAGAAGAATTACAATATAACATAGATTTACTTAACAACAGACCAAGAAAGTGTATAAATTATAAAACACCGAGAGTGTAAAATAAACTGTGTAAGTCAGGGGCGCGCGACCTGATGAACACAGTTTTTATTTTGTCTATGTTATAATTAGGAGGAAATGAGGATATGAACATGACTAGAAATAAACGTGACCCTAAAAAAGTTGCACTCGCGCAGGCAATCATTGATGCCTATAATCCAAACTCTGTTGAAGATATGAACGATGCTCTCAAAGATCTATTTGGGCCTTTATTTGAATCAATGCTTCAAGGTGAAATGAATAATCATCTTGGCTATGAATCCAATGATAAAGGTATCAAACAAACAGAAA
>NZ_PYLP01000032.1 GCF_003024675.1 Faecalibacillus faecis | reverse complement strand
AGGTAGATAGGTCAGGAGTGTAAGCATGGTGACATGTTAAGCGGACTGATACTAATAGGTCGAGGGCTTGACCGAAAAGGCAAGCGAGCTTGAAAGAAAGAGACTACTATCTGGTTTTGAGTGTCCTGAAGGATACTTGAAGAGAAGATCTGGTAATGATAGCATGATGGACACACCTGTTCCCATTCCGAACACAGAAGTTAAGCATCATCACGGCGAAGATAGTACTTCGGTGCGAAAATAGCTCGTTGCCAGTTCTTTTTTTTTATATTTTTTATTAACACTCTGTTTATATTTGTTTGATATTATATTTTCTATATGGAGGGAAAATGATGTTACAAATTTTTGATATTTGCAAGCAATACAAAACGGGAAACTTTATACAAAAAGCATTGGATCATGTATCTCTTAACTTAAGAGATAATGAATTTGTTGCAATTCTTGGTCCTAGTGGAAGTGGAAAAACAACGCTTTTAAATATTATTGGAGGTCTTGATCGCTATGATAGTGGTGATCTCATTATTAATGGAATTTCTACAAAAAAATATAAAGATCGTGATTGGGATTCTTATCGCAATCATACAATTGGTTTTGTTTTTCAAAGTTATAATTTAATTCCACATCAAACAATCTTAGCTAATGTAGAACTTGCACTTACAATTTCAGGTGTTTCTAAAACAGAGAGAAGACAAAAGGCAATAGAGGCGCTTACAAAAGTTGGTTTAGGTCAACAAATTCATAAAAAACCAAACCAACTTTCTGGTGGACAAATGCAACGTGTCGCGATTGCTCGTGCAGTCGTTAATGATCCAGATATCTTGTTGGCGGATGAACCAACAGGAGCTTTAGATAGTGAAACAAGTATTCAAGTCATGGATCTACTAAAAGAAGTTGCTCAAGATCGTTTAGTTGTTATGGTTACACATAATCCAGAACTTGCTAAAGAATATGCAACTCGAATTGTAACTTTAAAGGATGGTGTTATTTTAGATGATACAAATCCTTTTCATGTTGAAAAACAATCTTCTAAGTACAAAAAGATGGGTAAAACATCAATGTCTCTTATTACTTCTTTATCTTTAAGTTTTAATAACTTAAAAACAAAGAAGGGAAGAACATTTTTAACTTCTTTTGCTGGTTCTATTGGAATCATTGGTATTGCATTGATCCTTTCTTTGTCAAATGGAGTTAATTCGTATATTCAAACGATTGAAGAAGATACATTATCTGAATATCCACTACAAATTACCAGTACTGGCTTTGACATGTCTTCTATGCTTGTAGACGATAATGAAAAATCAAAATCGAATAAAGATGTTCAAGTTGCTAATATGATGACAACAATGTTTTCTAAAATTGGCTCTAATGACTTGCAATCACTAAAGAAATATATTCAAGATAATCAAGCGCAATTAAAACAATCCACAAATTCAATAGAATATACGTATAATATTGCTCCTCAAATATTCTCATTTACTAATGAAGAATATCGACAAGTGAATCCAGATAAAACTTTTGCTTCATTAGGCATGGGATCATCATCAAGTTCTAATAGTATGATGTCATCTATGATGTCTACAGATGTCTTTAAATCAATGCCTAAAAATACAAATCTATTTAGTGAACAATATGATGTTAAAGCAGGACATTGGCCTAAAAAAACTAATGAGTGTGTGATTGTTCTAACTGCTAAAGGGAAGATAAGTGATATGATGGCCTATACTCTTGGCTTAAGAGATATTCAAGAATTAGATGATATGGTTAAACAATTTTCAAATGAAGAAGAAGTCGATGTGACCTTAAAAAATGATGCATACAATTATCAAGATTTATTAAATAAAACATTTAAACTTGTCAATGCAGCTGATTATTATCAATACGATCAACAATATCAAATTTGGAAGGATAAATCCGATGATCAAGAATATATGAAAAATCTTGTTCAAAATGGTGAAGATATTCAAATTGTAGGGATTGTACAACCTAAAGATGATTCTTCTGCAACAATGTTGTCAACAGGAATCTATTATCCTTCTTCGCTTATTGATCATGTTATTAAAAAATCAACTAAAAGTGAAATCGTGCAACAACAAATCAATAATCATAATCTCAATGTTTTTACCGGAAAAGCTTTTGATATAAAAGAAAATAATTTTGATATGAGTTCACTTTTTACAATTGATCAAAATAAAATGAAAAATGTATTTAAATTTGATACATCTAAAATACAAATAGACTTATCTAATTTAAATACAGCTCTTACAAATCAATCATTACCTGCCATTGACTTACAACAAATTATTCAACAAATTCGTTTTAATCTTTCAGATGAACAAATTAATCACCTTACAACAAGTTTAATGAATAGTTATAACGAATATATAAAGAGTCACCCAGAAGCAAATGTCAATCAAGCGATGCAAGGCTTTATTGATTATATTCAAAGTAATGAAGCAATGAGTTTTATTCAAGAAGAAATCAAGAAATATGCACAAGATGGCATTAGTAACGAAGAAATGTCACAAATCATGCGAGATTTATTTGAAAAATATCAAGAACAACTTGGTAATACAGATTTGAATATGGCAAAAATCAATGAATATATTTTACAATATCTTCAATCTGATGAAGCTAAAAATATCCTTACAAATGAAATGACAACAATCATTCAAACAACAGATCTTCAATCACAAATCACAGCGATTATGTCACAATATATGAATTCTTATATGCAAACAATATCTTCGTCGCTACAAAAAGAAATGCAAAGAAGTATGATGAATCTTTCTAGTTCACTTACAAATGCTTTTCAGTTTGATAGTCAAGCCTTTGCAGGAGCGATGAGGTTAAACATGGATGAAAAAGATATCATGAGTTTAATGACATCCATGATGTCAAGTGAACAAGATTCTTATGAAAATAATATTAAAAAGTTAGGGTATGCTGATTTTAATAAACCTGCAGGAATTAATATTTATCCTAAAAACTTTGAAAGTAAAGAAAAGGTTATTCAATTTTTAGATAACTATAATAAGAAAATGGAAAAAACAACCCAAGATGATAAAGTCATTACGTATACAGATTTTGTCGGAACTTTAATGTCATCTGTTACCGATATTGTTAATGTCATTAGTTATGTTCTTGTTGCCTTTGTTGGTATTTCTCTAGTTGTTTCTTCGATTATGATTGGTGTTATTACTTATATAAGTGTATTAGAACGTAAAAAAGAAATTGGTATTTTAAGAGCAATAGGGGCTTCAAAACGCAATATTTCACAAGTGTTTAATGCAGAAACATTTATTATAGGTTTATTTGCAGGTCTTATTGGTATTGTCATTACATTACTTGCACTAATTCCCGCAAATAGAATTATTCATGATATTGCAGGGACAACTGCAGTGAACGCAAGTTTACCACCTGTTGCAGGAATTGTTTTAATTGTCTTAAGTATTATTTTAACTTTACTTGGAGGAATTATTCCTTCTAAAAAAGCAGCGAAAGAAGATCCTGTGACAGCACTTAGAACAGATTAAAAAGTCTTTGATTAGACTTTTTTTTCTTTGACGATATAATAAGAGTGAGGAGTGAGTAAAAATGGTTAAAGTAGATTTAATAACAGGGTTTTTAGGCTCTGGTAAGACAACATTTATAAAAAAATATGCAACTTATTTAATAAATCAAGGATATAAAGTAGGAATCATTGAAAATGATTTTGGGGCAGTCAATGTTGATATGATGCTTTTACAAGATTTACAATCAGACAATTGTGAATTAGAAATGGTGGCAGGTGCTTGCGATAAAGATTGTCATCAAAGACGTTTTAAAACAAAATTGATTTCTATGGGAATGCGCCAGTTTGATCGTATACTAGTAGAACCATCAGGAATCTTTGATGTTGATGAGTTTTTTGATATTTTACATGAAGAACCTCTTACAAATTGGTATGAAATAGGAAATGTTTTCGCCATCGTAGATTCTTCTTTAGAAAAGAATCTATCTAAAGAAGCTTCTTATTTACTAGCAAGTCAAGTAGTAAGTGCGGGTAAGGTTTTATTGAGTAAAGTAGATTCAACAAGTCAAGAACGAATTAACGAAACAATTCAACAAATCAATCAAGCGTTAACTTCATTTCATGGTAAAGAAATAGAACAATCAAGAATAAAAATAAAACAATGGAAAGACTTTAAAAAAGAAGATTATGAAGAATTATTAGAAAGTGGCTATACGAATAATTCTATTGAAAAATTATGGTTTGATCAAAATAAAACTTTTCAATCACTTTATTATATGAACAATCATTTTAACCAAGAGGAGTTTATTAAAAAAATAGATACGATTTTTTTAGATCAAGAATGTGGACATGTAATGAGAGTTAAAGGTTTTTATCAAAAAGAAAATAAGTGGTATGAAATGAATATGACACAAGAAAGTAAAACAATTCAAGAAATACCTGAAGGGCAAGATGTTATTATCGTTATAGGGGAAGAATTAAATAAAACAAAAATAGACCAATATTTTAAATAGGAGTGTAAAACTTTTGTTAGAATGGTACAAAGTAGGTGAAATAATGAAAATTATGAAATATGGATTAATTACTTTTTTTATATTAAGTTTTATTCTATTTGCATTACCTTTTGTCTTAAAAGGTATATTGAATATTGGAAATATTACAGGAATGTTAGTATCTTTTTTATGTGTTCTTGTTGTATTAAATAGTAAACAACTTTATCCATACCTAACATCTAAAATAACAATAACCTTTGTTATTGTATTTTTAGGAATCATTACATTTTGTTCCTATAAAATTTTATCTAATATCAATCATCCAAGTAATAAAGAAACAACAGTTGTTGTGTTAGGCTGTCGTGTTAAAGATAAAAAACCAAGTCTTGCTTTAAAAGAAAGATTGGATAAAACCTATGAATACTTAAATGAAAATAAAGAATTAAATTGTATTTTATCTGGTGGACAAGGCGATAATGAAGAAATATCAGAGGCAAAATGTATGTATCAATATCTAGTGAAAAAAGGAATTGATAAAAAAAGACTTTATTTAGAAGATCAGTCAACATCTACGAGAGAAAATATTCTTTTTTCATATAAAATTATTGAAAAAGAAAATCTCAACAAAGCAATAACAATTATTACTAATGAATTTCATGAATATCGAGCACAAACAATTGCGAGTCATTTAAATATAGAAAGCTATGCCATTAGTGCCAAAACAGCATGGTGGTTATTTCCAACTTATTTTGTAAGAGAAATTTTTGGAATGATTTATGAATTTATTTTTTAGGAGGCTTTTATGGGAGGAATCAGTGTACTTGTTGTTTTAGGATTATTTATGTCTTTCTATGCTTTTTATCTTTTCGTTATTTTTATAAGTGTCTTTTATTTATTTGAAAACTATCTTTTTGAATGTGTATATCTTTATAAAAAAGAACATTCTTTGATAGCATGGCTTCCTTATTACAATAAGTATTTAATAGGAAAACAAGTAAATAAAGAAAAAGAAGGAATCTTCTTGATGGTTATAGAAATTTTAGGAACAATTTGTTTTTATCTTTCATTAAATGTTCAACTAGGCTCATTTGATACAATCATTTTCATTTTATTTATTGTTTGTTGTTTGATTTCTTTTAGTATGAATATTTATTTATTACATAAGATTATGAAGCAGGCTGTTTTAAAATACGCAGATTGGATCACGATTTTCAATGTTTTAACACTTGGATTTTTTAGAGGAATAAGTTTATTTTTAATTAGAAATAAATCATAAAAAAGACTATCTTTTTTTAGAGTTTGTGATAATATATTACGAGAATATGAGGTGATTTAAATGAAAAAAGTTGTTTTAGAATTTGATGATGATGAAGTAGAATTATTACAGCAACAATTAAACCAAATTCAAGATGCTATAGGAGTGGAAACTCTTGAAGATTATGTTTATTATGCAACGATGTCTCATTGTAAAACAATGCAAGCAGCATCAAGAATGTTTGGACAAGCTGGTTATCTTGAAAAACTGATGTCAGATGAAAATGTTCATGTAGGTGTTGTCAACATGCCTATTCAATTATCAAATGTAGAAGATAAAGATGACTTTAGTCAATATTTAAATGATGTCTTAAATGATGCGGTTAAAGATTACATGAATCGTAATAATGAACCTATAAATTAAAAAAGCACCTCGGTGCTTTTTTAAATATCTTTTACTTTTGAAGAAAAATCATCAAACCAATCAGAATGATAATTTTCAACATATCCCTGATCAGATAATTGTGTAAGTTCACTATCAATTGGTAATTGTCCAAGTAATGGGAGTTGATAACGATCAGCAACTTCTTGACTATGACTTTTACCAAACATATAAATCTTTTTATCACAATCAGGACATTTAACATAAGACATGTTTTCGACAATTCCAATAATATCAACATCCATCTTTTTAGCCATATTTACAGCCTTACTGACAATCATTCCAACAAGTTCTTGTGGGCTTGTCACAATAATAATCCCATCTAAAGGTAATGATTGAAAAACAGTAAGAGGGACATCTCCAGTACCTGGAGGCATATCTACGAACATATAATCAACATCGCCCCACATGACATCAGACCAGAATTGTTTAATCATTCCCGCAAGCACAGGACCACGCCAAATAACCGGGGTATCATTAGATTCTAATAATAAATTGGTAGACATGATTTTAATGCCCTGACTACTTTCAACAGGTGTGAATTCTTTTCCATTAGATAAAACTTGTTTATTTTCAACACCGAAAATACGTCCAATAGAAGGACCGGTAATATCTCCATCTAAAATTGCTACTTTATAACCTTCTCTTTGTTTTACAAGGGCAAGTAAGGAAGTCACAGAGGATTTTCCAACACCACCTTTACCACTAACAACACCAATTACTTTTTTTACACGTGAATGTGCATTCATTGGTGCTAAAAAATCTTTTTTTGAACATGTACTTTTACATGAATTACAATCATGATTACAATTAGCCATACTTTTCTCTCCTTTAACCTCTATCTATTATAACTTAAAATCAATAATTTAAAAAACAATATGATTGACTTTATGCTAAAAATCCCTAATAATAAAAAATACGGAGGGAAAATATGAAGAATTTAACAACAGGAAATCCATTAAAATTAATTTTTTTCTTTGCCTTACCCTTAATGTTTGGTAATTTACTTCAACAGCTCTATATTATGGTTGATACCATGATTGTTGGACGCTTTGTAGGAGTAGATGCCTTAGCTTCTATTGGCGGAGCAGATTGGATTAATTGGGCTATTTTAGGTTTATTAATGGGCTTTACACAAGGTTTTTCGATACGTGTTTCTAATTGTTTAGGGGCTAATGATGAAAGAGGAATGGAAAAATCAATTGCAATGTCTTATTTATCTTGTTTTTTTATTGCTTTGATAGCCATTGTTTGTGCACAAATCATTATAGAACCTTTATTACAACTTTTAAATACACCAAGTCATACAATTCAAGGATCTATTATATATTTAAGAATTATGTCCGGTGGTGCTTTAATTGTTATATTTTATAATTGTTTTTCAAGTATTTTAAGAGCAATTGGGGATAGTCGTACACCTCTTATTGCAATGGTGATGGCCGCTTGTTTAAATGTTGCTTTAGATTTATTATTTGTTTGTGTATTTCATCAAGGTATTGCGGGAGCAGCCATTGCAACGCTGATATCACAACTTTTTGCTGCTTCATTTTGTTATCACAAACTAACAAAAGAATTACCTTTTAAAATAACTAAGGAGAGTTTTCAAATAGATACCCACTTAATTAAACAACTGATTAAATTAGGTTTACCACTTGCTTTTCAAAACCTAATTATTGCGATTGGTGGTACTATTTTACAATCCGTTGTCAATGGTTTTGGTTTCTTATTCATTGCAGGATATACGGCAACCAATAAAGTGTATGGTATTTTAGAAGTGGTTGCGATTTCCTTTGGTTATGCCATTACGACCTTTGTTTCTCAAAACTTTGGTGCTAAAAAATATCAACGTATGAAATCAGGGGTATTTCAGGCAAATATCTTATCAATATTTATTTCGATTGTTATTATGATTAGTATATTAGTTTTAGGAAAAAAGATTCTTCTTTTATTTATTTCTACAACACCAAAACAAACACAAATTGTTTTAACGTATGCTTATGATTATTTATTTACAATGGCTGTTTGTTTACCAATTCTTTATATATTATATTCTTATCGAAGTGCCTTGCAAGGTATGGAAAATACGTTAATTCCGATGATTTCAGGAATTGTTGAATTAATTATGCGTGTTTCTGTAGCACTTATACTTCCTCAATATATTGGTGTTTATGGTATTTATTTAGCGGAAGTACTGGCTTGGGCGGCGGCAGCTGTTATGCTTTATATTTGTTATCATAGAGATTTACATCAATTAGATAAAGGAGTTGTGTAAGATGGGGTGGCTTATTTTTATGTGGTTTGTGATTTTTATTGTAATGGTTATTCTTTATTTTGTAATGATTGCATTTAAGTTAAGTAAGTTATATCATGATGTAGAGAAAAGGCAAAAGAATGATTTTGAAAATATTTCAAAGCTCAAAGAAAGGATGTTGAAATAATGTTAGGAACATTATATGTTGTTCTATCAAGTTCAAAAGAAGAAGATTATCAAAAGGTTAAAAAGGAATTATTAGAAATCTATCCTGATTTTTCGGTATCACCTTATAAAGAATCACAAATGGAAAAAGATGCTGTTGAATTCTTTGCAACTTGCCAAATAACTAAAGAAAAAGCAAAAGAGGTTTTAGATCAATTAAATAATGATTGGGATGGAGAAGTGGATGATTGTATTGCTTATGGCTTTAATACAAAAATGTTTGATTCACTTGTCTATCATTTAAATTTCCAATTATACGATTAAAATGGATGCTTTAGCATCCATTTTAAGTTGTTGTGGTATAAGTGCCGGTAACGACAAGAGTACTTGTACCAACAGGAATTACAAGATTTGGAATGGCAAGAGTTGTAAAGTTTACATAAGTTGTTGGATCATAGATAATAGGGTCAGGTTCATCTGGTGTTTTTAAAGTAATTGTCTCAATCTTGTATCCTGCTGGGAAGATATCGCTGAAGGCTACATTTGTGGCTGTTTCATTTCCTCTGTTGATAATTTTAAAAGTATAAACAAGGGATTCACCACTATAAATACTTGATTTATCAACAGACTTAGTCATTTCTAAAGCAGCATAGTTCGCAATTGTAACGGTTGCAGTTGGATCGGGTTTAACGGTAATAACTGGTCCTGTTGTTGAACCGCCATTAGCTGTTATCGTTTGTGTATTTGTAAGTGTATCAGGATTTGACGTAGGTGTCGTTGTTTCAAAAATGATGAGAACATTATCTGTTGGTTCAACAATACTATTTACTTTAAATGTTGCAGAATTCGTTGTAGTTTGAACGGCTATTTCAATAGGTGATCCATTTAAATAGCCTTCAACACTGGTATTAATATAGCGAATAAGACCATCCGCTAAATTGTCTACAATGGTAAGATTATAAAGAGGGGCACTGCCTGTATTTTCAACTCTTGTGACATAGGTAATGGTTTGTCCTGGAGTATACGTGTCAAGAAGTGCTTCTTTAGTAGCGGTCAAATCATAAAGACTTAAAATACGTGTTACAGCCGTATTGGAATTTGTTGTGACATTGTTGTAAAGCAATGTGGCTTGATTTTCAATTGTTACAGGGTCCATAAATAACCTCCTTTCAATTTAGTATATGTTTTATTAAAAAAAGGGTATGGACAAAAGAACATAGAATATTTAAAGGGTTTGTGATAAAATTGAAAGTAATTTAAGGAATCGAGGGAAACTATGGATAATAAAAAAAGATTATCTGATGACATTGCTGAAGTTCTTCTTTCTCAAATTGTGGTAGAAAAAAAATACTTACCAGGAGATAAACTTCCCAATGAAATCGATTTATCGAAAGAACTAGGGGTCAGTCGTATTACTTTAAGAGAGGCCATTCGTATTTTAGTAACACGACATGTTTTAGAAATCAAAAGAGGAAAAGGAACGTTTGTTCGTGAAGATTATAATGATCATACATTAGATAGACTCAATATCCCACCAGAAGTCAAAATGGGAGCAGATGATTTGTATGAGATACGTTTGATCTTTGAACCAGAAATTGCTTATTATGCAACACTTCGTGCAACAGATAAAGAATTAGAAAGAATTAATACACTAAAAAATGAAATAGAAGAAAGAATTTTAAACAAAAAAGATTATGCAAAACAAGAAACACTTTTTCATTGTTCTATTGCTCAAGCAACACATAATGAATTTATGTCTAGGTTAGAACCCGTATTACAAGAGGCTATAAAAAAAGGGGTTATCTTGTATGAATATGAACATATTTCTAATAAAGATATTATTTCAGATAATAAAATGATTATGGAATTCATGAATGCCCGTAATGCAGAAGGAGCAAAAAGTGCAATGCGAATTCATATTTTAAGAGCAATCAATCAATTAAAATTGGAGAAATAGATGATGTATTACAAAAGGCTATATGGACGCTCTATTATAGGGGTATATTTAGATAAATTAGGATTTGAAAAGTACTATATTTACTGTCTTATTATTCTTTTTATTTGGCTATATACAGGGTATTTTTCAGTGTTATTGTGGGGTGTTCTTTTTCTATCAATATTAGGAATTCTTAAAGAAAAATCACCTAAGATAGATTATTATTATAAATTAATTCAAAGCTTGATATTTATTATCATGCTTGTTTTATCTTTAACATCTTATTATTTCTTTGAAGAACTAGAATTTATATCATTAGGAAGAAGTTACTTACAATGTATTGTATTGAAAACAAGACAGGCTACTTGTGTAGTTCCAGAAATTTATTTTAAACATTGGTTAGTCGATCCACATACTAAACGCTATGAAGGCGTTTATATGGTAAAAAAGCAGAACTCTTTTAAAGAAGAAATGAAAATTATGAAAAAATGTATAGAAAAAGATAAGGGGATTGTTGAATCAATCAATAAAAAGAAAGATGATGATTCCTATAATGTTCTTTTGAAACAAGGAGAACATTATACATTAAGAATAAGAAAGTATAAATCTTTTGATATTTTTGAATATTAATTTCAAAGAGAGCAGACAACAGTGTTGACATAAGACAACTTAAGTAATATAATAGTCACGAAAAAGGAAATCGAGTAATAAAAACGGAGGAAAATAAAATGGCAAAAATATTTTATGAATCAGATTGTGACTTATCATTATTAGATGGGAAAACAGTAGCCATCATTGGATATGGATCACAAGGACATGCACATGCATTGAACTTAAAAGAATCAGGAGTAAAAGTTATCGTAGGATTATACGAAGGATCAAAATCATGGAAAAGAGCTGAAGAACAAGGATTTGAAGTGTATACTTCAGCAGAAGCTGCAAAAAGAGCAGATATCATCATGATTTTAATCAACGATGAATTACAAGCAAAACTTTATAAAGAATCAATTGAACCAAATCTAGA
>NZ_PYLP01000031.1 GCF_003024675.1 Faecalibacillus faecis | reverse complement strand
TCACATAAAATATTTCTGATTTTTTGTTGATAATTATAATAAGTCGACGGCTTGATATTGTTTTTGTCACAGAAATCTTTGACAGATAAACCACTTTCCTTGCATTCTTTGATTTTAAAATACCAAAATTTATATTTTTCATTTTCGGTAAGTTCCTGTACTGTCATATAGTCTCTCTTCCTTTCCATATAGTTTTTGGAGAATATAAAAACTACAATATAGTTTATGGAGTCTCCACATTCTATATTGTAGTTCTTAAAATTCTATATTTTTATCCACTATTTTATTTGGCGCTTACGTTATAATACGTTACTTATGATTTTATTTATGATTGAGTTTTTAGTTGTATATTGTTTATTAGATTATGAAGCTAATAAACAATATACATACAACTTTAATCATCAAAATAAAATGTCAAGTTTTACAGAGCAAACTGTTATAGGAAGAGAAAAATTGACAAATAGCCAAAGGGATAGCTATGATCAATTAGTGGCGCTTATTAATGATAGAAAAAGTACAGATAGCTTTAATATAGGATTAATAGGTGATTGGGGTAGTGGTAAAACAAGTATCACAGATACACTTATCTATGAATTAGAAAAAGAAAATAAATATTTTTTCTTAAAGATATCTGCTTTAACATTCAACGAAACAGGAAATATTATTGAATATGTAAAAAACTTCTTTGGAAATTTATTTAAAAGATATGAAATAGATTATTATTTTGGTGATTCAAATGTTGCTTTTTTAGGCTCGCTTGCAATGCTTAATAATAGTACTAAATCTATGAAAGAAATAGTGGAGAGTATTAAGGGAAATAGTTTTGTTGATCTCGAAAAAGAAAGAATTTTATTTAATGATCAAGTGAGAAGATTATTAGAAGCTTCTAAAAGAAAAAATATTATCTTGATAATTGATGATATGGATCGAACGTATCACAAAGAAAATATTATTAAATTATTAAGTGAATTTTCTTCTATCAATGGCTTAATAACCATTGTTTCACTTAATAAAGAATTAAATAAAAAAGAAGAAGGACAAGAGTACAATGAATTAGATAAGTATATTCATATAATAATTCATCATAAAGACAGAAAAATATTCAGCCATCAGTTATTGACACAACAAATATTGGAATCTTATGATCGTATAACAAAGAAAGATAATTGTTTTCTTTCCATTAATGGATATAATCAGTATTCATTGTATGATTTGATTCACAGCTTTGATTCAAAAGTTGTTATAAAACCGGTTATTAGTGAAGATACAAATTACAATATGATGCTAGAAATTTTTTATGGAAATTTAAAATTGAACAATTTAGGATTTGAGGAATATATTGAAAACTGTGTATTAGAGGCTATTTTGAATACAAAAGAATTTAAAGGAAAAAAAGAATTTAAGAATTGTAGTCTGGATGATTTAAATTTAAAATTCATGTCATTTTTAGAAATACTTTTATTGCTATATGAATACATAATTTCACCAAATGATTATATCAAGAATAATATTAGTAATTTGAATGAGTTATATAAATATATTACAGATATAAAGGTCTCAATTATAATAGATAGAAATTATTTTGGTAACATGAGAGAATTAAAATCAATTGTATTTTTTAATCAACAACCCACAGTTGATGATTTAATAAAAAATCATAATTATGAAGAATTAGCTAAAATAGTTAATTCAAAAATTAAAAGTATGTATTTTCTTGTATTAAATATGACGCAATTGATGGGATTTATCGATTATTTAGATAATGTAATAACTAATTATAGAACATCTAAGAGATTACTTGGAGAAGCAGAATTGTTGGATATTAACTTTTTAGAACATATAATTGATAAATGGAAGATGTCGAATTGTATCAACGATAAATTAAAAGAATTAGTATCTAAGTATACAGAACTAAAGCCTCTTCAAATATATGAAAGTTCTGTTATAAAATTTTTAGATAGCATTTTTGTTCATAAATTTATTTTTCAATTTAAAAATAGATTTCAAATTAAAAAATATGGTGATTGTAGGGTGTTTATTTATCATGGTGATAAGAGACATATTATTATTTTAGAAAATAAAAATTCAAATGGAACTGAAAAAATATTTATGGATATAACTGGAAGAATAATCGAATATAAAAATTTAATTTCTAAAGAGAAAGAAGAAATTAGAAAAAAGGAAGAGATCGTTTGGAGTGTTATGAATGTTAAATTACCAATAGAGAAACAACTAGGATAATATAAAAAGGGGATTTTTAGGTGAAAAGGATTAATGGGAAAGGAAGAAAATTAATAAGTAATTTAAAGTTTAATTTAAAAAAATTAACTTATGAAAATAGAATTAGATTTGAAAGAATACAAGAAAATTTAACATTTAAGAAAAGTATTATAAAAATAGTAAGGAACTCATTGATTAAAAATATTATATTCATTTTATTTTTGATAATACTTGATCGATTGTTTGTGTCAAAAAAAGTATTCTTAATTTTACCTTATAATTTTCATTATTTACAATTATGGTTTAATAATATAAATAAAATTATCATGAGTAATATAAGTATTTTTTCAGAAATTTTATCAGTAATTGTAGGGGCTGCAGGCGTATTTTTAGGACTTTATTGTTCAAATATTATGTCAATGTATTCAGAAAAATATGCTAATGCTACACAAAATATCTCACGGGTATATGAAAATGATATTTTAACTAATAAATGTATAAAAATGATTACAGATTATATTTTATTTTCTATCATTATTTTGTTTTTGTTGGTTATTCAAGTAAAAATTGGTTTTTTAATTTTACTTATAACAATTTTCAAAGGATTAGAAATAATAGTGTCATTTGGATTTATGAGTCGTAGAACTTATCAGTTTTCTGACACATATTATATTACAAATAGTGTATTTGGTGAATTGTATAAAATACTAGATCATCTTAAAAAAGATAAATATTTTTTTAATGATAAAAATTTTCAATATTATTATAGAAATTCAGCAAAAAAGAAACTAGAAGTTTTAATGGAAATTAATGAGTTTAATTTGAATAAAACAAGTGATAATCTATCTAATAATATTATAAACTTCATGCAACATGTTTTTTACTTTCTTAATGATTATTGGAAAGTAAAAAAGAGAATACCAGATGATTCTTATTGGTATGATGATAAAGTTTTTTATAAAAGATGGTATAAATCATCAGACAATGAAATTATATTAGCATTAAATACTGGTACTATGGTACCTCATGAAACTATAAGGAATCATTTATGGATTGAAGAAATTTTAATGGGAATAATAGATAAGTCCTTTAGTTATTTAGTATCAAATAATGATTATTTGAACGTTTTAAAATGGATAGGATTTGTCAAAAATATTTCAACAAATGCAATAGAAGTGGGCGATTTTGATTTCTATGTTGATTATTTATATAAAATTCAAAAAAGTATTCAAAATGATTTTGTTCCAAAGGTATATCCTGTTGAAATAAAAATGGCTTTTGCAGAATACGTGATCGTTAATTATTTGAATTTCTTAGTAGAAGTAAGAAAATATGTTGAAAATGAAGAAAATTTCTTACATGATATAAAATCATTTGAAAAAAGCAATGGGAAACCATTAAATCAATATTATAGACATTTAGATATTAGGAAATTTTATGATAATATAGCAACAGAAATAAAAATAGAAGGTAAACGAATTACACCAGAGTGGTATATAAATCAAGCACTTGCAAAACATTGTTACGATGATTTAATTAATATTTATAAAAAAATAGATGTTATTGTAAATGAGTATATTACTGGTTTTGTTGACAGTTTATTTGAGCAAAATGATAATGCTGGAGCGGTCATTGCAATTGCAAAATATAATGAAATACTTTCAAAACTTTATTATGCAGAAAATAGTTTGAAAAAAAGATTAGAAGGGCTCTTAATTTTTTATAATGATAAAAATACTGTTTGGCAAGAGATGCCCCAAATGGATATATATAATAAATTTAAATCTACATATAATAAAATATTTCCAAAATGGTGTAGGAGTACAATTCATTTTGTAAAGGAAAATTGGAATTCTTATAATGAGTATCCAGATGTTTTAGGAGCTTGTTATATGTATCTTTGTGAATTATTAATCGAAACAATTGAAACAGAAGAGTTTGAGGTTTTTAAAGAAAACTATGAAAATCTATTCGATATAATGCTACTTTATTATGAATATTGTAAACAAGAATTGTATCCTATTACAAATAGTTCACAAAATATACAAACAATTTCATTGCGTACTAATCCAATCGTTGAATTTGGAATGATCTCTGGATATGCCTATTTATGGGGAGAACTATCAAACGATAGTCGATGGAAAGATTTAGTATTAAGTTGTACAAATAACAAAATTGTTAAAGGAAATTATATTGGCAATATGTGTCAAATTTTACAAACTGTATCTGATAGTTTTCCTTTTATACGCAGTCATGATATTTTACACAATCAATGGATTAGAAGAATGAACATTATGTTTGAAGAAAAAGGAAAAATATCATGGAAAGAAAGTCATTTCCGCTATGAATATGATGGAGATAGTATACTTTTAAAATTAGTCTTAAATAATAAAGAAAATAGCGATTTTTTGAAGTATAAAGCGTATGAAATTTATGCTGTAGCTGTTTTAAATAGATTTTTATCTGTAGATAAGAAGTATCATGCTCGTGATAGGTGGGAGAAAGAATATGAAAAGAAAAGCAGTAAAAATACGTTCTAACCAAAACTATATAAATGATGATTCTTATAAAAATATGGGCATGTATACTATGATGTTTTATGAAGATTTTTGTAGAGCTTTTTCGATTGATTTAAATTTAAAAGAAAATGGGAATAGTTTTTATAAAATTGATTCTAAAAATCAAAAATTAATTCAATTATTAGAACAAGATGACTATATGTTTTTAAGTGATAATTTAGATAAATTGTTAGCAGATAATATTTCTGATTTATTGTTGTATGGTAATGCAAATATTGAAGTAATAAAAATATTTGATAAGGAGAATAAATTGGTTAAATTATTTTTTAAACCGTTTGGAAGTGTTTTTAATTTGAACATAGGAAATTATGAGTATTGTTTTTTTAAAATGAGCATAAAAAAAATAAACAAAAATGACGTTATATGTTTCAAATTAAAAGATTTTGGATATGGTAGATACTATTTTAAAAGGATATTTAAAAAGCTTAATAAAATAGATCCGTTATTAGAATTTGATAATAATAATTTAACAGAAGAAACTATCAATAAGATCGATTTTAGTTTATTAAAGATTGGACATAAACTAGGATGGAATGGGAGAAAAAATAGCAATAAATATTTAAGTGAACCGTATATGTTGTACTTGAGAATCCAATTTCTTAAAAATAAAGAAAAGTGGCTAAAAATACTATTAAAAAAGTACAATAAAAAGTTAATATCTTTAGGAGAAAAATATGGATTTACTGGTGAAATTGAATATAAGCAAATTGCAACGAATTTAGATGATCTATATGAGCAATTTGAACAGGGTATAATTGATACTAAACAATTTTATGAAAAAATGTATTAGTATTTTAAATAATTAAAAGTAAGACGGTATTTTTTTGTTTAATCAATTTATTTATAATACCATAATATTTAGAAAATATATATTTATTTTTTTATTTAAACCACAAAATATAGGTGTCTAATGAATGCTAGAAAATTAAAATATTTTTTAATATCTTATACTTATTAGTATAAGGAGAAAAAGATATGAGTAAACATAATAAGAAAAATTTGAGAAAAGATCAAAGAAATATTTTAGAAAAATTAAATTCTTATGGTTTTTTTGCAATACTTCCATTTTTAATTAATATTTTTCCGTTTTATAGTTGGTTAAAAAAATCATACTCAAAAGCTCTAGGTTTTAATAATATTATTATCAAACCACAAATATCTGCTGTATTTTTCAGTATAGTCTTTTATGGTGGAATGATTTTATATTGGATACTTATGATTAAATGTAAACCAAGAAAAGAATTGGAAGAAAGTAAAAAAATATGTATTATTGAATGTATTAGTTTTGCTGATTTTTTAGTGTTAATTATGATATATGCTATTTCTAGGCAAGCAAATTTAAATATCACCAATGATATATTCAAAATTATTGTATTTGTTTTCAAATTGATGCTAAATATAGGTGTCTATCTTCTTTTTAAAATATATGAACTATTAAAAAGTAAAACTCTTATAAAAAATAAGATTACAAAAATATTTTTAATAATCGAATTGCTAAATGTAATTTTATCAATTTTATTTTTTGAGAGTGTTTACTATACAATTTTTATTTATGTAGGGGCAGTTGTTCCGATAGCTTGGATTGCAATTTCATTATGTATTTTTAAAGATAATATAGAAGAGGATACTAAGGCTTCAAATAAGATAAAAGTTAAATTTATTGATTATAGGAAAAGTTTTAGTAATTATATACTGTTTGTTGCAATATTTGTTATAGCAGTATTTTTCTTTGTTAATGATTTTAATAATAATTTTTTAGGAAAAGGTATTGCAAGATCACAATATTCATTTGTGAAAATTGAAGCAAGTAAATACATTGCAGATTGTAATAAAGCAGATGGATATTTATTATTTGAAACAGATAATAATAAATATATATCAGTAGGGTACAAGACAAAAGAAAATCATTATATTAAATTGATGCATGATTATAGATATGTTGATATAAAAAATATGGAAGTTTCTGAAAGGTACTTTATGATTGATTTAAATTAAACAATTTATATAAAAATTCTGTTTATTAATTAAAATCTATATTATGAAATTGATATACTTTTAATGGACATTGAGTCACGTATAAGGACACTTCAGCAATAATAATAGATTATATTATAAAAACAAAATATAATGATTATATTAATGGAAAAATGTTTTTTTCTTTGATTAGAAGGAGAGATTATGGAAAGCTTTTTTAATGAAAATTTAGTGTTATTGTTCTTTTTTTCGGTTATAGCAATTTATAATTATTCAGATTTAAAAGAATATCAAAAAATTTGTATTATATATATTGCAGTTTATTCAATGGTTGTTTTAAATAAGATTGATTTTTTTACTAGTCTACTTTTTTTATTTATCTCATTATTTTGTTTTTTTGAAATATTTTCGAAAGATAGTCAAAAGTACAAAATACTTTTAAATCCTATTTATAAAATAATAGATTGCTTATATTTGTCTTTTGCACAATATGCTTTCCTTTTCATTGTTATTTCATTAGTACTGTTTGAGCTTTCTAATATAGTCTATATATTCAAATTTATATCAATTCTTATATTTATTTGGGGAGTAACAGTTACTTTACAACAAAAATTTGTTATTAATTCATTCACAGATATGTATAGAATATTTTCTGAATATCCTATCAATAGAGTAAAATTTAATAAAAAATTAGATGCAGCATGTCAAATTTTAATTTCAGTAGAAGATAGAAAATACTTTGAAAGAAAGGGTTATACATTTTTATCTTATGATTATATATCAAATGTTTTGAAGGAAAGAATACTTAGTACGGACGGTGGGAAAATACATATTATATTTGAATCAGGTAGAAACTTTTTTAAAAATGCTATCGATGAAAAAAGGGGCTATTCAACAATACCAATGCAGTTAATGAGATCAATCGGTATTAAAAGGGGATATAATTGTAAAATAAGAAGAAAGCTGTTTGAATTGATTTATTGTAAGATTTTTTTTAATGGGATTGAGAAAATGTTCAAAGAAGATAAGGTTGCACGTAGAGATAAAGTAAAAGAATATTATCTTTATATATATTTTCACAAAGTAAATACCTTTTTAGGAAATGCGTCATTTTCAAAATTTTTGAATGCTTTTGATATGCAATACAATGAAAAAAATAAAAAAGATATTTATGATTGTTCTAATGAAGGAATATTTATTGCATGTATGGGACTAAGCAAGCGGGCTAAAAAAATAAATGGAAATAATATAGATGTTTATTTGTCAAATATCGATAGAAATGTTGATATTAATCGAAATGAAGTACTTAAAATGGTATCTGAAATGATGAGTAAACCGTACAAGGGTAATTATTTAAAATAATAATCAAAGTAGTAACAAATGGATTTTGTTAAGAAAAAATCAATAATAAAATAAAAAAATTGAAAGATAAGGAAGAAAATAAGAATTATGACATATAAACCAGTAATAGAATATGATGCATATTATAAAATAAGTTTAGAAAAAGAACAATTTGGTCGTTTACGAAAAACATTAGTACATATACATACACCTATATCACATGATTATAGAATGCTATCTAAATGGAAAGTTAAGGATTTTAAAAATAGTACAACAGATGATTTGAAAAAAATATTAGTAAATTTAATTTGTGATAAAAATATTACCGAGGATGTACTTGACTTTGGAAAAGTATTTCACAAATATAGAAAATATTTTAGTAATGAAAAAGAATTAGTATCCTATGTTATTTTAGCGGCTAAAATTATTATCAATAATGTCGAGCAGGTAGTAGTTGCAGATCATAATACTATCGATGGGTGTAGAAAACTTGAAATTGCGATTGATATATATAAAGAAATGTATAACAATTCTTGTGTCTATCCTCATGTTATTTATGGTATTGAAATTTCTTGTGCAGACAAAATACATGTAGTTGGAATATTTGATAAAAAAAATAAAAATGTTATTCAAAATTATTTAGATAATATTATTATTGATAAAAAGTATGGCACATATGAAACGAGTTTAAGTGTTTTAAAAAAATTTAATATAGATTTTAAAGAGTTCGCATATATTGCACAT
Source organism: Faecalibacillus faecis (assembly GCF_003024675.1). Classification (GTDB taxonomy): domain Bacteria; phylum Bacillota_I; class Bacilli_A; order Erysipelotrichales; family Coprobacillaceae; genus Faecalibacillus; species Faecalibacillus faecis. The sequence goes on along the minus strand of NZ_PYLP01000031.1, from coordinate 5,107 downwards.
GCAAATTCAGCAAATATCTTTAAAAAATCATATATGGCTAACGGATATAAGAATAAATTATTTGAATCGGGTTTTTTAACTTATATAGGTGTTTCAGATGAAATTCATAAAGACAAAATGGAAAAAATGTTAAGAAGCAATCTGAAAAGTAGTAATTTTCAGATTATTCTTGATAATGATGGTCACTTTATTGAGGAATTAGATTCAAAATTTTTATGGATTAATGGAGAAAAACTAGGAATTGATTTATTTAAGGAAGCAATGATAGATTTTGATATTTCTGTTTTTTTACATGAGAATGATGTGCAACAAAAAAACTATATAGAAGGTATTTATATAAAAAATATTTCAGATAGTTCTTTAGCTTTTTTAAAATCAAACGAAGAAGATTTTGTAATGAAATTTTCTCCTTCACTAAATTGTTTGATTGGAGGAAGGGGAACAGGAAAATCAACAGTTCTACAATTAATTGAATATGTATTTAATCAACATTGTGAAAATGATAAAAAACTAGAATTCATTTGTAGTCACGGAGCTATTTGTATTTTGTATTATTTAAACGGTAAAGAATACTTATTATCTATGAATATGCCTCAAAAATCTTCCTCAAAGCATATTTATCAATATTTTGACATGAATCCAAATGATAAGTATGGATATGTATATAGATATAATCAAAGCATAGATGAATTTGCATATAAAAATAATTTAAAGATATATGAAGTAAAGTTAGAAAACGGTATTCCTAAATTTAAAATTTGTAATAATAAAAAAGATGTTCTTCACAAGATGTTTAATGTTTCTTATGCGGTGAATGATTTAGTTAATACCGCAAGTGATAATAAAATCCAACAATTTATATTTTCTACAATGTTTGATAATCAAATAATAAAAAATCAAAAACATATGATAAGAAAAATAAATTATAGCGATTTAGAAAACATCTTAGTAAAATTGAACAATTATAAAGAAAAAAGAAAAAATGAAATTAGTGAAATAATTGATCCATTTAATAAAGAACAAGAAGGTTTATTAAGAATAACTTATAAGCAGACAAATAATTATAATGAACCTGATTTATATAGATGGATATTTGGAGACCGAAGTAAAAATAAAATGTTTAATGGCTATAGGATAACCAGGAAAGATATTATTAATTATTTATTATCTATTTTCGATAAAGAAGGACTATGTGAATTATTTAATATGCTCTATAATAGAAATATTGATATTAAAAAGTATTCTTTAAAAGAATATGCAAAAGATTTAAAAGCAAATAAGAATCTAGATTTTAAGGAAGTAGATAATTCTGCTGAAATAAGAATTTTAAATAGTGTATATAATGAATTTAAAAATATTAATTTGAATTTAATAAAAGAATATTTAATAGATTTCTTAAATGAAAATGAAGAATTATCTTTAGAATTTAATATTAATTCAAAAAATAGTTCTGCAAGTTTAAAAGAAACTTTTAAAGATGTTAAACATTTAAGCTTAGGTCAAAAAGTTGTTGCAATGTTAGATTTTATATTAGCCTATAGTGAGTATTCAAATGATTATAGACCGTTAATTATAGATCAGCCAGAAGACAATTTAGATAGTCAATATATTTATAAAAATTTAGTAAAGCAAATCAGAAGTGTGAAATCTAAAAGACAAATAATTATTGCAACACATAATGCAGCATTGGTTACAAATACATTATCAGAGCATGTTTGTGTTATGAAATCTGATGGAAATCATGGTTGGATTGAAGCTGAAGGGTACCCAGGAACAAAAAAAATAAAAAGGCATATTGTTAATTATATGGAGGGAGGAAAAGAATCTTTTAAGCATAAAATGAAATTATATGAGGAGATACTTTAAGCAGATAAAGATATAATAAAAGTGGAGATGTTTAAGAGAAAATTGCAAAATTACTTTATGATAAGTGATCTTATAAAATTGTAAAACTTATAAAATCTTTTTTGTTATCCTGTCTATAGGCAGGATTTTATTTATATGATAATATAATTACAAGGTGATAGAGATGTTAAATAGACAAAAGAATGATTATTATTTTAATATATTTTTAAATCTTGCACGTGCTATGTATATGCAATTGGAAAAAGATTGGGATAAGGAAGCTAAGTTATGTGGAATTTCTTATGCTCAACAACATGCTTTATGGTTATTACATGTACAAGATGGTTTGACTTTAGAAGAATTAGGAAATATTGCTATTTGGAATAAGAGTACAACTTCTGCTTTAATCAGTCGTTTAGAAAAAAAGGGACTTGTTGAAAAAAGAAAAGATGAAGGAAGTCGTTTGATTCGTATTTATTTAACTGAAGAAGGCTATAAAAAGATTGATGAAAGTACAAATACGAAGGAATGTATTGAATATATGGGGTTATTTAAGGATAAAGAGGAAGAGGATGTTGTTCGTGTTTTATCTTTAATGAAGGAACTAGTTGATGAAATTCATCAAGAAAAGAATCCTGATTTTAATACGTTTATTAATGAATATTCACAAAATTTATTAAAATAGTATTGTATGTGTTATGTGAAAGTGTTATTTTAAATATAAATTCGTTAGCGAATTTATATTTTTTTAATTTTATATTCGTTAACGAATATAAGGAGGGAAAAGGAATTAAATTATTTGAACCAATTAAAATTGGAAATGTAGAACTCAAAAATAGAGTTATCATGGCTCCTATAGAAAATGGAATGGCCGAAGTAGGAACAGGTGAAGTAACTGATCGTATCATCGCTTTCTTTGAAGAAAGAGCACAACATAATATTGCGATGATTATGCCAGGTTCTATTGGAGTATCACCAGAAGGAAGAGGTTTACCAACTCAATTATCATTATTTGATGAAAAACAAGTAGCTGGTCATAAAAGATTAGTAGATGCGGTTCATAGCAAAGGTTCTTTAGTGGCTGCTCAACTATATCATGCAGGTAGACAAGCAAGTGAAGCGATTACTGGGTTAGATCCATTAGCTCCTTCAGCAATTCCTTGTGGAATTTTACAAAATCATCCTAAAGAAATCACTCATGAACAAATGGACCGTATTAAAGAACAATTTAGACAAGCTGCAAGATGGTCTATTGAAGCAGGATATGATATTGTAGAAGTTCATTTTGCTCATGGATATTTATTACATTCATTTATGTCTACTCATACAAATCATAGAACAGATGAATATGGTGGAAGTTTTGAAAATAGAATTAAATATCCGATGGATGTTTTAAAAACTGTCATTGATGAAGTTAATGGAGAAGTCCCTGTACAAATTCGTGTAAGTGTTGATGAATATGTCGAAGATGGTATGAAATTTGAAGAAGTTAAAAAGGTTTGTCATTTAGCTAAAGAAATGGGTGTAGCTTCTATTTCTTTATCTGCAGGATGTTACGATGCTGTTGAATATGCAATTCAACCAATGTTTATTCCTCAAGGATTTATTATACCTTTTGCTAAAGAATTAAAAGCAGAAATTGATATTCCTGTTATTGTTGCAGCAAGATTAAATGATGCACATTTAATTGAAAACGTTGTTGAAAATGATGAAGCAGATATTGTAGCTATTGGTAGAGGTTTAATTGCTGATCCATTATTAATAGATAAAATTAAAGTGCATGATTATGATAATATTTGTTATTGTATTGCATGTAACCAAGGATGTATTGATCGTGTACTTGGAGGAATGCCTGCTCATTGTATGGTCAATCCTGTAGCTGGAGAAGAATTAACTTGTAAGTTAAAAGGAAAATCTGGTAAAAAAGTAGCAATTATTGGTGCTGATCCTGCTGGAATGGAAGCGGCAATTACAGCAGCTAAAAGAGGCATGAAAGTTACTGTTTATGAAAAAGATGAATTAGGTGGAAAATTTAAAGCATTATCTACACCACCTGAAAAAGATACATTTATGATGTTTGATCGTTACTTAGTGTCTCAAATGAAAAAATATAATATTGAAGTAATCAACAAAGAAGTAAAAGCTGATGATGAATTTGATGCTGATACAATTATTCTAGCAACTGGATCAAAACAAATTGTTCCACCAATTCAAGGAATTGATCAAGAATTTGTTTTACAAGCAGAAGATATATTAGAAAATCAAAAAAAATTAAAAGGAAATATTGTTGTTATTGGTGGAGGATTAGTAGGAACTGAAACTTGTAAGTATTTAGGAAATCAAGGAGCTCATGTTACATTAGTAGAAATGAAAGATAATATTGCTGATGGTATTGGCGCTACGTTTATTGGACATATGTTTGCTAAGCTTGCAGAATATCATGTAGATATTAAAACAAATGAAACAGTAAAACAAATTAAAAATCATGAAGTTGTTTTATCAAATACAACTATTCCATGTGATTATGTAATTATTGCTGCTGGATACAAAGCAAGAAATGAACTTGCTGAAGAATTATCTAAAAAATATGATGTAAGAGTTGTAGGAGATGTTTTTCACCTAGAAGAATTTTAGATGCTAGCAGAAACCTATAATATAGTCAATGAATTATAAAAATAATAATATAAAATGAACCATTCAAAATGATTGGTTCATTTTATTAGGTGTGCCAGGTATGGTACTAATTTAGTTGGAAATAAACTAATCACAGGTATTTACCGAACCAGAAGTCGTTATCAGTAATGACAAAGTGGCATGGTGGTTCTTTTGAGCTTGCAAACAGAAACTTGATACAAGGCTAAATGGTGGATGAGATTGTGTATTAGGTCAAAGTCCAATAAACGTAAAACCAAGACAGTAAATCAAGATATTGTGAAAGAAAATTAACTAAAAACTATTAATTAAAGAGAGTGTAAAATAAACTGTGTAAGTCAGGGGCGCGCGACCTGATGAACACAGTTTTTATTTTGTCTATGTTATAATTAGGAGGAAATGAGGATATGAACATGACTAGAAATAAACGTGACCCTAAAAAAGTTGCACTCGCGCAGGCAATCATTGATGCCTATAATCCAAACTCTGTTGAAGATATGAACGATGCTCTCAAAGATCTATTTGGGCCTTTATTTGAATCAATGCTTCAAGGTGAAATGAATAATCATCTTGGCTATGAATCCAATGATAAAGGTATCAAACAAACAGA
>NZ_PYLP01000004.1 GCF_003024675.1 Faecalibacillus faecis | reverse complement strand
CATTTAATAAACCAACTCTAAATTGAGTTGTAACGAAATCAGCATCCTTTAATGCTTCTCTACGATCTAATGTTAAATGAACTTTAACATCATAAGGAGAAGCATCCCACATACGTTGTGCCATTTTACCAACGATTTCTAATTTTTCTTTCCCATCTTCAATATCGACAAGCCAAATTTCTTTGATTGGAAGTTCATCATATCTTTTAATAAATCCTTCCATTAATTCTGGTGTATAACTACTTCCTCCACCAATTGTTACAATTTTTACAGGTTTTTTACTCATTTTTATATCCTCCATTTTTGACACATTTATTATAGCATAGAGGTATAGACAAGTATGTTTCTTTCATAAAATGAAAAAATAGAAGCTTTTACTTCTATTTTAATTCATCTAATACTTTATAAATTTCTTCAGCAACTTCATCCATTGATTGATTTCCATCAACGTTAGTAAGTTCACCTAACATTGTATAGTAATCAATTAAAGGTTTTGTTTGTTTATTGTAAGTATCAATACGTACTTGAACTGCTTCTTCACTTTCGTCAGAACGTTGTGTTAATTCTCCACCACATACGTCACAAACACCTTCTTTTTTAGGTGGGTTATAAACGATATGATATGATTTTCCACAATCAGCACAAGTTCTTCTTCCTGATAAACGTTTAACTAAAACATCTTCAGGAATATCTAAGTTGATTACAGCATCAATTTTAAAATTGAACATTGAACAAATATCAGCTAATTTTCTAGCTTGAATGATTGTTCTTGGGAAACCATCTAAGATGAAACCATTTTTAAATTCTTCAGTGTTAATATTTTCTTCTAAATATTCTTGAATCATTTGAATTGTAAAATCATCTGGTACTAAATAACCAAAAGAAATAAAATATTTAGCAATAACACCAAATTTTGTTTCTTCTTTAATTGCTTTTCTAAATAAATCTCCTGTAGAAATTTGTTTTAAACCATATTTTTCCACCAATTTAGCAGCTTGAGTTCCTTTACCAGCACCTGGTGGACCCATTAAAATTATATTCATTACTATCTCTCCTTTAAGCAATGCCTATTATATGCTTTTTTTTCATTAAATGGAACTAATTTATGAAAAAAAGAACACTTTTTTAACGATTCTATAACTCTTTTTTAAAGAAAGGGTTTTCATTTATTTTTTCCATCTAAAATAAAACTCTACACCGTCTTCTAAATTATGAACTCCATAACTCATTTCATGAAGTTCTAAAATATTTCTAACGATTGCAAGACCTAAACCTGTACCTTTTTGATCATCACTGACAAAAGATTCCCAAATGCTATCCATTCTATTTTCATCAATTTGTTTTCCCTTATTTTCAATCGAAAATTCATTTTCTTTGATTTTAATTTTAATCGTACTATTAATATATGCATGTTTAATTGCATTTGATAAATAATTTTGAATAACCATTTCTATTCGTTTTCTATCACCTACAATTAAAACATCTTCTCCTTGTATTTCTATCTTTAATTTTTTATCCATTAATAATTGTTCATAATCATCAATAATATCTTCAGTTAGCTCTCTTAAATCAATTTCTTTTTTATCTAAAGTAATCGCCTTTGCTTCAAGTTTTGATAAATCTAACATTTGTAATACTAAATCATTAATAACACTAATTTCTTTATTGATCACCTCTATATACTTAGCTTTTTTATCTTCATCATCTACATTTTCTAATAAATCAATATTTCCATTAATAATAGCAAGAGGTGTTTTAATCTCATGAGTAAATTGAGCAATAAATTCTTTCCTTAATTGTTCCATCTTCTTCACTTGATCTATTTCTAAATTCAATGCATCCATATTCCTTTTTAAATTAGAAGACATTGTATTAATATGACTTGAAAGGCTTGATAATTCATCGTGTCCTTTTGTATCTAATACACCTTCAAAATTATTATTTGTGATTTCCATTGCAACACGATCAATTTCTTTAATACGTCTTGTTGTCATATAAGAAATCAAATATGAAAATAAAACGATAAATAAGAAACCACCTAAAAGTAATGGAAAGTTATCTTTAAACAAATCATTTCTTAATTGATTTCTCCCTCCACTTTGAAAATCATAGAAAACTGCAATAAAAGCCTCTGGTGTATGTTCTTGCCCCTCAGTATAGCCTTGATATTTATATAAAGGCATAAGTAATACTTGATAAGAATAATCATCTAAAAGTTTAGTAAACGTTGCATACGTTAATGTTCCTTCTTTAATAGATGTGGCAATTTCATTTGTCATTTTTCTATTTTCTTTTGAAGTAATAGTATCTTTATCTAAAAATGAAGCAAGTCTTACATAAATATTAGAAAAATGATTATCGATAGCATCTTTTGTCAACTGGTTCATTTTCAATGTTGAAACTTTTTTTATGTCATTGACTACTTCTCCATGCCATGATAAATGATAATCCCCATCATCAACATACGCTTCTAAAGTCGCACTAATTAAGTTTCCTTGCTTCTTTCCAAAAATATCCGTATTATAATGAATAAAGGTTGGTGTGACTTTAAAATAGCGAATTTTTGCGTTATATATTAATTGGGATGTTTCTTTAAAATTTTGTAATTCTTCTATTTGACCTTCAAAGCATAAATTTATTTCATCATAGCCTTTTTCATCAACATCCTTTATTGTATCTTTTAAGAGCTTATATTGTTTATTTGATAATTCTGATAAATCGATATAATATTCAAAATTGTAATAGTCATTCGAATCATCACTTTCTACAAAAGAACTGGAGGCAATAAGTAATCGATCTTTTTTATTATACCCGTATTGATTGATAAGTTTTCCTTTGGCATCTAAAAGACAAATTTCAGTCATATCATCTTTAGGTAAATTGCCTAATTCTTTTTTTATTTTTTCTAAATCTAATTCTACTTGATGAGGTCCTCTACTATCTATAGTATTGCAAAAATTAATATAATCATCTGAAGCCGTGTAATCAGTATTGTAAACCAGTTCATTAAAACTTCGATCATACTTATTTTTGACAACATAACCAAATACTACCATAAAAGAAATAAACAAACAGATAAATACTTTAAACTGGATACTTCTTATTTTTTTCATGATTCTTCTCCTTTCCATATATATCCTATTTTAACGACTGTTTGAATATAATAAGAATAATTTTCTAATCTCTTTCTTAATCGTTTGATATACGTATCAACAGCACGTCCATCGCCATAATAATCATAACCCCATAAAGCATCTAAAATTTTTTCTCTTGATAAAACAATCCCCTGATTTTCCATTAAGTATCGAAGAAGTTTAAATTCTTTGTCTGTTAAAGCAATATCGTTTTCTTCAATCACTAAAACATGTTTATCTAAATCCAAAATCACTTTTCCTGATTGAAGTTGATTCGTTTCAATCTTTTTATTTCTTTTTAAAAGTGCTAAACATTTTGCATACAATAAAGAAGGTTTAAATGGTTTAGTAATATAATCATCTGCTCCATATTCATAAGCCTTTAATTGGTTTTCATCTTCTGATAAAGCACTTATAAAAACGATGAGCGTATTATATTGACTTCTAATTTGTTTACAAACTTCATAACCATCTATTCCTGGCATCATAATATCAAGCAATATAATATCAATTGTATCATCTAATAAAGATAAGCCTTCATAACCATTTTGTGCTTCAACAACTTCTATTTCTTTATGATTAAAATATTCTTTCACAAAATCTCTTACTTCTTTATGATCTTCAATCATCAATGCTTTATACATTTCTACCACCTCTTCAACTTTATTGTAACATGTGTATGTGTAAAAGATGTGAAAAAAGACTTCCTTGCTTATTTCATAAATTTTGCCATATTCGCAAGTACAAGTAATTGTTTTTTTAATTAAACTGAAAATTATTTCAAGAATTTTTCTTCGTATATAAGTAAAAGTTACTCATTTCTTTATCACATAAAGGTTTGAGTAACTTTTATATATCTTCAATATTAATCCTTAGCCTCTACTAATTTCCTAAAAAAATTGCCTTTTTCTATAAGTTGTTGATAACTCCCCGTTTCTTCTAAAAAACCATCTTTTAACACTAAAATTTCATCAAATTTATTTAACAATTCTTCATCTAATTTATGAGTAATCATGATACATGTTTTATTTTCTTTTAACAAAATATTTTCAATCTCTTTTGCAGTTGTACGATCCAAATTAGAAGTAGGTTCATCATAAATCAGTAAATCTGCATTTTTAAGTAATGCTCTAGCAATACTGATTCTTTGTTTTTCACCACCCGAAATATTATTACCATTTTCATTAATAACAGTATTCAAACCATTGGGTAAAGATTGTACAAAGCTTTTTAATCCTGCTCTTTCTACTACCTCATTTATTTGTTTTTCTGAATAACTTTTAAAATATGTTATATTATTTTTTAAAGTATCATTTAATATTGGTGCATTTTGATGAACGATTGAAATACAATGATAAATACTCTTGTTACTAATCGTATTAATATCTATACCATTCATGAGTAAAGTTCCTCTACTTGCTTCATAATTATTCAAAAGTAACTTGATTAGTGTTGATTTGCCTGAGCCACTATTTCCAATAAGAACATATTTTTTATTTTTATAAAAGGTATAATTAAAATCATGAATAATTTCTTTACTGCCGTCATAACTAAAGGAAACATGGTTAAATGAGATATCATCAATGGAATCAATTGAATTTGTTCTCTTTTCACTATTGATTTCAAGATACTCATTTATTTTATTTTCGATTGGCTTTATACTTTTCAATAATGGAAGTTCATTTGATAATCTTCCTAAAGGATTAGCAATATTATTTACTAATTGGGTAATTGCAAGCATCTCTCCTATACTTATTTTATTCATAATTACAAAATAAAGTGATATAAGTGTTGTCATGACACTCACGCCTAAAGAAGATAAGGTTGAAAATCCTGAAATAAGTCCTTCATCATATCGGTAATTTTGCATACTTGTTTCGTATTTATTTTCAAAATAATCAAATTGATGAATAATATGATGAGTAACTTGAAAACATTTAATAAGTTCAAAAGAATTGAAAAAATCCTTTATTTTGACATTTAATTGACTATATTTTTGTGTAGAAGTAACTTGCTTCTTAGATAAAACTTTACTAAATAATATAGGCACAAATATTGCGATAATATTGATGATAATTACAATAATGGCTAGAGAAAACTGCAACGAAAACACCGCAATTAAACAAATAATAAATTGTGATAAATCTGCAGTAATCGTTAATAAATTATCAAAATAATTTCTTTCAATAATCTTTAAATCATTATTAAAAACACTTAAATACACAGATGAATTCTCTTGATTAAATTCTTTGACTGTCATAGAAAAAACACCTTTAAATAAATCATGGTTTAATGAAAACATTACATTCTTTAGATATTTTGCTCTAAAAACACCTCTTAAAATATATATTAAAAAATTAAGGACAATAAATAAAATAGCTAAAATCATTACGTTATAAAATTGAACAATATTCTTGTCAACCGATGTATCCACCATTTTTTGAACAATAGTTGCAAAAAAAACAGACATGATTCCTGCTGTCGAAAATAAAATAACACACACTATAAAATAAAAAATATTTTTCTTTAAATACTTTTTCATATTCATCTCACCTTTTATTCATTGTACCACTTTTTATAAAGAAAAAGCTATTGGTTATCCCAATAACTTCGTATATTATAGTTAGTCATCTAATTCTTTCGTATAATTATAATGTAATTTTTCATATCCTTGTCTTTCATAAAAGCGATGCGCATCTTTACGATAAATGGAAGTAGAAAGTTCAATTTGTTCAAGTTTTTTATTCCTTGCAATTTTTTCAATTTTTTCAATCAATTGTTTACCAATTTTTAAACTTCTTTTTTCTGGCAAAACAACCAGTTCTACAATTTCACCAGTATCACGATCATGATGTAAATAATGATTTATTTTAAAACTTAGAAATCCTTCAATTTTTTTATCTCGATAAACTAAATAAATAATATCTTTATCTTTTAAAGAATTTTCAAAAACACAATCAAAGTGTTCTTTCTTGATTTTTTTATTTTCTAAAATACAAATCAAATTATAGATTTCTTCTTTATCTTCTAACTTAGCATGTTCAATCATATTTTTCTTCTTTTATAAGTTTTTGTAAATCACTTTGATAATCAATATCATAAAGTTCTTTTTCATTTTCAATTATAAAATAAAAACATTCTTGTGGATATTTATTGACGATTTCCCGCCCTCCTTGATCTTCTTTTAAAGAATACAATTCATTAAAATATCCTTTAGAAAAGATTACAGGATTTCCAACTCTATCTTTAAACATTAAAGAACATATAGAATAAGATGATTGATTAAATGTATCAATCATCTTATTAAGTGTTTGATAAGAAAGATAGGGTTGATCTGCAACCATAAACATCATTTGATAATCTTTTTGTTGATTGATATGTTCTAAAGCAGCTTTAATAGAATAGGAAATCCCTCTTTCACTTAAAGGACTTTTATAACTATGAATATATTTTTCTTGTATATCAATTGTATTAGAGACAATGATAATTTCTATATCGTTACGATGTTTTAATAATTGTTTCAATGTATCAATTCCATAAAGATACAGTTCTTTTCCTTTAAAAAGCGTATGTAACTTATCTTCCTTAAAACGACGACTATTTCCAGCCGCTAAATAAATAATATATGTTTTCATTACTCATCAATTGCCATTAAGATTTTTTCAGGAGTCATTGGAAGATCCTTTAGATATTTACCCGTTGCTCGATAGATAGCATTGGCAATTGCAGGAGATGGTGTATTAATAACAATTTCACCAATCGATTTTGCACCAAATGGACCAGTTGGTTCATAGCTACTTTCAAATTCAACTCTAATTTTTCCCATATCCAAACGTGTAGGAATTTTATATTGCATAAAAGAATTTTCAGGAATAGCACCACGTTTTGTATATTGAACATCTTCATAGAGAGCCATACCAATTCCTTGAACTAAGCCACCTTCTGTTTGAACACGTGCTAAATTTGTATTAATAACAGTGCCGCAATCGACAACCGCAACATAATCAAGAATATCAACTTGTCCTGTTTCTTTATCAAGTTCAATTTCAACCATTCCTACCATATAAGGTGGTGGCGAAAATGGAGATGAATGTGTAACTGTAACCTGTGTTTCGATATTATTTCCACACATTGCTTTTAAAGCAAGCTCCTTTAAAGTTAAAAGTTCGTTTGTCTTTAAATTTTTAACACCTTGTGAGGTGAATTCAACATCTTCTTTTTCACAATGAAATGTTTGTAAAGCAAGATCACATAAATTATTTTTTAATTTTTCACAAGCTTGCTCTACTGCCTTTCCTGTTACATAAGTTGTTGAAGAAGCATAAGAACCTGAATCATAAGGTGAAATATCTGTATCTGCTCCAAAGACAACAATTTGATCAACATCACAGTCTAAACACTCAGCTGCCATTTGTGCAAGAATGGTGTCGCAACCTGTTCCCATATCGGCTGCGCCTATATGAAGTGTATAATAACCATCATCTTCAAGTTTTAATGTAGCAGAACCCACATCAACCCCTGAAATACCAGATCCTTGCATAGCCATGGCTACTCCAGAACTTCTAATTTTACCATTTTCTAAGACGCGTACCTTTGATTTGTTCTCCCAATCAAAAAGTTTTTTAGCATGATCCATACATTTGTCTAATGCGCATGCTTTAGCAACCTCATTATAATAAGCCCCCATTGTTTGACCTTGTCTAACCATATTCTTTTCTCGAATAACTACTGGGTCAATACCTAAAATTCCTGCCATTTCACTAACAATCGATTCTACCGCAAAAAGTCCTTGCGTAGCACCATAGCCACGATAGGCACCAGCTGCTTGACAATTGGTATAAACAACATCATAAGAAAATTTAAAGGCTTCAAGATTATTTGTATAAAGTGGAATCGATTTATGTCCCGATAAACCTACTGTTGTTGGTCCATGTTCACCAAAAGCACCACTATTTGAAAGAGTATAAACGTCCATTGCTCGAATTGTTCCATCATTCATTGCTCCTAATTTAACAGTCACTTGCATTTCATGACGTGGTGTAGAGGCAATTTGTGATTCTTTTCGACTATAAATCATTTTAGAAGGTTTCTTGGTCATCCATGTTACAAAAGCAGGATAAACTTCAGCTACAACAGTTTGTTTAGCCCCAAATCCTCCTCCAATTCTTGGTTTTTCAACACGAATTTTCGATTGAGGAATATCTAATGCGTTAGCAAGAATTCTTCGACAATGGAAAACAATTTGGGTTGAAGAAATAACATGAAGTCTTCCATAAGGGTCAATTTCACAATAAGTTCTAAAAGTTTCCATCATTGCTTGTTGGTTTGCTCTTGTATGATAGGTTCTTTCAATGACTTGATCACAAGAAGCAAACACTTTTTCTAAATCACCTTGACTTGAAGAATCTGTTGCCACAAGATTTCTATGATTGTCAGCACCTACTGGACATAAAGCTTTCCAATTTTCTTCAGGATGAACTAAGATGTTATTATCTTTTGCTTTCGTAAAATCAAGAACAGGTGTTAAAACTTGATATTTTACTTTAATAATTTTTAAAGCACGATCAACAACCTTTTCATTAATACCAGCAACAATAGCAACAGCATCTCCTACAAAACGAACTCTTTGATCTAAAATTAAACGATCATAAGGACTTGGTTCTGGAGATGTTTGACCTGCCATGGTAAAACGTTTTTGAGGAACATCTTTATACGTATAAACAGCTTCAATACCTGGGATTTTTTGAGCTTTAGAAACATCAATTTCTTCAATCAAAGCATGAGCATGTGGTGATCTTAACACTTTAACAACTAAACAATCTTGACTTGTTATGTCATCTACATAAACAGGTTTACCAAGTAAAAGATTCATAGCATCTTTTTTCATGACCGGTTTTTCAATATGTTTATAAGCCATTATTCATTCCCCTTTTCTTCAAGATAGTTTAGGTAATTTTTTATTCCTCTAAGTTGTCCTTCATAACCTGAACAACGACATAAATTTCCAGCTAAAAATTCTTTAATTTCATCATCACTTGGATGAGGATTTTCTTTTAATAAAGCAAGTGTATTCATCATAAATCCAGGATTACAAAAACCACATTGTTCAGCTCCTTGACTAGCAATAAATGTTGCAAGTGGCTTTGCTTCTTCTTGCATTCCTTCTAAAGTAACTACTTTTGCACCATTTGCACGCATTGCAAGAACACTGCATGAAAGCACTGGTTTATCATTTAATAAAACCGTACATAATCCACAGTTACTTGTATCGCAACCACGTTTAACACTATAACAACCATTTTTTCTCACAAAATCAATAAGTAATAAATCAGGTTCTATATCTTGTACAATTCTTTCTCCATTTAAAGTTAATTTAATTTCCATATACATCCTCCTTTAATTGAAGAAAAGCTCTTTTTATTAAAACCTTTGCAATCTTTTGACGATATTCTTTAGATGCTCTTGAATTGCTTCCTAATTTTAATTCTGATAAAACACATTTTGTAAAATTTTGAATATTTTTTTCAGTAATACCTGTTTCAAAATAACTATCTCCATTAATTGCTACAGCATGTAACGGTCTTGCTCCAATGATACATGTATAATGTTGATTTATATTACTAACCGCACAGGTTAAAACAGGAAAATCTGTTGAAATATTTCTTTGTGATAAATAAACCACATTTGTTGGTACTTTTTTAATAATAACTTTTGTAAGAATATCTTTTGTAAATTTCATATTCGCAAATTCTTTGATAGAAACTCGCCCAGTTGGATAAAGTTCTACCTCACAATCAAGCGCCATAAAAAGTGTTAAAACATCAGAAAAACCAAACCTTCCATAAATAGATCCGCCCATTGTCGCTAAGTTTCTAAATTGAACACCGACAATATGACGTACGCTTTCTTTAATAGCTCCTTGTGTAAAATAGTTTAATTGTTCATTTGTTTCAAGCTCTCTTAAAGTAACCATAGCACCAATATGTATTTCATCATCTATTTCTTCAATTTGATCTAAATGTAAATCAGATAAATCAATAGCAAAATTAACATTTCTATTTTGCATTTTAAGCCATAACATACCACCTAAAACAACACTCAGCGGTTTTTTTGCATATTCATAAGCTTCCTCAATTGTTTGAGGTCGCACATAATTTCTAATCGATAACAAAGAAAGCCCTCCTTTATTGTTTTTCTTTTGGTAATAAAATATTTAAAATAATTGCTACAAAAGCAGCAGGTACAATTCCTGATTCTCCACAAATCATTTGAATTGCTTGTGGAAGTTGCATTAAAATTGCACTATTTGCACCAATACCATAACCTAATCCTAAAGCAACTGAGACAATTGTCATTGAACGAGCAGTAAGAGGTTCTTTGGTAATCAATTGAATTCCAGACATAACAATCGATGAAAACATGATGACTGCTGCTCCACCTAATACGGATTGAGGCATAATGGAAACAAGTGCCGCTAATTTAGGAAATAAACCACAAATAATTAGGAAAATCGCACCGCACGCCAAAGCAAAACGATTGACAATTTTAGTCATTGTTACTAACCCAACATTTTGTGAAAAAGATGTATTAGGTAAAACACCAAATAAAGCAGCAATGGATGAACCAATACCATCACAGATAACTCCACCTGATAATTCTTGATCTGTAGCTTCTCTTGACATTCCGCCTTCCATAACACCAGAAATATCCCCAACAGTTTCAACAGCTGTAACAATAAACATAATTAAAACTGGTAAGATTGCTCTTAAATCAAAAACTGGTTTTACTGGCATGAGTTTTGGTAAGGCAAACCATTTTGCTTGAGCCACCTTATCCCAATTTAAAACCCATGATTTAACAAACTCTGTTCCATCACTGGCAACACCTGTTGTTGAAATAAACAATGGTAAAATCATACATAAAACATAACCACAAATAATTCCAATTAAAACAGCCGAATTACTTAACATTCCTTTTGTACCATGTTTAAAAGCTAAAATAACAACTAAAACAAATAAACCAATTAAAAGATTTTCTACAGATCCATAATCTTTAGCACTACTTCCTCCCCCGAAAGAAGCAACACCAACACCAATTAAAGACAAACCAATGGATAAAACAACTGTTCCTGTAACAACAGACGGAAAGAAACGACGTAATGGTTTTAAAAGAAAACCTAAAACCGTTTCAAATAAACCACCAATAATACTTGCTCCCATGATGGCACCATATCCTAAAACACCACCACCCATTACATGAGCAACACTTTGGAAAACACCAATAAATCCTGAACTTGTTCCCATGATAATTGGGACTTTCCCACCAATAGGACCTATTGAAAATAATTGTACTAAAGTAACAACACCTGCAATAAGCATTGCATTTTGTAAAAGTGAAACTTGAATTGCAGCAAACACATCTGCATCATGCATTGCAGCACAAGCCCCCGTGATAATAAGTACTGGTGTTAAGTTACCAACGAACATTGCTAGAACGTGTTGTAAACCTAAAATAACTGCCTGTTTTAAAGGAATTTTCCCTTCAAAATCATAAGGACTTGTATACTCTTTTTTCTCCATATTCTCTCTCCCTCATATTAAATTAACCTTCTAGAAACAAGAAAATTGTAGCATAACTCTTTTTTTTCATCAAGATACTACAAAAAAATAGATTTATAGACATAAAAAAGCAGCTAATGCTGCTTTATAGGAAGAAATAACACATCATTACTTCCTCCACAAATCATTCCTAAATTGGCACTTTCGCTATTATTTAATTCATAATGTTTCATCATTACCTTTTGACAATTCTTAGCATCTAAAATAGCTTGATATTCTTCCCTGCCCCCACCAATAGAACCAACAAGTTCTTTTTCATTTACAAACATCATACTACCAACCGTACGTGGTGTTGATCCTTTTTTATCAATAATAATACATAAAACACCATCACCTTGTACTTCTAATAAGTCATTTGTTATACTTGAATATTGATGTTCATTTTTAACAGCAATAATTTCAGACATGATACTGACGGCAATCTCTGCAGGGGTTACTGCTTTTATTGGCAGTCCAATAGGCGCATGTACTTTATCAAGTTCAACTTGTTGATATCCTTCTTCTAGTAAAGCATCATAGGTTTGTCTAACTTTCTTTTTGCTTCCAATCATTCCTACATAAAGACTTTGTAGAAAAAGTGTCTTTTTTAAACACAAACGATCATCTTTATGTCCTCTTGTCACAATGACATAACATGTATTTGTTTCCTTAGGAAAATAGGAATCAGCTTTATCAAAAGAAACACAATGAATTTCATTTGCTTCTGGAAATAATTCTTTACATGCAAATTCTTTTCTTTCATCAATAACAATCGTATAGAAATCCAACATAGAAGCAAGTTTATTTACATATTGACTCACATGTCCTGCACCCAAAATAACAAGTTTCGGTTGTGGCAAGAACCATTCTTCATTAATAAGTGTTACCTCTTTTTGATCTTCTAATAACGAAGCTAGTGCTTTTTCATAAAGTGAACTTGCTTCGTTTACTTGAATTTTAATGGGAACATTATATTTATCAATTTTTTTTAAATAGATGTTGATAAGTTGTTGAATAAAAAGACTATCTACTCTTTGATTTCCATCAACTTTCATTTCTTGATAACCATGAACGACATCTTGAACAGGTTTTCCAAGTCCCTTTAAAGAAGTAATTAAAATAATTTCATTACTGTCTTTGTCTACAACAGGTTCATGATTTCTTGGATATTTTAAAGGTAATCCATGAGAACCATCAGCTTCAATTAAAATTACATCTATTTCTTTTTTTAATTTTTCTAATACTTCATCATCCAAAGCTTTAATTTTTTGATTTTTGGCTTTGCTACCTGCATGTACGTAGCCATGCTTTTTAATTTCATTTATAATTTCTTCATAACTCGGATCGACTAGTGTATTTTCTTCAATTTTCATATGAGTAGAAGTTGTCATTAAAACACTCTTACCTTCTTTTAAATATTGATCTTTTAACTGTTTTATTTTTGTTGTCTTTCCACCCGAACCAATAACACTAATTATCATAATTACCCTCACTAATTTCTTGAATTGCTTTGATGAAAAATTGTATTTCTTCTTTTGTATTCATAAATGAAAGTGATGTTCTTACGATTCCACTTTTCACTGTATTGAGATGTTGATGCATCAAAGGTGCACAATGAGTACCGCAACGAATTGCAATATCATATTTATTATTTAAAAGATCTGCCACTTGAAAACTATCCATTCCTTGTATATTAAATGCAAGAATTGGTGTTCTTTCTTTGAAATCGCCATACAAAACAACTTGTGGAATATTTTTTAAACCATCATATAAAAGTTCAACTAATTCATTTGTGTATTTTGATTTTTCATCATGATATTTCATTAAATAAAAAACACCTGCCTTTAAAGAAGCAATTCCTGTCATATTACGTGTTCCCGCTTCAACATGTTCAGGGTAGTAATCACTTTGAAAATGATTAAAAGAGTCCATTCCTGTTCCACCACTTATTAAAGGTTCCATTTCTATAGATTGAGCTAAACAAAAACCACCAACTCCACTATTTCCAAGCAACCCTTTATGACCACTAAAACATAAAATATCTAAATTCATCTTTTCCATATCAATTAGAAGATGTCCCGCACTTTGGGCAATATCACTCATCATTAAAATACCATGTTCGTGCGCTAGTTTTCCAATTTCAGCAATTGGATAAATTTCACCCGTTACATTAGAGCTATGTGTTACAATAATCATTTTTGTCTTTTTTTGAAGATGTTTTTTAATATTCTCTACTGTGGGTGAGGTAATAGATAACGTAATAATATTTGCTTTTTCTAATTGATAAAGTGGTCTTAAAACACTGTTATGTTCAGCGTAGGTCGTAATCACATGATCTCCTTTTTTGAGAATACCTTTAATACATGTATTGATACTTTCTGTATTTCCACTATTTAAAACCACACATCCATCTTGAGGCACATGAAAATATTCTTTAATAAGTTTGCGTGTTTGATAAATCAAACGACTCGCATTTAAACTTGTCACACTGGTAGAACGATTCGCATTGGTGCAATGATTCATACAATCAATTACTGCATCTTGAACTTCTTTAATTTTAGGAAAACTGGTTGCTGCTTGATCAAGATAAATCATTTCTATGTCCTCTTAAATAAAAGATAGCTTCAATGACACCACCAGCAATGCAGCGTGCTTTATCGGAAATCGTAAAACAATTTTCATATTCATCTTCACGTGGATCAATATCTGCTATTTTAAAACCTTGAGTGACTACAAAGCCTTCTTTAATCAAGCCGCGAAGTAATCCATCCATTGTCGCATAAATCGGTGTTTGATCAACGTAAGCAATCACTTCACCTTTTTTAACAATATCTGTTAAATGCCTTACATGTTTTACAGTTCCTGCGCCAGGGGAATGAATAACACGTTCTTTTCCATAACCTTTAATGACACCTGGTACACCTGTATTTTTTAAAGCAGCTCCTTGATAAATCGTTCTTCCAAGTTTATGCCCTCGCATCGTTTCAATAACAACATCAACATCTTTACCTGCCATAAATCCCGGACCTAAAGCAATGGTAATTGGAGCCATCTCTTTTGTTGTTCCTAAATTCTTTTTGGCAAGAATGGCATCAACAACAACCTCTGGCTTGAAATAATCAATGGATTTAGCCTCTGGATCAACCAATAACGTCACTTTATTTTCCATTAAAAATTGTTTTGCTTCATCATAGTCATGTGCTAGATAACAAGTGACATCTTCTACTTGTTTTTGCGTATCATAAATAGCTTCACAAAAAGCAACATTTCTTCGAATGGCACTTGGTTTTTCAATTTCTAAAATCAAGACCTTAAATCCACATTTAAAAAGTTTATAAATGGTCCCTGTAGCAATATCGCCACCACCTCTTACAATAACTAGATCTTTCATTTATCTTTTATGGCTTAATAACTTTTTCAGCCTTCTCCATTCTTTCAACAATATCATACATATTTGTGACAGCTCCTACTTGTAATAATTCTTTACGGTTAAAGAAATCGAGACATGTTCCACAACTTACAATATCAACACCTTGACTTTCAAGATATTTTAAATCATTTAAAATATCTCCCTCATTTGTAGTAAGGAAAATACCTTCATTATAAAAAATCATTTCTTTAGGTAATTGATCTTGTTTTGTAAGTGCAAAGATAAATGATTTCATTAAAACAACACCAAGTTCTTCATTGCTTCCCATTGTTTTACTTGAAATAACAACAACATCTCCACTTTTTTCATTAAAATCTAATTCTTCATCAATACCTTCTTTAGCAATAATTGCATAAAAATCATCTCCGTCATCACCTGTAACAATTTGATAATGTCTTACTCCTGCAAATTTTGTTAAATTTTCAATCGCAATCTCATTATCAACAAGTACTTTTACTTTATCAATTTCTTTTAATAATTCCTTTGTTTTTACAACTGGTAATGGACATTCAAGTCCTCGAACATCTAAAATTTCCATAATAATCTCCTAACGTACATAAATATCAAATTGATTTTTTTCAACGATTCTACCAATCACATAACAAGCAAGCCCTGCTTGGTTAAAATCATTTAAAATATTTTCTAAATCGTCACTTGCAACACTGGCAAGAAGTCCTCCACTTGTTTGTGGATCATAAAGAATTTCTTCTAAAACAAAGTTTTCCTCATCAAAACAAACTTTATTTTTCATTGCATTGCGATTATGCTGTCCGCCTCCACTTAAATAAAATTCATTAACATAATAAGGGCAATCCTTAAAATAGGGAATACTTTTCTTATCTAAAAATGCACTTGCCTTTTCATCTAGCATTTCATCTAAATGAACAAGTAAACCAAAACCAGTGACATCCGTTAAAGCATGAAGTGTATATTTATTTAAAACATCGAATGCATATTTATTAAGTGTTGTCATGCTCTTAAAAACCTCATCAAGTATTTCTTGACGTGCATCATTTAAACGATAAGCATTTAATGTCAATCCTACTCCTAATTTTTTAGTAAGAATTAATGTATCTCCCACTTGTACTCCATTATTTTGAATCATTTTACTTGGATCTACTATTCCAGTAACACTTAAGCCATATTTTGTTGATTCATCTTTGATGGAATGACCACCTGATAAAACAACTTTAGCTTCTTTTAGTTTATCATTTCCACCTTCAATGATTTTTCCTAAAATATTTAAATCATCTTGATCGTTAAAACAAACGATATTTAAAGCTGTCAAAGGGGTTCCACCCATAGCATAAACATCACTTAAAGCATTCGTTGCTGCAATTTGTCCAAATAAATAAGGATCTTCTACCATTGGTGGAAAGAAATCAAGTGTTGAAACAATGGCTTGATGTTCATTTATTTGATAAACAGAGGCATCGTCATGACTATCAAAGCCAACAAGTAAATTAGAATTGGGATATTTAGCGATTTTTTCTAAAATATGAGTTAATTTTTTAGCGCCTAATTTAGCACTACAGCCACCACTTTTACAATAAAGCTTTTCTTTCATTTAAAACACAACCTTTACTATTTTTTCATAATGAATTTGATTTTCTTCAAGAAAAATCTTCCACTTTTCCATTTCTTTATTTTGACAAGAAAAACACATGCCACATCCTGCATCAATAACAGATGGTTTAGGAATTAAACGTCCTTTCATAGAAGCTGTTTGTTTAGCGTCTAAATCCATTGCATCATCTAATGAATGAAAAGTAATAATTAAATATTCCTGTTTATTCATCTTCAAAAATCTCCTTAAACCGAATCTTCGCATATTCATTCATTTCTTGAATAAATTTTTCATACTTTTCTAACAATTCTTCGCCTTCTTGAGTAAGTTTACTACCACCACCATCTTTACCACCACTAATACGTTCAACAAGAGGCATGTCTAAATCCTCTTCCGCTCTTTTTAAAATTTTCCATGCCTTTGAATTTGACATTTTCATAGCTTTGTAAGCTCCTGATAAAGAACCAAAACTTTGCGTTTTTTTCATCAGTTCATAAACACCTTTACCAAAGCTTTTTTCTTGGTTATAAAGACGAATCTTTAAATCAAATTTCTGTGGATTTTTATAAGTCATTTTTATCCTTTCGAAAGTCCACAATTTGGAAAAGTACAAACAGGACAATTTAAACAAAGTCCTCCTTCACCAAGCAAAGCAAGTTCGTCACTGGTAATTAAATCTTTAGCAAGAAGTCTTGGTAAAACAACATCAAAGATTGTTCGACGTGAATACATGACACATCCTGGTAATCCAACAATTGGAACATCACCTTTATAACTTAATAAAAACATTGCTCCAGGGAGAACAGGTGCACCATAGCTTATTATTTTTGCACCTGTGTTTTTTATCGCCAGTGGTGTTTTATCATCAGGATCAACAGACATTCCTCCTGTGCATAAAACAAGATCCACTCCTTGTTTTAAAGCTTCATTGATTTTACTGGTTGTCATTTCATGGTCATCTAATGATAAACTATGGTAAGTAACTTCTACCCCGTATTCTTTTAATTTTTCTACGATGACTGGCGTAAATGTATCTTTAATTCTCCCTTTATAAACCTCTGAACCTGTAGTAATAATTCCTGCTGTTTTTATTTGATAAGGCATGATTTTTAAAATAGGTTTTTGAACTTTTTCTTGGATTTGTTGCATCTTTTCTTTTTCAATAACGAGTGGAATAATACGCATACCTGCAAGTTTATCTCCTTTTTTTACAGGTACATTTCCTTGTCTTGTCGCAATCATCATTTTTCCAAAAGAATTGACCTTAAAAAGTTCTTCTCGATTTACTTTAAACAATCCATCAATTGTACTTGTAAGTTCAATCTTTCCTTCACTAATAGCGCTTTTTTTCATATATTCATTGAAACAAAGATTACATAATATTTCTGCTGCATCATTTTCATGTATCATTGTTTCATCTTTTTCAAAAACATAAAGATGTTCTTTCCCTAAATTCAATAATACTTCAATATCTTCTTCTTTAATAATATGGCCCTTTTTAAAACGTGACCCTTTTCTTTGGTCTTTTACAATTTCTGTGATATCATGGCAGAGAACACTACCTATGGCATCTTCTGTTTTAATTTCTTTCATGTTATTTATTAACAGTAAATCCGTAATTTTCAAATTGTTTTAAAGAAGATTTCTTTTGAATGAATTTTATGAATTTTTCAGTTTCATCACTATGTTTTGTTTTTGCAAGTTTTGCAACTGGGTAAATAATAGGTTCATCTAATAAACTATTTTCACATGTTGCAAGGACTTTTACATCTTTACTGCTTTTAGCATCTGTTGAATAAGCAATACCTACTTCACTTGAAGACGAAGCAACCCAGTTTAATACTTCAGTGACATTTCCCCCTAAACTATATTTTGAACTTAAAGCATCATAGAGCCCTAAATGAGTTAATGCCATTTTTGCATATTGACCAGCAGGTACAACTTCAGGATTTCCAATCGCAATTGTTTCTGCTTTTGCGATATTAACAAAATCTTTTACTTCTGTTGTTGTTTGTTTACCAGTAATTAAAACAAGTTTATTTTCTAATAAATCAACAACATCCTTTTTATTGATGTATTTTTCATCAACAAGAGCATCCATTTGTTTTGTTGCTGCAGAAAAGAAAACATCTGCCTTTAATCCTTGTTCAATTTGAATTTGTAATTTACCACTTGAATCATAAACACCTTGAACTTTGATATTTGGATTTTCTTTTTCAAATTCAGGAATAAGTTTGTCTTCAAACGTATTTTCCAAACTTGCTGCAGCAGCAAGGGTCAATGTTGCTTCTTCTTGTTGATCTTGAGTTGACGAACAACCACATAAAGTAACAATCATTAATAAGCTACACATTAAACTTAATAACTTTTTCATTATTCCAATCTCCCTCTTTTTATTTTTAATTTATTATCACACATCATTTCCATTTCCTTTAGACTATGTGTTACAAACAGACATTTCTTTTGATATTCAATTAATTTTTTCTTTGTTTCATTTAAAAGTATTTCCTTTAATGATTCATCTAAGGCACTAAAGGGTTCATCTAATAAAACAAGATTTGTATCATAAACAAGTAACCGCGCTAAAGCAACGCGTTGTTTTTGTCCTCCTGAAAGCTGACGAGGATATCTTTTTTGTAAATCACCTATTTGAAAGTCTTTCATGATTTGTTGAACTTTTTCTTTAATCACTTGTTTATCTTCATGATGCGCTTTTAAAGGAGCAGCAATGTTTTGATAAACATTCATATGATCAAATAATGCGTAATTTTGAAACATGTATCCTATTTTTCTTTTTTGTGGGGAAATATTAATTTTTAAATCACTGTCAAATAAAACTTCATCATCTAAAACAATACGTCCTGCATCCGGTGTCATAATTCCAGCAATACATTTTAAAACCATACTTTTTCCACTTCCACTTGGTCCCATTAAACCAAGGCGGTCTTCATGACTTTCAAAACAGACATCTAAATCGTATTCTGACAATTTTTTAAAGATTACAACTTCTAATTTCATCTAAAAACTCCTTTTTTTCTTAATAGAGTATTGATAAACATTGACACCAACAACAGCTATCAAACAAATAACAACGATAATAAAAACATAAACACCTGCATTATCGTAATTTCCTGACATGACTTCACTATAGACCGCTAAAGGTAAAGTTCTTGTTTTTCCAACTATATTTCCTGCAAGCATAGCCGTTGCTCCAAATTCCCCTAAACCTCTTGCAAAAGATAGAACACCCCCACTAATAATCCCTGGCATAGCTTCAGGTAAAATGACTGTAAAGAAAATGCGTTTTTCTGACATTCCCAGTGTTCTTCCTGCGTCAATTAAATCATGATCTATTTGTTCCATGGCCGCTTTGGCACTACGATACATTAAAGGAAAAGAAATCACGACAGCAGCAATAACTGTTGCTGAAAAACTAAAAGCAATTTTATAATGAAAAACATGAAGAAAAAGTTTTCCAATAGGTTGATTAACCCCAAAGATCATTAGTAAGAAAAATCCCATAACTGTTGGTGGTAAAACAAGAGGCATGGTAAAAATACCGTCTAAAATAATTTTCGTTAAATCATGTTTTCTATTCAACGTCCATTTTGCAAGAAATAAACCTAAAAAGAAAGTAATGATAATTGTAATAATTGCTGTTTTTAAAGAAATATAAAGAGGTGATAAATCAACCATCTTTTCGAGCACAATTATGTGCCTCTCCTTTTAAAATTTCTAAACCATGTTTTAAAGGATCAATAATAATATCTAAACTTTCTTTGACAGCTTTTAAACTTCCTGGCAAATTAATAATCAACGTTTGATTTCTTAAAACAGATACGCCTCTTGAAAGCATGGCACGATTGGTATATTTCATTGATTCATAGCGAATTGCTTCACTGATGCCTGGTACATTTCGTGTCGCTACTTTTAGTGTAGCTTCTGGTGTGACATCTCGCATACTTAACCCTGTTCCACCAGTAGTAATAATCAAATCATTATGACAACGATCAGATAAATTAATCAATGCTTGTTCAATTAAAACTTGTTCGTCAGGTAAGATTTCATAAGAAGTGACATAATAGCCTCTTTTTTTAAAATAATCTTGAATGTAAGACCCACTTAAATCTTCTCTTAAACCCTGACTACCTTTATCAGAAAGTGTTAAAATCGCAACACGTAAACGTTTATCTCTTTCTTTTAAAACTTCAACTGAGTCATTCAACTGAATTGTTCCTCCTTTTAAAACACGTGAAAATAAGCCATTTGTGGGCATAATACATTTTCCTACTTGATGGTAAATGGCACAGTGATCATGGCAGCTTTTTCCTAGTTGAGTAATTTCAAGGATAACATCACCAATTTTAAGACAGGTTCCTATTTCAATTTCATTAAAATCAATTCCTGAAATAAGTAAATTTTCACCAAAGGAACCATCTTCAACAGTAGAAACCATTTGTTTAAACGCTTCTCTTGTTTCATAAGATAACAAGGAAACCTGACGATGCCAAGAACCCGCATGTGCATCATTTTTAAAGCCGTAATTTTCAATAACTTCGATTTTTTCAACAGGTATTTTTGCTGTACCTTTTTTTTTACTTAAACAAATTGCTTTTACTTTTCCTGCCACTTAAAGTCACCACTCTTTCCACCACTTTTACTAACTAAATGAATATTTTTAATTTCCATTTCTTTACTAACAGCCTTTGACATATCATAAATCGTAAGCAAAGTTGCACTCACGCCATGAAGTGCTTCCATTTCAACCCCAGTTTTTCCTAGACATGTAACTTTACAATAAGTTTCAATCACTTCTTTTTCATGATTGATATTAAAGTCCACTGTAATCTTGCTTAAAAGTAAAGGATGACATAAAGGAATAATATCACTGGTTTTCTTTACTGCCATAATTCCAGCAATTCTTGCCACTGAAAGAACATCACCTTTTTTCATTTGATGATTTTCAATTTTCTCAAGTATTTCTTTACCAACATAAATTTCACCAGAAGCAAGAGCACTTCTTTGAGTGGTGTCTTTTGAAGATACATCTATCATAATAGCATTTCCATTTTCATCAAAGTGTGTAAAATCCATATTATCCTCCTATTTCATTCATTCTTGTATAAGAAATATCTTCTTCAAAATGATGTTCTTTTGGTTTTAATTCAATTGCTTTTTCAAGATGTAAACGCAATTGTTTTTCATTATTAAGATACGGCTTCAAATCATACATTTCTTCATAAAACAAACAGGGCTTGATCTTTCCTGTACTTGTTAAACGAAGACGATTACATTGATGACAAAACTTATAATGTAATGCTTCAATAAAACCAATATAACCAGCATAACCTTCTATTGTATAATAATGCGCTGGGCCATTTCCTAATTTATCTAGACATTCTTGAATTGGATATTCCTTTAAATACTTTATAACATCTCTTATTTTTTGATTTCGTTGTTCTCTATTTAAAGGCATGAGTTCAATAAAACGTACTGCTATTTTTTTATCTTTAATCAATTCCAATAGATCATTCAAACGCTTTAAATGAAAGGTATCATCCAGCACACAATTTATTTTTACAGGAATTTTAAGTTGATAAGCATAAAACAAATTATCTAAAACTGTTTCTAAACAATCTTGTCTCGTCAATAAAAAATATTCTCTTAAATCTAATGTATCTATTGAAAAATTAATACCATCTATTCCTATTTCTTTTAAACAATCTAAATCTTTTTTAGTAAATAAAGAACCATTCGTCGTTAAAGTTACTTCGACCTCTCTTTTCTTTAATTCTTTAATAAAGAAAAGATAATCTTTTCTAATTGTTGGTTCCCCACCTGTAATTTTAAATTTATTAATTCCTAATTGGATAGCTTGATCAACAATGAGTAGTAATTGTTCATAAGATAAAATATCTTGATGTTTTAATTTTCGTGAATGATCACTTTTACAATAAGCACATTGAAAATGACAACAATCTGTAATGGAAATACGCATATAATCTATTTTTCTTTGATATGAATCTAACATAGGCCCTCCGTTATTTTCAAATGAGAATAACCCTATAAATAATTTAATAGATTATCTTTCAAATTTCAACAAAATATTTCAGACAAAATAAAAAAACTAGAATTATTTCTAACCCTAGTTTTTGATAACTAATGTGTATGCCCTTCAACAGCAACAATATCTTTTGGATTTTCAGCAATTGCTTTACAAGCAGCTTCAATTCCTTTAACAATTGTATCAAGTGATAAACTTGGTGCATTCGTTGGTCGATTAACAACTTGGCTTGTAATAAATGGTACATGCATAAATCCTCCACACATTGATGGATATTTTTTAGCAATTGTATAAAGAACACCATACATTAGATGATTACATACATAAGTTCCTGCCGAATTGGAAACACTTGCAGGAATATCTGCTTTTCTAATTTCAGCAACCATTGCTTTGATTGGTAAAGATGAAAAATAAGCATTTTCTCCATCTTCAAAGATAGGTCCATTTAATGGTTGATTTCCTTCATTATCAGGAATACGTGCATCATTAATATTGATAGCAACTCTTTCTGGTGTTAAGTCAAATCTACCACCTGCTTGTCCAATACATAAAACGACATCAGGATGTTCTTTTTCAATAGCATTTGTAACTGTATCAATTGATTTATAGAAAACAGTTGGTACTTCTAATTTAACGATTTCAAGATCACCAATTTTGTCTTGAACACGTTTGACAGCTTCTAAAGCTGGATTGATTTTTTCTCCTCCAAAAGGATCAAATGCAGTTAATAATAATTTCATTTCATTTCCTCCTAGAAAGCTAATACATACATTAAAACAATGTGTATTGCTAACATAATTAACGCAACTGGTAATTGTGAAATTATTATAGCATATTTACTCTTCGTTTCCAATAAAGCCGCTGGCATAATATTGAAGTTTGCAGCCATTGGTGTCATTAATGTACCACAATATCCTGCAGTTAAACCTAAAGCACCAACAACAACTGGATTAGCACCTTGAGCGATTAAGAATGGATAACCAATACCCACGGTAATAACTGCAAAGGCCGCAAAACCATTACCCATAATCATTGTAAATAAAGCCATACCAATACAATAAACAGCAACGGCAATAAAATGATTTCCTTCAGGAATAATAGCGCCTACTCCTGCAGCAATAACAGCACCTACTCCAGCAGCTGTAAATAATGAACCTAAAGCTGCTAAAACTTGTGGTAGGATACCTGTTGTTCCTACGTTATCTGTTAAACGAATACCATCCTTAAATGGTAAAGAAAATTTAGGTTTGAAAATAAAGTAAGCAACAATTAAACCAACAATAGCACTAATACCAATGGCATTGTTTGCTCCTAAATTTGTAAAGAATGTTGCAACAACAACTGCTGATAAAGCTAAAACAACAGGTGGAATAAATGATTTATATCCATATTTATCTGCGTTTTCTCTTGTCTCTTTAGCAGTAGGAATATTCATTGCTGCTGGTTGTACTAAACCAGTAGCAGTTAAGATAGCTAAAACAATAATACATGCCCCTGTAATCCATGTAGGAATATAAGGTCCAACAATGAAAGTAATAGCTAAAATAAACCAAAAGATTGCTGTTGTTATTCGTTTTTCAACTTCTTTATTTTTTAAAGCACTGACACCCGTAAAAGCAAAAATAAGTCCAATAATACAATAGAAAACTTCTGCTAAAATTGTACTTGTATTCCAATCTATTTCTAACATACTATTTTTCTCCTCCTTGCTTTTTACTAAAACGTTTCTTTAATTTACGATCATACCATAAAGCATAACCAATACCCACAATAACTGAAATAACAGCGATTGGAATTGAATTTAAAGCAATTTGATTAGCAGTTACTTCTTGAGCAATATTGTGTGATTTGAAGATTTCATTTAAAGTCGAAACAATTAATAAAGTTCCTGATGAACCCATGAAACAGTTTTGAGCAAAGAAATTCCCATAGTTTTCTGTTCCTGCTGCCAGCCCCTTAATTTCATCTTCAGTTTTTTCATCAATTTCTCCATATTTAGCAATCGCACATGCTTGTGCCATTGGGTTGATTAAAGGACGGATAAATTGTGGATGTCCTCCAATACGTAATGAAAATGCTGAAGCAATTGTACGAATGACTTGCCAAATTGATAATAAACGACCTGTTGTCGCACTCTTGATACCTCTGATAAAATCAACAGCTTTATCACGAAGTCCCATACGTTCACATATACCAATAACTGGTAATGTTAAAATAAATAATGTTGCAGTACGGTTTGTAAGGAAAGCAGCTCCAAGTGTTGATAAAATATCCATAATAGACATTCCACCAACTAAACCAGTAACGATACCTGCAACAACTACAGTAGCTAATGTATCAAATTTTAAGGCAAAACCAATGATAACAATAACTATCCCGATAAGTTTGATAGCGTCTCCCATTATAAAATTCCTCCTTAGTGACTGTAAAATTATATACTGAATTCAGCTTTTATGCAAATTCATTCCTTATATCGAAAAAAAACGGAATTACATCCGTTTTTCTTTGTTACATATTTATTTACTTTTGCACTTTTCAACAGGATATTTCTTTTCATTCATTGCCATTTTCATATCAACAATTTCATCAACATCTAAATTAAGTTTATCTAACAAATCTTGGCTATAAATAATGACATCTGCTAACTCTTCTTTAACATGTTGTAAATCAAAGTTTTCTTTTATCATTACTTTTGAAAATGTCTAAATATTTTCTATGTTTAAATACTAATAAATAATACACTTATAAAAGTATGTCTAATTATTACTTTTATATATTACACATTTATGATAAAACTTTATCATTTATAACTTAATAAAGTACCTTCCAAAGATTCATTCACAGCTATCTTAATACATATTAATATCTATATATTCTATAACCTCCTTTACAAATTTTGATATGCTATTTTTATAGCCTTATATAATAAGGAGGAATTTGGTAATTATATGAGAAAAATATTTAACGAATATGGTGGATGGATAATTGCTGTGTTTGTAATTGCTGTTCTTCTTTTATTAGTTGGCGGTATAAAAAGTATTGATGATAATGGTAAAGTAAAAGGAACAGGGCTTATAGCTACTGTTGGTAATGCTTATTCAGATGCTATTGATAAATTCAAAAATCATTATGATGATGCAACGGCTATCAAATCTGGTCCAAATGGAGAACCATTGGTTTCTACAATAGAATCACAAGTAGGTAAATATGCAGATATTGATGGTGATGGTACCGTGGATGGAATTATATTTGCAGACTTGCTTTTTGGCGGGAGTGGTATTTGGAACGATTATGATGTAACTGTTTCGTGGGCAAATACACACGGAACATATGTAATTCCAACTATCGATAAAAAAGACAGTAAGACATATTATGTTAGTCAAAAAAAATATAATAACAAGCTTGGAGGAACTGCTGATGTTTTAACTCCAATCGGCGTAGGAGACTCAAGATTCCACATCATGTCGTTAAGCAACTTATCTGGAACTTATGATTGGTATAATGCTGCTTATGGTAAAATGAATGATTATGAAACTGCAACAAGTCGAGAATTTGGAAAAGGTAAAGATAACACAGCTACTATGATTAATAAATGGGAAGCCAAAGCTTATGGCGAACAAAATGCATGCACTGACCACAAAGATATTTGGGGACAAATAAAAGCTCAAGCTAATAACGGATGGTTCGTGCCATCAAGACAAGAGTTGGCAGCATTTGCTGGACAATTAGGTATTACTAAATCAAATTATTCAAGTAAGGGTTTGTCTCGTTTATATTGGTCGTCGTCCCAATTTAATGAAAATCGTATCTATCGTCTAAATTTGGGGGATGGTGCTATGAACTATAATTATGTTAATGACAATCTTTACGTTCGCCTCGCCACATCATTTTAATTGTAAAAATAATAGCAATAGAAAACAAGAAAAAAAGTTAGTGCATTCTATTTACTGAAAAAACACTAACTTTTTTAATATTTCAATATCTTATATTTTTATATCTCATTTTGAAATTTTCTATCCTTACTATATATTACCTTCAATATCTAATTCAATCCACTTTCCTTCTTTTCATTTTCTAGTTTTTTAATATAGATTTTTAATTGCTCAATTTCTTTAAGTAACGAATCACGTTCTTCTTTCATATTCATATATTGAAAATCTCTGTTTTTGAACATATTCAACTCATCATTTAAACGTCTGATTTCATTTGTTTTGTCTTCATTAACTGAAAATACGTTTGTTTTTTGAAACTCTTTATCTCTCAATTCAATATAATCTTTCAAAATTGGATTATTATAAAATGTTTGTCTAGAAATTTCACTTTTTTTTGAAATATTCTTTAATTTCAAATTATTATTCTTTAGCATCTTTTGAGCATTCTTTTGAGTTTCAAAAGTATTAATAATAATGCCTTCTATTTTTTGAAAATGTTCTTTTAGCTTAGGGTTTAAATCATCATAAGTCACACCAATAGTTTCAAGATTTTTTCTTAAATTACGTTCAATTTTTCCAATGTCATTATCATGTTTTTCAATAACATATACTTCAGTTTCTCTATCTTTATTATTTAAAGCTGTATTCATTTTTGATTCCATATTTATTATCCTCTTTTCTATCTTTATTTTCATTTTTAATATTTTATTTAACTTGTTTAATTGACACTGTCACTTTGTAATTTATTTTTCCATTCTTCTGCATCGCGTCTCCATTTAACAGTGTCTATATAATTTTCCATTTCAGGATGCTTTTCAATGACCCAATCAATTGAATGTTTTTTAATAACCTTATCTGTTTCGTCAAGTTGCGGAATCAATGTACTATCAATAAGATAAATCAATTTATTTCTTTCTTTTTGAGAAGCATTTTTCCATCCATTTTCAAGATTATATCGATATGAAGCTTTCAAATCTTCAAACTTTTCAATCGTTTCAGGTAAATTGAAATACATAAAACAATGATAAGGACATACACCTGACGCACATAGATATTTGTCGGCGTGTTCATCAACTCCATAGTGACATTTTCTATCAGGATGTGATTTCATACAAAAACCACCAAATTTTTTAGTAATGCTTACTTCTTCATCAAGGAATTCAATAATATCCTCTATATTATCTTCTATATTATCAAAACTGTATATTCCCTTTTCATTTCTTCTTAAAAAGACTTCCAATTTTTGCTGTAAATCAATTGCTTTACTACCAAGAATGTTACTATTTTGAGTTGAAACTTCATAAATAAGTTCTTTTTTTAAACTGATTTCATTTTGAATATCATCTCTTGGTCTAGCATAATAATTTAACATTGCAGGCTTATGATGTCCTTTTATACTAGCACGGGTTCTTGAATCGACATGATTTACAAAATAGTATGTGCAAGCATAGACACGAAATTGTTTAAAAATTGGAAGACTGATAACATCTTTATCTTTCAATCCGTTTTTTTGAATAGGGTCTTCTCCATCAAACAACATATATTTTTTAGAATATAAAGGATTCGTAGTTCTATTACTGTTTTCATTTTCAAAATCCACAATATTTTTTCCATGAAACTGATTTGCATCAGGAGTATTAATTATTCCCAAATATTTAGAATATTTGATACAAAAACTATGAAGGATTCTTAATAAAGTAGGAGCTGGAATATTTTTTACTACAGAATGTAGTGTTAAATGATTATTAATTAATGTTGCAGGAACTAATAAATCAGTATTATATTTTTCTCTTTCATCTTTTCCTAATTCTACGATTTTATTGAAAACGTCACACATTTTTTTATTTGCATTAGTATTGGCAATATTATAATTTTGATTTTTCCCTCTAGCAGTTTTTGTGATTCTGTAATATAAACTTCCACATTCTTTTCCGTCAAATTCCATCATTTTTAAATCTCCAACACGAAGAATACTTAATTCAGATGCACGCAAACCAGTCTGTGTTTCAATATAAAATAATCCCGCAAGCATCCTAATAACAAAAGGAGTCGGCTTATTATTTTTTTCAGGTTTAATATTTTCTTCACTATTTTTAGTTATGTTATCAATACAGAAGCTTTCATTTAAACAAAGATTATATAAAAGTGTATCTAATTTTTTATAAAAGGGAGTCGGTAATAATTTTGTTTTTCCTGCTTCTTTCATTAGTCTTTCACCTTGACGGTCTCTTTGATTCAACCATTTTGCAACATCCCCTGTATATACCTTTTCAAAGAAAAGACTGTAAAAAGTTAAAAATTGAATAATTGACCCTTTTTCTCTATTGGTAGCTGCAGGACTTACCATACTTACTATTCCCTTATAATCATCAACATTAAGTTGAGAAATATTACTAATATTATTATCCTCCATATACTTAAAAATTTTTATTGGCATAAGGAGTATGCTATTTCTAATATTATTTATATTTTTTTTGCCAAATAAAGTAAAGATATAAAATTTAGTAATAAGTTTTTCATTCTCTTTAAGTTTATAATTGTAGTACTTATTTTCTCTAAAGTTGAAAAAACATTTGCCACTTTTACCTTCAACACGAAGAGATGATAAGTCCCAAATATCGTCATCAAAATTAATGGTAACACCTCTTATAGTAAATACTTTATTTCTTTCGATAACATCTAGAACTCCTTCTTTTGCTTTTGGTAAAAATTGTTCAAAATTCCATTGTACAACGGAATTCCAGCTATCATTGTTTTTATTATTATCATTTAAAATATTTTGATTATTAAAGTCATTTGTTTTCATATATTTTTTCCTCTATTCTTTTATGATTTTTATTGTTTTCTTTTTAAGCTTGTCCATTTAATATTCTTTTTCTCTCGTATAATTTTTCTAAATAACACACACACACTTTTTTTATATTGAAAAGTAATTCCTTTTCATGTTGTATTTTTTCATTTTCTATCTTTTTGTCTATTTCTTGAACCATGTATTCAAAATCAGGAATACAATTTACCGTTGTGACAAATTTCTTACATAATAAACATCTTAAATTTCCTGCCACCATACATTCACCGCTGTCACAATAACCTGCACCTTGCTCTACAGTACGCTCTTTTATTTCTTTTTCTTTATTTCCAATACTTCCACTTAATTCTACATCACCAATTTCTGTATTATAAAAAGTTTGGCAAAACTCTCTAATATCCACTTTATCATAGTTAGCCCAATGTACATCGGCTCTATGCCCAGATAGTGCCTCAATATATTTTATATTATTTTTTTCATTTTCAGATTTTTTATATAGATGTTCTGATAGTGATTGCATATATGAATTTCTTATTCCTGAAAAAGTTAAATATCGGATATTATATTTTTCACATATTTTTTGAAAATACTGTGCTATTACACTTTTACTAATTCTCGAAATTATATTGAAATTTTTTTGTTTGTATATAAACAAGTATTCTTTATCAGCATTCTTTGCTGACTTTCTTATTTCTTTTGTTGCTTCCAAAGCCATATCAAAAAATTTCTTAGTTTTTGGAGAAATATTAATTACTTTTTCTTTTGTTCCACTCGTTTTTGTTGATACCTGAAGTGCATATTCTTTTCCTTGCTCATTATCACTATCAAGTAACATTTTTAATGAATCAACTTTTAAATTAATAATTGAAGATATTCTCATTGAATTAATAATAAAAATATTCATTAAAATATAGTATAAATAATATTCTGTTTTTTTATCTTCACTTGCATTGTCACTTTCTTCTTTAAAAGCATCTATTATATCTTGTAATTCTTTTCTTGTATAACTTTCTTTATAAGCATTTTTTGTTCTGGTATTCATTTTTAAGAGTGCTAGTGCAGCCTTATCAATTTCAACATTCAGCTCACGCTCGATATATCTCAAAAAATAATTTAACATAAACATTCTTGTTTCATATCTTGCTTCTGATTCATTTGCATAGTTAGATTTAATTTCAATTATCATCGCTAATGTAACTGGCGGAATATGATTTTCAGAAATTTCTCCATATTGTCCATCAAAAAAATCATTTAATATATCAGTTAAAAAACTATATGTTTTTTTTCTTGCAGTAATTACATGTGATGTATCAAACCAAAACATTTCTTTAACTATCTGCCTAATATGTTTATTATTAATACATGTAAAATCAATATATTTAATAATTGTATCTTGTCCATTTTGATGAAGTGCCATTTTTTGTGGTTTTAACAAGAAATCATCCTCAAATGGAGGGGTATCATAAATATTATAGTTATATATTTTGACACCTTTTTTTAAATATCTTGACAAATATTCATACTTAAGAGCGATAGCATCATATATACAAAAATTTTTTTCATAAGTTTTTTCATCCATTTTATTTTGAATAAATACATAAAAATCAATGAAACTAACAAATAATATCGAAAGTGCTCTTTCAGATACGTCATTTGATTTAAACCATTCATTTAAATAATTACATTGTTCTAAAAAGGTTTTATCATTAAATGAATCTAGACTAGAAAAATGTTTTACAGGGAAATGATTAAAAATAATTTCCAACATTCTCCCTTGATTAACTACAAATAATTTGTTGTGTTTTCTTTCTTTATTTTGTGTGCATTCATGAATTAAGTCTCTCATAAATTTAGTATTATTTTTTATACAAATCGTTCTAATAGTTGCTTCATTTGAACTTTTAATTACTCCTTTTGAACTAGAAATAACAAAAGAATAAGGATTATAATTTTCATCACAAAATTTTTCATATTTACCATTAACACTTGCTTTTATATAAGTTGAAATATCTTCAATACAATCAAGAATGGCTTCTTTATCTTCATTTTTATATTCTTTACATTTTGCAGTTTCAACTAACACATTAAAAATTAATTCCAAATAAATTCCACATGCATTACCAACCCAATTAAATTGATTAAATAACTTATAAGCAACCTTTTGTATTGTTTTAAAACTCATCATATCAAAGGTAAGATTACAAATTGTATCAATATATAATTTATAAAATTTCCTATTCTTTGAAAGATATTTTATATTTTTATATTCTCTACATGTTTCTGATAACTTGTTATATTCATCATCAAATATTTTCATTAGTTTTTCATCTTTTGTGTATTTTTCATTATCTATCGTTTTCATAATTATTCTCCATTTTTCTTATTTTTTATTTTTTTATTTTATTGTTTTATTATTTTATAATTTGTAATATCCAATCCAGATAAAATCTTTAATAATTAGTTATCATCCTTATCCATTTCATTGTCTTGATTATTCAAAATAAAATTTTCAAGTTCTACTTGTTGATTAATAATTTCTTTTGGTGTTGGATTTATATATACATACAGACTTTGAATTGATTTATGTCTTGTTCTTTTCATTATATAAACCAAATCAGCGTCCGAACGAACTTTATAATCACTTATTAATTTCATTACAAAGCCATGTCTTAGTCGATGCGAAAGATTTACTTTTCTACTTTCAAAATCCACCTGAAGTCCTGCATCCTCGTAAATTTGTCTTAAATGTTTATTCCAAGCACTATACTTTAACAATCCACCTAATTCATTTAGGAATAAATAATGGTTTGTTTTTTTTATTTTCTTAAATTCTCCAACTGCATCTGCAATTGTTTCTTTATATTTAGCGTTTAATTTTTTCTCAGCGTATCTATGGAAACTATCAATATAGTCATTTATTTTTTCATATAGGCCTGCCAAATCTTCTAGAATATAAACTTCTTGATAACCAATATCTTTTTCATAATAAGTTGAAGTTCTATAAGCTGTTTTTTCTTTTACATTTTGAACTGTCTTAGCATTTTGAAAGTTCTTATCTGATACACGATTTCGAATAATGATTTTGCAAAGATTTTCTCCATTATCATTTTGAACAAATTCAAAATCTTCCATAGTTAAACCGAGTACCTCTCCTATTCTCAAACCACCATGAAACATAAGGCAAAGCATGATATCATCTCTCAACTTTGTTGCTTTGATTTTTCGAATTTTATTTCTATTTTTTTTGGTTCTTTTTGGTAATGGCTTTGATTGAGTGATATCCAAAAGATGATTAAATTCTTCTTGTTTAATATATTTCGGTACTTCTTTATACATTTGACTTCCTAACGCATCTGAAATTTCATTTCCAAGATAAACTCTAGGACTAGAATAATTTCTTTCTTTCAATAAATTATCAAATGGTGTAATTTCTTCATAACCAAATATTTGCTTTACACTTTTATATAATGCTTTTATTTCTGATAGGATTATATTTACTGTTTCACTGCTTCTACAAGTTTTTAACTCCATCTTTGTTGTGCCACTTAAAGACGATTTTCCGTACAAGAAAAATACAAATTTTTGTACGTCCCTATAATTAAATTCAGTAAATCTTTTTCCTATAATTTCTTCCCAAACCGTCATTACTTTGAATGCACATCCAAATTTTCTTTGAGTGTTTTCAGAAAGAAAGTTAATCTCGTTATTTAAATATTTATAAACATCTTCATCAAATGTTTTATCCGTATGATAAATAATTGTTTTTCTTTTTCCATCAATATATGTTGAATATTGCTCAACATTAATTACTTTATCCGAAATGATTTGTTCTTTAATAATTTCTTGTACTCTATAGCAAGATTTATTTTTTATTTTGAATTCTTTAATGACTTTCATGTGTTATCACCTCACATGAAGCTGTCGTACCTACTTTTTTATATAGAAAAAACAAGAACTTTTGAAAATCCACTTTACCCTCTTTAACCTTTATAACCTTTTCAGCCTTACAAATAAATTTCTTAATTAAATCCTTAAAACTCACTTTTCTTCTTTTCATATCAATTACCTACTTTCTATTTTTTGCTTAAATAGAATTGATAATTTGAACGCTTTATACATTCAGAAGATTTTACTTCTTCTAAAATATTCAGATTATTTCAGTCATCTTAAATCTATTTTAATTACTTAAACTATTTAAACTGTTTAAAAAGATTTAAGTTTTATACAACTCAGATAAAGTACATATTCTAATGATTTATATGGATGTACTTAATACTCCATCAAATGTTTTAAACATCATGCTTAAATATTTAAATATTCAAACATAATGACAAATGTTGTACTTTTAATAATTTGTTAATAATAATCTGTGTTCAATATTCAATTTTTTTAAAGCAATCATAAATTTCAGTAATTCGTTTTTGATACGAATTATTGTTAGTTTCCAAGAATTTTAATTTTTGAAATTTGTTTAACTTGTTAAATTAGTTAAATTTAAATTTTCAAAAGTTCTTGTTTTTTAACTTCTTATTTAATTCTCGTAAATCTTTTTGATGTATTTTATTGGTACCGATTCGACACACCATACATCATTGTCTGTCACTCCAATGGAATAACCACCTTTATTCATCTGCTTTGAATCAATCTCTAAAACAATTGGTTTTTGATTATGCCATCTCTTTGCTGACTTCCAAGCTTTGTTGATATCCTGCTGCATATGAACTGCATGCCTTTTCATCTTGCTGATACAGCCATCTTTTTTAATTTTTTCATAGGCTTCAGCGGTAGTACCATGATACAAAGTATCAGGAACAACAACATCATAATCAAGTTCAGGCTCAACCCATGGGATTGAATGTCCCTGATTGCATTTGATTTTATCTTTTGCAAATTTGAACCTTTGCTTATCATCAGTTTCAACAATTTCCTGCAATTCATCGAATGTTAAGGAATACTTGCTATATTCATTAACATTATCAATAAGCTGTTGAACATCAACATATCCTTTTTTATCCATGTCTAAATGACACGCTTCAGGATGATGTCGTAACAGATAGGATAAATACTTACCCTTCTTTTCATGCATCCCCATGAGTTTCACCTCCTTAATTTTATTTTACACTTTTTTGATAATTTCTTTTTTTGTGCTTATACATTATCATAAATATTTTTTTAATGCCAGTTATGGCAAATCAAACTGGGATTTTTTTATTTTTTTTGATTTTTCATCAATCTTACTTGGAAATCTATTTCTTCTTTCCACATGATTAGCATACCAAAAAGATATAATCTTCTATACTCGTGGCATCGAAAAATGCACTTTTTTGATATTTTTTTATTTTTCTCTTTTTTTCTCTTATTCTTACCACATGATTAGCGTATCAAAAAAGTGATAGTTTCTATACTCACGGTATTTGCGACACCGTATTATAGGTGTCTAATTTTATACATGATATTTTTTTATTAATAAAAGCTGGCAAAAATCAAAGATTTGATAAGTATTTATTATTTTTTAATAAAAATACCGTATATAAAAAGTGGTTTCTAATCAATTTTCGAATTTCAAACCACTCTTTATTTTTTTTAATAATTTTTTTCTTTTCTATTATTTCAATATTAATATTCCATTTCTTCACTTTCTCCTGTTTCTCTGTCTATTTTGCTTGCTCTTCCAATCAATTCAACCAATTTTTCATTCAATTCATTAATCCCCTTATTATCAAAGGAAAAAACTTTATCTTCTGTTTTGATATCAAATGTAAAATATGTAATTTCTCCCATAAACTTGTTTTCAATTTCTAGAAAATCTTTTTCAAGCTTTTTATAGTAATCAATTATTTTGTCTGACCAATCATCATACATGGATAATTTATCATGCAAATCTCTTATTATCGTTCTTGTTAGATGAACAATTTCGCATGCATATTTTACATACACATTAACATTTTTATCCGAAATTATGGAATCAATAATACAATACTTTAAATCATCATTTTCTGTAATCGTTCTGCTTAGCATAAACATTCCTCCTTATTTCTCCAGCCTTTTATTTTTTTTCTTTAATTCTTTAATTCTTAAATAAATAATAAACCAAATATTATAGATATGATAACTGAATACTATGTATTTTTGTTTTTTTTATTTCTTATTTTTTTAGTTTTAACTTTTAAAAAAATATCGGTTATCTAGGTTCTCATATAATTGACAGTCAGAGTTCTAATCATTTATAATTAAATTAGATGAGATGCATGGTCTCATAAAAAAATATAAGGAGGCGTTCATATGAAACAGAGCAAAAACATTAACATGACATTAAAAGCAACTTTAAGTGTTGCAACAGCAATCACTGCGACAACATCATTGCCTGCTGGTATTATCCAACAAGTTCAGGCTCTTGCTAATACAAATAATCCTATTACTGTTCCACAAGCAACAACCGAGCCAACTCGTAAAACTGAATTAGCTAAT
This sequence comes from Faecalibacillus faecis, assembly GCF_003024675.1. Taxonomy (GTDB): domain Bacteria; phylum Bacillota_I; class Bacilli_A; order Erysipelotrichales; family Coprobacillaceae; genus Faecalibacillus; species Faecalibacillus faecis. The sequence continues at coordinate 118,938 of NZ_PYLP01000004.1, read as the reverse complement.
GAATTAAAACAAAAAGATGCTGAACTTTTATCTGCATTCACTGCATTAAAAGGTGCAATGGATACAAAAAAACTAGCAGAAACAAGTGTCATAAATGCAGAAAAAGATGTCAAAGATAATAATGATATCATTTCTACTGCTAAAAAAGAAATTGACGATATCCTTGAATATGAATACACACCAAGGGAAAAAGAAATGAATGCTGCAAAAGCATCTTTTGACATGCTTAACGGACAAAAAACTGATTTAATTGAATCAATTAAACAAAATCAAGAAATAGAAAAAGAACAAAATAAAGCTCTTACTGAAGCTAAAACAAACAAAGAAAATTTAGAAAACGATTATAAGCTAGCAATAGGCAATATTGACAGTGTAAAACAAGCAAAACAAGCATCTGAAAATAATGTAATATCATTTAATCGTAAAATAGAAGAATTAGATACTCAAATTGCCGCTAAAAATGCAGATTTAAATAATGTAATAAAAACGTTAGCAAATGAAGATTATACAACTTGGAACAAAGACAAGTATAATGAAGAAATAAGTAAAGCAAACGAACGTATTAAACAACGTAAAACAGATTTAGAAACATCCCAAAAAGAACTAGACCTCAAAAAAACGGAAAGAGATGGTTATCAAGAAGAATTGGAAAAATTAGAAGCAATAGAATCAAAATCAGAAGAAGAACAGTCTAGAATGGAAATTCTTAAACTTAAAATTTCAAATCTTGATTCTAGTATAAATTTGCTTCAAAATGAAATAGATGGTTTTAATTCTGATATTACTATGTGTCAGGCAAACATTAATACAGCTAATCAAGAAATCGCAAAACTTAAAGAAATAGAAAGCATCACAGCCGAAATTAATAGTAACACCACACAAAAAACACAATTCCAACAAGTACGTGATTCTCAGCAAGAAAAAGTAGAAAATTATACAGAAATAATTAATAGTTATAACAAAACAATAGATGACTACAAAGTTGCGCTTGCTACGTATAATGATGCACTTGACGCACACGAAAGTACCCTTTCATCTATCAGTGATGCACAATCTCAATTGAATGAACTGGAACCTAAAATTGAAGTTGCTGAAAAAGTTTCCAATGAAAAGAACACACGTTTTTCAAATATAGAAACTGCTATTTCTCAATGGAATGATATCAAAGCAAAATATTCTAATAATTCAAATTCTTTGAAAATCGTTGTTCAAAATTCCACACCATTTGGTCCTTTCGATGGTGATACAACATTAACTGATTTAATAGAAACAGTGAATAACTATATTGCTGCTCAAGAAAATGTATCTGTATTAAATCAAAATCTTCAAAATGCAAATGACGCTCTTGCTATAGCAATAAATAATCTTTCAAATGCTCAAAAGAACTATGATGATGCGCTGGTTGCATATAACAATGCTAAAGATAATTATGATTTGTTTGTTCAAACTCATGGAAATATAACAGAAGAAACAATTACTACTATTGAAACATCTAAATATACTGGCAAGGAAATAAACCCTGCTGTTGTTGTAAAAGATAGTTTTGGTAATACAGTAGATGCTTCAGAATATTCCGTGACTTATAGTAGTAATACTGAACCTGGTACTGCAACAGTTACAGTAACTATGGACGGAGTCAATTATGTAGGACAGTTTGTAAAAACGTTTAAAATTTATGGTTATATAACAGAAGATACTATTTCTACTATCGAATCATCTAAATATACTGGTAATTCTATTGTGCCTGATATTACTGTAAAAGATAATCAAGGAAATATTATTGATAAATCTGAATATACTGTGTCTTATGAAAATAACAAAGAACCAGGTATTGCTGCTGTTAAAGTTACCATGAATGGTGTGAAGTATGATGGAACATTTACTAAAAATTTCAGAATTTACGGCTACATCAGTGAAGATACAATTAATATTATTGAAGCCTCAAAATATACAGGTAAAGAAATCAAACCATCTGTAGTTGTTAAAGACAATCTTGGGGATATAGTAGATAGTTCTGAATACACTGTTACCTATAAAGACAATAAAGAACCTGGAACAGCAACTGTTAAGATTAAGATGAATGGAAATAATTATGATGGTGAATTTACGAAAACATTTAAAATTTATGGATATGTTACAGATAATACTGTTTCAACCATTGAATCTTCTAAATATACGGGTAAAGAAGTTAAACCAGATGTTATAGTTAAAGATAATCTAGGAAATATAATTGATAAATCTGAATATACTGTAACTTATGAAAATAACATTGAACCTGGTATTGCAACTGTTAAAGTTGTAATGAATGGTGAAAAATATGACGGAGAATTTACAAAGAAATTTGAAATTATAAAAGACCCAGTTCCTGTAAAAAAAGATACAACTACCCCTACGGTTACTAATTCAAGCAAAGAAACAACAGTTAAAACTAGCGACGAAGCTCCAATTGTAGGATTCAGTCTAATGGCTATGTTATCAAGTGCTATGTATTTCTTTACAAAAAAGAAAAAAGAAGACTAAATCTTTCTTTTCAATATTTAAAAGTCCTTAAGTTAAGAGCTTAAGGGCTTTTTCATTACAATTAAATTAAAAAATACAATTATGAGGTGTCTAATTTAGATACTTTTCATTTATTTTATGTCAAAAACGTGTTATAAATTATTAGAGAGGTAATTTTGGATATGAAAAAGAATGATAATCAAAACAGTATTCTTACACGAAAATATAAAGGCATCTTTAGCATTATCTATTTTTTCAGGAAATTCAATATGATGTATTGCTGTGTAAAACAAGTCAAGGGTGATAAATGCAGAACACAAGAAGTTAAAAAGGCAATTATATATATTTTTCTCCACCCTTCCCATCTTTTCAAACAAAAAGCTGTTAAGTCAAATTACGATAGTGTTTTGAAAAACGTTAATTGCATAACAAATTACCCTTATTTTGAAAACTTTTATTTCATAGCAACATCAAAAAATCGAGAAGACTATGAAAGAAAAATGGAAAAGTATAAAAAATATAAGTGAAGCAAAAATAAAAGAAAAGTAAAAAAGAAAGGATGCTGATAGAAATAATGGATAACAATCAAATCATTCTGTCAAAAAAGTGCATTGAAACAATTCAACGTGCTACTACCCTGTTGAAAATAAAGACACCTGAAATCTATTTTGTCAATGAAACATCTTCAAGAACAGAACTATACAGTCAAGATTTAAAGTTTATTTCAGAAGATTTTCGTGATATTGGATACAAGATAGAAAAAGTTAGATTTATTCCAAAAGAATACGTCATTTATATCAACACAAAAATATTCGAAAATGAAATTTCAATGTTATGTCATTGCTACCAGATATCTCGATATGTTTATCAAATTGATGAGGTAAGAAAATTTAAAAATAACCTACCTTACAACGATACGGAACCCGGTATAAGGCAATGGTCTTATATGTTTGACCATATAACCGATGGTATCAATCATACAAATTCTCCAATATGCTACGATATGATGGCATTTGCAAAAATAATGCTTAAGGAATTTCATAATATTCAAATTAGTTTTAAAGATTCAAGTAATAAATATGTGGATGATGCAATAAATGATATCAATCGTTCCAATTTGAAGAAAAATATAAATTCTTATAAAAGAAAATGAAAAAGGAATAATACAAAAAAAGAAAGAACTTCTAATATTTTAAAGAAATATCTTCTTAATTAGAAAGTTCTTTTTTCATTGCTTTATTTAATTTAATCAACTTTGTTATTTCATGTATTTCTTTTTGACAAAAGACAAGCATACCGATTTGGTTATTCAACACCTTTTTGATATGTTCGTCGCACTTTTCATCTTTTCGAACCAAAATCAATGTCTCAGCAATTGATTCCAATTCAATAGATAAACATTCCAATAACTCATTTTCGTTCATATATACCTCCTAAAACCGCCTTAATTTAAGTATTAATGCTTTTCGTAATACACTATTAAGATATCATACAATCTCTTTAAAATTTTATTTCGGAACAAAATGGTCTTTTTTATTTAATGTGTTAAAATATATCTATATTTAAATTGATTAGGAGGGTAGAAAAAATGGTTAATTATAAAAGAGGTCAATTGCTTGAATTTGAAGAAATTGATTTAAGTTTAAACAGTCAAACAGAACCATTAATGATTAAAAATATTTCTTTAATTAATGCTCTTCATCCTGATTATTTATTAATCGTTGATAATTCTTATAATGACTTTTCTAAACAACTGCACGCGAACACGCGGTAGGTTTTGAATCCGTAGAGCATCACTTATGGTCTTGTTATTCAAAGATTGAAAATGCATTATATTATAAAAAATATAGTTTTCTTTCTTTTCTGTATTTGTTAAAAAAAACAGAACGAATAAAACGAGCAGTCTGTTATAGCTTCTACGTTGCTCAAAACGTTTCGAGCAGTACCTACAATGTAGGTTTTATATACATCAGTTAAGACATATACAACTCGCGGTCTTGTTTTGAACCGGTATTATTAAATACAAGAGTATTATATAATATGACAAAACATATTTATACCGATGACGTTAGCGAATTTTAGAAAAAAATCAAAAGATATATAAATCGAAAATGTATTATGCTTTAAAATATCCTTATCAAGGTGGGTCTATGAAATAATGAAAACAGAAAAAAATAATATTTATGTTTTAAAAATTTTTGATATACCATTAATCGAATTCAAATTCAATAAAGACATCTTGTCTTTAAATACTGTTCATATAATCAAAATACACAACAATCATAAAAAATTATTTCCTGTTTCTTTAATGCTGTCAGATGACGGATTAGCAATCTGGTTAAAAAGGAGAAGTGCTCCAAGAAAAAGAAGAAATATGAAAGAATTAATGAAAAATATGGAATTAAATATAAATAATATTCAATCATTATTAGATATTTCAAAAGGACTTTCATTAAATGATGCCTATTGGATTTGCAAAAAAGATAAAGATGATAAATATGATGATGTGAATTTATATGACAATTCTTTTTCAAATGAAATTTCATTTGCTGCTTTTTCAGGATTAAATGCGGAATTTGATTTATTATCACTTAAGTCCCCTTCGCCTGAATTCACAACTGCTGGATTACTTCCAAAAGGATGGAAAAAAGCAAAAAATGATATAGTACTTTTCAAAGGCGGTATTAATCCAAAACAAGATAAAAATCTTGAGCCCTATTCAGAATATTATGCAAGTCAAATTGCTAAAAGATTAGGCTATAGGCACGTAGAATACGACTTAAAAGAATGGAATGGTATTCTCGCTTCAACTTGTAAAATATTTACATCAAAAGACGCTGGATATATACCTATTGCTTATTATGTTCCAAGTGGAAATATTGGAAATATAAATGAATTTTTGAAAAAAATATCAATTGAAAATGATATTTTATCAAATGTATATCTTGATTTTCAAAGAATGATACTCTTTGATGCACTAATTTATAACAAAGATAGACACTTTGGTAATTTTGGATTATTAGTAAATAATCATACTATGGAAATCATAGGATTATGCCCTATTTTTGATAATGGTGCTAGCTTATTTTCATATGCTGATGATTTTGAAATGAAAGACCTTTCTTCTTTAAAAAAGTATGCAAAAAATAATTGTACTTCCTATTATGGGATTTCATTTAATGACCTTGTAAAAGCGATATGCACCAAAAATATGATTGCTGACTTGGAAAAACTAAAAAACTTTAAATTTGTTCGGCATCTTAAATATAACCTTTCAGAAAGCAGACTGAAATTAATTGAAGATTTTGTTAGAGAACGCGCTGATGAACTAATCAATATTCTTAAATAATCTAAACAATTTAATACAAAAAAACACAAAAGGACATAACATTCATCTTGTTTTAAATGCTATGTCCTTTTTTATATGCTCTTTATTCGTCCTTTTCTAAAATATATGAAGTATCTCCCAAAAGAATCCATTCTTTGTCATCGGCCATACGCCCTTGCGTTCTTTTGATGAATTCAAACGAATTATATTCTGTCATTCCCATATCTTTCAAAATTTCATCAATATTGTATCTTGTTCTTGGAACACATCTGTCTTCCAAAAATTCTTGATAATTATTCCAACTAGGGTTTTCATTAATGCCAAAAGCACGAAAGAAAATTTTATCTGTAAAATTCTTTATCTTTATTTTTTCTTCTTTATCATTTACATCGATTACTGTCATTACTTTATCCTTGCTCATATATAACAATCTTACAGTATCATTATTATCAAAGGCTTTATCATCTGTTATTTTCAAATCTCTTGAGAAATATTTGATATTATTATCAGACGTATATTTATCCATGTTATTTAAGATTTCAATTTTACAAGTATTCAATTTCAAAAATTCAAAATCATTATATGTTTCAAAAGAGATAGTTCGCTTATTTTCATTAAATACCTCTTTGATTAATCTGTAATATCTGAATGATTCTTCTTGTTTTATTTTAGTATTTTCTAAAGGGATTATACTTTTAAGCTTTTCAAAATCGTTATCTTCCAACGATGCCTTTAATAGTTCAATCAACGTATTAAAAACGCCATATTCATTAATGAATTGCTCATTATCATTTATACAGAAGAAATATCTCTCATCTTTCCAAATCAAAATGCTGTTTAGCTTATAATAAAACATTTCAGATAACGCAAGCGAAAAATAGAAATTACGTTCATTCATAAATCTTTTATTTTGTAAATCTAATATATTCATTATAGCAAGACCTCCTTTAAAATATTAATTTCATTATAATTATGATTGACTATATCCACAACATTTTTTATAAAAAACAAAAAGGAGCATTCAAAATAGACGCTCCAATTTATATTTCTTTTTTTCAAAACATTAAACTTGTTTAAATACATAATTTTCTCTTTTATCCCAACTATCTAGACTATCAACAAAATCAGCAAATTGTGAATCAAACTCTTCATTTTGCAATTTTTCATAGCACATTTGATTAGTCATTATGCACCAATATTTGAAATAATCTGAGTTTTCTTCTTTCATTTCATTTTCAATTTCTTTAAACCTTGGGTAAAAAGATTCAAACTGCCCCATGCTATCAATTTCTCTTAAAATTTTTCCATATAAATGATTAAAATTAAATCTCTCTTCAATTTTGATTTTTAAATGATTAGCAAAATTAAAGCATTTTAAGGCATCTTTTTCTGAACTTCTTTTTGTTATGTACTGGATAATTTCTCCTAGAAATCCCCAAACCAAAAGCCAACCCTTGTATTCTAACACTTCACTGTTACGATAAGTATTTTGTTCATGTGTTAGCTCATAATATGTTGCATTGCATAAAAGCTTATATATCTCAACATTCGATAGATAAGCAAAAGCTTCATCATTTACATACGCAAGATTATATTTTTTCTTATTCAGGACAACCTGCATTACTTGTTTTTCTTCCAATTTTATATCTTCCTCCGTATTTTTTTGACATTTTTTAACGTTTTTAAATTTTTAAATTATTAAAAATATTCTTCTTTCAAGAACTATTATAGCATACAAATCATGTCGAATTTTGTTGTTTGGCTAGATAAAGTGTCGTTTGGTAAGTGGTTGCATCTTTTAAGCAATAAAAACAATATTTGTTACATCACTAATCGTCAAATATTCCTTATTTTGCTATTATTAAAATTTTGATATAATCATAAAGGTGATGAAAATGAAAACAGACCTACAAAGATGTAAAGAAATAGCAATCGACTTTCTCCATTTGGATGCTGAGCCAACAGAAATTTCTATTATTGTCTCTCATCCTTTCTTTGATTCTCCTTTTTGCTCTGTAAAAAGAGAAATCGTAAATATTTTTGAAAGTGAAGAAAATATGAAAAAAGTAATGGCCTTCTATGAAGAAAAAATTATAAATGGATGTAATTGTATATCTGATATTTTTTATATGATGCGTGCTCCTTATAGGATGACATATTTCAAATATGTTAAAGAATATTTGGATGAAAAAGATTTTGCTGAAATGCTTAATTTCTCATGGTTAAACGACGAAAATGCAAACAATAATATCAATGTTTCTAATAAAGAGTTACTCAGCTATTTCAAAAAAGCAAATAAAGAATATTTGATGAATGAGGATGACTTTAAAGTTTTTGAATTTTTACCTAACGTTGTAACAATTTATCGTGGTGTAACGGATAAGAACAAGGATAATAAAAAAGCCTTATCCTGGACACTTTCACAAGATAAAGCTGAATGGTTTGCACATAGATTTGATGAAGCTGGAGAAGTCTGGAAATCAGAGATTTCGAAAGATAATATCTTTGCCTATTTTGATGAAATGGGCGAAAAAGAAGTAATTATTGATTACAATGCCATTGATGATATTGAATCAATATAATATTTTTAAGTGAAAAATAAGCATAGAAAAACTAACCATTTTATGAGGTTAGTTTTTTTATTATGTATGTAGTTATATTTATTAAACAAACATCTGCTGTAACAGACCTTTTTTCAGTTCTTTCCATGCAGCTAATGTTGCTTTCTGCTTCTCGATTACTTCATCCAATGATGAAAGACAATCCGCAATTTTCTGCTGTTCTGCAAGACAAGGAACTAAAATGCTTTGCCTTTTAAAATCATCATCATCTAATTTATTAGATGATGCCCCAGATGAGGTAATTGATTTTCTATAGATTTTCTGCATAATAGAATCAACTTGAATTGCATACTTCCAGTATTTTAAAATATAATTTTCTTTGTGTCGATAAATTGGAAATAATTCTGAAATGATTCCATCTCCAATATCATTTACAACAAATCTTCCGTACTTAAATTCTTTATTGGGATGACCTTCAAATGACATATCGCCAATCCTCATAACATATGTACGAGTATCAATATTATTAGATGTAACTTTATCTTCATCTTGATAATACATCTTTGCAACAGAAATCCATTTATCTTTACCGAACTGACCATTGTTACGTTCATTTACTTTGTAAAACAAATCATCAATCTTCTTTTCTTCCCACTCTGAAAAATCACTTCCATCGACTGCTTTGAATCTTACTTCCTGGCTGAACAGCTTCTGCATTACACCTTTTTTACGTTCCTCCCATGCAAATACAGTTTCCTTTTGTTTTTCAATTACTGTATTAATTGTTGATAAGAACTCAGAAATTTTCTGCTGTTCTGGAAATGATGGAATAAATACAGATTGTTTTTTCATGTCTGCAAACGGTGGAATATTTTTCAATGCTGAACCATTGCTAATTTTAACCCCTTCCGTAGAAATCATTTTGTCAAATACACATCTAAAAATCATACTATTAATTACTGATTTTTTAATGCGTATTCTCATAAGCGCTTGATTTATAATTCCTTCCTCTGCATCATCTGGTAATTCATACATTTCACCAATAGTCCCGGCACATGAAACAATAATATCACCACCAGATACAGCAAATGACTTCATCTTTGATTGAAAATATTCATTAGTTACAAAATACCTTTCGAGTTTCCAATCTTTAGAAATTGCGTTCTGTTGTTCATAAACTTTCACTGTATCATTTGACTTTGAAACAAAAATTTCTTTCTTTAATGCACTACCAAACGGTCCTTTTTTATAATCTGCAACATCATTAAATGTTTTTTCTTCCCAATTTGGGAACTGCTTTCCATCACTAGTTTTAAATCGCAATTTAGGCTCTCGCATTTTTCATTTACCTCTTTCCATCAAGCTTTTAAATTCAGTAGGTGTAATATTCTTATACACTTTTACTACAAAACCTTTTTTCATTGGAAAAATAATCTCATTTTCACAAGCTGTATATTGATTATAGCTCCCTAAGTATTGACTAAATTTATTTACGTCAATCCCTGCACTGTCTCCAGTATTTGCATGGATAATTGTATATTTTGTATTTGTTCCAATTTTATTGAATCCCTTTGTAAAATCATACGAACTACTCCAAGATGCAACCATGCCATGCCATCTGATAGATGGCATTCGCATATATGGCTCTCTATTTTTCGGACACACATAGGCTTTATCTATTACACGGTAAATATCACCGTGATATTCCCATTTTGAACAAAAGTCCAAATAGCCAGGTATCAAATTAATATAATTATTTTCAATTATTCTGTCACGAGTACGTATAAGGCCTCCTAATACTCCATCATAAAATCTAAGTTCTTCTTCATCATATCCGCCACCGCACAATGGAAATTCTCTAAATTGATGCATAGTAATACTAATTATATATTTTTGATTTTCTAAAGATAATTGATTTAAAGGGTGCTCAATGTTGCTATCAAATAATAATAATCCTTCTTCCATTATCAAGCATCACTCCTTTTATAATCCAAGTTCTTTCAAAAATTTTTCTACTTTAGAAATTGCCTCTTGTGTTTCATTATCAAGCTCTTTAATTCTATTTCTCACAGCATTCAAATCAACAGGTTCTTCTTCTTCAAATGTATCGACATATCTTGGGATATTTAAATTATAACCATTTTCAATAATTTCGTTCATATCCGCTACATGAGCAAATTTATCTATATCTACTCGTTTTTCATATGCTTCTACTATTTTATCAATATGTTTTTGTTCTAGAATGTTTTGATTCTTACCAGGTTTAAATTCTTTTGATGCATCAATAAATAAAACATTTCCAGAATTTCCATTTCTTTTGCTCTTTAATACCAATATACAAACAGGAATTCCTGTACCATGGAATAAATTAGCTGGTAATCCAATAACGGCATCCAAACGATTTAATTCTTTGATAATATATTTTCTAATTGCATCTTCTGCTCCACCACGAAACAACACACCATGTGGCAATAATACAGCTATACGCCCGTCCGAATCATCCATGTGATAAATCATGTGTTCTACAAATGCAAGGTCAGCTTGCCCTTTTGGAGCTAATTTACCCGGCCCACTATAACGTGGGTCATCCAAAAATTTCTTATCAGCACTCCATTTTAAACTGTATGGTGGATTACAAACTTGAATAGTAAGCTTTAATTTATCACCATATCTATCATCTTTTAATGTGTCACCTTTGTAAATGTCAAAATTTTGCCAATCTATACCATGCATAATCATGTTCATACGACTCAAGTTGTAAGTTGTTGCATTTAATTCTTGTCCGTAAAAGTGCCCTACCTTATGTGTAGAAAGATGCTTTTGTACTTCTAATAACATTGATGCAGAACCACAAGTACAATCACCAACTGTTTTTGCTTCGTCTAATCCCGATGCTGCTAACATTGCACATAATTTTGAAGGTCCAGCAGGAGTAAAGAATTCTCCTCCTTTTTTTCCTGCATCAGATGCAAATAAACCAATTAAAATCATATATGCTGTACCAAGAACATCAAATTGAGAATCCTGTAAATCAAAATCAATATCAGCAACACGATTCATAACGCGTGATATCATTTCTGTTCTATCAGATACAGTTTCTCCTAATCGAGTATCTTGCAAACGCATATCACTGAACAACCCGTCAAAAGCTTTATTTGATTCATGACCCATTGTTGAACCGGTTAAATCACTAATTGCTTTTTCGAAATCTTCGACACTAAATTTGTCATCATCATTTTCAAATTTATTTATCTTGCGAATTAAATTACGAAATAGATTTTCTGGTTTTATAACATATCCTAATTTAGATAAAGACCATTCTTCTACTACAGGACGGAATTCATTACTTTCGAAGGCTTCTCCATATGTTAATCCATCATTTTCTAGAATTTCTTTCATATATGTTTCTGTTCGTTCAGAAAGATATCTATAAAATATAACACCAAGAATATAATTTTTAAATTCAGAAGAATCCATTTGTCCTCTCAAATCATTTGCTATCGCCCATAATTTTTGAGATAGCTCATTCGCCTGGGCTTGATATTTATTCGTTTCATTTGTAATATCCATTCTTTACTCTCCTTCTGCCTTATATTTTCTATAAGTATCTACAATAAATTGTTTAATATCTTTTGTCATTTTAGTCATTTTCAATAAACCTAATTTATAACTTGAAAGTTTTTTTCTAATATCATCATCAGATATATTTCTACTGAATACATAAGATGAGAATAATTCAGAAACTACAGTTTTATCAATACCATTATCAAATGCAAATTCTTCAATATCTGCTATCATTTGTTCTTTTTCAAATTGAGAAAATGCTTCCATAACATCAGCGTTTTCAGGTAAGTCATAGAATCTAGTTAAGATAAATTGTTTCAAAATATCTTTTTTAAGTCTTAATGATTCATTATCAGAACGTTCGATTTCTCTTAAAATCAAATCGATATCCTGTTGTATTTCATCATCCGTTTTCGGTTGCTTTTTAGCATTTTTTAATAAATTTAAAATATATACAACATTAATTCGGTCAGTTCTAACAAGTTCTATATCAAAATCAACATCAACTGGAACAGGAATTTTTGGACCAGGTCTAACAGATTCATCTCTATAATACAAATACCAACTTTTATATCCATCATATTCATTTTCATCTAGCGCAACAGCTAAGTCAGCCCATTCAAATTTAGAAAAAGTCTTTAATGTTGCAAGCGTTTTTGATAAAGAACGGAATGCAATAATAAATTTTCTAATATCATCTTCAGATTGCAAACGGCCAGCATCATCAACTGTAGGTGTCCCTTTACGTAAAATTTCTACTTGTTCCATCCATTTGTTTAAATAATATTCATAATTTTCTAACAAATATTCATTTGGATTACCATCGCCTGAAAATAAAGTCAATGCTTCATCTTGCCATTTTTTTATGTTTCTATAAGTAACAATTTGACCAAATTGTTTTGTTACTTTATCTACACGATTTGTACGACTGTAGGCTTGAACTAAAGTATGCCATACTAAATTTTTATCTAAATATAATGTATTTAATGGTTTTGCATCGAACCCTGTTAAAAACATATTAACGACTAATAAAATATCTACCTGTGGTAAATCCTTTTGTTTTAATCTTTTTGCGATGTCTTTTCGATAAGCATCAAATGTTTCAATACTGAATGACGTTTTATATAATTTATTATAATCATCTATACATCTATCTAAAAATTCTCTAGAATGTTCGTCACCTTTTTCATCCATGTCTTCATTTGCTTGAAACGAAAAGATAGCAGCAACCTTCAATTTCTTTTCTTCAGGTGCTTCTTCATTTAACTTTTTGAATTGGTCATAATAAGTACGTAACGTTTCAATTGAATCAACAGCAAAAAGAGAAGTATATACATCTTTTCCTTGAGGATGCACATGTTGTTCATGGTGCTCTATTATATGTTTTGCTACTTCTTCAATACGTTCTTCATCATGATATAATTCTTCAATACTTATATTATGTCTCTTACAATATTCAGGGTCATCTAATTGTTTTGAGTCAATGCCTTTAATTGACAAATTTTTTGCAAATATTGTACGTTGATATTCAACAGAAAAACGAAGTACATTACCGTCAGCAATAGCATCTTTTATCATATATTTATGCAAACATGCATCTAGTTTTTTACCAGCATTAAAAATATCCGCCGTTGTTCTCCCATCAGCGCCTTTATTTTTCTCAAATATTGGTGTTCCTGTAAATCCTATGTAATTTGCTCTTTCAAAATGTTTTTGAATTTGCCCGTGCATCTTTCCAAATTGAGAACGATGGCATTCATCAATGATAAAAATTACTTTTTTATCCTTATATGTGACCATCACATTTGAATATTTAGGATTTTTTATTGCCATAGACATTTTTTGAATTGTAGTAACAATCATTTTCTTTTCAGAAGATTCTAACATTTTGATTAAAACGTATGTATTATCAGTGTTATCTACACAATCCTTTTCAAATGAATTATATTCATCAACTGTTTGGTCATCCAAATCCTTGCGGTCAATCAAAAACACAACTAAATCAACTGAAGGTTCATCTCTTAAAATCTGTGCTAGTTTAAAAGACGTTAATGTTTTACCAGAACCTGTGCATGCAAATACATAACCATTTTGATTTGATTCCAGTACTCTTTTTTTAGCAGCTTTAACAGCGAAAATTTGGTATGGCCTCATTACCATCAAAATTGGTTCGCTAGTTTTGATAACCATGTATTTATCAATAATTTCAGTAATAACAGATTTTCTTAGAAAATCTCCTGTAAAAGAATTTAAGTCATTGATACGTTTATTATTTTCATCAGTCCAAAAGAAAACTAATGATTTTAAAATTGGATTATATTGTCCATCCACCATTTCATTTTCGTTACAGAAATACTTTGTTTGAACTGAGTTACTTACAACAAATAATTGAATGAATCTAAAAATACCTTTGAAACTAAATTTTCTGTATCTATTGATTTGATTTATTGCTTCATTTATTTCCACACCTGGGCGTTTCAACTCGATTTGTACCAAAGGAATCCCATTGATTAATATTGTTACATCATAACGATTTTTATAGACAACATCATCTTTATGGTCTTTATCCATTGTAATTTAATGAGCTACTTGATATTTATTTTGGTCAATATTTGGTGAAAAGAAATCAATATAAACAGTTTCTCCGTTATCTAATTGCAATACATATTTATCTCGTAATATTTTTGCAGACTCATAAACTGACTTATTATCAATGTGAATCATAATTCTATTAAATTCATTATCTGAAAATGATGCATCATGCCCTTTTTCTTTAAGCTTTTTTTCATTAAGTCTAGCAAGTTGATTTCTAAAATTTGAAAGAACATCATCATATGTATTTATGTCTATATATTCATACCCTATTCCTTCTAATCGGTCTATAAATATATTTTCTATTTCATATTCAGAAGTACGTGCCATAATATCATTCCTCTCTAATTAAGCTCAATATGCATTTATTATATCATTTTTTTATATGCAACTTCTATATTTGCACAAAAGAAAAAGAACCTTTTTTCAAGATTCTTTTCTCATCATTTTTACTTTTTGTTATCCTTGTTTTTATTAAATAATTGCAATTATGTCTCTTAATTAGTGGCATTCAAATTAAAAAATATCATATAATTAATTTAACAAAAAAATCTAAAGGAGCAATTACATATGAATAAAATATTTGAGCTGACAGATGTTATGGATAATGAAGAAGAATTGTACGACGAAGATGACGAATACTTCTATGAGGAAGATGAAGAGTATGAAGATGATGATTATTTTGAACTATATGAACCAAACAAATATGAAGCAATGTTACAAAAATATAAAAGCTACAATGAAGCTATCATATACGGATGTCTAAACGCCCTTTTTGTTGAAGCACCTATTCTAGATGAAAATGGATTCAAGACATTTGTCTGTGAAGTTGAAGATGATTTTTACAAAATGCCGAAAAAAGATGAATCAAGAACAGTACTAAGAAGATATCGTAAAGAAGAAAAAACAACCGTCAATTTTTTTGTGGATAGAGAGCCTCAGCTATTTTATAATAGGAAAATTTATGAAATTCCAGTAACTGCTAATACTTTAATCGATTTGGACAAACCTTGTTTAAGCAACAGAGTTGAAGAAAACTTAATGGTACGAGAAGGATTTGACGAAGTTTCAACATTTCTAGAAGACTTAGATAATGGAATACTTGATGAGAAAGAACCATCGTAGGTTCTTTTTTTATATTTAGCGTAAAAGCAATAAAATTAATGTAAATTTTAGATATATACAAAGTATTTTTAGCAATATCAAAAATAAATCAAGTAATATTTAAAAAAATATCGGATGGTTTGAACAAAGAAGATTGAGATATAAAAAATAGCAAAATTATATTTTGTAGTATTTAAATATGATAAAATATACATAGTTTAAACAAGAAAGTTTGAGGAATGAAAATATGTCAGTTTTAAGTAAGTTAAGTAAATTAGAAGAAATCGAAGACCTTCGTACTGTATGGCCACATGAAGCTCAGGACTTCACGCCATGGCTTGCAAAAGAAGAAAATATAGAAATACTTTCTGATGCTATTGGAATTGATATTTCAATAAATGAAACAGAATCATCTGTTGGTGATTTCAGCTTGGATGTTCTTGCTTCTGAAGTTGGAACAGATAAGAAAATAATCATTGAAAATCAATTAGAAGATACCAACCATGACCATCTTGGAAAACTTATTACATATGCATCTGGAAAATCAGCAAATATAATAATTTGGCTTGTTAAACACGCACGTGAAGAACATAAAGCTGCAATTGAATGGTTGAATAATCATACAGATGATGAAATTGGATTCTTCCTTTGCGAAATCAAACTATATCGTATTGGAAACTCTGACCCTGCTGTTAAATTTGAAGTTGTTGAAAAGCCTAATGATTGGACAAAAGAAATCAAAAAGAAAAATAACATCAATGAAACTCAACAACAAAGATACGATTATTGGGTTGCTTTCCAAAATTATGCATTTCAAAATAAAGAATTCTCAAGAAATTTTTCTCGTAGGTCTCCTTCATTTGACCATTGGATGAATTATTCAATTGGCTCATCTAAATATTGGATTTCAGTTGGTCAATTACATAGCAGAAACGAAATTACTGTAGAGTTTAGTATTAATAAAGATAAAGAATTATTTCGTTCTTTATTTGCAAACAAAGAATCGATTGAAAAAGAATGTGAATTAAATTTTGAATGGAAAGAATTACCTGAAAAGAAATCAAGTCGTATTATTACAAAATGTAATGTGGATTTTAAAGATAAAACTCAATGGAATAATCAATTTGAATGGACTATGAATGCAATGTTAAAAATCAAGAAAGTATTTAAGAAATACATATAAAAAAATTTACAATCATTTCATGCAAAACACTTTTATATTTAAGATAAAGGTGTTTTTTATTTCTTATATAATGTACCCCCCCCCGACAATTTTGCTATCTTAACAATAAGTAACTGGCGCATAAAAGCTTTAAAGATTGGAGGAATTTTACATAATATGAAACGTTGTTTTGAAGAACATACAACTGGAGTAATTGTATGTATTATTATTTCATTGTTATTATGTATTATTGGGTGCATTGGTGATATAAACGAAAATGGTACGGTTGTTGGAAAAGGATTGTTGAAAATTGCAGGAGATAATTTAACCGATACGATTGATACTTACCAGGGACAACTTGCTCCAAATGAGAATCTAATAAAAAACTCTAGCAAAGTCTCTTTGGGTGGTTCGGACTTCCCAAACAACAGTAAATATGACTCCAAAAATAAAATAACCGTTCTTAATAATGAACGTTTTGGAAATTATGCATCAATTAGACCCTACTATTCTGCTATTAGCGGAATATTAGAAGTGGGTAAAAACTATACGTTGTCAGCAGAAATTAGAACAAAAAATTTAACAAAAAGTGGCGTACTTCTTGAACTTAGTTTTAGAGACCCTCATATAGCACTGGATGAATTTTATTCTAAAGCTGATTATGTTGTTATCAATATTCCTCCAAATAACAACGGTAAATGGATGCAGTTACATGGAACTTTTAAATATACAGATACTTCACACACCTGGTATGTATTAGATATAACTTCTGGTGGGGCAAATAAAATTCCAGCAACTGGTTTTAAAGGTGTTGAAATAGAATATCGAAATGTCAAGCTTGAAGAAGGTTCAAAAGCGACACCATACGTTGAATAACATAATCATAAAAAAAATAGCAGACGAAATTATCTGCTATTTTTTCTATTCTTTAACTGTTTTCCCAGCAAAGTTTGTTTTTGGTTTATCTTTGATGGTATCTTGTTTTGTAAAATTACATTTTACTTTATAATCTTTATAAGTATCGAATTTTGCATGAACAATCATTTCCATTTTTTCTTGTGCTTTAGTATGTACATAATCTAATACGCCATCTTCTATATCTTGTTGTTCAGCATCTTTTTTGTGGTCTGCTCTAAACTTGTCACCATCTTTTATGCTAATTGGATTAAATATATTTGTTTCTTCATCAAAATATTTTAATGATTTATCATCTATAGTATGACTTAGTCTATATATCTCTGGTATGTTTAAAGTTATTGTCTTTGTAATGTCATTGATTTTTGCTTTCGGCATTTCTTCCAAATCAAATCCATAATTTATGGTACCTGTAAATGTTCCAATGAAGTGTTTCTTTGTAAATGGCACATTCACTTTTGTAATAAATAAATCAACTTCGTTAGAATTGTTAAATTCATCAATCACAGTATATTGATGTTCCACAACTGATAGTTGAGTAACGCCTTTTATATAATTGCTTACAAATACACCATTAGGTGCTTTTTCTTATGTTAATTTTCCCAATGCCAAATATCCTGCTGTAGCTACAATTAAAGTAATAACTACAGTAGGTAGTATAATTTTGTAATACTTCTTAATCTTTTTAAATAATTTCATTTTCATATTCCCTTTCTTTTTTATTCATATTACTTTCTATAATAATGATAGTATATTTCGCGTGGTTATATCAATAAAGAATGTCGATATTTGTCATGTATTTTTTAAAGACTAAAAATCAAAATAATCAATAATTCTTATATGGAGTACCCCCCCCCGACAATTTTGATACGTTATTTTTATAATTATGTATCAAGGAGGAATTCGATAATTATATGAGAAAAATATTTAATGAATATGGTGGATGGGTAATTGTTGTCTTTGTAATTATTGCCCTTCTTTTATTAGTTGGTGGTATCAAAAGTATTGATGATAATGGCAAGGTAAAGGGTTCGGGCCTGATAGCAACAATTGGTAATATATTTTCTAACAGTATTGAGAAAAATAATAATCATTTAAGATATTTAAACGGTGAATGTGGTCCAAATGGAGAACCATTGGTTTCTACGACAGAATCTCAAGTTGGTAAATATGCAGATATCGATGGTGATGGCACAGTTGATGGTATCATTTTTGCTGACTTAGCTGTAGGTGGAAGTGGAACTTATGAAATAGAAAGATATTATCAAAGTGGGCTTGAAACATTAAATTATTATATTCCAAAAAAGAATACCGGACTAAAAACATATTATCAAAAAGGAACATATACAGATAAAATGAATGGAACACAAGAAGTAATCGTACCTCTTTCAAACGAAAGTAATAGGTTTTATATCATGTCATTAAAAAGTATAAATAATGGTAAGAGAACAACTTTATATAATTCCATTAATGAAAATAATGTACCGTCATCAGATTATTTGAAAATTACAAAATACGACTTTGGAAGTGGAAAAGAAAATACTTTAGCATTATATAATAAATGGTTAAATGAAAATTATGGGTTACAAGATATTAATGATGCCTTTAACTTTATCCATAATGATATAAAAAAAGGATGGTTTATACCCTCTTCAGAAGAATGGGCTGTATTTTATAAACAATTGCATATCACAAAAGAGAATTATGTAAGTAAAGGAATTGAGCATTGGATTTTTACATCTTCTGTTACATATAGTTATGCTATAGCATATATGAAATTTGAAGGTAATAATGTTTATTATTCTGGCAATCCATCCTTTTCTATATATACAAGACTCGCAACAACATTCTAACAATAAATTTTAAAAGGTCTCACATTACTCCTGAAATTTGAGATACTTTGGGTCTTTTTTGTTTTTCACAACTTTCTTTTAGATATTTCCTAATGTTAAAATATCTTTTTCGAAAAAATATTAAAAAAATATCTATTTACACCCATTATTTGTTAGGATTTGGACTTTCGTAGTCTATAATGACAATGAAAGGAGATTTTTAAAAAATGATAAAAATAGTAAATAAACAGAAAATAATCAAGAATCCAAGCACTATTCATTTCTTTAATCATGAACTTGAACCAATAAAAGAACTATATGGTTCATCAGTTTCAGATGATTCCCCTGCTCATCTTTCTTATGGGACAAATAAAATAAAAGATGAATATCGTTCTTTTAAATTAAAAAATTATCGTAAGGACAACTGTATTGCTTTTCCAGCATTTAATGAGGTAACTCCTATTGATTTTTATACATTAAGTATTGCAGTAAATGAAGGCATTGATATATTTGCAAAATATCAAACCAAATTGAACAAGCTACATATCATGTATGAAGACTGTAAGAGTGAAGATGTTTTAAACTATCTACTTGAAGAAACATCATTTGATGATATAGATATCCAAAAGTTTGTTTATTACTTATATCTATTTTGCGATATTTTCGATTATCATTATGAAAATATATCGGGCATGATTGGTGTAGTAAAATCTTTAAGAAGTGATGAAGATACATTTGAAACTACTTCTAATCATACAAATTTTAATAACCTCAAATATACTTCAAAATATGAAAATGCTGGTCTAGTTTATCTAGTGGATTTTTCAATATCATTAAGTACAATAGCAAGACTCAAAGGTATCGTTGAATATTCAAATATACAAGAAATTTATAACTGTATCAAAAAAGACATAGATTTTAGCAAACATCCCTCTTTAGAAAAAATATTAAAAAGCAATGAAGATAATTTAAAGAGTTCAAAAAGTTCAAAAGATTCAAAATGCTCAAATAATACTGTTGAAATATCAAACAATGATAAAAACAAAGATAAAAATAAGAAAATAAAAAATCTCCTATTTTCTTTCTTTTTGGATAATCATGCTGCCCTATTTTTTGTTCTGTCTCATATTTCTTATGAAATGGCTACCTTTGTTGAATCTATTAAGAAACAGAAAATAAATAGTGATTTTATAGATTATACTTCTTCAAGATTAGTACAAAGATTGGATAACAGATTTGAAAAAATATGGAGGAATTTATAATGAATAAAGAAAACATAACAAATATTACAATTGATGAAAATAATTGTTCTGATACCAACAATAACCCTATTAAAATAAAATTTATTAGACGACAGATGAGTTTCTTTGGCAAAACAATGATTATGGACACTACTAGATTTGACTTCACTTATACTCTTAGAAACTCTTCTAACAATCTTAACTGTTTTGACAGTTTTGAAAATAACTCCGAAAAAGTCAAAAAGAATGAAATAAAAAAGAAATACAAAATCTACAGCTTCCCTGAAATACCCTTTCAATATGTTGATGCCATTGATAAAACTGCTAAAATAAATTCGTTAAAAAAAGATTCCAAAAATGATGATTTATTGCAGGTCTATATCAATATGGTGAATTTTACTCACGATGAGATATTTAAAAATTACGGAATTAACTGTCGAGTTAATAATGATAATGGAAAGTACGGAAATATTGAATTTGATGATAATAATCACAGACATCTTGTTATTCATAAAAATACTAGTTTTAAAAATGATAATAAAAATGAGAATTCAAATTCTTTTTCTAAAAAAATTGAGCATTCTATAGATGAATCGATAAAAATATCAGAATCGCTAAAAAAACATTTTGTCTTTTGTGTTATGGCTTATGAAAGAAAAATGATTAATGATGTTATTAATAATTTATATATTGATGATAAACGTTTTGAATTTATGTATCTTTACAATTTATTATTTCGCACTGCTATAAGAAGTTGTTTTGATATTGATTGCATCAGCGATGATTTTATCAAAGACCTATTTGAACGCCCTAAAACATTTGACGATGAAATAGAAAATACTTTTAATACTTTAAAATATACTGACATAGAAGCGTATAAATTATTAAATGTTATTTTGAATAATTATTTTGCAAATAAAATAAAAAGGAGCTAAATAAGCTCCTAATATTTGATTGGGACTTCCTCAAGGGAGTCAAAAATATCACGTTATTTTCTTAGCCCGTGCCAGGCTAGGGGTCCAATCGCCTTCCCGTGGTTTGACCATTCCCATTAGGTTCTTATGGTATCTCCAGGAGTAGGTCAGTAGAATCACTTTAATTATAGCTATCTACCACACCCTAGAACTAATTAGTTAGTTCAGTTATATTGTGGATTTATCATCCAACAATATACTTATATGTATTTTACAAATAATTATTTTAATAATCAACTTTTTTATGTTGAAACGAAAAAAGTAATCACCCGAGTCCGAAATGGTTGATTACTTTTTAAAAAATATGTAAATTAACTATCAGGGCAATCATCTATCTGATGAGTTCTCTTACATATTTAGTATATACAAAATAAATAGAAATCTCAAAATTATTTTTTTTAAACCTTATCTTTTACGCCCTACCTTTACTAAAATTGCTATATATTCTATCCCCCCCCCGAAGATTTTTGTATCATGCAGGTATAGTGGATTATTTTTTATGAGTAGAATCTTAAGAAAGGAATTTTATATTTTAATATATGAAAAAATTTTTCGAAGAACACAGTGGCGTAGCAATTATTCTAATTGTTATTGCCATATTACTTTTAATTGTTGGTAGCGTTAAAGGATTGGATGAAGGCACAGGTAAAGTTAATGGTTCTGGGGTTGCAAGTATTGTTGGTAATGCATATTCCAGTGCTATTGATAAGTTTAAAGATAGTTTTGATAATGTTTTAAGTGGGACTAGCGATGGTGATAATAGCAACCCCACTTCTGGTCCAAATGGAGAACCTCTTGTGTCAAAGACCGAATCACAAATTGGTAAATATGCAGATATTGATGGCGATGGAACTATTGATGGAATTATTTTCGCTGATTTAATAATTGGTGGTAGTGGCAAATATGGTCCAAGTGGAATGGGAACCTACACAATTCCAACTATTTCTTCATCAAAGAGTTACTATATTAGCCAAGAAAGCTATACTAATAAATTAGGTGGAACTGCTGAAGTACTTACACCTATCGGAACAGGTGAAGATAGATTCTACATCATGTCATTAAACAACTTATCTGGAACTTATGATTGGTATAACGCTGCAAAAGGTAACATGAATGATTACACAACTACAACAAGCCAAGAATTTGGCAAAGGCAAAGACAATACAACTACTATGATTAGCAAATGGGACTCAAAAGCTTACGGAGAACAAAATACATGTGCTGACCACAAAGATATTTGGGGACAAATAAAAACTCAAGCTAACAATGGCTGGTTCGTGCCTTCAAGACAAGAATGGGCAGCTTTTGCTGGTCAATTAGGTATTGCTAAATCTAATTATTCAAGTAAGGGGTTGTCTGGTTGGTACTGGTCGTCGTCTCAGTATAATCCAAATGTTGCATATAACATAGATTTGTACAATGGATATGTAAGCAATGACCACGTAAATGGCATTAATTACGTGCGCCTCGCTACGACTTTCTAACATAATAAAAAACTTAAATTATTCTTAACTAAAAGAGTAGCTTAAGTTTTTTTATTTTATAATAATTTCAATTTCTGTTATGTTATCAGTATTTAATTCTTTAAATGATTTAATGTATAATCTATCAATCCACGCTCCATAAGATTTGTTATACATATTATTAAGTCCCTCTACAGAATCTTTAGCCATGCCTTTAAAAACCACATTACCATTATCTTTAATTATTATTGAATTATTTCTATTAATGATTTTTAAGATATCTATTAATTTTACCATTTTTTAAATCCCCTTCCTTTTTTTATATACTCATATTTTATCATCTCAAATATTAGTTAATAATAATTTTTCATTATATAAAAATAATTGTAATCTTTTATTAAAAATAAGTGTCTAATTCAATTCTTTACTTTCAAGAATCGAAAAAAAATAACTGACAAAAAAGTGTCAAAGTACAAAAGAACACAAAAAAAGAGAGAAAAATCTCCCTAACTTGGCTCTACATATAGGTTTTAAGGATTTTAGACACTTTTAGAAGGTAAAGATTTATTCCCCGTCCCATTGAAAACATTCTAAAAGTTCGCTTGCTTCAATAGAAATAGATTTTGCAAGATTTGCAGGCGAATGAAATTGATCCCAATTATGATCCTCTGTAAATTTTCTAATGCGCGTAAGTGTTTTTTCTTTCATCTTCTTCTCCTATGATTTCTTGTTCTAATTTAACATTATGTTTTAACATATAATCAATAACTTCTTGATGTCTATCCTTAAATGAAAGTAATCTCTTACGATCATTGTCAGTTAAAGGTTTTGTATAAGCTTCATACTTTTTCAACATATTAACGTTCATTTTATATGTTTGAAAAGGAATTTGCGTTTTCTTTATTAAAGATTCATAAATATGGAAACCCCCTGCATCAATATCGCCAAAATGAAGATAAGCAACTCTTTCTCCTAAAAAATCATAAACACACTCTAAAAATGCTTCTATAACATGATTATGAAAACCATTTGTAAAAATAAAGAAAGCGTCTTTTAAAGATATATCATGAAATGATGTTAAATTTTCAACCGTCATTACCTGTCTTGCATCCATTCGTTTTATTTTTAAATCTTTAATACAACTACTTGGTAAAACAAAATAATGATTCATTTCATTTAAATCAATAATTTGTTCATTGATTTGTAAAATCGCACTTCCTTTTAAATAAACATAGGCTGGATTTTTACGTATATAAAACAGTTCAAAAGCATCATCTATATTTTCAATAGAATCATCATAAAAATCTTTAATAATATGATAAATTTTATTTTTATATTTTTCTAACTTCTTGGTATCACCCAATACTTTTTCAGAAAACTTTCTAAAAGAAATTTCTTCTTTTTGATTTTTCATTCCCTGCAGTATTTTCATAACATTCTTTAAATCTTCTTGATCATAGACTTTTAAATAAGGTGACACAATTTCATAGTTGAAAACTTTTTCTTCCATTGCTATTTGAAAATCATTAAAAAAAGAATCTAACTCATACATTTTTAAACAATTTAAATACTGATTTCTTTTTTCTTTAAGCGGTGTTCTATCTAATTCTTGATAAATCTTTGAAACACGTTCTTCTGTTGGAACAAAAATAAGTTTTCTGTTTCCTTCTATGCTTCCCTTTGCAAATTGAATAAGATCTTCTTTTTCTAATTGAAGAACAACATCTTCAATCTTTTCAAGAACTTCTGGATATCGACTCTGTCCATATTGAGGATAACGTTCATGTAAAACAATAGAAATTTTTTGTGGTTTTAAAGATTTTCCTTTGTAATAACTACTCTTTTCATAACGTTCAATAAAGTTATTTAAAATATCTTCTCTATAATTCTTCATCTCTAAACCCTTCGACAAAGGAATGTTGATTTTGTTTAATAACAAGTAATCTTGTATTAACATAAGGAATAATTGTACTTGCTCTTGAAGGTGGTACTGCAATAAACGTTTGGATTTCACGTTCATTATAGAACTTGATCATTTCTTGAATTCTTTGTTCATCCATGTTATTAAAAGCTTCATCAAAAATAACAACACAACCAAAACCTTCATTTTGATTTCGATTACGTACAACTTGTTCAAAACTTGCTGCCATAATTACATAGAATGGTGTTTGTGTTTCTCCACCTGATTTTTCTTTATTGACTTTTGAAAAATAAGCAAAATCCCCACTATTATATTTTATTTTAATATCATAATCTAAATAATTACGATAATCTGTATATTCAAGTAACATCTTTTCTGTTTCTTGATCATTTTCTACTGATGAAAGTTTAATAAACAACTCATCCATAATTCTTCTTTGACTTTCATTCAATGTTTCCGATAAAAGATTATTTGCCATATATTCTTTACCTGATTGGATAATTTTATAGTATTCTTTAAAATCATCTCTTGAAGTTGGTGAAACACAGAATTCATAAGTTTCCCCATTGAAATCTCTTTGTGCTAACCCTTTATTTAATTCATAAATATCTTTTTTCGCATTTTCAATCTTTTCATTTAATCCTGAAATAAAAGAGGTTTTAAATGATTCTTCGCATTTTAATTTTGCTTGCCTTGTTTTTTCTTCTTTAGAAACAATATCCATATCTTTCAATTGATGAAATCTTTGCTTATAACTTTCGATATCTTTTAAAGAATTTTCAAAGCCTATATTATATTCATTATTATAGTCTTTCATTTTCATTTCAATTTGAGATTCTACTTGACGAACTTTATCTTGAGAAACTGACTTTTGATAATCAATTTCATTTTTCATCGCTTTAAAATCTTTTACAAAACGTTTTAAATAGACAATAACTTTTTGATCAGCTTTTTGTGAAAGTTCTAAATGATCCATTTCAAATTGAATGATTTTTTCATGCAAAACATCATAACTTTCTTGAGTTTGTTCAAGCTGTTCTTTAAACGTTTCAAGATTATTTTCTAGACTTCCTTTTTTCATTAACGCATTTTCTTTTTCTTTTTTTGTTTGATCAAGTTGTTTCTTTACTGCTTCACATTCTTCTTGTAAAGAAATAATGGAATCATCAAGTTCTAATTTTTGATAACGCTCGTTGACTTCCTGGTATTCTTTTTCAAGACTATGATATTTATCAAGAAGATCAATACGATAAAGTATTTTATCAGCATTTGATTTTTTTAATAAAGATTGTGTATTTTTTAATGCTTCAAGTTCTACTTTTTGTTGTTTGATTTCTTGTTGTAATGTTTCTAATTGTTGTTCAATTGTTTTTAATTGAATCTTGATAGCCCCTAAACCAATATAAGGTTTATTATAAATACGGGGATTAAGTGCTCTTGCTGTATAGTTTTTGTAAAGCATGCATGTTGGTGTAATCGCTGTTGGATAATTCCTTAATTGTGTAACATCATCTACGCAGTGAACTTTTGAAAGTAACATGTTAACATACCATCTTGCATATGTATTTTTACATTCTAATTGATCTGCCAAAGTTTCCTTTAAAGCAACATTTCCATATTTAGCAAGTTTAGCAACATCAACAATCCCTACACCATAGATTCCTCTTTTATTTTTATACTCTTCATAAACAAGAAGAGCGTATTCAAAATATTCTGGCTCAACAATCAAATCAAATCTTTGGCTATTTAAATACCCTTCTAAAGCATTACGCCATTTTTCATCTTTAACTTCTATATATTCACATAAAGGTTTTACTTCAATGCTTTTACCAAAATGTTTTGTAAGTTGTTCATTTAATAAACAAATTAACTCTTGAATTTCTTTACGATAATAAAGTTGGTTTTCTTTTAAAGATGTATATTCCTCTTGATATTGGTTATATTGTTCAACATTTTTAGTGATTTCTAATTGTAAAGAAGAGCGTTGATATTCTGTCTTATTTGTTTTTTCTATAATTTCTTGTTCGACTTTTCGTAAATGTGCAGAAAGCGTTTCTGTGTGATATTCTTCATTTTCAAGGACTTTAATAAAAGCTTTTTGTATACGTAATTCTTTTAAAAGCTTGGCTTCTTGTTGAAGCTCATCTAATAATTCGATGTATCCTTTATGTTTATCCTCTTTTTCTTTTTTTAGACGCTCACATTCTTTCTTTAAATCATTTTTTAAATTATAGGTATCATTTTCCCTTAATGATTGATCGAGTTGATGATATTTTTCTTGGTAACTTTCTTCATCTTGATGAAGTTGATTGAGTTTTTGTTGAATAAAATTTAATTGGTCTTCAATTGTTTGATATCTTTTTTGACTATTTTCAATTAAAGAACGTAATTCTCTTTCATAAAGTTTTTCTTTCGTACAATCAAGAATATCAATTTGAAAAGCATTCCCTAAATACAGATTATAGAATTGAATAACTTCTTCTAAAGTATCACACTCTTTTTTAGACACTTTTAGTTTTTCTTCAAGGACTTTATAATGTTTAATACTATCTCTTAGATTTTGAATATCTACAAAATCTTCTTTAAGTAAAAAATCAACAATGAATTGATAAACATTATCAATTGCTTTAAAAGCAAGTGCCCTTGTTACTAAATCAAAATATTTTGGTTTTACCCCTAAAGCATTTCCAAAAAGTCTTTCTCCTTCTTTAATGGTATCTTTAAAGAATCCTTGTTGATTATTGGTATTAAGTTTATTTTTAAATTCCTTCTTTGTTAAAACTTTTCTTTCTTCAATAAAAGTAACATCATTTATTTGTGAGTCGAGAATTTGAAAAAATTCACGATTAAGACGTCCACCAGATGGTAAATCAATAACTGTTCCAATAATTTGATAATCTTTTGTTTTTTCATCAAAAAATTCTAAAACTATATAAGTTGTTACATCCCCATTTCTTACATATTCATGTCCTTCAATTCCGGTTTTACAACGAATATACGATTCAAGCGTACGATTTCCTATATCACTTGCGGCTTTATTGAATTTACACTTCCCAACTGTAAGTACATATTGAATAGCATCAAGAATTGTTGATTTTCCTGTACCATTTTCTCCTGTAATCAAAGCATTCTTATAAATTTCAAATTCAGTATTTGAAAAAGTATGCCAATTAATCAGTTTCACTTTCGTTAATGTTTTCATGTTGGTCTCCTTTCTTAAATTGTTGGATACGTTGATTTATTTCCTCTATCTTTTGAACAGGCAAAATATAATTGATTGTTGGATAAATAATAAGACGAGAATCATCTTCATTCAAATCGCCAACCCGTTCACAAATATTGTAACGTGATAAAAATTGATAAATCGTTTTTAATTCAGTTTTCTTTAAACGTTCATTATAAATTCCTGTGGCTTCTATTTCTCCATGAAGTTCTCCTAAAGTAATATGAATAAATTCCGTATCTTGAAGTTCTTGTGATTTTTGAAAATAAAGTTTTCTAAGCAACAATAAAACAATCGTTTGCATTTGATTAAGATTTAAATGATTGTAATTATTAATATTATGAATAAAGATGACACGATCTGCTTTATATAAATGAAAATCATAATCTAGCATCATCAAAAAATCTTTAAATAATTGTTCATTTTCACTTATAAAATAATAATCTTCTCGATCTCTTTTACGCCCTCCACATAAATAATTTACCGCTAATAAACGATTTAAAATACGTGAAAATTCTTCTTTCTTTTTTTCAGACAACAATAAATATGCTTGGGACATATTTTTCATTAGTTCATTTTTATTCATCTTCAATTCTCCTTATCATAAATTCTCTAAATTGATAATGTTCTTTTGTAATGATTTGATTTTGAGGTTCAATTTGATAACAGGCATTTTGGCTAAAGCCATAAAGCCATGTTAAAATAAACATCGATAAATCTTTTTGGTTTTCAAAATAAGTGGAACCTAAAAGAGATTCTTTTTCACTTAATTCTTCTAAAACGACTTTTTCACTTAATTCTTCTAAAACGACTTTTTCTATTGCTGTCTTCGTATATTTTTCATTGCGTTTTAATTTTTCAATGGCCTCTAAACGTGCATTTTCATCTAAAGGTTCATCAATGATTAAATCGACATTCTTTACTTTTTTGATGGTTCTTGGCAAGTAAAGAGAATTTTGATCTAAATATTTATTAACAGAAAGTGTCGTCACATTTTCAAAAGCTTCTATATAATGTTGTCCTTCTTTAAGAATATCATTTATTTTGCCACCAATATCTTCTTTAGCATTCATTAAAAACATAATACGATTTGTTGCTGAAGCAACAAACTTTTCATTCTTTCTATTGATTTCATTAATTAAATCAAGAATACTTTCAAAAGCATCAACAATATACGAAGTTTGTTTATAAAACAAATTGCTAGCTTCTTGATAAGAAATATCTTTAGAAAGCATTATATTACCAATGATTATTTCTGTTGTTTGTGGATCATCTACTATTTTTTGAATTTGTGAAATAATACTATTTCGATATTTTAAAGGGTGATCTTTTGTCGTCAAATTATAAAATGCTCGATCAACGATCTTCATCTGATAATCACTTAATAAAGAATCTAAAATTTGATTTAAATCATTCTTCATATTATCTTTTACCAAGCGCTTGATATAACGCTTAATATTTGTATTAAGATTCTTTAATTTTGTCATTAAACTTTTTGTCATGCTATATTGAGCATCAATGATTTTATGTCCATTTTCAACATCAAAGTTTTTAAACTGCGAGTAAATACTATAAACCATACTTGAATATTCAATATCACGATCTTCATCCAGATTCATTAAAGTTTCAATAATACTAATCGCATAGTCTTCAAAACTAGTATAAACTTGATAATTTTCTCCCACTTCCTCACTAATCCAGCCACATTCTTTTAAGCGACGATAAACATAAAAGGCTCTTTCACGTGGGGATTGAATTTGAACATCTTCTAGTTCAATTAAATGGTTGGTAAAATATTTTGTAAGTTCATAAATAAGATTTTCTTTCAGTGAAGCAAAAGAAGCGTCATCTTTAATATACTCATAAAGAACATCAATACATTCACTAATAACAATTCGATCAGACGTATTAAAAATATTAAAAAACTTTGCGGGTAATGTATCAAATATATTAACCATAGTTCCTCCTCTCAATAAAAAAAGAAAGTGTTTTTGATATTTCTATCAATTTCTTTCTTCTTTAATTTCGTTTTATAAATACCTATGTATTTTATAAACAGCCATGCAATTATAACATTTTTTAATCCATTATAAAATAGATTTTATCCTTTTAATCCTCTACTGCAAGTAAACAATCCCCTTTAAAGTGTTCTTTAAGAAAGCACTGATTTGATTTTCATTATATTTTATTCTTCAATTAATAATTGTACATCGTATTCAAATTCTAACATATAATCTCGTTTATTTTAACAATGAATAAGCAATAGCCGCCATAATTCTTGGTCCTTTATTAAGAACTTCCTCATTGAAATCAAATGAAGTATTATGAGGTGAAGCGGTAATATCTGTCAATAATTTCATATAGGTTGCTTTTCCACCGTGAACTTGAACATATTCCATCATATAAGAAAAATCATCACTTCCTCCTAATGGGCTTAAATTTTCTGGTGGTAATTTTAAATCAGGCATTTCTTTTTGACAAAGTGTTCGAATTTGATTCATAAAATCTTCATCACAATTTAAAGCAAATGCTTTTCCCATTTGTTTGATTTCTACAACCGTATCATGCATCAAAGCACAAGCATTAATAATATCTCTTGCATAAATTTCCATATATCGATTAAGCTCACTTGTAACTCCACGAACTTCAATTTCTAATTTAGCTGTATCTGGAACAACGTTTCTTCCTGTTCCCGCATGAACTGTTCCCACATTGACACGTGTTTGTCCATCACTGTTTCGAGGAATAGAATGTAAATTAATAATACAATTTGCAGCTGATAAAAGTGCATTTTTACCAAATTGTGGTGATTCAGCAGCATGCGTTGAAACACCATGATAAATGACATCAAGTTTCGTTGTTGCAAACGATTCATTCATTCCAAAATAGAGATCATAATCGTCATCTCGTGGCATAATATGAGCTGCATAAATATAATCAACATCATCTAGAAAACCACTTTCACAAATAGATTTTGCGCCACGTACGCCTTCTTCTGCCGGTTGAAATATAATTTTTAACGTTCCATGTAAATGTTCACTTAATTCCATTAAAATACGTGCTGTTGTAAGTCCAATGGATGCATGTCCATCATGACCACAAGCATGCATTGCACCTAAATGGCATGAAGAAAATCCTTCTTGTAAAGGGTAATGACCATCTGTTGAATCTTCAACAAGGCCTAAAGCATCAATATCAAAACGAATGGCGACAACTGGTCCATCTCCCTTTTTTAAAACACCTGCAACTGCTGTCATACCATTTTTAACTTTTTCTAAATATTTTGGATTTGCTCCTTCTTTTTTTGCACGTAAATAATTAAGATTAAAAATCGTTTCTGGTGGTAAACCCATACGCGCATCTTTATCCATGATCTCTTTTCCTACTAAAACCCCATAACCAAGTTCTTCTAAAGTTGTTGCAATTTGACAAGCTGTTCTTATTTCAAGCCAACCTCTTTCTGCATAATGATGAAAATCCCGACGTTGTTTAATCGTATCTTGATGATATTTAAAAGCAAGATCTTTAATTTGTTTATACATTCTATCACTTCCTTGAATTTATTATAGTACAAATAGAAAAAGGATGATAGTTTTTGTATCATCCTTAATAAGTAATTCGACCTTTTTCATCCCTTTTAGAAATATACATTCTTTAATCACATTTGTTCATCAAATCTTGTACACTTTCTTCATCACCAATTTGATGTCCATAATTATCATTTACACTTTTAAAATTATCCAAGTCTAAAAGTAAAATAGAAAATGGTGTATTATTCTTGATATATTCTTTATGAAGAGTATCTAATTCCGCATGAATAAATCTTCGATTATAGAGTTGACTTAAAGCATGCGTCGCATTTTCTTGTGAAAGTTCAACATTTAATTTTGTAAGTATTTTTGCTTTTTCTTGGTTTTCTCTTAAAGCAACAACATCACTTGTCATATCTTCTGTAATCACAAAAACTCCAATAACTTCGCCAGCTTTATTATGCACAGGATATTTTCTTGTATGTGCAATAATTGTGTGCCCTTTTTCTGTTTTACCTTCTGTTTCAACAACATTGATTGCTTTTCCTGTTTCCATGACCTTTTGTTCATCATTAAAAGCTTGTTTGGCATGTTCATGCGAATCTGGAAATAAATCAAAGTCCATTTTCCCTAAAACAGATCCCTTATAATCCTTGAATTGTGGATGCTTATGGTAGAACTGTTCATTGACATAAAGTATTTCACTTTTTCTATTTTTAAACAAAATAACAGCGGATCCTTCGGCATGAACAATTGATTCAATTAATTTAAAAGGATCTATTGATAATTCTGTATATAACTCTACAAGTTTCATTTTTTATCGCCATTACTATTTTATCTTTGATAGAGCATAATATAAAGCCTTTCAAAATGAATTTGTTTAGTATTTGTTTAGCAAATTTATTTAGCCTAAATAATTTTTTATAAAAAAAGAAGGAGCCTTAACTCCAGCCAAAGCCCCATAAGGATGTTTTTTGGCAGGGATACGGTGTAACCCCACAATCGGGGTTACACCGTTTTCTCTTTTCAGGCTGTAAGCCTGCATTCCTGTGGATTTGCTTTGATTTTAGCCATAAGGCTTTTGATTTCGTCCTCTGTGGGAATGTCAATCAGTCCGATAGCCGTGAAGTAGATGTCTACCTTCACATAGCAATGACCGCTTGATTTGTCGTTGTTATGAACCTCAATCCTGCGAATTAGAGAGTTCACAAGGGTTGGTGTCAATTCTTCAAAGGATGTACTGTTTCGCAGAACCTTCAATAAGGTTTTCAAGTCAAGGCTCGTCTGTTCAATACAGGCGAGTTTCTTTTCGTCCTCTGCCACCTTATTGATAAGGTGGCATTGCTCGTTCTCGTAATTGACCGACATTCTTGCATAGCGTTCGGCAGAGATGTTACCGAGGACTTGATCTTCATAGATACGCTCTATCAGTTTGTCAAGGTCTTGAATACGCCGTTTTTCGTTTTCAATGGCAGTTCTAAGTTTAGAGGTTTCTGTCCGTTTAGATAAAATGTCCTTTTGTGCCATTAGATACAGAAATACCGGCTCATAGCACCTTACGAAGTCCGCTAAACTGTTGATTGCTTCAAGTACGATTTTTTCAAGCACAACATTACGGATAAAATGTATCTGACAACTTCCTCTGCCACTTTTGTAATTGGCGCAACGGTAATGCTCCTGATTGGCGTTCAAACTCTTGGCAGCACAGAAGTTGAGTTTTGAGCCGCAATCAGCGCAGAACACTTTGCCGGAGAACAGACTTGTCCTGCCCGTTGCTGTCGGACGGATACGATGCTCTCGAAGTTCCTGCACCCTTTTCCAAGTATCCTCGTCAATGATAGCAGGCTGAGTGTTCGGGATGATCTGCCACTCGTCCTTTGGCTTATACACGGTCTTGTGTACCTTGTAGCTGACTGTGGTGGTCATAAAATTTACCGTACAGCCTGTATATTGCTGATTGACGAGAATGCAGGCGACCGTTTTCTGATCCCAAGCGTATGGGTCTGTGTACTGTTTCCGTGTCTTTCTGCCGAGTGAAGCATAATAGGCGGTGGGAATAAGCACCTTTTCCTGTTCAAGTTGCCGTGCAATTTGCGAAGGTGCACAGAGCATAGATTTTTCGTACAACTTCCGCAGCCGGTTCATCTACCAGCCAGTCCTCTTTGTCCTGTGGGTTTCTGACATATCCAAATGGGACGGAGGAACTAACACGCTTGCCGTTTGCCGCCTTGTTCTTCCACACCGCACGGATTTTCTTACTTGTTTGAGCTGCATACCACTCATTGAAAATGTTGTTGAACGGCATCATCTCTGTACCTGTTTCTTTCAGGGTATCGACATTTTCCTGAATGGCGATGAACCTTACCCCCAGCGTTGGGTATTTGATTTCAAGGTAGTTACCCACATCGAGATAGTTTCTGCCAAAGCGGCTCAAATCCTTTACAATGATGGTGTCTACCACGCCCTGCTCCACCAAGTTTTCCATTTGAATAAAACTCGGTCGGTCGAAGGTTGTACCTGAAAATCCATCATCCGTGAAAAACTGCGGATTCGGAAAATTATTCCGCTGAGCGTATGCAAGTAAAATCTCCTTTTGGTTCGATATAGAGTTGCTCTCGCCTTCACGCCCGTCATCTTGCGAAAGGCGGCAGTAAAGAGCCGTAATTTTGGCTTCGTTTTGCCCTTTAATATAGTTTGCTGTTGCCATTGTCATATCTCCTTTCCGACAACCGGGCATTGCAAAGGCACAATTATCTTACCGCGCCTTGGCGTTTTCTGCAATTATGCGATTTTCCAGCAAATCCTCTGAAAGTATCAGGTCACGGAATTGCTGCAATACACACCTACTGCCTTCAGGATCAAAGTGGGTAGAAACTTCATACACCGTTCCACCGATTTTCATTTTGAAATCGTTGTCGCTGAAGTCAGAGGAAAATTCAATGGCTGGGTTGCGCTTCTGCGAAGTATTCTCCATTAACGCCCCTCCTTGCTTCTTTCGATGAAAAGGTAATCATAGCCGAGATTCTGACACTTATCGCATTTTTCCTTGACTCTCGCAAACGGATCAAGGCGCTTCACAATGAAGTTTGTATTGTTCTTATAGTCCTCCAAGCATTTCACGCAAAGGCAGCGAATATCTGTGGGTCTGCGATAAGGCTTATCTGCCCAAAGTCCCATTGCTTTTTTGATACCGATATTGATCTTTTTCATATAATGCTCGTCATCGATTTTGCCGATATATTCAATGAGGTCGGATTGATTGACGGTTTTCAGTTGTTCGAGCATCACCATAGACGGATCTTTCAATCCGAATCGATCGTCTAAAATGATGTGGGACGGTAAATACTGCTTTTTGATAATGGAGGTCATTGCGGCAATTATCGTTGTGTTGCTTGCCGCATTGCCCTCATCACACTGTACGACCAAAGCAGGACGCACACCGCTTTGGATTGATCCACCGTTATTGCCGAAATTGTAAAGATAGATTTCTCCACGCCGAACCTTGCTGCTTATGTTCTTGTTTTCCATAATGTATAACCCCTCATACTTTTATTTTTGAAAGGCGTTCCTGACCAGATCAGAAATAACCCCTTCACTTACTCTGAATAAGGGAGGTCTTTTGGCAGGGTGTTTTTCAAAAATTTTTTCATCTTTTTAATTGCGGCATCGTATGACTCCTGAATTGTGTTCTTTGCTTTACCCTCCGAAGCGGCAATTTTGGCAAAAGACTTTTTTCCGAAAATGTGCTGGTTCACACGGCTTTGTTGGATGGGAGTAAGCAGTGCAAACGCTTTTTCCACAAGCCGCTGCGGAAAGCGCTCCTGAAACAAGGCTTCTGCAAAATCGGGGACACAGCATTCAATGTTGTAGCGCTCGGTCATGCCATCCTCAAAGCCGTAGCAATCATCTTTCTGCATCCGCTTAGAGAATTTGTCCTCGTTGCGCTTATAGTCTGCGATGACCTCTCCGGCAGCTTTGCTGAGGAGCAGAAACGGACAATAGTGCTCTGCAACAGGCGCATACCGTTCCATAATCTGAGCGTAGCTGAGATCGGTGACAATGGCATACTTTTCTGTGCCTGTGTAGCCGGGATACTCATAGCCTAGCTTGATAACCTTACACTCAACCTTAAATTCTTCTGCCAGTGCTTCGATGTTGATTGTGTTATTCGTCATTTTGCGTAATCTCCTTTGAATTTTGAATTTGGTGTTCTGATTCAAAATTCGGAGATCACGGATATTCAGCGATATAGCAGAGCCACTTGTTCAGCATAGAAAAAGGCTTCCTTTCAGAGATTTCTCTGCCGGAAGCCCTTGGTCGGTTGTTCTTGCCGAAAAAAAGAAGCCACCGGCAAGACAGGGTAAGCCTATGGCTTACTGTCTTGTCGGTGGCCTCTCATATCTGCATAGCAAGTTTGGTTTAACCAACCGAAGTGTTCAAAGCAAGTGACCTGGAGATGGAATTACGCAGTCTGTTTCACCTCAACCATTCCGTCGTTTTGCTGTATTCAGTTTTTAGCCGATCAATAATATCGGATTTGCCCTTCCGGGGCATAAAGGTCAATCTTGTCGTGTCAGCGTCCTTTCTGGACTCGAACCGCTACGGTTCCGCACCTTTTACACTCATACTTGATTTTCCCCTCATCATTTCTATATCCGTAAAGCAATGCACCGCAGTTAGAGCAATACATCGGTATAGGTGTCCAATTATCTTTTGTCACGCACATCACCTCATTAAGTTCCTTGACGCTTTCAGGGCTGATGAATGGTGGCATCCTTAGAGAACTGCTCTTTTCTTGCCTTCTACAAACCACTTTCCATTTTCTTCATCGAAAAGGAAGGTTTCCGTGCCGCATATCATTACCGTATAACGAAGCCCTGTTCCACCGACCTTGGTCGATGCCGCACGACAGCAGTGCCTTACACGGTCGATCTCGTAGACCTCACCATCTTCAAATTTGATTTTTCGGGGTCGAGCCGTTCCATCCGTCTTATTGGTAACATCGACTTCCACATATACCTTGCGCCGTTCTTCTTCCATCCTTACACCTCATAATTCTTCATACTGGCAACCAGCCTACCAAAATGGCGATAGCCATCCAATGGCTTGTCAGAAACTTTGAACTTAGGACGATCATCGCCGGAATTGTTCAGATAGCAGGAAAGGCGTCCGTCCTTGAAGTCCTTGCTGACATCAAAGATAAGAAACATTCCCTCATAAATACCGTAGTGGGTGAAATGGTTCCCTCCATCTGCACGGAAAATAATCAGATCATTGCTGCACCCCTGCAACAAACAAGACGGCATCGAAACATAGGTTTCGATCTCATCAGGCACAACAATTTCATCAATCTTGTTACTGCTTGTACTAATCATACTGACCTCCTTAACAAAGCACCCCGGTCGGCATAGTAATCTTAGGCTTTTCACTCGGCATCCGGAGATTTTGAAAAAGGATGCCGTTGCGGATGCTGTTCTTGCCGAACCGCTGGCGAATGGTTTCAATGCACTGGTCGAGCCTTTCTGCTTTCTCAATCTTTTCGATGTTCATAAACAAATCGACTTGTCGGGGCGTGTCCTGTGGCACCAAGTTGATTGCCTGAATCGTGACTGAGCGAATCGGGTTCCTCCAGTCGTATCTTTTTTCAAAGAGGGCAAAAGCCGCTTTTGCGATCAGCATTGGGGATTGTGTAGGCATATCCAATGCCGCTTGCCATTGCTTTGAAAAAAGTGTGTTGTCCCGTATGTGAATGGCGACTCCATCCGCACACTTTTTGTGGACACGGAGTTTATGTCCGATGTCCTGCGTCAATTCGAGAAAGACGGGCCACACCTGCTCGTCGTTCTCCAAATCTTCGATGGTAGTAATTCCGTGTCCCACGCTCTTAACCGGAGAAACAAAGTCGGCGTTCATAACACGAGATCGGTCATTACCATTTGCATACTGCCAAAGGGCAATTCCGTTTTTACCGAGCCGTCGGTTTAGAAAGTCAGGATCGGTCTTAGCTAAATCGCCAATGGTTCTAATGCAATAGCTATCTAATACACGCTGCGTTGCCCGTCCCACACCGAGCAAGTCCGCTGCGGGGAGTCCCCATATTTTTTCCTGAAAGCTATCCTTCGGAATGACTGCCACAGCGTCCGGCTTTTTCATATCCGAACCGAGCTTGCAAATATCTTATTGAAAGACACGCCGACTGAGATGGTCAACCCCAGCTCAAACTTGATCGTTTCTCTTATGTCATTTGCCACCTTTTCAGGGGGACCAAAGGTGTAGTCTGTTCCGCTGATGTCAAGCCAGCACTCATCCATTCCATACGGCTCAACTTGATCTGTGTAGCGCTGGTAGACATTTCTTGCAAGTTTAGAGTATTTGATGTACTCCTCAAAGTGCGGAGGCACTACAACAAGGTTTCTGCACTTCTGCTTCGCTTGCCATACAGCATCGCCGGTTTTTATACCAAAGGCTTTTGCGGCGTAGTTTTTGGCGAGGACTATACCGTGCCTTTCTTCCACCGAGCCGCAGACAGCGACAGGATACTTCTTCAAAACCGGGTCGAGCATACATTCAACCGACGCATAAAAGTTGTTCATATCGCAATGCAGTATTGATCTGCTCAACTAAATCACCTTAATCCTTGAAAATTCTGCGAAACCTCTTGACAAACCAAAATGTCGTGTTGCTAAAAATAGAAATCTTATGGAGGGAATTGATAATGAAGTTCAGCGACAGATTAAAAGGGCTGAGAGAAAAAAATGATATGACGCAGGAGCAGCTTGCAAAGGTTTCCGGCGTTTTCCCCCCCCGTACCATACAGAGATACGAATGCGGAACCTCCCGTCCTCGCTTGGATGCAGCGGAGAAGCTGGCAACGGCACTTAATATTTCTGTGGATCAGCTTCTCGGTACGGATGGTATGCTCGTTGCTCAGGCTGCGGAGCAGTACGGCGCACGAGGTGCCAAACAAGCGCAACAGCTCACAGATGAAGTAACCAGTTTGTTTACCGGCGGTGAGTTGGCACAGGATGATATGGATGTTATGATGCAAGCCATTATGGATGCCTATTGGCTTGCGAAAGAGAAAAACAAAAAGTACACCCCAAAGAAGTACCGTTCTAAGGGCAAGCAGGATTGAGTCCCGTTTATGGGACACATTGTGTGTTAGAATGGAAACAGGAATAAACTGAAAAGGGGTGAAGCAGATGTATGTAAGCACTTCGGAAATCGTACAAAAAGCAAACTCCATTGTTGCTCAATGCGGAACCCGTGATCCTCTCAGAATAGCAAGGGAATTAGGAATCGAGGTAATGTATTATCCGTTCAATGAACAGCGTGGAGCATATAAAGTCTTGATGCGTAATCGCTTCATCTATATCAAAAATGATCTGCATCCAGTTATGGAGAACATCGTGCTACTTCACGAATTAGGGCACGATGCTTTACATCGGGAGGAAGCCACGAAAGTCGGGGGCTTCAAAGAGTTTGAGATCTTCAATATGAGGGACAACCGTATGGAGTACGAAGCCAATCTCTTTGCCGCACAGATTTCCCTATCAGATGAGGACTTCCTTGAACTTGCGGAAAGAGGATACGACACGCAACAGATCGCACGGACATTGAACTCAGATATTAACCTTGTCGCTCTAAAAGCCGATACGCTGATCTCTCAAGGCTACCGTTTGCGCCAGCAGGAGCACTGTAACGATTTTCTAAGATATGACAAATAATTTGATGACGCCCTTCGAGATAATGGCTCTGCAATGTTGCGAAACTTCCCACCACTATTGGGTCATGCCTGTCTATGTGCGGAGAGGCTTGGTGGTTACGAAACTGACAAAGAATGGGCTGAAAAGCTGCTTCCCGCAATACCCCGGAAGAATGCTATATGCCACAAAAATAGAAGACCGCCATCTCAAAGAGCCGTTGCTCACCGAGATGGCGGTCTTTTATATGCAGATAGGTTTTATGCTTACGACGGTTACCTTTGACTCGTATGACGGCCACCGAAAAAAGAAGCAATGCTGGCAGTCAGTTGACTTGCCAGCATTGGAGTTAATTTTTAGTTAGAATGACGGTTTCGACGGGTTCTCTTTTTCACAACTACCAGGGATATAAACAATCCTGCCAGAGAAAGTTCCATCAGGGAAATCCACAATCCCAAGTTCATGGTATCTCCCATCTTGGGCACATCGTCCGGTGTACCGGAGTCATTCGGCACATCTGGGCTGCCCGGCTGATTCGGTGTGACAGGGCTATCCGGATTGCTCGGCTGGTCCGGTGCATCGCTATCCTTGGTGTTGATAAAGGCTGCCACAGCGGTTTTACCGTCGCTGATTACACCGGTAGCTCCATTTGCCGTTACCGTATAACCATCGTTATCGCTTTCGGTGACCGTGTAGTGGATATCCGCAGGCAGCTTGGTGGCTGTGCTGCTTTCACCATGCTTGAGCGTCACCACAGCGGTACCATTATTAAATGTCAT
This sequence comes from Faecalibacillus faecis, assembly GCF_003024675.1. GTDB lineage: Bacteria > Bacillota_I > Bacilli_A > Erysipelotrichales > Coprobacillaceae > Faecalibacillus > Faecalibacillus faecis. Next base: position 78,547 of record NZ_PYLP01000004.1, on the reverse strand, counting down.
ATCACCGTATGCTCCACTGATAGCACGGTCCAGCTTAACCGTAAAAGTGAATTTCTGTTCGGTATCGCCGGCTTTTCCGGTTACGGTTTTGGAAACGGTCAGGTTGCCGTATGGGTCTTCACCACCGCCGCCAATAGGCACCCACTGGGCGGTGTAGACCGCATTGGCTGTCACCGTTGCGGCCACTGCCGGAGACCAGCCAGTAAAGGTATAGCCGCTGTGGGTCGGTGTTCCGCCGGTAAATGCAGGGGTGGGAGTTCCACGGCGCAGGTCGCTGGTTACCTCATCCGCAAAGCTGGCTCCACCGATACCGTCTGTGTAGGTAACAGAATACTTTTGGATTGCTCCATACAGAACAAGGCTCTTAGCCTGAGAAGAAGCTCCCGTTTCTGCCGTATAATCAGTATCTGTAATAATTTCCTTATGGTTGTGTGTAAAATGCGCCAGATACGGCTCGGCATCTGCTACGCTATAGGCTTCTGTTCCATAAGTAATCGCACTGGGGGCAACAACCACTCTGCCATCCAGTGATTCACTTTCAAAAGAAGTCAATTCGTAATCGTTCATCGTATCCGATGCGCCGACCAAGGCAACGAAACGGTTTGTGGAAATTCCTCCGCTTGTATCAAAGCGGCAGCCGATACGAATATCGCCGCTGATGTTGGCTTTTGTGCCGTCAAGATAGAGGCTGCCATCCTGGTAAACTGCGTTTCCGTAATAGCTGCGCTCCGAAGCATCATCAACGTGGGGGTATCCATCAATTGCCTTATTATCCTGAATGGTACCGCCCAGCAGATAAGCAGCCGCATCTGTATCACTGATGGAAATGCCGCCACCTTGTTTAGCTTCGTTATCGGAAATTATGCCGTCGGTCATGTAGAACGAGTCTCCCTTGCCGTACAGGAAAACACCGCCGCCCTTAGAGAATGTCTCATTTTCCGAAATCGTACCGCCGCTCATTTCTACGGTGCTGGTGTAATTATCGGCTTTACTGGTCCACAGAGCAATCGCGCCACCGCCATTGCGGCCTGTATTTTGAGTAATCTCCGCATTACCGGAAATCTTGACGCTTGCGTTGCCGTTCCAATATCTATCAGCCGCATAAACAGAGATTGCACCGCCGTATCCGGCTGTATTGCCGGAAATCGTACCGCCGGTCATAATGAATTCGTTGGTCAAATCTACAGTGTTTTTGGGTGTGCCAAGAATAGCAACCGCACCGCCAAAAGCGCTTAGGTCACTTGCCGCTTTATTGTTTTGAATGTTTCCGCCGGTCATAGTCAATTTAGCCGGAACTGCATAACTCTCATCATAGTCAGCACGATTTGCACGAATCAGAATTGCACCGCCATGGGCACTTTGTGTAATGCCAGGACGGTAATAATCACCAACTGCGGTATTTCCGCTGATCGTACCGCCGTTCAGCTCCATCTCACCGCTGAGATAGATGCCGCCGCCCTGCTCAGCAGAGCAGCCGGTTACGGCAGAGCCATCATTCATAATCAGCTTTGCATTGCTATCAACTACGATACCGCCGCCCCAGTCATTTGTTCCTGTTGAACCATCACTATGGACTGCACGTCCGTTGCAGACCGTTGCACCGTTTTCTAATATAAGTTGGCTTTCAGGGCAAACACGGATGCAGCGAATATCCTGTCCCTCAGCATCAATCGTCACATTTTCAAGCGTGAGGTTCGTCGCTGTAGCTGTGCCGTATTCAACACCAACCTCAATCATATAATCGTCACTAGAAGATGCTTTTTGACAGGTAATCTTCTTTGCAGTTTCACCGGCTTTGTCTGCCAGCGTTACTGATTTATCACCGGTCAGAACCAGCTTTCCAGCTAATTGAATATCAGAAAGCAGGCAGATCGTATCTCCGTCAGCTGCCTTCGTAAATGCCGCACCAATTGTTTTAAGAGGTGCGTTCTCATCGCCGGCGGCTGAATCATCGCCGCTTTCGGATACATAGATAACTGTACCGCTGCTTGTTCCGGGAGCCGCAGCAGCTAATGTCGTTGCCGGCAACAATCCAACCATTAGACACAGCGCTAACAACCATGACATTACTTTCGTTCTCACATCAAATCCTCCTTTTACTTGCAATTATAGTGAACCATATCAAAGCATGGCTGGGAATCTCCCAGCCTCCTTTGGATTATTTCATCCGTTTGCCACGATAGCTGTTCTTTTTCACAACTACCAGAGAGATAATCAGCCCGGCCAAAGAAACCCCCATTACAGAAGTCCATAGCCGCAGGTTCAAAGTGTCACCAGTTTCGGGCGAATTTGTCGGCGTGCTGGGCTTACTCGGCACATTCGGATGATCCGATCCCTCCGAAATATTGCTGTTCTTGGTATTGGTAAAGGCTACTGTTACTGTATCATTTTTTATGATGCTGCCACTTGCTTTAGAAGCCACCGTGGTGTAGCCGTCCCGATTTGCTTCTGCCTCAGTTACTGAGTAAGTAATCCCCGAGGGCAAGCCCGTGGCAGTCTTGCTCTCGCCGTGCTTCAGAACAAAGGTTGCAACCCCACCGACAAAAGTCATCTCGCCAAACACACCATTAATCTCGGTGTTCTCAACAGTTACATTTGTTTTATCCTTTCCGTCAAATGTTTCGTTGAGTTCAATGGATAACTTTGCCACGGTAAAAGAGTTGCTGATATGGCTGTGGACCTGTATATAGGCAATTGTTTCTGAAATAGATGCCAAAAGAAGCACTGCCATCTCGTCGTAGTATTTCTCGTAATATTCGTAATCCTTCACTGGATACGGAAGGACGAGGATCAAAGCACTGTTATCGTTACGATAATTCTTCTGGAGTCGTTTAATAACGCTTGCTGCCAGTATGTCAAAGTCTCCGTTTCTACCTAAATAGAACTCCACATACTTCTTTGTGCGGAGCATATTCTTGAATAAATCGTATAGCTTTTCTTCTATATCGAAGTCCCCAACGATTCGATGCCCGATCATGGTGACACGGTATATCTCGCCAAGCAAATTGCTTACCCCCACCTGCTACTTTCTAAAAAAGTACACCTTTTTACAGTGATTTTTTTGCGCCCTCAATGATGAAAAGCAAGCCACAAAGCCCAATGTTTTCAGCTTTTTTATACTATATCATACCTTTTTCTTACAGTCAATTCTCCCGCAGCCACTTGTTAAGACCCAGCGATTTTGTCACCATAAAATTCAGCGAAAATGTCACCATGATTTTTCTTTTCTACCCTTCTCCATTATCATGTCATATGAAGGAGGTTTTTATATTGGACAGAAAAGAAGTTGCTGATCTATTGTCCAAAAAATTGAATGGTGATTTGAAAATTTCTTATGATCATTTAGCTGTTCTTACGAATTATTCTAAAAGACAGCTTATTCGCCTATCTAAATCTTTAAATGAAAAAGGTATAGATTCTACTTTGAAACACGGTAATAAAGGTTTGGCAGCCCACAATCGTGCTTCAAATGATGAAATTGATTTTATTGTCAATTTCAAAAAGCTATACCCCAATATCACTATAGCACAATTTAGAGATATTTATCTTGAAGATATTATTTTTAACCCTTCTAGAAAAGAAGATTTATCCAAATATAATCTTAAACCTAGAAGCATTTCATTCTTTCAAAGACTCTATAAAGAATATAAATGGACTTCTCCCGTTAAACATAGGAGTCATAAAAGAGACTCTCCTTTACATTTACTGAGAGAAAAAAGTCCTAGAGCTGGTATGCTTGTTCAAATCGACGGAACTCCCTTTGACTGGTTTGGCAACGGTCAACGCTTTACTTTTCATATGGCCGTTGACGATGCAACCAATGATATCTTTGCTGGCTGGTTTACCAAAAACGAATGCATGTATGGATATTGTAAGATGATGGAACTTCTTATCAAGAAAAAAGGAATTCCCTTAGCTATTTATTCAGATAAACATACCATCTTTAAAAGTCCTGAAGGTAATATAACATCATTTGGTGTTATGATGGATAAACTTGGCATTGAAATGATTTTCGCTAATACATCTCAAGCCAAAGGATTGATAGAACGGTACAATGGTACAGCTCAAAGAAGATTGCCCAATGACATTATAAGGTTCAAAATAAAAGACTACGATCAATTAAATATATGGTTCAATGACTTTTACATAAAATATCTGAATGAAAAATTTGCACATCTTCCAATTGATCCTGTTTATGAATTTGTAGAGCTAACAGAAAATTACGATTTGAATCTAGTGTTCACTGTTTCAAATACCAGAAAAATAGTAGAAGGCAATATGTTTTCCTATAACGGATATTATTATGTCCCATATGATAAAAATGGAGAAGTAGTAAAAATAAGAACTTCAACAGAAGTTACAATTTTATATTTTGTGCTAGAAAATAAAATAAGAATGAAATATATTGGGATTATTTATGACTGTACATTGATAGGTACAAAACATAAAAACAAACAGGTACTAATAAATGATCATAAAGATTTAAATAATCTCATTCAAGAAATGGACAAAAAAACAAAGGGTTCACACTAATAGAACCCTTCTTCATTTTTGGTGACATTTTTGCTGAACGTTAACATTCTCCCGCAGCCACTTTTATGGCTTTTGTATTTAGGTGTACTTTTTTACAGTGATTTTTTTTCGCTGTTCAATGTTGCTCTGTATTCCCGCAGTCGATGGTAAAAGGTTGATTCACACATTCCGCACATCTCGGCGGCTTCATAGGATTTGATAATACCACTTTCCCATTTCTCCACGATCTCCAGAAAATTGGGCGGAGCCTTTTTGACAGGTCTTCCGAACTTCATTCCGTTGGCTTTTGCGGCGGCAATGCCCTGTGCCTGACGCTTTCGGATATTTTCCCGTTCATTCTGTGCCACAAAGGACAGCACTTGCAGCACAATATCTGCAAGGAAAGTACCCATCAGGTCTTTGCCACGCCTTGTGTCCAAAAGCGGCATATCGATCACAGAAACATCAACTTCCTTTTCCCGTGTCAGGAATCTCCACTGGCTTTGGATTTCTTCATAGTTTCTGCCAAGCCGGTCAATGCTCATAATATACAGGACATCCCCCTTTTTAAGTTTACGAAGCAGCTTCTGATACATTGGACGGTTGAAGTCCTTGCCTGACTGCTTATCCTTATAGATGTTTTCCTCAGCAATTCCAAGCTGTCGCATTTCTACCATCTGCCGTTCTTCGTTCTGATCCAAGGAAGATACCCTGACATAACCGTATTCTTTCATTTTCGCTTCACCTCCAAGCATAGATAGTATTTTATCAAATCTGTGTGTCCCGCCTTTTGCTGTGTTTCATTTTGTACAAACTCAACCGAAGAAGAAAACCACCGACTTCCTGCGTGAAGAAGCCGGTGGTTTTTCATAATTTTCCATCAATAGTTCGGAACTCCGTATCCGAGAATTTCATAGTGACCTACGCTGTACTGGTTTATTCGGCAACTATCGCTGGAGTTGCCCTCAACGGTATAGACGATACCGTTCTCAACCTTTTGGACAATGCCAGTGTGGTCGGATTGTCCGTCCTGCGGACCCGACGAACCCTTGTTATCCCAATCAAAGAAAATAATCATTCCGGGGACAGGATCGGCAGAACCGTCGATCCACTGTCCACGGTCTTTGAACCACTGGACGCCGTTCACGCAGCCTGCATATTTGGGTACAACCCCGGTGTCAATATAGCCGCACTGATCGGCGCACCAGCTTACAAAACAAGCACACCATTCCACACGGCTTCCGAAGCCGTACCAAGACCAGTACGGTTCGCGACCTACATTGCCCACCTGAGAAAGAGCGACGGTGACAATCTGATCGTCACTGTATCGGATACCGTAAAGCACCGCCGCCCAAATATAGTTGTTCTCGTCTTTAAGCAACTCAGCAAGGTATTCCCGTTGTTCTGCTTCAAATCCGGCAAGTTCGCAAGCCCGTTTTCGCCTGTGACCGGAAATCAGCTCATATCTGCCGTCCTCTTTCTGACGCACGGTAGCCGGAGTAATAACTCCCCGCTCCTTGACACTCTCCACAAGCTGTATCATATCCTCGTCGTCCCGTACCTTAAATGGGTGGTCGGGAAAATCGTCGATCAGCTCAAGGGGAATATCTCGGATTTTACTGAGCTTAGCATCATCCCGCTCCTCTTGCGTAGAGAACAAATCATCGAGCGTGTTTGTGGGAAGCGTGAAGTCGCTCTTTCTGCCTGCCATCGGCTAACACCTCCTTCGTAAAATCCGTGTAAGCCTTAGACACGGTGCTGCTCGGCTCATAGGCGTATATGCTTTTGCCTTTGGATGAAACCTCGGCGGCTTTTACGGCAATGGGAATGGTCGTCCAGTATATCCTGATCCGACAACCGAAGTTCTCTCGCTGCGCTTCTACCGTACTTTTGGCGAGATTGGTTCTGCCGTCTACAAGCGTGAGCAGGATACCGTCGATTGTCAGGTTCCGATTGGTGTGCTTCTTCACCTTGGCAATCGTCGATAAAAGCTGCGTCATACCTTTTGCGGGGAGATACTGTGCCTGCACGGGAATAATCACACTGTCTGCCGCAGTCAGAGCATTGAGCGTTATCATACCGAGGGACGGCATACAATCTATCAGTACATAGTCGTATCTGTCCTTCACTTGGCTGAGATAGTTTTTCATCACGCGCTCTCTGCTCATTGCAGTCACAAGGCTCATCTCCAACGCTGAAAGGTCAAGGTTTGACGGAACAAGGTCAACCTTTTCTTCGTGGCTGAGAATGCCGGAGAACGGGACTTGCTGTTCTTCCCGCATTACCGCTGATAGCTTATTGGAAAGGGTCTGCGGCAAGCTGTCCGTGTCCTGCCAACCGAGGCAGGTAGTAAGGTCACCCTGCGGGTCAGCGTCCACGAGAAGCACCTTTTTGCCTTGCATAGCCAATCCTACGCCGAGGTTTACTGCCGTGGTGGTTTTCCCCACGCCGCCTTTTTGGTTGCATATCGCTATGGTTTTACAGTTTGGCATTTAGCTTTTTCCTCCTTCTTTGTGGATTTCATAACTGCTTTTGAAAACAGCTATGTATATGTCCGCAGTATTTGTTCTCAACGCCCCCTGCGGTGGCTTTCGCCTTACGGGAAACACTTGAGTCACGGTGTGCTGCACCGTGTTCATAGGAATCTCACCTCTGCCGGGTACTCCGCCAGCTCCGTAGAGAAGTATCATTATCATTCTGACTGTCATCGCCGTTCCGGTGGCAAACCGAATTTCAGATCAGGGGTTCTCGCTCATACTCCGAAAAGGAGAAGTCACGGCGTACCTATCTTCGGGCTATCATCAGAAATAATGTCCCAAGTGCCTGTATATTCAGTTTTCAAGGATCACGAAGCGGCTCCTGTACGGAGTCAGGAATTAACCCCTTCACATACTCTGAATAAGGGGTGGGTTTTGGCAGGGTGTTTTTCAAAAAAGTTGAAAAAATTTTTTCGTGACCCTCTGAAACAAAAAAGCCACCTTTCCGAAAGCGGAAAAGCGGCACAGGGTTTAAGGATATATATAATAGGAAAAGGGCTGCTCATCCCCAAGCGGGGAATAAGCAGCCCAAGCTATGTTTAGATGTAGACAACTTTGAGTTTCTTCTTTTTTGCACGGATTACCTTTACCAACACCTCATCAACGGCATCGGTATATTTTCCTTGCTGCATACAGAGGTTTTTGAAATCAATTAGGGACTCTATAATCTCTGACCGCTCCTGATTGGTCAGGTAGATATGATATTTGTGTTCCTTCATTGTCTGACACCTCCTGATACTTTCATTATACTTATACAGGTGCAGAAATTCAAAGATGCGATTATATTATGTATAGATAACAATAAGGCTCCGACCTTTTGAGTCGGAGCCTTATTGCTCGCCTTTGCAAATGCCATTTTTCAGTGTTTTGAAATTATCGCCTTACCGGGCTGTGGCACCTTACTTGTCCTTTTCCATAAATCATATATTTTGTAGAAGTAATTTCTTGCAGACCAAGTGGTCCTCTGGCATGAAGTTTTTGCGTTGAAATACCCACTTCTGCACCAAAACCAAATTCTCCCCCATCACTAAAACGTGTAGATGCGTTATGATAAACGCAAGCTGAATCTAAAGATTCCATAAAATATTTTGCTGTTTCTTTATTTTCGGTAACAATGGATTCTGAATGCTTTGTTGAATAAGTATAAATATGTTCAATAGCCTCTTCCATATCTTCTACAACTTTAACATTGCAAATATAATCATCATATTCCGTAGCATAATTTTTTTCAGTAGCTTCTAAACAATCAATGATTCTTCTTGTTTTTTTATCACCATAAATTTGTACATTTTTAAAGGTTTCTTGAAGCTTTGGTAAAAATTCTTGAGCTACTTTTTGATGAACAAGAATCGTTTCGATTGCATTGCATACCGATGGTCTTTGAATTTTTGCATTTTTCGCAATTTCTAAAGCCATATCAAGATTGGCTTCTTGATCAACGTAAAGATGACAAATTCCTGCTCCTGTTTCAATTACTGGAACAGTCGCATTTTTTACAACATATTGAATAAGTCCCGCACTTCCTCGTGGAATAATGACATCTACATAGTCATGTGCTTGAATTAAATCAAACGTTTCTTCTCGATGTTTTGTTTCAATAAGCGTAACAGCATGTGTTGGTAAAAGATCTTTAATGGCTTCGTTAATAATTTGAACCAAGATACGATTTGAATGAATAGCTTCTTTACCGCCTTTTAAAACACAAACATTATTGGTTTTAATACATAAACTGGCAATATCTACGGTGACATTAGGTCTTGATTCATAAATAACTCCAATCACACCTAAAGGAATTCTGATTTGTTGAATTACTAAACCGTTTGGTCTTTTAATTTCTCTTACAAGAGTTCCAATAGGATCTTGTAAATCAATCACTTTTAAAATATCTTGTGCCATCGCTTCTATACGTTCTTTATTCAACAACAAACGATCAATCATTGATTCTTTAATCCCATTATTTTCAGCTTCAACAATGTCCTTTTGATTTTCTTCTATAATCAGTTCACTTTTTTGAATTAAAGCCTCTGAAATACTTCTTAAAGCTTTATTTTTTATTTCTGGTTTTATATTTTGCATAGAACGACAGGCTTTTTTTGCTTCTTTAAGTTGTTCTTTAATCATGATTTTCACCCCTTATTAATGACAAGATTATCTGCATGAATCACTTCATCATAATCTTTATAATGTAAAATACTTTCTATTTCATTACTATGATGATCTTTAATCAATTTTAACTCATCACTTGAATAATTAGTAATTCCTCTAGCAATCAATTGTCCTTTAAAAGAAAGAACATCTATTACACTTCCTTGCATAAAAGAACCCTCTACTTCTTTAATCCCTTTAGGAAGTAAACTTGTATGTGTTTTTAAAGCTTCGCAGGCTCCATCATCAACAATAACTTTTCCTTTAGGAGAGCTTCGATACATGATCCAATGATCTCTAGCACTTAAAGTACGCCCTGCTTTTCCACTAAAATACGTACCAATTTGTTTACCTTCTAACAAATCAATAAGAGCTGTTTCATTATTCCCATTTACAATAGCCATATCTCCACCATAATCATTGACGATTTTAGCGGCACGAAGTTTTGTTACCATACCACCTGTACCAAATTGACTACTTGAATCCTTAGCATAATTCATAATTTCATCATCCACAAGTTCAATATCACTTAATAATTTTGCCATTGGATTCGTATGAGGATTATCATCATAAAGCCCATCAATATCTGAAACTAAAACAAGTAATTGAGCATCTACAATTGGTAAAAGTAATGCTGATAACGTATCATTATCCCCCACTTTAATTTCGTCTACTGCCAATGTATCATTTTCATTAATAATCGGAATCACATCATAATCTAAAATGGAAGATAAAGCATAACTCAAATTCATCAAACGTTTACGATGATCAAAATCATCATGATTTAATAAAATCTGTGCACATTTTAAATGGAACAATGAAAATAAATCTTCATAAATTTGCATTAAATGTGCTTGTCCAATAGCCGCAAGTGCCTGTTTTTTAGAAATTTCATTGGGTTTTTCACTTAAATTTAAAACACCCATTCCTGAAGAAATCGCCCCTGATGAAACAAGTGTTACTTTTAACCCTTTTCGTTTTAAAACGGCTATTTGTTGGATGAGTTTTAAAATTCTTTCTTTGTCCAACTGTCCATCTTCATTACACAAAGAAGTCGAACCAATTTTTATAATAACATGTTTGACATGTTCTAAATTTCTCATGTTTACACCTACTTTTCATTTTTTCTTATTATACAGAAAAGAAAGAAAATTGACAACAAGTGAATACATTTGAAACACTTTTATATCTATTATAATTTTTTATTATTATCTTTCATATATCTAGATAAATGATAAAATAGAACATATTATTAAGGGGGAAAATTAAAATGAATCTCATTATTCCAGAAAACTATGATCCTGTGTTATCTTTAAGACAAACACAAGAAGCAATTAAATACATAAGAGATACATTTCAAAAAGAATTTGGAAGAGCTTTAATGTTAGAAAGAATTTCAGCACCTCTTTTTGTAAAAAAAAGCAGTGGTTTAAATGACAACTTAAACGGTGTTGAAAAACCTGTTTCTTTTCAAATTAATTGTTTTGAAAATGATGATATCGAAGTCGTTCATTCTCTTGCTAAATGGAAAAGAATGGCACTTAAAAAATATGGTTTCGGTGTTCGTGAAGGACTTTATACAAATATGAACGCTATTAGAAAAGATGAAGAAGTTGATAACCTACATTCTTACTATGTTGATCAATGGGATTGGGAACGTGTCATCGAAAAAGAAGATCGCAATATTACAACATTAAAAAATCATGTTAAAAAGATTTTTAAAGTCATTAAACATATGGAACATGAAGTTTGGTATAAATACCCTCATGTTGTTAATCGTTTACCAGATCGTGTCCATTTCATTACTGCACAAGAATTAGAAAATCAATATCCTGATTTAACAGCTAAAGAAAGAGAAAATAAAATTTGTAAAGAATTCGGGTGTGTCTTTGTTATGCAAATCGGTAATGTTTTACAAAGCGGGCAAAAACATGATGGACGTGCACCAGACTATGATGATTGGAAACTAAATGGTGACTTGTTATTCTGGTACGAACCATTACAATGTGCCTTAGAAATCTCATCAATGGGTATCCGTGTGGATGAAGATTCTTTAGTAGAACAACTCAAAAAAGAAAACTGTGAAGATCGTTTAAATCTTCCATATCATCGAGCTATCATCAATAAAGAATTACCTTACACAATCGGTGGCGGTATTGGTCAATCAAGACTTTGTATGTTACTTTTAAACCGTGCTCATATCGGTGAAGTTCAAGCAAGTATTTGGCCACAAGAAATGATTGATGAATGTGAAAACAATAATATTCATTTATTATAAAAAAATCTATCTAAGCGATAGATTTTTTTTATGTATAAATAGATTATTGATAAATAATAAATGGTTTCTACAAAAATAAGCACCCCTAAAACAAATAAAGCAAATAACTATCTTAGTAATAATGTCATCAATAAACCAAAAGAAATATTTTTTAAATTTCTACCATTTCCTTTAGAAAATATTCTCTTTGTTTCTTCTTTAAAACCATCAACAACTTGTTTATTGTATTACGGACTCTTAAATTTTTTCGTCTTTTATAGTTTTTCTTCAAAAAAAAGAATTATAGTTTGAAACTATAATTCTAATGAATAACTCTTTTAATTTCATAGATTCCTTGAATACGTTCTAAATTAGCAATTGCACGATTTAAATGTTCGGCATCATCTACTCCTATTTTTAATTTAATCAAGGCTTTTCCATCATCAGAAGCATCGGCATGAATATTCAAAATATTGATTTTCATTTGCCCTAAAACCGTAATAATATCATTTAATAAATTTGTACGATCTAAACCATCAATTTGTAAGTCAGCATCAAATTTCAAATTAGAAAGTGATGCAAAATCCCAATAAACATCAATTAAACGATTTTGAATTTCCTTTTGTTTAATATTTGGACAATCTACACGATGGACTTTGATTCCTTGTCCTTGTGAAACATAACCAGTAATTTTATCTCCTGGAATTGGATTACAGCATTTAGATAATTGAATTTTTAATCCTGAAACACCTTTAACGACAACACCGTTATTTGATGTTGTTTTTTCCAATTTTTCTCTTTGTTCATTATTTCTTTGTAAGATTTTAGATAAATTATCAAAGAATCCTGCTTTTTTAGGATTTACTTTTTCTAAAAGTGTCGCTACTGAAAGAGTTTTCTTTCCAATGAAATAAAGGATATCATCTAAATTTCTTGCCCCGAAAGCCCCTAAATACGTTTTATAAGTTTCTGGATCCAAAAATTTCTTTTCATCAAGGCCACGTTTTTTGATTTCATCTTTTAAGATTTTTTTACCATCTTCAATTGTATCTTTCTTTGTCTCAGCTTCTTTTTTAGCAAGGAAAGTACGAATTTTATTACGAGCCCCTGCTGTTCTTACAAATTTTAACCAATCTTCACTTGGTCCAGCAGATTGTTTGTTGGTTTTGATTTCACAAACATCCCCTGTATTTAATTTTGTATCAATAGGTACCATAACATTATTAACAATCGCACCAACTGTATGGTGCCCTACTTCTGTATGAATGCGGTAAGCAAAATCGACCGGTGTTGAACCATTAGGAAGTTCAACGATTTTTCCTTGTGGTGTTAAAACATAAACATTTGCTTCAAAAATATCACGAGATATTGAATCATAATATTCTTTGGCATCGCCGTCTTTAATATCATCTGATAAAGAAATAAATTCTCTCAACCATTGAAGTTTTTCGCCAATTTCTTTTTGTTCATCCTTTGCTGAGTAACCTTTTCCTTCTTTATAACGCCAATGAGCTGCAACACCAAGTTCAGCAAGTTCATCCATTTCTTCTGTACGAATTTGGATTTCAAAAGTATTTCCATCTTCACCAATAACAGAAGTATGGAGTGATTGATACATATTTGGTTTTGGCATAGCAATATAATCTTTAAAACGTCCTGGAATTGGTCGATAATGATCATGAATCAAACCTAAAACACTATAACAATCTAATTTATCTTGTAAAATAATACGAAGTGCATAAAGATCATAAAGTTCATCAAAACGTTTGTGTTTTTTAAACATTTTTTTATAGATACTATAAATAGATTTTGCTCGACCTAAAATACGATATTGATAATGATTTTCTTTTAATAGATTTTCAACTTCTTCCATCATTTTCGCCACAGATTCTTTACGTTCATCTTGTTTTGTTTGAAGAAGTCGAGCAATATCATGATAAGCAATGGGATCCAAATAAGATAATGAAAGATCTTCCAATTCTGTTTTAATATCACTTAACCCTAAACGATGCGCAATTGGTGTATAGACTTCTAATGTTTCACGAGAAATACGTTTTTGTTTTTCTGGGGGCATGAATTGTAATGTACGCATATTGTGTAAACGATCAGCAAATTTAATCAAAATAACACGAATATCTTTTGCCATGGCAATATAGATTTTACGGTGATTTTCCGCATAAACATCCGCTTCATCTTTAAATGGCATCTTAGAAATCTTAGTAACTCCTTCAACAAGAGTTGTCACTTCTTCACCAAATTCTTGGACCATTTCTTCGCGTGACACATCGCAATCTTCCATGACATCATGTAAAAGACCCGCTGTAATTGTAAGTGGACCCGTTTGTAAAGTAGATAAAATATAAGCAACCCAAATCAAATGAATGGTATAAGGTTCCCCACTTTTACGCTTTTGCCCTTCATGTTTAACCATGATATAATCATATGCTTTTTTTATAAGTTTCATATCATCTTCATTAGTAATATAGTGTCTACATGATTCATAAACATCTTCAATTGTGACTTTATCTCCGGCTTTTTTAAATTCTTTCATATTATAACCCCCTCATATGATAAAAGAGAGTTTCCTCTCTTTTATTTAATAAGTTAACATTGAATAAACGTTGTAGTCTTTTAATCTTTCTCTTCCTTTTAAAGCTTCAAGTTCAATTAAAAAAGCAATTCCTACAACTTTACCACCAAGTTTTTCAACAAGTTGAATTGTTGCTTCTACTGTCCCACCTGTAGCAAGTAAATCATCCACGATAATAACATTTTCACCTGGTTTAATACTATCCGCGTGAATATGTACTTCATTTGTTCCATATTCTAAAGCATAACTTGCTGAAACAGTTTCTCTTGGTAATTTTCCTGGCTTTCTTACAGGGACAAATCCTGCATTGATTTTATAAGCAACAGGACATCCAAATAAGAAACCTCTGGCTTCTGGACCAGCAACAACATCAACGTTGACTTCCAATCCTTCAGCCCATTTTGCAAAAGTATCAATTGTTTCTTTATAAGCTTCATTGTCTTTTAATAAAGGTGTAACATCTCTAAAGATAATTCCTTCTTCTGGGAAATCTTTGATGTCAGCAATATATTTTTTAAAGTCCATTTATGTACGCCTCCTATTTCTATTATATCAAAGTTTTAGAATCAATGAAACTATTTCATATCTTCAATAATCATATTTATTGATTCTGTATTTAAATATTTATTGATTTTCAATGTTCCAATTAAAGAAATTGTCTTTTTTTGTTGTAATTGTTCAATTTCTTTTGAACAATTAAAATATAATGCTTGTAAATTTCCTTTATTTAAAGGAATATCAAAACGTAAATGCTTACCATCAGATAAAACACGACTGGTAAAATTGGTAATGTCTTTTAAAATAAATTTCATTTCCTCATTACATTGTCCATAGGGTTCTAATAATTCTAATTCTCTTACTGCTGGTAAAGTCAATTCATTTAAATCAATCTCAATTCCTTCTAAGTGTTTTTCATCAGAAAAAGCATGTGATATTAAATACGTATGTAATGCTTCTTTTAAAGTTAAAACTTCATCTTTAGCTACTTGAAAACCACCCGCTAAAGCATGACCACCGTATTGTACAAAATGCTCTTTTAAATCATCAAAGATTTGATTTAAAGGAATACTTTCAACACTTCTAGCACTTCCTCGATAGACTTCATTTTTTTCATCATATGTCATCACAAAACTTGGTTGTTGAAATTCATGAGTATACTTACCAGCAATCAAACCAACGATTCCTTCATGAACTTCTTGATTATAGCTGTATAAAAATTCATCTTTTGGGCTATTTTCTAAAATATTTTTGTATTGTTCATTTGTAAGAGATTGTCTTTTACTATTGATTTTTTTAGCATATTGAGAAATTTGAATCGCAAATTTTTGATCAACATCCTTTAAAAAATATTTAACTAAATGATTTGGATTAACAAGTTCTGGTAATCTTCCAAATGAATTGATTTTAGGAGCAATATTAAATCCTAAAGTTGTTGTATTATATTTTTGATTTTCTCCCATCAACAATTCTAATTGAAAATATTTTTCTTCATTCATAAATTGAAGACCACGTGAAACAAGGGATTTATTTTCATCAACTAAAGGCATCATATCTGAAATTGTCGTAATAGCTGCCAAAGAAAATAAATATTTATCATGTTTTCCAAGTAAACTGCTCGCCAATTTATATGCTAAGAAACCTCCACATATTTCTTTAAATGGATAATCAGCTGACATTTTTGTGTGAATGATAGCACAGGCATCAGGAAGTTCGTCATAATCATGATGGTCAATAACAATGACATCAATGCCAAGTTCATTAGCTAAATCAATGGCTTCATACGCTTTAATTCCATTATCCACCGTAATTAATAATGTATACCCTTTTTCATACATTTGTCGGACTCTTTCTTTATTTAACCCATAACCATCTTCAAAACGATTAGGAATATGATAACCTACTTTCTTACCTAATTCTAAAAAGGTTTGAACAAGAATCGTTGTCGATAAAATTCCATCGCAATCATAATCTCCGTAAATGCATATTTTTTCATCATTTTCCAAAGCTTCTTGAATTCGATCTAAAACTAAGTCTGCATCTAAAAACAATGAAAAATCATGATATATTAATCTTTTTGAGGTATGTCCTTGAACATCTTGTTCATTATATTCTCTTTGAGCAAAAATCTTTGCGAGTAAAGAATGAATTGAATACTTTTGCATATATTCATTATAGTTATGTACTTCTTTTATATCCCAGTTCATAAAATCTCCTTAAATAAAAAATAGTTGTTACCAACTATTTTGAAATGAATTCTTGAAATGCTTTTAAATCGAGTGTGTTTGCTTCTTTAACTGCTTGTACACTTAAATAATCAAAAATCTCAGAAAATTGTAAATTCATTACATCATCAATAACATCACACATTGGTAGACTCTTTTGAGATTTCCATTTAATATTAAACAAATAATCTCTTATTTGTTTTTCTGATATATTATCTATATTTTGCTTACGAAAATCATGCGCTTTTAATTTAATTAAAAAATTTAAATCATACTTACCGAATTTATAATCCAGTTTTTCGTTCATCACAAATCAACTCCCACTTCATCTATTATAGATGAAAATTCGACATAAAGGAAGTCTTTTATGAAAAGAAAACTTATCAATTCATTTATTATTCTTTCTGCGAGTTCTGCCATTTCTAAAATATTTAGCATTTTAAACAGAATGTTACTTTCTAGGCTTCTTCCTCTAGAAGCTATGTCTCTTTATCTTGTCATTATGCCAACACTTTCTTTGTGTTTGACACTTGGGCAAGTCGGCATTCCTTCTGCTGTTTTTCGTCTTATATTACATCCAAATTATAAAAACTATAAAGTTATTATTACAGCCATACTTTTATCATTTTTTTCAGTCATTGTTATTTGTGGCACTCTCTTTATTGTAAGTCCCTTCATTGCTCATTCTTTACTTAAAAATGAATATACTCTTTATCCAATTTTATCCTTTTTAATTTTTATACCATTAATTGCCATCAGTGGTATTATTAAAAACTATTATTTAGCAAAAGGACATGTTTATGTTATCGCTAAAAGTCAAATCGTTGAAGAAACTTCACGTTTATTATTTACGTACTTGTTTTTAAAGAATCCTTTAAGTTCCTCCTTACCTTTTTTGGTAACAATCGCTTATTTATCAATGAGTTTTGGTGAATTAATGTCCATTATCTATTTACTTCTTCTAAGTCGTAAAAAGTATTCTTTTGCTCCTTTAAAAAATATCAACAAGCAAAATTTAATCATGAAAGATCTTTTAAACATTTCTTTGCCTTTAACAGGATCACGACTTTACCATTGTTTTATGAATTTTTTAGAACCCATTCTTTTAATCCATGTTTTAACTCAACTAGGTTTAACTCAAAATTACATTCAGGATCAATACGCTATCCTTTCTGGCTATGTTGTTTCCTTGCTTGTCACACCCACATTTTTTTGTACGATTATCTATCGTCTTTATTTACCTATTGCCACTGATGATCTTTATTATCATAAAAGCACTGCTTTTTTGCATTTACTCTATGCCTTACTTATTTGTCTTCTTATTGGTCTTCCTTTTACTTTAATTTTCTATTTTTTTCCAAAACAATCTCTTATGGTTCTTTACAATACCACGAGCGGTTATCAACAATTAAAATACATGGCTTTTCCTTTTTTGCTCTTTTATTTACAAACGCCCCTTTCAACTATTCTACAAGCTAAAAATAAAAATAAAGTGATGTTTATTATTTCTATAATTGAATGTACTTTAGAAATTATTTTAACCTATACCTTATCTCATTATCTTTATGTTAATGCAATTTTAATTAGCTTATTTACAGGGTTAATTACCACTTTAACATTAAGTGCAATATATTGTTTTAAAATTATAATAAAAGACACTTCTTTATCTTGAAGTGTCTAATTTTTTTAACCAATTTGAAAATACTTCCAAACCTTCTTTGACAAGTTGTGGAGCATTGGCAAGTCCAAAACGTAAATGATTTTCCACGTCAAAACAACATCCCGGAACAAAGAAAACACCTGTTTCTTCTTGTAATGTTTCACAAAAAGTATTTGAATCTATTTGATAATCATATTTTAGAAAACAAACTGTTCCATATTCTGGTATAACGCAAGAAAGATGTGGATGACCTTTTAACCATTTTTTTAAATAATTTTTATTTTCTTCTAAAATTTCACGATTCCTAGTTAAAATTTCTTTACTGTATTTTAAAGTAAGTGCCCCTAAATAATCATTGATTGGCCCACTGCTAATAATTGAATAATCACGTCTTTCATTGATTAAACGAATCAGTTCTTTATCTTTTGTTTTAATCCAACCAATACGAAGTCCTGCAGTTGATAAAACTTTAGAAAGTCCTGAAGTTACAATTCCTTTTTCGTAAAGATCACTCATAGATTCTTCTTGGTAAAGTCCTCTATAGATTTCATCAACAAGAACATAGAGATCATGTTTTTTACATATTTGAATAAGTTGTTGCATTTCTTCATGATTTAAAGTTGTTCCTGTAGGATTGTTTGGTAAATTCAAACAAATCATTTTTGTATTTTCTTTAATATTTTTTTCTAATTCTTCAAAATCGATTTTCCAATCATTTTCTTCTTTTAAATGAATAAAATCAACTTCTACTCCTAAAGATTCAGGAAAACTATAGAGTTGTTGGTATGTTGGTAAAAAAGATAAAATATGATCATTTGCAGAAAGTAATGTCATTAAAACAAGTTCATTAGCATTGACACCACCATGACAGATAGCAATTTCTTCATCATCGCCACTTTGATACAAATCCAAAATACCTTTTTTTAAAGCATGAGAACCTTCAATTGCACCATAATCTAAAGAAAGATTCATTAAATCTCCTAATGAATCTTTTTTTTCAAACGCTAATAATTCTTTTAAAGTTAGAGGTTTAGCGCATGTATCTGCCAAATTATAACGACAGTTATTTTCATGTAAAGTCATATAAGACTCTACTTCAAAACGTTGTAGTTTCATTAGTGCATAACCTTCTTTAAGAAATCTTGAGCACGTTCAGTTTTAGGATTTTCATAGAAAGCTTTTGCATCGTTTTCTTCCACAATTTTTCCATTTTCTAAGAAAATAACGCGATCAGCAACAGTTTTTGCAAAGCCCATTTCATGAGTAACAACAATCATTGTCATTCCTTCTTTAGCAAGTTGTTGCATAACTTCTAATACTTCAATAACCATTTCTGGATCTAAAGCACTTGTTGGTTCATCAAAAAGCATGATTTCAGGATTTGTACATAAACTTCTAGCAATGGCTACCCTTTGTTTTTGCCCTCCTGAAAGTTTATTTGGATATTCATCTTTTTTATCTAATAAACCAACTCTTGTAAGATAGTTACAAGCAATTTCATTTGCTTTTTCTTCATCCATATGACGTACTTTTGTAAGTGAAAGTGTTAAGTTTTCTAAGACTGTCATATGTGGAAATAAATTAAAATGTTGGAAAACGAATCCCATTTTATTTCTTAATTCTTGATAATTAGATTTCTTTGGATCTAAAGCTTCTCCATTAAGGTATACATATCCTGTTTCAGGTACTTCTAAACCATGAATACATCTTAAAACAGTACTCTTACCTGAACCAGAAGGTCCAATCAAACACACAATTTCTCCTTTTTTAACTTCAAGAGAAACATCGTCAACTGCTTTTACTTTTTTAAATTGTTTTGATATATGTTCAACTTTAATCACTTTCAGCTAACCTCTTTTCTACATATCTACCTAAATAAGAAATACTAATTGTCATAATTAAATAATAAACTGCAACAATACAATAAGGTGACATAACATCATAATATTGAGCTCCAACTACTTGAGCTGATTTTAATAATTCAACGGCACCAATACAACTAATTAACGATGAATCTTTAATTAATGTAATAAATTCACTGATCATTGGTGGAATAATTCTTTTGAAAGCTTGTGGTAAAATAACAAGTCTCATTGTTTGTTTATAAGAAAGTCCTAAAGTTTCACAAGCTTCCCATTGTCCTTTATCAACTCCGTTGATTCCACTACGAATAAGTTCAGTTGAATAAGCCCCACTGTTTATAGACATGGCAATAGCCCCAATTAAAAAGACATTAATTCTTAAAACATTTCCTGTGAATGCTGTATAAATAGATGGAATAACTGAGAATAAAATCAAGATTTGAAGTAACATTGGTGTTCCACGAATAACTTCAACATACATATTTCCAATAATTCTAAAAATTTTATATTTAGATCTTTTTGCTGAAGATCCTAAAATCCCAAAAACAATACCAAATAAAAGGGATACAGCAGCAAGTAAAAGTGATACTACTGCACCCTTAGCAAAGTAAAGTAAGTTTTCAGGAGTAAACACTTTTGAAAAAGCTACAAACATTTCTATACCCCTTTTCTATATTTTTTTATTTTTCTAATGGTGATAAATCATATTTTTTACATAATTTATCGTAATCTTTTGAAGCTAAGAATTTCTTAATACATTTGTTGATTAATTTAATTGTTTTTGTATTACCTTTTTTAGCGATAACATAGTTCTTTTCATCCATTAATGAACCATCTAATTGTGTAAAGTTTCCACTAGATACATATTGTTTAGCAACACCTAAGTCAACGATTGCTGCATCATATTGATTACTTGCTAAACCATTGAAAATATCTTGAACGTTTTTCATTGAAACAACTTCAGCATTTTCAACTTCTTTAGCAGCTTGTTCACCAGTAGCTCCAGTTTGAGCAACTAATTTTTTACCAACTAATTGATCATTTGAAGTAATTGAAGAACCTTTTGGTACAACAGCAACTTGTTGAGTTCCTAAATATGGATCAGACCATTCAACAACTCTATCTTCACTATAAGTAAAACCAGAAATACCTAAATCAATTTGATCCCCTTGAATTTGAGTAACGATGTTATCAAAATCCATTTGTTTAAATTCTAATGAATAAGTTTTACCTTCCATATCAGATAAATAACCTTCAAATAATTTTGCCATATCAACGTCAAAACCAACAATTTCACCTTTTTTATTTAATGATTCATAAGGTGCATAATCAGGTGATGTACCGATTGTAATTGTCACATCGGCATCACTTTTGCTGCTTGATGAACATCCAGCAATAGCACAAGTCATCACAAGTGCTAACATTAATTTTAATACTTTTTTCATAATCTTTTCCCCTTTTCTACTCAATAAAAAACGTCTCCTAGCGATTGCTAAGAGACGAAAGATTCCGCGGTACCACTCTTGTTGATATGATAAACATATCCACCTCACCGTTAAAGCTGGTTAGCTTGTTATCCTATGTATTCAGATAACCCTCTCCAAAGTGCGCTTCATTTTATTTTCAATACCTAATTTCCACCAACATAGGCTCTCTAACATATCCAATAAAACTACTCTCTTTTTCATTGAGTTTATTTATATACCTGTATTATAGATAATATTTAAGCTTTGTCAACATTCCTCGATTATTTTTTTGATAAAACTTTTTCATTGAAAGAACGCACAATCTTCATTGCTTTTTCTAAAGGGGTATTCATTTCTTGTAATTGTTCTAAAACATCATCAAGTTGTTGATTGATTTCTTGAATACTCTCTCTTGTATCTTGAATTGTTTGTCTTGTTTTCTTTTTAGCATCATCACTATGAAGTAAAAAGTAAATACCTAAAGACATACATACAAAAATACCAACAATGATAAAAAAATCTTTAACTAGTTCCATAATCTCACCCATCAATAGTATAGCTTATTTTGTTTAATCAATCCAGCCAAAATGACGACAAGCATATTCAATACCATCATCATCATTTCTTTTAGTTACAAAATCAGCAACTTCTTTAACTTCATCAATCGCATTACCCATAGCAATACCTAAGGGCGCTTTTTGAATCATTGAAATATCATTTAAACCATCACCAAAAACGACAATATCTTTTTCATCGCCTTTTAATAAATGAACCATTTCTAAAATACCTTGATATTTCTCCGCCGGTTCCACAATAACTTGTCCTTTAAAATAACGCATATAATCTAAAGTTCCTAAATCTAATAACTTTTCTTCTTGTTCATTACATTCAATAAAAACCTTATAAATTTGCTTTACTTGGTGAAAATCTATACTTTCATCAACAACTAATTTTACCGGAAGTTTTTGATTTTTTTGGTCACTTTGATTCGTATACAAAACAGCTTCATTTCCTAAAGCAACCGCAAATGGTAAACGACGTTCAATACATTGATCAATCACATGATTAGCTTGAACAAAATCAATCGGTTTAATATATTGAAGTTCATTATGCAAAGTAATACCATTTCCACCATCTGTTACTAAACAATCAATATGTGCTTCCTTAGCTGCATCCATAGCCATATACTGTGCTCTTCCTGTGGCAATAGCAACAAAATGCCCGTTGGCTTTTAATTGATCAAGTGTACGATAGGTACTTTCTAAAATCTTTCCTCCTGGATTAGCATCTGTAAGGGTGCCATCAATATCAAAAAATATGTATTTTCTTTCCATGCTATTCTCCTTTAAATTGCATATTATACAATCTTGCATAATTTCCTTTTAACTTCATTAACTCTTCATGACTGCCTTGTTCTTCTATCCCATTTTCTGTTAGAACGCAAATATGTTTAGCATTTTTAATCGTAGATAACCGATGAGCAATAACAAAAGTTGTACGATCTTTGGCAAGTTTTTCTAAAGATTCTTGCACAATGCTTTCACTTTCATTGTCTAATGCACTTGTTGCTTCATCAAAAACAAGAATCGGTGGATTCTTCAAAAAGACACGTGCAATCGAAATACGTTGTTTCTGTCCTCCAGATAATTTAACACCCCGTTGGCCACAATCCGTATCGTACCCTTCCTCTAATTCCATAATAAAATCATGAGCATTAGCTTTTTTAGCGGCCTCAATGACTTCTTCATCACTCGCTTCTAAATTTCCATAACGAATATTATCCATAATCGTTCCAGTAAATAAATAAACATCTTGTTGAACAATGCCAATATTTTCTCTTAAAGATTGTTGTTTTATTTCTTTAACATTAATTCCATCAATCAAAACATTTCCTTTGGTTGCTTCATAAAAACGAGGAATCAAAGAACAAATCGTTGTTTTACCAACTCCTGATGAACCAACAAAAGCAATATACTCTCCTGGTTTTACATCTAAATTGATATTATTTAAAACATAAGGTGTTTGTTCATTATAACGGAATGAAACATGATCAAACGTGACATTTCCTTCAATATGTTGTAAGGCAAGTGCATCTGGGGTATCTTGAATATCTGGTTCAATTTCCAATATTTCCATAAAACGTTCAAAACCTGTGACACCTTCTTGAAATTGTTCCGTAAAGTTTAAAAGTTTTTTAACAGGATCTATCAAGTTCGTGACATAAAGTAAAAAAGCAATCAAATCTGCCACATCTATACTTCCATAAGAAATAAATAAAGTTCCAAAAAAGATAACAGAAACCGTAATTAAACTCGTAAAAGAAGTAAGTCCTGCATTATATCTTCCCATATAATAATAACTATTTTTCTTAGCACTTACATAATGTCCATTTTGTGCATCAAAACGCTCTAACTCTTGATTTTCATTGGCAAAGCTTTTAACAACACGGATTCCTGACAAATTATCTTCAATGCGTTCATTGATATCTCCAATTCTTTCTTTATTTCTTTTAAACGCTGTTTTCATCTTTTTATTATAGTACCAAGCAAATAAAAACATAAATGGTAAAATCGCAAATAAAATCAAAGTTAATTTGACATTAATATAGGAAAGTAAAATAAAAGCACCAATAAACTTAATAATAGAAATGACGATATCTTCTGGCCCATGATGATAAAGTTCGGTTAAAGAAAATAAATCATTAGTAAGTCGTGACATCAATTGTCCTGTATTTTGTTCATCATAAAAACGAAAAGAAAGTTTTTGATAATGACTGAATAATTCATTACGTAAATCTCTTTCCATATAAACACCCATGACATGTCCTAAATAACCAATAAAGTAATTACAAAAATATTCAACAACAATCAAACAAAGCATAAAAAGTCCTAATAAATAGATCTTAGAATAATCAATCTTTGGTTGATTTAAAATCGTCCCTGTAATATAGCGTGTTAGCATGGGATAAACGAGCGTAATGGCTGCTGAAATCATCGCACAAAACATATCTTTAAAAAACAAAACCTTATAGTTTTTATAATAAGATAAAAATTTCTTCCATCTTCCTTTCATATTAAAACACCTCCTTCATATATTTTTACAAAGAAACATTATTTTTTCTAGTTAAAAATGATTATTTTTAAAATATGAAAAAGGAGGCTTTTTCATGAACCACGTTTCTTGGACTTCTATTTTAATCGGTCTTGCACTTTTTTTATTTGGTATTGACTACTTATCTCTTTCTTTACAAGAACTTTCTCCTACCCGTTTAAAAAACCTTCTTTCTAAATGTACCTCTTCTACTTTTAAAGCTATTTTAATTGGCTGTTTTATTACTTGTATCATTCAATCAAGTTCTGCCACTACTGCTTTAACAGTGAGTTTAATCAATGCAAACCTCATGACCTTTTCGCAAAGTATTGGCATTATTATGGGAGCCAATATTGGCACAACAATAACCGCTTTTATTGTGGGTTTTGATCTTTTTCAATATGCTTCTTTCTTTTTAATTATTGGTGCTTTTTGTTTATTATTTTCTAATCATCCTAAAATAAAGGGCCTCGCACAAATTCTTTTTGGGCTTGGTTGTTTATTCTATGGACTAGAATTGATGTCCTTACATCTTGAAGCCGTTAGCGAACTTCCTGAATTTATTCAATTGGTTACCCTTTTTACCAACCACCCTATTCTTGCCATGCTTGGTGGAACCATCACAACTGCCCTTATTCAGTCATCGAGTGCCATGATTGCTATTGTCCAACAAATGTATCATTTAAAAGCCATTTCCCTTTATGTTTCTATTCCGTATATTTTTGGTTGCAATATCGGTACAACCATTACCGCTTTTCTCTCTGCCCTTAAAGCTAATTCTTCCGCAAAAAAAGCTGCTCTTTTTCATTTCCTATTTAACGTTATTGGAACAGCTTTTTTTATGATTTTCCTGACTCCTTTTTATCATCTTTTCTTAATACTTCGTTTTTACGTTCCTGTCCCACCTCGCTTACAACTTGCTTTTATTCATGGCTTCTTCAATATTGTCTCCACATTCCTTGTTTATCCCTTTTATAAATATATGATTTCATTTATTGAAAGTTGTTTTAAAAAGAATTGTTAAGCTTTTGTAAAGAAACTTAACATAATCTTTACACAAATTTAACATTCCTTTAAAATGGAATGTATAGGAGTGTGATTTTATGACATTAGCGGATATCAACTGGCCTTTAATTCTAGCAGGGCTTGGTTTATTCTTATTTGGTATCGATTATATGGGTGATGGTTTAAAAAGCTATGCTGGAGATAAATTAAAGGACATTATTGATAAATACACCTCGAGTCCTGTAAAAGGAATTTTAATTGGGGCCTTGGTAACGTGTTTAATTCAATCAAGTTCTGGAACAACAGCCCTTACAATTGGGTTGATTCGTTCTGGTTTAATGAATTTAAATCAAGCAGTTGGAATTATCATGGGTGCCAACATTGGAACAGTTATTACTTCTGTTTTAGTTGGTTTAAAAATTTCTAAATATGCCGTCTATTTTATTATTATTGGTGCCTTTGTTTCTATGTTTTCTAAAAATAAAAAATCAAAATATTTATCACAAATCATCTTTGGATTTGGTTGTTTATTCTATGGATTAGACTTAATGGGTAACAATTTATCAATGATTTCTGAAGTTCCAGAATTTACACAAATTACAGAATTTTTAATGAAAAGCCCTTGGCTTGGTTTACTTGGTGGAACAATTCTTACATGTGCTATTCAATCATCAGCTGCAACGATTGCAATTGTTCAACAAATGTACGGTGCTGGTGCTATTGGCTTAAATATTGCTTTACCATTTTTATTTGGATCAAATATTGGAACGACGATCACAGCAGTTCTAGCCTCTATTGGTGGATCTATTCCAGCTAAAAGAGCCGCTTTCTTCCACGTTTTATTTAACGTTATTGGTTCGATTTTATTTATGATTGTTTTATCACCATTTACAATGTTGATTCAATATATTAATTCAGTAAGTACCATGTCTCCTGAATTACAACTTGCAGTAGCTCATGGTATCTTCAACATTGTAACAACCATCTTGTTCTTTCCATTTATTAATAAGATTGTTGTTATTATTAAAAAAATCATTCCAAATCATTCAAAAGAATTACAAATGGATTTATCAGAATTAGATCCTCATGTGGTTCAATTGTTCCCTTCTCATGCTTTAGCAATTGCTAAAAATAAGATTTTAGAAATGGGATCTATTACTGTTGAAGCTTGTGAAAACGTTAGAGAATACTTTATTTCTAAAAGTTCTACTGCTAAAGAAACAGTCGAAGAATTAGAAAATGCAATCAACTTATTAGATAAAAAGATTTCTGAATATTTATTACTTATTTCTCATGAACAATTAAATGATCATGATTCTAAAGAATACTTTGCCGATATGAAATCAATTAAAGATCTAGAACGAGTTGGTGATTTATGTATTAACTTAACTCAATTCTTTGAAGCGGTTTATGATGAAAAAGATGATTTTTCATCAGAAGCTAAAGATGATATTATTGCGATGATTAATATGGATATTGAAATGTTGAATCATGCTATGGTTGCTTTTGATAAACATGATTTAGATGATATTATTTATGTTGATGATCGTGAAAGTAACTTAGATTATTATAATAAAAAAGCAAAACAAAGACATATTCAACGTGTTACAAACAAAACAGAAAAATCAGTTATTGTTAATTCTACATACGTTGATATCTTATCTAACCTTGAGCGTATTGGTGATCATTGTCAAAACATTGCTGAATCTTATATGTTAGAAGAAGAAAACTTCAAACCAGATTATGAAGTTGATTCTGCATTTAATCAATAGTCATGGAAATCCATGACTATTTTTGTTATGATGTAACAGTCAAAGGAGTCATATATGTACAAATTATTAGATTATGATATAACTGAATATAAACAATTAGAAAACACTTTAAATGAATTATCTAAACAAGGCTATAATCCTACCTCTTTAGGTAAAATCAGTCGTTTTAAAAAAAATGATAAACATTATCATTATCATGTCGATTTATTTATAAAAAAAGCAACAACCCCTAAAAGAAAAGCTTTACATGATTTTATTAATGATTATGAAAGAAATATGTTTGATTATTATGGAAAACTGGGAAAATTTATTATTTTTACAACTGAAAATAACCGTACTTTGCCAAAAGAAAGACAAAAAGCGATTGATGAATATTTAAGTACACGCAAAATTAGTGCCACTACTTATTTTGTTTTATGGATTTTCTTTGCCTTTTTTGTTGCACAGCTTGTTTTACAAAAAAATCAAATCCAAGAATTTCTTACAAATGGAAGTATTTTAATTCATTACTTACCTCTTTTTCTATTTGCGACAATACTTGTTCGTTCTCTTTATAAAATTGTTCTTGCCTGTCAAAAGAATTTTAGTAAGCTCATAAAAAAGCTTTTCTATATTATGAGTATCTTAATATGTCTTGCAGCTCTATTTGGCTGTGTTTTAGATATTATCGAAAGAAAGAACACGCCGTTAAATAAAAATATTCTTACTCTAGAAGTTTTTGATAAAGAAACAAACAAAAAAGAATACCCTCAATATAAACAAACAAAGAGTTTTCTTGTGGAAGCATCTTCTTATTTTGAAAAAAATAAACAAGGTGATCTCATGTATAGTAAAGATTATCATTTTAAATCCAATGAAAAAACAAATACATTTTTCAAGCGTTATTTAGATACCTATGCTGATGTACCTGTTATTAAAATAGATAAGAATACGTATCTCTTTAAACTGGATACCTCTTATGATACTTTACTTTATAAAAATGGAAATCATTTCTATTTTGTATCCGCAAATTTTAGTTTAAAAAACTATTATCAAAATATTATTCAATTTTACAAATAAAAAAATCCACCTCAAAGTGGATTTTTTTATTTTCCTGTAATAGTAAGATAGATAAGAAGTAAGGCAATAATGACCATTGTTGAAATAAGTACATGCCTTTCAAACGCATTATAATCATCATGACAAAAATAATGGGCTAAATAGTTAAGAACTAATGCTATAAGCAAGAAAACTCTTCCAATCATAAAATAAGACGTATTCATAACTACAGGTTCAATAAGCAATAAAATATCAGCAAGATTGATTTTATATTTGTGGTGGGGTTTACAAATCTTATACAGTAATTTCTTCATTAATAAAATGTACTCACTTCTTCTATTGTTTTTCTTTTTGGCATACTTGGTTCAATATCTGGATAACCCACACCTATTACAGAAACAATTGTTTCTTGTGCAGGTATTTCTAAAAACTCACGGATTGTTCTTTCATCTCTGATTCCCATAACAAGTGTTCCTAAACCAAGTTCTGTTGCTTTGAGAATTAAATTTTGGTTAGCTAGTCCACAATCATAAATTCCCCATCCATTTTGTAATTCATTATCAGGACTTCCATTTCTTAAAAAACCAGCACGGTCTTTAACAAATGTTGTCACAATTAAAATAGGTGCATCCGCTACATTTTTTTGATTAAATTCAGGCAAACATTTTTTCTTAAATTGTTCTAACATTTCTTTTGATTGAATAACATGATATCGTGGCGTTTGACTATTTTTCCAACTTTCAGCAAAAACAGCAGCTTGTATCATTTCTCCAATTTTTTCTTTTTCTACAGGTTGTTGTTTATATTTTCGAATACTTCTTCTTTGTTGTAAAACATTTTGTAATTCCATAATTTTCACTCCCCTATTGCTTATTATAAAAGAAAAGGCTATCAATTGATAGCCTTACTTATTTAATTCAATCATTAACTCACAAATTTTATTTGAAAAAGCAACTGGATCTTCTATAGATAAGCCTTCAATCAATAAGGCTTGATCAAATAATAATGAAGCATAATCCTTGATCTTATCTGCATTATTTTGATAAACATTTTGAATTGCTTTAAAAATGTCGTGATTTGGATTAATTTCAAGAATTCTACCTGCTTTAACATCTTGACCATCAGGCATTGCATTTAATACTTTTTCCATTTCAAAAGATACACCTTGATCCGATACTAAACATACTGGATGAGATTTTAATCTGTTTGATACTTTAACGTCCACAACTTTATCTTTTAATGCTTCTTTTAATGATTCTAATAATGATTTATTATCTTCATTGATCTTTTCTAATTCTTTCTTTTCTTCTTCACTGTCTAAGTTTAAATCACCTTGAGCAACATTTTTGAAAGCTTTAGAATCATAATCTCTCATCATTTGAATCATAAATTCATCAACATTATCCATCATGTATAAAACATCAAAGTCACGATCTCTAACAGCTTCTACTTGTGGTAAATGAGAAATCTTTTCTTTTGTTTCACCACTAGCAAAATAGATTTCAGTTTGTTCTTCTTTCATGTTTTCAACATATTCTTTTAAAGTAATCATTTTTTCTTCTTTACCAGAGTAGAATAAAAGTAAATCTTGTAATTTATCTTTTAACATTCCATAGCTTTGATAAATACCAAATTTTAATTGTAAACCAAAGTTTTTAAAGAATTTTTCATATGTTTCACGATCTTTTTTCAACATATTTTTTAGTTCGCTTTGGATTTTCTTTTCAATACGATCTGCAATAACTTTTAATTGACGATCATGTTGTAACATTTCTCTTGAAATATTTAATGATAAATCTTGTGAATCAACTAACCCTTTGACAAATCTAAAGTGTTCTGGAATTAAATCACTTGCTTTATCCATGATAAAGACACCACGGCTATAAAGTTGTAAACCTTTTTCATAATCATTTGAATAAAAATTCATTGGTGGCTGACTTGGAATAAATAACAAAGCATCATAAGAAACATTTCCTTCTACTGATGTATGAATAACTTTCATCGGATCAGAAAAATCATTGAATTTATCTTTATAGAATTCATTATATTCTTCATCTTTAATATCTTTTTTATTTCTTTTCCATAAAGGAATCATCGAATTTAATGTTTTATTTTCAACAACATCTTCATATTCATCACTATCTTCTTTTTTCTTAGATGTTGTAACATCCATTTTAATTGGATAATGTACATAATCAGAATATTTTTTAACAAGAGATTCAATATGATATTGATCTAAATATTCATCATAATTTTCTTCTTCTGTATTATCTTTTAAATAAAGTTTAATTGTTGTTCCTATTGGTAAGTTGTCTGTTTCAAAGATTTCATAACCATCACTTGCTTCAGATACCCAAGTGTAACCTTGATCACTACCATAAGCTCTTGATGAAACTTCAACTTTTTTAGCTACCATAAATGCTGAATAGAAACCAACACCAAATTGACCAATAATATCGATATCATCACTTTCATTTTCATTTTTGAATTTGAAAGAACCACTATTAGCGATTGTACCTAAATGTTCTTCTAACTCTTCTTTATTCATTCCAATACCATGATCTGTAACTGTAAGTGTTCTGCCTTCTTTATCAAAAGCTAAATCAATTGTAAGATCACTTTTATTAATATCTGAAATATTTTCAGTTAATGCTTTATAATAAAGTTTATCTGTTGCATCACTTGCATTAGAAATCAACTCTCTTAAAAAGATTTCCTTATGTGTATATATAGAATTAATCATTAAGTCTAATAATCTTTTCGATTCTGCTTTAAATTGTTTTTTTTCTGCCATAATATATCCTCCTTTAGCACTCCTGTTATTTAAATGCTAAAGATAGTATATTACTTTCTTTTAGCACAGTCAACCTATAAGTGCTAATTTTTTTATAAAATAAAATGATTGACTAGCAATCATTTATTTCGGCTACATTTTTGTGCGTCTATTGCAAGTACAATCATTAAAACATAAAAAGCATCTTCTTCATGTTCTATCGTTAAAGAATATGTATCACTCATATGAAATATTTCTTTATTAATTAAACCAATAATATTTCCTGAATAGTCAACAATTTGATAATCCCATTCCCAAAAATTCCCTTCTATTTGCCAATCTTTATAATCTAAAATAAAACTTGGTTTAAATAAAGTAAATTCTTTCGTAATCTTTCCAATGTATTGATCTTTTTCATATAAAGAAAAACGAGGTAAAAAAGTAAGAATTTCTTCTTTAATCGTTCCTACATGTTCATTGTAACGATCATAAATAAAAAGTTTATGTCCAAAACTGAGTTGTCCTTTGACCGTATAAACAGTTTCTCCATTTTCATCAAAAATATCATAACTATCTAACCATGAGAAAATACGTTGTCTAAATAATAGTTTCATAATTTCACCTCTTTACACTATTGTACAGAAAAGGTCTGTAAAATGCACAGATTTTATAAATATTTTACTGTTTCATCAAGTTCTTTTCTTAAATGATGATTAGGAAGTGGTTCTCTTTGTTTTCCATAACCTAAATCAAGCATCATAACAACTTCTTCATTTTCGGGTAAATTGAGTTCCTGAGCTATTTTTTGTGGATCAAAAAAATTAATCCAGCAACTATCAATTTCTTCATTATAAGCCGCTAGTAAAAGGTGTGTCGCAACGATTGTCGCATCTTCAACACCTGAATCTCTTTTTTCTCCTGGATAAGTAAATACATTATTTTTATCATAAGTAACCACAAGAACAGTTGGCGCATGATAACGACAAGGTGTACAAGCATCAATTTTAGCTAAGTATTCTTTTGATTGAACAACGTAAATTTTTTGTTCTTGAAGGTTTTTTGCAGTTGGGGCAAAACGTCCTGCTTCTAAAATTTTTGTCAATTTTTCTTTTTCTACTTGTTTATCTGTATAATCTTTACATGAATATCTATTTTCAATAACTTCTGTAAATTCCATTTTGATACCTCCATTTATAAATTTATTATAATACAAATTTTAAAGAAAAGAAGATATATCAATGACATATCTTCTTTTAATATTAATCTAAGTTCATTCCGTTACTTTCGATGACTTTTTTATACCAATAGAATGAATCTTTTGGTCTTCTTGATAAATCTCCTGTGCCATCATCATGTTTATCTACATAAATGAATCCATAACGTTTTCTCATTTCTCCAGTTCCTGCAGAAACTAAATCAATACATCCCCAAGTTGTATAAGCAATTAAATCAACGCCATTATCACATGCAGCTGACATTGCTTTAATGTGTGGTCTATAATAGTCGATACGATAATCATCATGGATTAATCCATCTTCTTTTACCGTATCATAAGCTCCTAATCCATTTTCTACAACCATTAAAGGAATTCTATAGCGATCGTAAATCATTTCTAGAGAATATTGTAATCCTAAAGGATCTAGAGCCCATCCCCAATCAGAATAAGTTAAATATGGGTTACGGATACCTGCTGCAAAGTTTCCTTGAACAGTATCTTCTGTTTCATGTGTTGTGACATTGTTTGTCATATAGTAGCTATATGTAAACATATCAACTGTTCCTTCTTTTAAAACTTTTAAATCTTCTTCTGTAATATCTAAATCTGTAATATTACGTTCTCTCCAGATTCTTTTTGCAAATGGAGGATAAGCACCAAAGCATTGGACATCTCCACAATACCAGAAGTTTTCTTCCATTGTTTGTTGATTTAATAATATATCTTTTGGATCACATGTATGTGGATATGTGATTGCTCCTGCAAGCATACATCCAATTTTATTTTCAGAATCAATTTCATGCCCTAATTTAACGGCTTTTGCACTTGCCACAAATTGATAATGTAAATGTGTTAAACGTTTTTTGTAATCTTCATCAGTTGTCCCATCACCAAACATATTAATAACATTTAAAGTATTATTGATTTCATTAAATGTTAGCCAATATTTAACAAGTCCTTTGTATTCAGTAAAGACTGTTTTACAGTATTTTACAAAGAAATCAATGTATTTACGATTTTGCCAATCTCCATATTTTTCTACTAAATAAATTGGTGTATCAAAGTGATGGATTGTAACTAATGGTTCAATATTATATTTTCTTAATTCTTTGAAAACATCTCTATAAAATTCAATACCTTCTTGATTAGGTGTTTCTTCATCTCCACGAGGATAGATTCTTGACCAAGAAATAGACATTCTAAACATCTTGAATCCCATATCCGCAAATAATTTAATATCTTCTTTATAATGATGATAGAAATCAGTACCTTCATGATTTGGATATAAGTATCCATCTAAACAAGCATAATGATCTCCACCTTCTGGTAAAGCATCATCAAAATGAACTTGTGGTGTTGCATGTGCATTTCCATCTTTATCGATCCAAGTTACTTTTCTTGGCTCTTTAACACTTCCACCTGTTGTAAAGTCTGTTAAGGCTGGACCACGTCCACCTTCATTCCATCCACCTTCATATTGGTTTGCAGCTGTTGCTCCTCCCCAAAAAAATCCTTCTTTAAATCCCATTTATAATACCTCCTTGTATCTAATATTATTATAATCACCTCCTCAAACAAATACTTCTTATTTTCAAAAAACGAAAAAGTCCCAGCTTAAGCTAGGACTAAAACAAGTACAGCAACTAAATTATTGATCATATGAATAAGCATTGGTACACAAATTGTTTTTCTTTTTTCATAAGTATAAGTAAATACAAATCCCATTCCTCCATAAGAAAGTAGATAAACCAGTTGTGTTAAATCTCCTGCAAATAAAGCAGAATAAATGTGTAAAAAGCCAAAGAGGAAGGCACTTGCAAAGAAAGCCAGATTTCTATTAATAGAACGTAAACTTCTAAAAATTAACCCTCTAAATAAAAGTTCTTCTAAAACTGGGGCCAATATAACTGATTGAATAAACATAAAGATCAAATCTTTATTTAAATAAGATTCAAATAAGAGTTGATTAGCAGAATCATTCGATGATCCCCCTAAAATCAAATTAATAATTGTATTTGAAATAATAGAAACTACATAAATCATTCCAATGCCTATGGTTGCTGAATATAAAATATTTGTAGAAAGTTCTTCTTTAAATTTTTTTATATTTTCAATTAAAAAATCTTTTAATAAGACAACTGCAAAAGCAAAACTTATTAAAGAACATACAAGATTTAAATAAATACCTAACGTTATTAAATCATGTGTAATTGATGTATATTTCAACAACAAATAAATAACAAAATTAACAAAGCGAGGTACAATAAATAAATACATTGGAAACAAAAGAATAAAACCAATAGCCTTTTGTTTTCCATTAATTCTTCCCGCAAGACGATTTGTCATTGTTACATCCCTTCATCTTGTGCTTGCATGTTTCCGTACTTGTCTTCATAATCTAATTCTTCATAGAAAACAGCAACACACACATTTAATTTCATTTCATATAAATAAACCGATACAAATACTGTAAGGATTGATTCAATAAGTGATGCTAAAAAAGATATAGGAATTATTATTTCTACTAACATAGTAAAAACACCTGCAATGATTGCTGATAAAATCATCCAACCTAAAAAAGACAATTCTAATTTAAATAATGTCCATTTATTTCCTTTCATTAAACGACTTGATTCTTTTAAAGCAGCCATTCCTGTCATATCATATTTTTGTAAAATATAGTTAAATAAACCAAATCTTAATGAAAAATAGACTGAAATAAAAATAATTAAACAAATAACAAGCATTAAAATTGAAAAAACATTTGAAAATGCATCTGCCGTATTAACTATTTGTGCTTGTGAAACTGTAATCCCATTTATAGTAATTGTAAACAATTGTAAAAATTGTTCAATTGAAACAGAAGAAACAGACATAATAATTAAAAAGCCAATAATTCCAACAACAAAACAGATGATTCCTATAATAAAATCATATAAAAAATATGTTGGAAATAAATGTCCAATTTTTTTTAAACCTACAAGCGCATCTTCTTTTTCATCAATACTCTCTTCCATGTTATTGACTGTTTTTAAGGACGCTACAATTGCCCCATGGCTTAATGTAAGCGTCAAAATAGTAATAATTAAAGAAACTATTCCCCCAACTACTCCATCAAAAAGTGTAGACACTGCTGAAAAGATTGCCTGAATAATTCCAATATATAAAAGAACTTTAAATAATTTATCATGATTTACAAGCAATTCATTTGCTTTTCTTTTAATGTCATAAATATTCATTTTTCTCACCATCCTTATTAGGAATTATACCAAATAATAGGATTAAAGAAAACTATTTTAAGTCTAAACTCGTTTTTATAGCGTCATTGACTTTTTTCATAAAATAATCATTCAAACTGCCTAATTTTTCTTGAAATCGAACTTTGTCAATCGTCCTTATTTGTTCAAGTAAAATAACAGATTTCTTTTCTAAAGAATCACAACGAATAATGACATGCGTGGGAATAGGATTTTTGGTGAGTTTTGACGAAATTGGTGCAATAATAACAGTTGTTGAAAAGCGATTTCCTTTATTATTTTGTAAAACAAGAACAGGTCTTATTCCTCCTTGTTCACTTCCTACAACAGGAGAAAGATCAGCATAATATATATCTCCCCTATTAATCATAAAATAACCTCCTAAATTATTTTACGTTTCGTTTTTCAAAATATGATATTTTCTTTTTTGTCATTTTATTTTGTGCTATACTTGAAAAGTAAAAAAGGAGTGTTAATAGATGATAAAAGCAATAATATTTGATATGGATGGTTTAATGATTGATAGCGAACGTGTTACTTTTGAATGTTATCAAGAAATCTTAAAAGGTATGAATCTCACCATGGATGAAGAATTTTATAAAACTCTTTTAGGAAAACCACTAAAAGGAATTTACCAAAGATTTTACGATGTTTATGGCAATGATTTTCCAATTGAAGATGTGATTAAAGATGTTCATGCTTTAATGGCAAAACGTTTTGAAACAGAAGGAGTTCCTATCAAAACAGGTCTTAAATCACTACTTGAATATTTAAAAGAAAACAATTATAAAACAATTGTAGCAACATCAAGTAATAGAGATCGTGTTGATACAATCTTATCTCAAGCACAAATTACAGATTATTTTGATGATTCTATTTGTGGAGATGAAGTTACAAAAGGAAAACCAAATCCTGAAGTTTTCTTAAAATCTTGTCAAAAACTTGGTGTCAATGTTGATGAGGCTATTGTCTTAGAAGATAGTGAAGCTGGTATTCAAGCAAGCTATGATGCCGGCATTAAAGTTATTTGTATCCCAGATATGAAATATCCAGAAAAACAATATGAAGAGAAAACATTTAAAATCTTAAAAGATTTAAATGATGTTACTGAATACTTAAAAAGCCTCTAATATAGAGGTTTTTTAAGTATTTCTAAAATAAGATCAACTACACGGTTTGTATTCTTTCCATCTTGATAAGTAAAGAATTTATTTTTGAATACATCAAGCTTTCCTTTATAAGGTACTTGCATTGTTTTAATAAGTTCATCCATTGTTAAAGATACATCTACAGGTAATTCTCCTTTATCAACATAACATCCCACATTATTTAAATATTCATTTAAATCTGGCGTATAGAAATAAAGTGGTTTATTTAATAAAGAATAATCAAATACAATTGATGAGTAATCCGAAATCAATGAATCAGATAAAGCAAAGAGTTCATGCGTATCTTCCTTACAAACATCCAAAATACGTGGATGTTGCGGTAAATTGATTTCTTTTAATAAAGGATGCATTTTATAAAGTAAATACGTATTTTCATCAAAGGATTCAATGAGTTTTATTCCATCAAAAGGAAGCATTGAAAATCCTTTGTAAATATTTCCTCTAAAAGTTGGTGCATAAAGAATGATTTTTTTTCCAACTAATTGAGGATATTTTTTTAATAATTTTTCTTTTGCTTGATTCAAATAATTTTGATCAAACAAACAATCAACCCGAGGCATTCCTGTAATAACAACACTTTCTTCCTTAACTGCAAAAGCTTCACTGTAAGGCTTTTTCCAATAAGGACTATTAGCAATAATATAATCGTAATTTTTAATTGGGTACTTTCTCGGTAAAGCATTCCCAAATTTCTTAATAGCCCCACACGCATGCCAAACTTGAATAACTTTAACCCCTTTTCTTTTAAAGTTTGAAACTACATAATTATTATCACGAATAATAACGACATGTGAGGTATTAATAATAAATAATTGTTTTATACAATTTAACATATATAAAAAGTTTTGTTTTATTCCTTGTTGATCATATTCAATCACAACTTTTTTTAAAACAACTTCTTTCTTTTTTTCAAGTTCATTATAAATAAGCTTCATATCTGAATCTAAATAACGTGACTCTAAAGAGATAAATGCAACTTGATTTTCTTTAATTATAAGCATTTTCACAAAAATATTTAAAAATCCAAGAATAATATTTAAAATCAATTTTTGTAATTTCATTTGATCACCTACTTAAACACACAATCAACAACTCTCTTTGTTGCCTTTCCATCTTC
This sequence comes from Faecalibacillus faecis, assembly GCF_003024675.1. Classification (GTDB taxonomy): domain Bacteria; phylum Bacillota_I; class Bacilli_A; order Erysipelotrichales; family Coprobacillaceae; genus Faecalibacillus; species Faecalibacillus faecis. The sequence goes on along the minus strand of NZ_PYLP01000004.1, from coordinate 40,859 downwards.
ATGATTATTAAATTTTTCATTAAAAGTTTCTAAACGTTTAAAATCGTAACCTTTTTTTATTTCTACTAATAATTGATTTTCATCTTCAATAATATCACCTGGTAAATCATGATAAATATCTAAATAAAAACCTCTAAGTTCATCGCGATAATGAACTAAGTCATACATATAGAAATAAATAGGCCTTTTTAAAATCGCATAATCAAAGAAAACACTTGAGTAGTCTGTTACTAAAGCATCAGAGATAATATATAAATTAGAGATATCTTCATTTGCTTCTATAAAGTAGACAAACCCTTGGTATTGATCTATATCAAAATCATTGACAATTAAATAATGAGGTTTAAAAACGACAACATATTCATCACCTAATGCTTCTTGCCATTTTCCAAAATCAACTTCCAACTTGAAAGTATATCCTTTTGTTACATAAGAGTTATCTCGCCATGTTGGCGCATATAATAATACTTTTTTATCTAAAGGAATATGATATTTATTTTTAATTTTCAAAACATCTTCTTTTGTATAATTTGTTAGAAAATCATTACGTGGATAACCTGTTTCGATAAGACGCTCTCTGTTAATGCGGAAAGCACTTTGAAAAACTTCAGTTGTAAAGGCACTTGGTGAAATCATATAATTATATTTTTTTACATCTTGTGCGTATGTTTCATGCATCATTTCTTCATTCATCCCACTTCGATAAAAAGTTGTTCCTTCTGGAACTTCAATATCAAAAGCAAGTTTCTTTAAAGGTGTTCCATGCCAAGTTTGTAAATAAATTTGATTTTCTTTTTTTAAAACATACATTGGTAATTTACAATTAACAATCCAGTATTGACTTCTTGCTAAATAAAAGAAGTAAGGAATAGAAAAATATTCTATGATTTTTCCTTTTTCAATGGAAATATTCTTCTTTTTATGATGTTTAATTGCCCAGATAAAACGATAATCTTTAAATTCATCTTGTTGAATCATATATTCATAGATGGCTCTTGGATTATCTGTATACCCCCTTCCATGAAAAGCAATAAATAAAACTGTTTTTTTATGTGTTGGTATGATTTTATACGTTAGACGATAAATAAATTTAATCATCTTTCCTAAAATATTTTTTATGAATCTAAGCATAGTACCTCCTTATAAAAATAAGGGGAAATTCCCCTTATTTAAAAACTGCTTCGCATGCTCTTTTTGATGCTTGACCATCATCAATCGAACAGAATCTTTGATAGAATTCTTCATATCTTTGTGCATATTTTTGTGTCATTTCATCAATGTTTTTAATTTGTTCAATGACTTCTTTTGTTGAATAAACTAGTGGTCCAGGAAGCTCTTTTTCCATATCAATATAGAACCCTCTTAAAACATCACGATATTTATCTATATCATATGTATAGAAAAGCATTGGACGTTTTAAGTTTGCAAAGTCAAAGAAAACACTTGAATAATCTGTAATACAAATATCTGAAATTAAATAAATTTCTGTAATATCGTCATATTTAGATAAATTGATAGCAAAATCTTCAACACCTGTAACATCTAATGAATCTGCAATATAATGATGTGTTCTAAGCAAGATCACGTACTCGTTACCAAGCTCTTTTTTCATCATTTCTAAGTCTAATTTTAATTTAAATTTATATTTCCCTTTACCATAATATTCATCATCTCGCCATGTTGGCGCATAAAGAATTGTTTTTTTATCTAAAGGAATGTGTAATTTCTTTTTCAATTCTAATGCAATTTCATCTTTATTTGGTGCATACAACAAGTCATTTCTTGGATACCCTATTTCAAGCATTGTTCCATTTGTATACATAAAACAACTTTTAAAAATATCACTTGAAAACTTATTTGCTGCAATTAAATAATCCCATTCTTGTTTTTGTCGATAGAATTGAGCTTTATAAGTTGGTGAAGCGGCTGTTACTTCTTCTTGGTCAAAAGCAAGACGTTTAAGCGGTGTTCCATGCCATGTTTCTAAGAAGACTTGTCCTTCTCGTTTCCTAAACCATAAAGGTTGACGAATATTGAAAACGAAATACTTTGATTTAGCTAAGTAATAAGCATACTTTTTAGTAAATCTTTTAACAATAATTCCTTCATAAGGAAGCTTTTCTTTAGGATCATTTAATACCCAAATAAATTTATATTTACCAGGATAATTTTTAGCAAGATATTCATAAATATATTTTGGTGAATCCGCATAGCTTTTTCCCATAAATGTTTCAAACATAACCCAATTTTCTTCAATTGGTTCTTCAAGATATCTATGTCTGTAAAGATATTTATTAACTTCATTTTTATTTTTTAACATCTTTTTAAGTTTTGACTTAGCAAGATGTTTAGCAATCACTTTTTGTGTTCCAGACAAGTCATGATTTCTTGAAAGTTTCACCAGTTTTTGTTGATAACGTGACATATTTTTTAATAAATCATCACGTACATCTTTCATTAATAAAGCCATTTGGTTAAATCTTTCATCACGCCAAAAATCATTTTTAGAACGTCTTATTTTTTTAGCAAAATAATTACTATAATATTTAATCATTTTTGAATCTAAATAATAACGTATTCTACTTTCTTTATCGACTAAAGAAATAGCATATTTATAAACATTAATAAATTCATCAAATTTTGTTTCATCTTTAATTTGCGATAAAGCTGGAGTATTGATTGGATCGTTGTGTTTTCTTTTAGCGTAAAGTGTTTCTTCATCAAAAGCAATCTTATTTCCATACATCACTAAACCTTCAACAAAAGGTAAATCACTGTAATAGATAAAATCTTCGTTAAAGCGTAAATGATGCTCTTCAATAACATTTCTTTTAATTAAAATATTTAATACTGTAATATTACGAATTCCTTTTTTAGCACGAATCAATAAATCAATTCTTCTTTGTTCATTAGGATTTTCAATATCCGTATAATCTTTTTCTAAAAACTTGTGATTTCGGTCATCATCTTTATCTTTTAAATTTAATTCTTCATTTTTTTCAGGACCCATGGTTTCAAAAACTTGTTTTTTAAACCATGTAACCCATCTTTTACCAACTGTTAAATCCAAATCTTCTTTCAAGGCTTTTTCTAGTAAGGATGAAAGCGTATTTGGCATGATATAATCATCACTATCTAAAAAATAAATATAATCCCCTGTTGCTTTATCTAAACCTAGATTTCTTTTTTTAGCAACGCCTTCTTCAATAGGACAATTGATGACTTGTAGAGAAATTGTATCTTTATACATTTCTACAAGCTTTTTAAAATCATCAGTTTCTTGATTTCCTACAAGCAATGTTTCAAGTTCAACATTTTTTTGATCCTGAATACTTTCTAAACAGTCTTGTAAATAATTATAATATCCTTCATATGGCACAATGATACTAACTTTCATAATACCCTCCTATAGCTTATCTTTTAAATCCTCTTTAATTTTTGTTGTTGAAATTCCTTCTGTACGAGGTAAATAAACCACTTCACAATAATCTTTTAAGAAATCAAATTGACCTTTCCAATCATCACCCATAACAAAAATATCCACGTCATGTTCTTGAACATCTTTAATTTTTTGATCCCATGATTCTTCTAAAATAACTTCATCGACATATTTGATTGCTTTTAAAATTTCCATACGATCTTGATCACTATGATATGCTTTTTTCCCTTTTTGTGCATTAAAAGCATCACTACTTACCGCAACAATTAAATAATCGCCTAGAGCTTTTGCTCTTTTTAAAATATTTAAATGACCTACATGAAACAAATCAAATGTTCCATATGTAATTACCTTTTTCATTGTTTATCTCCTATCGTTTTAACTTATCAAGCATTTTTTCCCAAAAACTAACTTTTGGATTTTGAACTATACGACTTGCGAATTTTTCGTCATTTAATTTTTTCTTTTCTTTTTTCTTTAAACTATTATAAAAATCAACATATTCAGCATATTCATCACAAACTTCTTCAACATCGCCGTATTCTTTTAAACGTCCACCTTCAATCCACATTGCCTTTTGACAGAAACCTCTTACTTGTGGTAAAGAGTGCGAAATGAAAATAATTGTTTTTCCTTGATCTTTAAGTTCATTCATCTTATCCAAACATTTTTGAGCAAATCCCTTATCTCCAACAGATAAAGCTTCATCGACAATAATGATATCAGGATTTAAATAAAGAGAAATTGAAAAACCGAGTCTTGATTTCATCCCACTTGAATATTTCTTAACTGGTTGATATAAGAAATCACCAATTTCCGCAAATTCAATAACTCCTTCTGTTATTTCTTGAATTCTTTTTCTTGAAAGACCTAATAAAGCCCCTTTAACATTGATATTTTCAAGTCCAGTAAGTTGCATATCAAGTCCTGTATTAATGGCAATTAAGGCTTGTTCTCCATTGATATCCATTGTTCCTTCATCAATTTGTGAAATACCTGCTAAAATAAGAGAAAGTGTTGATTTACCAGAACCATTTGTTCCTAAGATTCCTACAACTTCCCCTTTAGGAATTGTAAATGTAATATCATTTAAAGCATAGAATCTTTGTGTGACAGAACTTTTTGATTTTCCATCATTTTTCTTTTTTAATTTATATATTTTTGAAACATGTTCAAATTTAATTGCATAATCTTCCATTATTACCACCTAAATCATATCAATAAATTTATGTTTAAATTTATACATCATCATACTACCAATTGTAAAAACCACAATAACAAACACCCAAAAGAAAAGCATTTGTTTCCAATAAAATAAGATTCCATGATGATATAAGAAACAATCTCTATAACCACAAACAATATAATAAATTGGATTAGCTTTCATAATATATCTTACTGTCATTTGCCACCCATATTTATGTAAACGTGAAATAGGCCACAAGATCGGTGTTAAATAAAGTAAAAGACGCATACACGCTAAAATAAGCTTTCTTGTATCACGAGCAAGCATATTTAAAACAGATGTAATCATTGCAAGCGATATTGTAAGACAAATCGCCGCAAACAAATAATAAATGAGTTCAAACCAATAAAGTGATGGCATAATTCCTTGTGTAAGTAAAAAAGCAACAAGAATGGCCATCAAACAAAAATGATTAAATAATTCTTTGCCAACAACAGTTGCCGGCAAAACCGAAACTGGGAATTTCATTTTTGTAATGACATTTCGTTTTGCGTAAATTGCATTGGCACCATTAGTAATACATGGACTAATAAAAAACCAAACGACCATCCCACATAACATCCATTGAATAAAAGGAATTTTCCCTACTGCCTTTCTATTCATGATTAAACCAAATACAAAATAATATGTCATAATTTGAATTGCTGGATTGGCAAAATTCCAAAAAACACCTAATCTTGAATCACGTATATCCGAAAGCAGTTCATATTTTGAAATACAATATATACGATATAAATTTATAAAGTTTTCTTTTAATACATATCGAATACTTTTAAACATAATTACCTCCAAAAAGTAAACCTATAATTCCTTTTACATCATACCACTATTTTTTGCAAATAAAAACAAAAAAAAGGAACAATGGCTTATTTTACCATCATTCCCCTTGATTTCTTATTTATTCATCCATGATTCATCACTTGGATCAACTTTCCAAGCTTTTAATTTTTCCATATCTTCATGTTTGATATAATCATGTTCTTTTGCTACTTCAATTAATGTATCATAGTTTGATAAAGTTACAAATGGGCAATGTGCATTTTCAAAATTAACAATTGCTTTATCTAAACCATATGTAAATATTGCAACTAATCCTAAAACTTCACATCCTGCTTCTCTTAAAGCTTCAACACACTCTAAAGAAGAACCTCCTGTTGAAATTAAATCTTCAACAACAACAACTTTCATTCCTTCTTTAACAACACCTTCAATACGATTATTACGTCCATGAGATTTAGCTCCACCACGGACATAACCCATTGGTAAATCTAAAATATCAGCTGCTAGGGCTGCATGAGCAATTCCTGCAGTAGCAGTTCCCATTAAACATTCTGCATCTGGGAAATTATCTTTTACAAGTTGTGCAAGTCCTTGTTCAACATCTTTTCTTACTTTTGGATAAGATAATGTTAAACGGTTATCACAATAAATTGGTGATTTAATACCACTTGCCCAAGTAAATGGTTCATTTGGTCTTAAAAAGACAGCTTTAATATCTAATAAATCTTTAGCAATAATTTTTTTCATTTCTATTCTCCTTGAAAATCTTGATATACTTTTTTATAAGTAGCCATAGGATCTTGACTTCCTGTAATTGTTCTACCAACAACAATATAACTTGAAGTAAGTTCCTTTGCCATTGCTGGTGTTGTTACACGCTTTTGGTCATTGACATTATCACTTGCAAGACGGATTCCTGGTGTAACAGTTAAAAATTCCATTCCTAAATGATCATGAATGATTTTTGATTCTAATGGAGAACATACAACTCCATCTAATCCTGCAGTTTTTGCGTTTTCAGCCCATTTTAATACAACATTTTCTAATGGCTCATGAATAAGTAATTGATTATCTAAAACATCTTGATCTAAAGATGTTAAACATGTTACTGCAATACATAATGGTCTTTTACCAGTTGTTTTACCTTCTTCTAATCCTTCAATAGCAGCTTTCATCATTTCAATACCGCCTGAAGCATGGACATTGACCATATCAACATCTAACTTAGCAAGTTGTCTCATGGCACTTTTTACAGTATTTGGAATATCATGAAGTTTTAAATCTAAAAAGATTTTATGTCCCATTTCTTTAATCATTTTAATGATTTCAATACCTTCTCCATAAAACAATTCCATCCCTACTTTTACATAAAGACTCTCTCCCTCAAATTGTTTTAAGAAGTTTTCAACATCGCTTTTTGTCTTAAAGTCAAGAGCAATACAAATTCTACTTTCGTTCATAGAAACCTCCTTATTATTCTTTATCTATTATACCAAAATTACTACCTCTATTCTATACGATTTATTTATTTTTTTGATATTCTTCTAATAAATGTAAATAAATATTTTCAAATGTCCAATTATAATTTGTTGCTGTAACAATTGCTTTTAAACAAAGTGTTGTATTTTCTTTTAACAACGTCAATATTTGATCCATTTGTAAAGAAGGAACATTTGAAAAGATAATAACTGAATATTCTAATTTTTTCTTTTTTGATTTCTTTATTTTATTATTCAAAAGATCTTTTATTTTATTTTGTGTCATCTGGTTATTTATTAAAATAATCTCAATATTCATCATCAAACATAATTGTTTTAAAGCATCATAATTGTGAATGTATTCCTTATTATAAACAATGATCTTTGTATTCATAAATTCTCCTTTATATACAAAAAAAACAGCTATAAAAGCTGTTTTTCTTATTAACCAAGTCTGTTGTAATATTCAACGATTAATGATTCATTGATTTCTGAGTTTAATTCAGATCTTTCAGGTAAACGAGTTAATTTACCAGTTAATTTATTAGTATCAACTTCAACGAAAGCTGGAGTTACAACTTTGTTTTCTAAAGCTTCTTTAATAACTGCTAAATTTAATGATTTTTCTCTTACTTCGATAACATCACCAATATTTACTCTATATGATGGGATATCAGTTTTAACACCATTTACTAAGAAATGACCATGGTTTACTAATTGTCTAGCTTGTCTTCTTGTAGAAGCAAAACCTAATCTATAAACAACATTGTCTAATCTTCTTTCTAATAAGCATAAGAAGTTATAACCATGGATACCTTCCATTTTACCTGCTTGATTAAATGTGTTGTGGAATTGTTTTTCATTAACTCCATACATATGTCTTACTTTTTGTTTTTCTGCTAATTGTAATCCATATTCAGTTTGTTTTTTTCTTTTTTGTCCATGTTGACCTGGAGCATAAGCTCTTCTGTTTAATTCTTTCCCGTTTTCTAAGATTGAGAATCCTAAACGACGAGAGATTTTCCATTGTGGTCCTGTATAACGTGCCATAAATTTTCCTCCGTATTGTTTTATTTGCATAAAGCAATAACATTGCATAGATCAATTAATAAGTGTTAATATTAAGCATTTCCCATTGCAGCCAGGTACTTTGCAATCATTTGATATTAACGCATTTTTTAATCCTCTATGTGCTGCTATTTATTTACTGCTTTGTCATCATACTATATATTTATGCCAATGTCAAACATTATTTCCATCGATAAAATCGTTATTTTGGGATTGTTATTTAGCACCACATTTTGCCATATAATCATTAAGATCATCACCAAATAAACCAACCATCGCACAACAAGATTCAATAAAGTTGATTAATTCCCTAAAGTGGAAGTATATGCATGAGCTTATATTTCTTCGTAAACTCAGCACTAGGACATTGTAAAAAATGATATCTTGCTACGCAATTTCCTTTATCATAAGATTTTGATACATTACAAAAAGTTGCAGGATATTGAAGATATTGTTTATGATATTTATAACCAACAGTATGAAAAGTCTTATTATTCACCCACATATCAAAGTTTCTATTTAAATTAAATATCTTTTTCTAACTTTTCAAAAGTGACATAAATAAATGCGTGACAAAGTCTTGAAGTTTTTCAACTTTTTTAGAAAAAATGAAATTATTCTTGAATCCAACCAAAATGAACACATGCATTGTAAATACCATCTTGGTCACATGGTGTCGTCACATAAGTTGCTTTTTCTTTTAATTCATCAATTGCATTTCCCATAGCGATACTTGTCCATTCGTCTCTAAACATACTTAAATCATTTTTTTCATCACCAAAAACAACAACATCTTTATAATTACCCTTAAAATGATCAACCATCATTTTAATACCTACCGATTTATCACCAGGTTCTACAAATAAATATTCTTTGTGGAAACGACACCAAGGTAATTCTTTTAACGTTTCTAATTTTTGTTCCTCTGGCGCAAAACATGCCACATAAACTTTAAAGATTTGATCAAATTTCTAGGATCTAATCCATCTACAACTTCGGTATTCATATAAACATCGTGTGTAAAATCATAAAAGCGTTGATCCGGAGCTAATCTTCTTGTTTTATTATCTGGTGAAATAGCCCAAATAAATCCTTTTTCTTTACATTCATCTATTAAGTCTAAACATTTTTGATAATCTAATGGTTTAATTGTAATAAGTTCATTGTTGATGGTAATTCCATTTCCACCATCACTGACCATATTTTCAAAGCCAAGGTCTCTCATGTGATCGACTGCCATTGCATAACTTCTTCCTGTGGCAATAGCTACAAAGTGTCCTTGTTCTTTTAACACGCGAATTGCTTTTTTTGTGGATTTAGGAATATATTGTCTTCCTGGTGTTCCTACCGCTAATGTTCCATCAATGTCAAAAAAGAAAAATTTTTTGTTCATAGTTAACTCCTTACAAATACTTATCTAATTCTGTCTCTACAATTTTATTGATTTTTACCTTTGGATGATCAATCAATTTACCTCGTGTAAAGACTTTTTCTACATGTCTTAAGGCTTTTAAATCATCTAAAGGATTTTCACTTACAACAATCATATCCGCTTCTTTACCAATATCAATTGTTCCTGTAACATCTTCAAGACCGACATATTTAGAAGCAAGTGAAGTTGCTGTATATAAAGCAAAACAATTAGATACGCCAATATATTTATGGAAATAATAAAGTTCTCGCCAAAAATCATATTGACTGACCCATGGACATCCTACATCATTTCCTAAAACAACGGGTATATCATTTTCTAACGCTTGCTTTGCACAATCAATAATACCATTGAAAACCAATTCACCATTATATTTTTCTATTTCTGAAGCATTAGAAATACTTGGATCAAATAAAGCAAAAGGAAGCGCTGGTGAAATCGTTGTACATAAAAAGGCTTTCTTTTCTTTAAATAAAGCAATCATTTCATCATCCAATTTAGCCCCATGTTCAATCGAATCAACCCCATTTTCTAAAGCTACACGTACTCCTTCAGATGATTCAACATGTGCTGCTACTTTATAACCAAGTTGGTGTGCCTTATCACAAACAGCTTTTACCATTTCAGGAGGCATTTTTAGTTCACCGGGAACACCCTTTTCTTTCGCGTCTAAAACTCCACCTGTAATCATAAGTTTAATGAGATCAACATTTTGACTTTTCGCTTTATCTACTAAAGCTAAGGCTTCTTCATTATTATGGGCAGCAATTGCGACAGAGCCTGCCATATGTCCATGAGAAACCGAGATTCCTTCATTACTGGCAACAATTCTTGGACCAATAACTTTTCCTTTTAAAATTTCATCTCTTAATTTTGAATCATAATGCGCAATACCACCAACTGTACGTATCGTTGTAACTCCACTCATTAATTCAATTTTTGCAAAATTAGAAACTACTTTGTACGTAATTCTTTGTGATAATGGATTAGACAACAACATTTTAACTGTCTTTTCATTATCCTTTTGTTTCTTTTGTGGTTTTCCATTTCCGGCAAGATGAACATGCATATTGATTAATCCTGGTAAAATATATTTTCCTTGTAAATCAATAATTTGATAAGATTTATCTAAATTACGATAAGGTTCAATAGCGACAATTTTTTCATTTTCAATAAAAATGGTTTTACCTGTCTCCACTTCCATATCTTTGTGACCATTTAAAACCTTTCCATTGATCAATGCATACTTCATAAATATCCCTTCTTTCCTATATACTCATTATAAAAGAATACATAAAAAAAATCACTCCTAAGAGTGATTGATTATTAAGGTCTTAAACCAAGTCCACCTTCTAATGTAAGTGTTTCTCCTGTCATATATTTGAAATCAGGATTTGCAAGTTGTACACAGACACGCCCAATTTCTAATTCGTTATTTCCAAAATGTCCCATTGGTGGTGTTTTAACATTTGCTTTGAAAGCTTCTGGATATGCTTTTTCAAATTGTTCTAATTGTGCTGTCCAAGCTAAAGGACATACCACATTAACATTGATTCCATCTTTTGCCCATTCATTAGCAGCTACACGTGTTAATCCACGGATTCCTTCTTTTGCTGCAGCATAGGAACATTGTCCATAGTTTCCAAATAACCCTGCACCTGAAGCAAAGTTGACAACCGATCCTTTTGTTTCTTTTAAATATGGATAGCATGCTTTCATATAATAGAAAGCAGCATAAAGGCCTGAATACATTGCTAGATCAAATTGTTCTGTTGTATGATCCGCCAATGTTACCCCTGATGCAGATGCTTGAGCATTGTTGATTAAAACATCGATTCTTCCATAAGTGTCCATAGCTTGTTTAACAACGTTGTTAACAACGGCTTCATTATCAGCACCAGCATTGACATCTGCTTGAACTATTAAAACTTTGATACCATATAATCTTTCTAATTCCTCTTTAGCAGCTTCTAATTTTTTAACATTACGTCCTGTAATAACAAGATTAGCTCCTTCTTTAGCATAAGCAGTTGCAATTCCATAACCAATAGAACCACAGCTTCCATCTTCTAAGACAGCACGTCCTGCTCCTGTAATAATTGCTGTTTTACCTGTCAAAAATCCCATTTATATTTCCTCCTTAAATACAATTTTTAAGCGTTAATGTAATTATAGCACTGTTAAAATAAAAAATCTATAGCTTGTGATATTTTTAACAAACTATAGACGTATAAAAATCATATAAACAACAGTTGATAAAATAATACTTAAAAAAGTATTTTTCTTCCATTTATAAGTAAACACAACAGTTAAACATGCTAAAAAACAAGGGAAAAAGAGTGTTGTCATTTGTGTTCTTAAATCCTTTAGACAATAAACAATAAGAACTGCCATAATAGTCATTGGTAATTTTTTTTCTATTTTTTTTAACCACTCAGGCAATTCCTTTTCTTTAAATAAGAGAAAAGGTAAAGCTCTTAATAAAAAGGTAATCATCGCCGAAAGAACGATAGCTCCTAAAATATATTTATTCATATCCTGTTCCTCCTTGTTTTACAAGTAAAACCATCGAAGAAATAATCAATGACGGTAACATAAAGTTTTGAGTGCCAAACACAACCAAACAAATAATAGCAGTAATTACCCCTACAATAGCTGGAAAATGATCTTTATTTTTTTCTAATTGATCCATAAAAATAATAATAAACAATGCTGTCATACAAAAATCAATTCCTGTTAAATCAAAAGGAATCAAATTGCCAAGTACAGCTCCTAAAACAGTTCCAATAAGCCAATAACTTCTTGAAAAAAATGCGACATAAAACATAACTTCTTCTTTATTTTGTTTTTCTAAATTACAGTTAACCGCATAGGTTTCATCAGTCATGGTAAAAATCATATACCACTTTTGTTTCATTTTATTAAAAATATCTATAAAAGATAAACTATAAAAAAGTTGTCGACTATTCATCAAAAGAGCCGTAACACCAATTGTAAGCAAAGAAGCACCAACACTTAGTAAAGTAATTAAAAGAAACTGAAAAGCTCCTGTATAAATCAAAAAGCTTACAAGTAATGCGACATACCAAGCAAATCCCGCTTCATTCATCATTATGCCATAAGCTATTGAAACAAACAAATAACTACACATAATAGGAATTGATTGCTTAAATGCTTTCTTTATAATTTCTTTATTTTTCATATTCTTCTAAAAAATTCTGATAAACTTTATCCTTTTTTGTTCCTAAAATACAATCTAAATTAACATTATCTAAAGCTTTGAAAATATTTTGATCAACATTTGAGTTTACTTGTTTCATTGTTTTAATTAATTCTTTCATTTCTTTTCTCTTACTTGTTCCATCATTAATTAAAGAACATCCTTCAATAAAACGACAGGCACAATTAATAAATGTTAAATCATTATGTTTACGCCAAGAAATAATACTTTCTTCTTTCACTAAATATAATGGTCGAATAAGCTCTAATCCTTCAAAGTTTTCACTATGTAATTTAGGCATCATTGTTTTGATTTCTGAACCATAAAACATAGAAAGTAGCGTCGTTTCAATTACATCATCAAAGTGGTGCCCTAAAGCGATTTTATTGCATCCTAATTCTTGAGCCTTACTATAAAGATACCCTCTTCTCATCTTCGCACATAAGTAACATGGACTTTTATCAACTGTTGAAACCACATCGAAAATATCACTTTCAAAGATTTCAATAGGTACATTCAATAAATCCGCATTATCTTCAATAAAATCTCGATTATAACTGTTATATCCCGGATCCATGACAACATAATATGCTTCAAAAGGAACACGTCCATGTCTTTGTAATTCTTGAATACATTTAGCCATCAAAAAAGAATCTTTACCCCCACTGATACAAACCATGATTTTATCATTTTCTTGAATAAGTTGATAGTTTTTAATAGCTTTAATAAATTTAGACCAAATTTCTTTACGATAAGTTTTTATGATACTTCTTTCTATTTCTCTATATTTTTCCATTTCCAAAACACTCCTTATAACATTGAGAAAAAATAGCTAAAAATTCATCAATTTCTTTTTCTGTTGTTAAATGAGAAAGACTTATTCTAAAAGAAGATAAAGCACGTCCACGATCATGAAAGAGTGCATAAATCATTTTAGAAGGTGTTTCTGCCGGACAACATGATGTTTTCGTCGAAACATAAACTCCTTGATGATCTAAAAGTTCTGCAAACTTTGTGGCTTTAATTCCTTTTAAAGAAATATTGATTACATGAGGTAAAGAACATTCTGTATGATTCAATAATACCTGTGGATATTCTTTGAGTTCATCAACAATTTTATAATTTAATTTCTTAACATATTCTATTCTTTCTTGTTGTTTTGAAAATGCGATTTCTAAAGCTTTTTCAATAGAAACAATATGCGCTAATTCAGGAGTTCCACTTCTAAAAACAGTTGTTGATTTTCCTCCATCAATTTGTGTTTTTAACCCCACATTTTTCTTTTTAATTAAAATTCCAGTACCTAACATTCCATAAAACTTATGTGGTGCCACGGTTACTAAATCGACATTTTGATAATCAATTGCTACTTTCCCAATAGCTTGAGAAGCATCACTATGAAAGAAACAATATTTATAATCTTTTAAAACTTTTCCAATTTCTTCAATTGGTTGTCTAATCCCCAATTCACTATCAACACTACAAACACTTACAAGAATGGTATCTTCTTTAAGCAATGACTTTATTTGAGCTACATCAACTTGTCCATTTTTCTTTAATGGAAGCATTTCAACAACAAAACCAAGTTCTTGCATTTTTGTAAGACTTGATAAAATTGAATTATGTTCTAATGGAGATATTAAAATATGTTTTCCACGATGTTTATACCTTTCTAAAACCCCTTTGATAGCAAGATTATTTGCTTCACTGGCCCCTGATGTATAAATAATTTCTTCAGGTAAAACATGTAGTTGTTCAGCAATTTTCTTTGTTATTTGATCAATAATATCTTTTGCTTGTAACCCTAAAGAATGATTTGCATTAGGATTAGCAAAATAGTGCATTGTTGCTTGATAATAAGTGTCAAGGACTTCTTTTTCTATTGGTGTATTAGCTGCATAGTCTAAATAAATCATAAGACGCCTCCGTTTTCCTACTAATATTATAGGAATTATAAAGAAGTGTCAAGAATGAAAAGAACTCTAGCGAATGCTAGAGCTTTTCATCAAGTGCTTTTCCATTTGTTTCAATGATATGTTTCATCCAATCATAAGATTTTTTCTTCGTACGTTTTAAAGTCCCATTTCCTTTATCATCCATATCAACATAGATAAATCCATAACGTTTTTTCATTTCTCCCGTTGATAAAGAGACAAGATCGATAGGTCCCCACATTGTATAGCCTAAACAATCGACACCGTCAATATTAATGGCATCAGCCATTGCAGATAAATGTTTTTGAAGATATTCAATACGATAATCATCTTCTACATAACCATTTTCATCTGCTTCATCAATGGCACCCATACCATTTTCAACAATAAAAATTGGTTTTTGGATACGATCATAAATTTCATTCATACAATGTCTTAGTCCAAGTGGATCAACAGGCCATCCCCAAGGTGTATTTTCTAAATAAGGATTCGAAGAACCGCCAACATTAAACCAAAGATCATCTTTTTTTACTGTATTAGAACGATAATAAGAAAATGATACGAAGTCTAATTGTCCTTCTTTTAAGATTTCTTTATCTTCTTCTGTAATTTCTAATGAATCAAATCCATGATGTTGCCACACACTTTTAGCATAAGGATGATAATATCCTCTTGCCATTGTATCAATAAAATACCAGTTTTCTCTTCTTGCTTGAAGGCGTTTAAATATGTCTTCTGGTTTACATGTTGCTGGATAAAGTTCACTCATCGCATACATTGTTCCAAACATACTTTCTGGCATCATTTGATGTCCTAAAATAACAGCTTTAGCACTGGCAACAAACATATGATGGTCTGCTTGATATCTTACTTTTCCATCACTTTCTCTTGTTCCACATGGACCAAATCCTCTAACTGCATTGATTTCATTAAATGTTAACCAGTACTTACAACGTGTTCCAAATCTTTCAAATAATGTCTTACAATATTTTACATAACAATCAATAACATATCGGTTTGACCACCCACCGTATTTTAAAGCAAGATGCATTGGCATTTCATCATGACAAATGGTAATAAGTGGTTCCATATGATATTTTTCAAGTTCTGAAATAACTTCATCATAAAATTTTAACCCTTCTTCATTTGGCGTTTCTTCATCCCCTAATGGATAAATACGGCTCCAACAAATACTAAACCGAAAAACATTAAAGCCCATTCCAGCCATTAAAGCAATATCTTCTTTGTAATGATGATAGAAGTCAACTGCTTGATGACTTGGATAATATTGATCATCTAAAAAAACTGGTTTAGCTTCACTAGGTACTGGATCTGCATAGAAAAATGAACTTCGTGGTTTTAAGATTGTTCCATCTGGCATTTGGAAAGTATGATGTCTTGGATTTTCTTGAGAACCATCGGTTTCAAAATCATGAGATAAAAGTCCACGTCCTCCTTCATTGAATCCTCCTTCATATTGAAAGTCAGCTGTTGCTCCTCCCCATAAAAATCCTTTTGGTAATTGTTTCATAATAGCCTCCTGTTACTTTTTACACTTTATTTTGATAATTTTTACAATTTTATATTATTCTTCTTCCATTACTTTGTCAATAGTTACATATTATTTTGACAATTTTATCACAATTAGATAAAATAAACATGAGGTGATACTATGAATTTAATGGATACGATACACTTACATAAAAATGATTTTTCGAAAACAGAACGTAAAGTCTATGACTACATTATTCAAAATCCTTCTGCCGTTGAAACAGCAACAATTACAAAAATTGCTGAACTATGCCAAGTTTCAACTTCTGGTATTTTAAGATTTTGCCGAGTTTTAGGATATAAAGGTTATAAAGATTTTCGTTTTGATATGGTACATTATCTTCATCAAGAACATATTGAAGTGAATCCTGAAAATTTATTCAATCAACAAATTTCTCAATATTTATCAGTTATTCGTCAATTTAATAACATCGATCAAAACAAACTCAATCAACTTATTGAACAAATAAAAAACACCAAAACCATCTACATCATCGGTGTTCATTATTCCTCTTTACCAGCAAAGCATTTAGTTTTAGGATTACAAGATTTAGGTATTAATACTTATTTTGCCTATGATTATATGCAAGCCAGTCATCTTTATAATACGATTCATGAAGATGATTTATTGATTTATTTTTCTATCGAAGGAAATCAAAATAATGTTTCTCGTTTTTTTGATCTTTCAAATGCTTCAGAAAATACGTATTTAATTACTTTAAATTCGAAACCTAAATTATCTATTGAAAATACTCTTATTTTACCAGGCTATACATTATCTAAACAATCAATCGTTGATTTACAATCAATCGTGGTTATTTTTGTAGAATTACTTTTAAATATGTTACACAATACTTTAAAATAGGACCAAGACAAAAATCTTGGTCCTATTTTAGTTTTCTTCTTCTTTTAAAAATGAAAGAATTTTTTTATTAAAGACATCATCTTCTTTAATTTCATTTAGAAGCCCAACTTCATTAGCACATTCTCCACAAATATCAACACCAATGGTATGACTGTTTTTAAATAAATAAGCAAGTAATATTTTAAATTCAATAAGTTGCATTGAACCTTGATCCCAATCTGTTTGCACCACACGTTTCGATAAAACATCTTTATCAATTGAAATATATAAAGGATAACGGTGTAACAAATCATCGATTTTTTTCCAAACTTCCAAATTTTCTAAATCATCATTTTTAAGGTATAAAACTTTATCTTGATGTTTAGGAATTAAAGAAACCTGTTTTTCATCGATTCCTATAAGAATAATTTTCTTTAAATACACATTATTTTCAATACTGTTTAAAATCCAGGAACCACAACTTAAAATATTATCAAATAAAGGTTGTACCATATCACTATGATGATCAAAAACAACTAAAATAAAACTCTGTTTAATTTTCTCTATCCAAAATTCACTCACATAATGAAAATTTCCTGAATCTATAAAATGAATGCCTTCCGGTGATAAATCCTTTATTTTATCTTCAATACTTTTTCTTGCTTGTTGACTGCAATAGCCATAAACTCCTTGCAATTCACGAAAATCAAGCCATTCAATATTTTTATGTTTATAAAAATTTTCATTTTCATAGATTCCTGTAAAATCCATTACTGTCATTTTCTTTTGTTTTTTAAACACCTAAAACACTTCCTTCGTTTATTATCCTAGCACAAAAAAAGTAACTCTCGTAACTCTTTTAATAAATAATTTTTAATTACTTCTACACATCCATTCTAACCACAGTTATTTGTTCAGTTGGTAAATTTAAAACTTGGCATAAATGTTTTAAACCATTTCCTTTATTAATATTTTTACAAATGATTTCTAAAGATGTTTCTTCAGTAAGTGCCATTTAAACATCTAAATAAGTTTCTTGAATACGATTATAGGTTCTTTGCCTTGACTTTGAACTTTGATGATAAAGATTTAATTTATAAACCGGAAAAGGATTGTTGAAATAAAACTCTACAAGATTTTCTTTTTGAATTGTCACACGTTTATACATTTCTTGGTAGCTTTCTATGTGATATTCTTTCAACTTTTCCTTTTTGAACAAAAGATTTTTCTGTTAGAAAATGAATAAAATCATCTTCCTTTACCGCAATTTCTAATAGTTTTTTAAAGTATCCTCATCAAACTTTTTTTGATACAATGCTTTCTTTTAAATCTTAAACAAGTGCTCCAAAAATACAATTTAAATAACATACTCTTGGTAGAATATCATAAAACTCTTCAAGTTCTGTTTGATTTTTTCCTGTATTTAAAATAACAATTTTATCTTTACTAATTGCTTAAGCAATTGCTTCTTGTGTTTTCTTTGATGTTTTTTTATTAGAATTGAATAATGTTTCCATATTGCTTCCTCCACTTTTGGAGATTATCATTTTAAAGCCATAAGAAAGCCTCTTTTCTATTTAGAAAAGAAGCTTTCAATCTAACAATAAATAGCAACTTTAATCAAGATTTTCCCCATTACTTTCTATAACTTTTTTATACCATTCAAATGAATCTTTTTTCTTTCTTTGATAAGTTCCTTTTCCTAGATTATCACGATCTACATAAATAAAACCATAACGCTTTTGTACTTCTCCTGTCCCATTAGAAATCAAATCAATACAACCCCATGTTGTATACCCTATTAAATCAACACCATCTTCTTCTACGGCATCTTTCATTGCTTGAATATGTTGTCTTAAATAATCAATACGGTATTCATCATGAATCGTTCCATCTTCTTCTACAACATCACTTGCTCCCAAACCATTTTCTACAACAAAAAGTGGTTTTTGATAACGATCATAAAGTTCATTGATTGTACTTCTAAAACCTAATGGATCAATAGCCCAACCCCAATCACTTTCTTTTAGATATGGATTTTTTGCTGAAGCAAAGATATTACTTTCACTTTGTTTTCCTTTACTTAAATCACTGCTACTTACCCTTGAAGAATAATAAGAAAAACTTACAAAATCTACTGTATTTTTCATAAGTATTTCTTGATCACCTTTTTCAAAGGGAATGTTGGCCTTTCTTTTTTTAATCCATTTTAATGCATAAGATGGATAATAACCTCGAGCTTGTACATCAGCAAACATATAGACCTCTCTATTATCACAAATCGCTTGCCAATAATCTTCAGGTTTACAAGTTTCCGGATAATAAGAGCCCGCCGCCAACATACAACCTATCTGATTCTTTTCATCTACTTCATGGGCAAGTTTCGTAACCATTGCACTTGCGACAAGTTGATGATGAACACATGTAATCATTGCTTGTATTTCATTTTCACCTTTTTCAAAACAAAGTCCAGCCGCTACAAAAGGAAAATGTAAAATCATATTGATTTCATTGAATGTAATCCAGTATTTAACAAGGCCTTTATAACGTGTAAATAATACCTTACAAAGTTTATAAAAATAATGAATCATTTTTCGACTGCGCCATCCCCCTATTGTCTTTACTAAATGCATTGGACAATCAAAATGATTTATAGTTACAAGAGGTTCAATACCATATTTATGGCATTCTTTAAAAATATTTTCATAAAATTGAAGCCCTTCTTCGTTTGGCTCACTTTCATCACCTTGTGGAAAAATGCGTGTCCAAGCAATCGAAAGACGAAATGTCTTAAAACCCATTTGCGCAAATAAAGCAATATCACTTTGATAATGATGATAAAAATCTATTGCTGTTAAGGCAGGATAAAAATGTTCTTGATCAAAATCATACATTTTCTTCTTTCCTGTCCCAACTAGATAACGATCTTTTCCTAACGGCATTAAATCGACATTAGCAAGACCTCTCTTCCCTTGGTTAACACCACCTTCGCATTGATTCGCAGCAGTAGCGCCACCCCATAAAAAATCTTTTCTAAATCCCATTGTCATTCCTCCTTTATCTTACAAAAACATCTTAAACATTTTTGCAAGATAAATTAAAAAAGTTTCCAAAAAGGAAACTAAAGCAATAACAATACTAAATCCAAAACATGACGCATGCTGTATTCGTTATATAAAGCATTATGTGTTTGTATTCTAAACGTTTGATCAAAATCATTTATTTCTTGACAGGTAATAAGAAACTTAAATATTTTAGCTTCTTTTAATCTTTTAACAATTCGTTGATCAAAAGTAAAGAGGTTTCCATTTGTACTGATAATCAATAATAAATCATCTTTTTGATAAACATAATCCTTTTTAAAATTACCATCACATAAAGTACAAGATATATGTTTAATATTCAATTCTCTTAAAAGTTGATAACAATAACTTCTCGCATCTCCTCTTGCATAAAGGTAGACATGATGTGCATTTTGAATTTTCCTAATCATTTTCATAAGTTCATCCATCGAAAGATGTTGGCTTACATAATTTATTTCTTGAACTAAATACTTTGTAAATGCGTTTATATTTTCTTTTTCTGATTGCGTATCATCGAAAAATTGTTTATGTCGTGTAAGAGAATCAATTTGTTGTAAACAGGCAAAACGAAACTCCTCATAATTTTTATAATCTAACATCTTGATACATTTAGATACTTGCCCTTTTGAAATATGACAAGCCTTGGCGATGTCTTGAATCGTTAATTGTGGAATCATTTTAATATTGTCTTTTAAAAAAAGACATAAAGCTGATAAACTTGAAGACTCTACTTGGCTATTTAAAATATCATTAATACGATCACCAATCATTTTTTTCACCTACTACATAGTCAATAAATTGTTTAAATGCTTTTGATTTTTCGTTATCTTTTAAATAAGCCATATAAAAAGTTTGTTGATCTTCTAAGTCTTTGATTTTTATTTTTTTAATTGGTAACAAATCATAAACAGCCATGTCAGGAACAATAGCAATTCCTAAATCATGTCCTACAAAACCACCTACCACTTCATCTTCTTCTATTTCCATAGATATACATGGATGAATATTTTTCTTTTCTAAAATATGATCGATCATAGAACGAATTCCACTACTTTTAGTAAAAGTAATGAAAGGAAGATTTTCTATTTCTTTTAGAAAAAGATGTCCATATTTTGTAAGAATAACATTTCTTCCCTTCCGTTCAAATAAACTTAATCCTATTTCATCTTCCATTAGATGAATTGCATGAGTCAAACTCGGTTGTGTAATATGTGATTTTGCAGTGGCTTTTGTATAATGTTCCTCTTTAGCAAGCGTTACAAAATAACGCAATTGATATAAATTCATTGTCATCACCTAGTATTATTATACTAGGACTTCTTCCTCTTTTCGAGTGCGTTTTTGAAATAGTAAACTAATCAACACACCAACAATGATAAATGTTGATCCTAAAACAAAGGATGTTGTCAAAATCTCATGAAAAACAAGCACCCCCAAAAAAGAAGATGTTAGTGTTTGAATAGGATAAAAAGCACTACATGTATTAGCAGGAAGCATTGATAAACTTTTATTCCATAAAATATTTGTAAAGGCTGTACAAACTATTCCCATATATAAAATTCCTAAAATGGCTCCTATATCAATTTGAATGAGTGGATGTGTTATTTGAATTTCTAAAAAAGAAACAGGTATATTACATACTGTCGCAATAAGCATTGAAACCTTTGTAAGAGTAAGCGCACTGTATTTATTAGAAATCTTTCTTGAAATAACAGACATAAAAGCCCAACCAATAACAGCAATGAAAGAAATAAGAACACCAATAAATTCAATATTGGCTCCTGTTCCAACAATCATATAAACACCAAATAGTGAAAGAATAATTCCAATAATTTTATTAATTTCTAGTTTTTCATTTAAAATAATCATTGCCATTACACTGATAATAATTGGATTAAGAGAATTAATCAAAGAAACCATTGAACCACCAGAAATCTTTGTTCCTAATAATTGGCAATCCACAGAAATAAAATAACCAATAAATCCCATAATAAAGAAATATTTATAATCACTTTTTTCAATCTTTTCTTTCTTACTTTTTAAAGATATAAAGCTTAACGCAATAAATGCAATCAAATAACGAAACATTGCAACTGTAAATGTAGGAATCTTTCCTAAAACAAATTGACTAACAACATATAAACTTCCCCATAACATAAACGTAGTCATTAAATATAAATAAGATTTATTCATTTTCCTTCTCTCCTTGCCTAGAAATTATACAATCCTATTTACATAAATAAAAATAGATAAAAATTATTGTTTCAATAGTTTTTATCTATAATTAATTATTTTTCTATATAACAAGTATACCCATTACGACCTTGATTTTTTGTCTGATAAAGAGCTTGATCCGCTAAATTATATAAAGTTTTAAATGTTATTCCATGTTTTGGATAAAAGGCAATACCAATACTACATGAAATACTTCCTTTAAAGTCTTCAATGTAAATTTCTCTTATCTTTTGACATACTTCATTTGCTTTCTTTTGAGCTTGTATTTCATCTTCAATTTCTTTAACAAAAACAATAAATTCATCACCACCAGCACGACCAACAATATCATCTACGGCAAACGATTCTTTCAAAAGAGTACCAAAAGCTTTTAATACTTCATCACCTATAACATGACCATTAAGATCATTGACCATTTTAAAGTTATCAACATCAATCATAAATAAAGCCCCGGTATGTTGAGATTTATCCTTTGCAAGATAATTTGTAATTTCCGTTTTTAAAGTTTCTTTATTTTTAATTCCTGTAAGCGCATCTTTTCTAACATATTCTAATAGATTCTTTTGATGTTTTTTGTTGATGTTAAAAATTGTATAAAGAAGTACCAGTAAACCTAAAACAAATAATGTAAAGAGTAGATACCCTAAGCTAATAATAACTGTATAAGATTCTTGAGCAACATCAGCATCAATGCTATAACACATGATCCAATCATTGATTTTTAGTGGATAATATGCCATATATGATTTTTTATTTTGATAATTCAATGTTATATAGCCTTTTTTTTGTTTAGTAAATTTTTCTCTTAAACTTTGAAGTTTATCCGTCGACAAAACATCATAACCTGCAAAATAGCTATAAATACTTTCTGCTTGTAAAATTTTTTTATTCTTGAAAGCAGTATCATAAGTAATCAATCGTCCATCTTTAGAAACAATAAACGTTGAACCTTTTCCACCATAGATATTTTTAAAAACAATTTTATTCAAATTACCGATATCATAACTACCACCTAAAACCCCAATAATCTCTTTTTGTTGATTATAAATAGGAACCGCCAAAATAACCCTTGTTTCCCCAGCAATAGCACTTTCAAGTGGATCACTCAAAACCCTTTTCCCCTTAAGTGCTTCTTGAAAATACTCACGATGGGCAACATTTTTAACAGCGCCATTATCATAATGACTTTCCCCATCACAATTAATAATTCCAACATTTTCAAGTTTTGTATATTTCTTAATTGATTTTATTAAATTAATATTATCTTCACAGAAAAGATCTTGTCTACTAATATGATTTCCAATTCCTTCAAGATAACGATATTAAATATTTATGTATTCTTTTAAACTTTCTGTTTGTTTTTCCGTATTCATCAAAACTTTATCAACAGATTCATTTACAATATCTTCTTTAATATAAAAGAAGAACGTAAACGAACAAATTA
Source organism: Faecalibacillus faecis (assembly GCF_003024675.1). Classification (GTDB taxonomy): domain Bacteria; phylum Bacillota_I; class Bacilli_A; order Erysipelotrichales; family Coprobacillaceae; genus Faecalibacillus; species Faecalibacillus faecis. The sequence continues at coordinate 17,105 of NZ_PYLP01000004.1, read as the reverse complement.
AAAAGAAAACAAAAAATACAAACATTGCTTTTAAATAAGATTAAATGATGTTTTATAGATTTCTTGTCTTTTCACGGAATCACCCATCTTTCTCTTGTAAATATTTTATCATAATTACACCTTTTTTTAACAAAAATAAAAAAAGAATTACAGCAAAATCCATAATTCCTCAAAATATTCTATTTTTTCTTTTTAGTCATTGAAAGTTCATCAACCATCACTTTAAATAATCCTTTTATAAAAGAAGAATCATCCACTTCTTTTACAAGAAGCATTTCCTTTGCACCTGTATATGGATATTCATAAACAGGCTCTTTCATATAAGTAATTGCTGATGCTACAGGTTTAACAAGTAAACGATCATCATAAATACCACCTACTATTTTTCCTTGATAGTAAAGAATGTACTCACCCATCATTTTTCGATAAGTAATTTCTTCTAAACCATTCAATTGTTCTAAAACATAATCTAAATATTTCTGACTTGATACCATTTTATTTTTCCTTTTTGCCAATATTCATTAAAATATTTGACCTGGCATTTTTAATTTTTTCTTAGATGGAAATTGTCGGTCAAAGACATCCACTTTCGTTTCGTCAATAAAATAACCTTGAGGTGTAAAATATTCACCTCGAGTGTGATCTAGATAGCCTTTTATAAGTTCTTTGCATAAAAAGAATGAACTATCTTCATTTTCAGGTAATCCATGATAGCGTATGCCATATTTTTTAGCATAATCAAAACCTACTTTTCCATAAAAATCAATATTTCCTTCTAGACAAACAGCACCACATCCTAATTCTCTAGCTTTTTCAAGTGCATATTCAATAAGTATTTTTCCATATCCTTGTCTTTTAAAATCATTTGCAATAGAAATAGGCCCTATGGTCATAACATCTAAATTTCTACCCTCATCTATTTTAATTAAAGCCTTCATAAAAATAATTTGTCCAATTATTTTATTATTTAAAAACATCACATAATCCAAATCACTCACAAAATCTTCATCATTTCTTATTTGATTAAGCAAATAATGTTCATAACAATCAGGACGATATACATTCCAAAAACTATCTCTCACTAAATTTTCAACATCATGATAATATTCTCTAATTTCTTTACAAATTATTAGATTTTTTGCTTGCATCTTTTTCTCCTTTAAACCCATTAAATAAATTCCCAAGACAGCATTAAATCCTGTAACTGCGAAGACTGAAAATCTTTCCGGAATACCAAAAAAAGAACGCAGAACATTCTTTGTGCCAATAACTTCTAAAATCATAAAAATTAAAGCAAGCAATGCCCATAACGCTAAAGCTCTATTTTCAGCCAAATGGTGAAAAAACAACAGCAAGAGTGTAAGAAATCAAAGATATAATTCCTAAAAGTCCTAAATAATTAATCAATATTTTCTTCATCTTTACCACCAAATTCCGTACTAAACCAACAAATATAATTATCTAATATATCCTCATTAAATTTATTTCCTGCACTTTTCCTATCTAATTGATAATCAATCAAAGAATGTATTGTCATTGTAAAAGAGATAGCTGCCTGATCAATATCTTTTACAAATATTTTTTGATGAACTTGTAATGCATAAAAAAGATTTTTAGTTGCTAAAAGCATTTTTTCTGTTTCCTCACACATAATTTGAGCAGCCATACAATTTGTAGAACGTGTTGAATAAATGATTTTATAAAATGAAAACAGATCACTTTGTGTACTCATCTTACAATAATTATGAACCGCTAATTTTAAAACTTTTTCTAGACTTTTATCTTTGACAAGTTTTCCATAATCAAGATCTGTTATTTTTAGTTTTTCTTTTGCTTGTGTTCTTAAATAATCATACATTGCCTTTACAATTTCATCCTTCGAACGGAAATGATTATACAATGATGGTTTCCTTATTCCTAATTACATCGCTATTTGTGACATTGAAACATTGTCTATTCCATTTTTAGACGCTAACATAAGTGTCGCTTGAATAATTTCTTCTTTCCTCTCCATATCCATTCACTTCCTTTTGTTAGTTATATTACTACCTATCGTTAGTTTAGTTAATATTAAAAGAACTCTTGCAGACTAATCAAAATATATGCAAATAAAAAAGTAGAGACACTTTTTTCAAAAAGCTTGATTTTTCAAGGCTTTTGAGACGTATCTCTACTTAAACATTTGTAATATTTTATTTAACGACAATGTTTACAATTTTATTTTTAACCACAATTACTTTAACGATATTTTTACCGTCAGTATGTGCTTTAACGTTTTCTTGTTGGAATGCTAATTCTTTAACAGCTTCATCATCTGCATCTTTAGCAACTTCAATTTTAGCTCTTAATTTACCATTAACTTGAATACCCATTTGTACAGTATCACTTACTAACATTTTTTCATCGTAAGTTGGCCATGGTTCATAAGCAATTGAATCATTGTGTCCTAATTGTTGCCACATTTCTTCACAAATATGAGGTGCAATACATGAAAGCATTTTAATAAAGTTTTCAGCATATTCTTTATAGATATGTTCTGTTTTATAACATTCATTAATGAAAATCATCATTTGTGAAATAGCTGTATTGAAACCTAATTTTTCAAAATCATCAGTTACTTTTTTAACAGTTTGATGATAAACACGATCCAAACTATGATCATTTTCATTAGATAATTTTCCTGTTTCAATCATTAAACGATAAACACGGTCTAACCATTTACGAGAACCATCTAATCCATTTGTTGACCAAGGAAGAGATGCTTCAAGTGGTCCCATAAACATTTCATATAAACGAAGTGAATCAGCACCATGACTTGCTACGATATCATCAGGATTAACAACGTTACCTCTAGATTTAGACATTTTTTCGTTGTTGTCTCCTAAAATCATACCTTGATGTACTAAACGTTGCCATGGCTCTTTACATTTAACAACACCACAATCATAAAGAACTTTATGCCAGAAACGAGAATATAATAAGTGTAATACCGCATGTTCTGCTCCACCTACATATAAATCAACTGGTAACCATTTATCTAATAATTTTGGATCACAAATTTGTTCACTATTATGTGGATCAATATAACGAATATAATACCAACATGATCCAGCCCATTGAGGCATTGTATTTGTTTCACGACGCCCTTTTTGTCCATCGATTTCTACTTCTAACCAATCTTCACAGTTAGCAAGTGGTGATTCACCACTATCATGAGGTTGGAAGTTTTTAGTTGCAGGTAATTCTAATGGAAGTTCTTCCACAGGAACTGTACGCATTGTACCATCTTCCATATGAACGATAGGAATTGGTTCACCCCAATAGCGTTGTCTTGAAAATAACCAATCTCTTAATTTATAAGATACTTTCTTTTGTCCACAATGATGTTCTTGTAACCAATCAACCATTTTATCAATAGCTTCTTGTTTCCCAAGACCATTTAACCATTCAGAATTGATATGAACACCATCTTCTGTATAAGCAGCTTCTTCGATATTTCCACCTTCTAATACTGGAATGATTTCAATACCGAATTTTTTAGCAAATTCATAGTCACGATCATCATGAGCTGGAACAGCCATGATAGCTCCTGTACCATAACTTGCAAGTACATAATCAGAAATCCAAATCGGAATTTTTTTACCATTTACAGGATTGATTGCATAAGCTCCAGTGAAGATACCTGTTTTATCTTTATTAAGTTCTGTTCTTTCTAAGTCAGATTTACTTGCACAGCTTTCTTTATAAGCTTCAACAGCTGCTTTTTGTGCTTCAGTTGTAATTTCTTCAACATATGGATGTTCTGGTGCCATAACACAGTATGTTGCACCAAATAATGTATCACAACGTGTTGTAAAAACTGTAAATACTTTATTTGTTCCATCAATTTTGAAATCAACATTTGCCCCGATAGATTTACCAATCCAGTTACGTTGCATTTGTTTTGTAGCTTCTGGCCAATCTAAGTCATCTAAATCAGCTAATAATCTTTCTGCATATTCAGTGATTTTTAAAACCCATTGACGCATTGGTTTACGAATAACAGGATATCCTCCACGTTCACTCTTACCATCAATAACTTCTTCATTTGCAAGAACAGCTTTTAATTCTGGACACCAGTTAACTGGAATTTCATCAATATATGCTAATCCTTGATCATATAATTTTGTAAAAATCCATTGTGTCCATTTATAATATTCTGGATCACTTGTCGCAATTTCACGATCCCAATCATAAGAAAAACCTAATGATTTAATTTGTTTTCTAAAAACATCGATATTTTTCTTTGTGAATTCTGCAGGATGATGACCTGTTTGAATCGCAAATTGTTCAGCAGGTAATCCAAATGAATCAAATCCCATTGGATGTAATACATTGTATCCTTGCATTCTTTTCATTCTTGATACGATATCTGTTGCAGTATATCCTTCAGGATGTCCTACATGTAAACCATTTCCAGATGGATATGGGAACATATCCATACAGTAATATTTAGGTTTTGAATCATCATAACAATCTGTTTTAAATGTTTTGTTTTCGTCCCAATATTTTTGCCATTTTGGCTCTATTTTTGTGTGATCGAACGGCATAATTTTTCCTCCTTAAATATAAAAAAGCGTCCTTATCTAAGGACGCCAATTTTAACGCGATACCACCTTAGTTCTAGAAATAAACACTTCTAGCACCTCAAAACTTTAACGCAGTTCTACGATATTTTTTACTTTATTCAAAAATACATCTCCTAGGCGAGTTCACAAATGCTATAATCAGTTTCCACCAACCACTGACTCTCTAAATATAGGGGATTTGCTAATACTCCTATTCATTGATTTTGCCTTTTTATTATACCACATAGTAACTTATATGCAATAAAAAACTTTTCTTATCCTTTTAAAACTTTTCTTATCCTTTTAAAGCTTCTATAATCTCTATTTCCTTCACTTTTTTAATCGGAACCATACTGCAAAGTAGAGTAAAAATAAGTACCACAATAAACATAACACCCATCATTTCATAGGACACTATAAAAAAATTATCCATCAAATTTGAGATACTTTCTTTAATAAGAGTGTTTGCTAAAACAAATAATTGATTTAAAACAAGAAACGCTTCGAAAAAAGCAACACCTGAAATAATCAAACCTTGAAATAAAGCAATAAAACATACTTGTTTAAGTGAAGCACCTAAGGTTTGTAAGATTGCAAAATACTTTTTTCTTTTAATCACCATTAAATACAAAACAAAACCTAATAAAAAACAAGCTGTAATAATTGATAATGAACTAAAACCAAGAAAGATAATTTCTATCTGTTTAAATTTTTTATCTATTGTTGAAGAAAGCGAACTATTTGCAAGTTTAAATTGATAAATTGGATATTTCTCTTTTAAAATCTTCATTGCTTTTTTATTTTTTACTTGTAAAAAGGCTGTATGTCCTTGTTCTAACTGATAGAGTTCTTGTAAATAATGATTAAACGCAAACTCTTTTAAATAAAGAGTTTCCATAACAGTCTCCTTTTCTTCAATTCCAACTATTTTTACAGGATAAGATTTTACTTCATTTTGATAGTCAAAAAAGAGATAAACTTCTTGATTCATCAAACTCTTTTGTTTCGTTAAATAAATCAGCTGTTCATAAGTTGATCTTGCAAGAATAATTTCTTGATCATTTCCAATCTCTTTCCCCTGTATTTTATATTTTGGTTTTTGAATATAATCAGAAATATAAAGTGTTTTATTCGTTTGATATTTTTTTAATGGAGAAATGCCTAAAAATTCAACATCATCATTTTGTAAAAAACGATACGTAATCTCTTTATGATGAATATTTTGTAAATCCTTTTGTGTTAACATCTCATTATTTTTCTTTTTCAACATAATTGTTGTAGATGGAATGATCTTTTCAAGCTGTGCTTGAATTTGTTTATTTGTTGAATTTGTAAGAGAAAGTGTCAACATAATACTTAAAAGTGCAATAAATAAAACTTGTATGACAATAAAATGACTTTTCCAGCAAAGTTTAAAATCTTTTAATAAAAATTGAAAAAAAGATTTCTTTGTTGTTTTTTCTTTCGCTGTGATTGTTTCCTTTATTTTATTTTGATGAACCAAATGAATCTGTTGATTCTTGATTTCATAAAGGTAATCGTGATATTTAGAGGCAAGTTTTTCATCATGACTAATAACGATCACCAGTTTTTCTTTTGCCAATTCTTTTAAAGTCTTAAACACTTCTTCACTATTTTTTACATCTAAAGCCCCTGTTGGTTCATCACATAAAACAACTGGGTGATTAGCTATAAATCCTCGATAAATGGCAATACGTTGTTTTTGTCCACCAGAAAGTAATTTTGTTTTATAAGATTGAAGATTTTTTAATTTTAATTGTGAAAGTAAAATCTCTTTTTTAGCTGAAAATATTCTTTTAAAATAAGATATTAACGTTTCATTTTCTTTAACACTCATCTCTTCAATCAAATGAAACTGTTGAAAAATAAATCCTACATATTTTTGAATATAACGAGGAATTGTTTGAATGTCCCTGCCATCCATCTCTATTATTCCTTGATAATTAGAATCTAGACCCCCTATCATATTTAAAAGGGTTGACTTTCCACAACCACTTTGCCCAGTAATAACATAAAGTCCCTTTTCTTTAAAAGACAAACATACATCTTTTAATATAACGCGTTCATAAGCTTTGGTTAAATGCTTGATTTCTAGCATACTATTCCTCCCTTAAACATTCATACATCTTTATTTTTTTCATTTTTATAAACATAAAAAGACTTAACAAAATACCTTGCACACCATAACAGCAAAGATAGAAAACATATACAAAATAGGAATACTTGCCTATTTTTGGTAAAATAAATAGTTTGGATATTCCAAATATTATTTTAGAAATATCAAAATAATTAATTGTGTGTAAAAAGCAAAAAGAAAAAAAGCATGAAAAAACGCCAATAGTCATCATTGTCAATGTTACTTTTTTTAAAATAAACAAATTTAAATGTTTATTTTGGTAACCATTTGCAAGCATCAAAGCATAAATTTTTTGATTTTCATAAAACATGGATAAAACAAGATACCCCATTAATACTAATGAAATTAAAAAGCTTAAAAGAATAAAAATAGAACTGATTTTAGTAAATAAATCAATCAATTCAAAATAGCTTCGATATTCCTCATAAACAAGACACGTTCCTTGATATTTCATTGGTAAATGACTTATGTAATTTTCTAAAAAATCTTTGTTTTTTACATAAATCAAGCATGTTGATAAATCAACACATTGTATTGCTAGTTCATCAGGTAAAGAAGAAAAACTATAATAAATAATAGGTTCTTGATATGTATCATGAAGAACTCCTTTAACAGTTAATTCATAACTTTGCTGATTAAGAATATAGGCAATTTTTGTTTTCTTATATTTTTCTATAAAAGTGTTATTGACATACACTTCATTTTGATTGAGTTTTTTATTTATAGAAAAAGATTGAAAGTTTTTTAGTCCTTCAATCTTTCCCATATCCAAACGATATAAATAGTTTCCTTTTAATTGTTTTATCTCTTTTTCTTTAAAAGGATTTTGATCTTTCTTTTGAATCATTACTAAATTATTATTCAATGTTTTTGTATACTGTTTTTGATAATAAATTTGAAAACCATTTAGACCACTTATAATCAAAGTAATCGCTAAAATCATATAGAGTTGTGAAACAAACATCATCATTGCTTTTTTTTGATCCTTCATCATCATTTTTATCATTTCCTTCAACAAACTTCCGCACTTTCTTTTTTTCGTTTCATAACGCAAGTAAAGCTGATAATTCCAATGATAATGATGTTTTAAACAATTAAAATCAAGAACATACGAGCTATATTTAAGACTCTCTTGATCATGTGATACGATAATGACTAAATGTTTTCGACTGATCTTCTTTAGAATCTCATAAACTTTCTTTCGATTATCACTATCTAGTGCTCCTGTGGGTTCATCACACAAAATAAGGGCGCTTGAACATAGAAGTGCCCTCATTAAAGCGACGCGTTGTTTTTGTCCACCTGATAAGTCTTTGATTTTTTGATTATCCATTCCTTGTAATTCAAAAATCTCACTTAAATATTGATACTTTTCCAAGTCTACTTTGATTCCTTTTAAATGACAATAAAACAAACAATTTTCTTTCACTGTCAAATAATCAATTAATTGATAATTTTGATAAACAAAACTTATATTTTGTTGACGATAATACTTTATCTCTTTAATATTTTTTTGATTAAATAAAATTTCTCCTTCATATTCTTGATCTATTCCTGCAATCAATTGTAAAAGTGTTGATTTCCCACACCCACTTTCACCTGTAATAACAACAAGACCTTGTTTAGGAAAAGTAATGGATAAATCTTCAAATAAAATATTTTCTCCTTCTATTGTCTTAAATTTCTTTGTAACATTTTTTAACTCTAATCCCATTTTCTTCCTCCTTATGTTATAATTGCTTCGGTGATAAAATGAATCAATTCAAATACTCTTTAGATAACAAACGTTATCATACTTATAACTACTATTTAAAAAATAAATACCATCAAAAAGTTGCTAAAGTTGCATTAAACGCAGACTTTACCTGTCCTAATCGTGATGGTTCAAAAGGCTATGGTGGCTGCATTTTCTGTAGTTCCTCAGGATCTGGTGATTACGCTGGAAATGTCCATGATCATTTAGAAAAACAATTCCAAACCATTTCACAAATCATGAAAAGAAAATGGCCCGAATGTGCTTATATTGCCTATTTTCAAGCAAATACAAACACTTATGGACCATTAGATAAAATCAAAAATATGATTCAACCTTTTTTAGAAAAAGAAGATATTAAAGGAATTGCCCTTGCCACACGTCCTGATTGTCTAAATGAAGAAATCGTTTGCTACTTAAGTGAAGTTAATCAAACAAAAGATGTTTATATTGAACTTGGCTTACAAACCATTCACGATGAAACAAGTAAACTGATTAATCGAGGTCATACCTACCAAGAATTTCTTGATGGTTTATCTCTATGTCGTCAATATAATTTAGAAGTGTGTGTCCATATCATCAACGGTCTTCCCTTCGAAACAAAAGAAATGATGATTGAAACAGCTAAAACACTTGGTCAACTCGATATTCAAGCTTTAAAAATTCATATGCTTTTTGTAGTGAAAAACACAAAGCTCCAACAAATGTATGAAAATCATGAATTTGAGATGCTTACTCGTCAAGAATACATTGATATCGTTGTTGAACAACTTCGCTATATTAATCCTGAAATCGTTCTTGAAAGACTAACAGGTGATGGTAAAATCGATGATTTAATTGCGCCAATGTGGTCAATTAAAAAAGTTACGATTTTAAATGATATTGATAAACAAATGAAAGAACGTGATATTTATCAAGGAGATCTTTATAAAAAAACAGTCCAATAAAAATGGACTATTTTTTATATAACCTCTATTACTATTATATACCTCTTTTTGCGTATTTTTGTCTCAAATTTGTTTCAAATTTCTTAAAAAATTGATTTTATTTTACATAAGCCTTTATAAGCTTAATTATTTCTTTATTTTTCATAGATTCCATGGAACGAAGATTGAAAAGCTGTTTTAATCTTGTCGTTTTTCTTTAAAACAAATATTTCTTTTACCCTTTTTCTAACAATATATCCTGATTAGATCAATTTATTCATTGACTGTTTTACTGTAATTCGCAAAACATCAAATTCTTCCAATAATTTTAATTCAAGCGAAAGAAGCATCTCTATTGGATAATATCCTGTTTTAATTCTATTTTAAAGCTAACTCCTTAATGGTTTATCCTCTAAATTATTTGTAAGTTTCATAATACCACCCACTTGCTTTATCACTATATAAAATTCCTTGAATAATCATAATCTTCTTTTTAAGCATCTATTAATTTTAAAATCGTCTTTCTACCTACAATTCCATCCACTTTCAATCCTCGATCTTTTTGAAATTGTTTCACAGCTTTTTCTAAACCTGATCCAAAAATTCCAGGGTACTCAACACCATGAACCTCATAACCACGACACATTAAAGCAATTTCTGCTGCCGTTACTAAATATTGTTTGTCATTTTTCTTTACATAATGTTTTCCCAAGGATGCTTTACTCTTTTTACCAAAAATACCATCTACGGATAATTTTTTTCCATAATCAAGATTTATCGCTTTTTGAAAACAATGCCTCATATTTTTTAAAGTATTCTTTCCACAAATCCCATCAATAGTAATAGAATGATTCGTAAAATTTATTGATTGTTGTTGTCCACGTGCAATTACGCTATCTTTATTTGGATTTATTGCTGATTTAGGAATAGTTGAAGATTTTTCTAGATTTTCCATTGTAGTATTAACAATATTGTTTTTAAATTTTTGCCAGATTGCAGCATCTAATAGTCCATTACAATTTGGACATAATTTTCCATTAACATCAAAGTGTCGATAAACGCGATCAATACTAATGTTGTATTTTTTCATTAATAATCGTGAAAAAGCATAAACATTTTCTAAAGTTTGATTAGTGATTTCTACCTTCCCATCTTTTTTTGTATCACACATTTCAATAGAAATAGAATTCGTATTTGTAATTACTTGATACATTGGATGATGATTTGATTGACACTTACCTCCAACACTATAAGCAACATAATCATCTGGAACACTGCATGTCACAGAATCATCATCTATGAAATAATGAGCTGATGCTTTAACAATTCTTCTTGCAAAATAGCTCCCATTAGCCTCATCACTATCACCATCATTACTTGTATAATGAATAATTAAATATTTAATTTTCAAAGTATCTCTTTTCCCACCGTAATTTGCACGGTTTGCGAGATGTTTTTTGATTACATATGCCATAAAAAGCACCTCCTTTTTATGTATATGCTCATAAATATTTTTTGTTTTAAAATAAAAATCACCTACCCATTTAGATAAGTGATTTTCTTAATATTATTTTTTGGGAGTAAAATAGGAGTAACATATCCTCAAAACCCTCTTTGTTAAGCCAAATGGCACTATTCAGTTTCGATTAATCCATAATCGCCATCATTACGACGGTAAACAATACTAATAGCATCTGTTTCAGTATCACGATATACGAAGAATGAATGTCCAATTAATTCCATTTGCATAATTGCTTCTTCCATATCCATTGGTTTTGGAGTAATTGTTTTTGTTTTTACCAATACGTCTTCTTCTTCGTCATCTAGTGGTTCAATTGATGCTAAATTGAATGCAAGTTTATTATCTTTTGACTTTCTGTTTAATCTTGTTTTATACTTTCTAATTTGACCTTCTAGTTTATCAATCACTAAATCAATTGCATTGTATAAATCTTGATCCACAACTTCAGCTCTTAAAAGTACATATTCAGTAGGAATTGTCACTTCAATTTTTTGTCCGTAAGGATAAGTTCTTACAAGCACTTTGGCTTCTACATTTTCACTGACAATGAAGTATTTATCTAATTTTGATAATTTTTCACCAACTTTTTCTTCAATTGCTTCTGTGATTTCAATGTTCTTTCCTCTTAATGTAATTTTCATAATTAATTCCTCCTTTTGATACCTTTATTATACTATAAACTTTCTTAAATTCCTACTTTAATATAACTTTTTATCTCTTGAAAAAATATTAAAAATAAAAAAAGCTCAATTCATGAGCCTTTTTTACATATATTTTTTTAAATTTTCAACCTTATCTAACTGTTCCCAAGGTAAATTTGCTTCTGGTCTACCAAAATGCCCATAAGAAGCTGTCTTTTTATAAATTGGTGTTCTTAAATTTAATGTATGAATAATTCCTGCAGGTGTTAAATCAAATTCTTGTTTGATTGCTTCAAGAATAACATCATGAGGTACTTTTTCAGTTCCTTTTGTATCAATATAAATAGATGTTGGTTCTTTTACACCAATAGCATAAGATAATTGGATTTCAAGTTCATCACACATATCAGCCGCAACAACGTTTTTAGCAATATAACGTGCCATGTAAGCAGCCGAACGGTCTACTTTAGTTGGATCTTTTCCAGAGAAAGCTCCCCCACCATGACGTGCATATCCACCATATGTATCAACAATAATTTTTCTTCCGGTAAGTCCAGTATCTCCATGAGGACCACCAATAACAAAACGTCCTGTTGGATTGATTAAAACACGATAATCTGTATTCATATCATATTTTTTTACAACGGCATCCATAATATTTTCTTTAACGAATTTTTTAAATTCTTCTTCATTAAAATCATCGTCATGTTGAATAGACATTAAAATTGTATCAATCACTGGTTTTTCGTCCGTATAATCAATTGTCACTTGTGCTTTCATATCAGGTCTCGCCCATTTAAAAGTTCCTTCATGTCTTAAAGTTGAAGCATAACGAACTAAATGATGAGCAATAGAAATAGCAAGAGGCATATACCCTTCTGTTTCTTTTGTAGCATAACCAAACATAATTCCTTGATCTCCAGCACCACCAACTTCTTCATTTGTTCCAAGAGCAATATCACTTGATTGACTATCCATGACAACTTCGATTTTGCATGTTTTATAATCCATACCTTTAGCTTCATCATCATAACCAATTTCTTTTAAAACATTTCTTGCAACAGTTTCATAATCCACTTTCGCATTTGTAGTAATTTCTCCACCAATTACGACTAAATTTGTTGTTGCAAAACATTCACAAGCAACACGTGAATTAGGATCTTGTTTAAAACATTCATCAAGAATTGCATCACTGATTTGATCACAAACTTTATCAGGATGTCCTTCTGATACTGATTCTGACGTAAATAAAATTCTTTCTTTCATTTTTTCTTCCTCCTTCATTTATCAAATAAAAAAGCTTCCTAAAGAGAAAGCCGTTAGGAAGCTTTCTCTTATTGTTCAAGAATAAACTTGCTCAGTAAAGGCACCTTCTAACATATAGGGTTGCCACCACTTCATCGATCTTCATCTCATGGTTCTTAATAAGAGTCCTTTTTATTTTTATTGATATTCTTCTTTTTTTAATGATGTCATTTTTTCTATGAGTTCATCTTCTAAACCAAGATCTTTCAAAATATGAGCAATCTTGATTTGATTTTTCTTTTTTTCATCCAATTTCATCACCTAAAATAAGTGTGACTTGTAAAAAGAAATTTATAATGAATCCAACGACTAAAACATAATATTACAAACTCTCTATAAATGCAAGAAATTTGTACTATAATGCTGATGAAATATTTTGTACTTCTAAAACACCTGGAACTTCTTCCATTAAAATTTGTTCAACACCATCTTTTAAAGTGTCATCAATCATGGTACATCCTGCACAAGCACCAAGCATTCTTACATAAACGATTCCATCTTTAAAATCAACGTATTCAATATCTCCACCATCTCTTTGAAGGTAAGGTCTTAATTTATGAATGACATTTTTGATTTGTTCTTCCATATTTTCCATTTTCGCAAACTCCTTTTTTATAACTTTGATCTTATTTCATATAAATCCCACCATATTTTATATTTTTTCCTTATTAAATACAACACATATGATTAAATTGTGCTATAATAGTGCCGCAAGGAGTGAAATCAAGTGACAAAACTTATCAAACGAGGGGATATCATTGATGTTAAAATAACCGGTATTCAACCTTACGGTGCTTTTGCTCTTTTACCTGATAGTTCTACAGGATTGATTCATATCTCAGAAATATCAGATAAATTTGTTAAAAGTATTGCCAGTTATGTTCATATTAATGATATTGTTAAAGTAAAAGTCATTGATTTTGATCATTCTAGCAATCACGCCAAATTAAGCTTGAAAGCTGTTGACAATCGTTTTCGAAGGAAAGACAAAAAACTCGTCTATAAAAACCCGCGAAAACCAATTGTAGAAACACCTAAAGGTTTTTCACCTTTAGCTCAAGCAATGGAAGAATGGTTAAAACAAGGTGTAATGGAGGAAAACTAAATGATCACATTAGATTTATCAAAAGCAAAATTAGCTGAAGATTTAGGATCATACAAAGAAAAAGTAGCAGAAATTCATGATATGATTCAAAACAAAACAGGTGCTGGTAACGATTTCCTTGGATGGGTTGAATTACCAGAAAATTTTGACAAAGAAGAAGTTCAATTAATGAAAGAAACAGCTGCTAAATTAAGAGAAAAAGTAGACGTATTATTAGTATGCGGTATCGGGGGATCTTATTTAGGAGCACGTGCTGCTATTGAAGCAATCAACGGTTTATATTCTGATGACAAAGTTGAAATCATCTATGTTGGTAATACTTTCTCATCAACTTATATTAATCAAGTTGCTAAATACATTGAAGGTAAAGATTTCGCTATCAATGTTATTTCTAAATCAGGAACAACTACTGAAACTTCTATTTCTTTTAGAATTTTCAAAGAAATGTGTGAAAAGAAATATGGTAAAGAAGGTGCTCGTGAAAGAATCGTAGCAACTACCGATAGAGAAAAAGGTGCACTTAAAAAATTAGCAACTGATGAAGGTTATGTAACATTCGTTGTCCCTGATGATATTGGTGGACGTTATTCAGTATTAACTGCTGTAGGTTTATTTCCTATCGCTATGGCTGGTATCGACATTGATGAAATGTTAAAAGGTGCTAAAGATGCGATGGTTAAATATAATGATTCAAACATTGAAACAAACGATGCTTATCGTTATGGTGTTGCAAGACAATTATTAAATAAAGCTGGATATTCAGCAGAAATGTTTGTAACTTATGAATTACAATTAAACAATGTTGCTGAATGGTGGAAACAATTATACGGTGAATCTGAAGGTAAAGAAAATAAAGGTATTTTACCTCACAGCGCTGTATTCTCAACTGATTTACATTCATTAGGACAATTTATCCAAGAAGGTTCTAAAGTTTTATATGAAACAATCTTCGAAGTTAAAAATCCTCAAGAAGATATGATTATTCCAAGTGATCCAGATGATTTAGATGGATTAAATTACTTAGCTGGTAAATCTGTTGATTATGTCAACAAAAAAGCATGCGAAGGTACTATTGATGCTCACGTTAATACTGGTAACGTACCAAACATCATCATTTCATTAGATAAAATGGATGCTTACGGATTTGGTTACATGGTTTATTTCTTCGAAATGTCATGTGCTATGTCAGTTTACTTCTTAGGAGTAAACCCATTCAACCAACCTGGTGTTGAAGTTTACAAGAAAAACATGTTCAAATTATTAGGTAAACCCGGTTATTAAGATTGAAGAAAGTAGATTTGTTCTACTTTCTTTTTTTTTACATAATTTATAATGGTGATATTATGAAAAGAGGAAAATATATTTTTATAATAATACTTATACTTTTTCTCACAATTTACTTTTTTTCATCTCGTATCACCCCTCAAATTGAAAATATCGCCCACAAAGAAATCAATCAATTTATGCAAATACTCATCAATCATACTTCATTTACTCAAAAAATAGAGACGAAAAAGCTTTATAAAAAAGAAAATAATACCATTAGTTTTCAAATGAGTTATATTAATGATCTCGCCACAAACTATATCAATAATCTTGAAGAAACCCTTTTAAAGCTGGAAGATGGCACCTATAAAAAGAAAGACACCTCTCCCTATAATAAAAAACTTCTTCATATCAGTAAACAACAAGGCATCATTGCTCGCGTACCTCTTGGTTCTCTTACTAATAATATTTTTTTACAAAATGTTGGTCCAAGTCTTTCTATTAAATATAAAACACTTTCTTTGACATCGTCAAATATTAATAAAAAGATAAAAAATTATGGCATTAATCATCTTGCAATCTCCATTGATTTAAATATAACCATTACTTTACAAGTTCTAGTTCCTTTATATCATGACCATTTTAAAGAAAATTATACCATTCCTCTAGTTTATGAAATAATTGAAGGTGAGGTGCCCTCATGGTATCAAAATTAAATATCTTACAAAATTATTATCATATTCCTTTAGAAGACCAATTTACTTTTACTTATGACTCTCATAAATATTATCTTACAAATAAGCCCTTTCCCTTCTATTTTCAAAAATACATTTCTTTACTTCAAATCAATCCCTTTAAAATCATTGATAATATTTACCAACAAAAGCAATCTCAAGGGTTTATTCTTTATCAATTACTAAACATTCCAACCGATATCCAAAAAATCATTTCTATCTCTCTTATTCCTCTAGAAGCCAAAACAATAAACATTATAAAAAAAGAATGGATTCAATATTACGAATCCATTCTAATCTATACGTCCTTAAATTCTTTAGAATACCAAATCATCTATTATACCCTTTTTACCCTTTGTCAGCTATCTATTGAACTTTTAAATCATTATTTTTCTTCTTCTACAACAATACCTTGTAGTTTGCAACATCAAACAATTCAATCCCTTGAAGATATCTACAAGATAGAAAATATTATTTTAGATCTTACTGTACACGATCTCTTGAATCTTTATCTAAATGATTTTATTACTCTTCAACAATTAGAACATATTTTTAATGAAAACAACCTCACTTCAAAAGAATTACAATTACTTTTATGTTATGCCATTTTCCCAAAAACATGTTTATTCTATTACCACAAAGATAATTTAATTCAAAAAAGAAAAAGATTAATGAAATATAATAAAAAACTAAGCTCACTCATCCTTCTCCTTCAAAAATATATTCAAATCCCTTTATTTAACTGGATAAAATAAAACACACTCAATAAGTAAGTGTGTCAGCTCCATCATGGAGCGGGTGATGGGAATCGAACCCACGTAGTCAGCTTGGAAGGCTGAAGTTCTACCATTGAACTACACCCGCATTGAATGGTGCCCAGGGCCGGAGTCGAACCGGCACGGATTTTAAGGTCCGCAGGATTTTAAGTCCTGTGCGTCTACCAATTTCGCCACCTGGGCTTATTCAGTTAAATGGTGACCCGCAGGCGACTCGAACGCCTGACCCTCTGATTAAAAGTCAGATGCTCTACCAACTGAGCTAGCGGGTCATACCTTTTATGGCTGGGGTAGCTGGATTCGAACCAGCGC
>NZ_PYLP01000030.1 GCF_003024675.1 Faecalibacillus faecis | reverse complement strand
TGTACAAATCATTACTGTCATTGTTCCATCAAAATCAACTTCTTTTTGATCTGAACAAACTACAAAATGATCTCCTTTTTTCACTTCTTTTCCTTCTACTGTTCCTTGTCCTTCAATGATTGATACAAGTTGGAATGGTTTATCATTCTTTACTTTATTATAGCCTGTCATATCATATTTATTTAATGTTAAATAGTTAGATGATACAAGTTCTTTTCTTGTTCCATTTTCTATTGTTTCTTCTACTTGTTTTGCCAGATCATAAGGTTTATAAGGCACTGTTGTCACATCGATGGATTGTTTTACATGAAGTTGTCTTTCATTTCCATCTTTATCTTTTCGATGATAATCATAAACACGGTATGTGATATCTGATGATTGTTGTGCTTCATAGATCAATGAKCCTTTACAGATAGCATGAATTGTTCCACTTGGAATATAGAAGAAATCTCCTTTTTTGATATCAAACTTATTTAATAATTGATCATAATCATCATTTTCAATAGCTTTTACAAGTTCTTCTTTGGTTTTAGCATGATGTCCCATAACCATCTTTGTATCTTCTTTACAGTCTAAGACATACCAGCATTCTGTCTTTCCTAATGAATTTTCATGAAGACCAGCATATTCATCATTTGGATGAACTTGTACAGATAAATCATTACAAGCATCAATGATTTTTACAAGCAATGGAAATTGTTTATCTTTGATATTTCCAAAAAGTTCACGATGTTCATCAAAGACTTTTGAAAGTGTTTGACCTTTAAATTCTCCTTCTTTGATTTTATTATCACCATTTGGATGTGCTGAAGGTGCCCAACATTCTCCTGTTTGATCACTTGGTATAGCATAGCCATACTTTTCTTTAAGTTGCTTTCCTCCCCAAATCATTTCTTTAAATACAGGTTCTACCCATAAAATATGTCCCATATTACTTTCCTCCATTTATTCTTTTTAATACTTCTTCTATTTCATTTTCACTATAAACTTGTATTCCCTGTTCTTTTAACATTTGTACAAAAATACCATTTCCTTCAACAAGTTGATGTGAAAAAGTACCATCATAAATAAAATCTTTACCACAACTTGGACTTTTTGCTTTTAAAACCGCAATTTTAATACCTTTTTCTATACATCTTTCTAAAGCAAGCTGTGCACCAGTTGTATATTCCTTTGTACGATCAATACCATTTTGATCAATGACCTTTTCTCCAACAATTTCACAAGGAATTCTAGGAATTGGTAAGCCACCTAAAACTTCTGGACAAAGTGGCAAAACCAATCCTTGATCATAGAGTTCTTTGATTTCCTTACAAAGATTGTTTTTTCCAGCATAGGTACAGTTTTCACCAATTAGACAACGTGAAACAGCAATCATTTTAAAAGTTCCTTAATATCACTTGGTTTAGAAACAGTATATGTTGCCCCTGCTTGAACAAGTTCTTCTTTTCCTCGAAAGCCCCATTCACAACCAATTGATTTAATTTTAGCGTTGATTGCCGTTTCGATATCTACATTACTATCGCCAATCATCAATGTTTCATTCTTATTGCTTTCCATTAATTGCATTGCAAGTTCTACAAGACATGGATGTGGTTTTTTAGGTTGATAGACTGTATTTCCAAAAACATACATAAATTTATTTGGAAATAAATGATTAACGATCGTTACTGCATTAACCTTAGGTTTATTAGTTACGACAGCTAATTTATATCCTTGATGATAAAGTTCATCGATCAATTCTTCCATCCCTGGATAAGGTTTGGTATTTTTTAAACAATTCTCTTTATAAATTTCATCAAAACGTGCTCGATATTTTCTTACCTCTTTTTTATGTTCTTCTGGCAAAGCACGTTCTATTAATTTATCGACACCATTTCCTACAAATTGTTTATAAGTCTCTAGATCATATGTTGGAAATTGGCTTTCTTCCATTAAAATATTCGTAGATAAAGCTAAATCTTCAATTGAATCTACAAGTGTTCCATCTAAATCAAAAATCAACGTATTATACATAGACTTCCCCTTTCATTCCATTACAATTATAGCACAAGCACCTATGAACTTCTATTTATTGTTTCTTGGTTTTTGTTATGATAGAATAGTGCTTGAGGTGAAATTATGAAGCAACAACAAAAAGATGTTTTCATGACATTATTAACAGGTTTGGGTGCAGCATTAGGTCTTGTCGCTTATTTTTTATGTACATACCTTTTTCATAAATATGAAACAATAAGTGCTTTATCAATCTTTGGTTTAGCCATGATTTTTAGAGTAATTGGTTATTTTATTGATCAAATGCTTGCAAAAAAGTAGATTCTTACACGAATCTACTTTTCTTCTTTTACTTCAATTATTTGACAATTAATTTTATCTTTATATTCCTCTGGTAAAAAATCTGTAATAAAAATATCAATATCTTGAAAATCAAGTGCTTTATACGTACTTTTTTTATTAAATTTACTGTGATCTGCAACAAGACATACATTTTGACTACGTCTCGCTAATTTTCTTTTAATAGCGGCATCTTCAAATTCTTCAACATAGATACCATCTTCCATAATCGCTGCTACTCCCACAAAACATAAATCAAAATAAATTTGATCTAAAGTATTTAAAGTTTGACTACCATACATATAACGATTCTTTTTAAAATATTTTCCACCTATCATATGACAAGGACAATGATTTGAAAGAATTTCTATATTATCAAGCGAATGGCTATACGCTTCAATATCTTGACTCACATACTGACATAAAGCCGCAATCGTTGTTGAAGTATCAAAAAAGACAGCTTTATGTTCTTCAATTAAAGAGACAGCAACTTTTCCAATTTTATTTTTTATTTCCTCATTTTCTTGTTTTCTTATTTGATAACTTCCTATTTGATGGACATCATTTAAAGTAATTCCCCCATGGGTCCTAACTGCTAAATTTTCATTTACAAGACGTACAATATCTCTTCTTGCTGTATCTCTTGAAATATGAAAATAATCCATGATTTCTTGATTTGTCATCGTCTTTTTTTCTTTCAATAATTTCAATATTTGATAAATTCTTTCTTCTTGATACACATTATTCACCTACTAAATTTTCTAAAGCATAAACAATTCCATCTTCATCATTAGAAAGTGTGTGTGTTGATATACTTTCCAAAACACCTTTGGCACTATTTGCCATAGCAAAGCCTTTTCCTGTTAGTAACAACATATCTAAATCATTGTAGTTATCCCCAAAGGAAACAACTTGATGAAGACTTATTTTCATTTTATCACATAAAAATTGAATTGCACTTGCTTTTGATACAGATTCATCCATTATTTCTAAATAAGTATCCTTCGATTTATAGATCTTTAAACCTGTAAATTTTTCTTTTAAACTCATTTCTAGTTGTTCAATAATATTTTTATCAGCAATAATTAATAATTTATGCACTTTTTGAACATTTGTAAGATCTAAGATTTCAGGAGTTAAGCCGGTAATTTTACTTTCTTCTTTTATTCCTTCATCAATTTCATCTACCATCCATCGATTTTCTATATAAAAACTGACTGGCACTTGATAATAATACTTAATATATTCAAAAAGACGTTTTGCCATTTCTACTGAAAATCCTTTTGAATAAATAACTTCTTTATTTTCATCAAGAATCAATCCCCCGCTATAACAAACCATCGGTTCTTTGATTTTTAATTCATCTAAAAAATAACTCATGCCTTTAGGCATTCTCGCTGAAACAAGAACAAATGGTATATCACTTTGGTAAAGTTCTTGAATTTTATTTTTTGTTCTTTCACTTATTTGATGATTAGAATTTAAAAGTGTTCCATCAATATCACTAAATACGCATTTATAAGTCATTTGTATCACCTCAATACCCATTATAAGTGTTTATAAGTTATTGTCAAGATTTTATACTTGTGTTCGCTTATTACTGATGAGTATTTTTAAGCAATTATAATAAAAAGGAGATTTTACTCTCCTTCTCTTTGTTGTTGTGTGATACATTTTTCTAAAAATTCAAATAATCTTTCCATTTGTTGATCTGTCCCAATTGTAATTCTTAAATATTGATCAATCAGAGGCTTATTCCAATGACGTACAATGATTCCTTCTTGTCTAAGCGCTAAAAATAATTTCTCACCATCAATTTCAGGATGTTTTACAAAAACAAAGTTTGCATAACTATCTGGTACCACAAATCCTAATTCCTTAAGTTTTGTTTTAGTATATTCTCTTGTCTTAATGACTTTTTGACATTTTTCTTTCATATCTTGACTATCTAAGACAGAAGCCAACCCAATTTGTTGAGTAATGTAATCTACTGGATAAGAGTTAAAAGAATTCTTTACATCATATAAATTAGAAATAGCTTCTTTATTTCCTAAAGCAACCCCTAATCTTGCCCCAGCAAATGAACGTGATTTAGAAAAAGTTTGAATAACCACTAAATTATCATATTTATCAATAAGTGGTACACATGTTTGTCCACCAAAGTCAATATATGCTTCATCAACAACGACAATACTATCAGGATTACTTTTTAAAACCTCTTCAATAAAATCTAAAGAAACAAGTAATCCTGTTGGCGCATTTGGATTTGGAAAAATAATTCCTGAATTTGGCTGTTTAAAATCTTCCACATTTATTTTAAAGTCTTGATCTAAAAGAACTTCTTTATAGCTCATTTGGTAAAGATCACAGTAAACTGGATAAAATGAATATGAAATATTTGGAAAAAGCACCGGCTCTTTTCCATTAAAGAAAGTTAAAAAAGTAAGTGCTAAAACTTCATCTGAACCATTTCCTAAAAAAACTTGATTGTCTTTTAAACCGTGATAATCGGCAAGTGCATGTCTCAATTCTTCTCCATCACTATTTGGATAAAGCTTCAATTTTTCAATATCAATTTCTTTTAAAACTTCTTTCACTTGATTACTTGGACCATATGGATTTTCATTCGTATTTAATTTAATCATATTACTGATTTTTGGTTGTTCCCCTGCAACATAAGGTTCTACTTGTCTTAATTTATCTTGCCAACTCATTGTTATTCCCCCTCTAACATAGCATCAATTACTTCGTAGACATAATCAACCTGATTTTTTGTTTTTTCTTTAATTTCTTTTTCAACACGGTTAAATGTATAAGCATGGTTTGCTTTTTCAAACATATCTAGATCATTAAACGAATCCCCTATACAATAAGATGTTACATCTTCTTTAAATAAAGAACAAAGCTTTTGTAAACCTGTTCCTTTTGTACAATCAACCGTAATATCTAGATAGACAACATTTAAAGTCGCATGAATACCTGTATATTTTTGATTGATTTGTTGTTGTATTTCTTTAATTTCGTCTAATTTTTCTTCTGGATGAAAAGCACAAACAATATCAATATCTTCTGTTGTGTTATTTAAGATATCCAGAAAATCACCCTCTATTTCTTGATATCCCTCATTTGTTAGTTTACATGTTTTTTCGTTGATGAATCCATAAGTTTGTTTACCGTCAAAAAATGTATAATTGAGATAAGGATATTTTTGCATACTTTCATTAAGTATTTCTTTAGCAATCTCATTTTTGATTTGTTTTCGATAAAGTACTTGATCTTGTTGATCAACAATCATGGCCCCATTATTTAAAACTAAATAATCGTATTCAAAATAAGGCGTAATGATTTTTGTTTCTTGAATATTTCTTCCCGTACAAAATGAAAAATAATGACCTTTTTCTCTTAATTTCTTTATAGCTTCTTGATCTTTAGAAGAAATTGGCTGATCTCCATTTACAAGTGTTCCATCAATATCACTAAATAGTATTTTTTTCATATTTCCTCCTTAAGCTAAATCAAAAAATAATTGATAAAGCCAATCATGATTTTCATTTTTTTCAACAAGAGCTTCCTCAATATTTTTAGAAACAATTCTATTATTCTTTACACAAACACATAATCCACTTTTTTCTTGCTTTAATAAACAAATAGCTTCTTCAGCCATCGTAGAAGCTAAAATACGATCTTTAGGTACAGGAGAGCCGCCTCTTTGAATATGTCCTAAAACAATTGATCTTCCTGAATAACCTGTTTCTTTACTAATACGATTTGCTAATTTTTCCACATCCAATATATTCTCACTTACAATAATAATGGCATGTTTTTTATGATACACTTCTTCACATTTTTTTAATTCTTCAATTACTTTTGTTTCATCAAAACCCGTTTTATCTGTAATAACGATTTCACTTCCACAAGCTATTGCAGAATTAATAGCAAGATTATCTGCATGATTGCCCATGACTTCAATCACAAAGCAACGATGATGTGAACTCGATGTATCTCTTAATTTATTAACGGCATCTATGATATTATAAAGTGCTGTATGAAAACCTATCGTTTCATCAGTTCCATGGATATCATTATCAATTGTTCCTGGAAGTGCGATACAAGAGATTCCCTTTTTAGCTAACGCCATCGCTCCTCTATAACTTCCATCTCCACCTATAACAACTAAACCTTCTATTTTCCTTTTTTTAAGTTGTTCAACGGCAAGATCTTGAATTTTTTCATTTACAAATTCTTTTAAGCGTGATGATTCTAAAATCGTTCCCCCTTTAGATAATATTTCAGAAACATCACTATAACCTAATTTTTTTATTTTTCCTTCAACTAAACCTTTATATCCTTCATAAACACCATAAACTTCAAATCCTCTTTTAATACCAACACGTACAATTGCACGTATAGCGCCATTCATCCCTGGTGCATCTCCCCCCGAAGTCAAAACTGCAATTTTTTTCATCGATTCACCTACTTTTCTATTATTGTCCCTATTATACTTGTTTTATTTAAAAAGAAAAAGCCAATTTCTTGGCTTTATAGAAAATTTTTCATTTTTAATTTTGAATTATATGAAAATTGCACACGATATTTTTCTTTTGATTTAAATACTCTTATAGAAGATTTATCATCTTCACTACTATTATGAATTCCTTGTCCATAATGAGATAATACTCCTGTCGTAAATTCTGCTTCTTTTGTTTTAAAATCATCTATTGTTTTAGAAATCAATTTTTTATTGTCTTTTCCATTAAAGATATAAAGAATATTTTGAATCTTTTCTTCATTTTCTTGTAATGTTTGTACGGCTTCATCAAGTTGATTTATTTCTTTTAAATAATAATTATAAGTAAGATCACTTTCTTTTGATAAATCATATTGATAAGAAATATTCATTTTATTTTGTTGATCTAGTGAGATAATATAATTTGCATCTACATAAACATTTGAATTGGCAGTCACTTGAAAAGTATAATTCGTTTTAACATTTTTACTTCCAACAATTTCATTTAAAGAAGTTTCTATTTGTTTTATTTTTTGAGCATACTTTTTACTTCCCTTAACATTTTTTGAAAAATCAGCTAATGAATTATATTCATAAACAAAAGTTTCATTTTTAGCTTCTTGATATGTTTTTAAAGTTGTTTTTGTAGCTGATGTTTCTGTATTTGAAAGTGTATTAAATGCAAAGAAATAAGAAATTCCCATAGGGAAGAAAAGTAAAACGGCAATAAGTATATAATATAGAAACGCATTTTTTCTTTTTGGTGTACGTTTCATTGGTTGATAACCTGGTTGAGGTGTTCCACAATACGGACACACTTTTGCATCACTTGGTATATTTTTATGACATTTTGTACATTTTTTCATCTATAATCAATCCTTTCTAATTATCTTGATAGATTTGATTGAGCCAAGTTGAAAGTTCATCAATATAATCTTGTTTCTTTTCTTTTTGTTTATCTTTAGAGAGAGTATAGTATTCTTCATCTAAAAAAGTATATTGATCAACAAACTTTCCATCAATACTAAGTTTTAAAGTAGGTGTCCATGAAAAATCAAGTTTCTTACGCATTTGTTTATAAGCTTTTTGATCTTCTTTTGAAGCATTCGTTGCGTATGCCTTTTCTCTTATCTCTTTAATATTCAAATAATAAAGATAAACGCCTTTATTCTTCTTTAAATATTTCTTTAGATACGGTTCAAATTCTTGACAATCTTTACAATCAGGTCTTCCTATATATAAAACAAAATCCTCTTTTTGTTTTAATTTCTTTAAAACAGTTTCATAGTTCACATCAATGATTTGATCTTTTGACAAATCCTTTTGTATAGTATGAGTGGATGTAGTATGACTACACCCACTTACTATACTTATTAAAAATGAAATCAGTATGAACTTCTTGATTATTTTAATAAAGATTCTCCATCCATTTCTTCAGGAATTGGAAGACCTAATAATTGTAACATTGTTGGAGCTAAATCTCCTAATTTTCCGCCTTCTTTTAATCCTACATGAGAATTAGTAACGATTAAAGGTACAACGTTTGTTGTATGTGCAGTAAATGGATTTCCATCTGCATCCAATTCTTCTTCAGCGTTACCATGGTCAGCAGTAATTAACATAGTTCCACCTAATTCAAGAACTTTTTCATATACTTCACCGATACAATCATCAACAACACTTACAGCTTTGATTGCTGCTGGAATGACACCTGTATGTCCTACCATGTCACAGTTTGCAAAGTTTACAATGACAACATCATGAATATCTTTATCTAATTCAGCGATTAATTTGTCTTTTACTTCGTAAGCTGACATTTCTGGTTGTAAATCATAAGTAGCAACTTTTGGTGAATTAACTAATACACGAGTAGCTCCTTCGATTTCTTTATCAACACCACCATCAAAGAAGAAAGTTACATGAGCATATTTTTCAGTTTCAGCAATACGTAATTGTTTTAAACCTTGAGCTGATAAGTAGTCACCTAATGTATTTGTAAGTTCAGGTGAAACAAATGCAATTTCTCCATTAACGCTGTCTGCATATTTCATCATACATACGAATTCTAAATCTTTAACTTGTTTTTCAGGTACATATCCTTCATAGAATGTAGGATTTGTGATTACTGTAGCTAATTGGATAGCTCTATCTGGTCTGAAGTTAGCGAAGATTACTGAATCTCCATCATCAATTGTTCCTTCAACATTTTTGTTGTAACCAGGAATAACAAATTCATCTAAAACATCTTTAGCGTAAGAATCTTTTACATATTGAACTGGACATTCAAAAGATTCACCTTCTTGACATACGATAGCATCGTAAGCTAATTTAACACGATCAAATCTTTTATCTCTATCCATTGCATAATATCTACCAGAAATTGATGCGATTTGTCCAACACCGATTTCTTCAATTTTTTCTTGTAATTCTTTTACGAAATCAACACCACTATCAGGAGCAACATCTCTTCCGTCTAAAAACGCATGTACATATACTTTATCTAAACCTTGTTGTTTAGCTAATTCTAATAAACCATAGATATGTTCATTTGATGAGTGAACACCACCATTTGATAATAATCCCCAAATATGTAATTTAGAACCATTATCTTTAGCATGTTGAATTGCTTTTAAGAATTTTTCATTTTCGAAGAAAGTTTTTTCATTTAAAGCTTTATTGATTAAAGTTAATGATTGATAAACGGTTCTTCCTGCACCAATATTTAAGTGTCCAACTTCACTATTTCCCATTTGTCCATCAGGTAATCCAACTGGCATACCACTAGCTGAAATAGTTGTGTTTGGATACATTGCCATTAAATCATCTAAGTTAGGTGTATTAGCAAGTCTTACAGCATTACCATTAATGCTTTCAGAAATACCATAACCATCCATAATACATAATACGATCGGTCTTTTTTTCATTTTTGTTTCCTCCATTAATACGTTATACATATTATCATTTTTGTTTCCTTGTTTCAATTCATTTAACTATATAAAATCAGTATTTTTTTATTTCATTTCTTTTTTGTTTTTTGGGGAGTTGTTAGTAAAGAAACCCCACAAATTGTGATTAGTAAAGGCCAATATTCTTGTAAATAATAGATAATTGTGGAAACAATTCCTTTAAACTCATTTGTTCGATCTAAAGTTAAAATAATTCCAAGAATAATTAAAACAATTCCTGCATTTTTTTTGAAATTCATTTTCCTCACCACATCTATTTTAACGAAATAAAAATAAAAAAGATGTCCAAAAAAATCATACGATTTCTTTAAATATCCTTTTAGCATAATCTAATAATTGATTAATATTTACTTCTTCTTGTCCTTTTTGTGAATAAACATAGACTTTATCATCTTCAAAAAAATCAAAGCGATTAGAATGAATAATACTATTGATATCTTTTCTTCTTTCTTGATTTAAGATAATAAATTGATTTTCGCACATTTTTCTAAGCAAGATACAAAGTGCTGCAAGAGAAAGCTCTAACTGACACTTCGTTTTTAATAAATCTCTTTCAACAATACGATTTGAAATATTCATTTGATTTTTCAAACGATTTAATTGGTTTAAAACCATTTCTACTTCTATTATTTCAATATTAATTTGATCTAAATAACAACTTAATTTAATTTGTCTTTTGTTCATTTTTACACTCCCAATACATTTGAAGAAGTTGTTTGGCATATAAAACGAGAGATAATCCCATTAAAATAATACAAACAATAATCATAATTGTTGAAATCGGTGAATCTGGTATATGGATTCCTACTAAAATAATCGCAACGATATCAAATATAGCTGTTGAAATCTTTCCCCACCAAGAAGCCCCTTTTACTTGAGCTCCTTTTTCATAAAGATAAAGACCACCTAAAGCAAGCATTCCATCTTTGATCACAATAATTCCTAAAAGAAACCACATCCAAGAATAGGTATAAATTAAAACAACAGCAACAGTAAATTGTGTCAGTTTATCCGCAATAGGATCAATCACTTTTCCAAAGTCTGTAACCATATGATAATGTCGTGCAATATAACCATCTAAAAAATCAGAAATTCCTGAAAGAATTAAAATGAATGCGCATAAATAATAATCTTCTTTACAACTTGCTAGAAAATAACGATGTAAAAAGATTGGGATCAAAATGATTCTAAAATAGCACAAACAATTAGGTATATTAAAAAGATCTTTTATTGTCCATTTTTTCATAATCACACCTCTTATTAATAATACTATATTACCGTTTAATTATGAAAATTTCAACCAAACAAAAAAAAGGGAACTCCCATTCCCTCAAAATTTTAATATTTTTTTTCTAATAATCCAGCTGCTGCTTCATCAATAATAACAGTTACATCTTTATGATTTTGTAAAACACTTGCTGGCAATTCTGGAGTCACAGGTCCTTCAATCATACCTTTAACAGCATCTTCTTTATTTTTACCACAAGCAATCAATACTACTTTTTTAGCTTCCATGATATTTTGAATTCCCATAGAAATTGCTTGTTTTGGTACGGCATTAACATCACCATCAAAGAATAATCTTGCATTATCTTGAATTGTGCTTTCTTTTAAGTCAACATAATGTGTTCTTGAATCAAAATCAGTACCTGGTTCATTGAATCCAATATGTCCATTTGATCCAATACCTAATAATTGAATGTCAACTGGATTTTCAGCTAACATTTTATTGTATTCATCACAGTTTTCTTGAATATTTCCTTGACCACATGGAACATGTACATTTTCATCTTTAATATCAATACCATTGAATAAGTTTTTATACATAAAATAATGATAACTTTGTGGATGACTTGCATCTAATCCAAAATATTCATCTAAGTTATATGATTTCACATCTTTATATGATGTATGATTTTTTTCATGATCTTCTCTTAATAATTCATACATTCTTATAGGTGTTGATCCTGTTGCGAGACCTAAAATACTTTGTGGATTTTCTTTTACTTGATTAATAAAAATTTTTGCTGCTTCTTGGCTTGCTTCTTCATAATTTTTAACAATAATAACTTTCATTGCAAACTCCTCCTCGACACCATCATAACATGTCTAGACAAACAATTCAATAAATACTTCTTTTTTTTCTTAAAAAGTCGTTTCGTACAATGAAAATCTCTTTATTTTTCAACAAAAATAGGTTAGAATTGGGATGTAAATATGGAGGTGTTTAATACTATGATTAAAGGTATTGGGGCTTCTAGTGGTATTGCGATTGCTAAAGCGTACAAACTAGTTATGCCAGATTTAACTGTAACACAAAACACAGTAGAAGATGTTACAGCTGAAATCAAAAAATTTGAAGATTGTATGGCTGAAACAGCTAAGCAATTAGAAGCTATTAAAGAAGCTGCTTCTAAAAACTTATCTGCTGAAGAAGCAGCTGTATTCGATGCTCATGCATTAGTACTTCAAGATCCAGAATTAAAAACACAAGTTTTAGACAAAATCAATAATGAAAAATTATGCGCTGAAGCTGCTTTAGATGCAGTTGCAAATAGTTTCATTGCAATGTTTGAAATGATGGATGATGATTATTTTAGAGAAAGAGCTGCTGATATTAAAGATGTTTCTCGTCGTTTATTAGCTAACTTGCTTGGTAAACCATTACCAAACCCAGCATTAATTGATGAAGAAGTTGTTATTATCGCTGATGATTTAACTCCTTCTGATACTGCTCAATTAAATAAAAACTTAGTTAGAGGATTCGCTACTAACATTGGTGGTAGAACTTCTCACTCAGCTATCATGGCTCGTTCTTTAGAAATTCCTGCAGTTGTTGCTTGTAAAACAATTACTGAAGAAGTTAAAGATGGAGATTTAATTGTTCTTGATGGTATTGAAGGAACAGTTATGATCAATCCTGATGAAGCAACAGTTAAAGAATACGAAACAAAACGTGCAGAATTCGTTGCTTACAAAGAAGAATTAAAGAAATTAGTAAATGAAAAAACTGTAACTACTGATGGACATCATGTTGAATTAGTTGCTAACATTGGTTCAGCTAAAGACTTAGTTGGTGTTAAAGAAAACGGTGGTGAAGGTGTTGGGTTATTCAGAACTGAATTCTTATATATGGAATCAGCTGAATTACCAACTGAAGAACAACAATTTGAAGTTTATAAAGAAGTACTTGAAGGTATGGAAGGTAAACCTGTTGTTGTAAGAACATTAGATATCGGTGGAGATAAAGAAATCGAAGCAATTGATTTACCAAAAGAAATGAATCCATTCTTAGGTGTTCGTGCTATTCGTTTATGTTTCCAAAGAGAAGATATCTTTAGAACTCAATTAAGAGCTTTACTTAGAGCATCAGTTTATGGTGATTTAAGAATTATGTTCCCTATGATTGCTACTTTACAAGAATTCCGTAAAGCTAAAGGAATCTTAATGGAAGAAAAAGAAAAATTAATTGCTGAAGGTGTAAAAGTAAGTGATACCTTACAAGTTGGTATCATGATTGAAATCCCAGCAGCTGCTGTATTAGCTCATAAATTTGCTAAAGAAGTTGATTTCTTCTCAGTAGGAACAAACGACTTAGTACAATATACATTTGCTGCAGATAGAATGTCTTCTGGTGTAAGTTATTTATATCAACCATTCAACCCATCAATCTTAAACTTATTAAAACATGTTATTGATTCAGCACATGCTGAAGGTAAATGGGCTGGTATGTGTGGAGAAATGGCTGGTGAAGCTATTGCTGCTCCATTATTACTTGGTTTAGGATTAGATGAATTCTCTATGTCAGCTACTTCAATCTTAGCTCAAAGAAAATTAATCAAGAGCGTTTCAAAAGCTGATATGGAAGCTTTAGTAGAAAAAGCATTAGATTGTGCTACTTCTGAAGAAGTTATCGAATTAGTTAAATCTACTGTAAAAATGTAATAAAAAAGACCTCACAAGAGGTCTTTTTTTAGTTCAATACATCGTTGTAAAAAAGCTGAAACAGTGTATCTAAAAACCACCTGGCAAGAAAGTCAGGTGGTTTTAATAAAGTAAAGATATAAAAAAAAGAACTGGCAACGAGCTATTTTCGCACCGAAGTACTATCTTCGCCGTGATGATGCTTAACTTCTGTGTTCGGAATGGGAACAGGTGTGTCCATCATGCTATCATTACCAGATCTTCTCTTAAAGTATCCTTCAGGACACTCAAAACCAGATAGTAGTCTCTTTCTTTCAAGCTCGCTTGCCTTTTCGGTCAAGCCCTCGACCTATTAGTATCAGTCCGCTTA
>NZ_PYLP01000029.1 GCF_003024675.1 Faecalibacillus faecis | reverse complement strand
ACCGAAAACAAGGCATAGAATAGATGGGCGTAGGAATCCACCAGTAGCAAAAGGAAAAGCTGGATTTGTGACCACTAATCACTGAATCCAGCCCCTGTAGTATAGGGAATTCCTTTTCCATCGTTACAATAATGATAGGATAATATGAGATAAAAAACAACTGAAAAATTTAAAAAAATGATAAATTTTATTAGGTGCCTTTTGCGCTTTTTTTCATGTACAATTTTAATAAGATAAGCATAATAATAAAGGCACAAACTTAAGAAATAAAATCTTTCTTAAGTTCATGCCATTGGGTGAATTTTTCACCCTTTTATTTTATACTTTCCTTTACTTCTTTTATGCTCTTTAAAGTTTCATGACAATAATAATGCATATAATAAAGAAAACGTTATTTTACACTTTGATAAACAAATTGATTGGTTTTGCCACATTCTTCCAATCTGAAGGTAATGCTCTTTATTTTATCAATAAGAAGACAAAGATTTGTCCTTTTACTTTGTATGATTATTTTAGCAAATATATATTATTGCTCTTGGTTTATATAAAGCTTATAAAAAAATGGGTTTATAAGACCCATTTTTTTTAACAATATTTTCTAACGAAAGTTAATACAACTAAACTAAATACTAATAAACATACAACTTCAATAATATTTGTATTATCTCCTGTTTTAACAGCTTGAGTTGCCGTTTTTGTTTCGGTTTTGATTTCTTCTTTTTTTACAGTTGGTGTTACTGTTGCTTTATTTTCTAATTTAGCAATTTTTTCAGTTTCTAACACTTCTTTACATACAGTACATTCTTTATGTTTAGAACCATCACTTTCCAAAGTAGCTTCTTTATCAATGATCCAATCACTTGAAACATGATCTACTTTACTATCTAAATCAGCATAAGAAAGTGTTGTAGATGTTTTCCCACATCTTGAACATACATACCAATAAACATCATGTTCTGTACAATCTTTTGCTTTTGATTTTAAATAAGCTTCTTTTTTTACTTTAACTGTATAATCATGTCCTAAATGACCTGTATAAAATTCTGAATTACTTTTTGCTCCACAAGTACAGCTCTTATAATAAATTCCTGGTGTTACACAAGTTGCAGCTTGTTTTAGATATTTAGATGATTCAACTTCTTGATTATAAACATGATTATGTTGTTCAAAAACATAAACATCTTCAGAAAAATCAAGTGATCTAACTTCTATTTTATTTTCTTTTGTATTTTCTGCATCGAAAAGATTTTTTCCATTTTTTGTTGCAAGATAACATTCATAACCATCTTGTAATTGTGTTCTTACATCCTCGCCTCCATTGCTTCCGATGCTTCCTTCAAGTCTAGCACTTAAAATAATATATTTACATCCACTTCCACAAAAGATTGCATAGTATGTACCTCGCTTATATATACCATTTCCTTTTAATACCATTGTTGAATTACTTCCATGTTCTAGGCATAGCGATTCAGGTACATACCCTAATGTTGAAGTTTCACAATCACCATCAAGTGTTTTTCCATTAGCATCAAAAACATAATAGGCACCTCGTATATCAAGTTTTAATTGTCCTTTTAAGTTTTTATTTAATTTAATATTAATATGTCCATCAGCATCAAGGCTAACATCTGCTGCATCACCTAATCCATTTTTTAATTGTTCATAGGTTGTAACAGATAATTGACAAATATTTTTTGTTTCATCATTTGCATAAATGTTTGTTGGTAAAAAACTGATCATCATTAAAAACACCAACATAATTGATAATATTTTTCTCTTTTTCATACTTCTTCTTCCTTTCTTTTTTATTCTACTATTTATTAAATCTATTTTTGTGATTTGGCGCGAAATGTCATTTTTATGGTGTGAAATGTATATAAGTCATAAACATATTTTGATAAAATAGTATTAGGTGATGATTATGTTTATAGCAATATGTGATGATGATATTTTATATATGAATAAAGTGAAAGAAATGATTGAACAATGGGGAAAGGATAATAATGAAGATGTTTCAGTTTATCTTTTTAATCATGGGGATGCTTTGATTAATAGTTATCAAAAAAGTAAAATCGATGTTATTTTTTTAGATATCATGATGCCTCTATTAAACGGTATGGATGCAGCTCGTGAAATTAGAAAAACTGATCAAGTTGTTAAAATCATCTTTTTAACATCTTCTCCTGAATTTGCTTTAGAATCTTATGATGTAAAAGCTAGCGGTTATCTAATTAAGCCGACAAACTACGGACGTTTATGCTCTCTTTTAAATGACTGTAAGCTTTCTATTCATCATGAACCTAAGTTTATTGTTGTAAAAACTGAAGCAGGATTTCAAAAGGTTTATTATCATCAAATTGAATGTATTGAAGCTCAAAATAAGAAAGTTCTTTTTTATTTAGAAAATAATAGACGTATTGATGTTTTAGATACATTTGTTCATTGTAGTAAAGAACTTCTTTTAAATGATGGCTTTTATAAATGTCATCGTAGTTATTTAGTTTATATGCCTGCTGTAGATCATTTTAATTCTTTAGAGATTGAAACAAAATCTCATAAAAAGATTCCAATTGCACGATCTTATACTAAAGATTTTAAAGAAGCTTATTTTGAATATATGTTTAAGGAAGGAGGTTCTTCGTATGATTAATACGATTTTAGAGGCTATTCGTTATACTTTGACTTTATTGTTTGGTATTTTTGTTTCTACTTTGTTTCTTGATATTAAAATTAATAAGAAGAATATTCTTATTATCTTTGGTTTCTTTTACATAGATTTAGCTTTACAAGCCATCTTTTACTTTTCAAAGAATATTTCAAGTGTTATTTCTCTTTATCCTCTTATTACGCATTTACCATTATTTTTATTCTTTATTTTTATTTTTAAGAAAAGAATTTTTCCAACTTTAATTGCTATTGCAAGCGCTTATTTGTGTTGTCAAATTAGTAATTGGACAACCATCTTTGTTTCTTCTTTTATTAATGGAACTGCTGATATTATTTATTCTTTATCTTTATTTCTTTCTTTTGGTTTTATTGTGAAATTTGTTTATTTACCAATTTCACAACTATTAAAAAAACAGTCAAGTGAACTTATTTCTTTTGGGATTATTCCTATTTTCTACTATATATTTGATTATGTATCTACTGTATATACACAATTATTATATGTTGGAAATAGAATAACTGTTGAATTTACACCTTTTCTTCTATGTATTTGTTATTTTGTTTTCTGCACTGTTTATTTTAAACAGTATGAAGAAAAGCAACACATTGAAACAAATAATAAACTTATGTATATGAAACAAACACAAGTTGAAAAAGAAATGACTTTAATGGAAGAAAATGAAAAGAAAATTGTATTGATTCGTCATGATATGCGTCATTTCTTAAATAATATTTTAAATGATTTGGAAAACAATCAAAATGAACATGCTATTGATTATATTCATACTTTGTTTGATTCATTGGATCAAACCGTAAGAAAGCAATATTGTTTAAATAATACCATAAATATGATTATTGCTTCTTATGAAAATAGAATTCAAGAAGGAAATATTGATTTTCATTATCAATTATCTGTTCCTAAAAAATCAGCGATTAGTGATATTGATTTAACTTCTATTCTTTCAAACGCCTTAGAAAACGCTTTGAAAGCTGTTTTGTTATTAAAAGATTATCGTTTTATTCAACTTACTATAGAAGAAAAATGTGGTAAACTTTTGATTTCTGTTGAAAATAATTATTTAAATGAACCTATATTTGTAGATGGCATACCGATTTCTAAAGAAAAAAATCATGGTTTTGGTAGTCAAAGTATTGTTTATACAGTAGATAAATTAAATGGAAATTGCCAATTTTCTGTTAATAATCACCGTTTTATTTTAAGAATCGTTATATAAAAAACAAAGTTTTTATGACTTTGTTTTTTTATACTTTATATTTTTGTATATAAGAATCATAAAAGCTTGAGAAACTTGAAAATCTGTTACTTTCATCTTTTTTTATTTCTAAAAGATTACTTTGAGATTTTCTATCCTTTGTTGTTAAAGTATTTTCTACTTTTTCATCTATAATATTTATACAATTAAAAGTATCTCTAATAAGTCTTCTAAAATACATTTGATAAATTTATAATGAAAAATATTCTTCCTCTTGATAACTATTATATCTCATCATAGAAATTCGATTATAAGGCTTTTTTGTGGTATCGTAGTTTGTTGAACTATCATCTTCTACGTTCATTTGAAAATCTTCTATAAGTTCTTGTAATCCACTAAATCTAACAATACTTTCATTTAGCACTCTCACAACAGCTTTTATTGTTTTTAAACCTTTATTTATCAACAATCCCCAAAGGCTCAAAGCATCATATGATTTTTCTATAAAATCAAGACATTCATTTCATTGGATGAACCAGCCAATGACATCTTTAAAGTCCCATATTATTCTCTTTTAAAGAAACAAAAGAAAGGATGGTATTTTTATATTTTATTTATAAATAAAAATCATAGTTTTATGTATGAGAATATATTTCTTAGAAAAGAATCATGCTCTTTATAAAAATGGCATGGAAAGAATTAATAATGATGCTCTTGCAACACTTACGATCTTAGTAGCGAGTTCAAGACCTAAAGATAAGGAAATTATGATGGAATTGATTAAAACGATTATTAAATAAAAAGAACTATTCAACTGAATAGTTCTATTATCACTAGTCTAAGTCTTCTCCTTGAGAAGCGATTACTTTCTTATACCAATAGAATGAATCTTTTTTACTTCTTGCCATTGTTCCTGTTCCATCATCATGTTTATCAACATAAATGAAACCATAGCGTTTTCGCATTTCACCAGTTCCAGCAGAAACTAAATCAATACATCCCCAAGTTGTATAACCAATAAGATCTACACCATTTTCAATAGCTTTTGCCATTTCTTCGATATGGGCACGGTAATATTCAATACGATAATTATCATGAATACTTCCATCTTCTTCTACAGTATCATAAGCACCTAAACCATTTTCTACGACCATTAATGGTTTTTCATAACGATCATAAATCATTTCTAAATAATATTTTAACCCTTTAGGATCAAGTGCCCATCCCCAATCAGAATATTCTAAGTATGGATTACGTACACCAAATGACATATTACCACTTACTGTATCATCATTTTTATGAGTAGTAACAGCTTGTGACATGTAGTAAGAGAAAGTATACATATCAACTGTACCTTTTTTAAGTTCTTCTAAATCTTGTTCCGTAATGTCTAATTGAACATTATGTTCTTTCCATAAACGTTTTGTAAATGTTGGATATTTACCTTTACATTGAACATCTCCACAATAGAAGATTCCTTTTTCCCATTTAGAACGATTAAATAAGATATCTTCTGGATCAGATGTTAATGGATAATAAGTAATACCACAAATCATACATCCTATTTTATTTTCAGGATCAATTTGATGCCCAATTTGTACTGCTCTTGCACTTGCCACAAATTGGTAATGTAAATGTTGATAAGCTTCTTGATATGCTTCATCACTGGCATCATCTGGTAAGAAGTTAATTGTATTATTGATTTCATTGAATGTTAACCAGTATTTAACAAGCCCTTTGTATTCATTAAAGATTGTTGTTACATATTTTTCATAAAGAGCAATATATTTACGATCTAACCAATCTCCATATTTTTCTTCTAAAACAAGTGGTGTATCAAAATGCCAGATAGAAACAAGTGGTTCAATACCTGCATTTCTAAGTTCTGTAAATACATTTCGATAAAAATCTAAACCTGCTTGATTTGGTTTTTCTTCTTCTCCTGTTGGATAAATTCTTGACCAAGAAATTGATAATCTAAACATCTTGAATCCCATTTCTTTAAGTAAAGCAATGTCTTCTTTGTAATGATGATAAAAATCAATACCATCATGGTTTGGATAAAGTTCATCATCAAATACCGCAAAATGAGCTCCTTCTGGTAATTTAAATCCATGGTTAGGTAACTTTTGTTTATTCCCATCCTTATCAATAAAAGTAACCATACGTGGTGTATTAACGGTTCCACCAGTTGTTACATCTGTACGTGCCATTCCACGTCCGTCTACGTTCCAAGCACCTTCACATTGATTGGCAGCAACTGCGCCACCCCAATAAAAATCTTCACTAAATTTCATTGATCTTCCTCCTTAAATTATTTCTATTATAAAATATTTTTATGTCTTATGTATTAAATTTTCATTTTTTGATTAGCATTCAAAATAATAAATACAATAATTGAAGTTACCGTTGATAATAAAACAATAAATGATATATTTGCTTTAATTATAATCATCGCAGCAATAGAAGTTCCAAGTACTTGTCCTAATTGAATTCCAGAACTATTTAGAGAAATCATTAAACTAGATTTATTTTGCGTAACAATCGTAATCGCTGTATTAATTTGTAAGCCTATAAACCAGCCATTAACCATCCATAGACAAATCATAACTAATTGAATGACAAAAGAAGTATTCGTCATAAATATAATGAATGATAAACAAACTTGTAGGAAAGATCCTCCTACTAATGACTTATAAAACCCAAATCTATCGCAAAAAAAGCCTCCTATTAAATTTCCAATAAAACTACTTAATCCAATAATCATTAAAAAGACACTTGTATATCCTTCAAAATATGAAAATTGATGAATGATATATGGTGTTAAATATGTATAAATTGCCCCATACCCTATAAATGTCACAATAGATGAAATACGTACAAGTAACACCTTTCTTTCTTTTAAAAATTGTAATTCTAATTTTAAATTCACTTCTTTTTGATGCGTTCCTTTTGGCAAATAGGAAATAAAATAGGTAAGTGAAAGTAACATAATAAAAATCAAACCCAAAAAGACAAATTTCCACGAATAAAGTGCTACCAATTCACGTGTAAGTGGGACTCCAACCATTAAAGCAGCTGCTACTCCAGCAATTAATAACGATAAATTTTTCCCAACTTTCTCTTTTGGTGAAAGTGAAGCAAATCGTATTATGATGAAAGCTATTGGTAAAACTCAAAAAAACTATCCCTCTATTAAGTTTCATCTTTACAGTGGAAATGCTCAATATGTTGAAGAACAACTTGATCAAGGAATTTTTGATTTAGGAATTGTCACCGATCCTGTCGATTTATCAAAGTATGATTATCTTAAATTACCGACTCTTGATACGTGGGGTGTTCTCATGAAAAAAGACAGCGAACTAGCCAAACTTGATACAATCTCACCTAAAGATTTGTTAGATAAGCCGATGATTATTTCTAATCAAGAAATGGTAAAAAATGGTATTAGTGGTTGGCTTGGTGGTAATCAAAGAGCTTTAAATGTTGTAACAACTTATAATTTATTTTATAACGCTATGCTTATGTGTGAAGAAAATGTTGGTTATGTTTTAACTTTAAAAAATCTTCATAATGAATCAGATGAAAGTTCTATTTGTTTTAAACCATTACATCCACCTCTTACTTTAAGAAGTCATATTGTTTGGAAAAAGTATAAAGTTTTTCCTAAAGCTATTGAAATCTTTTTAGAAATACTCAATGAAGAAATTAAAAAAAAGCAGTAGTTGAAATGAAAATATTTCATTACTGCTTTTTTAGTTATTTATTGTTTCTTTAAGCCAACCTACAAATTCATCCATGCCTTCACCGCTTTTAGCGCTGACACAAATAATCTTTGCGTTTGGATTTAAGTTTTTGATATTTTCCTTAGCTTTTTCAATATCAAAATCAAAATAATCTAATGTATCCATTTTAGAAATCAAAACAAGATCACAAACACTAAACATTAAAGGATACTTTAATGGTTTATCGTCCCCTTCAGGAACCGATAAAATCATAAGATTTTTATGTGCTCCTGTATCAAATTCTGCTGGGCATACAAGATTTCCAATATTTTCTAGAAAAAGAAGATCAAAGTCATCGACCCCAAATTCATCAATTGCTTTTGTCGTCATTTCTGCATCAATATGACATAAACCCCCATTGTGAATTTGAATAGAAGGTACTCCTGTTTTATCCGCTACTTTTTGAGCATCAAGAGAAGTTTCAATATCAACATCCATAACACCTATTTTATATTGATCTTTGATTCTATTGATGACATCTGAAAGAAGGGTTGTTTTTCCAGAACCTGGCGAAGACATGACATTGAGCATCGTTACTTTTTTCTTTGATAATCTTTCACGAAGTTCATTCGCTGCAAGATTGTTGGTATTGAAGACATTTTCATGGACTTCTATAACTCTTACTTTTGCCATCTATTTTCCCTCCCATTCTTTCATTTTTTCTTTTAAATAATTGATCCAAGGTTCAAATCCTTCATCTTTTTTAGCGGAGATATAAAAGATTTGTGCTTTTGGATTTAAAGTATGAATTCTTTTTTCAACTAATTCTTTATCAAAATCAAAAACCGCTAAAGCATCTACTTTATTAATTAAAACAACATCTGATACCGTATAAACAAGTGGATATTTCGCAGGTTTATCATCTCCTTCAGGAACCGATAAAATCGTTATATTGATTCCTGCACCGGTATCAAATTCTGCCGGACATACAAGATTTCCAACATTTTCAATGAAAATAAGATCAACATCATCAATCCCCATTTCATTTAATCCTTGCTGTGTCATAGCTGCATCCATGTGACACATTCCACCTGTATGAAGTTGAATTGCTTTAGCGCCCCCTTCTTCAATGGTTTGAGCATCAACACTGGCATCAATATCACATTCCATAACACCGACACGACAAGTATCTTTTAATCTTTCAATGGTTCGAAGAAGTGTTGTAGTTTTTCCTGAGCCTGGTGAGGACATCACATTAATCATTAATTTTCCTTGTTTTTTTAATTCATCACGTATTTTATCTGCAGTGACTTCATTCTCTTTAAAGATATTTTGTTTAAGTTCCACGATCTTCATAAATACCAATCTCCTTAATGTTAAATTCATTTCCTTTGAGTAAATAAGTATGTTCACTATGGCAATAAGGACATGTTTTCCCATAATCAATGGTTCTATATTGTCCTTTACAATCTTCACAATAAGTAATAGCTTTTAATGTTTCAATATAGATTTTTGCATGTTCTGTCACTGCTTCTTTTTTTCTTGCCCAATTCCAACAATCTACTAATTGATCGTGAATGACACCAGAAACTTCTCCAATCTCTAGTGTCACATAATCTATTTTTTTTACATTGTTTTCTTCAGCAACTTTTTTTACATCTCTTACAACATAAAAGGTTACTCCTAATTCATGCATCTTAATGTTCTACCTTTTTCTTTAAAATAATATTTTTTACACGTTTTAATTGATAAGGAATAATTGCTTTAAATTTATCTTCAGCTACTGTCATTGTTGAACATTCAGGATGATCACGATGTAATTTAATAGCATCAAAATCACATTTTGTTGTACAAATACCACAACCAATACATTTATTAGCATCAACAATCGTTGCACCACAGCCTAAACATCTTGATGTTTCTTTTTTAATTTGTTCCTCAGTAAGTGTTAAGACATAATTTTTAAATTTATCTGTAACCTTATCGTTAACACCTTCTACTTGTTTAGGCCCTCGATCATAGCTTTCTACTAAAATATCAGCTGTATCAAGTGGTTTAAACTCCCAACGATTACGTCCTGTTTCCATATGTCCATGATGAACGTAACGATGTAAAGATTCAGCAGCAATCTTACCTTGAGCAATTGCGTCAATAGCGAATTTAGGTCCTGTATAAACATCTCCACCTGCAAAAATATCTTCAACACTTGATTGGAAAGTGACTTTATTTAATTCAATAGCTGGTCCATTAAATTTCACATCTTCCCCTTTTAATAAATCTCCCCAAACACTACGTTGACCAATGGCAAAGATCACACGATCACAAGCAACTGTAACTGTGGTATTTTCATCATATACTGGCGCAAATTTACCTTCATCATTAAATACGGAAACACATTTTTTGAAAACAATCGCACTTACTTTACCATTTGTTTCAATAATTTCTTGAGGTCCCCATCCACAATGAATTGTTACTCCATCTTCTTTAGCTTCTCTTATTTCTTCATTAGAAGCTGGCATATCTACTTCTTGTTCTAAACAGAATTGTTGTACTTGACTTGCTTTGTTTCTTGATGATACACGAGAAGCATCGATGGCCACATTTCCACCACCAACGACAACAACTTTACCATCAAATGGTGTGTTTCCACAGTTAGATTCATGTAAATAATCAATCGCCGTCATAATTCCATTTGCATCAATGTTTTTAATATCAGGTAAGCTACCTGCACTACATCCAATGGCAATATAGAAAGCTTTGTATCCTTGATCTCTTAATTGTTGAATTGTAATATCTTTTCCTACTTCAATTCCTGTTTTGATTTCTACACCCATTTCTTTTGCAACATCAATTTCAGCATCTAACAAATCTTTTTCTAATTTATAAGATGGAATACCGTAACGTAACATTCCTCCAGGATGTTCATTTTTTTCAAAAACTGTAGGACGATATCCTGTTTGTGCAAGATAGAAAGCCGCTGTTAAACCAGCAGGTCCACCACCAATAATCGCAATCTTTTCATCAAAATGATCCATATGAATACTTGCTGGAATAACAACCGGTGGTATATATCTTGTATCCGCATTTAAATCTTGTTCAGCAATAAATCTTTTAATTCCATCAATTGATAGGGCTTCATCAATTTTACCACGTGTACAAGCATCTTCACATCTTCTATTACATATTGCGCCACATACTGCTGGAAATGGATTTTGTTTTTTAATTAAAGCTAAAGCATCTTGATACCTTCCTTGAGAGGCCATTTTAATATATCCTTGAACCGCAATATGGGCTGGACAAGCACTTTTACAAGGGGCCGTTCCTGTTTCATGGGTATTGATTCTATTATTATCACGATAATTAAAATCGTATTTTTCTGGTCCCCATTTAACTGCATCTGGTAATTCTTGTTTTGGATATTGGACCTCTGTACCATCTTTTTTACATAATTTTTGTCCTAAACGTACAGCTCCTGCTGGACAGTATTCCACACATCTTCCACAAGCCACACATTTATCTTTTTCTACATGGGCTACATAAGCAGAACGAGACATATTTGGAGTATTAAATAATTGTGATGTTCTTAAGGCATTACAAATTTCCACATTACAGTTACAAATACCAAAAATTTTATTTTCTCCATCAATATTTGTAATTTGATGAACAAAACCATTATCCTCTGCTCGTTTTAAAATAGCTAGGGCTTCTTCTTTAGTAATATCATGTCCTTTACCTGTTTCTCTACAATAATCCGCAAAGTCACCAACACCAATACACCAACCAAAATCATCATCAGCACATCCATCATCAATAGCTTTTCTTGAAGCACGGCAAGAACATCTTCCTACACCAATTTTCCCTTCATATTTTTCTAACCAATAAGAAAGTTTTTCAATATCAATAGCTTCATTTTCCATAGAAATTGCTTTTTCTACTGGAATAACATGCATTCCAACTCCTGCTCCTCCAGGCGGAACCATTTGTGTAATTCCAGCAAGAGGAATATACGTCATACGTTCAAAAAAAGCTGCAACATCAGGATGATCTTCTAAACGAGGATTTGAACGATCTGGTAATTCTTCCATATTAAATAATTCAGCACTTCCCGGTACAAACATTGGAAGAATATATCTTCTTTCACTTTGTGGTGCTGTACGCCCATGATGATCATAATGATAACCATAATCATATTCTAATAAACCTAAATAACTCATTTCATCTAAAATTTTTTGAAAGTGATCTTCTTGATCTTTTGAAACCTTACATAAGTCACATAATTCTTTAAATGTATAAGGAGTGCGTTTTTTCATTGCTAAAGCGATATCAGCCATTTCATCACTAACAATTTCAGCAAGTCCCCAATATTCAGGATCTTCAACTTTAACACCACCGAAAATATGTCCGGCAACGTCTGTAATCTTTCTACCTAATTTAACGATTTTCTCTCTTGGTG
Source organism: Faecalibacillus faecis (assembly GCF_003024675.1). Lineage (GTDB taxonomy): Bacteria > Bacillota_I > Bacilli_A > Erysipelotrichales > Coprobacillaceae > Faecalibacillus > Faecalibacillus faecis. The sequence goes on along the minus strand of NZ_PYLP01000029.1, from coordinate 3,063 downwards.
GATTGTCATGCTTATGATTTGCATTCCATTCCTCATATTTTTTCATACTCATTTGTATTTCCTTCTCCTTTTAATAACTTTTTAACCAAAAATACATTATAGATTAATTATACATTAATAATTTTATGAATGTATTTTTTAAGAAACATTTGTTGAAAAAAAAGTGATTTTTTCACATAAATTTAAACATTTTGTTTCTTTTACCTAAAAATAAAAGGAGACTTTTAATTTCCTATCTATTATCTTTCTTTGCTTTTCTATCAGCGATAATATCCGAAATATCAAATGGTACTTCATCATCTTCTTGCTCATAGATATTTAAAAACGGAACATCTTCTACAGTTCTAATTGGAAATTCTGATTTAGCTGTAACATCTTTTAAATCACATTCAACAACTCCAATATACATTAATGGAATAACTTTTCTTTCACTCAATGGTTTGATTTCTCGATTGTTACATGTATAAAGTAAATTATAGCCCTTTTCCCATGTTTCAGGGTCATCTTTATAATCTAATATCTTATCTTACCTTTTGTGATGACACAACGATAATCATGACCATGCCCTTTATATTTCTTATCAGGAAAATCATTAAAGATACTAAATTCCACACACACTCTTGAATCTTTTTTTAATAATTCAACTTTCTTTCCTATTTTCATAAAATGCGTATACACATTCAAGTGTATATCCGTCATTTCAAAGCCAAAACTCATTGGTACAACATAAGGAAACCATCTTCACCATTCATCCTTACATTGACAATCGTCATTTCTTGAAGCATCGCTTCTATTAATTTATAATCGACTACTTCTCTTTCAAATCGTCTCATTTCATTCACCTCAAATGCACTATACTTTATTTTATTTTTATTTCAAATACCTTTCACTTTATGAAAAATATCTTATAATATTTTGAAGTAGCTTATGAATACTTAAAGAATACAAATGAAACCTTATTATCAAAATAATCCATTTGATTTAACAGATGAATCATATACATTGTTTATTCACAAATAAAAATGAAGAAGATATTTAACATCTTCTTCAAACAATGAATCTTTCTAATTATACAATCTTAATTCAATTAGATATGGAAAATTATTCTTTTGAATATTTACATACATCATCAAATAAAGAATATGAATTCTTTTATTATAATGACTTTGATGATTATGAAGATGAAATTGAATCTAGTAGTTCTACTTGGGTTGATAGGGTGTTATCAACCCAATAGGTTTTTACTTAAATTGATAAATATTTTCATCTAAATATTCACTGCTTTTTTGAACTTCTTCATTAATATAGTCTAGCCCATATTTTTCTATAACAGGAGGAAGTTTAGAAAATAAATTTGTTCCTAAACCTAATTTATTACCATAGATTTTAAATCCCATAGCCGCAAGAGTCGTAGGATACATATCCATATGTGTAAATTGTCTATTTTTGATTTGTGTTGTCTCTATTTTAGAATTAATAAAACAATTATAGGTTGTTCTTTGGTAAGTAGAAGGTATATCTTTTATATACGACTGTGCCATTGTAGGATGATCTCCGACTAATACAATTGTTGTATTAGTGTACCATTCTTGTTCTTGGCACCATTTAATAAAATTAGAAACTTGCTTAGATTGACAAGCATAGATATTTTCATATTGATTTTTATATGTATTAGGACAGTTCGAGCAAGTAAAGCCATCTGGTGTATGACAATCAATTGTCGCTAAAGTAAAATTAAATTTGTTTTGAGTTGATCCTAATTTTGTAAGTTCTTCTTTCGCAAATTCAAATAATTGATAATCATTAAAACCCCATTTATTTATGTTTTTACCTTGATAAGAATACATTTCCTTTAAAGTATCATAATCATAAATCCTATCATATCCATGTTGTAGAAATAATTTATCTGTTCCAGCAAATTCTTTTTGAGAACCTATCATTAATTCTTGTATATAACCTTGTTCATGTAAAAAATCACTTAATGTCTTAGCACCTGGCATAAATGCATCCTGTTGATCCATATCATTTGCGACATCAACTTTTAATGGCAAACCTGTTAATTGTGCTGTCATTGAAGCAATTGTCCAGGTTGTTCCTGTAAAAGGAAGCGCACCACCTAATTTATCTGTATTAGAAAAGCTTATATTTTCTTTAGCAAGTTGAGTAAGTTCTGGTAAACAGTTAACATCTTTGATACCACCATTTTCAGTGTCCATAAAACTATTTTCTATCGATTCTAAATAAATATAGATAAGATTATTTGAGCTTTCAGAAGTAATCTGAATATCCTGTGGATTTTGGTAAATGATAGAACTGTCGCCAATGTATTCAGATAATTTTTTTGTTTTTGCTTTCTTTTTATTATATATAGTTGTTTTTTGATTTTTATAATCTAAATAATTAATAATATCATAACGTGAATTCGTATAGAAAACATTTAATAACAAAGTAGAAACCACAAAAATTGAACAARAAGAAATAACAATAATAAAAAGTGTTGGAATCAGTGCCTTTAAGATAAAAGAATAAATTAAAGATGTATCTGTACCACTTGTTGGTGAAAGAAGTGTAAAAAGTATTTCTTGAATTTTAACATTTCCAAAATTATTGTAGATCCACCTATTTATAAACAATAAAAAAATGTTTAGAAACAAGAAGAACATCATAATGAATACTAAAAACTTATTTTTTCTTGTCATATATTCCCTCCATATAGAAAATATAATATCAGACAAATATAAACAGAGTGTTAATAAAAAATATAAAAAAAAAAGAACTGGCAACGAGCTATTTTCGCACCGAAGTACTATCTTCGCCGTGATGATGCTTAACTTCTGTGTTCGGAATGGGAACAGGTGTGTCCATCATGCTATCATTACCAGATCTTCTCTTCAAGTATCCTTCAGGACACTCAAAACCAGATAGTAGTCTCTTTCTTTCAAGCTCGCTTGCCTTTTCGGTCAAGCCCTCGACCTATTAGTATCAGTCCGCTTAACATGTCACCATGCTTACACTCCTGACCTATCTACCTTATCGTCTTTAAGGGGTCTTACTTGCTTGCGC
>NZ_PYLP01000028.1 GCF_003024675.1 Faecalibacillus faecis | reverse complement strand
GGAAAATGGTCATATTAGGAATTGGTCAATGGTATTAAATCAATTGATGATAGATGATCATTTTACAACTAGAATCAATCAATATTTAAGTAGCCAATCTTAACCAAGAAGGATGCAATTGTTCATATATTGCATAACCTTTTATATACTCAAAAAGCAGCAGTATTAAAGATAAGTTTTAACACTGCTGCTTATTAAATACAAGTTCTTTTAGTGACACTACAAGAAATAATCACAAACTTGAATAACCTATTTTTTAGTAATGTTTAAATTACTTACACACTTTTCTTGACAAACCCAAAACACCTAACGAAGTCATAAACTCACATTAGGTGTTGCACTTAATTTGACAATTTACCTGCTCAAAAAGAACATATTTCTATGCCTTTTTGTTTTTGTATAGATTTTTTGGTAATTCTTCTGACCATGGCATGCTTTCTTCAAGTACTGGAAGTGATTTTATTTTTCTTTCTTTGGTTATACGATCATAATCCTTTTTGTATTTTTTATCGTATACCTTCTCAAGATAAAACAGTTTATTGATCAACTGATACATTTTATATGTTTGGGTTTCTTTTATTACTATTCCTTTTGGTGCAACATCCATTACTTCTACCAGTTTTCTTCTAAGATGAGCAAAACATCCCATGTTTTTTACATCTTCTATATTTGCATAGGCCTGGTAGCCATCACTTTGAATGACTCCATTAAAGCCTTCAAGATAATCACTGGCTCTATCATATTTTCTGTCGTTTTCAAACTGATAGAACATCATCTTCACTCTTTTTCAGTTCCAATACTTCCAGCTTTGTTTCATCTGCATTGATATATTCACATTTTAGAAGCTGATTATGCATGTACTCAACAAACTCTTGAAAATATAGATCATAGAGTTTCATGATCCAGTTGGACATTGTCTGTCTCGATAATATAATCCCTGTGCGTTCAAGTGCTTTTCCTGTCTGTATAATGGCAAAGAAAGATTGTATTTTTTATCAAGTATCGATGCAAGCAATGATAGTGAAGCAAAGCTTTTTGTTATGACTGCTTTAGGCATATCACCTTTGTACATTGGCGTTGTTTCAATTTCTTCATCATATTCCCCACTGTAAACATATTGAATATGTTTTATGACTTCATAATATTCTTTATGATGGACAAGTTCCTTTCTTTCATTCGTTCCAATCAACCTTAATGGTTTTCCTGTTTGAGGATCTGTTTTATCTTCCAAATCATGTTCAACAACTGTTTCTGGAAGATCTTCAATCCCTCTTTTCTTTGATTTCTTTCTTGAATGTGATGTAACTTTTATCTGTAGTTCTGGTTCTATTTTTAATACTGTTGATTCAGTTTCAGACTTTCTATGACTGTATTTTTTGCTCCAAGTTCAGCTTCCAACTGTCTGATTCCTCATGCCTTTTAAACTTGAACTTTCCATTTTCAAGTCTTCTTGTAAAAAGCCAGAAGCCATTGGCTTCATAATAAAGCATCTTGATTCTATTACGTGAAGCATTGGTAAAAATAAACAGGCTATGATCCAAGACATTCATGTTGAACTGAGATATAACGATCAAAGCAAGACCATCAATCTGTTTTCTCATGTCGCAAAACTGTTTGGTAACATAGATATTTTTGATTTCATCGGTATTAATGATCATAGCAGGTTCTCCAATAAAATCTTGAGATTTTGTTTAGAATAGGAAATAGGGTGATGATCAATATCAAAATCAATAACATCATTACTCTTATCAATGATGGCAGGAAGAAAAGTATTTTCTTCTTCAAGAATCAAAGCCTTTTGTTTATAGAAGCTGGAAATACAAATATGATTGTCGTTACAATACTTTTTAATTGTCAAACCACTTTGTTTCTGTGCTTCGATAACTTCCTTCCATTTTTCTTTTCCTCTAATTATCATAAAAGATGCACCTCCTTATCAAGTGCATCCTTATTGTACTGAATTCATCAATTATTTATAATTGCTTATTTATTTGACGCTTACGTTCTATATTTTTATCCACTATTTTATTTGGCGCTTACGAATTTACACATTGATTTCCCGAATTATTAATTATGTATTGTTTTTGCTCAATATGGATTTGCGAAAAAACAAGTTGTTTATCAACTTGAATGTCAGTTGTTTTCTTCTCATCTTTTAACAAATTAGGAATCAGAACTCCAAATAGTGCTCCTAAAATTGCAGAGACAACAGCAAGCACTAAATCATATCCTATTTTTTCTATCGTAATCTCCACCTTTCACTTTTGTATGCTGCTATTCTTTATCTATAACAACTTAATTCAATGTACCTATTTCTTCTACTTTTACATAGCTTAATATTGCTGGAGCAGCATCCCAGCTTCCGGAATATTTCATCTCTCTGTTATATACGCATTTTCCAACAACACTCTTTAATTCTTCAAGACTACTTACCCCAAACAATACCATCATTTTCTGACAATACTGTCTAGATTTCATTTTCATCCATTCTATCGGAGCGTTTTTAGCATATACATAACATGTAGGAAACCAGTATGATTCACACCAACTATTTTCACCTTCAGCAAGTTCATATGCATTACATACTTGATACAAAAACAAATCCGCTTCAGCTATAGCTTCACTTGTAAAAATTGGCAATTTTTCTCTTTGGTTACATATTGTATCTCCCATAAGTGTAAATTTATTTTTCATATCTGTGCTTGGTTTATATCGTTCTTCAACTACACGACTATGATGTCTAAATGCAGTATAATTGTTCTGCTTAATAGCCCCTCCAAATATGGTAGTCTCCAAAAAATATGTGTGTGTTAACATTGTATTTATAGCTGAGTAATCTTTTGTATGACGCATAAAAACTATCACACAAATAAATAACTCCCACATAAGATTTCTAAACACATCCAAATCATCATCCGAAGCAGAACCCGCTTTAGGTTCAAATGTTTTAATACAAGTTAATTGGTTATACATCGTTTCAAAATAGTCTGCTAATACTTCTGCATAGTTGCACTCTGTTTCAGAAATAACTTCTACGAAATCTAAAAATATATCCCTTATAATCTTTGTATTCAGAAACAATTCATATTGTCGTTCTGAATTCGCCCCTTTTTCATAATATGACTTCAAGGTAGCAATATACTCTGTTTGAAACCTAGATATACAACTTCTGCGCTTAGCATCAGTATTACTTCCACGAATTTGACGTATCAAATCCTTTATCGGAAAAAAATCTGTCTTTGCATCATCTATCCACTCAGGTCTTTTACCTAATTTAGGTTTAACAAACTGTAGCTTCTCATAAATATTTCTAAGAAGTTTTTCATATTCAACCTCATATGTTTCTTGGTTCGATAAATCAATGTATATTCTTGTTTTGATATATGTAGGGACATAAGGTTGTCCTTCCTCATCTCTTTCAGCAATAATTGGAATAAACTTTTCCTGTTTCGTATTTCCATATATCTCACTAGAAATAATAACAGTTTCATCTCCTACCCCACCAGTACGCTCATTAGCTTTTTGAGCATATGCTTTATCACAGATAATAAGAACCTTAGTAATTTCAGAATCATTTACACATCTCTCCATAAACGCATATTTATCCTGTCCTTCTTTTAAATCCCATTTATCCAAAACAACATCTACTCCATGTGACACTAATCTTTGTGCTAATTCAAGTACTAAATCACTACTTTCCCAAGCATATGAAATAAATATTTTAGGAATCCCATCTCCTTGTAACATATGTGCACCTCCGAACCATTTCTCAATTTGTTTATTAAAATACTATCTTACTTTTTCCTTAATCTCTTCCATCAATTCATGCACCGTGGTACACGGACACATCTCTGATGGCTTTGTTTTACCTTCTCGTTTACACTGCTCCAGTTTTTGCTGTGCTATATGAATTGCTTTTTCCTCATCACCAGCTTTACAGAGTTTTCCATACATCTGCTCATCAGCCTTAGAATACTTCTGCCCGGTTTTATTTTCATATACTCGTCCAAATTCAGAGCAGCAAGTCCACGAATCTTAGATTGCCGGCATCGAGCCAAAATAAGCATACATCCATATCTCAAAGCATGGATTTGATCAGCCTACCTGTATTCCTTTACTCACTGCTTCTGCAATGATCTCGTCAAATCCCTGCACTTGATCTCCGTTAAACACAATCCAAGGAATTCGATACTGTGCATCATAAGCAGTGAGTTCCAGACATTTATCTATCATTGCACGAGTTTTAGTCTCTACAACCTTTATCACAAGCTTGTTTCTCACATCCTCCGGCAATGCCTGATGAAGTCCAGCGAAAAAACAACATGATACTATGTCAAGAAAAAATACCCGTTAAACTGAAATATTTCATCTAGCTTAACTGTTTTTTTGCATAACTTCTTTCATACTGATTTGGACTTTGATAATTACAGTGACTATGCGTTCTCACTGTATTATAAAATGTCTCTATATATTCAAATATCAGCTTATATGCATCATCATAATTTTGGATTTTGTACTGGTTTAATCACTCCCTCTTTATTAATGAATGAAACGATTCTATACATGCATTGTCCCATGGACATGCTTTTTTTGAATAGCTTCGTTTCATTTCTTCTGTTATTTCTTTATATAATTCACTTGTAAACTGTTGTGGTCAAGCTTTTTTGTAGGTTTTCCGGTCACTCTGTGAGAACAACATTTGCCTCTCAAAGTGCCTAAAATCAAGGATTCTTACATATCGACCCGATATAGTGCAACCACGCTCTCTACATGGCGAGTGTGGGGGAACATATCATAAAGATACATTGTATTTGTATGATAACCTATCTTTTTAAAGTATTGAATATTTCTTATTTGTGTTGTTGGATCACATGAAATATAAACAACTTGTTTAGGATTCAATATTTTTACAGAATCCATAAATTGTTTGGTTGAACCACTTCTTGGTGGATCCATAATAACAACGTCTACTTTATGCCTCTCTTGCGCAAGTTTTTTCATAAATTCTGTGGCATCATCACATATAAATTGAATATTAGAAAGTTGATTCATTCGTGCATTATTTTTCGCATCTTTAATCGCATCTCTATTGCTTTCTACTCCAATAACCTGTTTTACTTTTTGTGATAGAATCATTCCAATTGTTCCAATACCACAATAAGCATCAATTGCTGTTTCATTTACTTTAATATTTAATAAGGATATTGCTTTGGTATAAAGGTTCACACATTGATCATGATTTATTTGATAAAAAGATTGTGGAGAAATTTTAAACTTCAAGCCACATAATTCATCAACAATAAAGCCTTTTCCATAAAGAACCTTATCTTCATTTCCTAAAACAATTGGTGTTTTACGTGTATTGACATTCAATACAATTGTTTTAATGCTTGGAAATTTTTTTACTAATTGGCTACAAAATTGTTTAGAGCCACGCCACATATTTTCATTACATACTAAAACTACCATTGTTTGATCTGTTTTAACTGCTCGACGAATCAAAACATGTCTTAATAATCCTTTATGTCTTTTACGATCATAGATAGAAACTCGATATTTTCTTAAATAGCTTTGTATATATTGTAAGATTTCATCCATAATATCTTCATGTAATAAACAATGTTTATAAGGAATAATATCTTGACTATGTTCTTCATACAATCCATATTCATATTTTTGATTAAAAGCCACAATTGCTTTATTTCTATAACCATTTTCTAATGGTGAAGCTACTGTTGGTTTTACTTCTATTTTTAATTTTGCTTTCTTTATTTCTTTTTCTATAAATAATGTCTTTTCTTTTAATTCTTCTTGATATTGATCTTGTGGATAAAAGCATCCTCCACATTTTTTAAACATTGGACATTTCATTTTATCACCCTTTACTCGTCAATCATTATAACATAGGTATTATCATTTGATGAAATGATTTATGAGTGTTATAATCTAGCGGAGGTGAAATTTATGAGTAAAATAGATATTATTTCTGGCTTTTTAGGTGCTGGAAAAACAACATTAATTAAAAAATTAATTGCTGAAGCATATCAAAATGAAAAAATCGTATTAATAGAAAATGAATTTGGAGAAATTGGAATTGATGGAACATTCTTAAAAGATTCTGGTGTCACAATCAATGAAATGAACTCTGGATGTATTTGTTGTAGTTTAGTAGGAGATTTCGAAACATCATTAAAAGAAGTCTTAGATACGTATCATCCTGATCGTGTTATTATCGAACCTTCTGGAGTTGGTAAATTATCTGATGTTATTAAAGCTGTTTCTACAATCAATAGTGATGAAATGGAATTAGATAATTTTATTACTGTTGTTGATGCTAAAAAATGTCGTATGTATACTAAAAACTTTGGTGAATTCTATAATAACCAAGTTGAACATGCATCATTAATTGTTTTAAGTCGTAGCCAAGACTTAACTGAATTCCAATTAAAAGAATGCTTAGATATCTTAAAAGGATTAAACGATCATTCACCAATCATTACAACTGCTTGGGATAAGTTAAATGGTTTAGATATCATTAATGCTTGTGAAGTGAACATTCAAGAAGAATTATTACATGAACATGACCATGAATGTTGTGGACACAATCATCATGAACACGATCATGAATGTGGCTGTGGACACGATCATCATGAACACAATCATGACCATGAATGTTGCGGACACGATCATCACGAACATGATCATGAACATGGATGTTGCGGACATGATCATCATGAACACGATCATGAATGTGGCTGTGGACATCATCACCACCATGCAGATGAAGTTTTCAATAGTATTGGATTTGATACAGTTAAAAAATATAATGAAGTTGAATTAAGTGATATCTTAAATAAATTATGTAATGATGATAATGTTTTAAGAGCTAAAGGTTTTGTAGATAGTGGAAATGAAGATTGGTGGTATTTTGATTTAGTACCAGGTGAATTTGAAATTCGTTTAGGTAAACCTATTTATACAGGTCAAGTTTGTGTAATCGGTAAAGACTTAGATGAAAATACAATTAAGGAGTTATTTTTAGGATAAGCGCATGAATAAAACAAGAGTTTATTTATTTACTGGATTTTTAGAAAGTGGAAAATCTTCATTTATTCAAGATACTCTTCTTGAACAAGGTTTTGGTGAAGATGAAAAAACTTTGATCATTGCCTGTGAAGAAGGTGAAGTGACTTTCGATATTCCAGCTTTAAAAAAAGAAAATGCTTCTGTTGAATTTATTGAAAATGAAGAAGATTTAAATTACGAAACACTCCTTCATCTACATCAAAAATATCAACCAACACAAGTTATGATTGAATATAATGGTATGTGGGATAATACAAAATTCATTGATGAAATTTGTATTGATCAATGGCAAGTTGTTCAAATCCTAACAACGATTTCTGCTGAAACATTTGATCTTTATTACAATAATATGCGTGGTCAATTTGTTTATCATATAACAGGTAGTGATTTAGTTATTGTGAATCGTTGTGATGAAAATACTAAGAAATACCCTATTCGAGGAAGTATTAAATCTCTAAACCCAATGTGTCAAATTGTTTATGAAAATAAAAATAGACAAATTGAAGATTTAACTGTTAATGATTTACCTTATAACTTAAATGATGATTATATTGAAGTAAATGATATGGATTATGGTATTTTTTGTATGCATATTATGGAAAATCCTCAAATCTATGAAGATAAAACAATTAAGATCAAAGGTAAAGTTATTGGTCGTGACAAATTAATTGAAAATGGTTTTGTTTTAGGTAGACAAGCTATGGTATGTTGTAGCGATGATATGCAACTTTTAGGTTTAGTATGTATTAGTAAATACGCTAAAGATTTAATTAAAGATGAATGGTTAGTCGTTGATGGAACCATTAGTTTAGAATATGATGAATCTATTCAAAGTAATATTCCTATTTTACATGTTGATCATTTAGAAGGTGCTAAACCTTTAGAAAATGAATATGTTACATTTGATTAAGAGCTTTTAGCTCTTTTTCTATTTTATTTATAAATACTTTCATGTATAATGAATAAGCAAAAAGAGGTGGAAAAATGAAAGATTTTTGGTATGAATTAAAACATGTTTGTAAACAAAGTGGTGCTCGATATGGGATTTTACATACTCCTCATGGAGATGTAGAAACACCTATGTTTATGCCTGTAGGTACACTTGCAACAGTAAAAGGGATTGCCCCTGAAATGTTAAAAGAAATGGGTTCACAAGTTATCCTTTCTAATACATATCACTTATGGTTAAGACCTGGAGAAGATATTGTCGCTAAGGCTGGTGGTCTTCATAAGTTTATGAACTACGATGGTCCTATGCTTACAGATAGCGGAGGATTTCAAGTTTTTTCTTTAGGAAAAACAAGAAAAATCAAAGAAGAAGGCGTTTATTTTAAAAGTATTATTGATGGTAAATCATTGTTCTTATCTCCAGAAAAAGCTATCGATATTCAAAATAAATTAGGAGCCGATATGATTATGTCTTTAGATGAATGTGCTCCTTATCCTGCAACTTATGATTATATGAAACATAGTGTTGAAAGAACAATTCGTTGGGCAAAAAGAGGTAAAGAAGCGCATCATAATGAAAAACAAGCGTTATTTGGAATTGTCCAAGGTGGAGAATATCCTGATTTAAGAGAAAAATGTGCAAAAGCACTTGTAGAGATGGATTTTCCTGGATATTCAATTGGTGGAACAAGTGTTGGTGAACCAAAAGATGTCATGTATAAAATGGTAGAAGATGCAATTCAATGGTTGCCTGAAGATAAACCACGTTATTTAATGGGGGTTGGTAATCCAATTGATTTAATCGAAGCTGCTATTCGTGGAATTGATATGTATGATTGTGTTTTACCAACACGTGTTGCTAGACATGGTGCTTTAATGACACATCATGGACGTATGAATATTAATAATGAAAAGTTCAAAGAAGATTTTACTCCTATTGATTCCGAATGTGATTGTTATACTTGTAGAAATTATACAAGAGCTTATTTAAGACATCTTCATAAATCAGATGAATTATTTGGGAAAACATTGTTATCGATTCACAATGTAAGATTCTTATTACAACTTTCAGAAGATATTCGTAAAGCAATTCAAGAAGATCGTTTATTAGATTTTAAAGAAGAATTTTTAGATAAATATGGTAGAGATGTTTATAAGAGGGCTTTTTAAATGAAACTAAGTGAATTTGATTTTGAACTACCTGAAGAACTCATTGCTCAACATCCTGTTGAAAAAAGAGATACTTCTAGATTAATGGTAGTAAATAGAGAAAACGGAAATATTGAACACAGACATTTTTATGATATTCTTGATTATTTAAAACCAGGTGATGTTTTAGTAAGAAATAATACAAAAGTTATTCCTGCTCGTTTATTTGGAATTAAAGAAGAAACAAATGGACATGTTGAAGTTCTTTTATTAAAAGAATTAAAGAAAGATACTTGGGAATGTTTATGCGGTAATGCACGTATTGTAAAAATGAATACAGTCATTACTTTTGGTGAAGGTTTATTAAAAGCAAAATGTATTGAAATCAAAGACGAAGGTATTCGTGTTTTTGAAATGATGTATGATGGTATCTTCTATGAAATCTTAGATCAGTTAGGAACAATGCCTTTACCTCCTTATATTAAAGAAAAACTTGAAGATAAAAATAGATATCAAACAGTTTACGCTAAAATTGAAGGAAGTGCTGCAGCTCCGACAGCAGGTTTACATTTTACAGAAGAAATCAATCAAAAAATAAAAGATAAGGGTATTGAAATTCTTGATGTATGTTTACATGTTGGCCTTGGAACATTTAGACCTGTTAAAGAAGAAAATGTTTTAGATCATCACATGCATAGTGAATTCTATATAATCAGTGAAGAAGTCGCTGATAAACTAAATAAAGCTAAAGCTAATGGTCAAAGAATTATTGCGGTAGGAACTACCTCAACACGTACTTTAGAAGCTAATATGAAAAAATATGGTAAATTTAAAGCAACAAGTGAAAATACAGATATCTTTATTTACCCTGGATATAAATTTGAAGCTATTGATTGTTTAATTACAAACTTCCATTTACCTAAATCAACATTACTCATGTTAATTAGTGCCTTTGCTTCAAAAGAACTTATTTTCAAAGCTTATAAAGAAGCTGTCAAAGAAAAATATCGTTTCTTTAGCTTCGGCGATAGTATGATGATTTTATAATGAAAATCAATTACGACTTAAAATTCAAAGAAGAATTAGAAAAAATAAAAGGTACAAAACCTTCCCTCCTACTTCATGTTTGTTGTGGACCATGTAGCGGAAACGTTTTAAAAGAAATATCTGAATTTTTCGATATAACTATTTATTACTCTAATTCAAACATTTATCCAGATACCGAGTATTTTCGTCGATTTCATGAATTAGAAGATTTTATTCAACGCTTTAATCAAGATTTTAATCAAAATATTCAAGTTATCGAAAAAGAATATCAACCTAAAGAATATTTGAAAGATATTTCTCAATATAAAGAGGAACCTGAAGGTGGAAAACGTTGTTATCTTTGTTATTCAAAGAGAATGAAAGATGCTTATGATTATGCTTGTTTACATCACTTTGATTATTGGACAACTGTTTTAAGTGTTTCTCCACACAAAAACAGCCAATGGATCAATGAAATTGGAGCAAGCTTTAATCAAGAAAAAACACAATTTCTTTTCAGTGATTTTAAAAAGAACAATGGGTATTTAAAATCCGTTAAGTTCGCCGCATTATATAATCTTTATAGACAAAATTATTGTGGTTGTATCTATTCTTATCAAGATATGTTAGAAAGAGAAAAAAACAAGGAGTTACAAAAATAATTCCTTGTTTTTTATATTTCCATTTCCTTTTTATTATAAAATATATTCTTTTAAACAATTTGTATAACGAAGATATCCTTCATGATTGATATGAAGTCCATCTTCAAAGTAGGTTTCAATCGGTTCTCCTTTTTTATTACATAACGTTGGATAAGCATTAATAAAAGTTACATATTCATAAGGAATTGTCTTTTTAAATTCCTTATAAACCATTTTCAAAAGATCATTACTTCTTAAAACCCCTGGTGTATGTTTATAATCATGCATAGGAAGACATGGCAATGGACTGACAACATAAATCTCACATTCAGGTAAGTTATAATGGACTGTTTCTACCAGTTCTTTAACATTAATAGCAATATCTTTAGGTGATTGCATCACTGTTTTTCCTAAATCGTTAGTACCTATCATATAAACAAGTTGTCTCGGTTTAAATTTTAAAACACCTTCATCTATAAAATGAAGTAACATTGTTGAAGTAATTCCGCCAATACCACAATTATATTTATTCTTTATTTCTGGAAAATATTTTTCTATATCCATAAACTGAGTAATAGAATCACCAAAAAAGACGGTTCCTCCTTCCTTTGCCTTTTTATTTTGATCAACGATTTCTTTCATACGATCAATTGTCATTTCTCTTATTTGATAATAATTTGTAAGAAATGTCATATTTTCTCTCATAATGTCAACCTCTTTTCTATATAATATTATTATATTTTTATTGTTTTCTTTTTTCAATTAGAAAAAAGATTGAATATACTTGAAAAAAGTGATATTTTAATATCATTAATATGAGGGGAGAATTATTATGGTGAAAATCGTCAAATTTGGTGGTTCGTCTCTTGCAGATGCCCATCAATTTAAAAAAGTTGGTGACATTATCAAAAGTGATCCAGATCGTCGTTTTGTAGTACCTTCAGCGCCTGGTAAACGTTTTAAAGATGATATTAAAGTTACTGATTTATTATATAAAGCATATAACGCAGAAAGTGAACAAGAATTTGAATGTACTTTTGATACAATCAAAGATCGTTATCAAAGTATTATTGATGAACTTAATTTATCTGTCGATCTTACTGCAGAATTTGAAATTATTAAGAAAAATTTCCAAGATCAAATCAGTGAAGAATATGCCGCAAGTCGTGGGGAATATTTAAATGGTATTTTACTTGCAAATTATTTAGGATTTGAATTTGTTGATCCAGCAACATGTATCTTTATTGATGAACATGGTAATTATGATGATAAAAAAACAGATCCTATTTTATCTAAAAAATTAAATGAAGTAGAAAACTGTGTTATTCCAGGTTTCTATGGTTGTTGCAGTGAAGATCCTACAAAAATCAGAACTTTCTCTCGTGGAGGAAGCGATGTAACAGGTTCTATCGTTGCTAAATGTGGACAAGTAAAACTTTATGAAAACTGGACGGATGTTTCAGGATTCTTAGTAGCGGATCCACGTATCGTAAAAAACCCAGAAGTTATTGGTACAATTACTTATAAAGAATTACGTGAACTTTCTTATATGGGGGCAAGCGTTTTACATGAGAATGCTGTTTTTCCTATTCGTTCACAAGGAATTCCTATCGTAATCAAAAACACAAATAAGCCTGAAGATGCTGGTACTTTGATTGTTGAAAGTACCGTGCATAAACCAAATCATATTATTACAGGTATTTCTGGTAAGCAAGGTTTTGCAACAATCATGATTGAAAAAGACATGATGAATGATGAAATTGGTTTTGGAAGAAAAGTTTTACAAGTTATCGAAGAAGCTGGTTTGTCTTATGAACATACACCTTCTGGTATTGATACCATGAATGTTATTGTTGAATTAAATTCATTCATTGAACATGAACAAGAAATTCTTGCAAACTTACATCGTGCTGTTGAACCCGATTCAATTGAACTTGAATCTGATTTAGCATTGATTGCTATTGTTGGTCGTGGTATGAAAGATGGACGTGGAGTTGCCGCAAAAGTCTTTACTGCTCTTGCAAATAAAAAAATCAATGTAAAAATGATTGATCAAGGTTCATCGGAATTGAATATTATCGTTGGTGTTAAAAATATTCACTTCAACGAAGCAATTCGTGCTATTTATAATACATTCATTGAACAAGAATAAGGCTTTCGAGCCTTTTTTCTTTTATTCAATTCATAGAATTTCTCTAGGTTTTATCTAAAAAAGATGTTATAATAGATAAGAGGTGATTGTATGAAAATATCTACAAAAGGACGTTATGCTTTAAGATTGATGATTGATTTAGCACAAAATAAAGAACAAGGAAATATTTCTTTAAAAGACGTTGCTAAAAGACAAGAAATATCCATTAAATATTTGGAACAAATTGCAACACCACTTATTCGTGCTGGTCTCATCAAAAGTGTCAGAGGTGCTCAAGGAGGTTACTCTCTTACAAGAGAAATGGATAAGTATACAGCAAAAGATATTCTAGTAGCTGTTGAAGGTCCTATTTCTTGTGTTGCTTGTTTAGAGACCGAACCTAATCAATGTCCTCGTTACAGTGAATGTTTAACACTTCCTTTTTATAAAGGTTTAAATAAAGTTATTACTGATTATTTAGAATCTTATACATTAGAAGATCTTGCTCAATTACGCGGTTATCAAATTGAATATATTATTTAAAAAGATATGGAAATATCTTTTTTATTTACAAAAAAGTCCCTTAGGACTTTTTGTAATCTTCTAAAAATGAATGTTTACCTTCTTCATCTTTATAAGCAATAATCGTTTTTAAATTCACATTTTCAACACTTTTAAAAATATTTCCTTCTACAAAAGGATTTACCTTTTTTAAATCCTTTATCAACTGTTTAATTTCTAAACGTTTTGATGCATTTTCTTCATCATGAACATCTTGATTTTCCTCTGTGAATTTACATGCACATTGTAAGAAAATAAGTTCATGTTCATCGCGCCAAGCTTTAATATCATCTTCTCGAATAAGATACATTGGTCTTATTAATTCCATTCCTTCAAAATTCAAACTATGAAGCTTAGGCATCATAGTTTGAATTTGTGCTCCATAAAGCATTCCCATTAAAATTGTTTCAATGACATCATCATAATGATGCCCTAAAGCAATCTTATTACATCCTAATTCTTTAGCCTTAGCATAAAGATGCCCTCTTCTCATACGAGCACATAAATAACAAGGTGATTTTTCAATATGAAAAACTGAATCAAAAATTTGTGAATCAAAGATTTGAACAGGAATATTCAATTTTTTTGAATTATCAATAATCATTTGTCTATTTGTTTCATTATAGCCAGGATCCATTACTAAAAAAACAAGTTCAAATTCAAACTTATTATGCCTTTTTAATTCTTGAAAAAGCTTTGCCATCAACATAGAATCTTTTCCACCAGATATACATACAGCAATCTTATCTCCTGGTTCTACAAGTTCATATTGATTAATTGCCTTACAAAAAGGTCTCCATAACTTCTTTTTATATTTCTTTTGTATACTCTTTTCAACTTCTTTTAAGTATTCCAAATTATCCATTCTTTTTCCTCACTTCCTCTCATTATGAAAACAAAAATATTCTGTTATGTCAATTTTTTTCGATAAATTCACAAAAAAAGTTCAAATTCAATTCATATTGGTGTATAAAATAATATCGAGGTGAAAAGTATGGCAGAAAAATTTGAATTTAACGATGAACAAAATGAAAAATTCCAATTCGATGATGATCAAAATAAAAGATTTCAATTTAACGATGATGAAGAAATAGAAAATAGTAATATAAATAACGATGATATAGAAACTTTTGATAATGATGATGAAAGCTCTGATTATTCAAATAATAAAAAAAGAGAAAAAAATAAAACAAAGAAAGTAACAAAAAGAAAAACAAAAACCAAAGTAAAAAAACAAAAAGAAGGTCGATCTAAAATAACAACATTCTTTATGATCTTACTTATTTTATTATTAATTGGTAGTGGAGCTGCAGGTGCCTATTTTGTCTATCGAAACAATCAAGATCAAGAAAATAAAATTAATCAATTACAAGATCAAGTTGATGAACAAAATAAAACAAAGCAAAACGAAGAAACATCAGACACAAAACAACAATCATCAAAAAAAGAAGAATCGTCAACAAATAATTCAACTAACAGTAATTCAAATAATAATGAAAATTCCAATAACACAACAGAAGAAACAAAACAAGAAGAAAATACATCTATAGATTCTTCACAAGAAAATAATAGCGACAATTCTTCTGACAACTCGAGTGACGAATCTTCTTCAAATACAACACAAGATAATTCATCTGAAAACACTGAAACAGCTGAGTAAAAAAATACACACTACAATTTGTAGTGTGTATTTTTTATTAGATTTGATCTAAAGCTTCTTTTAAATCAAATAAGATATCATCAATATGTTCTGTACCGATAGATAAACGAATTGTATTTGGTTGAATACCAACGTCAGCAAGTTCTTCTTCAGTTAATTGTGAATGTGTAGTTGTTGCTGGATGGATAACCAATGATTTAACATCTGCAACGTTGGCAAGTAATGAGAATACTTGTAAATTATCAATAAATTTATGAGCTTCTTCTACGCCACCTTTAATATTGAAAGTAAAGATAGATCCTCCACCATTAGGAAAATATTTTTCATATAACG
Source organism: Faecalibacillus faecis (assembly GCF_003024675.1). Taxonomy (GTDB): domain Bacteria; phylum Bacillota_I; class Bacilli_A; order Erysipelotrichales; family Coprobacillaceae; genus Faecalibacillus; species Faecalibacillus faecis. The sequence goes on along the minus strand of NZ_PYLP01000028.1, from coordinate 1,610 downwards.
CATGATCTGGATGATCAGGTAATGAAGGATGATTCACTTTTTCTACTGCTGGATGTTGTTGTAAGAATTCAACAACTTTCTTTGTATTTTCATTATGGCGATCAATTCTTAAAGATAATGTTTCTGTTCCTTGTAATAATAAGAAAGCATTGAATGGAGAAATAGTTGCTCCAGTATCTCTTAATAAGATTGCTCGAATATATGTTACAAATGCAGCTGGTCCTGCTGCCTCAGTGAATTTAACACCATGATAACTTGGATTTGGTTCACTGATCCATGGATAACGTCCACTTTTAGCCCAGTCATAAGTACCACCATCAACGATGACACCACCTAAGCTTGTTCCATGACCTCCAATGAATTTAGTTGCACTGTGTACAACAATATCAGCACCATGTTCAATTGGTCTAAATAAATAAGGTGTTCCAAATGTGTTATCTACAACAACTGGTAAACCATGTTTTTTAGCGATTGCACTAATAGCATCAATATCAGGAATATCACTATTAGGATTTCCTAACGTTTCTAAATAAATTGCTTTTGTATTTTCTTGAATTGCATCTTCTAATTCTTGTAAGTTATGAGCATCTACGAAAGTAGTTGTAATTCCATATTGAGTAAATGTATGAGCTAATAAGTTTGAAGTTCCCCCATAAATTGTTTTTTGAGCAACAATATGTTCTCCTTGTCCTGCAAGTGCTTGAATAGTATAAGCAATTGCAGCTGCTCCTGAAGCAACCGCTAAACCGGCAACTCCACCTTCTAATGCAGCGATACGATCTTCAAATACGCCTTGAGTAGAGTTTGTTAAACGACCATAGATGTTCCCTGCATCTGCAAGTCCAAAACGTGCTGCGGCATGAGCACTATTTTTAAACACATAAGATGTTGTTTGATAAATAGGTACTGCTCTAGCATCTGTTGCTGGATCTGGTTGTTCTTGTCCTACATGTAATTGTAATGTTTCAAATTTAAATTTTCTATCTTCTCTTTTAGTTACTGCCATTTTAATTTCCTCATCTTTCTTTTGTATAAATATTATATAGTGTTTTATGAATAAATAAAACTATTTACACATTCGTCCATTACGGAAATTATGTCTTAATTCTTCAATCATGTCAATTCCCCTATTCTTGATTAATCTTGAATTAAAGGTGTTGATAAATAACGATCTCCACCATCTGGTAATAAGACAACTATTGTCTTCCCTTTATTTTCTTCTCTTTTTGCAAGTTCCTTCGTTGCTTGGATTGCTGCCCCTGATGAAATACCTATTAAGATTCCTTCTGTCTTTGCTACTTCTTTTCCTGAAGCAAACGCATCTTCATTTTCTACCGTGATGATTTCATCATAGATTTTTGTATCTAATGTATCTGGTACAAATCCTGCTCCGATTCCTTGAATCTTATGTGCTCCACCTTTTCCTGTTGATAATACCGGTGAACTTGCTGGTTCTACCGCCACTACTTTTACATTTGGATTTTGTTCTTTCAAGTATTTTCCAATCCCTGAAATTGTTCCTCCGGTTCCTACTCCCGCTACAAAGATATCTACTTTCCCTTCTGTTTGGCTATAGATTTCTGGTCCTGTTGTCTTGTAGTGTGCTTGTG
>NZ_PYLP01000027.1 GCF_003024675.1 Faecalibacillus faecis | reverse complement strand
TCTACCGACTGAGCTACGGAACCATCATTTGKCGGTCTGGACGGGACTCGAACCCGCGACCTCCGCCGTGACAGGGCGGCATTCTAACCAGCTGAACTACCAGACCATTTTGGTTGCGGGAGAAGGATTTGAACCAACGACCTTCGGGTTATGAGCCCGACGAGCTACCAGACTGCTCCATCCCGCGATATTAAATTTTAATAAATGGCGGAGATTGAGGGATTCGAACCCCCGCAGGACGTTAATCCTCTGCTGGTTTTCAAGACCAGTCCCTTCAGCCAGACTTGGGTAAATCTCCGTATGATAATGGTGGACCCTGTAGGACTCGAACCTACGACCGATCGGTTATGAGCCGATAGCTCTAACCAACTGAGCTAAGGGTCCGTAGTATATGCCCCTTGGGCACCTTAATTTAAAAATGGTAGCGGGAGGGGGATTCGAACCCTCGACCCTCCGGGTATGAACCGAATGCTCTAGCCAGCTGAGCTATCCCGCCATATATTTTTAAAACTATTTAATTGGTGGAGCCAAGCGGGATCGAACCGCTGACCCCCTGCGTGCAAGGCAGGTGCTCTCCCAGCTGAGCTATGGCCCCAATTTTTAAATGGTCGGGAAGACAGGATTTGAACCTGCGACCCCCTGGTCCCAAACCAGGTGCACTACCAAGCTGTGCTACTTCCCGTTTAATGGCGCGCTAGGCAGGAATCGAACCCACAACCTCTTGATCCGTAGTCAAGCACTCTATCCAGTTGAGCTACTAGCGCATATATCAATGGTGCCCAGGGCCGGAGTCGAACCGGCACGGATTTTAAGGTCCGCAGGATTTTAAGTCCTGTGCGTCTACCAATTTCGCCACCTGGGCATTCATTAATGGAGGTTCCTACCGGACTCGAACCGATGATGACAGAGTTGCAGTCTGTTGCCTTACCAACTTGGCCAAGGAACCGTATTTTGTTTGACGTCTTTTATCACGTCGCTCATTTATTATATGTTAATTTTATTTATTTTGCAATAGTTTTTTACAATTTTAATTCATGAAATTTGAAATGTTTTTTATTTTATTTGATTTTATCAATCATTTTTAAGAAAAGATTCTATGAATTTTTCATAGAATCTTTAATTTCTATTAGCATTTGAGGCTGCAATTTTTACTTTTGCCCAATAATTTGCCATTATTTTTCTTGTTTCAGAATTATAATTAAAGACTTCGTCTTTATTATTTTTTCTGATTGGATCATAGGCATTGATTCCTTTAAAGTCATTATTTTTCAAATCATTCATAACTTCTGTATTTGGTGATGTATATCCAACATAAGAAGAATTATCATAGGCTGCATCATAACTTGAAACATAATTAATAAACTCATGTGCTAAATCAACATTTTTAGAACTTTGCGGAATAACCATAGCATCACACCAAATATTTGTTCCCTGTTTTGGCATATAAAAACCAATATTTTCATTTTCAGACATGATATAAGCAGCATCTCCCGAATAAACAATGCCTAAAGCTTTTCTTGCTTGTGCCATATTATCAATGATTTCATCTGTGACAATTTCTGGAGACATTGTTTGAACACTTTGTAAAAGCCAATTATAAGCGTCTGCAAGCTCTTTTTCATTATCTGTGTTCATTGAATAGCCTAATGCTTTTAAAGCCATCATAAAGGAATCTCGTTCTGAATCATATAGATAGATATCCCCTTTATATTTTTGATTTAAGAAAATGTTAAATCCTTCTTCTTTTAAATCTTTTTTACTGACTTTTGTCTTATCATAAACAATTCCTACACTTCCCCAGAAATAAGGAACTGAATATTCATTATTTGGATCATAAGAAAGATTTTTTATCGAATCATTAATATCATCCATACAAGTAATTTTATCTTGATCTAATGGTTGAATCAACTTTTCTTGTTTTAATCTTTCAATCATATAATCACTTGGAATTAAAATATCATATGCTTCACCATTAGCTACTTTAATATACATTTGTTCATTTGAATCAAAAAGATCCATAACAACTTTACATCCTGTTTGTTTTTCAAAATTAGAAAGCAAGTTCTCTCCTGTATACTCTCCCGCATTATAAACGTGTAATGTTTGTCCTGCATATTTTTTTGAAGAGATTCCTGTTTTTTGAACAAAGACAAGTCCCATGAAAACACATGCTGCTACCACTGCTGCAATAATTCTTGGTGCCTTCTTTTTTTCTTGCATTTCTGTTGATTGTGCTTTTCTTTTTTCTTTAACCATTGGTGCAACATTTACAATAATTAAAACAATTGTAATAAACACAACAACTAATGTCGAAATCGCATTAATACTTGGATTAACACGTTTTGACATTGTATAAACCATAATACTTAAGTTTTTGATTCCTTTTCCTGTAACGAAATAAGAAATAATGAAATCATCAAAAGACATTGTAAAAGCAATTAGTGCTCCTGAAACGATCCCCGGCATTATTTGAGGCACAATGACTTTTGTAAGAGCCATCCAAGGTGTACATCCTAAATCCATTGCGGCATCCGCTAAATTTGGATCCAATGAACGAATTTTAGGCATAACAGACAAGATAACATACGGAATACAAAAGGCAATATGTGCAATTAATAATGTAGCAAAACCTTTTTCAATATTAAAAGTAATAAAGAATAACATTAAGCCAATTGCAGTAACGATTTCTGGGTTCATTAAAGGAAAATCGTTGATTTGCATAATTAAATCATGAACGACTTTTTTAGATTTAGAAAGTCCAATCGCACTGATTGTTCCTACAATTGTTGAAACAACAGTGGCAATGATTGCAACTATGATAGTGATATATAAAGACTCCATCATAGATGAATCTGCCAACATTTTAGAATACCATTGCATTGAAAAACCAGTAAAATGTGTGAGCGACTTACTTGAGTTAAATGAAAAGACAATCATAAAACCAATAGGTAAATAGAAAAATAAGAGCATTAAAATCATTAAAACTTTTAAAAGAGAATATTTTTGTTTTTTCATACTTTTTTCTCCCTTCTATTTCCTGAATTACGTTTTTCAACATATCTTACTAAATACATAATCACCATCATCACAATTGCCATAATCACTGAAATAGCTGAACCAAAGTTCCATTCACCGACAGTAATAAATTGATTTTCAATCACATTTCCTATTAAGAAATATTGTCCTCCCCCTAATAATTTTGGAATAAAGAAAGAACTTACTGCTGGTAAAAAGACAAGAGCAATCCCACTAATGACTCCTGGTATTGAAAGTGGAAAAGTAACTTTCCAAAATGTTTGAAAACGATTTGCTCCTAAATCAGAGCTTGCTTCTAATAAAGATTTATCCATTTTAGATAAAGAGGTATTAATTTGTAAAATCATAAAAGGAATAAAGTTATAAACCATTCCAAGTAAAACAGCCCCTTCTGTATAAAGAAGTTGTGTTGATTTAAAACCTAATAAATTTAATAAAGATTGTAAAATACCACCATCTGATAAAAGTCCAATCCATGCGTACGTACGTACTAACATATTGATCCACATTGGTAAAGTAATTAATAAAATTAAAATATTTCTTGTACGATCTTTACAACGTGAAATAAAATAAGCTGTTGGATAACCAAGTAAAATACAAATAATCGTTGTTTTTAGTGCAATTGAAAGTGATCTCCATAAAATAAGTAAGAAATCAGGGTCGGTAAAGAATTTCACAAAATTTTGTAAAGTGAAATTAAAGTTAACAATTGCATTTCCACTGTCTGTAATTGCATAAAAAGCAATTAATAAGACAGGAAGAAAAAGAATAATAATACTCCAAATAATATAAGGGAGTGCTAATTGTGAAAACTTTTTCATCTAGAATCCCATCTTTTCCATAACATGAATGTCTTCTACTTCGAAAGTCAATCCGACCTCTTGACCTTCTTCTACATAATCTGTTGTATGTACCTTTAACTCTCTACCTTCTGTAGAGAAAGTGACTTGGTAAATACCTTCTTGGATATTTTCTGGATCAAAATCATAATCCACATAAATATCTACTGCTTCATCTTCGTTAGATAATTTCCAACCAATGGCATTGGCCCATGTCTTTAAATCTGTATCTAAAGCCACTGATTCTTTAATTTCATCAACAGTTTTAAAGAAATTGAAGGCACTAACAGCTTCATTTGCTTTTTCATTCTTGACGAATTTTTGATCGACAACAATGATCTTTCTAGAAACAGTTAATCCTGATGCTGTTTGGAAAGTAACTGTATATTCACCTAGTTTTTCTTCTAAGTTATGTTCAATTTTACTAATAGATGTATAAGAATCATCACTTTCTTTCCATGCTTGTGCATCCGCTCTGGCAATAATATCATTGTCATCTAAAGAAGCTACTTCTTCAATATCTACATAGAAATCATTGGCAGAGATTCTTTCATCACTATATTCACTTTCTACATCATGATTTTTAATAACGTTCATATTAACTTTAACAGTTGTCCCTGGAACAGTTTCCACCATTGCTTCATTCCAAACACCTTTAAATAAAACGCTTAAAACTTCCCCTGTAATTTTTCCTTGTTCTAAAGGAACAATATCGATGTCTTCAGGGCGGATAACAATATCTACCTTTTCATTTGGTTTAAAACCAAAGTCGACACAATCAAAAATTTGATCATCAAATTTTACTTTATAGTCTTCTATCATCGTTCCAGAAATCACATTACTTTCACCAATGAAATTGGCAACATATTTATTAACAGGTTCATTATAAATTTCTTGAGGTGTTCCTACTTGTTGAATTTCCCCGCTTTTCATAATAACGATTTTATCTGACATTGTTAGAGCTTCTTCTTGGTCATGAGTAACATAAATAAATGTAATTCCTACTTCTTGTTGAATTCTCTTTAATTCATATTGCATTTCTTTTCTTAATTTTAAATCTAAAGCTCCTAATGGTTCATCTAATAAAAGAACTTTTGGTTCATTAACAAGCGCTCTGGCAATAGCAATACGTTGTTGTTGTCCACCAGATAATGTTGTCACATTTTTATTTTCAAAACCTTCTAAACCAATAAGTTTTAACATTCTTAATACTTTTTGATCGATAACATCTTTTGACATTTTTTTGATTTTTAAACCAAACGCAATATTATCATAAACATTCATATGTGGAAATAAAGCATATTTTTGGAAAACTGTGTTGAGTTCTCTTTTATAAGGTGGTAATTCTTTGATATCTTCATTATCAAAAATTACAGCTCCTTCATCTGCTTCTAAGAAGCCTCCTAAAATACGAAGAAGTGTTGTTTTTCCACACCCACTTGGTCCAAGAAGTGTCACAAATTCATTTTCATAAATATCTAAATTAATTCCTTTTAATACAATTGTCCCGTCAAATTCTTTGATAATATTTCTAAACTTAATGAGCACCTTTTCTTCCATAATTCTTCTCCCTTTTAAAATATTGGTGGTGTTGATACCCAAATAACTTTTGCTAGAGTATCATTTTTATTCATTAAATAATGTGGTAAATTTCCTTTTAAATAAAAGGTCTCCCCTTTTTTGACCTCATATTCCTCTTCGCCATGAACAAGAGTTACTTTTCCTTGAATAACATAACCAAACTCTTCTCCATCATGAGGATCAAGCTCCATTGATTTTTTATCTTTTTTCAATTCAATTAAAATGGGTTCCATTTCATTTTTTTGAGCATTTGGAATAATATATGAGATCTTATAATCATCTTGAATATTTTCAAAAAAATCTTCTTTACTAAAAACGATTTGTTCATCTTCATCTTCCGAAAAAAAGTCTTTAAGATTGGTTCCTAAAGCCTCTAAAAGATTTTCTAAAGTTGCAACGCTTGGTGAGGTTAAATCTCTTTCTAGTTGAGAAAGAAATCCTTTCGTAAGCTCACTTCTATTAGCGAGTTCTTCCAAGGTCAATTGATTAGACAAACGAATCCTTTTAATCTTTGCTCCGATATCCATAAGCCCTCCTGTTTATTTAAAAAAACTTTTTGTTTTATTTATTAAACAAGATTATTATACTTATAAATATCAAGAATTCAATATATTTTAAACAAAAAGTTTAAAATATTAAACTAAAGTATAAAAAAAGAAATAGTTTTCACTATTTCTCTAAATTTCTTCTTCTTTTTGATGATTCAATAAACATCGCCTTTAAAGTTTGACTATCTTCTTCTTTAATTGCTTTTTTTAGAATATCTAGCTGATCTTCAAAACCTTGAATACTCTTTAATAAATTATCTTTATTGGTAAAGAATAATTCAGTCCATAAATCTTCATTAATATTCGCAATACGTGTTAAATCACGATATGAATCTCCAATATATTTTCCTGTATCATATTTTTGATTATCACTATCAATCAAGGATACAGCAATGACATGAGGAAGTTGTGAAGTAAATGAAATAATTTCATCATGTGCTTGTGGTGACATGATTTTAACGGAATGGAATCCTAAATTAGAAACAAATTGTTCCATCATGGCAATCGCACTTTTACTATTTTGTTCATGTTGAATCAAAATATAGTTTGCCCCTTGGAATACTTCTTTACTAGCATAAAGATAGCCTTTGTTTTCTCTTCCAGCCATTGGATGTCCCGAAACAAATTCTACATCTTTATCTTTTAATAAATTCATTGCTTCATTTAAAAAATGTGTTTTAACCCCAACAGCATCTGTAATAATACTTCCTTTTTTAAATTCATGTTCTTTAATGTAATCTAAAACAAGAGATGGATAAAGACAAATAATTGTCATGTCTGATCGTTTAATGATTTCTCTACCATCAACAAATCCTTCTTTAATACATCCATCAGCTTTTGCTCTAGCAAGTGTTTCTTCATCAACATCAACACCATAAACTTCATGACCTTGACCTTTTAATGCTTTAACAAAGCTTCCCCCAACAACACCAAGACCAACGACTGTTATAATCATAATTTCTCCCTATGATCTATACGTGGACAAACTTTATTTAAATAATCAAAGACCTTTTGACTATTTTTTTCATTTGTTTTATATAGATACTCTTTTCCTTTCGCTCTAATTACAATTTTACATTTCTTTTGTTTATCCATTAATTTAACATCACGAATACTTTTATAAGAAATGTTTTCCCCGTTTAATATCATTTCATGTTTATTAAATACTAATAATGATTCATAAGCTAAATAATCAATAAGTGGTACAAGCCATGAAACCATCAATATTGGTGACGTCATTGAAACAATTTGTACCATCTCTAAATAAATCAAAAGACATGTAACACATAATACAATGTATGAAACCCCATATAAATATTTTTCATACCCTGTATAAATAACTTCTTTAGCTAATTTTAATTTTTTCTTTTTTCGATAAACAAGTACAATTAAAACATAACTTACTAATAAAACCAAAAATGTTAAAGCTCCCATAAAAACTTCTTGATTTCCTAAAGAAATCAAACCTGAAAAAAAGGTAATGACTCCTAATGCTGATAAAATAATTAATTCAACCATGAAGTAATCATCATTGAAATACCTGATGAAGCTCCTAATAAAATAAACATAAATAGGAAACGAGCAAATAATGAAATCATTTTTGGTTTTTCTCGATTAACTAAACATCCTGTAAGAACAATTAATAAACTTGTAATAAAACCATGTCCAACCACAAAAGCAACAGCTTCATTTAAATATTGCATTAAAATTGGAATAATAAGTAAAGTTACAAGTAGAAAATCAATAATGAAAACAAGAATTGTTTTTAAATCTAAATGCACCCATTTTAAATTAAAATTCTTTTTAAAGAGATCTTTATTTGTTTCAACTACTTTTTCTTTTTGGGTAAATTGATATTCTTTTTTTGTTCTTTCAACTTTTCTATCAAATCTTGCCATCTTTTATTTTCTCTTTTCTTCTAACATTTTTATTTTATAATCTAATAATTTTTTTGAAAGATCAACGTAATAATTATGTGGGAATTCTAATCTAAAAATTTCATCCCATAAACGTGCTTTTTCTTTCATTGAATAATCTCTAATTTCTTTAACAGATAATTTTTCATAAACAAATTTTCCATTTTCAAAAATAGGTACTTGAAGTTCTTCAACTGTATATGTATCAGCTTCAATTGTTTTAAATTTCCATACATCTGATTGATGATAAATTGTTAAATCTTTTGTTGAATCAATGACTTCATCATGGAAAGTAATTAAATCAGCCATTGCTTTTCCTGTTTCATTTTCAAAAAGACGGTAAACACGTTTATATCCTGGATTGGTAATTTTTTCTGTATTTTCTGAAATTTTGATTTTTGGAATGATTTGTCCATCTTTTTCAATGGCTACTAATTTATAAACCCCGCCAAAAACAGGTGATGATTTTGAAACAATTAAGTTTTCTCCAACCCCAAAAGAATCAAGTTGAGCTCCTTGGTTTAATAAAGAACGAATTAAATACTCATCTAATGAGTTAGATGCAGAAATGCTGACATAAGTTAATCCAGCTACATCAAGCATCGCTCTTGCACGTTTTGATAAATAAGAAATATCTCCACTATCTAAACGAATTCCTTTGAGTTTTTTACCCATTGGTTCTAAAACTTCTTTGGCAATTTCAATAGCATTAGGGACACCACTTTTTAAGGTATCATATGTATCTACTAATAAGACACAATCATCTGGATAAGTAAGTGCATAAGCTTTAAAGGCTTCATATTCATTATCAAAAGATTGTACAAAAGAATGAGCCATTGTTCCTACAACTGGAATATCAAACATTTCGCCTGCCGAAACAGTTGCTGTTCCTGCAACCCCACCAATATAAGCTGCACGTGCTCCATAAGTGGCACTATCATAACCTTGTGCACGTCTTGCACCAAATTCCATTACAGGTCTTCCTTTGGCTTCTTGTACGACACGATGTGCTTTTGTCGCAATCAATGATTGATGATTCACTGTAACAAGTAACATTGTTTCAATGATTTGTGCTTCAATAAATTTTGCTTTGACTGTAATAAGTGGTTCATTAGGAAATACCGGTGTTCCCTCTTTAATTGCATAAATTGAACCTGTAAATTTAAAATCTAATAAATAATCTAAAAAATCTTCATCAAATTTTTGAAGTGAACGGAGATATTGAATATCTCCTTCACTAAAATGCAAATTTTCAATACATTCAATTAATTGTTGTAAGCCTGCAAAAACAGCAAACCCACCATTATCTGGATTTTTTCTATAAAACATATCAAAATAAACAAGTTGATCTTTATTACCTTGTTTAAAATAATTATATGCCATTGTTAATTCATATAAATCCATTACAAGAGTTAGATTTCTTTCACTACCTGCATGTCTATTCATATAATTCTCCTTTAACGTTATTTTATGAATATAATAAGCTTTTTTCTAAAAAAAATCTAGTCTATTAAAAATATAATTCATAAGAATCTCTTGTTTGTGGTAAAGGCATTGGTCCTTGGGGAATAAATGGAATATAGAGTTGTTGATCAGGATAGATCATCATTTGTTGATTTAGTTTATTCATACAAGCAATCCATTCAATCTTTGTATTAAAATTACGAGCAATACGATAAATATTATCTCCAGGTCTTACGGTATATAAGTAAATATCACCTACTCTACGAGGATGAATCACTCTTTCATAATCATCTTCAAACATATTTAACCTCCTTCAGTTTACTCTATGTCTTTAGATAAAAAGTTTTTGGGCAAAAAAAAGAGATAACGAATGTTATCTACTTTGCAAGTTTTTTTAAAGCATCTTTGGCAGCTTTTTGTTCCGCTCTTTTTTTACTTGAACCTTTTCCAGTTCCTAAAGTCATATCGTCCATCATCACCGCTACTTCAAATTCAGGAGCATTGGCTGGACCCGTTGTTGAAAGAAGTGAATATGTGACTGTTTTTCTTTGATCAGCTTGAATGAGTTCTTGTAATTTTGTTTTAAAATCTGTGATGTCATCATAATTAACATCTTCTACATGTTTATAAATTGTTATATCTAAGATTTTTAAAACATAGTCAATCCCACAATCTTCACTGATAGCCCCTATGAAAGCTTCAAAGATATCCGCCAAAACACTATTACGATCTCGACCACCGTTGTGTTCTTCACCGGCACCTAAAAAGATTTGAGGTCCTAACCCGAGTTCACGCGAGAATCTTGCAAGTGATTCTTCTCTTACAAGTTTAGAGCGTAAAAGTGTTAATTCTCCTTCTGGTTTTTCTGGATATTTTTCATATATAAATTTAGAGACATAGTATTGTAAAACTGAATCTCCTAAAAACTCTAATCTTTCATAATTTTTACCCTTATTTTCATTTGTATAAGAAGGATGTGTAAAAGCTTCTTTATAAATTAAAATATTATTATAAGGGATTTCTAATTTTTGTAAAAATTTACCTAATTCCACTTTCGTTTAACCCTACTTTCATTTTATCTACGACATTTGTTTCAATCATATTAAAAGCTAAATTCATAGCACTTTCAAATGCTTTGGCATCACTTGCCCCATGTGCTTTAACAACCGGTTTAACAAACCCCATCATCAAAGCCCCTCCAACACCTGCTGGATCAAATTTATTTTTTAAATTTTTTAAAACAGGTTTGGACATGACCGCCCCTAATTTTGTACGTGTTGATGACATGAAACCATCTTTTAAGGCGGACATCATTGATAAAGCAACACCTTCAATGGTTTTTAAAGTAACATTTCCAGTGAAACCATCTGTTACAATAACATCAACATCACCTTTTAAGATTTCTTTTCCTTCAATATTTCCTACAAAATCAATTTGTTGTAATTCTTTTAAAGATTGATATGTTTCTTTATGAATTTCATCACCTTTATGATCTTCACTACCAATGTTTAATAACGCAACTTTTGGCTTTTGAATATGTCTAACATTTTTAGCGTAGACATTTCCCATGATTGCAAATTGTACCAACTGTTCCGCGGTATTTTCTGCATTGGCACCTACATCTAGCATACAAACCCCTTTATCATTTAAAGTTGGAATGGTTGCCATTAAACATGATTTATCAATTCCTTTAATACGTTTTAAAAATAGCATTGCACAAGCATAATAAGCACCTGTATTTCCACAAGATAAAACACCATCTACTTCATTATTTCTAGCAAGCATCATTGCTTTAACTAGGCTGGATTCTTTTTTTCGACGAATAGCAAGAATGTTTTCTGTCATTTCAAAAGTTTCTCTTGCATCAATCAATGTGACTTGTTGATATTCTTTCAATGCTTCTAATTCTTCTATTTTTCCTACAACATAAAGCTCATCTGTTTTATTTTTTTCTAAAAATGAACGACAAGCTTCTACAACAATAGAGCTACCTAAATCTCCACTCATTGCATCTATGGCTAATTTCATGTTCTCACCTCTTCAAGATTATAACACATTAATCAATATATGCATTATTCTTTGTTAAATTGTTTTTTATTTCTACTAACATCTTTTGTATTTTTTCATCATCTTGATGTTGATTTAATGCTTCATAAGCATCTTTACGCGTAATTTCTAAAATATGATAATCTTTAAAAATATCACCAATCATAAAAGTTGGTACCCCACTTTGTTTTTGTCCAAGTAAATCACCTGGGCCTCTTATTTTCAAATCATATTCAGATACTTCAAAACCATCATGATGATTTTCTAAAAATTCTAGTCTCTCTTTTTGTTCAGAATTATTTGCTTGAGAAAGCAAATAACAATATCCTTGTTCCTTTGATCTACCGACACGTCCACGTAATTGATGAAGTTGAGAAAGTCCAAATCTTTCAGCATTATAAATTACCATCATATTAGCATTGCTGACATCGACTCCTACTTCAATAACAGTTGTAGACACAAGAACTTGGATTTTATTTTCTTTAAAAGCATCCATAACTTGATTTTTTTCTTCATCATTCATTTGTCCATGAACTAGGCCTACTTCATATTGACCTTTAAAATAGCTTGCCATGGCTTTAGAAATATCACTGGCATTTCTTCCTTCAATTGCTTCACTTTCACTTACTAAAGGACAAACAACATAACATTGTCCACCACTTGCAAGATAATCTTTTAAATCTTTTAAAATAGGTTTCATGGAAATTCCTTTAACAAAACGTGTAATTACTTTTTTTCGACCATTAGGCATTGTTTTAATGGTTGAAACATCCATATCTCCATAAAGTGAAATTGCAAGTGTACGTGGGATTGGTGTGGCTGTCATTACAAGAAAATCCACTTTATTTCCTTTATTTTTAAGTGCTTTTCTTTGTTCAACACCAAAGCGATGTTGTTCATCAGTAATGACTAAACCGAGTTGGTTATATTGAACCTTATCTTGGAAAAGAGCGTGGGTTCCCACAATAATATCGATTTTCCCCTGTTCTAATTGTTGATAAATTTCATTTTTTTCTTTCAAACTTAAATGCCCTGTAAGTAAAGCAATATTGACTTTTGTTTTTTTAAATAGCTTTTTTAAAGATTGATAATGTTGTAAAGCAAGAATTTCAGTTGGTGCCATCATTGCTCCTTGATATCCCGCTAAATAATTAGCGTAAAGACTAATTGCAGCGACTACGGTTTTCCCACTTCCTACATCTCCTTGAACAAAACGATACATCAATTTCTGACTTGATAAATCAATCAAAATATCATCTACAACTTTTTGTTGATCTTCTGTTAATTGAAAAGGCAATTTTTGAATAAATTTATTAATTTGTTCTTTATCAATTAATTTTGAAATACCAATATTTTGTGTCCTGTTTTGTTTAATATATTGCATTGTCATTTGAAATTTAAAAAATTCTTCGTATTTTAAATATCTTAAAGCGCTAATAACATCACTTCTTGTTTGTGGCTGATGCACTTTAAAAAGGGCTTCTTGTCGATCAACTAAATGATATTTTTGACATAAATAATCTGGAATAGAATTTCCAATATGTCCTTTATAAAAAGAAAGTGCTTTATTTACATAGCCTTGAAAGTTTTTTTGCGTCAAACCTTCTTTTAAAGAATATACCGGCGTAATTCCACTAATTTCTTCTAATCCTTTTAATTTAACTTCACTTGCGGTAATTGACTTTCTTGCTTCATTATATTTTCCAACTATTGTTAGTTTCATTCCAACATGCATATTCTTTTTTAAGAAATGACGGTTAAATAAGGTAATCGTTAAAGTTTCTCCATGATAATCAATATGAAATGTAAGTCGTGAAAGTCTTCCTTTAAAAAAGACTTTCGGTTCATCAATTAATTTTCCTTCAATAATTACCTTTGTTTCATCATGAAGAGGTGTTTCTAACATTTCTTCATAACGATAAGGATAATGTAAAATCAAATCTTTTACAGTATATAAAGACAATTCATTAAGCTGCTTGATTTTATTGTCATTAATTTTCAATACTTTTAGTTCATATTCCATAAAATCACCTAAGCAAATAAAATAATCAAAATAACAAGAACCGCAATACTTATAATAATTGATAAAGAACTTGAAATAGCTGGTGCATCTCGATGGTAACCAATATTTTTAGAAAAAACAGCGGATACAGTAGTAATAGGTGCTGCCATAGCAAGAACAACAATTTTTTTAGCAAGTAAAGGAATTGGAATAAAAAAATAAACGATACACATTAAGATTGCCCCAAAAAAGACACGAATAATAAGTGTTTTTAAAACAATTTTCATTTCTGCTGGATTAATTTTGATTTCTAATAAAAGTCCAATCATAAACATCGCTAAAAAACCATTTCCTGTCCCAATAAAAGAAGCAACCGATAAAATAGGTTGTGGAATAGAAATTTTAAAAAGTGCCAAAACAAAAATCAAAAGATAGACATCAAAAGGAATTGATGAAAATAATTTTTTTATGACTGTCTTAGGTGTTAATTTTTGATTACTGCTAGCTAAACTTCCTGCAAAAGCATAGCTCCCTCCTAAACACATAATTGAATTTCCAACATCAAACATACATAAATAAGCAACTCCCATTCCCGGAAAGAAACTTTGTACAAATGGCATAACAAAGTTTCCAATATTATATCCAGAACAGTTGATCATGTAATATCCTTTTAATACATTGTCCTCTTTTTTTGAAAGGATGTACGAAATAAAAAGCATGATAATGTTTGAAGTCAATCCAATAAGTAGTAAAAGAAGCATGGATTGATCAATGGTAATACCACTTGCATTTGTTAGTAAAGCACAAGGCAAAGTAACATTCATAATAATTGTTGCAATTGTTAAACCATCTCTTTTTTCTAAAACATGTACTTGCTTTAATACAAAAGCAATGATGATAACAAAGACAAAGCCTGCAGCTTTGATCATAATTTCGGCCATCGTTATATCCTCCTAAAAAATATTATAGCAAAAAAAAACATCGCTTAGGATGTTTATTTTTTGATTAAATCTAAAGCTTGATTTAAAACAGCCTCACCATTCATTTCAACAAAATCATTTTCATTAATCAATGCACATGGAATAACCCCATGAATCATTTCTTCAAATTTAGATAATTCTGAAGCAGATTGTGGTGCTAATAAAACACAATCAGCATCTGCCCATGATAAACCTACTGATTTAGAACCAACTGCCCAGCACATTACTTTAATATCTTTTTGTTTTGCTGATTCTTTTACTGCTTTAACAAGTTTATTTGTTGTTACACCTGAAACACAGCATAATAAAATTTTGTACATTTTTTACTACCTCACTTCTTAAAAATAAATTTCTCTCATAATTATATTCTTTTTTCAATATTTTTCTATAAAAAATAACATTTATTTTTTCAAAATTTGAAAAAGCAGCTTTTGCTACTTTTCATACATTTTTGGTTTATAAAGTGCTCTATTTTCTAAAGAGAAAACACGCTTTGTAAACTTACCATATTCTACAGTTTCTAAAGCTTTGTCCATCATAGCCATACGTGCATCAATGTTATCAATCAAATATAAGATTTCTGCTTCTTTAATTTGTGGTAATACCGGTGAGCCATATTCATTTTTACCATGATGTGCTAAAATCATATGTTGTAATAATGTAACCTCTTCTCCCTCAATATGCAATTTATTAGCCGTTTCTTTTATCATGGCATTTGAAATAGAAATATGCCCTAATAATTTTCCTTCTAAAGTGTACTCTGGAACAACTGGTCCACTTAATTCTACGGTTTTTCCTAAATCGTGTAATGTAATTCCCGAATAAAGTAAATCTTTATTTAATGAAGGATATAATGTGCAAAATGATTCTGCAACTTTTAACATACCATAAGTATGATAAGCAAGTCCAGAAACATATTCATGATGGTTTTTACTAGCTGCTGGATAATAAGATAATTTTTCTATATTTTCTTCAAAGAGTGTTTTAACTAATTGATGTAGTTTTAAATTATCAATTTGATCAATAAATTTCTTTATTTCGTGTATCATAAATTGACCATCTAACGGTGCTTGTTTTAAAAAACGAATTCTTTCCTTATCATCTTGTGTACCTGTATGGATTTTAACAATTTTCATTTGACGATCTTCATTATATTTAATGACATCCCCTTTGATTTGAACAACAGTCCCCTTTACTAAATTTTGAACTTGTTCATCTGTTGCATTCCAAAGCTTTGCATCAATAGATCCTGTATCATCTTGCAAAGTCATTGATAAGTATGTTGAACGATGTGCTCCGTTTGTTTTTCCTGAAACAACATGATTAATAAGAGCTTCTATATAAACACCATCATCCCCTGGTTTTAAATTTGCTATTTTATTCATCTTCTGTCTCCTTAACTTCTAAGATATGTTTTATATCTTCGTAATTATATCCTTTTTTTAATAAGGTATCAATTATTTTGTTTTTTAACTCTTTTCCTTGTATTTTTTTACTATAACGGTTTAAAGCTTTTGTCATATCTTTTTCTAATGCGAATTTTTCTTTTTCATTATCATATTCAAAATCATATTGAGACATAGCTTTATCTATGATTTCATTAGTAAATCCTTTTAAGAAAAGCTTTTCCTTAATTTTTCTTTGGATATTTCTATAAGAAATGCTTGTATTTTTTTTATAATAATTATTGATTAAAAGCATTGCTGCTTGATATTCTTCATCATCATCTAATTCTTCTAAACATAAATCAATAATTTCACTATCAACGCCATAACTTCTTAAATTATAGATAGCCTTATTATGACCAATTCCTAATCGTGTACATCTTTTAAAATAATTCAAAGTAAATAAATGATCATTGATGAGATTCTTTTCTGAAAGTAATTGAATTGTTGCATCTAGTTGAGCATCATCATAATCACCTGAATTCATGAGTTTTTTTCGCATTTGTTGTTCTGTATAATCTTTAACAGAAAGATATTTAAGAGCTTTATTATATGCTCTACTGATTTGTTCTAAATCTTTTAGTGTATTAAAGGTATCTCGATCAATTATTTCTCCTTGATGAAGTTGATATTGATCAATCACTTTATCTGTTAATTCTAAAGTAACTGTACTTGCATTTTCATCATAAGTAAAAGAAACTTCATTTTTATTGTTTTTAATTGGAAAGATAGAAACAACTTGATACGTATATTCTTTGGTTAGAATGGCTTGTTGATAGACTTCTAAAACTTTTCTAGCAAATGTTTCACCACTATACTCCTTTGCTTTAGCTAAAGCATTTTCTTTAAATGAAGTTAAATCCATCTCCATTGTTTTTAAAATAAGTTGAGGTAATTCGTTTTCATCTCTAAAAAAGAAACCATTTTTTCCATCTTCAATGACATCTACTAACTGATCATCATAACGTGCAATAACAGGAATATTAGAAGCCATCGCTTCAATATAAGTTAAGCCCTGTGTTTCAGAAAGTGAAGCGGAAATAAACATATCGGAAATATGATAATGTGCTGGTACATATTCCCCACTTTGTGGTCCAGTAAAAATCACATAAGATTCTATATGATCGTCTTTTACATAGTTTTTAAGTTCTTCTAATTGTGGTCCACCACCAACAATTAAAAAACGAATATTATCATTTAAAGCAACCACTTCTTTTAAAGCATCAATGATAACAGTAATACTTTTTTCAGGAGCAATTCTTCCTAAAAAAGTAAGTACAAAATGATTTTGTAATTGGTATTTTTCTATTAATTCTTGACATATTTTTTCATCTTTATTTTTAATAGAAAAACGATCAAGTTCTAAACCTGTAGGAATCGTATAGATATGTTCTTGTTGTAAACCATAATGTAATAAAGCTTCTTTTGTCTTATTGGAAGGAACAATAAGTCCTTGACAGCTATTACCATAAAATTTACTAATTTTTGTGATTACTTTTTTTACAACCGCATCGACCGTTTCAGAATTAATAGGATTCATATAATGCGAATAGTCTGTCCACATTGTATGATACGTGTAAACAACTGGAAGATCTAAATATTCTCCAGCAATACGTCCAAAGATACCAATTCCAAATTCTGTTTGTACATGAATAACCTCCGGTGCAAATTTCTTTATTTCTTTCATTCCTTTAAAAGAGAAAATATTACACGCCCTATAGCCATAAAGAGCCTGAATTTCTAATCCAGGTACTCTTAATATTTGATCATCTAAACTTATATCATAATCACTATCACTTGGTAATTCACTTGTAACAACCAAAACATCATGTCCTAAGCGTACAAGTTCATTTCTTAAAATATTTGTTGAGGTCGCAACCCCGTTTATATCTGGTAAATATGTATCAGAGAAGAGTGCTATTTTCATAAAATCCTCCTATTTTTTAAAGTCTTTTAATTCAACTTCTTCAATATCTTCAATAACAATGCCATTTTCTTCAATTGGTTGATTCGATTCTTTTAATGTAGCAATATTTAATTCTTTACTAAAAGACATTGTAAGTCCACCGATAATCAACCCAGCATAATAGGTTGCAAATCGCCAAACAAGTAAAGTTGCAGAAGTTGCATTTTTAAGAAAATAACGAAGTAAAATAAAGAATGAGCCTTCACTTCCCCCACTTGCTCCAGGAAGTGGAACAAAGTCTGAAATTAAATAAACAAATGCAGTAATACCAATTAAATCAAAGAAATGTTTCCATGATAATGGAACATTCATCGCTAAAGAACAAAAAAATGGAATACTGTAAAGCACAGTGAGTTTTAAAACATTTAAACCTATTGATTTTAATAAAATAGGTTTATTTTTTTGTAATAAATTTAATTCTACTCTAAAATTTTCGAGTTTTCTTTCTATTTTAGAGCTTGTTTCTTCATAATTTTTAACAATATGTAATTTTGCTAGAAGCTTAACAACATTATTACTTAAAAAATTTTGAAGTCTTTCTGATTTAGCACCTAAAAAGAGTGTTGAAATAACAACAAGATTAATAACAAAACCTACAATAGCAAGTGAAAAAAAACCTGAATAAAGAGAACTAAAATACGCAAATTTCAAAAGTATGATAATAGAGGTATATAGAACCAAAACACTTTGATAAACAATAAAAATCATAAGTAAGATACTCGAAGAATAAGTTGCTTTAATTCCTTGTTTATTAAAAGCATAAATTTGATAAAATTGTCCTCCAGATGCCATTGGTGTAATTCCATTAAAGAAAATACCAGCCATAGCATTAACAATTCCCTGCTTTAAACAATAATCCTCTTTATAAACTCTGGCAAATAATGTAAGATTCATAGCATTTATCAAATAGAAAATAAGCATAAGAATAACTACAACAAGAAGCCATCCCAAATGACAATGTGATAATGATTCTATTGTACCTTCTAGTTGATTACCAATCGAAAAATAAATCGATAAGCCACCTACTAAAAGAATAATAGCCACATTAAGTATGTATTTTTTTATATTCTTTTTATTCATAATCAAGCCCTCTATAAGGATTCTACTTTTTCATAGACTTCTTTTAATTGTTGACCAATAAGTATTAAATCCCTTTCTTTAGCTACTTTATAACCTTCATCTATTGTTGAAGGTAATTCTTTATTAATTATTTTTTGAATTAAAGAAATAAATTCTTCATTTGTTTTTCCTTTATAACAATTTATTTGATCTTTCATCCAGGGATCAAAAGCAGGAATATCTCTCAATAATATTTGTGTTTTACAAGCTAAAGCTTCTAACACAACAATTCCTTCTGTTTCTTCGCGCGATGGAAAGAAAAAAACATCAGCACGACCATATGCGCCTTTAATAACATCTCCACTAACATATCCTGGTAAGATGACATTTTCTGGTAATTCTTTAAGTAATTTTTTTATTTTAGAAGTTGGATTAGATAATTTAACGTCACCAAACCACATGAATTTTATATTTGGCATTTCCCTTGCAACTTCTACAAAAGTATCAAACCCTTTTCTTTCAAAAAGCCATCCAACTGATATAACAAGTTTATCATTAACAGAGATATTAAACTTTTGAATAAATTCATTAATTTGTTCAGAAGTAGGATTAAATTGTTCAACATCAACTCCATTAGAAATAGCATAGATTTCTTTATTTAAATCATATGATTCTAATAAACTTTTAGAATAAGGTGTTGGTGTAATAATAACATCTGCAGTATTATAAAGATAAACCAACCATTTTTTATATAAACTTGCAAAAGTATTTGAAAACATAAATGAATTTTTAAAATCTTCTTCTGTACTATGCGCATGATAAATAATTTTTTTATTATTTTCTCTCGCTTGTTTAATAATTGGTAAACTATCAGGATAGATTGTATTGATATGTAAAATATCATAATCTAAATCATTTTTATTTGTTGTAAATTCAATATTATTTAATGTTAAAGCTTTTTTTTGGTGGTAAAATGCACGTCCAATTCCTGACTTCTTAATTGCATTTTCCATTCCAAAATATAATTTAATTTTCATAAAAAACATCACCCAAACTATTATAACATAATTTTATTTTTGAAACTATACATTCACATATTTAAAGCTATAATCTAATAGCCATGTAAAAGTTAAGATATATATTATATATTAGTTCATAAATATAAACTGATTATTAATAAAAAATATAAAAAAAAGAACTGGCAACGAGCTATTTTCGCACCGAAGTACTATCTTCGCCGTGATGATGCTTAACTTCTGTGTTCGGAATGGGAACAGGTGTGTCCATCATGCTATCATTACCAGATCTTCTCTTCAAGTATCCTTCAGGACACTCAAAACCAGATAGTAGTCTCTTTCTTTCAAGCTCGCTTGCCTTTTCGGTCAAGCCCTCGACCTATTAGTATCAGTCCGCTTAACATGTCACCATGCTTACACTCCTGACCTATCTACCTTATCGTCTTTAAGGGGTCTTACTTGCTTGCG
>NZ_PYLP01000026.1 GCF_003024675.1 Faecalibacillus faecis | reverse complement strand
GGAAAATGGTCATATTAGGAATTGGTCAATGGTATTAAATCAATTGATGATAGATGATCATTTTACAACTAGAATCAATCAATATTTAAGTAGCCAATCTTAACCAAGAAGGATGCAATTGTTCATATATTGCATAACCTTTTATATACTCAAAAAGCAGCAGTATTAAAGATAAGTTTTAACACTGCTGCTTATTAAATACAAGTTCTTTTAGTGACACTACAAGAAATAATCACAAACTTGAATAACCTATTTTTTAGTAATGTTTAAATTACTTACACACTTTTCTTGACAAACCCCTTTACTTTATTAAAACCACCTGACTTTCTTGCCAGGTGGTTTTACTCTTTATTTTAATATTTTTTCTAAATCTTTAAGATTATGAATAATATAATTAAGATTCATATCTGTTTTTAAGTAATCTGGATTATACCAACATGTGTCAATCTTTGCATTGATTCCGCCTTGCATGTCACTTGATAATGAATCTCCAATAATTAATGTTTTTCCTTTATCAAAATTTTTTATATGTTTAAAACAAAAATCAAAGAACTCTATTTTTGGTTTTTGATAACCAATTTCTTCTGAAATAAAAATCTTTTTAAAATACTTTCTTAAATCTAATAAATCTAAACGATTGTATTGCGTCCTTGCTACACCATTTGTTACTACATAAAGATCATATTCTTTATATAGTTCATTTAAAATTTCTAAAGCATATTCTATTAGATAAGCACCATCTCCTAAGTTTTTTTGGTATTCATCCTCAAATGCCACACCATCTTCATTAATTTTTAGTTGTTCAAATAATTTAACAAAACGTGTATAAACGACAGTATTTTTATCAATAAGACCAAGCTCAAAATTTTTCCATAATTTCTTATTAATAGTCTCATATATTTCAAATATCTCATCTGTTAATTCCAATTGATGATCTATAAATGTTTTGTGCAGTGCATAATCTTCTGCTTTTTTAAAATCCAGTAAAGTTCCATCTATATCAAATAGAAGAGTATTATATTCTTTCATTAAATTTCCTCCTAGTTAACCATTATATATAAAAATTAAAAAAAATAAATAAAAATGAGAATACACCAATAAATAACTGTTTAATACTAATTATGAAAAAATATTTCTATTAAATATAGATTTCTTCACCTGTTTTACGTAATATATTTAAAACGATACATTATTATTTGTATACGAGAAAGGAGAAAAGAAATGGGCATTTATCTCGCAGTTGATTTAAAATCATTTTATGCATCTGTTGAATGTATTGAAAGAAACTTAGATCCTTTAGATACGCATCTTGTTGTTGCTGATGCTTCACGTACTGAAAAAACAATATGTCTTGCTGTTTCTCCTTCCTTAAAGAAATATGGAATTTCCGGTAGAGCACGTTTGTTTGAAGTGGTACAAAAATTGAAACAAGTAAATAATCAAAGATTAAAAACGAGTCGATATTTTAGAAATGAGTCATTTCTAGAAAGTGACTTAAAAAAAGATGAACATTTAAAAATTAGTTATATTATTGCTACACCAAGAATGTCTCATTACATGGAATGGAGTAAAAAAATATATAAAATATATTTAAAATATGTGTCTCCAGAAGACATCCATGTTTATTCCATTGATGAAGTATTTATGGATATTACAAAATATTTATCTACTTCTAAAATGACTCCAAAAGAATTTGCCGCGCAAATTCTAAAGGATATTTATCATTCAACGGGATTAACGGCAACTGCTGGAATTGGCACAAATCTTTATTTAAGTAAAATAGCCATGGATATTGGTGCAAAACATATTAATTCAGAGAAAAATGATTTAAGAATTGCTTTATTAGATGAAAAGAGATATCGTCAGTTTCTTTGGAATCATAAACCCATTACAGATTTTTGGCGCGTTGGAAAAGGTTATGCTAAGAAACTGGAAAAAGAAGGTCTTTATACCATGGGAGACATCGCAAAATGTTCCGTAGGTGCAGATGATGAATACTATAATGAAAAGCTTTTGTATGATTTATTTGGCGTAAATGCTGAATTACTCATAGACCATGCTTGGGGCTATGAACCGTGCACCATGCAAGATATCAAACGATATAAACCTGAAAGAAATAGTATCGGTACAGGTCAAGTTTTAAGTTGTCCCTATAACTTTGAAAAAACAAAATTAATTGTAAAAGAAATGTTGGATTTATTAGCACTTGATTTGGTTGGAAAATCTCTTGTGACAAATCAAATCGTTCTTACAATAGGTTATGATAAAGATAATGATTATGATGGAGAAATGATGATTGATCGTTATAATCGGAAAATTCCTAAACATGCTCATGGAACAATTCACATAGATCGTTATACTTCTTCTTCAAAATTAATCACAAAAGAAGTTATGAAAAAAATTGATGTGCTTGTAAACAAAAAACTTCTTGTAAAAAGAATCAACATTACCGCATGTAATGTTATTTATGAAGAAGATGCAAAAGATATGATTTATCATGAACAGCTTGATTTATTCACAAATAATAAAGATATTAAATCTAAAACACAAAAAGAAAAACAAGCATTAGAAAAAGAAAAAAGACTACAAAAGGCAACAATTCAAATTAAACAAAAGTATGGTAAAAATGCAATTTTAAAAGGAATGAATCTTGAAGAAGGAGCAACAACTAAAGAAAGAAATGAAATTATAGGAGGACATAAAGCATAATGGCGACAATTAAAAATATTCATGACTATACAGATATCATAGAAACTTCTTATAAAAAATCAACAAAGTATAAACAGATGAAACGAAAGAATCGTGCTGCACAGTTTGCTCCCTTTGCTGCCTTAACAGGATATAAAGATATTATTCATGATACAGAACGCTTAACAGAAGAAAAAAGAATAATCGATGAAAATAAAAGAATGTTACTTGATCAAAAATTAAAACATTTTTTAAAAACACAAGAAATGATTAAAATAACGTATTTTAAAAAGGATGAAACAAAAACAGAGGGTTGTTATCTTTCTATTATGCAAAGTGTAAAAAGAATTGATGAACTTTATAAAACGGTGATATTAAATAATCAACAAATTATTGCTATTGAAGATATTTACGATTTAGAAGAAAAATAGTGTCTTGATTGCACTCTTTTTGTTGTAAGAGTATAATGTTTATAAAGAAAGAAGGGGTGAATATGAAGGATATGAATGCATTAAATCATAAGTTACAAACCATGACAAGGAAGGAGTTAGAGACAATTTGTAAAGCACATAATTGTAAAATCAATGATGAAAATTTGTCTATTGCTTTACAGTTGATGAAGAATAATCCTTCATCAATCCTAATCGAAGAATATCAAATAATATTTCTTATTGAATTAAAAAAAGAGACTTCAAAAGAAATATCTGATGAATTTAAAGATGTCTTAAAACATGACTTCATTCATGATATTGAATTACTTCATTAATAGCACGAAAGTGCTATTTTTGTTATGTTGATTTATGCTATAATGATGAAAATTAATGAGGAGATTAAAAATGAAAAAATTTCAAAATAGCATCATTGGAATCCTTTTAATCATTGTAGGAACTATTTTAGGATTAAATGCTTTTCATATAACACATATTAATTTATTTTTTGAAGGATGGTGGACACTTTTTATAATTATTCCATCTTTATGTGGAATATTTACAGAGCGTGATAAAACAGCAAGTCTCATTGGGTTATTTATAGGTGTTTATCTATTATTATCATGTCAGGGAATTATAAGTTTTCATTTCCTTTGGAAACTATTTTTACCACTTGTTCTTATAATTCTTGGTATTCAAATACTTTTTAAAAATTCTTTTTCTAAAAATAATTCATCTACTGAAGCAACGAATACTTTTTCAAATAAAAAATACAATTTTGATTATCAAACATATGCTGGTGGAAATTATGATGTGTCTTTTGGTGGAATGACACTTGATTTACGAAAAGCAAATTTTGAAAGTGAAACAATGATCAATGTTTCTGTACTATTTGCAGGGGTTGATCTCTATTTGCCTGAAGACGTCGATCTTCAAATAGAATCTTCAAGTTTTTTTGGTGGTGTGGATCGTCATCAAAGGACAAATAAAGAAAGTAATACAAAAATAGTTATTTTAAAAGCACATTGTGTTTTTGGTGGAATTAATATTAGATAAGGAGTAAAAGAATGAAAAGAAATTATCCAGAAATTATTATTTCAAATGAAGGTGTAACTTGGCTTGATAAAGGTCAAATGTGGATGTATAGAAACAATCTAGAAAAGTGTGATCCAAATATCAAAAATGGTGAACTTGTCGATATTGTGACAAATACAGGTCGTTATTTAGGGACAGGCTTTATTTCATTAAAAAGCCATATTACAGTTCGTATTTTATCTAAAAATCGTAATGAAATTATTGATCGAACTTTTTTTAAAAAGAGAATTCAACAAGCTTATGATTTTAGAAAAACAGTAGAGGGAGATAATCTAACAAATTGTCGTCTTATTTTTGGAGAAGCAGATTTATTACCAGGATTAGTAATTGATCGTTATAATGAAATTCTTGTCAGTCAAATAAGTTCATATGGGCTTGAACAAATAAAAGATATGATTTATGAAATAGTTTTAGATGTTCTTAGAAAAGATGGACAAGATGTTCAAGGAATTTATGAAAGAAACGATATTCAAATAAGAAGCAAGGAAGGTTTGGAACAATATAAAGGTTATTACAAAAATAAAAATTTACCAACGAAGACAATAATTAATGAAAATGGACTTTTATTAAATGTAGATGTAGAAAATGGACAAAAAACAGGATATTTCCTTGATCAAAAATCAAATCGTTATTTACTTAGAAAAATAGCTCATGGAAAACGTGTCGTTGATTGCTTTAGTCATACAGGTGGTTTTGCTTTAAATGCAGCTATGGGAAATGCCAAACATGTTGTTTCTGTTGACGTTTCTAAAACAGCTCTTGATCAAGGATATCAAAATGCTAAGCTTAATCATTTAGAAGATAAGATTGAATTTGTACAAGCAGATGTTTTTGATTATCTTGATGAATTAAAAGAAAATGAATTTGATATTATTGTTTTAGATCCACCAGCATTTACGAAATCAAGAAGAACGGTACAAAAAGCTTATAATGGTTATAAAAGAATTAATAAACAAACGATGAAGGTATTAAAGAATGGTGGTTATTTAATTTCATGTAGTTGTTCACGTTTTATGGAAACAGCAAACTTTGAAAAAATGCTTAGAGAAGCAGCAAGTGAAGCCGGCGTTATTTTAAAACAAGTTTCCGTAACACAACAAAACGCAGATCATCCTATTCTTTGGACAATGGAAGAAACATCTTATTTAAAATTCTATATTTTCCAAATTATTTAAGAGTTAGAGCTTTTCTAACTCTTTTCTAAATTATTTCCAAGGAAATAATTTATTGCAACAAATTTAGAGAAAGAATATAATAAAAATTGGGTGAAAAAAATGGATAAAAGTACAAATGCGGTGGCTTATGCCCCTGGTTATTATATAAGAGATATCTTAACAACATTAAATATTTCTTATAACGATTTTGCACAAAAGATGGATATGAATTTAGACGAAGTTACACAACTTATTTTAGGTGAATGTGAACTTACAGAAGGAATTGCTAAAAAATTAGAAGCCTTTTTTCATGTAGAAGCATCACGTTGGCTTACTTTAGAAAAGCAATATCGTATGACAAAGAAATGATTTCATTTCTTTTTTCTTTGCCAAAATATGCTTTCTAAGCATCATTAATTAAACAAGATAAGTATTGGAATAAAATAAATAAAGAAGTTAAAATAACACTATACGTTTGAGATATAGTAGATTGCAATATTATTATTGTACATAAACTAAAAAAAGAAATAAAATAACACATAGTGGAGGGATAATATGAAAAAAAAGAAAACATTTGATATGTTAAATGGTTCCATTTGGAACAAGCTTATACTTTTTGCACTTCCTTTAGCCGCAAGTAGTATTTTACAACAATTATTCAACGCAGCGGATGTTGCTGTTGTAGGAAGCTTTGCTGGAAGTGGGGCCTTAGCTGCCGTTGGAGCCAATGGTCCAATTATTAACTTATTGGTAAACTCTTTTGTAGGATTATCAGTAGGAGCCAATGTTGTCATTGCCTCATTCATTGGACAAAACGATGAAAAAAGAACATCACTTGCTGCACATACTTCAGTTACGATGTCGGTAATTATTGGAATAGTCTTATTATTTGTTGGATTCTTTTTTGCAAGACCAATTTTAGAGTTAATGTCAACACCAGAAGATATTATTAATCTTGCAGAAATTTATTTAAAAATTTATTTCTTAGGGGTTCCTTTTGTTATGCTTTATAACTTTGCTGCTGCTATTTTAAGAAGTAAAGGTGATACACAAAGACCTTTAATCGCTTTATTTATTGGTGGAGTGATTAATGTTATTTTAAATTTATTCTTTGTTGTTGTCTTACATATGTCAGTAGAAGGGGTTGCTATTGGTACAGTTATTTCTAATGTATTTAGTTCAATGATGTTACTTTATTGGTTAATGCATGAAACAGATGCTTTAAGAATTGATTTAAAACAATTAAAAATCAATGATCGAATCTTAAAAAGAATTGCAAAAATTGGGGTACCTGCTGGTTTACAAGGCATGGTCTTTTCTATTTCGAATGTCTGTATTCAATCATCATTAAATGCTTTAGGTTCAGATGCTATTGCTGCAAGTTCAGCTGCATTAAATTATGAGTACTTTGCATATTATATCTTAAGTTCATTTGCACAAGCAGCAGTTACTTTCATTGGACAAAACTATAGTGCTAAAAAATACGATCGTTGTAAAAAAATTACACTTCAATCTTTCCTATTAGGTGGGGTAACAACAATGGTTGCTTGTATGTTATTTGTAATCTTTGATCATTTCTTTATTAGTTTCTTTACATCAGATGTTTCTGTTGCAAGCTTAGCTTATACAAGAATGAAAATCATTTTACCATTCCAATTCCTTAATATGTCTATTGAAGTTTTTTCAAGTGTCATGAGAGGTGTTGGTTATTCAAGTGTTCCTGCTGGAATTTGTGTAGCAGGAATTTGTGGAGTCAGACTTGCTTACTTATATACAATTTATCCATCAATTGCTTCATATGATAATTTATTAATCATTTATCCAATCAGTTGGTTTGTTACAGTAGTAGCGTTAGCACTTGTTTATTTTATTCATGTACGACCAAAAGTCTATGCTCATCAAGCAGCAAATTAATGCTGCTTTTTTAATCTACGATACGTTTGTTTACTTTTAAAGAAAAAGTACATAGAATGCAAGTGAGGTGAAAATTATGAATCAAGAAAAAATAGGTGCATTTATTGCTAGAAGAAGAAAAGAAAAAAAGCTAACACAAGCTAAGCTTGCAAGTTATTTAGGGATAACTGATCGAGCCGTATCTAAATGGGAAAGAGGCAAAGGATTACCTGATCCAGTTTATATGTTGGAATTGTGTAGATTGCTTGATATTTCAGTCAATGAACTTTTAACAGGAGAATTTATAGAAGAAACAAAGTACCAACAAAAAGCAGAAGATAATTTGTTGATTATGGCAAAGCAAGAAGTTAAACAAACAAAGAAAATGTTTTTTTATGAAAATGTGATAGGTATAGGTTCAACAATAATCTTTGCAATCTTAATTTTTATGTCTGTTTATTTTGTAGAAAATGGAGGAATAAAAATTTTATTATTTATTTTTGCTTTCTTATTTTTAATCACAGGTGTTTCGATTGCTTTAAAAATAGAAACAGAAGAAGGGTATTATGAATGTCAAAAATGTCATCATAAATATATTCCAAGTTATCGCCAAGTTTATTTTGCTATGCACATAGGTAGAACACGTTATATGAAATGTCCTCATTGTCAAAAAAGAAGTTGGCAAAAAAAGATTTATTCAAAATAGAAATTCGCTATAATAGAAATATAAAAAGAAAAGGAATTTGAAATATGAATAAACATGTAGAAAAAGCAAAAGAATTAAGAAATGCCACACCGATGGTTCACAATTGTGCCCAAACAATTATGGAAGTTTATGCCAATGATTTAGGAATCAACAAAGAACTTGCCAATCGCTTAGGATGTAACTTTGGTGGTGGTATGAAATGTGGAAGTGTCTGTGGAGCAATTACTAGCGGATTAATGGTATTAGGCGCTAAAGGAATTGATTCACCTGCAAAAGTAAATCATTTTATAAAGACGATTTCGAATAATCATAAAGGACTTGTTAATTGTACAGATTTACTAAAAGAAAATGCCAAAAAGGGAGGTCAAAAGAAACCCCATTGCGATGCCATGATTCAAGAAGTAATCGAATTAATAGATCAAATGGAGGAAGAAAATGATTGAAGAAATTGAAAAAGCAATGATCCTTTATACAAAAGGAAATAAAATCAAACATGATGTGGCACACTTTTTAAAAGTACATCAATATGCACGTCTTATCGGACGATTAGAACATTTAGAAAAAAGAGAACAAGATATTTTAGAAGTAGCGGCGATTGTGCATGATATTGCTTGTCCAATGTGTCGAGAAAAATATGGACATTGTGCAGGAAATCTACAAGAAAAAGAAGGACCAGCGCTTGTTAAAGAAGTATTAAAAGGTTTTCCTTTAGATCATGCTTTTGTAGAACGCGTTTGTTATCTTGTAGGACATCATCATACGTATCAAGATGTTAATGGGTTGGATTATCAAATATTATTAGAAGCTGATTTTTTAGTAAATGCGGATGAATCAAACTTAAAAAAGGAAGCTATTGAAAAAATGAAAATAAATGTTTTTAAAACAAAAACAGGAAAAGAATTACTAAATCATATTTATGAACTCTAAAATATGATATAATGAAAATCCTTGGCAGGGGCATGAAGAAGTGTGATATAAGTTACACTTCTTCTTTTTCATTTGACAAATAAATTTATTTAAGATATTGTTGATATATCAACTAACGGAGGCTTATTATGATAAAAATTGTTGCAGAAAATTATATTAAAGAAGAACATCAAAAAGAATTTTTAAAACTTACTAAAGAACTCATTATTTTAAGTAGAGAAGAAGCAGGAAACATTTCATATCATTTATATCAAGACATTCAAGATCCTTCACATTATACCTTTGTCGAAGAATGGCAAAATCAAGAAGCTATTGATTTACACAATCAAACAAAACATTTTACAACGATTGTTCCACAAATCAAAAGCTTTACATCAAAACCATCAAGAGCGGTTAAATATAAAGAGGTCCAATAATGAATACATTAGAAACAATCTTTTCAAGAAGCAGTGTTAGAAAATTTAAAGCTAAAAAAGTTAATCAAGAACATATAAAAACAATCCTAAAAGCAGGAATGTCTGGACCAACGTGTGTCAATTCAAAAGATTGGTCTTTTATTGTCGTTGATGATCAAAAAGTTTTAAAGAAAATGTATGAAGCAAACGGTGCACCTGCAAGACCATTACTTGGTTGTGCTTTTGCGGTATTGATTTGTGGAGATTATTCAAAAGCTTTTCAATATGCAAAAGATTACTATGTAGTCGATAGTTCAATTGCTGGACAAAATATGATTTTAGCAGCTTGGTCTTTAGGCATTGGTAGTGTTTGGCTTGGCACATGGCCACAAATGGATCGTGTCTTTGAACAAAGAAAACTTTTTGATTTACCTAAGGATCAAATTCCACATTCCATTATTGCTTTTGGATATCCAGAAGAAGTGAAAGAAAAGGAAGAATATTATGATGAATCAGTGGTTCATTATAATAAGTGGTAAAAAATGATTAAAGAAATAATTAAAGATGAATTCTTTTTAAAACAAAAATCAAAAGAATGTACAAAAGAAGATACCTATATTGCCCAAGAACTCTTAGAAACTATTCAAGCATATAAAGATCAATGTGTTGGCATGGCCGCAAATATGATTGGCTATCAAAAAACAATGATGGTTGTTTTAGACGAAGATGATTATCTAATTTTAATTAATCCTGTTATTTTAAAAACAAGTAATAAAATTTATATTGCAGAAGAAGGATGTCTTTCTTTACAAGGTGTAAGAAAAACACAAAGATATGAAAGTATTAAAGTGAGTTATTTAGATATAAATTTTAAAAAGAAAATTAAAACCTTCAAAGGCTATACAGCACAAATCATTCAACATGAACTTGATCATTTTGAAGGTAAAATTATTTAAGATCACATCTTTTAGGTGTGATCTTTTTATATCAAGTGTAGAAAAAATGAATGTATGATATAATAGTAATATCTAATCGTTTTAGAAATACATTATACTATTTAATATAAAGAACATATTAAAGGAATTTATAAATATGCAGGACAAATTCGAAATTATAATATAACGAAAAAAGAATATGTATTAGATGGTGCAACTGTCATGTATGGAAGTGCCTCGGAATTAAGAGCTATGTTAGAATATGATTTTTCACAGGAAAGGGAATTTAGTTATTATAGATTTAAAAAATAATATAAAGAAGAATTTATTGATTTTGCTTTTACATCTCTTTTGTTTTAAAAAAAGAGCAAAATAAAATTTATCAATCTATTCCCATATTTTGGGATAAGCGTTGCGGTAGACAAACTTTGATGCCTATCTTTTTTCTTTCTGTAAATTCTTTGACCTTAAGGGTATGATAAAGGATTTATGGAAATAAAAAAAATAGATACCAAGATAATACCTCAAAAAAATTAACAGCCAAAAGTAAAATCCAGGGAAATACCCCTGGCTTATTCATTGCCTAAGAAATCCACACAATTTTTAGTTACTTTATAAAATGAAATACTTCATGGTTTTATAATGTTTATTTTAAAAAAAATAATATTCTAAAATGAACTGTTTTTTAATTAATATCTTATTATCTATCCATGATTAATGAATTTACTCAAATTATTTTATTCTAAAGTATTTTATAATATTTAATCTTATTAATTGTCGAATAAAAGAGGAAATCTTGGAGCTAGTTCATTATATTTTGCAGATATAAAATCATTTTTTTGTTTTTCGATACTTATATGGTCTAATGCCCAAGAACCTACCAGTTTTGAGTTTTCTTCACTTGTAAACCATAGAGGGTAATTACCCCCACTATTTTCATCATTTCCTATACTTGCGAGCAAAGCTAATGGATGCATACATCTGTTATGCTTAACATCATTATTTAACTCATAATAATCTTTTAAATAAACGTATTCTTTTTTTGAATGATTAACCAAATACATTTTATTAATATCTTCTATTAAATTAATATTCATATCTAATTCCTCATTGCCTTGATTCCATGCAACATCATATGCTTTATTACCTGAAGCATAATCACCTACGAAGGCAACAATTTGTGGATTTTGGTAAATCATTGTACAAATCGTAGCAACATAAGATTGATGCATATATCCAAATTCCATCATTTTTCCTAAACTCTTTGATGCGCTATTTTCTACATACGCTTTGAAATATTGTCCCATATCATTTTCTCCTTATAATCTAAATATTACTCTTAAATTATATTTTATGAGATATAAAAAATCATTAGACAGATAGTCCAATGATTTGAATAAACTGTGATTTTTGATCAAAGATATGTTTTACACTATTTTATTATTTCTTCAATAAGGTTATTGATAGCTTCAAGATTTTCATCTTTATAGGTTGATTTGATCGTAACTGTATTTTCACAAATTGTGATGTTTTTCATAGGACTTAATAAGTCTTTCATTACTTTGTTTGCTAGTGGTGCCCAAGAACCATTTTCAATAAGACCTACTTTTTTATTTTGATAACCTTTATGTTGTAATCTATGTAAGAAATCTTCCATTGGCGCAAAGACACCACCATCATAAGTTGCCCCTGCTAAAATCATTTTAGAATATCTAAAGGCATCTTCAACAGCTTCTGCCATATCATCTCTTGTAAGATCAGTAAAAGCAACTTTAACACCTTTTTCTTTTAATAAATCAACGATTTTTAAAGCGACTTCTTTGGTATTGCCATGAATAGAAGCACTGGCTACTAAAACTCCTTCATCTTCACTTTGATAGCTACTCCAAATTTGATATTTATTAAGATAATAATCTAAATTATCTTTTAAAATAGGACCATGTAAAGGACAAATCATTTCAATATCTAAAGTACTTGCTTTCTTTAATAAAGCTTGTACAGGAGCGCCATATTTACCAACAATATTAAAATAATAACGTCTTGCTTCACAAGCCCAATCTTCTTCATGTGCTAAAGCCCCAAATTTTCCAAAACCATCAGCTGAGAATAACACTTTTTCAGTGGTTTCATATTCAATCATTACTTCAGGCCAATGAACCATCGGTGCCATAATAAATTTCAAATGATGATTTCCTAAATCTAATTCTTCTCCTTCTTTAACCACAATACATCTTTCATCTAATCCTTCAATATTAAAAAATTGAGGAAGCATCGCTTTTGCTTTGGCACTTAAAACAAGTTTTGCTTCTTTATACTTTTCTGTAAATAATTGAATATTTGCGGAATGATCAGGTTCTAAATGAGAAACAATCAAATAATCAGGAACACGTTCCTTTAATTCCTTATCTAAATTATCAAACCATTCTTTTGTCTTTCTTGCATCAACTGTATCCATAACTGCAATCTTTTCATCTAAAATAAGATAAGAGTTATAACTAACTCCATTAGGTACAATATATTGACTTTCAAAAAGATCAAGTGTTGTATCATCAACCCCAATATATTTAATCGAATCACTAATTATAACATTATTCATAAAAATCCTCCTTTTAGTCATTATAACACTAATTTCTTAATGAAATATTGTTTTCGTGGTATGAAAATAATATTTTATAAAAATTTTTTGCCAAAAATAAAGGAGAGATATATTATTATCGATAAAATCAGAGTATTAAGGAGTATGTTATGAGAAAAATAGCTATTTGTGATGATAGTAAATTGGATCGACAGCTTTTAAAAGTTGCTATACAAACATATTTTGAAAACAATGAAGAAGAATTTAAAATCTTTGAATATGAATCAGGAGATAATTTATTAGCTGATATTGAAGAAGGATATATTGAAGTAGAACTCTTATTTCTAGATATCATTATGAATGGAACAAATGGAATGAAGATAGCTAGAAAATTAAGAGATATTCAATTTAAAGCACCAATCATCTTTCTTACAGCTTATGCATACTATGCGGTAGAAAGTTATGAAGTACAGGCAGCAGGATATTTGTTAAAACCTTATGATACAAATAAATTAACATTGCTTTTAGATGAAATATTACAAAGAAGTGTTCAAAAAAAGAATTGCTGTTAAAGTTAAAAGACAACATCGGTATCTTGAAATTAATGATATTATGTATGTTGAAAGTGATAAACATGTATTAAATATTCATTTAAAAGATAGTAGAGTGATTCAAACAACAGAAAAGTTGAGTGAATTAGAAAAAACGATTAATTCAAAAAGATTTATTCGTTGTTACCAAAGTTATCTTGTTAATATGGATTATATAAAAGATGCAAAAACAGATTTTATTCTTAGTAATGATATAAGAATACCAATTAGAGTAAGAGGACGAAAAGAAATTATTGAAAGATATCATAAGTATTATAGTGCAGAAAGAATGAATGATCATTTATAAGGTACAATTGTTAGTTAATAAAACAATTGTACTTTTTAACATGTGGAAAAGTCTTTTATGGAAGAGGATTGTCACCCAAAATAGGATACATTAAAATAGAAATGTATTTTAATGCTTTTTAAGTTGGAGAAATTTTGAAATTTATAAAATGATGTAATAAATAGAATTTGATTATAATTGTAGTTATATTATATGTCAAAATTCAAAGAACAAATTTGTCAATTTATTCTTCTGTTAAAAGCATTCAAAGTAATTTAAAACATTTATCATGGGTTGCTCAAAGAGTTGCGGCAGGTGATTATAAACAACATGTTTCAAGCTTAGGACGCTTTTCTGATTCATTTAATGAAATGATTGATCAATTAAGCCATTATCGAGAAAAGATGGAACATATCAGTAATACAGATGTCTTAACGGGAATTGCGAATCGACGCGCTTTTAATCAAATGATTAAAAAGCTTTGGGATAAAGATATTCCTTGTGCCGTTGTATTTATTGATATTGATGGTTTGAAGTATGTAAATGATGATTATGGTCATTCTGAAGGAAATCACTATATTAAAGAAGTATGTCAAATCTTGAAAATGAATTTAAAAGAAGATGAATTGATTTTTAGAATTGGTGGGGACGAACTACTTATTTTATTAAAAAAAGAAGATGCATATACATGTGAGGAACGTCTACTAGAAATACGCTTACAATTTAGAAAAGAAATGAAAAGAAAGTACCGTATCCATGTGATTTTAGTTTTGGTTGTGTGGATATTGATAAAAAAGAAAACAAAACAATTAATGAATATTTAAGTCTTGCTGATAAAAAAATGTATCATTTTAAAATGATACATTATATTGATCAAAGACGATCTAAATACAGTAATTATATTGATAAAAGTGGTTTAGATAGTCGTATTTTTGATGCTTTTTCTCAAACATCAATCAACTGCTATGCTTATATATGTAATATGGAAACAAATGTTTCAAGATGGTTCAAGCTGTCAAAGACTTTGAATTACCTTATGAATATATGTATGATGCAGGTAAAATATGTGAAGAATATATTCATCCAGATGATTGTAAAGAATACGAAGAAGATATTGAAGCAGTTTTCTCCGGAAAGAAAGAATATCATGATTTAACATATCATGCACGTTTAAAAAAATGGTAAATATATAAAATGTCGTTGTGAAGGATATGTCTTAAGAGGAAGAACGGCTAAAGAACTTAACATTACATAATTGTTTCGGCTGTTTTTTTTAAAATCATTTTATGTTAGATCAGCAACAGATTCTAATAAAAGCCAAGACGACAACCATAGATTGTTAAAAGAATATCCATCATTAAAGTAAGTGGTGTTAGTTCATGACAAAACAAAATAATCATGGCAAGACTTAAACCGGCAATAGAAAATCTATGGCCAATTGAAATAAATCAAACAAATTTCTTGAAACTAATAGAGCTAATAAGCATAGTAATAATAAATAAAAGTAAAAATTTTAAAGTACCAAAGTACTTTTTTTCTTGTGTCCGTTTTACAGGGTCCATTTTAATCCTTTAAAGAGGATATCTTTTTTTATTTTTTAGCACTTAAGTGTTGACAGTGCTAAAAAAATGAATATAATAAAATTAGCACTAGGGATAACGGAGTGCTAAAGGAGAGTGATAACATGGATATCGAAAAATTTACAGCCAAGATGCAAGAGGCAATTCAAAAAGCAAGTCAATTAGCACTAAGTTATAAACATCAAGTAATTGACATTGAACATGTATTGTATGTTTTATCGAATGATAGTAGTGGTATTTTTCCAAGGGTGTTATCTAAGCTAAATAAAGATAAAAATCATTTTATTCAAGTGTTAGAACAAAGGCTTCAACAAAAACCGACACTTGAAAATATTGATGTCAATAGCCTGAGAATAAGCTATAGCTTAAATGATTTACTTGCGAAAGCAAATAATCAAATGACATCGTTTAAAGATGAATATATGTCAGTAGAACATGTCATTATGGCATTATTTGAAATAAATGAAAATTGGGTCAAAGATTTATTGAACCAAGAAGGTATGAATAAAAAGGATACAAAAAAGGTAATTTTAGAAATGCGGGGTGATCATATGGTAGATAATCCAAATCCAGAAAATACTTATGAAGTATTAGAAAAATATGGACGTGACTTAACAAAAGATGTGGAAAATGGAAAATTAGATCCAGTTATTGGCCGTGATGATGAAATTCGTCGTGTCATTCAAATCTTGTCACGTAAAACAAAAAACAATCCAATTTTAATTGGTGAACCAGGTGTTGGTAAAACAGCCATCGTTGAAGGATTAGCATGGCGTATTTATAAAAATGATGTACCAATTTCTTTGCAAAATAAAACTTTATATGAACTTGATTTGGGTTCACTTGTTGCTGGGGCAAAATATCGTGGTGAATTTGAAGAAAGATTAAAAGCAGTTTTAGGTGAAATTAAAAAAGCAAATGGGAACATCATCTTATTTATTGATGAAATCCATCAATTAGTAGGTGCTGGAAAAACAGATGGTGCGATGGATGCCGCTAACTTATTAAAACCAATGTTAGCTCGTGGTGAACTTCATTGTATTGGAGCAACTACTTTAGATGAATATAGACAATATATTGAAAAAGATGCAGCTCTTGAAAGACGTTTCCAAAAGGTACAAGTTGATGAACCAACAATTGATGATAGTATTGCTATCTTACGTGGTTTAAAAGACTCTTTTGAAAGACACCATGGGGTTAAAATCAATGATAGTGCTATTATTGGGGCTGTTAATTTATCACAAAGATATATTACCGATCGTTTCTTACCAGATAAAGCAATCGATTTGATTGATGAAGCTTGTGCTTCGATTCGTATGGAGATTGATTCTTTACCTGAAGAATTAGATGGTATTACACGTGAAAAGAATCGATTAGAAATGGAAAGAATTTCGATTGAAAAAGAAGATAGTAATGAAGATAATGTAAAACGTTTAAATGATATTAAAGAACGTATTGCTTCTTTAACTGAACAAGAAACAGCTTTAAAAGCTAAATGGAAAGAAGAAAAATCTTCATTAGATCATATTAAAGAATTAAAAAATCAAAAAAATAAACTGGTAGCTTTACAAGATAAATATATGCAAGAAGGAAATTTACAAGAAGCCTCTAAACTTCAATATGGTGAAATTCCTAAAATAACAAAAGAAATTGCTGAACTTGAAGCAAAAGAATCGGATGATGCTTTACTTCAAGAAAAAGTAACAGTTGATAACGTATCAGAAGTTATTTCAAGATGGACAGGTATTCCAATGAATAAATTAATGGCTTCTGAAAGAGAAAAACTTTTAGCTTTGGATGATACATTAAAAGTACGTGTTATTGGACAAGATGATGCTATTACGAAAGTGACAGATGCCATCTTACGTAGTCGAGCTGGTATCAATGATGAAGAAAAACCAATTGGTTCCTTCTTATTCTTAGGTCCAACAGGTGTTGGTAAAACAGAAGTGGCAAAAGCATTAGCTGAACAATTGTTTGATACAGAAAAGAATATTGTGCGTATTGATATGTCTGAATATATGGAAAAATTTAGTGTTTCGCGTTTAGTAGGGGCTCCACCAGGATATGTTGGCTATGAAGAAGGCGGACAATTAACAGAAGCAGTAAGACGTCATCCTTATAGTATTGTTTTATTAGATGAAATTGAAAAAGCACATCCTGATGTATTCAATATCCTGCTTCAAGTCTTAGATGATGGACGTATTACAGATAGTAAAGGAAATACAGTAAGCTTTAAAAATACAATTATTATTATGACAAGTAATATTGGTTCTCAATATTTATTAGAAGGTAATAATGAAGAAAACAGAAAACTTGTAAAAGAAGAACTAAAAGCTCACTTTAAACCAGAATTTTTAAATCGTATTGATGAAATTGTTATGTTCAATTCATTAGATGGTTCTGTAGTAAGAAAAATCATTGATAAATTTATTGGTCAATTAGTTCATCGTTTACAAGATAAAAAGATTACCATTTCTTTAACAGACCAAGCTTATCAAATGATTCAAGAAGAAGGTTTTGATCCAATCTATGGGGCAAGACCATTAAAGAGATTTATTCAATCTGAAATTGAAACAAAACTTGCTAAAGAAATTATTAAAGGAACAGTTCATCAAGGACAACATGTAGAAGTTGATTATCAAGATGGATTTGTTTTAAAAGCACAATAATGTAAAGAAGTAGCAATAAAAAAGCTACTTCTTTTTATTTGTGTTAAAATACGCATGAAAAGAGGAATTATATGAAATATATTTTTATAAGACATGGGAAAACTCATTTTAATGAAATAGGATTAAAACAAGGATGGTGTGATTCACCTCTTACTAAAGAAGGTATTCAACAAATTGAAAAAATGTCCCAACTTTTAAAAGATGAAAAGATTACAAAAGCCTATACTTCACCAACATTAAGAGCAAAACAAACAGCCCAAATTATTTTAAAAGAACATGATGTTCTTTTACATGAAGATGAAAGACTAAAAGAAGTAAACTTTGGAGTCCTTGAAGGACTTCCTTGTTCCTTTGTTGATACCCTTCATTTAGAATCACCATCTTGGCTGGATGACTTAGAAATGGATTATACAAGCTATCAAGGTGAAAATATAGACGATGTTATTATAAGACAACAAAAAGTGCTAAAAGAAATAGAAAAAATAAGTAATGAAGAAGATTGTATTGTTGTAGTGGGTCATGGTTGTTCATTATATGCACTCATCAAAACACTTTTAAAAGATGAAAAAATAGCTTTTCCAGGAAATGCAAGTGCCTATATTCTTTGTAAAAAGAATAATGAGTATAAGCTAGAAAAATATTTAAGACTATAAATAAAAAATGATGTTAAAATCATCTAAATTTAACAAGAATTTCCTTGACATGCTAGGCATATAATGATAATATCTACGTGCAATAAAAAGTAGTGGAAAGAAGAAGTGCCTACTTCTCGCCTGATTGATTTTGTCAATAGGCAAATGTCACTAAGATTTAGATCTTAATGTCAATGTGGGTACTCAGTGTGCTCACTTTTTATTTCAACTATAAATAATTGGAGGTGGCTTTTATTAGCAGATTTGATAACAGAAAACCAAAACAACCTGATGATTTAGTAAACGAAAGAGTTCGTTTCAAGGAAGTATTGGTTATTGATCAAAACGGAGATCAATTAGGGGTTAAAAGTAGTAGAGAAGCTTTAAATATTGCTTACGATGCAAACTTAGATTTAGTTTGTGTAGCACCTAATGCGAAACCACCAGTATGTCGTATCATGGACTTTGGTAAATATCGTTTTGAACAACAAAAGAAAGCAAGAGAAATGAAGAAAAACTCTAAAGTCGTAACTTTAAAGGAAACACAATTATCAGTAACTATTGATACTCATGATAAAAATGTTAAATTAAAAAGAACATTAAAATGGTTAGAAGAAGGAAACAAAGTTAAAGTTGCAATTCGTTTTAGAGGAAGACAACTTGCACACGTTGATTTGGGTAAAAAAGTTATTGATGACTTTGTTGAAGAATGTGC
Organism: Faecalibacillus faecis; assembly: GCF_003024675.1. Lineage (GTDB taxonomy): Bacteria > Bacillota_I > Bacilli_A > Erysipelotrichales > Coprobacillaceae > Faecalibacillus > Faecalibacillus faecis. Next base: position 1,102 of record NZ_PYLP01000026.1, on the reverse strand, counting down.
AGAAGTTGGTCAAATTGAAAAACCAGCTAAATTAGAAGGACGTACTTTAACAGCTATATTAGCACCAAAAAAGAAAAAATAATTAGCGGAGGAAATAATTATGCCAAAAATTAAAACACATAGCGGATTAAAAAAACGTTTAAAAAGAACAGGTAGTGGAAAATTAAAACGTAGCCATGCTTACGTTTCTCACTTATCACACAATAAAACTCATAAACAAAAGAAACACTTAGCAAAAGCTACAGTAGTAAGTGCTTCAGATTACAAGAGAATTAAATCAAGATTACCTAAATAATTTTAGTTAAAAATAAAAACAGGAGGAATACACAATGGCAAGAGTTAAAGGTGGATATACAACTAGACATAGAAGAAAAAAAGTTATTAAATTAGCCAAAGGATATTTTGGAGCTAAACATAAATTATATAAAACTGCTCATGAACAAGTAATGCACTCAATGGCATATGCTTATAGAGACAGAAGAAACTTAAAAAGAAATATGAGAAAATTATGGATTGCACGTATTAACGCTGCAGCTAGAATGAATGATATCTCATATTCTAAATTAATGCACGGTTTAAAATTAGCTAACGTTGAAATCAACAGAAAAATGTTATCTGAAATCGCAATCTGCGATCCAGAAGGTTTCACAGCTATCGTTGAAACAGCTAAAAAAGCTTTAAATGCTTAATAATTCAGGACCAACATAGGTTGGTCTTTTTTTATTATCATATTTGTTGACACTTAAAAGAAATAGGTATACCCTTAAATCATAGTAAAACTATAGGAATAAGGAGAAATAAAAAATATGAGCGAAATTAAAAACGGTTTTTTAGATCTTGTAGGTCAAACACCATTAGTCAGATTAAATAACTTAATTAAAAAAGAAGGATTAGAAGCAGATGTACTCGCAAAACTAGAATACTTCAATCCTGCAGGATCTGTAAAAGACAGAATTGCAAAAGAAATGATCCTAGATGCTATGGAAAAAGGATTGATCAATGAAAATACAACATTGATTGAACCAACAAGTGGAAATACAGGGATTGGACTTTCAGCGGTAGCGACATCATTGAATCTAAAGATCATTATTACTATGCCAGA
>NZ_PYLP01000025.1 GCF_003024675.1 Faecalibacillus faecis | reverse complement strand
TCTGTTTGTTTGATACCTTTATCATTGGATTCATAGCCAAGATGATTATTCATTTCACCTTGAAGCATTGATTCAAATAAAGGCCCAAATAGATCTTTGAGAGCATCGTTCATATCTTCAACAGAGTTTGGATTATAGGCATCAATGATTGCCTGCGCGAGTGCAACTTTTTTAGGGTCACGTTTATTTCTAGTCATGTTCATATCCTCATTTCCTCCTAATTATAACATAGACAAAATAAAAACTGTGTTCATCAGGTCGCGCGCCCCTGACTTACACAGTTTATTTTACACTCTCTTACAATCCTTTTTTTATTTTTCATTAACATATTGTTTGAAGATTCTTCCTCTTTCTTCATAACCTTTAAATTCATCAAAGGAACTTGTTGAAGGTGAAAGTAAAATAATATCACCCGGTTCACTAATTTCAAACGCTTTATTTACAGCATCTTTTAAAGTATCTTCATAATAAGAATCTTCATGATGCATGTCTTCTTTAAAACGTTGACCTGCAGCCCCAAAAGTCACAAGTTTTTTAATATGTGAATTATACGTAGACATTTCTTTTAAATCTAAACCTTTATCAAAACCACCCATTAATAAAATAACCGGTTGTTTAAAAGCTTTTAAAGCAATAATACTTGCATCAGTATTTGTTGCTTTTGAATCATTATAAACCTTTACACCATTATATTCTCTTACAAATTCAATGCGGTGTTCTACACCTTTAAAATTTGAAATAACTTTTCGAATAATACGCGAATCTACTCCAGCAACCATACAGATTGTTGCAGCAATCATAATATTTTGAACATTATGATCTCCTACGATCTTAATATCTTTTAAATCAATAATATGTTCTCCTCTAAAATAAATCGCATCATCAATAATACGACAATCAGCTGGTTTATTTAAAGATTGAGTTAAACATCCACAATAAACAGGATATCTTTTTAAATATTCTTGTAAAGTTTCATCATCTATATTATTAACAAAGATTTCATCATCACTTTCACAATTTTCATAAATACGCATTTTAGAAGCATAGTATTCATCTAATGAAGCCATGTAATCTAAATGATCCGGTGTTAAATTAATTACTGTTGAAATTTCTGGTTTGAATTTCTCAATATCAAGTAATTGGAAATTTGACATTTCAATAACAATATAATGATTTTCTTCTTCTAATAAATTATTTTCTAAAACAACATCACATAAAGGTTTTCCAATATTTCCTGCAAAATGGACATTTTTATATTGAGCCTTTAAGATTTCATAAATTAAAGTAACTGTTGTTGTTTTTCCATTTGTTCCAGTGACAGCAATATAATGTTGTTTTTTAGCCACTTGATAAGCAAGTTCAATTTCTGTATAAACAGGAATTTTTCTTTCCTTTAATCTTAAGATAAAAGGTTTATGATAATTAATTCCTGGGTTTTTGACAACAAAATCAAAATCTCTTTCAAAAAGTTCATCAGGGTGTCCACCGGCAACAATTTCAATACCAGCATCTAAATATTCTTGATACCCATCAATTTGTTCAAGAGGTTTTCCTTCATTAATTGTAATTGTAGCGTTTAATTTTTGTAATAATTTCACCGCTGCCTTGCCACTACGTGCAAGACCAATAACGAGCACTCTTTTCCCTGTTAACATATTACATAACTCCTAACACAATAGCGACTATTCCACAAATAAAACCAATAAACCAAAATGAAATTGTTACTTGTTGTTCAGACCAACCTAACATTTCAAAATGGTGATGAATCGGTGCCATTTTAAAGACACGTTTTCCTCGTGTTTTAAATGAAACAACTTGAATAATAACTGATAAAGTTTCCATTAAGAAAACACCACCAACGATAATTAATAAAAGTTCTTGTTTAGTAAGAATAGCAAGAATGGCTAGGAATCCACCGAGTCCTAAAGAACCAACATCTCCCATAAAAATACGTGCTGGATGGTAGTTGAAATACATAAATCCTAAAAGTGCTCCTACCATGGCAGTGGCGTAACTTGCAGTTGTGTAATCTTTTAACATGATGGCATAGATAATAAATGGTGCAATAGCAACCATAGAAAGGCCTGTCGCAAGTCCATCTAATCCATCGGATAAGTTGACCCCATTACTTTCACCTGTAAACATAATAAAGACAAGGATGGCATAGAACCAACCAAAATCAATATTTACTTTTACTACTGGAATTGTAACCTCTGTCGTAAATCCTGGTACAAAGTTTTCTAAATATAAATAGCATCCTACAGCAAGAATAGCTTGCATTAAGAATTTTTGCCAAGCTTTTAATCCTTCATTTTGGTGTTTTAAGATGATTAAAGCATCATCCACAAAACCAATTAAACTATATCCCACAAGTACAATCGTAATTAAGATTAAATTTGGATTGGCGATATTTTTATAATTGACTACAAACGCTGCAATAACCGCCGCTAATACAAAGACAACACCTCCCATTGTTGGTGTTCCACCTTTTTTCTTATGTGACTCTAATCCTTCTTCTCTTTCTACTTGTCCAAATTTCATTTTATGTAGAAATGGGATTACTTTTGGCATAACAAGAAGTACAATAACAAAACCAATACCAAATGCTGCCATTAACTTAATAAAGTTTTCCATAATTATGTTCCCTTTCCTTCTTTTTTTACTTTTACACTATAGCATACTTTTTTCTCTCCATCAAATTTCTATAAAAATAGTTTACTTTTTTATAAAAACTTATTTTTAACTTAATTGACCAGATATTTATTGCGGGCATTGAAATGCTCATTCAAGATGTGTTTACAGAAAACTGTGTAGCTGTTGTCTTTGTTATTTTGATTATTTTAAGTCTTGTACTTCCTAAAAATATGGATATTGAAAAAATAAAATAAGTATAATAAAAATACGCTATTTAAGTAGCGTATTTTTATTATTGAATTGTTCCTATTTCTAGAGATTTCATTTTTTCAGTAAGGATTTCTACTACTGCTTCTTCATCTTCTCCGTCAACAACAATTCCAATTTGTGCTTTGTGAGGAATCCCTAAAGACAAAACACCCATTAAAGACTTCATATTTACTGATTTATCACCATAATTCAATGTGACATGACTCTTATAAAGCTTAAGAGCATCAACTAATTCAGTTGCTGGAGAAGCATAAAGTCCTACCGGATTTGTAATTTCAATATTCACTTTTTTTGCCATAACAATCTCCCCTTTGCTTATCTTTATTATAGCACGTTTTTTTGATTTTACTTACCTTTTTTCAACAATCACAACATAAGGCGCATTCTTTTTATTCATCATTTCAAACTTTGCTACATTATATAGTTTATGATCTAAAGCATGGAAATATTCCTCTAAATGTATACTTTCTTCTCCCTTATCATGTCCTATATAAATTGCAATATAAAGACATCCTTGAGGATTTAATAAATTAAGTGCTTTTTCGATGGTTTTCAAAGTGGTTTGATAATGTGTGACACATTCATGATTACCTCCTGGTAAATAACCAAGATTAAAAACACCCACATCAAAACTTATAATATCTTCATCAAAATATTCATGACTTTTTAAAAATAAAGTCACATTCTTTTTATCTTTTATAAATTCTTTAGTATTATTTAAAGCCATTGCTTGGATATCATAGCTATAAACATGTTTACAATAATCGCTTAAAAATAAAGTATCATGTCCATTTCCCATGGTAAAATCAATTCCTTGATCATAATATTTTTTTCCAATTCTTTCATGGATAAATTCAATCATCGATTCCATAAAATCACCTTCCATTTTTCAATAAGTTGTTCAAGACGATAAGTCGCATTTGCAGGTGAGGTAGAAGGAAGTGAATAAACAGGAATATCATAATGAAAATAACGATAATAATAACGCTGTGCTGTCTTTCCATTCGTAATAATCATTTCAATAGGACAATGTTTTACTATACGATCTAAATCATTGACTTTAACATTGGCAATACTGGCATCACTTGAACCTTTAATTTCACAACTTTCAATGACATCCCATAAGGCAAGATGATGTTTTATAAGCAATTCTTTCTTTTGTTCAATGGTTTGTGGAACTTCTTCTTGAAATAAAGCAGCAAGAAGTTTCCAAAAACGATTTTGGGGATGATGATAAAAAAACTTGGCTTCTCTTGATTTAATAGATGGAAAAGATCCTAGAATAAGTATCCTAGAATCTTGATCATAAACAGGTTCTATATCATGCTTTGTCATCTTTTTTTACGATAACATCTATTAATTGATCAAGAGAATCATAACATCCTACAGTTAAATCAAGAATATCTTTAGAATGATGAATCAAATCAGGAATACAAATAACAGGAATCTTTCCAGCATGTGCCGCTAAAATACCATTTCGACTATCTTCTAAAACAAGAGCATCTTCTTTATTGACTTCTAATAGTTCTACTGCTTTTAAAAAGATATCTGGGGCTGGTTTTCCATGTTTGATTTGGTCGCCCCCAATAATCGCATCAAAGAATTGATCAACTTTGATACTTTTTAAATTTGATAAGACACGCTCATAACGTGTTGAAGAAGCAACAGCCATTTTAATATGATTCTTTTTTAAATATTCTAATAAATCATAAAGTCCTTTTTTTATTTCAATAGGATGAGTCTTGAAATATTCATTTCTTAATTGTTCTCGATAATCCTTGATTTTTTGATAAGGATAATCTTCACCAAAAACACTATAATAATATTCTTTAGAAGTTTTTTCATTACTTCCTATTAAATGAACAAACATATCGTCCGTAATCTTATATCCAAATTTTTCATGCGATGTTTTAACAAGCATATTCCCTACGGGTTCGGTATCAATCATTAAACCATCCATATCAAAAATAACTGCATTCAATTCTAACATACTACTCTCTCACTTTCTTTGGCATTCTAAAGAAAAGTGTCACCACAAAAGCAATTGTAATTCCTGCAAACAAGAAAAGATAAAAAGCACTCATGGAATAAGCATCAATAATTCTTCCACCAATTAATTGGAAAAGCATTGCTCCTACTCCTTTTCCAAGCATTGCTTGAATTCCATATGCTGTAGAGACATATTCTTCTTTTACTAAAACCATAACTAATCTTACCGTAATCATGGTAAAGAGTACAGTAGAAAAACCTTTAAATATAAAAACATAAATAATCATATTAACTGATGGTAGCGTTGCATACCAAGCAAAGTTGAGCATTGACATAATGACTGCAAACATCATGATATAACGATAAGGAATCTTTTTAATAATATAATCTGTAGCAAGAATCATTGGTATTTCAAATAATGTTGCAAAAAGTTGGTAGGTTCCTACCTGAGAAGCTGTTCCTCCTTGGGATTTAATAAAGATTGATAAATAGTTAAAGTTTGTTGAACATGCTCCCCAAAAGAAAAAGGAAATAACAAGGAATAACATAAATGGAATATTATGTACAAGTTCTTTCATGACAACAACAGTGGATAGTTTATTTTCATTGGTTTCTGGTGCTTCTGAAAGTTTTGGATCAGAAACCATATAAATACAAATAATCGTAATAAATGTTCCTAAAATACCTGCCATGAAGTTCGCAAATGGTGAGATATATTGATATAAAAGACCACTCACTTGAGCCATGATGGCATATCCTACTGAACCCCATAAACGAATCTTACCAAATTGATAAGGTGAAGAAACACCAATACGATCTGTAAGAGGCGTTACTGCATTCATAAAAGAAACAGCTAATCCTGAAGATAAAAGTAAAATCCAAAAATTACGACTAATTGCGAAAAGAAACATACAAAGCATATTCGCAAAAGATAATAAAATTGATACTTTCTTTGGTGAATGCCATTTATCCGCTAAAAAACCAAAAAATGGTTGTGTCACAATTGATAACAATGGTGCAAAAGAAACAATGTAGGCAATTTGTGAAGCTGACATTCCAATGTCTTGACAATACATCGATAAAACAACTGTAAAAGCACCATATCCTAAATAAAAAAAGCATGAAATACCTGCATGAAATAAATAATGATCTCTTAACTTACTCATAATACCCTCCCTATAACTGCATCCATTATATAGAATCTCTTAAATAAAAATGAAGTCTTTTCATTTTTTGAAAGACTTCATTTAATTTATTCATTTATCGATTTAACATAATTACAAATAAGATTTTTTATCGTTTCATTTCCTAGTTTACAATCTAAACATAAATCATAATTTGATTTATCACCCCATGTTCTATTTGAAATAACTTCATAATAGCTTTTTCTAGAATAATCTGATTTATCTATATACTTTATTGCATCTTCTCGACTATCATTATATATTTCCATTACTTTATTAATACGATATTCTAAAGGCGCATATAAGAAGATTTTAACAAGATGATCATCTTCTCTTAAAATATAGTCTGCTGCTCTTCCTACAATAACACAATTTCCTTTTCTAGCAATTTCTTTAATTACATTTGATAAAAGAATAATAGAATTCTTGTTGATATCTAAAGACAAAAATTGACTATAGATATAATCTTCATTTTCTTTGTTACTTACAAAGCCATGCTCAAGGGCAAATTCTTTGATTTTTTCCTTATCATAAAATTCAATATTTAATTCTTTAGCTATTTGTCTTGCTATTTCTTTTCCATTTGTTCCATGTTCTCTTGAAATAGCAATAACTAAATTATTTGTTATACTTTCATTTTTAACAGAACTTATTCTTTCATTATATGATTTTTTCAATAAGATAAGTGAAACAATGACTGTCAATAATTCAGAAATTGGAAAAGTCCACCAAACAAGTGTTGTTACACTTTTTGTCAAAGTAAAACAATAAGCTATTGGAAAACAAAAAATAACTAATCGAAGCAAAGCAATCATTAAAGGTCTAAACGCATAACCTATAGATTGTAATACCCCTTGAATTGCTACAGAAATTCCCATAAAAACAAATCCCAAACTTGCAATATGCAAAGCTGTACTACAAATATTAATCATTTCTTGTGTACTTCCTGATAATCCAAACAATTGTGATAATGGATGGGCAAGAAGCTCGAATAATAAAGTAATAATTAAAGAAACAATAATTGTATCAACAATACCATATTTAATACATTCATCTATTCTTTTTCTATCTTTCATTCCATAATTAAAAGATAAAATAGAAATAATTGTATTAGATAAACCAAATGCTGAAAACAAAGCAATTTGTTGAATCTTATAATAAATCCCAAATGAACCAATTAAAATAACTGGATCAACTTGAGCTAATCCTAGTATAGCGTTCATTCCCGCCATCATTACCGCAAGTAATCCTTGCATCAATGCTGCTGAAGCACCAATCAGATAGATTCCTTTAATTAAAGAGAAATTTGCTTTAATATAACACAAATTAACATTAATTTCTTTATTTTTAAAATAATGAAAATACATAGCAATAAATAATGATACAAATTGGCCAATGATTGTTGCTAGCGCTGCACCAGCAACGCCCATTTTCATTGGATAAATAAAAATATAATCTAAAATAATATTTGTAAGTGCTCCTGATATTTGAGCAATTGTTGAAAAATGTGTTTTACCTGTTGATTGAAGCAATCTTTCATATACAGTAAACCCAATAGAACCATAAGAAAAACAACAACATATTTTTAAATAGATTGTTCCCATTGCAATAACGTGCTGATTATTTCCAGCAAACAATCTTATAAAACTTTCTGAGCCAAACAGTCCAAAAATCAAGAAAATAATATAAATACAAATACTTAAAAAGATTCCTGTTCCTGCAATCTTATTAACTTTATCTTTATTTTGTTCACCTAAACTTTTAGATAATAAGGCATTAATACCAACACCAGTTCCTACCCCAATAGCAATAATTAACAATTGAATAGGAAAAGCTAAAGTTAAAGCTTGATTGGCAATAACTCCATCACTTTTCATATTCGTTATGAATATACTATCTATAACATTATAGAGTGCTTGTAAAACCATTGATATGATCATAGGTAATCCCATTTTCCAAAATAATTTTTTTAAAGGCACTACTGCCATTTTATTTTTTTCCATCACTTTCTCCTTTTTTGCATAAAAAAATGCGTAAGTACCAATCTCCAAATGGATTGGACTTACGCATTTAGCTACACATCATTTTTACAAAAGCATTATAACAAAAAATTAAAAATGATGTAAGAATTTTTTATTAAAAAATAAAAATAAAATAAGAAAACTTTATATCATTTTTAATTTAGTTATTTATTTATAATCCTGAAAGGTCTAGATCTATAATCATCTTTTCAAGCTTTTTTTCTTTTAAAAGATAGCATAAATAAATTGGTAGATATGTTATATTATCTTTTGTTTCAATATATGTTTTTACTGCATCAGGCATTCCACCTACAATAAGATAAATAAAGAACATTGTTAAAAGTCTTTGATGTATAAAATCATCTATAGGTATGCACATTTCAAATCTTTCTTTTAACATATCAAGTGTTACATTTGATACATTGTTTGCAATCATGAACTCTTCAAAATCCAGTGAATACATTTTTAAAACAGTTAAATATCCTACTGAAGCAGAAGCAATTCCTTTAAGTTCCACCCTTAATAAAGAACCACTCATAGCATATTTAAAACTGCCTTCATCTACAAGAAACTTTATCTTTGTTACAATTTCAGGACATTTTTGAATTTCATCAAAAAAGACAACTGTTTCATGTACTTTGCACTCTTCTGGCATAATCATCTTTAATCTAATTAAAAATTCTTCAGCACTTATTTTTGCGTTTAAATATGAAACCATATCTGGTTGGTCAATAAAATTTATTTCAAACTTATTATACCCGCTCTTTTTAATTTCATCTCTTATAAGCCATGTTTTTTCAGTTTGTCTTGCATCCATTACTAAAAGTGCTTTATTAGAATTTTCAAGCCATTCTCTAACAGAAATCGAACTTTTTCTATACATAAAGCAACACCTTCATCCATACAATACACCAATTGTCTCGCTTTTTTAATTTTAAGTACAATAAATTGCCCCGTTTTTTATATCTATATATAAATATATTGCCCTGTTTTGTAATTTTTGTTATAAATTTGTCAAAAATTATCTAATTTTCATTATTAATTTGATCTTTTATTTTTGGTACAAAATAAAAAGCTTTGGACAATATCCAAAACTTTACTTAATAACTTTTTGAATCATTCGATTCATTGTATATACAATGATAATACCTAAAGGAATCATCACACATGATTTTAAAATTCTTACAAATTGTGATGCAAAGAACGGTATTCCATACATCGATTGTAACCAATATGGTGTTAAAAACATCGTTACTGTCAGTTCAATTGCGACAACAGATAAAATACTTAAATGAAATAAGCGCAGATCTTCTTGTCTAAGTTTATTTTTATAATATCTTATAAAAATAAAGAGAATAACAAGCATTGCAACAATGATGACAAAGATTGTAAATTTAATTGGTAATGTGACTTGATACATTGATCCTGAAATGTTGACTTCATTGATTTTAAAAACATAAAGACAACCTAATAAGGATATAACAAGCATGACTATTTTTACAATTCTTTCTAAGAGTTTTTCATTTTTTTCACTTAAATAGTTCTTTAATAAACATGGTATTTCTGTTTGTAATACCGCATTTAAAGTAAATCCTAAAAATGGAAAACCTCCTGCATTTGCTAGGACAAGGCCTAGAAAATCTGTTGCGATAGCAACTATAAAACAATAACCAGGTTGTAATGTTAACCCTGCTACAATTAAAGGGAGAACCTCTAATGTAATTTTTAAACTTGGAAATCCAAGAAAAGGTACCATCACAGCTAACCTTTTTAAAATAATAGCTAGAATGACAAATAAAGCCCCCAATGTCATTTGTCGCACATCACTTTTCATTGGATATTTATAGAAAATAAATATCCCAATCGAAACAATAATAACCCCTAATATAATTTGAATCATCGTTTGATTGCTACTTAAAAACCAATCGTTCCTGCTTCGTCCTCTTTCTAGTCCACAGGCGTTAATTCCGGTAAATAACCGTACATATGTTTTTTTCCCACTTCGTCCTCTTTCTAGTCCATGGGCGTTAATTCCGATATAAAACCGTACATATGCTTTTCCCGCTTCGTCCTCTTGCTAGTCCACGGGCGTTAATTCCGATATAAAACCGTACACAATTGCTACTAAAAGTAGACTCCTCCTTCTTTCTTGATTGCTATGAATTCTTTTGTAGTAAGTATTTTCTTACTTCTGAAATAAAATATAACGATCCTGTAATCAAAAATGTTCCTTCTTGTAAATAAATATCGTCTAAAGCTTTTCTAAAGTCCGGTTCTATTTTCACCGGATAATCCCCTGCTAATAATTTTGCACTTTGACTACGAGGATGTTTAAATTCACAGACAGTTATATCATACGTCAAATCAAGTAATCTTTCAATCATGTAGTCTGTATCTTTATCTTTTAAAGCTGAAAAAATAATTTTTAGATTATGAAGTTTACGTGCTGAACGATAGAGTTCATCAACACCTTCTCTATTATGTGCTCCATCTAAAATAATAAGTGGCTTTTCACTAATAATTTCAAAACGTCCTGCCCATTTTGCTTCAAATAAACCGTCTATAATTGAAGAATTATCTAATTCAATAAACTGATGTTTCTTTAAATAAAGTAACGTTTCAAGTGCTAAAGCACTATTTTCTATTTGATAAAGCGCTGGCGTATTTAAAACAATATTATAATCTTTATAAGTATACTTCACATTTTCCCCATCTTGTAAATCATGAATACGATCCAAACGAATCAAATGACTTTGATGTTTTTCACATGTATCTCTAAAAATATCTAAACATTCTTGTTTATGTTCGCCCGTAATAAAATCAACGTGATCTTTAATAATACCCGCTTTCGCTCCAGCAATACTTTCATAGCTATCGCCTAAATAATCCATATGATCTAAACCAATATTTGTGTTCACACACACCATTGGTAAGATAATATTTGTCGCATCTAATTGTCCACCTAAACCAACTTCATAAATGGCATAGTCAACCCCTTGATAAATAAAGTAAAGAATTGAAATAAATACTTCAATTTCAAATAAAGAGATTTCATATTCTAACCAAGTATCGACATAACGATTGGCTACATCCACAATGAATTGTTCATCGATCCATTGATCATTAATACGTACCACATCAAGACGTGAAATAAGTGCAGGAGAAGTAAAGGTTCCTACTTGATAACCTTGTTTTTTTAAAACTTCTTTCATGTAATTAACAGTAGATCCTTTCCCATTTGTTCCACAAACATGAATACACTTTAAAACATGTTGAATGTTAAAAAATTCTTGCATGTATTTTTTAAAGTTATCTAAACTATAAACACGATCTTTTTGTTGTTGTATGAAGGTATAAACTTCTTCATAGTGTTTAAATTGTTGTTTGGTTGGAATTGTTATTGTTTTATTTTGATATGTAATATCTTTAAAAGCTATTTTTTTGATGACATTGATGAGTCGTTGTTTTGTTTCTTCGTTCCCTAAACAAAGTTCAATTTCATTTTTGAAGGCATCAAAGATAATAATCCCATTGATTTCTTGTTCTTCATTTATGTAAATAATTTTATGATTTTGTTTTAAATATTCTTTTGTTATTTCTTCTTTATTGATGAATTGAATTAATTCATTTATTCTTTTTTCATTTAATAATTTGATTGCCATAATTTCACCCACAAATATTATAAAGGATTAAAAAAAAAGGACAATGTCCTTTTTTTAAAATTTTTCAAATTGTTCAATATCTAACACAAAAACTGTTGCTCCACCAACAAGTACATCTACCATAATTGGAGTAAAGAATTCTCCCATTTCAGTAGGTGGAACAGTAGGTTCCTTTTCTACACGTTTTTTAGAATTTTCTTTGATAATTCCTACAGCATGTTCAACTTTATCATCATTTGTTCCAATAAAGAAAGTTGTATTTCCTTTCTTTAAAAATCCCCCTGTTGTTGATAATTTTGTAACAAAATATCCTTCTTCTGTAAGCGCAGCTTGTACTGATGAACTGTCATCAGAGTTTACGATAGCAATTATTAATTTCATAAGCCATCCCTCCTGTATATTATTATTTTACACCAATTTCCTTAATTATTAAAGTTTTTCCCCATGAAGAATCGGTAAAAATTTGCTTTCATAATCATTTAAAACATACGTATCAGTCATCATTGATAAATAATCAGAAACAATGAGAGGATTTGGCGTATTTTGATAGCTTTCGATCATCTTACTTTTAAATTTAACAATATTAGAATCTTGATCATTATTTTCAAGTTCTTCTAAATATACATCAAAAAGCTCTTTAACCATTCTTGATAATTTTGCATTTTCTTTTTCAAGAACAGGATGATGATGGACCTTTTCCCCTAAAAAAGAAAGTAAAGTAGATAAAGCTTCAAAAACTTCGTGAGAAAAACGCAAATACGGTTTTTGATAACTATGAATCATTAAATCACCAATCAGCTTATTCATGATCGATTTATTATTATCTCCTAAGACCTTCACAACTTTTTCCGGAAGATCTTCTTTTTGTAAGATACCTACACTCATAGCATCTTCAATATCTTTTCCAATATAAGAAATAACATCTGATATACGAACAACACAGCCTTCTAAAGTCATTGGTTTTAAATCAAGACTGGCATTTTCTTTATGCCAACAATCATGATATTCTTGTAAAAACTGTTCTTTTGTTTTTTTACGATCAGGTTCATACTTTTTAGAAAGCATTTCACCATTATGACATAAGATAGCATCTAAAACTTGCAAAGAAACATTATAGCCTTTGCCATTTCTTTCTAAATAAAGAATATTTCTAACACTATTGGCATTATGACAAAAATAACCAAAACCGGCTTCTTGAAGTTTTTCATTAAGTGCTCTTTCACCAACATGGCCATAAGGTGTATGTCCTAAATCATGACCTAACGCAGCCGCTTCAATTAAATCTAAATTCAAATTCAATCCTTTTCCTATTTGTCTAGCAATACGTGAAACCCATTGAACGTGGATTGAACGTTTAGAAATATGAGCACTTTGAAAAAAGGAAAGAGCTTGTGTTTTATCGGTATATCTTTGATAAGACTTACAATAAAGAATACGGTCGATATCTTCTTCAAAAGGCCAACGAATATCAAATTCTTCATGTTCATTTTCTTCTTTTCGAAGTTTTTGACATTCACTTGTTTTACAAGCATAAGGCGAAAGTGTTCGATCATATTCTTTCGTTCTTTTAATTGTATTTTTAATAATTCTTTCTTCTTCTTTCATATTCATCACCTTCATTATTATATACTTTTTTTAAAAAAGATGCTCAAGTAATGTTTTACATGCAATCAAGATCAAAACAATTCCGCCAAAAATAAGAGCTTTATTTTGAAACTTATTATTTAAATAATTCCCAATTTGTAAAGCTATCAAACATAATAAAAAGGTAATAATTCCTATAATAAAGAGAGCTTTATAAATAGAAACTTCCAAAAAGGCAAAAGTCATTCCTATTGCAAAAGCATCAATACTTGTCGCTATCGCTAAAATCGTTAAATCAAAAAAATGAAAATTATAGCTTGTTTCTTCTTCACTAAAAGCATCTTTTAACATTCCTATACCTACAATCATTAAAAAGATAAAGGCAATATAATGATCATAAGCCTGTACTAATTTAGAAAACACACATCCTAAATGATAACCAAAAAAAGGCATCAAAGCTTGAAAAAAGCCAAAATAAAAAGCAATGAAGCTTTGTTTCTTGATGTCTCTTTCAGGCATAGAAATACCATACATCATAGAAACAGTAAAAGCATCCATCGCTAATGAAATCGAAATAATCAAAAGCTCAAATAATGACACATTATCTCTCTCCTTTGAGTAATACCTCACTACATTTTAAACCATCAATTGCACTTGACATAATACCACCCGCATATCCTGCACCTTCACCAATTGGATAAATTCCTTTGATATTACTTTCCATATTGTCATCACGATAAAAACGAATTGGTGCTGAACTTCTTGATTCTACTCCAAGTAATGTGGCATCACTTGTAAAACCATTAATCTTGTTATTCATTAAAAGAAGTCCTTCTTTTAAATTTATATTCAGAATTTCAGGAAGTAATGCATTCAATTGAGCATTTTTAACTCTTTTTAAACTTGTTTCTATTTTTTCTTTACTTTCTTTATTTTCTAAATAATCTTCCACTCTTTGAACTGGAATTGAATAATCACTTCCTCCTAGTTCAAAAGCTTTTTCTTCTAATTTTCTTTGAAAATACATTCCTGCAAGCGGATGTGAACTGCCAAAATCATCTGGTGTGACATTGACTAAAATAGCACTATTGGCGAACTTATTATCACGTTTATAATTGGACATCCCATTAACAACAAGTCGGTTTTCTTCACTGGCTGCATTCATGACATAACCACCTGGACACATACAGAAAGTATAAACTCCTCTTTTTTGACTTGTATGCACCGCTAATTTATAATCAGCCGCTTTTAAAGCAGGATGATTGTAGAACTTACCATATTGGCTTTTGTTAATAAATTCTTGACTATGTTCAATACGCATTCCTACTGCAAATGCTTTTTGAGAAATTTCTAATTGTTTTTGATAAAGCATTTCATACGTATTTCTCGCACTATGACCGATAGCAAGAACAAGTTGATCTACTTTTTCTTTATAAGTTCCTTCTTTATTTTCTAAAACAACTTCTTTGATTTGATTGTTTTCAACAATTAAATCAACCAACTTTGTTTCAAAACGCACTTCTCCACATTTTTCAATATCTTTTCTTATATTTTTAACCACATTAATTAAAACATCTGTTCCTAAATGAGGTTTATTTAAATAAAGAATATCTTCATTGGCTCCATGTTCATAAAACGTATTTAATACAAATTGTTTACGATAATCTTTAATACCCGTCGTCAACTTTCCATCAGAGAACGTTCCTGCGCCCCCTTCACCAAATTGAACATTACTTTGCACATTCAATTTACCTGTTTCTAAATAAGTATCTATATCTTTTTTTCTTTCATCAACACATTTACCTTGTTCAATTAAGATGACCTTTTGTCCACTACGAGCTAAATTATAAGCACAGAATAGGCCTGCTGGTCCACTTCCAACAACCATAATTGTTTGATTATTGGGTGTTAACTTATCATAATGATATTCTTTAACTTTACTTACTTGTTTACTATGTGTTTTTAATAATTGATCTTCATTTGCACATTCAAAAGTAAAGCCCATATTAAAATGCACTTTATTCTTTCTTCTTGCATCGACTGCTTTTCTAGCAATCTTTACATTCTTTACTTGTGATTTTCTTATATTTAATGTATTTGCGATAACCTTTGCATAATCTTTTTCATCTAAAGAAACTGCGATATTACTTACTTTTAACATATCTTCTCCTATTTTTTTATTTTCCAATATCCTTTTTTATTATTTCCAATTCTTTCTATAATTCCCAAATCTTTTAGCTTTTTAATAATAGTTGCAACACTTTTTCTACTTATTCCTATCTCATCAGAAATATCATTATATGAATATCCTGGATCTTCACTAATTACATTAAGAACCTTCATCATATTATCGTTCACCCTATCAGTCACCCTATCAGTCACCCTATCAGTCACCCTATCAGTCACCCTATCGTTCACCTTTGAAAAATTATCGATTACTAATCTTTGGGGTGCATCAAATTCAATCATGATATCAGTAGGATTAATATAATACTTTGGCATTGGTAAATTGTTTTCTATACACGAATCAAATATTTTTTCTATTCCTCTTCCCCATGATTCAATGTGTCCCGCTAAATAAAACACATGGGCAATATTAGGATTATAAGGTTTAGACCCATGTTTTTGATAAAGTGTTTTTTCAGTCCAATGATCTGGTAGTTTTCCAACATTTGTAATATAAAGTTTATCTTTATAAATACTTATTTGTATTGGTACACCTGATTCATATTGTTTATGAACAATAGCGTTTAATATAGCTTCTCTCATACTCGCTTCACTTACAAAATATTCTTCAATTCTTTGAAGTCCATCATATGAAATTTTAGCTTTCATATATTTAAAGAAAATAAGCTCTATAACTTTATCAATTTGTTCAAAAAGTGATCCTCTTACTTCATCTTGATAAATTAAATCAGCATTTGTTTCAAAAAATCCTACTTTTATAAAGGCACCTGTAAAATATCTTTCTGGATCTTTTGAAAACAAAAGTAAGGCAGCATTTGTAAGATAACCATTATTTATTAAATGAAGTTTATCTAATAATGTTTCCGTATCTTCTTCTAAAATAGTATCATCTATTCTTTTTTTACGAATTGCAAGTTCTTTAAACTTTTGAATAGCATTTTGATCTAAATCTTCTATTTTTACTAATGGGTGTGGAACGTTATCCCAAGTTGCTCCTCTTTTACGTAAAATAAAACTTTCTAATTCAATACCTGTCAACTTTTGTGATGTGCTCCCACTTCTATAATAATAGTTTCCTTTACAAGATATAGTTATCGGATAAGAAGGAACATCTATTTCTATATATTCCAAACTGTCTTTTTTATGTAAATTCACATTTACAACAATTCCCATAGAATCTCTTATTTTACTTGGTAAGGATTCTAATAATTTTTTTGAATTTTCCACACCAATAATTTCACCATTATCATCTATGCCAATAAAAAATTTACCACCTTGTGCATTAGCAAATGCACATATACCAACTAAATATTCATCTTTCCAAACTGCTTTCCATTCAATATTATGCTTTTCTTGATTTTCCATAGTTAGCTCCTTCTTATTAGGTAAATATAGTTTTTCCACTTACTTATTCATTATAACATTTCTATTTAAAACACATTTACTACTCTTTTATTTCTTTATTGATTTTGCCACATGCACACCACTTGCAAAAGCAAAATGTAAGTTATAGCCTCCACAATCACCATCAACATCCAAAGCTTCTCCACAAACATAAATACCTGAATATTTCTTAAGTTGTAAATTTTCATCTACTTCTTTTAAAGAAACACCACCATGACAAACTTGTGCTTTTTCAATAGGCATTGTATCAACAATCTTTATTTCTATATGTTGCGGATCAATATTTTTTTCTTTAAAAACATGAACGATTTTTTCATGGAAGAAACCTTCTAAACCATAATGTTGAAGTTCCTCTTTTTCAATATCAGGAAGTAGATTTAAAACAAGTTTAGGATTTTTTAAACGTTTTAAATATCTTGATAACTGCATCACACAGATACCTGAAAGACCATAATCCGTAAACATGATTTCACCTGTTTGTTTTTCAATGAGTTGATTTTGATCATAGAGTGTGACAATGCCTTTAACTCTTTGTCCTTTTAAAGCTTTAAAAACAGGTTTCGTTTTAACTTGTACAAGACTAGGGGTAAATGGTATGAGAGAAACATTCATTTTTTCTAACATCTTTAAATTATTTTGTCCTGATAAATGGCTTGCGGGTGATCCTGTTGCAATCACAATTTTATCTGCTTGATAATGTCCATTTGTTGTAATAATTTCATAAGATTTATTATTTTTAATAGATAAGACTTCACATTCATCAATGTATGAAACTTGATCTATGTTTTTCATTAAAGCATTTTTTACTGATAAACTTGAAAGTGAATATGGATAAACAAGATTCTTTTCAAAACGTAATTTTAAAGAAAGTTGTTTAAAGAAATCAATAACATCAAATTCTTTAATCAATTTTTCAATGAAAGAATCTTGATGATTATAATACATGATATCCATATTTAAATTTGAAACATTACATCTTCCATTTCCACTAGCAAGTACTTTTCTTGCAGCTTTCTTTGCTTGTTCTAAGATAATAATATTATATTTATTTTCTTTTAGTAATTCATTCATACAAGCAAGTCCACTTGCTCCTGCACCAATAATAACAATTGTTTCCATTTTTATCCCCCATTTGCTTATTCATTATACATGAACAAAACTTGTTTGTCATTGATATTAAACCTTGAAAAACCTTGATGTATTCGCTATAATAACGAAGTATTGAGATTACATACAATTAAGGAGGCTTTTTTATGGGTAGAGCGCATGAAGTGCGTAAAGTTGCTATGGCAAAAACTGCTGCAGCAAAAGCAAAATTATATTCTCGTTATGGAAAAGAAATCTATTTAGCTGCAAAAGCTGGTGGTACTGATCCAGATGGTAACTTAGCATTAAGAAGAATTATTGCTAAAGCTAAAAAAGAACAAGTTCCTGCTGATGTTATTAAACGTGCAGTTGATAAAGTAAAAAGTGGAGCTACTGAAGATTATCAAGAAAAAACTTTTGAAGGATACGGTCCAAGTGGTTCAACTGTTATTGTTAAATGCTTAACTGATAATATTAATCGTACTATTTCTCAAGTACGTCCTGCATTTACAAAATCTAAAGCTAAATTAGGAAATGAAGGTTCTGTATCTTATTTATATGATACATATTCTATTTTAACTTTTAAAGGTTTAGATGAAGAACAAACTTTAGAAGCTTTAATGGAAGGTGAAGCTGATTGTCAAGAAATTGAAACTCATGAGGATGGTTCAATTGAATTAACAGGTGCACCAACTGATTTATATAAAATGAAAGATGCTATTGAAGCTGCATGTCCTGATGCTGAATTTGATGTAGAAGAAATTGCTACAACACCTCAAGAATATGTATCTCTTGAAGGAGAAGATATGGAATTATTTGAAAGATTAATGGATCTTTTAAATGCTTGTGATGATGTAGATAAAATCTACCATAACGTTGAAAACTATGAAGGAGAATAATTCTCCTTCTTTTTCTTAAAAAAAATGAAAGACATTTCATCTTTCATTTTTTATTAACAACTTTGATCCCATGTCATTTGCCAAAAAGCAAGTTCATTATAAGACTTCCATAATTCTTTTGTTGCTTCTAACATCTTATCTGTTGTTTTCATAATTTTTCTCTTTTCTTAAAATAAAACTTCTTGGTACTTTGCACCTTCTTGTAGTTGTTGAGGAGTCATATTGTAAATGGCATCTATAATATAATTTCGATAACTTGCATTTCCATCTAAACGAGTAAGTCGAGTGTGTGCCATTTCTCCTGCTAATCCCATGGTACATACCGCAGCAAGTGTTGCTTCTAATAAATGAGCAGGGTTTGCTGAAATAAAAGATGCTGTAAGAGCAGATAATTGACAACCTGTCCCAGTAATAGAAGACATCATAGCATGTCCATTTTCAATGGCAAAAGCTTTTTCTTTATTGCATACTAGATCAATCGCTCCCGTAATCGCAATAATAGCTCCTGTTTTTCTAGAAAATTCTTGTGCAAAACGGACAACTTCTTTGATATTTTCTTTTGTGACTTTATCAGCAATATTCGCATCGACTCCTTTTGTCGTACCACTTCCTAAAGCAAGTGTTTTAATTTCAGAAATATTTCCACGAATCACTGAAAATTGAATTTCATCTAAAAGTTTTAGAGCTGTTTGTGTTCTAAGCGTTGAAGCACCAACACCTACTGGATCTAAAACTACAGGATGATGGAGTTCATTGGCTTTTTTTCCCGCAATAAGCATGGATTCAATTGTACGTGAATTAAGTGTTCCAATATTAATATTAAGACCTGTACAAATGGAAGTAATTTCCGCAACTTCTTCTTGATCATCTGCCATAATAGGTGAAGCTCCACAAGCAAGGACCACATTAGCACAATCATTGACCGTTACATAATTGGTAATATTGTGAATCAATGGGCTTTTTTCTCTTACATTTTTTAACATTTCTTCTAACATTTTTTCTCTCTCCTTGTTTTTTATTGCGGTCGATACTTGGTGGTATCCTCTCACGCTGGAACACAGCTTCCCTCGCTTTGTACTAAATTCAAGGCGCTCCCCTTCAATTCGCCACTTATGTGGATTTATAAATAAAAAAACAGGAGGTATGCTCCTGTAAAAAATCAAATAGGACTTCCTACGCCGGCATTACCCGTATCAGGTTAAAGGGTCGAAGTTGATAACTTCCTCTCAGCCTGCTTACAAGCTCCCCTGTTTTTATTTATATTTTTATAATACTCTTCCTTTTTCTTTTATTCAACTTCTTCAATTTCATATTTACCTAAATAAATCAAAATATGATTCATAATAATATCAATAGCCCAATAAAACAAAACAAACATAGCAAGTCCTACAACAAATGAATATCTTAAACTTGTCACCATATATAATGCTGGAATAAAGGCAATAATTATAGGAATAAAACCAACTCCAGAAGGAAAGTGTATTTGATAAACACTATGACACTCTTTACATTCTTGTCTTCCTTTATAGGCAAAAGAAGAATCTTTTATTTCATGACTACAATGATAACATCTCATTAAAGTGTACAAATCATTACTGTCATTGTTCCATCAAAATCAACTTCTTTTTGATCTGAACAAACTACAAAATGATCTCCTTTTTTCACTTCTTTTCCTTCTACTGTTCCTTGTCCTTCAATGATTGATACAAGTTGGAATGGTTTATCATTCTTTACTTTATTATAGCCTGTCATATCATATTTATTTAATGTTAAATAGTTAGATGATACAAGTTCTTTTCTTGTTCCATTTTCTATTGTTTCTTCTACTTGTTTTGCCAGATCATAAGGTTTATAAGGCACTGTTGTCACATCGATGGATT
>NZ_PYLP01000024.1 GCF_003024675.1 Faecalibacillus faecis | reverse complement strand
CATCTTCTAGGTTAGTAACACCATATAAATCATAATCTTTTCTATTGTTGATGCATTCAATCAAAAGATCTAGTTTATCTTCGGGTAAACTAAAAACAAAATCCTTAAAAGGATTTTCAAAATTAGACATAAAAAACATCCTCAACATGTCTAAGCAGCCATTCGGTGAGGATGTCGCCAAACAAAGTTCCAAATGACTGCTTAGACATTAACTTTCTTTGGCTTTTTAATTATAACAGATTCATAAAACGGATACACTACTTTCATTTTGTCAACCACACGATTGTAGATTAATAGAAAAGAATTTAATGTTTTTACTTGTTTCAAGAATTCTTTTAAGGTCATTTTCACAATATACTCATTTTTATGAGTGTGTATAATGAGTTCATGTGAGTAACATTCTACATAAATAATATCGTTCGCATGTAAAGTTATTGATGTTTCACCGGTTTTATTTTCTATTTGATGTAATTTGAATATGATTTTTATATTTTCTCGTTGTTTATTTTCATAAACAATACAAAACATTTGAAAATCTTCATCAAAATTACTTTTTCTAATAAAACAAATTGGACTAATCTTTTGTGTTTCAAAAATCAAGTTATCTTGGTGTGAAAGAAAGACAAGTGTCATATGTGGATAGTAGTCTTTTATACTATTGGCATATTCAATACCACTTTCATTCCCTAATAACACATCTATGAAAAACAAATCATAATCTTTTTGTAATTCATCAACGTGTGGTGGTTTTTGAAAAATATCTAATTCTACATCTCCATAATAATCTTTCAATTTCATTTGTAACATATCAATACAAGATTGGTCATCATCAATTATTAAACATTTCATATTACTCTCACTCCTACTATCTTAATGATGCTGGTTTTTCTGGTTCATAACAGTTTTGTCTTGATGGTGACATAGCACATACAAAAGCCACTAAAGTTAGAACCTTAACCATAGAATTTAAAATTCTGTATTTCATAATATTCACCCCTTTATCTTATTATTTATATCATCATAATAAAACTTTACGTATTAAAAAATACCATTTAACCAAAAGGACTATTTTATATACTGGGTGGTTTATTGAATTCGGATATGCGTATTGTAACATTGCTGAACGAACTTGAAAATACGCTTTTTCGTAATTTTTGACATAAATAGCCAAGCGGTCATCACAATACGAGTAGGCGTATTGCAAAATGATAATATCTAATTGTGGTGGTGATGCAATGATTGTAAAAATTGACGAAATCGGTAAAATGATGGCAAAACGTATGAAAGAAATGTCTTTAAATGCGAAGATTGTTTCCGAAAGAACTGGCATTGCTCAATCCACATTGAGCGAATTTTTTAGAGGTATTTCTTTTAAAAAGTGCTTCACTACTTTAGAAAAAGTCGCTGATGTCTTAAATATTCCATCACTTACAATTATTTTTAAAAGCCACTTAAGTGATGAAGAATATAAAAAATTATATGGTCAACCAGACAATATTGATTTAAATACATTACTACCAGAATATCGTAAACAAGTTTTAAAACTTGTTGAAAAAAGTAATAGACAAAAAAGAGAAATATTAATTAAAGAACAAACTATGAAAAAGAAGAATTCTAAATAATGACTTCTTTTTTTATTATAAAAAGAGATTTACAACAGTAAATCTCCCTTTTATGATTTATCTTCTACGACGGCGACGTCTTCTTCTCTTAATAATAAATTGTCTAACAATAAGTAAAACAACAATACAAATAAATACAGTGATTACACAAGGAATTAATATATTTTTAATTTTTCTAAACATAATCACTGATTCACTTTCTGCAACATTATTTACTGTAGAAAGCGTATAACTACCTAATTTGTTTTCTTTATAATAAACATCTAATTTCCCAGCATTTTGATCTTTTTTTACTGGTGCTGTAAATGTTTTAACTTTTTGTTTGTATTCTATGTCTTTTTCATTGTAATCATTAGGTAATACGATATTAATATCTTGATCAATTTTGATTGCTACCTTATTTTTTTCCCCATCACTTACAGATGATTTTGTAACTTCGTTTCCACTTTGCAATAAATTTACTTCTTTATAATGCGAACCTACATAATTTCCTAAAGTAATTGTATCGTTAACTGTGCAATGATTATAACCATCTTTATTTTTAGAATATCCCACAACACAAATATAATGATGATTATTAACGTTAATCATACTTGATAAAGTGTGTTGTGCATCGCTTGTATAACCACTTTTACATCCTTCTATCATTGAAACATTCATATGATCTCTTTTACATGTATATAATACTTTTTTAACCCATTGATGTAATCCATTACTTGCGTTGTATTGATATCTTGTAAAGATTTCTACAAATTTTTCATTTTGTAAAGCATATTGTGTAATTTTTGCCATATCATAAGCTGTTGTATAATGATTAGGATCATGAATTCCAGTTGTATTTACAAAATGAGAATCTTTTAATCCTAATTTTTTAACTAGGTCATTCATTTTATCAACAAATTTTTCTTGAGAACCGCATGTATTATTAGCAAGAGCACGACACGCATCAGCTCCTGAAGGAAGCATTGCCCCCATAAAAACATCACGATATGTCACCACTTCGCCAGGAGTAAAGTTTGCAGCTGACGCGCCTGTTTCCCATACAGTTTCAACATCACTATCAGTAATAGTCACTTGTTTATCTAAATCATCCACCATTTCTAAAGCGACAATACATGTTAAAATTTTTGTAATACTCGCTGGATACATTTTTTCTTTTGCTTTTTTATTGTAAAGTATCTGACCATTATCTTGATCAATAACAATCCCATACTCCCCTGAAATATCAACCGAAGCTGAATTATCAACTGCATAAATTGGTGTCATTGTTGCTATAAAAGTAAATAGCGATAATCCTAACGTAATTAATTTTTTAATCATTTTTCCTCTCCCTTATGTAAAAAAGATAACTTTGTTTCTGATACAAATACCGACAAAAAGATAATAATAAATCCTAACACTATTTGCAATGTCAATGTTTCCTTTTTTAATAAAATTGAAAAGAAAACACCGAAAACAGACTCTAAAGACAATAATAAAGCTGCAATGTTTTCATTGACCCAACTTTGACCCACATTTTGAAATAGATAACAAAGTGTTGTCGCAAAAAATGCAAGATAAAGAATGTGCATATAAATACTTGAATTAATTTGAGTAATCAACGAAAGATCTTCAAATAATAATGAAGCACCCAATGAAAAAACAGCTGCAAATGCAAATTGTAAAATAGTAATAATAATTGGTGAAGTATTTTTCATTGCTTTTTCACAAACGATAATATGTACAGCATATAAAAAACCGCCCATTAAAGTATATACGTCACCTAAATTCATATTTAATGAACTATCTAGTGAAACAAAACCAACCCCTATAAAACATAATAAAGCCGCATAAATTTGCGATTTTTCTGGTTTTTTTCTAAATAATAACCAACTTAATAATGGAACAATTGTACAATAAACAGCTGTTAAAAAAGCATTTTTACCAGGCGTTGTTAAACGAAGACCAAAGGTTTGAATTGAAAAAGCGCTAAACAAAGCCAAACCTGCACAAAAACCACCTAATAAATCTTCTTTTTTAATTATTTTTATTTTTTTTAAAAATAAACACGACATAAATAGCGTACTTAATGTAAAACGTATAAATAATAAAACAAATGGTGTAATAAAATCAACCGCACTTTTCATAACAACAAACGAACTACCCCATATAAGCGCTGCCGTTAATAAAAATAGTTTCCCTAATGTTTCTTTTTTCATATTTTCCTCCATTTTTGCGTTTGAGCTACGCTCAACGTAGACACAAACACGTAATATCAATTTATTCACCATTTTTACTTCATGTAGTATCCTTATGGTATACGACAAAGCACGATGGGGTGAGTAAGTAATCTACTATATAGAGAATATCCTAAATTTTTATAAGTACCCGTCAACTTTTCAAGCACAAAAAATTTATATATGACTCTTCTAAGAATAAAGAAGATATTTTTAAATCCATTCAAGATAACAAACTTGAACTTGATCAACATATTGAATCCTGTAAAACTGAAATTATTAAAATACATCTCCATAGTTTAATCAATTCGTTGCTAAAGCAATAATTGCAATTTCAAGAATGATACTTGCTTCTATCTATCACACGATACTGACAGGAAAAACATTCAATCTATCCGCTTATGAATCCTTTAAAAATCCAAAACCAATAAAATAAAAACAATTAACAATTGAAAAACAACATAATTTCTTAAAAATGTTGGTTATGAAGTGACACTAAGCACTTTGGAAAATATTGATTTTACTTATACACTTCTCCCTACAATCTTGTAAATAATAACACAGTTATCGCTATTTTTCACTAATTATTCAAAATAACTTATAAAAACAAAAAAGAAAATTTATTCTTCATATCTTATTTTCTCTTTGAATCAAAAAAAAGAAACCATGATAGGCTTCTTCTATTTATATTATTATTTTTTTAATTTTGTAAAAATGAATAAAAGTAAGGTTCCTACAACTGTTGATAAACCAATTGTCACTAAATAGTAAAGTGGATTATTCACCATCCAAATAAGGAAGAGACCACCATGAGGTGAAGCAATTGAACATTCAAAATACATTGATAAAGCACCTGCAAGACCAGCTGCTAAACAACAAGCTGGTAAAATAACTTTTGATTCCTTTTGAATAAATGGAATAGCTCCTTCTGAAATAAATGAAATTCCATTAATATAATTCATTAAAGCTTCTTTTCTTGAAACAAATCTTTTTTTAGAAATTGTTGCTGATAATGCAATCACAAATGGTGGAATCATTCCTCCTGCCATAATAGCTGCCATTGGATAATAATCACAACTTACAACCATACCAATGCCAAATACATAAGCTGTTTTATTAATAGGTCCACCATTATCAATCGCCATCATCATTCCTAAAACAAAACCAAATAAGATTTTTGTAATCATTTGTGATTCAATCAAAGAAACATATTGAATAATATAGCTATGTCCTATATAAAGATAACTATTAATATAAACCATAATCAAAGCAACAAGTGCTGTTGATAAAATTGGATGGAAAAGAGAAGCTTCAATTCCTTTTAAATATTTTGGTAAATAAGACATCAATTTACTTAAAATTAAAGAAATATATCCAGCAAGGAATCCAGCAATAATACCTGCAAGTAAGGATACTGTATTCGTTGAAATAGCTGAGACAGAAATTCCTTGACAAACAATTAAACCACCTATGAATCCTGAAACCATTCCTGGACGATCAGCAATACTATCAGCAATATAAGCAGAAACAACAGGAACGATCATAATAGTTGCAAGCTGTTGAACATAACTTGTAAGAGTTAAGATTTGATATGTTAAAACATAATCTTGTAGTAAATAAAGAATTCCATAAAGAACTCCACTTGCTACAGCAAAAGGTAAAGCATGAGAAATTCCATTCATTAAATGTTTATAGAAAGTACGTACAATTCCTTGTTTTGTCTTTCCTTCTTGATAATGATAAATTTCAGCTTCTCCTTTACTTGCTTTTTCAACAAGTTCTTCTGCTTTAGAGATTCCATCACGAACAGGAACTTGAATTAATTTTTTTCCTTCAAAACGTTGCATTTCTACTTTCTTATCTGCCGCAACAATAATACATTTACAATGATCAATATCATCTTGAGTTAATTCATTTTTAACCCCTTCTTGCCCATTTGTTTCAACTTTAATTGAAATATGTAATTTTTCTCCGGCTTGCTGCAAAGCTTTTGCTGCCATAAATGTATGGGCAATTCCTGTTGGACAGGCAGTTACTGCCAAAACATCTGGATGAATAACATCCTTCACTTCTTCTTTTTTATTTTCTTTTTCATCAATAAGTTTTAAAAATTCTTCTTTAGAAGATGCATTAATTAAAGAATTTCTAAAATCTTCTTCCATTAATAATGTTGATAATTGTGCTAATGCTTGTAAATGCGCACCCCCTGAATCTTTAGGAGCACCTATCATAAAGAATAGATACGTTGGTTTTCCATCTAATGATTGAAAATCAAGTCCTTCTTTAATAACCATTGCTGCTAGCCCTGCAGTTTGAACTCCTTCACTTTGTCCATGAGGAATAGCAACACCATCACCAATTCCTGTGGTACTTTGTGCTTCCCTTTTTAAAACACTTTCTTTGTAAACTTCTTTATTATTTAACTTTCCACTTTGATCTAATAAATCAACCATATGATCAATAGCCTCTTCTTTACTAGATACTTGTGGATTTAAATCAATTGATTTTAAATCGAGTAATTCTGTAATCTTCATTTTTATCACCTTTCTTTTTCTTGAACATCATAAAGCAAAAAAGTTGTTCAATCAAGAACAACTAGTCATATCGACATAATTTATAAATATCTTTAATACAAGTACCTACATCCTCAGGTTTATGGGCATCACTCGCGGTAATAATATCTACATGATGCTCTTTAAAAATATCTAAAAGTTCTTTAGATAAGCCCTTATCTGGATGATGATAACGATAATAACATCCTGTATTGCATTCCCCTTTGACATGGTGTTCTACCAGTAATTGTGCAAGTTCATGATATGTTGGTTTTAAATCATAACTTGGGTAATAGCCAAACATTTTTATTGTATCCGGGTGTGCTAATTGCGTAAATAAATTACTTTTTACAAGATCAAAAATAAGTTCATAATAGCGACGATAAATATCATCAACATTATACTTATCCCATAGTATTTCTTTAGACCAAGGCATATCGTATAAAAGACCATCAATAGAATGAATAGCCCCTACTAAAAAATCAAATTGATAAGGCTCTAAAATTCTTTCGATTTCATCTTTGTACTCAGGAACATAACAAACTTCTAAACCAAACAATACTTCAATAGGAGTCTTTTCTGATTTTACTTCATTAATTAAACGTACATAACTTGAAAGAGAATCTTTAAATTTCATTTTCTTATTTGCAAGCCATTCTTTTTGATAATCACTAGCATCTTTAACACCTTGATAGATCACTTCAAATTCTTTAAAGCGATGTGTATGATCAAGAATTTGAATACGATCAAATCCTTGTTTATAAGCTTCATTAATAAATTGCATTACATATTCTTTGGTAAGGGGACCATTTTCTAAATGCATATGTCCATCTACTAACATATTTCATCCTCCAATCGTTGTATACAATTATAAACTCTTTCAAAAAAATTACAACGAATATCATAAATCATCTATCACAAAAAAAAGAAGTAACAAAAGTTATCTTTTATTACTTCAAAATAATTTATTTTCGCCAAGATGATGGTGCAAATACCAATAACATTGGGAAGATTTCCAATCGACCAGCTAACATATCAAAAGATAAAACAAGTTTTGAAACATCTGATAATGATGAGAAATTTCCAACCGGTCCCACAACATTCATTCCTGGACCAACGTTATTTAAACATGTTGCTACAGCTGAAAAAGCACTTGCAAAATCAATCTTATAACAAGATAAAATAAGCAATGACACCACAAAGATAATTAAGTAAATTACTAAGTATCCTTGAATAGAACTAATCACGTTGCCATCAATTGGTTGATTTTCAAACTCTACAGTTTGTACACTATGAGGATGAAGGGCTTTTCTTAGTTCTTTACGAGCACTTTTAAAATACATCACAATTCTTGAAATCTTGATTCCTCCACCGGTAGAACCTGAACTTGCCCCAACGAATGTTAAAACAAGGATAATCATTTGTGATAAAAGTGGCCACTTACCATAATCAACAACGACAAATCCTGTTGTGGTAATGGTTGAAGCAACTGTAAAACCAGCATAACGTAAAGCTTCTAAAACATTTTTATATGTTGGTAAAACATTGCATGTAATCACAATAATACATAATGCAATGATTCCTAAATAGTAATGAAGTTCTTCACTTCGTAAAGCATCTTTAACTTTTCCTATTAAAATAAAATAGAATAAGTTGAAGTTGATTCCAAAAAGAATCATAAAAATAGTAATGACAACATCAAAGTATGCACTATGATAAGCAGCAATACTCGCATTTTTTATTGCAAAACCACCGGTACCAGCGGTTCCAAAGGCGTTGAGGATACTATCAAATAAAGGCATTCCTCCAAATAGTAACAAGACTATTTCAATTACTGTTAAGGCTGCATAAATAACATAAAGAATACGGGCTGTCGCACGTACTTTAGAAACAAGTTTTCCAACAACGGGGCCAGGAACTTCTGCTTTTAAAATATGCATCGATCTTCCTGAAGCAATGGGAATAAAGGCAATGACGAATACTAAAATTCCCATTCCACCAATCCAGTGTGTAAAGCTTCGCCAGAAAAGTCCTGTATGACTCATTCCCTCAATATTTGTAAGAATGGATGAACCCGTTGTCGTAAATCCTGAAACCATTTCAAAGAAAGCATCCACATAACGAGGAATTTCTCCTGATAAAACATAAGGTATTGCTGAAAAAGCAGAAACAAGGATCCAACTTAAAGCAACGATGACAAATCCCTCACGAGCATAAATATTTTTCTTTTTTGGTGTTTTTCGTGAAATCAAGAATCCTAAGAGAAGTAAAATGGCACCAACAATACCAAAATAAAGTCCTTGGCTTTCATGATAAATAAACGAAATCATGACAGGAATGAAAAGGAGAAATCCTGTCATCGATAGAAGTTTTCCTATCGCAAATACAATCATTCTTCTATTCATAATTAACCTCTTAATATATCATTGAGTGATTTCATAATTTCTCCACGAGAAACAATAATGACATAATCATTTAATTCCATTGTAGTATTTCCTTTTGGGACAATGACTTCATTTTCACGAATAATTGCAGCTACTAAAACATGTTCCTTGATTTTCATTTCATTAAGTGTTTTATGTAAATACTTAAATTGTTCAGTTACTTTAAATTCAATGGCTTCAACCTCACCATCAACAATTTTATAAAGTGTTTTAACTGATGAATCATTATCCTTATTCATTTTAGCACGCACATAACGAATAATTTGACTAGCAACTATTTTCTTTGGTGCCACGATACTGTCTACTTTTAAGACATCGGAAAGACCTGCATAATTCATTCGTGTTACCTTCGCAATGATCTTTTTATGATAAAGGCTTTTTGCGGATAAAGATAAAACAATATTTTCTTCATCTAAACCTGTAAGTGCTAAAACAGCATCTGTATTTTCAATACCTTCTTCATTTAATAATTCATCATCACTACCATCTCCATGGATAATTGTGACATAAGGCAATTTTTCTGCCAGAACCTGACAACGATTTTTATCCTTTTCAATAATTTTAACTTTAATTCCTTGTGTTGATAATTGTTTCGATAAATAGTAAGCAATCTTACCACCACCAACAATAATGACATTTTTAATACGTGTAGTAATAACGCCAATATCTAAGCAAAAGCGAGAAAGATCTCGATGTGTTCCTGTAATATATAAATGATCACCTGGTTTGATTACATAATTTCCATCAGGAATGATCACATCTTCATTATGACTGACCGCACAGACAAGAATATTTGTCTTTGTAATTTTATGAAGTTGACTTAATTCAACCCCATTTAAACGACTATGATCTTCTACAAAGAATTCCGCAAGTTCTACTTTTCCTCTAGAAAAAGTATCAACTTTTACAGCTGAAGGGAAAGATAATACACGACGTATTTCACTTGCTGCTTCCAATTCTGGATTGACAATCATTGAAAAACCTAATTGATTTCTCATAAAATCACGTTGTGATGAGTAATCTGGATTTCTCACACGGGCAATTGTATGTTTTGTTCCCATCTTTTTAGCCATTAATCCCGCTAAAATATTTAATTCATCAGAAGTAGTTACACAAATGATAAGATTGGCATCTTGAGCCCCTGCTTCCATTAATATATCATATGAACCACCATTACCTACAACACCTATAACATCAAATTGATTGACGACTTCTTCTACTTTTGTCGCATTTTGATCAACCACAATAATATCATGATCTTCATTGGACATATGTTTAATAAGTGTTTTTCCGACTTTACCAGCTCCCAAAACAATGATTTTCATAATAAAATGAAACCTCCCTTAATATAAATAAATATTTTAACCCTTTTACTTTAATTACTCAACCTATTTTACCTTAAGAACATGAAATATCAATGAAAAAATTATTTTTGTACACTATAATTAAAAAATTCCACTTTATCGTGGAATTTTCAACTATTTTTCAACTGCATTATTAACAATTAAACGACTTGCTTGCATACGAGAAAGATCTCTTTTGAATCCTTCTAAATCAATTTTTTCTAATACTTGTTCCTTAGTCATTTGATTCGCTTGTCCAACCATATTTAATTGTTCATCTAAAACTTCTTCAGTTACAACGATCTTTTCAACCGCAATAATTTCATCAATTAAAGCTTCTAATTTAGCTTGTTGAGTAGCTGATGGTTTCATTTGTTCTCTTAATTTTTCTTCATCCATACCTGTCATTTGTAAGTATTGATCTAATTGAATACCTTGAGCCATCATTTGATTAGCCATATAAGACATTTGTCTATCTAAAGCTTCATCAATAGCATCATCATCTAATTCAACTTCACTATCTGCCATGAAAGCATCAAAAATTGTATTTTCTTTTTGAGTTTCATATTGTTGATCATGTTGTTGTTGTAAACCTTCATTAATATAAGCTTTTAAATCTTCCACTGTTTTGATTTCAGGTACACCTAATCCTTCAACGAAAGCATCATTTAATTCAGCATCTTTTTTCACTGATAATTTTTTAACAGTTACTTTGAAAACAACATCTTGTCCAGCTAATTCTGCTGCTTGATAGTTTTCTGGGAAAGTTAAATTTAAATCTCTTGTTTCATTAACTTTCATGCCAATCATTTGATCTTCAAATCCTGGAATGAATGATCCTGAACC
Source organism: Faecalibacillus faecis (assembly GCF_003024675.1). GTDB lineage: Bacteria > Bacillota_I > Bacilli_A > Erysipelotrichales > Coprobacillaceae > Faecalibacillus > Faecalibacillus faecis. Next base: position 13,476 of record NZ_PYLP01000024.1, on the reverse strand, counting down.
GATTTCTAAATCGTAATCATTTCCTGTTCCACCTTCAAAAGCCACATCATCTTTTAACCCAACAAAATCAATTGTAGCGATATCTCCGTTTTCTACAGTATCACCATCTTTTTCTTCTGTTTGGCTTGATTGAGCTAAAATCATTTGAATTTGTTGTTCAACTTCTTCATCAGATACAGGTACTTTTTCTACTTTGAATTCAATTCCTTTATAGTTACCTAATTTAATTACTTTACTCATTTATTTATTTCCTTTCATTATATGCTTGTTTATTCTATCATAAAGAAAACTTCTTGTCTTTATTTAATCTTAATATCCTTGATATTCTTTAAAGTAATCGTTGAATAACCTGACATATCTGTTTCTGTCATAATATTTTCATGATTTAAATAATCTTCTACATTTAATTCCACAATACGATCATCATCTAAAACAAGTTTACAACGTGACATACGATCTAAAGATAAAGGTACATTAACAATTTCATCATCTTCTTCAATACCTAAATCTCTCATAATCGTTTCCACTTCTTCCTTTGCATTATAATCATCACCCATGACTTTTTTCGCAATTTCCATTGGTTTTAAAGGAAGATGCTCCATCACTAAATCAATCATTTCCTTTTTAACCACAGCTGTTGGATCTCCCTCAAAGACGTTATATTCACTATCGACTTTTTTAACGACTTTATTCACAATACTCATTTTTTGTTTATCAGTTAATTTAGGTTCCCCTTTAATATATTGTTCATTAAGATAATATCCTGGTTTTCCATCAATTTGAAATCTTTTTTCAATTAAAGAAATCGTGCTTTTATCAACATTAATAATAATTGCTTCTTCTACTGCCGAAGTTTTAGGTGGTAAGCTTTGTCTATTGACAAATTTAATAGCACGTTTCCCTTCAACTTCTTCTACAATAGAAATAGGTGTCACTTTATAATTTAATTTCATGATAAGAATCATCTTTTCCCCATCAACTTTGCATTCAACAAACATTAAATTACTATTAGGCATTTCTTCAACATATTTACTGACAGCAAATAAATCTTGAGCAATCTTTTTTGATTCAGCTATAAATTGTTCATCATCAATAATCATATTTTTAGCTGCTTGAAGTAAATGATGTTCACTTCCAACCACAAGTTCTTTGATTGTTGTATTGGTTAAACATTTTTCTATTTTTTTATCATAATATTCTGTTGTTCCTTCGATAAGATCAATAAATTGATCTGAATAAAGGATTTGACTATGTTCCATATCTAACATATGGATCAGTATTTTATCTATAATTGTTGTATTCATTTTAATCACCTTTTGTAGTATATCATATTTTTGTATTTTAAGATATAATGGATATGGTGAAGTCTATGAAAATAATAATTGCGGATGCAAAAAGTTTAAAAGAAAAACATTTTCCTATTGAAAAACAAACGCCTTTGTTTTTCAATAAAGCAGAGTATTTAAGAAAACAATTAAAAGAATTAAACATTGATCAAATTCATGATCTTATGAAGATATCTTTTAAGCAATCTTCTTTGATTTATGATTATTTCCATAATGAAGAAAACTTTGCAGCATTGAACTTATTTGATGGGGTTGTTTTTAAACAACTTGATTTGAAAAACTATCAAAAAGAACAATGGGATTATTTACAAAAGCATCTATTAATTAATTCACCACTTTATGGTATTTTGCGTTATAATGATGCTGTAAGTTACCATCGTTTAGAAATAAAACATAAGTTAAATGATTTAAACTTATATACTTATTGGCAAAATGAAATCAATACATACTTAAAAGATGAAGATGTTATTCTTTCTTTAAGTACAAAAGAATATGAAAAAATGATATCACATAAGATGATTCAACTTGATTTTGTCATAAGAAGTGGGCATACTTTTAAACGAAATGCCGTGTATTTAAAAAAGGCAAGAGGTAGGATGTTGAATTATTTAATTAAAAATTGTATTGAAGATATTGAAAAAATAAAAGAAATTGTGATCGATGATTATCATTTTAGTGAAGATGATTCAAATGGTGATCATTGGGTTTTTATAAAAGATGAAAAAATGAAATACATCAAGAAATAGGAGGTTTTATCATGTATAAAGTTGGTGTTTTAGGAGCAGGTACATGGGGAATGGCTGTAGCAAGAGTATTATGCAATCGTCATCATTCAGTGATGGTTTGGTCAGCCCTACCTCAGGAAATTGAATATATCCAAAAAAACAGAACGCATCCAAAATTACCTGAATTACAAATTCCTGATGATATGGAATTTACAACAGATATTAAGGAAGTATGTAATAGTGAATATCTTGTTGTTGCTGTTCCATCTATTTTTATGAGAAGTACAATGGAAACAGCAAAGGATTATATTAAAGATCAAATCTTGATTGATCTTGCTAAAGGGGTCGAAAGTGATAGTCTTTATACCATGTCTGAAATCATCAGAGATGTTTTAGGAAGTCAAGCAAAGATTGTCGCACTATCAGGACCAACACATGCTGAAGAAGTTGTCAATGACATGCCATCAACCATTGTTTCAGCTTGTGGTGATTTAGAAGTTGCCGAAAAAGTACAAAATTTATTCCAAGATACATGTATGCGTGTCTATACAAACGTGGATGTCCGTGGGGTTGAATTATGTGGTGCTTTAAAAAATATCATTGCCTTAGCAGCAGGAATTTCTCATGGCTTAAATTATGGCGATAATACCCGTGCAGCCATTATTACCCGTGGTCTTTCTGAAATGACACGTTTAGGAACAACAATGGGATGTCTTGAACAAACATTCCATGGTCTTGCTGGAATTGGTGATTTGATTGTTACCGCGACAAGTGTGCATAGTCGTAACTTTAAATGCGGAACATTAATTGGTCAAGGTTATAATGTCGATGAAGCCACAAAAGAAGTAGGAATGGTGGTTGAAGGTTTAAATGCTTTACCAGCTGCCATGCAACTTTCTAAAAGATATGATGTAGAAATGCCTATTACTGCAACAGTAGATGCTATTGTTAAAGGTAAAGTCAGTCCAAATGAAGCAGTTAAAGCATTAATGAATCGTGATCGTAAAACAGAGCTTACAAAATCTGTCGCAGATATTAATTTTGAAAATAGTATTATTAAAAGTAAAAGAGGGTTAGGTATGAAAAGAGTTATTACTTATGGTACATTTGATTTATTACATTATGGACATATTAATTTATTAAAACGTGCAAAAGCTTTAGGAGATTATCTAATTGTTGCCGTTTCTACAGATGAATTTACACGTTTGAAAAAAGATAAGAAATGTTACTTCTCTTATGAACAAAGAAAAGGTTTATTAGAATCTGTTCGTTTTGTCGATCTTGTTATTCCTGAAGAAAACTGGGATCAAAAAATTAATGATATTAAAGAATATCATATTGATACTTTTGTTATCGGGGATGATTGGAAAGGTAAATTTGATTATTTAAAAGATGAAGGTGTTGAAGTGATCTACTTACCAAGAACTCCTGAAATCTCAACAACACAAATTAAAGAAGATTTAAATCATCCAGAAGAAAAATAAGATAGATTGGTTGATTTCATAGGACTTATAATGAATAATAAAATATTCATTATAAGTCTTTTTTTGTAGATGTATTTTTCTACTAAAAATTATTTAAAATAAAAAAGACAAAACATAAAAATATATCTGTCCTTAACTTAATAGTATTGAGTTATCGACCACTTTTTTTATTTATTCTTTAAAATTGGTCGATAACTACCTATTTTCATAAAAAAGAGATGTACTTTTGTACACCTCAATTCTTTATCCTCTTAAGACTGCCCCAAAATCTTTTTCTACTGCTTTTAAGATTTTTTCCATAGCTGCATTAATTTCTTTTTCTTCTAATGTTTTCTTTTCATCTTGGAAAGTTAAATTAATAGCAACTGATTTTTTACCAGCTTCAACATGTTCACCTACATAAACATCAAAGATGTTGGCAAATTTTACAAGTTTATTACTTGATTTAATGATTTTTTGACATACATCATTTGCTGGAACAGATTCATCCATCACTAAAGCAATATCTCTTGAAACTGATGGATATTGTGGAATTGGTTGATATTTTACTTTACCTGTTTTGATATTTAATAAAGCAGATAAGTTTAATTCAACGACATAAACATCTTTAACATCATATTTCTTTTCCATTAATGGATGAACTTGTCCAACAACACCAACGACTTCATTTTGTACTTTAATATAAGCACTACGTCCTGGGTGGAAAGATTCATTATCGCTTTCAACGCGTTCTAAACGATAGCGTGATTCATTGATTCCTAATCTTTCAAAGATTGTTTCCACAAATCCTTTTGCTAAATAGTAATCTGCTTTGTATGAAATTTGTTTAAATGATAAACCATGGTATTCGCCAGTACATGCAATGGCAAGATTTTGTAATTCAACACCTTTAGAATATGTTGTTGATAATTCATATAAATGAACATCTTTCATATTTCTTGATTGGTTATAATTAATTACTTGTAATAATGAACCAATGATTGATTGTCTTGTGACTGATCTTTCTTCACCTAATGGCATCGCTAGTTTAACTGGTTCTTGGTCATGGAAAATATTGAAATCATGAACAAGTGATGGTGATGTTAATGAATATGTGAGTGTTTCATGTAATCCTAGGTCTTTTAATAAGACTTTCATCATATGTTTCTTTTCTTGGATTTCTGTTCTTTTTCCAATTGTCATAGACATTTCTGGTAAAGTTGATGGAATGTTATCAAAACCATACATACGCACAACTTCTTCTATTAAATCAGCTGCCATAGTAATATCATTACGATAAGTTGGAATTTTTACATTAAATGTATCTTCTTTTAATTCATATTTGAATTTTAATGAATTAAAGATTTCTGCGATTTCATTTGTTTGAATGTTTGTTCCAAGTAATCCATTAACTTGTTGAGTTGAAACTGAAACATATTTATCTTCAATATAAAGAGTTGTTGAAACAGTTTCATAGATTTCTTTAGCGTCAGCTAGTTCTTCTAATAAATTCGCACATCTTTCTAAAATATTTAAAGAATTAGCGGTATTTAAAGCCCCTTTAATATAATGTTGAGAAGCATCTGTTAATAAATTTAAACGTCTTGCAGTTTCTCTTAAACTTGGTCCATCAAAAGTAGCCACTTCGATGACAATATTTTGCGTATTTTCATCAATTTTAGTACTATCAGCACCCATGACACCTGCGACACAACCCACACCATTGTCTGTTGAAACGATGATATCATTAGGTTCTAATTTATATTCTTCACCATCTAATAAGATTGCTTTTTCTTCAAATCCTGTTTTTACCACAAATTCTTTTTTAGTTAATTTGTCATAGTCATACATATGGATTGGTTGGCCTGTTTCTAACATCACATAGTTAGAAATGTCAACAATGTTATTAATTGGTTTAATTCCTGAAGCAAGTAAAGCTGTTTTTAACCAAGCAGGTGATTCTTTTGTAGTGACACCTTTTACAAGTTTAGCCCCAAAGAATGGACATAATTCAGTTTCTACTTTGACTTCAATATTGCTTCCAGGTGTTCCTTTTTCTTTAATTTCAGGTAAGTTAACATCTCTTTTTAAAACAGCAGCAACTTCATAAGCAAGTGAAGTTAAAGCCATACAATCCGATCTATTTGGTGTTAAACCAATATCTAAAATTGTATCTTTCAAACCTAAATATTCTAAAGGATCTTCTCCTACAGGTGCATTTTCATCTAAAACATGAATTCCATCTTTATCTTCAGGAGATAATAAACGTTGATCTAAACCAAGTTCTGCCATCGAACAAATCATCCCGTTAGATTCTTGTCCACGAATTGTACTTTGTTTAATAACAAAACCTTCTCCTAAATCACATCCAGGATTAGCTACAATAACTTTTTGTCCAGCAGCGACATTTGGTGCTCCACAAACAATTTGAGTCACTTCTCCCGGTCTTACTTCTACTTGACAGACATGTAAATGATCACTATCAGGATGATCGATACATTCTTTGACATAACCAATTGTCATATTGTTTCCATTGGCTAAGGAATGCATTCCTTCTACTTCTAAACCAATTGAAGTAATTTTATCAGCAAGTTCTTTTGGATCTTGATCATCTATTTTAACGTATTTATTTAATAAATTTAAACTGACTTCCATTTTCTTACTCCTCTCTTTGGAATTGGTTTAAGAATCTTAAATCATCATTATAGAAATCACGAATATTATCAATACCGTATTTCAACATAGCTACACGTTCGATTCCAATTCCAAATGCAAAACCTTGATATTCTTTACTATCAAAACCACACATATCTAAAACTTTAGGGTTAACCATACCAGCACCTAAGATTTCAATCCATCCAGTTCCTTTACACATAGCACATCCTTTACCACCACAATGGTGACAAGAGATATCTACTTCTACTGATGGTTCAGTAAATGGGAAATAAGATGGACGTAATCTAATTTCACGTTTTTCCCCAAAGAATTTTCTTGCGAAAACTTCTAATGTTCCTTTTAAATCAGCAAGAGTAATGTTTTTATCAATAACAAGCCCTTCACATTGCATGAATTGATGTGAATGTGTGGCATCATCATCATCTCTACGATATGTTTTACCAGGACAAATAACTTTAATAGGTCCTTTCCCTTTGGCAGCAAGTAAGGTATGTGCTTGTACTGGAGAAGTATGTGTTCTCATTAAAGTATTTTCATCAATATAGAAAGTATCTTGCATATCTCTGGCAGGATGTCCTTTTGGTAAGTTCATTAATTCAAAGTTGAAGTAATCACTTTCTACTTCTGGACCTTCCGCAATTTGATATCCCATTCCTAAGAAGAGTTCTTCTAATTGAGAAACAATAATTGATAAAGGATGCATTGTTCCTTGATCTAATTTATAACTAGGTAATGATAAATCAATCGTTTCACTATTGATTTTATCAATAATTGCTTGATGTTCTAAAACTTCTTTTTTATCTTCAACAGCTTTTGATAATTCTTGTTTTACTTTATTACTTGTTTGACCAAATGTTTTTCTTTGATCTGGATCCATATTTTTCATTGATTTCATAGCTTCTTGAATAGGACCCTTTTTCCCTAAATAAAGCACACGAATATCATTTAATTCTTTTAAAGATGTACAAGCTTCAATCTTTTCTAAAGCTTCATCTTTAATTTGTAATAATTCATTTTCCACTTTATTTCCTCCTTAAACATAAAAAAACTCATTCCAATAGGAACGAGTTGATCGCGGTACCATCCTAATTCATGTTTAAAACATGCTCTTAATTAAACATTAACGCAGTCTCACGTCACTGATTAGGTGCTCTCCATGGTGAATTCAATAAATTATCTGTAGGAGTTTCCAGCACTTCTCCCTCTCTAAAACAGCATCCTCTATTTACTAATCCATATCAACGATTTATATACCCCACTATTATATCAAATTTTCTTTACAAAACAAGCTCTTTCATAACAACTTTTCATGATAAAGTGCTTTTAAAATACCCTCTTGATCAAAATTATCCGTAATATAAGTTGCCTTTTCTTTTAAAACATCGACAGCATTGCCCATAGCAATACCATGACCTACTTCTCTAAACATTGCTTGATCATTATAACCATCACCAAAAGCATAAGCATTATCTTTATCAAGATGGAAATAATCTAATAAATAAGCAATCGCACTCCCTTTATCAAATTCAATCGTTGAACAATCACAAGAACCCATTCCACCATGATCATTAATAATTAAATCTTCTTTAAAGAGTTCAACCATTGTTTGATAATGTTCTTGATTTTGATAAAACATATCAAATGTATAAAACTCCCCTTCTAAAGAATCAACGAGACGTTCAATCCCATATTCCTTTTCTAAATTAACTTCTTGTTTTTTATCCAAATGATATTTTAAAGCTTGATCATCGCTAACAAACATAGCTCCTAATTTTCCTTGATCTAATTTATGTACATAATAATCTAATTGTTTCTTCGTAAAAGCTCTACTATAAAGCTTCTTTCCTTCATAAAGAATATAACGTCCATTACAACTAATAATCCCACTTACAAGATTACCGAATAAACGACTTGCATAAAAAGGTGCTCTTCCTGTACAAATAAAAGTCTTATACCCTTTTTCTTTCAATAAATGAAGTACTTTTAAATTTGACTCTGTAATAACCCCATGCTTGCCAAGTGTTCCATCAATATCAAAAAATAATATTTTATCCATACCTATTCTCCTTGAAAATGATACATCATAATACTTCCTGCCACAGCTACATTTAAAGATTCAATGGTTGTAATAGGGATATAGGCAATTTGATCACAAATATCGATAATTTCTTTTTCCATCCCATTTCCTTCATTTCCTAAAACATAAGCCATCTTTTCTTGTTTTTGAATTTCATAAATAGGTCTTCCATTTTCTAGAGCACTGCCTACAACACAGACACCTTTTTCTTTTAAAGTAGGAATAATTTCTTTTAAATCTCCATAAAGACAAGAAAGATGAAAGTGTGCTCCTTGCATTGATCGAAGTAATTTATCATTATAAAGATCAACACATTCATTAGATAAAATCACTTGATCTATTCCAAAAGCTAAAGCGGTACGAATAAGCGTTCCAATGTTTCCAGGATCTTGTAAATAATCTAAAATCAAATATCTTTTTCCTTCTTTTAATATTTTATTCTTTTGAATAAAACATCTTGCCATGATGGGTTGAGGTGTTTTCGTAAAAGCAAGCTTTTCCATAATTTCTTTAGATACTACTAAATTTTCCACACCTAAATCAACCGGTTCAGTAGAAATAACCAAATCTGTTTGTTTGGCCTTTATAGCTTCTTCTACTAAATGCTTTGTTTCTACTAAATAATAATCTTTACGATATTTCTTTTGTTTTAATTTTAATAATTCTTTAATCGTTTTATTTTGCATTGATGTAATCATATACCCACATCCTTTAATAATCTTTCTCTTTCTTTATAATCTGGCATTCTTTTTTCTATTTCATGATAGAATGCTTTGGAATGATTTGCTTCAATAAAATGACAAAGTTCATGAACAATGACATAATCAATTAAAGCATAATCAATATGTGCCAATACTAAATTAAAGCACACTCTATTTTTTTGATAAAAACAAGCACCCCATCTTCTTTTCATCTTCTTAATTTGAATTTCTGGTAAAGCATGATGAAAGCTCATACTTAAATAAAAATCTATTTTTTCTTTTAAATAATGCATCAATTCTTGTTTTAAAAACATTTCAATCGTTGTTTGGATATTTTTTGAATAAACATAGATTTGATGATCGTGGAGAGCACATTTTTTAATATTCATATCTTTTAAGATAATTTCATATTTTTGATTAAATAAATAAACATATCCCCCATTTTGATAGTTATATTTAGGAATATATCCTTTGATTTGTTCAAGAATTTCTTCTTGATGATTTCTAATCAGTTTTTCTATTTCATTTTGAGGAAACATGGGTGAACAACGAATCACCACTTCTCCCTTTTCTACTCTTAAATAACAATTCTTAATTCTTTTATAATGAATTTTATAAATAATTTCTTGTTCATTTAAAATAATTGTTTTGGTTTCTACCATGTATATTTTTCTCCTTTTTGGTCCACTCTTTTTTAGGGAGTGATAAAATGGATATTCGACAAGCAATATTTCAAAGACTACATGCTTGTTCAAGTAGTGAACTTAAAGAAATTATCGAAAGTGGTATTGCTTCTAAAGAAGAAACCGTCTTACCAGGACTTGGTGTTCTTTTTGAAACCTACTATAATTCTTTAAGTTCAAAAGACGAATTACTTGATAGCCTTAGTCATTTATTAAAGTAGACTCTTAGAGTCTCTTTTTATATATTTGTTTAAGTGAACGTAAAACCATAAAACCAAACATCAAGTAAGCATCTAAATGAAATAATGTCGGTAAATCAACCACTTGTATCAAAATAAGTATAATAAGCATGACAACATACATCATCCATGAAATTGAATAATTATGTTCATGATACATAAATTTGAGAGTATGATGATGACTTTCATCATACCCATCACTTAGTATTTTAAAAAGTTCAAAGAGTAAGTAATTGAAAATCCAAACTAAACAAAAATACATAAATGTAAAAATATTATTAGAAAATAAATAAGGAATTGCTTCTATAAATTTAATTTGATAATACTTTGATAAATCAAAGCCAAAACTACAAAGGGTAATCAAAAAAGTCATAATCCCGTTTCGTGCCAAATAAAGAACAATAAAATCTTTTTTTAATTTTAAGTATCTTTCATTATTCATTAAAACCACCATTTTCCTTTGTAAAGTTTAATTTAAAAACATAACTTTTTTTACTATGATCTTTTGATAAAATAATAACTACACTTAGTTTTTTCTTTTTTAAAGAACCTTGATCTAAATCATGATTATAAACTTGATAGATTTTTTTATTCACAATTTCCTTTGTTTTTCCATTGATTTTCTTAAAAACAACATAATTCTTATCATTCTTATCATTTAATTTATTACTTTTTAAATAACGATATTCTAAAGAAATATTTGGATATTTCTTTAATAAAGAATGATCTGTAGAAGTAAGATATCCCAGTCTCATGAAATCATCACTCACACAGGCATTTTCCACTTTAAATGTTTTTGAAGAACACGTAAGTTTTTCTACTTGTTTTAATTTTAAAGCATGTTTATAGACTGTCTTTTGTTTTTCATCTTTAATGATTAATTGAACATGATTGATTTCATTTAAATTACTTAAATCTTTTTTGTTTTCTAAAGCATAACTTCCTCCATTTAGATATTGTAAAGGATAATGAATTTGATATTTTTTATTCATTTGAATAATAACATCAATATTTTGTCCATCTACTAAAGAATCAATCTTTCCTAAAACAAGATTTCCATCTCCACAATGGTAATTTGATTGATCTTTATAAAGTTCATAATCTTGTAAAGAAAAGCTTTGATGATTCAATGTTAGAAAATAATCATAATACGTCTTTGTACTATAAGTATGAAATGAAAAATTATCATACATTGTTAGTAAGGAAACAAAGACAATGATTAAACAAAGACATGTTATTATTAAATTTGATTTATGTTTTTGATCCATATTTCTCACCACATTCATTATACACAATAGTTTTGTTTTTACCAAATATGACATAATATGATATGATTTAAAAAAGGAGACATCATTATGGGAAAAGAAATATTATTAACGCAAATAGAACAAGCCAATACTTTAGATACACTTTATCCTTTATGGAATGAATTGAAGACATATCTTGAAAATCAACCAAGTCTTTTAGAATTAGGAAATCTCTTTGGTTATCAATGGCATTTATCTGATAAACTTAACCTATTAAGTCTTTCTTTTCTTCAAGAAAAGAAATATAAAGAAAGCATTGCCTTTCATCAAGAATTGATCACTTATTTTAAAGATGATAAATATCTTTGTCCTTTTTATAAAAACTTAGCCTTATCTTATTTTTATCAAGAGAGTGATATTTCTTATTTTCAAGAATTATTAAATCGTTATCCTTACGATTATGATTTACTAGATGCTTATTTTACTTGTCTTTTTAAACAAAATAAATATGAAGAACTTAAAGTTGAAATTCAAAAACAATTACCACTATCAATTGAATATAATATTGAAACAAAAAATATTATTCGTCATGTTGTAGAACTTTTTAAAGACATGAATGAAGAAGAACTTGCATTACGCTATGGACAAATTGAAAGAAAACAAAATGATTTTGGTAAGAAAAAACCAACAAAAGTGATTAAAGTAGGGCGTAATGATCCTTGTCCTTGTGGAAGTGGTAAAAAATATAAAAAATGTTGTGGTAAATAATGAAGAAATTCTTTCTTATTTTCATCCCTGTTATTTTAATCATTACTTATATTTTTTATCAAAATAATCTTCTACCCCACCCAAAATATACAAATGAAGATTTTAATATTCAAACTTATAAAAGCGTAAATGATCAAGACCATGATGGTCTTGATGATCAAAGTGATATTCTAAAAAATGTTAGAGAGTACATTCAAACAAAGCCACAATACAAAAGCAAATATTATCAAGGTGGCTATCCAGATGACAATTATGGAGTATGCAGTGATGTTGTCGCTTTTGGTTTATTAAACTCTGGATATAATTTACAAGAACTTGTAGATCAAGACATTCAAGAAAACCCTGAAAATTATCAAGTAGTACAGCGTGATAAAAACATTGATTTTCGTCGTGTTAAAAATCTAAATGTTTATTTTAAAAGACATGCTTTATCTTTGACCCTTGATATTTATGATTTAGATAAATGGCAAGGTGGCGATATTGTGGTCTTTAAAAAACATATCGGAATTATTTCTAACTATCGAAATAAAAAGGGAATCACTTTTGTGATTCACCATGCCTATCCTCATCAACTTTATTATGAGGAAGATATTTTAGAAAAAAGAAATGATCTCATTGGACATTATCGCATTTCTTAGTACCACCCTTGGTGGTACTTTTATATTTCTTTACCAACAGCATCTGCGATTGGTTTTAATTCTTTCATTAATTGTTCAAATTTTGCTGGTTTTAATGATTGTGGTCCATCACATAAAGCTTTTTCTGGATTATTATGCACTTCGATCATTAATCCATCACAGCCTGCAGCTACTGCTGCTTTTGCCATTGGATTCACTAACCACCATTTTCCTCCAGCATGACTTGGATCAATAATGATTGGTAAATGTGTTAATTCTTTGATGACTGGGACTGCTTGTAAATCTAATGTATTTCTTGTGTAAGATTCAAATGTTCTCACTCCTCTTTCACATAAGATAACATTTGGATTTCCACTTGCCATGATATATTCTGCCGACATGATCCATTCTTGGAAAGTGGCACTTAATCCTCTTTTTAACAAGATTGGTTTCTTTGTAGCTTTTCCGACTTTCTTTAATAAATCGAAGTTTTGCATATTTCTCGCTCCAATTTGAATCAAGTCTACTTTTTCAATAAATTCATCTAAGTATTCTGCATCCATTAATTCTGAGACGATTGGAAGTCCTGTTGCTTCTTTAGCCGCTACTAAGATATCTAACCCTGCTGATCCCATTCCTTGGAAAGCATATGGTGATGTTCTTGGTTTAAAAGCGCCTCCTCTTAAAAGATTCGCTCCGGCAGCTTTGGCTGCTTTAGCAATTTCAATGACTTGTTCCTTGCTTTCAACAGAACATGGTCCAGCAATGACAGCTAAGTGTCCTCCCCCAATTTTGACACCACCAACATCAATAACTGAATCTTCTGGATGGAAAGCTCTATTTGCAAGTTTGTATGGTTCTGAAACATGCATGACTTTTTCTACAGCTGGATCAACTTCAATGGATTCTGGATCTACTTTTGTGGTATCGCCAA
>NZ_PYLP01000023.1 GCF_003024675.1 Faecalibacillus faecis | reverse complement strand
CGCAAGCAAGTAAGACCCCTTAAAGACGATAAGGTAGATAGGTCAGGAGTGTAAGCATGGTGACATGTTAAGCGGACTGATACTAATAGGTCGAGGGCTTGACCGAAAAGGCAAGCGAGCTTGAAAGAAAGAGACTACTATCTGGTTTTGAGTGTCCTGAAGGATACTTGAAGAGAAGATCTGGTAATGATAGCATGATGGACACACCTGTTCCCATTCCGAACACAGAAGTTAAGCATCATCACGGCGAAGATAGTACTTCGGTGCGAAAATAGCTCGTTGCCAGTTCTTTTTTTTATTTTTTTACTTTATTAAAACCACCTGACTTTCTTGCCAGGTGGTTTCGCTTTTTATTTTCAAATAATGAAACATTTCACTTTTTTATAAAAAAATCATTACACTCTTGTATGAGGTGAAAAAAATGGAATTAAGTGTATTACTTATTCAACAGATATGCCAACTGTTTATAATGATTTTTTTTGGTTACTTAATTGTAAAAACAAAAGTTTTAACAACTGAAAATAGTAAAGTTCTTTCAATATTACTTCTTTATGTAACTTGCCCATGTGCAATTATTAATTCTTTCATGATTGAATTTACTGCTGATAAATTAATTGGATTAGGAATTTCTTTTTTAGGTGCAATTTTAGTACATATTGTTTTTATTCCACTTGCGAATATAATAGGAAAAATGTTTGGATTTACTCCTATTGAAAAAGCGACTATTATTTATTCAAATTCAGGGAATCTTATTATTCCTTTGGTAGGGGCTATATTAGGAAATGAATGGGTTATTTATTCAAGTGGCTATATGGTAGTACAAACAATTTTATTATGGACTCATGCAAAAAGTCTCGTTTGTAATGAACCTTCTTATGATTTAAAGAAAATCTTTTTAAATATTAATATCATTGCAATTATTATTGGATTAATGTTATTTATGCTTCAATTACAATTACCTAATTTGATAGTTGAAACTTTTTCTAAAGTTGGAGGTATGATGGGACCTCTTGCCATGATTGTTATTGGTATGCTTATTGGTGATATGGATTTAAAAAGTGTTTTCGTGGAAAAAAGAACTTATTTGATTTCTTTCTTTAGATTGATTGTATTTCCTTTATTAATGGTGCTCATATTCAAGTTTACCGGGTTATCATCGTTAACGATGGATGCTGATAAGATTTTATTGATTTCTATTTTAGCGGCATGTGCTCCACCAGCTGCAACTGTTACACAATTTGCACAGCTTTATAATAAACATCCAGGTTACGCAAGTATTATGAATGTTATGGGGGTTATCTTTAGTATTATTACCATGCCTTTCATTATTATGATTTATCAATTACTTTAAAAGGTATAAATACCTTTTTTATTTTTATTAAATTATGCTTTAATAAAGAAGAGAGGTTTATCATGAAAAGATTATTTGTATTTTTAAGTATTTTATTTTTAGTTGGATGTTCTACAAATACATCGCTTATAGAAATAAAAAAACATATTTATGTAGAAAAAGAATTTGAAGATAGTTGGTTAGAATTGAATGAAAAAGGAGATAGTTATATAAAAGAAGAATTACAGGGTGGATATCAATATTCTTATGATCAAAAATATTTAAAACAATTTTTTAAAGATGGAGGTCGGATAGAACTGTATAATTACAGCATCAAAAAAGAAAATTTGATTATTTCTGGGGAAATGAAACCACCTTCGACAATTCTTCTTGTTCATCCTAATATTGAAAATGTGACAAGTGAAGGTGTTATTCTTCATGAATTAGGACATTATTTTGATTATAAATATCATTTTAGTAAAGATAAAGAATTTATAGAAATAAAAAAACAAAATAAAAATCTATTTGATTCCAAATCTAATAGTGAATATTTTGCTGAATGTTTTAAAGAATATATAAGTCATCATGATGAAAAAATTTCTATGTTTCTTTCTTATATGAAAAAAGTAGATCAGAAAATCTTAAAAAAGAAATGACATGATGTAAAAGTCGTGACTTATTCATGAAAAAAAGTTATAATGTGTCTAAAAAAGAAACAATATTTTAAATGAATTCGATAAAAGATTTTTAAAATAAATTATGATAAGATGTTAGGGTGAGGTGAAAAGGATGGATGATTTTATTAGACCACCAAAAAAAGAAATAAAGAAAGAAACAAAACAAAGGCCCATTAAAGAAATATTAATTGTTATATTGATTATTGTATGTCTTGCGATTGGCTATTTTGCAGGTTATGTTTCTAAAAAAGATGTCGTTGTAAAAAGCACAAATAACAAGGGTGTCATTAACGAAGTATACGAAACACTTGATAAATATTGGGTCAATACAACAGATCAAGATATTAACTTGGATGCCTCTGCTATTGAAGGAATGGTTGCAGGTCTTAATGATCCTCATTCAAGTTACTTAACAAGTAAAGAAGCAGTCGAATTTAATCAAACAGTTGCAGGTAATTATCAAGGCATTGGAGTTGGCTTTTCAATGGTTGAAAAAGGAGCGATGATTACAAAAGTATATAATGATTCACCAGCAAGCAAAGCAGGGTTAAATGTTGGGGATATTATTATGCAAGCTGATGGAAAAGATTTAGCTAATTTAGATACCGATAAAGTTAAAGAGTATGTACGTGGCGATGATGGAACAGAAGTAACGTTAACAGTTTTAAGTAATAAAAAAATAAGTGAAATTAAAGTAAATAGAGGTGCTTTAGATACTTCATCATTTTATGAAATTAGAAAACAGAGAAATACATCTTTTGGTTATATTGAATTATCAACATTTGGAACTGATACAGCCAATCAAGTAGAAGAAGCTTTGAAATCTTTTAAACAAGCAAATGTTCAAACTCTTGTTCTTGATTTAAGAGATAACGGTGGTGGCTATTTAACAGCGGCTACAGATATTTTAGATTTATTCTTTTCATCGGATGAAGTCATTTATCAACTGAAAGAAAAAAATAGTGCAGCAAAGAAATATTATGCAAGCACAGATAGTAAATATGAATTTGTAAATGGATATATCCTTGTTAATGGAAATACAGCAAGTGCTTCTGAATTGACAGCTGGTGCTTTACAAAGTGAAAAGGGATATCAACTTGTTGGAACAACAACCTATGGTAAAGGAAGTGCCCAAACACAAAAAACATTATCGGATGGTTCTGTTTTAAAGTATACGTATGCAAAATGGATGATTCCTAATGGTACATGTATTAATGGTAAAGGATTAACACCTGATATTGAAGTAGAAAATGTATCACTAGATGGAATTTCTACGAAAGATGTAAAAGAAACTTTGAAAGTTGATTGTGTCAATACACGTATTAAATCAATGCAAAAAATGCTTAATATTTTAGGATATTCTGCAGATCGAGAAGATGGTTATTTTTCAGTTGCTACACAAGATGCTTTAAAGAAATTTGAAGCAGATAATGATTTAACCGTTGATGGTGAATATAGTCAAAATGATAAACAAATGATGATTGCAAGAATGATGATTTATATTAATAATCATGAAAATGATAAACAATATGAATATTTAATGAAAATAATAAAGTAAGGTGGTGTTATAATGTCTGAATTTAAACTCGTTTCTCCTTTTAAACCTATGGGAGATCAAGTTCAAGCGATTCAAGAACTTGTTGAAGGGTTAAAGGCAGGAAAGAAGGAACAAGTTCTTTTGGGAGGAACTGGTACAGGAAAGACTTTTACAGTTGCCAATGTCATTAAAGAATATAATAAACCAACTTTGGTACTTGCTCACAATAAGACATTAGCGGGACAGCTTTACTCAGAATTAAAAGAGTTTTTTCCAGAAAATAGAGTAGAATACTTTATTTCTAACTTTGATTTTTATCAACCAGAAGCTTATATTCCAGGAAGAGATCTTTATATTGATAAAAATGCGAAAACAAATTATGAAATAGAAATGTTACGTTCAGCTGCAATGAATTCACTTATTGAAAGAGAAGATGTGATTGTTGTTGCCTCGGTTGCTTCTATTTATGGATTAGGAAATCCTGAACAATATAAAGAAATGATTTTTTCTCTACGTGTCGATCAAGATATTGATCGTAGGGAGTTACTTACTTTTTTAGTGGATCGTCAATATCAGCGAAATGATATTGAACAATCTAAAGGAACCTTTAGAGTACGTGGTGATGTTATTGAAATTGTACCGGGTCATACAGAGAATTATTTAATTCGTATTGAACTTTTTGGTGATACAGTAGAACGTATTTGTGAAGTAGATCCACTTACAGGTCATATCTTGGGATCATATAATACCTATACGATTTATCCAGCTTATGGTTATGTCACTAAAAAGGAACAAATGTTGAAAGCTTGTGATACGATTTCTGAAGAATTAGAACAACGTTTACAATATTTCAAAGATGAAACAAAACTTCTTGAATATGAACGTTTGGATCAAAGAACGCGCCATGATGTAGAAATGTTAAGAGAAGTAGGAATGTGTCCGGGAATTGAAAATTATTCACGTCATATTGATGGACGAAAAGAAGGACAACGACCTTATACTTTAATTGACTATTTTCCTAAAGATTTTTTACTTGTTGTCGATGAAAGCCACGTAATGCTTCCTCAAATAAGAGGAATGTACAATGGGGATCGTTCAAGAAAAGAAACACTTGTTGAATATGGCTTTAGACTGCCAAGCGCTTTAGATAATAGACCACTTGTTTTTGAAGAATTTGAAGATCTCATTAACCAAGCTATCTTTGTTTCTGCAACACCGGGTGATTATGAACTTGAAAAAGTACATGGACAAGTTGTTGAACAAATTATTCGACCAACGGGATTACTTGATCCAATTATTGAGGTAAGACCAATTGATGGACAGGTGGATGATATCATTGATGAAATTCATCAACGTATTGAAAAAAATGAACGTGTTTTAATCACAACTCTTACAAAACGTATGGCAGAAGATTTAAGTGCTTATTTAGTAGAATTAGGATTAAAGGTTGCTTATTTGCATAGTGATACAAAAACTTTAGAAAGAACAGAAATCTTAAGAGATCTTCGTTTAGGAAAATATGATGTTCTTGTTGGAATCAATTTATTAAGAGAAGGTTTAGATTTACCAGAAGTTTCCCTTGTTTGTATTCTTGATGCTGATAAAGAAGGATTCTTAAGATCAGAAAGATCACTAATTCAAACGATTGGACGTGCCGCTAGAAATAGTAATGGGAAAGTGATCATGTATGGTGATAAAATTACTGATTCGATGCAAAAGGCTATTGATGAAACCGCAAGAAGACGTGAAATTCAAGAAAAATATAATGAAGAACATGGTATTATTCCACAAACTATCAAAAAAGAAATTCGTGATGCTATCCATGGACAAGAAAATATAGATGAAGCTGTATCTCTTGTACAAAAAGGTAAAAAAGCGAAGAAAAAAGATAAAGAAACACTTGTTAAAGAATTAGAAAAACAAATGAAAGAAGCTGCAAAAGCACTTGACTTTGAACGTGCAATGGAACTTCGTGATATGATGTTGGAGTTACAAGGTGAAGTTTAAGTTTGAGGGATTAGAAAAACAAGTATTAGATTCTTTATCAAAAAAAGGACGTATTTATCTTGTGGGAGGTATTGTTAGAGATTATCTTTTATATCATCAAGTAGATTACCATGATGTTGATGTTGAAATCTATGATTTAGAAATAGAAGAGATTGATGC
Organism: Faecalibacillus faecis; assembly: GCF_003024675.1. Taxonomy (GTDB): domain Bacteria; phylum Bacillota_I; class Bacilli_A; order Erysipelotrichales; family Coprobacillaceae; genus Faecalibacillus; species Faecalibacillus faecis. Next base: position 21,632 of record NZ_PYLP01000023.1, on the reverse strand, counting down.
TATTTTATCAAAGTATGGACATGTTAATCGTATTGGTAAAAGTTTTGGTATTTTGAAATTAGATACGCTCCCTCATTTTGATTTCGCAATGCCACGTAAAGAAAGTAAAAGTGGAAAAACACATCGCGAATTTGATGTCACAGTTTGTAAAAATTTAGATTTAAAAGAAGCCTGTCGTAGAAGAGATTTTACGATAAATGCATTTATGTATGATTATAAAAATGACCAAATTTTGGACTTTTATAATGGTAAAGTAGATTTACAAAAGGGAATCTTAAAAATGATTGATGAAAAGACATTTCAAGAAGATCCTTTAAGAATCTTACGTTTAGCCCAATTTATGGCTCGTTTTGAAATGAAGGCAGATAAAAAAACAAAAGAAGTTTGTCAAAGAATGGTACAAAAAGGGGAACTTGATTATTTATCAAAAGAACGTGTTTTGCAAGAATACAATAAACTCTTACTTTCAATTCATCCTTCAATTGGATTAAAATTTTTATTAGAAATAGGAGCTATTATTGAACCTTTAGAAACACTTGTGACATGCCCACAACGTTTAGATTTTCATCCAGAAGGAAATGTGATGAATCATACCCTTCTTGTAGTTGATTTGGCAGCTTTATGTCGTCAAAAAACAAGTTGGCCACTTGCTTTTATGTGGAGTGCTTTATTACATGATATAGGGAAACCACTTGTAACAACCCCTGAGGGAAAAGCACCTGGTCACAACGAAAGTGGCGTACAAGTATTTAATCAATATTTTAATCATTTTTTTGAAAATAAAAAAATAAAAAAATATATAAAAACGATGATTTATTATCATATGCATTTAATGAATATGGTAAGAAATCAAAGTAAAGATTACAGCTATTATAAACTTTTAAAGGGCATAGAAGGAATCTTTCCTTTAGAAGATTTAGTATGTATGTCAAAATGTGATAAATTAGGGAGACTGGCAAACCGTCCAGAAACTATTTCAACATTAGATGCTTATGTTGAAGAAAAAGTTTCAAGATTGGGAAAACACGCATTAAAACCAATCATTGATGGTAAAATCTTAATAGATTTAGGATTTCAACCAAATGATGAATTTAAAGAGTTATTAGATTGGGCCTATGATCTACAAATGCGAGATCATGACTTTGAAAGTATTATTAAATTATTGAAAGGAAGACAAAATGGAAGATAAATTAATTATTCGTGGAGCAAGAGAAAACAATTTAAAGAATATTAATATTGATATTCCTAAAAATAAACTTGTCATTATGACAGGATTGTCTGGTTCAGGAAAGACTTCTCTTGCTTTTGATACCATTTATGCAGAAGGACAAAGAAGGTATGTTGAATCTTTAAGTGCTTATGCAAGACAATTCTTAGGAAATATGGAAAAACCAGATGTGGATACGATAGAAGGTCTTTCTCCTGCAATTGCCATTGATCAAAAAACAACATCAAATAATCCACGTTCTACGGTAGGAACTGTTACAGAAATTTATGATTATTTAAGACTTCTTTATGCTCGTGTAGGAAAAGCTTACTGCCCAAAACATGATATTGTCATTGAAAGTCAGACCATTAAACAAATGGCAGATACGATAGATCGTTATGATGACGGTGATCGTCTTATGGTTTTAGCTCGTGTCGTTAAAAGAAAAAAAGGGACTTTTAAAGATTATTTTGCAGATCTTTTAAAAGATGGTTACTTACGTGTTATTGTCGATGGTCAAAATTACATGCTTGATGAAGAAATTGAATTAGATAAAAATAAAAGACATGATATTGATGTAGTTATCGACCGTATTATAAAAAAAGAAGGTTATCGTAGCCGTTTAGTTGATTCGTTAGAAGTTGCTTTAAAACTAACGGGTGGCGAAGCCGTTGTTCAAAACTTAACGACAAAAACTGAAGAGCTTTTCAGTGAACACTTAGCTTGTCCTGTTTGTGGCTTTTCTGTTCCTAAATTAGAACCACGTCTTTTCTCTTTTAATAATCCCTTAGGAGCTTGTCCAGATTGTCGAGGACTTGGTATTAAAAATGAAGTAGATGATGATTTATTGATTCCAGATTGGAATAAGTCTATTAATGAAGGTGGAATACGTTATTTTAAAACAGCGGTAGGAACAAATCGTATTGAATGGCAAAGATTTTTAGTTTTATGTGATTACTACAATATTGATTTAGATAAACCACTTAAAGATTTTTCTAAACAAGAATTAAGTTATATTTTAGATGGTTCAAGAGAACCTATTAGTTATCAAATCGTTTCTGACAGTGGAAATGTGAGTAAAACAACAAAATTTATCGAAGGGGTTCGTACCTTAATTGCCCGTCGTTATGAAGAAACAACTTCTAAGTGGTCAAAAGAATGGTATGCTTCTTTTATGTCAGAACATACCTGTCCTACTTGTAAAGGAAGAAGACTTAATGAACAAGTTCTTTCTGTTAGAGTAGGTGGCTTAAATGTTGCGGAATTTACGGAACAAGCTATTATTGATGCTTTGGAATTTGTGAAAAATATAAAACTTACTGACTATGAAATGAATATTGCTCGTCTTGTACTTAAAGAAATTACCGATCGTTTAACATTCTTAAATAATGTTGGTCTTGGTTATTTAACTCTTGCTAGACGTGCAGGTGGGTTATCAGGTGGAGAAGCACAACGTATTCGTTTGGCAACCCAAATTGGAACACGTTTAACAGGTGTCCTCTATGTTTTAGATGAACCTTCAATTGGACTTCATCAAAGAGACAATGAAAAGTTAATCAAATCCTTACAAGATATTCGTGATTTAGGAAATAGTGTTCTTGTTGTAGAACATGATGAAGACACAATGCGTGCTTCTGATTTTATTGTCGATATTGGACCAGGAGCAGGGGTTCATGGGGGACAAGTTATTTGTGCAGGAACCCCTGAAGAAATTATGGATTGTGAAAATTCGATTACTGGAAAATATTTATCGGGAAAACTAAAAATCGAAGTTCCTAAAAAACGACGTAAAGGAAATGGATTATTCTTAGAAGTTAAAGGAGCTAAAGAACATAATTTAAAAAATATTAATGTAAAATTTCCTTTAGGAAAATTCAACGTTGTTACTGGGGTATCTGGAAGTGGAAAATCAACATTAGTTAATGATATTTTAGGAAAATCACTCATGCGCTATGTTTATCAATCGAAAGAAAGACCAGGATTACATAAAGAAATACTGGGTATTGAAAATATTGATAAAGTTATTGAAGTATCACAAGATCCAATTGGAAGAACACCTCGTTCAAATCCAGTAACTTATACAGGGGTCTTTGATGATATTCGTGATTTATTTGCACAAACAAATGAAGCAAAGATGAGAGGGTATGATAAAGGAAGATTCTCGTTTAACGTTAAAGGTGGACGTTGCGAAGCATGTCAAGGGGATGGTTTAAAGAAGATTTCAATGCACTTTTTACCAGACGTTTATGTTCCTTGTGAACAATGTGAAGGAAAAAGATACAATGAAGAAACTTTACAAGTCACGTATAAAGATAAAAATATTTATGATGTCTTAGAAATGACGGTAGAAGAAGCTCTTGATTTCTTTGATAATTTACCTAAAATTAGAAATAAAATACAAACTCTTTATGATGTGGGCCTTGGTTATATTAAACTTGGACAAAGTGCCACAACACTTTCTGGTGGAGAAGCGCAAAGAGTTAAACTCGCAAGTGAACTCCAAAAGAAATCAACAGGAAAAACAGTTTATATTCTTGATGAACCAACAACAGGGTTACACAGTCATGATGTTTCTAAACTTATTGATGTTTTACAAAGAATTGTTGATCAAGGGGATACCATTATTGTTATTGAACATAACTTAGATGTTATTAAGGTTGCAGATCATATTATTGATTTAGGACCAGAAGGTGGGGCTGGTGGAGGAACTATTGTTGTCACAGGAACACCTGAAAAAGTTGCTAAATGTGAAAAAAGTTACACAGGTCAATTTTTAAAAACAATGCTTTAAGGAGATAAAAAATGAAATCAATTACAGTAGAAAATTTATTAGGGAATCATAAAAGTTACACACAAGTAACAGGTGACGAAAAAGCATTAAAAAGAGTTATTCAAACAGGTGAAATTAATCGACCTGGTTTTGAATTAGCAGGATTCTTTAAACATAGTGATTTTAGAAGAATTATTGTTTTTGGAGATAAGGAAATGGCTTTTATTGCTGAAATGTCAGAAGAAAGACAAAAAGAAATTTTCCCATGTCTCATTAATGAAGAAGTCCCATGTATTGTGATTTGTAAAGGACATGAATGTCCAAAAGTATTAAAAGATGTGGCAAATGAACGTAATTTTCCAATTTTCCAAACAGAACTTATTACTGGAGCTGTTTCAAGTGAATTGATGAATACACTTGAAGAAAAACTTGCGAAAGATACATTAATGCATGGTGTTTTCTTAAATATTCATGGAAAAGGTGTCATTATTAAAGGTGATAGTGGGATTGGTAAATCAGAAATTGCTTTAGAATTAGTAAAAAGAGGACACTTACTTGTTGCCGATGATGCTGTAGAACTTTACCGTGTTGGACAAAAAATCGTTGGTAAAGCACCGGCTGTTCTTGCTAATCTTTTAGAAATTAGAGGAATCGGAGTTATTGATGTTTCTAAGATGTTTGGTATTTCAGCTATCTTAGATAAAAATGATGTTGATTTAATTATTCAATTAGAAAGATGGGTCCCATCTCGTGAATATACACGTGTTGGTGTCGAAGAAAATGATATTTCCGAAGATGTTTTAGGAATTAAAATTCCTAAAATCGTCGTTCCTGTTTCAAGTGGTCGAAGCATGTCGGTTATTATTGAAGCTGCCGTTATGAATATGCGTCTTAGAGATGTAGGTATTGATTCAAGTAAAGAATTTGTGGAAAGAATTCTTAAAAATATTGATCATAATAAACAAGAATCATGAGATTATTCCCAAGTTTTAATACCTTTATAGAAATTGGACCACTTTCTATACAATGGTATGCTTTATGCATACTTACTGGTGCAGCCATTGCTTATTTTATTGGGCAATATAACTTTAAAAAATTAGGATATTCAAAAGAAATTCTTTCAGATTATGTTTTTGGACTTTTATTTGTAGGAATCATTGGAGCACGTATTTGGTATGTGATCTTTATGTGGAATGAACTCTATGCAAGTAATCCCATGGAAATTTTTATGATTAATCATGGAGGTCTTGCTATTCAAGGGGGAATTTTTACAGGCCTTCTTTATAGTTGTTTCTTCTTTAAAAAAAGAGATATTCCATTTCTCATTGCTGGAGATGCGATTATGCCAGGGGTTTTAATTGCTCAAGCATGCGGAAGATGGGGCAATTTCTTTAATCAAGAAGCTTATGGAAGTGCGGTAAGTCTCAACTTTTTAAAGTCATTACATTTACCTCAATTTATTATTGATAAAATGTATATTCATGGGACCTATTATCAACCAACATTCCTTTATGAATCAATTGGATGTGTTCTAGGCTTTCTAATTATTTTCTTTGTAATAAGAAAATTTCAAAAGAAGCAAGGAATTCAATTCTTTAGTTATTTTATTTGGTATGGAATTATTCGTTTCTTTATAGAATCTTTTAGAACAGATAGCCTTTATGTCTTTGGTTTAAAAACAGCACAGCTTGTTTCCATTGCTTTTGTCATTGTAGGAATGATTGGCTTTATATACTGTCATTTAAAAGGAAATAGAGTAAAAGATAGTGCATAACGCTATCTTTTTTTAATAAAATAGATATAATGTTTGAAAAGGAGAATTAAGATGAAAAAAGCAATATTATTTGATTTAGATGGAACACTTTTAAATACAGATTTACTTATAAAAAAATCTTTTATTCATACATTTAAAAAATACAAACCAGACTATACTTTATCTGAAGAAGAACTTTTATCTTTTTTAGGCCCTTCTTTAAAAAATACTTTTAGTCGTTATGTAGAAGCAGATCAAATAGATGAATTAATCCAATACTATCGAGATTACAATCATAAACATCATGAAGATTTTGTGACAATCTATCCTAATGTCAAAGAAATGCTTGAATATTTAAAAAAACAAGGTTTCTTACTTGGGGTTGTGACCACAAAATATAAAGAAGCAGCTTATTTAGGTTTAGATTTATTTAATATTACACAATATTTTGATGTGGTTATTGGTGAAAATGATGTAAAAAAATCAAAACCAGATCCAGAAGGTATCTTATGTGCCTTAAAGAAATTAAACTGTCGAGAAGGATACTATATTGGTGATAATGTGACGGATATTCAAGCTGGAAAAAGAGCGGGAGTAAAAACAGTAGGAGTTAAATGGTCACCAAAAGGATATCAATTGATTGAAAAAGAAAATCCAGATTTATTAATCAATGATTACAAAGAATTTATGGAATATATAAAGGAGAATGAGTTATGCTAGATTTAATTATTATTGGTGCAGGCCCTGCCGGGATGAGTGCCTGTCTTTATGCGAGTCGTGCAGGATTAGATGTTCTTATTTTAGATGGTTCAGCCCCTGGAGGAAAATTGAATGTTACAGCACAAATTGAAAACTATCCAGGATTAAAGCCAACACCGGGACCAGAAATTGCCTTTACAATGTATGAAAGTGCGATGAACTTTGGAGCAAAAATGGCTTATGAAGAAGCCTTGGATATCAAAGATCATGGTGATTATAAAGAAGTCATTACTGCCAAACAAACCTATCAAGCAAAATATGTTTTAATTGCGACAGGAACAAAAGAAAGACAAATGAATTTAGAAAAAGAAAACGAACTTGTTGGACGTGGTATCTCTTATTGTGCAGTTTGTGATGGACCTTTCTTTAAAGAACAAGATGTTGCTGTCATTGGTGGTGGAAATTCAGCTTTAGAAGAAGCCATGTATCTTGCAACTTTATGCCATAAAGTACATTTAGTAGTAAGAAGAGATGTCTTTAGGGCAGACAAAGTGATTCAAGATCGTCTTTCTAAAGTTGAAAACATTGAAGTGCATTTCAAAAGAAAGCCAAAAGAGATACTTGAACAAAATCAAAAAGTATGTGGTCTTCTTATTGAAAATAGTGACGATCAAACAACAGAAGAATTAAAGGTAAATGGGATTTTCCCATTTATTGGATTGGATCCAATGACACAATGTGCAAAATCTTTAAATATTGTAAGCGAAAATGGCTATATTGATGCCAATGAAAATATGGAAACAGCTGTTAAAGGTATCTTTGTGGCAGGCGATGTACGCAATAAACAATTAAGACAAGTTGTAACAGCTACAAATGATGGAGCAATTGCTGGACAATATATTGCTTCTTTAAAATAAATGACCAGATGTTCACATCTGGCTTTTCATTATTTAGGAATTTTGATAGAATAGAGACGAAAATGAAAGGTGTGGTTCTATGGATAAAATTGAAATTGTAATTGTGACAGGAATGTCAGGTGCAGGAAAAACAACTGCAATGGCTGCTTTTGAAAATATGGCCTATCGTTGTATTGATAATTACCCAATTGAATTATTAGGTGCTTTTTCTGAATATTTAAAAGATAATACGGCTTATTCAAGAATTGCGATGGCTGTTAGTTTGGATGATGCTCCTAAAGCAATTCGCTTTTTATCAAATGTAGATTGGCTTAATGTTTCCGTTATCTTTTTAGATTGTGATGATAATATTATTTTAAAAAGATATAAAGAGACAAGAAGATCACATCCAATCTTAATTTCTAATAAAGCATCCACTTTATTAGAAGCCATTGAATATGAAAGAAAATTGGCACGTCCTATTTCTAAAGAAGCCAATGTTGTTATTGATACGACACAACTTAAAGGAAATAAATTTCAACAAATATTAGAAAACCAATTTAATCATCAATCAATCGATCCATTTAGAATTAGTTTTGTTTCCTTTGGATATAAGCATGGAATTCCTAAAGATGCTGATTTATTATTTGATGTCCGTTTTTTACCAAATCCTTTCTATGTAGATGAGTTAAGAAATTTAACAGGAAACGATAAAGAAGTTTATGATTATGTAATTGATAAACCAGAAACACAAAAATTTATTAATAAAATGACAGATCTTTTAGATTATTTATTAGATGAATATGATAAAGAAGGAAAAACGCATGTTGTTATTGGAATTGGTTGTACAGGAGGACAACATCGTTCGGTAAGTTTAACAAACTATTTTGCTGATCATTATAGTGAAAAATATCATGTTCATCGTCTACATAGGGATGCGATTCATTAATGAAAGTATCATTTGCTAGACAAGTAAAAGAAGAAGTTGTTTTCAATGATTTTGATATTTGTTGTCAGAAAGCAATTCTTTCCGCAATTATTAAAGTCAATGGAACACTTTCTCTTTCTAATCAAGGTTTATTACTTACAATTAGAACAGAAAATGCAAAGATTGCATCTAAAGTGCATAAAATGCTCAAAGAAGTTTATCATCCACACATTGAATTTCTTGTATCTCGTAAAATGAAATTACAAAAAAATAATGTTTACATCTTAAAAGTATCTAAAGCAAGAGAAATTTTAGATGATTTAGGATTAATGAATGGTTTAGGTTTTCATACTTTACCTGATAAAAAACTTCTTGAAAAAGAATGTTGTAAAAGAGCATTTTTAGCTGGCATCTTTTTATCAGGAGGCTCTGTCAATAACCCGGAAACATCGAATTATCATTTAGAACTTTCTGTAGATGAAGAAGAATACGCTCTTTATATACAAGAATTAATGAATTATTTTAATTTAAATGCAAAAATGACAAAAAGAAGAAACAAATATCTTGTATACTTAAAATCAGCAGAGAAAATAGGTGATTTTTTAAGAGCGATAGGGGCAAGTCAATCGGTTATGAATTTTGAAAGTACCCGAATTGATCGAAGTATGTCTAATACTGTTAATCGTTGGAATAACTGTGATATTGCAAATGAAGTAAAATCAATGGCTTCATCGAATAAACAGTTAGAAGATATCAGTATTATTGAAATGTTCATGGGTTTGGATATGCTTGATGAAAAGACAAGAACGGTTGCTTTAGTTCGTAAAAAATATCCGGATTATACATTAAATGAACTATGTGTTGCTTATCAAGAAGAAACAGGTCTTTCTATTAGTAAATCTGGTCTTCATCATCGTTTTAAAAAGATTAGTGATCAAGCAGCGGAATTAATGCAAATGCAAAATGAATAAAGATGTTCACATTTTATTTGGATTACGAATTAAAGAACTACGTTTAAAAGCACATATTTCTCAAGAAGAATTATCATTTCGCTGTGGGTTATCAAAAAATTATATATCAGATGTAGAAAGAGGAACACGCAATATTTCTTTAAAGGCAATTTCTAAATTGGCTTATGGACTTCATGTCGAAATTAAAGATTTATTTACGTTTCCTAAATAGGAGAAAAAAATGCCAATTTATCAAATTATATTAATCATTGCTATTGTTATTTTAGTCTTAAGTCTTCTTTTAAACTTATTATTTAGTCCAATAACTTGGATTATTGTAGGTATTCTTGTTTTATATTCTTTTGTTAGAAGATATTTTTATGAAAAACAAATTAAAGAATATAATGAAATGATTGAAAAAGAAATGGCAGAAAAGAAAGCAGCTTATCAATCTGGAGAAGCTTATCGTCGAGGTAGTGAAGATATCATTGATGTAGATTATGTAGAAAAAGAAGAAAAATAAAGAAAACTATTGACATATAATTCATAGGGGTATACTATGGATATAACAATACAATAAAGACATTGAAAAGGAAAGTAATTTACTGAAAATGCCTAGAGAGTTCTTGGTTGGTGGAAAAGAAACATGGAAGGTAAACGAAAATGGCCTTGGAGTTGCATACCGAGCCCAAAGGGTTAGGCTATGACGGATTCACCCGTTAAAGTGATAGAGTATGATGGTACTCGATGAGGAAATAATCGTGAGGTTATTTTAAATTAAGGTGGTAACGCGAGGTAACTCGTCCTTTGTATAAAGGACGAGTTTTTTTATTTGTTGTATTGAATATAGAAGAAAAAGGGAGAATAAAAAAATGAAAAAAGGAATCAAATTATTATTATCAGCAGCATTTGCACTTTCAATCGTAGGATGTGCAGGAAATTCATCAAGTGATGAAAAAACAATCAAAGTAGGGGCAACAGCAATACCACATGCAGAAATCTTAAATGATGTGGTAAAAGATGAATTAGAAAAAGAAGGATATACATTAGAAGTCACAGAATTTACAGATTATGTCACACCAAACACGGCATTAGAAGATGGTGATTTAGATGCAAACTATTTCCAAACACTTGCTTATTTAAAGGAACAAAACAAAGAAAGAAAACTTCATTTAAAAGCAGTTGCTGGAGTTCATTATGAAGCAATGGCTCTCTATTCAGAAAATTTAAAATCATTAGATGATTTAAAAGATGGGGCAACAATTGCTGTACCAAATGATGGTTCAAATGAATCAAGAGCGTTAGCTTTACTTGCTAAAAATAACTTAATCGAATTAAACGATGATGCACTTTATACAGCATCAAGTATTACTTCTAATCCACATAATTATAAAATTGAAGAATTAGAAGCAGCCAACTTACCAAATAACTTACCTGATGTAGATGTCGCTGTTATCAATGGAAACTATGCATTAGAACATAACTTAGGAGACAGCGCAAATGTCTTACTTACAGAAAGCTTCACAGATGAAGAAGCACAACCTTATATCAACTATTTAGTAGTTAAAGAAGGAAATGAAAATACAGCTAAAACAAAAGTATTAAAGAAAGCATTACAATCTAAAAAAGTGAAAAACTATATTAAAAAATATAAAGGATCAGTAAAAGATGTCTTTACAGATCCGACAAAATAAGGAGATTTAAAATGAGTGTTATTTATTTAGCGGGAGGATGCTTCTGGGGCGTTCAAAAGTATTTTGACCAATTTGAAGGAATTATTAAAACAACAGTAGGTTATGCCAATGGACATACAGAAAATCCAAAATATGAAGATGTTAAAGCGGAGAAAACAGGACATGTTGAAACAGTAAAAGTTGAATATGATGAAAATAAAAGAAGTTTAAAACAAATCTTAGACGATTATTATAGAATCATTGAACCAACTTCTTTAAATAAACAAGGAGAAGATGAAGGAATTTCTTATCGTACAGGTATTTATTATATTAATGAAAGTGATTTAGAAACAATTCAAAAAAAGACACAAGAGGTACAAAAAGATTATCAAGAAAAAGTGGTTGTTGAAATACAACCTCTTGATAATTTCTATGAAGCAGAAGAATACCACCAAAAGTATTTAGAAAAGAATCCACAAGGATATTGCCATATTGGACAATGTTTCTTTGGATAAGGGGATGAGATTTATGATTGAAATTCAAAATTTGTATAAAAGCTATGGAAATTTAGAAGTATTAAAAGATGTTTCTTTTTCCATTGAACAAGGTGATATCTTTGGGATTATTGGACAAAGTGGTGCTGGTAAATCAACATTACTTCGTTGCTTTAATGGCTTAGAAAGTTTTCAAAAAGGAGAAGTAGTGGTTGATGGAAAAGCAATTTCTTCTTTAGATAAAAAACAACTAAGTTTTGTTCAAAAAGAAATGGGAATGATTTTTCAAAACTTTAATCTTTTAAATCGATTAAATGTTTATGATAATATTGCCCTACCTCTTAAATTTTGGAAACAAGATCCAAACAGTCAAGAAAACAAGCAACGCATTGAAAATTTATTAAAACTTGTTGGCTTGGAAGAAAAAAGACATGCTTATCCTCGTCAATTAAGTGGTGGACAAAAACAAAGAGTAGCCATTGCCAGAGCACTTGTATTAAATCCAAAAATTCTTTTATGTGATGAAGCAACATCAGCTTTAGATCCACAAATCACCAGAGATATTCTCAATCTTTTATTAAAAATCAATAAAGAAATGAATATTACAATTGTGGTCGTTACACATCAAATGGAAGTAATCAAACAAATTTGTAATAAAGTTGCTTTCCTAAAAGATGGACGTGTTTTATCGGTTGGAAAACCAGAAGAACTTTTTGTAGCACCAAATCAAGAAATCCAAAGATTTGTGGGTGATGATGTTGAAATTCTTCCTCAAACGGGGAAAAATATTAAATTATTTTTTACAAATAATAATTCAAAATCACATACCATTACCCAGTTAGCGAGGACCCTTGATATCAACTTTGATATCTGTCAAGGAAAACTCGAAAACTTTAGAGGTTCAATGATGGGAAGCTTAATTATTAATATTGAAGAAAAAGATTTACAAGCAGTAGGAAATTATTTAAATCAAGAAGGAATTACTTGGGAGGAAATTGTATGAGTGATGTTATTTTAAAAGCAACTTATGAAACATTATACATGGTTATTGGATCAACGTTCTTTGCGGTAGTCTTAGGTTTTATTCCTGCGATTGTTTTAACACTCACAGCACCTGATGGATTAAAACCTAATAAAGTTATTTATACAATTCTTGATGTACTTGTAAATGTCTTTAGAAGTTTTCCATTTGTGATTTTAATGGTCATCGTAATACCTCTTACACGACTTATTGCCGGTAAAGCCATTGGAACAACCGCAGCCCTTGTTCCTCTTACTATTTCCGCAATTCCTTTTGTTGCCAGAGTTATCGAAAGTGCACTAAGAAGTGTTGATGTTGGTTTAATAGAAGCAGCTAAATCTTTTGGTGCAACTGATTTTCAAATTATTTATCGTATTTATTTAAAAGAAGCTTTTCCTGCTATTCTATCAGGAATAACACTTACTATGATTAGTATTATTGGATATAGTGCAATGGGTGGTGCCTTAGGGGCAGGAGGACTTGGAGATATTGCTATTCGTTATGGATATCAAGCCTACAAGATTCCTTATCTTGTTGTTACAAGTATCATTCTTATTATCTTTGTACAAATTATCCAAACAATCGGAAATCATTTATATAAAAAATTATCTTAAAAGACCAAAGAGGTCTTTTTTTATGATATGATGAAAAAAAGGAGGGAGAGTATGAAGTGTAAATATTGTGGGGTAGAAATTGGTAATAGTTTAAAATGTCATTTGTGTGGTCATAAACAAATTGGGAAAACAACATGTCCAGTCTGTTCTAAATTAATTTATCCCTATCAGGAATACTGTTCTAACTGCGGAAGTCCAACGATCTATCGTAAAGATCATACAATAAAAAAAGTAACACCAGATACAATTGTACATAGTGAACAAAGTCATAATTATAATACGGTATCAGAAAGTTATGATTATAAAAAAAATGCTTATGATTTCAAAGATTCATTTAAACAATTAAAAGATTTAAATAGTATGAATTATAAGGAAGCATTTAAAAAGTTTCAAAATCAACCAAGAAAAAAGAATATTCAAAGAAAGCCTAAACAAAAATCATTCATAAAAACAATGATTATTCTAGTAATCTTTGTAGTTTTCATTTTTATTCCAGTATCAGAACTTATTATTAATACAGTTACAAATATTGTTGAAACAACAGATGAAGCAACATCTTCTTTTGATGGTAATGGAAATACAGACTTATCAAGCTTTAATTTAAACCAAGATAGTTCTAGAGGCGATTATAATCAAAATTTTACAAATAGTGATGGCGGAGCTTTTGTTTATCAAAATAAACTCTATATTTCTTTAAATGGGCAATTAATAAAATATGATGCTCATTTTGAAAATTCAGAAGTTTTAGAAGAAAGCAGTTGTGATCATATTTATGTAGATGATCGTGGATGCTTTTATGAAAATGATAATGATTTTATCTTTTTAGATTTCAATGGAAAAAGAAAAACTCTATTAAATGAAGTCAGTCATTGTTATGTTTTAGATCAAAAAATCTTTTATATTAAAGATGAAACTCTTTATTGTTTAACAATTGATGAAAATATGAATGAAATCGATAATAAAAAAATGGTAGATGATACGTATGAATTTAATGTAGATGATCAAAATCAACATATCTTATATACCAATAATGATTATGAAAGTAAACTTATTGATTTTAATGGAACATCTTTAAAACAGAATGTAGATAACTATGGAAATGCTTATTTTATAGATGGGTTCTTATACTATCGAGAATATGATGGAATCTATAAGACAGACTTTAGTAGTGATGAGGGAGAACTTGTACAAGCAGCAAGTGATATTTATCGTTTTGGGGTAGGTCAAGATGAAGAAAATGAAAAAGTCATTGTTTATGGTGAAAACTATGATAATGTTTTAAATGCTTATTTCGATGATGATAGTTATGCTTTATATGATGATGCTAGAGATTTCTATATTATTGGTGATAAAGTAATTTTCTTTACATACGATGATCATTATACGCGTCATTATTTTATCAGTAGCTATGATGGTGAATATGCACCTTTCGAAGAATGACAATTTAGTCATTCTTTTTATTTTCTTTGTATGGTAGAATAAGGACACTAGAGGTGAATAAAAATGTATTGTAGTCAATGTGGAACATATGTCGAAGATGATATGCTGTTTTGTCCTCAATGTGGAAAACAGCTTCAACCAATAAAAAAAGTATGTATTCGTTGTCATCTTCCTTTAAGCGAAGATGAAGAAATTTGTCCTGCCTGTGGAACAAGACAAACACAAGAGGAAATCATTGAAGAAGAGGATCCTTATAAAGACTATTGGAAAAAGCCAATTCTTTGGATCATCGCCCTTGTTTTATGCATTTCTTCTATCTTTTTAGGAAATTATATGACAAGTCATCCCCTTCAAGCAACCAAGTCGACATCTACCAATCAAGAAAGTTATACACTTAAAGGAAGAACAAGCATGTATGATTTATCTTATAATAATCAATCAGGTGGTACAGTTATTAAAAATCAAAAATCTTTTTACTATGTAAATAATAATCAATTATATGTAAGTGATTTAAATCAATTAGATAATAGTGAAGTTCTTATTGATGATTGTGTTGGCTATTTAAGTATTAAAAATCATGTTCTTTATTATTGTGATTCAAATTATAATTATCAAGCATATGATTTAAATAAAAAAACAACAACACAAATATTAGAAAATATTTATTATCCTGTTATTAAAGGAAATGAAGTTTATTATCAATTAGATCAAGATGATGAAAGTTTGTATTGTTATGATTTAACAACAAAAGAAAATAAAAAATTAAATGATGAAACAACCTATGATATAACTATTGATGGAAAATATGTTTATTATCTTAGCAAAGATGATCAAGAAAAATATTCTTTAAAGAGAATGAATTTAGAAGATGAAAAAGTGGAAACTATTTATAATGAACAATGTGAATTCTTTATAAATGATCAATTTATTTATCTATCCAATGGTTCTCAAATCCTTCAAATGAATAAAGAAAATCTAGAAACAAAAACCATCAAAGAAGTAGAAAATAGAACAATGGTCCTTGTTGGAAATAAAATCATTTATGCTTCATCGACAAAAGTAAATTGTATGAATTTAAATGGAAAAGATGAGCATGTTTTATTTAAGAATGTTGTCGCTAGAAATTTACAAGTTTTAGGTAATGATATTTTTATGGAAGGTTATGAACAAAGAAATGGAGAAACCTTCTGTGTATTTAATAGTGAAGGTCAAAGATATTATTTAGGTGAAAATCAAACAGAAACATTTGAAAATGTACAAGATGCATAGGAGAAAAATATGAAAGTATATGAAATCGTAGAAGCAACACGAGGAATTCTTGTGTCAGGAAATAAAGATGATGAAATTAATTTCTTTAGTCAAGATAGTCGTCAAATGACAAATGGAGGCATGTATATTCCTTTAAAAGGAGAAAGATTTGATGGGCATAATTTTATTGAAAGTGCCTTTCAAACAGGAGCACAAGCAATCATTAGTGAAAAAGATGTCAACTATGAAGATAAAATCGTTATTAAAGTAAAAGATACGCATCAAGCTTTAAAAGATATGGCAAGTTATCTAAGAAACCATCGTCCTGTTAAAGTTGTTGGGGTTACAGGAAGTGTTGGAAAAACAAGTACGAGAGATATGGTTTATAGTGTTGTTAAACAAAAATATAAAACACTTAAAACTGAAGGAAACTACAATAATGAAATTGGCTTACCTCTTACAATTTTAAGATATCATGATGAAGAAGTTCTTGTTTTAGAAATGGGAATGAATCATTTACAAGAAATGTCACGTTTATCCATGATTGCTCGTCCTGATATTGCTTGTATTACGAATGTTGGAACAGCACACATTGGGGAATTAGGAAGTCGTGAAAATATTTTAAAAGCGAAATTAGAAATTATCAATGGAATGAAAGAAGGTTCAACTTTAATTATCAATCAAGATAATGATATGTTACAAACTGTTGAACTTCATCATTTAAATGTTGTTCGTGTAGGTAAAGGCAAAGAAGCTTCAATTCAAGCAAGTCATATCGTTCTAGAAGAAACAAAGAGTTCATTTGAAGTGGAATATCAAGGAAAAAAAGAAATTATTGAAGTTCCTGTTCAAGGAGAACACAATATTTCAAATGCACTAATTGCGATAGCGGTAGGTATTGAATTAAATATTTCTTTAGAAGATATTAAAAAAGGAATTCAAGAATTTAAATTAACGAAGAATCGTATGGATATTCTTGAAAAAAATCATAAAACAGTTATAGATGGAACCTATAATGCTAGTGTTGATTCAATGAAATCAAGTATTGATGTTTTAGCTAATTATAAAAAACGTAAAGTTGCTATCTTGGCAGATATGTTAGAACTTGGAGATTATAGTCAACAACTTCATGAAGAAGTAGGAAGTTATGTGGCTTCTAAAGGAATCGATATATTGGTGTGTGTTGGTAAGGAAGCAAAATATATTTACCAAAAAGCAAGAGAAAGTATGAAAGATGTTTATTATTTTGAATCAAATCAAGAAGTTATTGCTCGTTTAGATGAGTTATTAAAAGAGGATGATGTGATTTTAGTTAAAGGAAGTCATTCGATGAATTTAAAAGAAGTTGTTGAAAAGATTTAAAATGAAAAAGAAAAAATATAAATTAAAAAAACCCTTTCAACTTCTTTTAGCATCTCTTTTATTTCTACTAGCATTTTCTTTCTATCAATTGATTAAAAATCAATTTAAACAAGAGAATCCATTGGTTTCAATTCAGGTATTGAATTATGAAGATTTAATGCTAAAATATGCTAGAGAAAATGATATAGAAGAATATTTAGAATTATTACAAGCGATGATGATGCAAGAATCAGGGGGGCAGGGAAATGACCCTATGCAATCTTCAGAATGTGAATTTAATACACAATTTGAAAAGAAACCCAATGCCATCAATAATCCTGAATATTCCATTCAAGTAGGTATTCAATACTTTGCAAAGTGTTTAAAACAAGCAAATGTGACTTCAATAAAAGATGAAAAAGACATCTTTTTAGCCTTACAATCTTATAATTATGGTATTGGATATATTAAATATGTTGAACAAACTGACAAGCAATACACTTATCAAAATGCTATAGCGTTTTCGCAAAAATGTAAAAAAGAATATAATGTATCCGTCTATGGAGATAGTAAGTATGTATATCATGTTTTACGTTATTATACAGATACTTCTCTTGTTGATGATTGGTTAGAATTATATCGATAAGGAGATTATTATGAAACAAAAATTAATGGTTGTTTGTGGCGGACAATCGAGTGAACATATTGTTTCTCGTATGTCTTGTACTTCAGTAATGAATAATTTAAATAAAGAAAATTATGATGTGACTTTAGTAGGAATTGATCAAGATGGTTCTTGGTATATTTTAGATCAAAATCAAGAAGACCTTGCTAAAGATACATGGCTAGAAAATGCAAAAGCTCTTCAAGATGTTTTTGGTTTATTAAAACAACAAGATGTTGTTTTACCAATTTTACATGGAGCTTTTGGCGAAGATGGAACAATCCAAGGTTTATTTGAACTTGCTGGAGTTCCTTATGTGGGATGTCGTGTTTTAGCTTCAGCAGTATCTATGGATAAAATCTATACAAAGAAGATTTTAGAAACAGCAGGGATTCCTCAAGTAAAATCATTATATGTTAAAAAAAGATATGATGGAAAACTTGTTGTTGTAAATAAACAATTTGATGAAATTGAAGATATTGAAAAAACAGTCGAAGAAGAATTAGGGTTCCCATGTTTTATTAAAGCAAGTCGTTCAGGCTCAAGCGTTGGATGTTATCGTTGTGATCATAAAGAAGATTTAATGACTAAACTTATTGAAGCTTCAAAATATGATCGCCATATTGTTGTAGAAGAATGTGTAGATTGTATTGAACTTGAAACAGCTGTTTTAGGAAATGATGATCCAGTTGTATCACGTGTAGGACAAATTATGCCTCATGGTGAATTCTATACTTTTGAATCTAAATATGAAGATGAAGAAAGTAAAACATGTATTCCAGCTTTAGTTGACCAAGAAATTCAAGATAAAATTCGTGAATATGCTTTAAGAGTTTTCAAAGCAGTTGATGGACATGGTTTATCAAGAGTTGACTTCTTCTTAGATAAGAAAACAAATCAAATCTATTTAAATGAAATTAATACATTACCTGGTTTTACGAAGATTTCAATGTATCCACAATTAATGAATGACTTTGGTATTTCTTATAGTGAATTATTAGATAGAGTAATTCAATTAGCTTTCGATAAATAATAAAAAACTATTAAAATAATAATATATTTTAAATTAGTTAAATTAACTTAAAGACATTGACTTTAATAAAAAAAGAGTCTAACATTACAAGTAACCATAAAATAAATACTTCGATAGGAACTAGTAAGTACTATTTCAAAGCGTAGAGAAATTCTGTCTGGTGAAAAGAATTGTTTGTGTAATACTGAACTCATCCTTGAGTGGAGCGCTGAACGTAAGTAGGTGGCTACGGTGTGCAACCGTTATTTTGCAAGAGTATGAACTATTATGTAGCGTACTTAGTGAGGTGGATAAAGTGATTTATTCATAAATTGAGGTGGAACCACGAAGTAATATAACTCTCGTCCTCAAAGTGGCCGAATTGGCTATTTTGAGACGGGAGTTTTTTTATAGTATTAAGGAGGAAATAGAAATGAATTACGAAAAGTACAAGAGATTTGAAACAATTAAATTAAAAGACCGTACTTGGCCTGATAAAACAATTGAAAAAGCACCAATTTGGTGTTCAGTTGATTTAAGAGATGGGAATCAAGCTTTGATCACACCAATGAAAATTGAAGAAAAAGTGGAAATGTTCCAACTTTTAGTAGACTTAGGATTTAAAGAAATTGAAGTAGGTTTCCCTTCTTCAAGTCAAATTGAATACGATTTCTTAAGATTGTTAATTGAAGAAAATTTAATTCCTGATGATGTTACTGTTCAAGTATTAACTCAAGCAAGAGAACATTTAATTAGAAAAACATTTGAAGCATTAAAAGGATTAGATAAAGCAATCGTCCATGTTTACAATTCAACTTCTATTTTACAAAGAGATGTTGTCTTTAATAAAGATAAAGATGAAATTAAACAAATTGCGATTGATGGTGTACAATTAGTAAAAGATTTATCAAAAGAATTTGAAGGAAAAGTGATCCTTGAATACTCACCAGAAAGTTTTACAGGAACTGAAGTTGATTATGCAATGGAAGTTTGTGAAGCAGTTATGGATACATGGGGAGCAAGCAAAGATAACAAAGTTATTATCAACTTACCTTCAACAGTAGAAATGGATACACCAAATGTTTATGCCGATCAAATCGAATGGATGTGTCGTAATTTCAAAGACCGTGAAAGAGTTATTATTTCTGTTCATCCTCATAATGATAGAGGTTGTGGAATTGCTTCAACTGAACTTGCTTTATTAGCGGGTGCTGATCGTGTTGAAGGAACATTATTTGGTAATGGTGAAAGAACAGGAAATGTTGATGTTGTGACTGTTGCTTTAAATATGTTCACTCATGGAGTTGATCCACAATTAGAATTAGATAATATTAATGATATTAAACATGTTTATGAAAAATGTACAAAAATGGAAATTCCACCAAGACATCCATATGTTGGACAACTTGTCTTTACAGCATTCTCTGGAAGTCACCAAGATGCGATCAATAAAGGAATGCATGCTTTAAGAGAAAGAAATTCAAAGATGTGGGAAGTCCCTTATTTACCAATTGATCCAAGTGATTTAGGTAGACAATATGAACCAATCGTTCGTATTAATTCACAATCTGGTAAAGGTGGGGTTGCTTATGTTATGGAAAGCATGTATGGCTATCATTTACCAAAAGGATTACAAGTGAACTTTGCAAAAGTGATTCAAGATATTTCTGAAGAAGAAGGAGAAGTTTCACCAGAAAGAGTTTACGATACATTTATTGAACAATATGTAGATATTAAAGAACCATATGAATTTATTAAACAAAAATTAATTGATATTTCTGAAGATGATTCTGAATTTGAAAGAAAAGCAGAAATTACTTTAAAAGATCATGGAGAAATAAGAACGATTGTTGGTTATGGTAATGGACCAATCGATGCTGTTAAAGATGCATTCAATGAAAATGGTTTTGTTTATACACATTTCTTAGATTATAGCGAACATTCATTATCATCAGGATCTAGTTCAAAAGCAGCTGCTTATGTTTATTTAAGAGTTAAAGGAAGTGCTGTTCAAGAATATGGAGTAGGGGTACATCCAAATATTACAACAGCAACAATTAAAGCAA
The DNA here is from genome assembly GCF_003024675.1 of Faecalibacillus faecis. Lineage (GTDB taxonomy): Bacteria > Bacillota_I > Bacilli_A > Erysipelotrichales > Coprobacillaceae > Faecalibacillus > Faecalibacillus faecis. The sequence goes on along the minus strand of NZ_PYLP01000023.1, from coordinate 856 downwards.
TCATTTCAGCAATGAATAGAATTCATAAACAATTGAAAAAATAGGGAGGATTAAAACATGGATAGACTTGTTTTGTCATTACTTGTTGAAAATAATCCAGGGGTATTAAACCGTGTTGCTGGTTTATTTAGTAGACGAGGATATAACATTGAAAGTATTTCAGTAGGACAAACAAATATTAAAGGAATGTCACGTATGACAGTCGTTTCTACTGGTGATGAACAAATTTTAACGCAAATTGAAAAACAATTAGGGAAACTTGTAGAAGTCGTTGAAATTGAAAAACTTGAACCAGATGATTCAGTTTATCGAGAACTTGTCTTAATTAAAGTAGATGCAAATGCTGATCAAAGAACAAATATCAACTCAATTGTTGATATCTTTAGAGCACATATTATCGATGTTTCACCAACTTCATTAATTATCGAAGTTACTGGAAATACAAGAAAAGTCAATCAGTTATTAACGATGCTTAACGGATTCAACGTGACAGAAATTGCTCGTACAGGACTCGTTGGAATGCATAGAGGAAGCCAAGAAGATTAAGGGGGATATTAAAAATGGCAAAAATATTTTATGAATCAGATTGTGACTTATCATTATTAGATGGGAAAACAGTAGCCATCATTGGATATGGATCACAAGGACATGCACATGCATTGAACTTAAAAGAATCAGGAGTAAAAGTTATCGTAGGATTATACGAAGGATCAAAATCATGGAAAAGAGCTGAAGAACAAGGATTTGAAGTGTATACTTCAGCAGAAGCTGCAAAAAGAGCAGATATCATCATGATTTTAATCAACGATGAATTACAAGCAAAACTTTATAAAGAATCAATTGAACCAAATCTAGA
>NZ_PYLP01000022.1 GCF_003024675.1 Faecalibacillus faecis | reverse complement strand
ATCGTCATCAAAAAGTCCAAGATTTCTGATTGTACGATGTTTAACCTTTCCATCTTCACGATAAGATTCAACAATTGAGATAAAAGAGGTATTTGGACGACCTCTATTATTTTTTACAACTTTTACAAACATAACATCACCATCCTATACTACAAATATATAATAAATATATTTAAATTAAAAGTAATAAGATTATATACCCTATACTACATAAAAAGAAATATGAGATACTATTATAAAAAAAGGATAAAAATAAAAAGACATGAACCTAAGATTATATCTTAAGTTCATGCCATTGGGTGAAAAATTCACCCTTTTAAAGTTATGCACTTAACATTTTATTAGCAAGTTTTTTAGCAACGATAACTAATAATACAGCAACAGCAGCAAGAATAGCTGAACCAATGAATCCCATCACATAAGATCCAGTAGCATCAAAGAAGCTTGCGGAAATCTTAGGACCAACGAAAGCCCCAATACCATAACCAATAAAGATTAAACCATAGTTTCTATTATAGTATTTAGAACCAAAGATTGTTTTAACCATTGGTGCGAAAACAACAAGTAATCCACCAAAAGAGAAACCAACTAAAGCAATGCATGCAACAAAGTAAGCAAATGAATGAGCTATTGTTAGCATAAGCATTGAAATACCATTTAAAATTAAGACAAGAATTAAAGAATTCCATCCTTTTAACTTATCATAAATAACACCAAATGATAAACGACCAAACATATTAAATAAAGTCATTAAACTTACACATAAAGCAGCATCCATAGCTGATAAACCGATTTGAGTTTGTGCGATTGGTGATGTTGCTGAAACCATCATTGTTCCTGCAGCATTAGCAAAAATAAACATAACTAATAATACCCAGAAGATAGGAGTTTTAACCATTTGAGGAATATTATAATCTTTTGTATGTAATTCTTTACTTTGTTGTTCACTTGGAACCCAACCTTCAGGAGTCCATCCATCAGGACAAGGAACGATCATCCAAGCAACAGCTCCAACACCGATTAAGAATACAACACCTAAAATTTTACAAGCCATTGGTGCTCCAAAATTATCAATTAACATTTGAGCAATAGGTGACATAATGAAAGGACCACAAGCAGCTCCAGCTTGAACTAAACCAGAAATAGAACCACTTTTATCTGGGAACCATTTTAAAGCTGTAGGTAAACATGCAGGATAAATTGTTCCAGCACCAGCACCAGCAATGACACCATAAGCAATATATAAGAATGGAATAGATGAAGCAAAACCAGTTAAGATCCATCCTCCAGCAAATAAGACTAAACCAATATAGATTGCAACTCTTGGTTGTAATTTTTCAGCTAAAATACCACCAAGGAAACCTACTGCACAGTAGATAAACATATAAATTGTGTATGCCATTGAAAAATCTGAATTACTCCATCCAAATTGGTTACAAAATGGCAAACAGAATAAACTAAAGAAGGCAGTGGCAGAAGTGAATAAACTTTGAATCCAAACCCCTGCAAAAACACGCCAACGTGTTGCTTTTGTAATTTTCATATTCTTTTTCTCCCTTTATTATTGTAAAGTACCTAAATCAAGTGGTACGCCTTGTCCGTTGAATTTACCAGCTTCTCTACTTGTTCCTAACCAGTAAACCATACTAGCAATATCTTCTACTTCAAGGAATGGCACACCAGCATACATTTCTTCAACAGATTTGAAATCTTTACCAGTTAAATCATTAATGAATTTAACATAATCCATTGTTTCACACATTGGAGTTTTAACTTTAGTAGGACATAAAGCGTTAACGATTATTCCTTTAGAACCCACTTCTTTAGCAAGAGTTTTAGTTAAACCTAAGATACCCCATTTACTCATACAATAAGTAGCTAATTGTGGAGTACCATATAAACCAGAAGTTGATGAAATATTAATGATACGACCAAATCCTTGTTTTAACATATATTTAGTGGCATATTTATCAGTACGCCAAGTACCAATTAAGTTAATATCCATTACTTTTTCGACTTGTTCATCAGTTAACTCCCAAGTATAACCGAAGTTAATAATACCAGCATTTGCAATCACAACATCTAAACGACCAAATGTTTCCCAAACTGAAGCAAATAATGCTTCCATATCTTCAGTAGAAGTAATGTTTGCTTTTTTAGCTAAAACTTTTGCTCCTTTAGCTTCACAACTAGCAATTGTTTCTTTAAATGCTTCATGAGATGGATCTAACATATCAGCTAAAACAACATTAAATCCGTTTTCAGCATATTTGTAGGCATGAGCACGACCTTGCCCCATTGCTCCACCTGTAATAAGAACAACTTTTTTTTCTTCCATAATTTTTCTCTCCCTTTGTTATTTATTTGACATTGTATGTTATTTTTTTAACAAAGTCATTTTAAACTCTCAAACGATTTGAGAGTCAATAGGGTAAAAAAGTATCAAATAAGGTCAAAAAAGAAGAAAATATGTTATAATTTGGTGAAAACTTTAAAACAATTTGAAGGTTGGGGGATTATGTACAATACATATACAATTGGAGAACTTGCAAAAATATTAGGAATTACAGCCGAAACAATTCGTTATTATGAAAGAAAAGAGATTATTGCACCAATTCATGATCAAGAAAGTGGCTATCGTTATTATACAACATGGGATCTTCATATGTTGATTCGTGCACGTTGTTATCTTGGCTTTGGTTTATCGATTGAAGAAACAGCGGGAATATTACAAAGTAAGTCTTTAGAAGAAATAGACGAATTATTAGAAAAACAAGAACAAATCATTGAAAAGAATATTATTTATCAAATGAATTTATTAAAAAGACTACGTACCAATCGAAAACTCATTAGTCGTAGTGAAAGCTTAAACTTTACTTTACAAAAAAGACCAGGTATTTATCGTATTGATACGCAAAAGTGTTATACAATTGATTTAAAGAAAGATGAAAGAGAAGAACTTAAAGATTTTTGTCAAAAGATTCCTTTTGTTTTTTCAACAGCGCTTTTTCCTCAAGAACATATCGAAAAGGGAAATAAAGAATTTTATTATGGAATAGGCGTAGAAGAAGAATTTGCGGGAGTGCTTGATATCAAGGAAAGTGAGTATGTTCATTATTATCCTGAACATCTTTGTCTTTATATGTCAATTTCTTCTCGTTCAAGTCAAATCTTAACGTATGAAGTGCTCAAACCAGCATTTGATTATATGGAAAAAAATAATTTACAACTTGCTGGGGATGTCATATCACAAGTTGTTTCAATGTGGAAACCAAAAGAAGAATATTTTAATTATCATAATATTTGGATTCCCATCAAATAAAAAAGCAATTTCGATTGAAATTGCTTTTTATCTTGTTCTTTGTAATGATTTTTTAAGAATAGAATCATCAATAAAACGAATATATGTTTCTAATGTTTTTTGTCCATAAGTAAAACGTAATTTTGTTTTCTTTGGATAAGTCACTCTTTTGATTTTTCTATAATCAAATAAAACACGACCAATTAAAACTTGTCTATGTCCAAAATAAATAATCCATTGAATCATTAAATAGAAAACAAAAGAATAAATCGTTAAGATATTTAATGGTAAATATACACTATCTACATCACCACTTAATAAGTGGGTAATCATGAAATAAACACAATACACGAACATCACTAAGTAAATAACGATAAGTACACCATAAAATACTTTTCCTTGTATGTTGACACCACAAACCATTGTGTCATCTTTTTTCTTTGTTTTAATAATTGTAGCGACGAAGTTGATAATTAAATATGTAATCCATACTAAAACAACAGCTACTAAAATAGGTAATAAATATTTTAAATCTCCCATAAAAGACGCTCCTTTAAATAATTACCTTATTATTATACAAGAAAAAACATAAATAGTATAGTTAAAAAATAATACAATATATCTTTATGTTATTATTAAGATGAAAGGTTAAAAAATAATGTAAATTACAAAAGAACTATTAGAAAATATTTTAGATGCTTATAGTTATGAAATTGTTTTTTTGTAGAGCGACAACATATTGTGAGTTATATGAATAAAATAGCCAAAGAACGCTATGGAAATCGTGCACAAATCAATCAAAGTTTATTCAACTGTCATAATGAAAGCTCTAAAGCTAAAATTGAAGAATTTTTAAAAAGAGCTGATACTGGTGAAAATGAAATATTTGAAACGTGTAATACAAAAACAGGCGAAAGAGAATTCTTTGTGCCTGTTCGTAATCATGATCAACAAGTTATTGGTTATTTTGAAAGACATGAAATGCCATGGGACGAAAATAATCCAGTAATCCCTGTAACAAAATATTGGACGCATAGAAAATAGTCCCATCTTCTTTTTTTTATGCGTAGTAGCGAGCATAGTATTCATCAAAAGTTAAACCACTTTTTTCAATTTTTTTGGCCAGTTTTTTACCAACATAGCGAATATGCCAAGCTTCATAACTGTAGCCAGTTAGATTTTCTTTATCTTTAGGATAGCGTAGAATAAAGCCATATTGGCTCAACTGATTTAAAAACCAAGTATATTGAGGATGTTTTTCAACGTCTTCAAATTTATATTGATCTAAAGCAATATCAAGACCTAAGCCTGTGGTATGTTCACTGTGACTAGGACGTGAGCACGTTTCATCGGCTCTTTCTACGCTATAAGTTTCTACCATATGATTATAGATTTCTTTTTGCCATGAAGTTGAGCGATAGCCAGAGGCAACATAAAGTTCAAATCCTTTATTGGTGCAGGCTTGTTTTAAGGCTTGAAAATCATTATAAACAACTTTTCGAGCAGTATGTTTACGATAAGGTGTCCCATAAGTTCCTGGGCTGGTATTGATTTCAACAAGATCACTTGGCTCATAATTTTCATCAAGTTGATAATATTTATTAACAAGAGTATTTAAAGCATTAGGATTTTCTTGTTTAATAATTTTTTGATAAAAATCATAATCACGATTCATATTTACAAGTGTATAGACTTCTTTTTTTGTTAAATCAGGATGTGATTTTTGATAGTTATTGTAGCGCTCTTTATATTCTTTATGATAATAACTGATAGTTGTTTTCTTTTTAGTTGATGTTTTTGTTTCTTTTTGTTTGGTTTTAGGAATGAAGAGAAGAAAACCTAAAATACATACAATAAGAAATACGAGAACTATTTGTTTTCTTTTCATATGAACCTCACATTTTTATTTTAATATCTTTATTATTAATTGTTTCTTGAATGTAAGTTTTAAATTCTTCAATAATATTTGGTTGATTTTTTAAAATCGTATGTTGACTTGCCAGTTCTTGCGTATAGTCTTGAAGTGGGTAAATAGTGACAACATCATCATTATAATGATTGATTAAAGGAATATAAGTGATATTTTCAATAGATATGTTGTTTGCTTTTTTAACGAAATCTAATGAAATCATACCTTCTAATTGATTATAAACACCTTTCATTGTACTTAAAAAATTTCCTAAAGAATAGATCACAAGTGTATTGTTGATTTTTTCAATAGGTTGAATTTGATGAGGATGATTTCCAATAACTACATCAACACCTAAATCAGCAAAATACTGAGCATATTCTTTTTGTAAATCAGAAATTTGAGAAATATCTTCTTTGCCCCAATGACAAGCAACGATAATGACATCACTTTGTTCCTTTGCCTTTTCAACATCTTCTTTAATTTGTTCTTTATCTAGTTGTCCTAATATATAAGGATATGTTTGAAGTTGATTGCGATATTGACGTTTTGTGGCTTCATTGACGCCAAACGTATAAGAAAGGAAACTGAAACGAATGCCGTTTTTTTCAATAACACGGATTGTTTGACGATCTTCTTGACTGTCATATAGTCCGGAAAAAAGAATATTAGATTGTTTTTTCCATAACTGTGCTGAAGAAATAAGGGCATCTTTTCCTAAATCCATTGAATGATTTGTCGCACCACTTACCATATTAAAACCTGTATCTTTTAAATCTTCAATAAGCGCTTCAGGAGAATTAAAATTAGGGTAACCTTTAATACCATATTGATTACCAGCAATCAAAGTTTCCTGATTGACATAAGCTAGATCATGTTGAGAAATATATTTTTTTACATTTTGATAACAAGGCTTAAAGTTATATGTATTTCCATTTCTTGCAAACTTGAAGACATTTTCATGAATGATATTGTCACCTACAGCAACCATAGAAACTGTCGGATCATCTGCATGTTTTTTAGCCTTTTTTATACTTGTACGAGGTTGAATAGTAGAATTGTCATAGGAAATAAGTGCACAAAGTGTAAAAATTAAAAAGGTAATAACACATGTTGTTAAAATAATTTTCTTCTTATTATACTTTTTCAAAATAACACATCCTTTTCTTTTGACTATATATGTATTATTATTGATTTGCTAATAAATAAACATTTTGGAGATAAGAAATGAAAAATAGTGAAACAAAAGAAGAATATGAAATAGAATATCAAAATGTCGATTATTATGGAGAATATAAATATTCTGATTTATTATCGAAATTATCGAATCTTGCAACTAAAAATGCGATAGAAATAGGTTTATGGAATGAAAGTTTTAATGGAAAATATGGTTGGGTTTTGGTTAAACAAACAGTAAAATTAAAAAGACCGCTTTTAATAGGAGAAAAACTCACTGTTTCTACCCGTGCTAAAGGAGAAAGAAAAATCCAATATTTTAGAACCTATGATTTAAAAGTCAATGATGAAGTCATTGGAGGTATTTATTCCATTTGGACATTAATAGATATTGAAAAAAGAAGAATTGTTAGACCACAAAAAGTAGGAATAAGTATTCCTGAATGTGAGGAATATCCAAGTTTTGTAGAAAAATATGAACCGCTTTTAGATATAGAAACTAAAAAAGTTCAAACAAGAAAGGTTAGCTATAGTGATATCGATTTAAACAAACATATGAACAATGCCCGTTACTTAGAGTGGGTCATGGATCTTCTACCTCAAGAAAAAAAGCAAGATTTCTTTATTGATGAAATGACAATGCATTATTTAAAGGAGATAGCACCTAAGAGTAGGGTGGATTTATATTATGGACAAGAAGATGATTGTTTTAAAATCGAATTTAAGATTGACGACCAGACACATTTTGTTATATCGGGAAGATTTAAAGAAAAGAAAGTATAATAGGATAAAGTATATCATAATGTAGTATATCGTAATATACTAAGAAAAGTGATTCTCATTTAAAACAAGAATCACTTTTCTTATCTATTAATACATTGTAGGAGTTGGAACTTCGTTTTTAGAAGTATCTTTTGCATCTGCGATACCTGCTTCGGTTGTAATGAACAATGAAGCAATACTGCAAGCATTTAATAAAGCACTACGAGTGACTTTGGTTGGATCAATGATTCCTTTTTCAAACATATCGACCCATTGCCCGTTTTTAGCATCAAAACCATAATTCTTTTGAGCGGTTTTTTGATTTTCAACAATATCTTCTGCATTATATCCAGCGTTTTCAGCAATTTGTTGAATTGGTGCAAATAATGCTTCCATCACAATGTGAATACCTTTTTGAACATCTACATTATCAGATCTTAATTGAGGTTTTACTTCTTTATAAGCTTCTACTAAAGCAGCGCCACCCCCAATAACAATACCTTCTTCAACAGCAGCTTTAGTAGCATTTAAAGCATCTTCAATACGTAATTTCTTTTCTTTTAATTCACTTTCAGTTGTTGCTCCAACTTTAATAGTCGCAACACCATTAGATAATTTACCTAAACGTTCTTTTAATTGTTTTTGATCATAAGAAGAAGTTGTTTTTGCTAATTGATTTTCAATGCTTTCAATACGTTGTTTTAAACTATCTGATTGATTATTACCAGAAATCATTGTTGTATGATCTTTTGTGACAATGATTTTTTTAACAGTTCCTAATTGATCCAATGTAACATCTTTTAATTCCATAGAAAGATCTTTATTAATAAAGGTACTACCTGTAAGAGCAGCAATATCTTCTAATGTAGCTTTTTGATTATCACCAAATCCAGGAGCTTTTGTTGCGACAACATTGAATGTACCTCTTAATTTATTTAAAACAAGGGTTGAAATAACTTCGTTTTCGAAATCATCAGCAATTAATAATAATGGTTTATTACTTTGAACGATTTGTTCAAGAACAGGAAGAATTTCTTGTAAGTTATTAATTTTATGGTTTGTGATAAAGATATAAGGGTTTTCCATTTCAACAGACATTTTATCTTGATTTGTGACCATGTATGGAGAAACATAACCTTTATCATATTGCATACCTTCATTGATTTCTAAGATATTATCAAAGCTATTAGATTCATCAACATTGATAATACCGTTTTTACCAACTTTATCCATGGCAGAAGCAATCAATTGACCAATTTCTTCATTACCTGCAGAAATAGTAGCTACTGAAGCGATATCTTGATTTGTTTCAATCTTATGAGAATTTTTCAATACCACATCAGCAACGGCTTTACCTGCTTTTTCAATACCTTCACGCATTAAAACAGGGTTTGCACCTTTATCAACAGCTTTTAATCCATTCACAATCATATTTCGAGCAAGAATAGTAGCCGTTGTTGTCCCGTCACCAGCTACATCATTGGTTTTATTAGCAACTTCATATACAAGCTTAGCTCCCATATTTTCAAATTTATCTTCAAGTTCTATTTCCTTGGCAATGCTTACACCATCATTTGTAATCAATGGCGAACCATAACCTTTATCTAAGACAACATTACGTCCTTTAGGACCTAACGTCACACTTACAGCATCCGCTAATACATTAACACCTTTTAACATCGATTGACGTGCATCGTTTGAAAATCTTACTTCTTTACTCATAAATATCAGCCTCCTTATTCAAATTTTGCAATAATATCTTTTTCATCAATAACAATATAATCTTGATTAGCAACAGTTACTTTTGTACCTGAATATTCTTTGTAAATAACACGATCATTTTCTTTTAATGATGAAGTACATTCATCACCAACAGCAATGACACTTGCAATCGAAGGAACTTCTTTCTTTTCTGTTGATAAAACAATTCCACTTGTTGTTTTATTTTCCTTTTCTTCTTTTTTTATTAATACAAATTTATGTAATGGTTTAATCATACTCTTCACTCCTTTAGCACTCACTATATCCTTGTGCTAATTTGTATTATAGTCGTTTATATTAACTGAATATGAATTTTTTAGCACTCTAGTAAATTAAGCGCTAAACATAGTTACAAAAAAAGTGCCTACTTTACCAAATAAAAAAGATATTTTAAAATGTTGGTGAAAGGAAGGATAAGAAATGATTAATATAGAAAATTGGAAAGAAAATTATACACATATTTCAAATGAAGTTATTGATAATGAAAAGGTTTTAAGGGTTATTAAAAGTGGAAAAATTAATGAATATGATGAAAATACGTACGCTAAATTAGTTGATTCATCATTTCATAATGGAATTATTGAAGTAAAGATGCTTAGTCGTTTATTAAAAGAGGCACCAGATTTTGCGAGAGGATTTATTGGTATTGCATATCGTATTCATGAATATGATACAAAATTTGAATCATTTTATGTAAGACCTACAAATGGTAGACAATGTGATGACCCGGTAAGGAAACAACATGGTTGTCAATATTTTTCTTATCCAACATATACATTTGCCTATTTTAGAGAACGCGGCATTACAAAATATGAAAATCAAGTAGACATTGACTTAAATGAATGGATCAGTTTAAAAGCGGTGATTGAAGATGAAAAAGCAATTTTCTATTTAAATGATGATCTTCAACCATCATTAGTGGTAGATCAAATGATTCATGATAAATCAATGAGAGGAAATATTGGTTTTTTTGTAGATATTGGAACAGAAGCTTTCTTTAAAGATTTAAAAATTACTTATTTTGATTAAAAGATAATTTCTAGAGGTCTAACAGCGTTAGATTTCTTTTTTATGGCTTTTATATTTTGTAATATTTAACATTTTAAATGGTAGAGATGTTAAAATTATATTCAATATCTTTTTTTGATGAGATTAGGAAAATTATTGCATTTTTAAATGTAGAAGATTTCCTTTTGACAAAATTTTAATTTGATATAATAAAGATAGAGGAAGGTGGAAATACCAATGAGAATGTATCTAATTATGAAAGATTTTATAAATTCAAATATATATCTCTCACTAGATTACTTTGTTCAAAAGTATGATGTTTCAAAAAGAACGATTCAAAATGACTTATCCTACTTAATGCGTATTTCTCCTCGAAAAGGTTTTACATTTCATAACAAAAGAGGTTCTGGATATCTCTTAGAAATAACAAATGAAGAATTGTTTAAAGATTTTATGGGAAGCTTAAATGAAGGTATTTATTTTCAGGTTAAAGAAAGACCAGCACAAATTTTAGCTTATCTTGCTGTTCAAACTGGATATATTTCTATGAATAATATTGCAGATACTTTTCAAGTATCTAAGACTGTTATAAAGCATGATATGAATGATGTTGAAAATCTAGCAAAGAGTTATCATTTTGAATTAGAAAGAAAAACACATTATGGTATTTTGTTACGTTATGAATTGACATCTTTTAAAAAGTACTTAGTTGAAGAATATTTAAATCAAAATGTTTTTATTCAAACGGCAGTAAATGATGTTATTGAAGAATTTAATGACATTGAACAAAAGTTAATTAGACAGTTGAATAAAGAAGGATTGAAAATCAACTATAATGAACTTTTAAATGTGATTGAGTATTTAAAAATTGTTATTTATATTGCACATAGACAAGATGAACAAAAAGAGGAATTTATTTTTGATAAAAATAATGAAATTCATCGAATTGTTGAATTCTTAGTTGGAATATTAGAAAAGAAATATGCTATAGGATTAAGTAAAAAAAGCATAGAAGAGATTTTAGAAGTTTTACAAAAAAATATAAAAAGAGAAATAGGTTCAATATCTTCTTTTACAAATTATTTAAAAGAAGACATTGAAGAATTTATAAAACAAATAGATGAAAAATATGATACGAAATTTCTTGAAGATGAAGACTTTAAGAAAATGTTGTTAACACATGTTTCATTATTAATAGATAGATTACATAATAAAATTTCATATCAAAATCCATTAGCCAATGAGCTAAATATTACATACCCAATGATGTTTAATATCGCTCTTCAATTTTGTAGCATGTTACATGAAAAATACAACGTTGAAGTGACATTTGATGAAATTGGTTTTGTAGCGATGCATTTTGCATCACATATGGAAAAGGAAAAACAAGGTAAATTGTTATCTTATAATCGTATTGGAATTGTTTGTTCATCAGGTGGTGGAAGTGCTTATATGATTAAGATACAAATTGAATCATTATTTCCTCAAGCAGAGGTACAAACATTTTCATTTTTACAACAAGATGAATTGAAAACATTTCAACCTGATTTAATTTTTACAATCATGCCTTTATCTCAAGAAATCAAGGCACCAATTATTTATATTAAAGCACTACTTGATGATAGAGATTTAGTTAAGATTAAACAAATTTTACAATGTGAAGAATATGATCCTTATACTTTGATTCAAGATAATCCTATGTATTATTCATTTTTTTCTAAAGATTTTTTTAAATTTATAGAAGCAGATAGTTATGAAAATATTATTCGGATGATGGGACAAGAATTAGAGGAAAAAGGTTATGGTAAAAAAGGCTATACTGATTTGATTTTTGAACGTGAATCGTATGTAAGTACTATTTATACAAATGGAGTTTGTATACCCCATCCACTTGAAACAGATGCACTTAAAAATATGATTTCTGTAGCTATTTTAAAGAAACCATTTGTACAAAATGGCAAAGAAATAAAAATAGTTTTTATGATTTGTTTAAAGAAAGATCAAGTCGAAATATATAAAGTAATAACTAAAAAGTTATATCGTTTAATGCAAAAGAGTAATTATGTTGAAATGTTAACGAAGGTTGATTCTTTTGAAGAAATGATGAGTTTAATGAAAGAAATAGGAGGTGGAAATAATGAATAGTGAATTGCTAAAAGAATTGAGTAATGCTGATAGTGTAGCATCAGTAGAAGATGAAGTAAGATCGATTCTCTATCGAGAATTAGCAAAATATAGTGATGAAGTTTTTAGTGATCGTTTAGGAAGCATTATTTTTCATAAAAAAGGGACTTCACCAAATCCTTTAAAAATCATGTTTTGTGCTCATATAGATGAAGTAGGTTTTATGGTAAGACATATTTCTGATATTGGTTTTGTATATTTAGTAGCTTTAGGTTCAGTTTTAAATAAAAGCAAAGAAATGCAAATGGTTAGAATTACGACGCAAGATGGTAAAAAAGTGGAAGGCTTATTAAATGTGACTAAAGATAGCAACGGTAACGTTAAAGAAATGTACGTTGATATTGGAGTTGATAGTGCAGATGAAGTAAAAGCTTTAGGAATTGATGTTGGTGACATGGTTTGTTTTGCTAGTGAAGCAAGACAGATTCAAGATAAAGTGATTGCTGGCAAGGCAATGGACGATCGAACAGGATGCTATGTCATGATAGAAGCGATGAAAAGAATTCATGGAGATGTTGAAAATGATATTTATTTTGTAGGAACAAGTAGTGAAGAAGTTGGTGTAAGAGGTGGTAAAACAGCGACGCATCTTATTGATCCTGATATTGTTTTTGCACTTGATGTTGCGAATAATCCAGAACTTGTTAAAAACTATACGAACCATCGTTTAATTGGTAAAGGACCAATGATTGTTCATTATGACAAAACTCTTTCACCAAATAAAAAACTGATTAAATACGTTAAAGAATTAGGCAATGAACATGGAATACCTTATCAAAGCGATATGTTCGGTGGAGGAGGAACAGATGCTGGAAATGCACACTTAGAAAAAGGTGGACGTTTGGCACTTGTTTTAGGAATACCACTTAGATATTGTCATGGATCTTATTCATTTGTTCATAGTGATGATTTAGAAAGTTTGACACAGTTAGTTAACTGCTTAATAGATCATTTGACATATCAAGATTATCAAAATTTTATTAATTTTATTGGAGGATAAACAAATGACAGAAACGGAACAAATTATTGTAGGATTAATTTCTTCAGCTGGACAAAGCAAATCTTTAGCTTTTGAAGCGTTGAAGAAAGTAAAAACAGGTGAATATGATGAAGCAAGAAAGATATTAGAACAAGCTAAAGAAGCTGATTTACAAGCTCACACTGTTCAAACAAAGCTTATTCAAGCCGAAATGTCAGGCTCTGGAAATAAGCCGGAAGTTGGGTTATTAATGGTTCATGCACAAGACCATTATATGACTTCTCAATTAGCAAGAGATCTAATTGAAGAACTAATAAATGTATTTGAAGCAAAGGAGGGTAAATAATGAGAATTGTATTATGCTGTGCAGGTGGACTTTCTACAACAATGCTTATGAATAGTATGAAAGATACAGTACATAACAGTGCAAAATTAAATGATGCTGATTTTGATTTTATCGCTATTCCAATTGATATTCTACAATCTGAAGCAGACAATTGTGATGTTTTAGTTTTAGGGCCACAAGTTGCACATAAATTAGATGCAGTAAAACCTATCATCGAACCTCGTAAGATTCCTTATGTTATTGTTGATCAAGAAACATATGGAAAAATGGATGGGGCAACTGTCATGAAACAAGCGTTAATTGCGCGTAGAAAAGCAGATTTAAAAAAATAATTTTATGGGGAGGAAAAAACGATGTACTCAAAATTTGAGAACTTTATGAAAAAGTATTTAGCACCGCTTGCTGATAAAATGGATAAAGAAGTTCATTTGAGCGCTGTTAAAAAAGCAATGGTTGCAATGACACCATTGTTAATTATCGGTAGTTTTTGTTTGATCCCAGAAGCAATTCCAAATATGATTGGAAAAAATCATGTAATTTCTCAATGGATCTTAACAAATTTGGATATTATCTATATTCCTTATAATGTAGGTATGGCTTTAATGTCAGTTTATGTTACTGTAATCATTGCATATCAATTAGCTAACTCTTATAAGTTAGATATTCCAGGATGTGTAACAATGGGATTAGTATCATTCTTAATGTTAGTTGTAGAATTCACAGAAGATGGTGGAATTTCTAAAACTTATTTAGGACCTAAAGGTTTATTCTGTGCAATGTTTGCAGGATTTATCGCTGTTGAATTATTCCGTTGGTGTAAAAAGAAAAACTTTACAATCAAGATGCCAGATACAGTACCTGATTTCGTATCTCGTTCTTTTGAAATGATTCCTATTTCAGTAATCATTATTGGGTTCTTCTTAATTGTACGTATTGTTTGTGTCAATGTATTAAATACAATGCCACCATTAATCTTTACAGCAATCTTTGCACCATTAGTAGGATCTATGGATAATCCAATTGCTTATACTTTCTTAAAAATGTTACAAGCTTTAATATTCTTCTTTGGTATTCATCCATCAGTATTAAGCCCAATTACAAGTCCAATTTCGACTCAATTCTTAGCAGAAAATATTGCTGCTGTTCAAGCTGGTCATGTAGCAACTCACTTCTATGCTCCTGGACCTGAATCAGCATTTGGTAACTTTACAGGTAGTGGTGTTACTATTGGTTGTGTATTCTGGTGCTTAATGAGTAAGAATAAAGCTTTAAAACAAGTTGGTAGATTATCATTTATTCCAGCATTATTTGGAATTAATGAACCAATTCTATTTGGTGCGCCAATCGTATTAAATCCAATGTTCTTTATTCCATTTGTTATTTGTGGTGGTATTATTGGTTCATTAGGTGGATGGGCGATGTATTTAGGTATTATGAAATGTTCAACCTTTACACCACCATATGTAGGTGTATTCCTAGAAGGATTCTTAACGAATATGGATCCTATGTCTATAGTTGTTAATGCAGTACAATTAATACTATCTATTTTAATATGGTATCCATTTGTTAAATCATATGAAAAGACTTATGGTAATAAAGAAGAAGAAACTAATGCTATCAGTGCAGAAGATGCAGCTATCTTAGACGATTTAGACTTAGACTTCTAATTAATAGGCAAGTTTCGACTTGCCTTTATTTGTAGGAGGATTAAAAATGGCAAAAAGAATAAATAAAATACAAGAATTTTTAGATGAAAAAGATATAGATGCTTTATTAATTAAAAGTAAAACAGTAAAAAAATGGATGAATACTATGACTGGTAGTGGTTGTCAAGTATTGATTACAAAAGAACATGGCTATTTAATTGTAGATGGGCGTTATATTACAGAAGCCAAAGAAAAAGAACATGATTTAGAAATTATATTACATAATCCACATTTAACGGGACGTAATTATTTAGGAACAGTAGAAGAAATATTAAAAAAAGAAAAATGTAAAACGCTAGGAGTAGAAGCGTATCAAGTATTAGTGAAGGAATATCAAGAAATAGAAAAATTAGGGATAGAAGTTCTTTTATTGGATCAAGAAATTGCTCATCTTCGTATTGTTAAAGAAGATGAAGAAATTGAAGCTATGAAAAAATCAATTGCAATTACTGATGAAATCTATCAAAAAGTAATTGAACACATTCATGTAGGGATGAGTGAATATGAAATTAGCGCTTTAGTGCAATATTATTCAATTGCATCTGGTGCACAACAAATGTCTTTTGATACAATAGTAGCAACAGGTGAAAGAACAGCTTTACCACATGGTCGTCCAACTTCAAGAAAAGTAAAAGCTCATGAACCTATTATGATTGATTTTGGTATTCAATATCAAAATTATCAATCAGATATGACACGTATGTGTTTTATTGGAGAACCTGATCCAAAAATCAAAGAAATCTATGATGTTGTTTTAAAGGCACAACTCGCTGGTCTTGGTGCTATTAAAGCAGGAGCTAAGGGAAAAGATGTTGATAAAGCAGCTAGAGATGTGATTGAGGCTGCAGGTTATGGTGAATATTTTAATCATGGTTTAGGACATGGATTAGGAATTGGTGAAGATGGTGAAGGACCAACTTTAAATTCAAAGAGTGAAACAGTTTTACAAGAACATATGATGATGTCTTGTGAACCAGGTGTTTATGTTCCTGGTGTTGGTGGTGTTCGTATTGAAGATGATGTTGCTATTATTGATGGTGTAGGTGTACCATTAAATAAAACAACAAAGGATTATATTATTTTGGAGGAAAAATAAATGAAGTATGATTTTAATGAGTTTCATAATCGTTTAGGTACTTATTGTACACAATGGGATTATATACAAGATCGTTTTAATAAAAAGGATTTAATACCATTTTCAATATCTGATACAGATTTTATTATTCCTAAACCTATTACTGAAAAAATATTTGAGGTGGCACATCATCAAATTTATGGATATACAAGATGGAATCATCATGATTTTAAATCATCTATTACAGGATATTTTGAAAGAAGACATCATACACATATTGAAGAAGATTGGATCTTATATAGTCCTACTGTGATGTATTCAGTTTCCTTATTGATTCGTTTATTAAGTCAACCTCATGATAAAGTATTAACATTTGAACCTATGTATGATTCATTTTATACAGTTATCCAAGATAATGATAGACAATTAGTTGCTCATCGTTTAATATCAAAAGATGGGACATTTGAAATAGATTTCGATCTTTTTGAAAAACAAGTACAAGAATGTCAATTATTATTGCTTTGTTCTCCACATAATCCAACAGGAAGAATTTGGACAAAAGAAGAAATGGATCAAATAATAAAGATATGTAAAAAATATCAAGTAAAAATTATTTCTGATGAAATTCATATGGATATTCAATTAAGAGATAGAAAACATATCCCTTTATTATCTTATATTCATGAATATGATGAACTTTATACAGCAGCCTCATCTAGTAAAACATTTAATACACCAGGATTAATTGGTTCATATTTAATGATACCAAATGAAGAAGTTAGAGAAAAATTCTTGATGCACACAAGAAGAAAAGATTTCTTAAATTCTGTAAGTATTTTTGGTATGTATGCGACAATGATAGGTTATACACAATGCGATGATTATATTGATCAACTTAATGATTATATTAAAGAAAATATGAAAATTGTAGAAGAATTTATAAAAGAAGAGTTGCCTGATTTTAAATTTAAAACACCAGATGGAACTTATTTAGCTTGGATTGATGCAAGAGATGTTCCATATACTGCTGAAGAAATACAAGATGCTTTAGTGAATGTTGGTGGAATTGGGATTATGAAAGGTGAAATTTATGGTGGCCCAAAATATTTAAGAATGAATATAGGGTGTCCACAATCTAAATTAAAAGAAGGATTGCGAAGATTTAAAATAGCAATGGATGCATTATATTCAAAATAGGAGGTATTTATTATGCATTATTTATTAATTAAAATTCAATTACTGTGGGCTAAACATACAAAATGGCTAGATAGAAATCCTGTAAAAGTTCCAGTAAGTAAACGTGTTATAGCTTATGCTATTGATTGGGCAGTTGGCGGTATTATTAGTGGTTTTCCTGCTGTTTTATTCTATGGGGGAGTTACTGGTAGATCAGATATGTTTAGTGATCTTTATGTTTTTCCTAGCTTAGGTTTTCCAACGTATTGGTCCTATCTTGCAGGTATATTATGTATTGTTGTGGCTTTTGTTTATTATATTTATATTCCTTATAAGAAATATCCAGGACAAACACTCGCAAAACATTGGTTAAAAATAAAGATTGTAAATAATGATGATTATAGTGATGTGAGTTTAAAAACTTTGATTATTAGACAAGGGGTTGGATTATTCTTATTAGAAGGTTCGGCTATTGTTGTTACTAATTATTTAAGACAAATGCTTACACTAGCAACAGGTTTCTATTTTGACTATTATTTAAAAATGATTGGTATGGTTATTACAATGATTTCAGGAGTTTTTGTTCTAGGATCAGCTTCTCAAAGAAGTATCCATGATTATCTTGCTAAGACAAGAGTTGTGGGTGAAGATGAAAAACCAGCAAAAAGAAAAGAAAAAAAGAATAAAAAAATAAAAAGAAAAAATAATGCATAATAGTAAAATATAAAGAACAATGTCTTATCATTACATTGTTCTTTTTTATTTAAAGATTTTTTCCATATCTAAGGGAAGGGGACATTCAATTGTCATTAATTGATTACTTAAAGGATGAATAAATTTTAAACAATAAGCATGTAAAGCCATTCTTTTAATCATAGAAGAAGTTTTTCCATAAAGAGTATCTCCTATAATAGGATGATGTAAATGATTCAAATGAACTCTTATTTGATGTTTTCGACCAGTTTCAATTTGACATTTTATAAGTGTATAATTTCCTTTTGTTTTAATTTCTTTAAAATGTGTTAAAGCATCTTTACCTGTTTTAGAAATACACATTTTATTTTTACTATGACGGTCTTGACCGATAGGTAAATCAATAGTCATTTCTCTTTTAGGTAAATGTCCTTGAATGATGGCAAGATAGGTTTTCTTGATTTCTTTAGAAGCAATTAAAGCATCAAAGTAAGGTTGTAAAAGTGCACATTTACAAAACATCACAAGACCGGTCGTATCTCTATCTAAACGATGAAGATAACGAATCGGTAAATCTTGATAGCTTTGTTGGTAATAATAACTCACATAATTACAAAGAGTATTTTTTTTACTTTTATCATCAGGATGAATAATGAGGTTACTTGGTTTATTGACGACACAAAGCAAGTCATCTTCATAGATGATTTCTAAGGAACTTTCTTCTTCGATAAAATCTCTGCCTTGTTCATAGGCTTTAATTGAAAGAATATCTTTATCTTTTAAAATGGTTTGATAATCAACATAAGTATTATTTAAAGTATAGTCTTTATTTTGACGAAGTAAGTGAATTGTTTTTTTAGAAAGATGCAGATAATGAAAGAATTCAAGAAGTGTCATTCCTTGAATTCTTTCATCAATTTCTATTACTAAGTGATTCTTTTCTTTATGATAATGCATACACTGTTACTTTGATATCAATTGTGATATCTAAACCTTGTAAAGTATCTAAAACGCCACGTTTTTCTTTTTTAATATGATAATAGTGTGGTGTCATCATTAAAAGATTTAAAGCATCTTCACGATTAGAAATATGAACTTTTTCTTTAAAGTCATAACTTTTCACTTGATTAAAATCTAAACGAATATACTTATCACTCTTTACTTTGATTTCATCATAAATCAATTCTTTAATTTCAATTAAATGTTGATTATTAGCAGTAACATGAACAATATAACCATCTTCTTTTAATGCTCTTTTTAATTCATCTTGATTTACTACTGTAAATAAAGCACAGATAAAATCTAAACTGTGATCTAAGATAGGAATATTTTTAGAATTTCCTACAAGCCAAGTAACATCTTTGCGATAACGGGTTGCCATATCGATCGCAATTTTAGAAATATCTAAACCATAAACATCACTGTTTTCAAAATGTTTCTTTAAACCTTGAGTGTAATATCCTTCTCCACATCCTAAATCTAAAATACTTAAATCATCTTGATGTTTGAATTCATCAATACACGTAATCACTTGATTTAAGATAGGATCATAATAACCTTTATTTAAGTATGCTTTTCTTGCGACAAGAGATTCTTTACTGTCTCCTGGATTATTGGTAGCTTTATCAGGATTTAATAATAAATTGATATATCCTCTTTTAGAAATGTCATAACAATGATTGTTTTCACATTTAAGTGTTTTGTTTTCTAAATGAAGTTGTTGATGACATTTGGGACAAGCTAATAATTTCATAGTATCACCTCGAATGTATTATAACAAAAGACAATCTAAAAATTAACTGAATTTAAGATGAAATTGTGTTACTATTAAGGGCAAGGGAGGGATGCTTGATGTTTTTTAGAAAGAAACAAAAAGTAGACTTAGATGCTAAGTTTAAAGAAGTGTATCGTGAAGTAAATAAAATTACGGCTGATGCTGGAAATGAATTAGATGTGACAATCAAATATTCACAATTGAAATTAGCTTGTCGTAAGTATGATGAATTGATTGATTTGATTCATCAAGGAGCCAATTTTGAAGAAAAACATTTTCTTTCTTTAAAAGAAAGTGTAGAGGAAGAAACAAAGAGAGTAGAAGGTTTATTAGATGAAGATTAAAGCATATAAGAAGGATTTTGATTATACGTATACTTTAGGAGTTTTTGAAACGATTGAGTTATTAAAAAATCGACCTGATCTTGTTTTAAGAGTATATATAAAAAGTAATTCTTATAAGAATAAAGGTATTCCTATCATT
The DNA here is from genome assembly GCF_003024675.1 of Faecalibacillus faecis. GTDB lineage: Bacteria > Bacillota_I > Bacilli_A > Erysipelotrichales > Coprobacillaceae > Faecalibacillus > Faecalibacillus faecis. The sequence goes on along the minus strand of NZ_PYLP01000022.1, from coordinate 7,123 downwards.
GATGAAATTTGTAGAGAAAAACATATTGAATTAATTGAAAGTGATAATACAATTCAAAAATTATCTAAAAAAGATAATTGTTTTGCGATTGCTATCATTAAAAAATATGAAATGACTTTACAAGAAGGAAATCATGTTGTTTTAGTAAATCCTGGGGATATGGGGAATATGGGAACAATTATGAGAACAATGTTAGGATTCAATTATTATAATTTAGCGATTATTAGACCAGGTGTCGATGTTTTTGATCCTCGTGTTTTAAGAGCTTCAATGGGAGCAATGTTTCATTTAAATATTGAGTATTTTGATAGTTTTGAAGATTATTTAAAAAGATTTCCAAGTCATGATATTTATACCTTGATGTTAAAAGGGGCAACGAATATTCATAAGGTTGAATCCCCAAAAGGGTATCATTCTCTTGTTTTTGGTAATGAAAGTAGTGGCTTACCGGATGGGTATTTAGATTATGGAAAATCTATTTTTATTCCTCATAGTCATTATATAGATTCATTGAATCTTTCTATGGCTTTAGGAATGACTTTAATGCATTTTTCAAAAGATGAATTTAAAGATAAAGAAGTGTTATAGGAGAGAAAAGTATGTTTGATTTTGATGAAGTTGTAGATAGAAAAGGAACAAATTGTGCTAAATGGGATACGATTGAAGCAAATAATAAACCTAAAGATGTGTTACCTATGTGGGTTGCGGATATGGATTTTAAATCGCCAAAGGAAATTGAAAATGCTTTAGTTAAAAGAATAAGACAAGGTGTTTATGGTTATTCATTTGCGCCAGATGAATATTTTGATGCGGTTATTTCTTGGATGAAAAGAAGACATGACTTTGATATCAAGAAAGAATGGATTGTACCAACACCAGGTGTGGTAACAGCAATTAAATTATGTGTGAATGCTTATACAAAGGAAAATGATGCCATCATTATTAATAAACCTGTTTATTATCCGTTTGATTTTTCAATTGAATTAAATCATCGTAGAATTATTGAAAATGAAATGGTTTATAAAGAGAATTCTTATGAAATGGATTATGTAGCTTTTGAAAAAGCAATTGTAGAAAATGATGTTAGAATGTTTATTTTATGTAATCCATATAATCCAATTGGAAAAGTATGGAAAGAAGATGAATTAAAACAAATTGGTGAAATTTGTAAGAAACATCATGTTTTAGTCATTGTTGATGAAATTCATGAAGATTTTGTTTATGGGGATCATATACATATTCCTTTCTATAATGTAGATGAAAGTTATAAAGAATTCTCTGTTGTTTTAACGGCACCATCAAAAACATTTAACTTAGCAGGACTACAAACATCTAATATTATTATTGCGGATGAAAAATTAAGAAAAGCTTATCAAGAAACAATGAATCGTTATGGGGTTAATGAACCAAACTTCTTAGGTATTATTGCTTGTATGACAGCCTATAATGAATGTGAATTATGGGTAGATGAAATGTTGGAATATGTTTATGATAACTTTACTTATTTCGATGAATTCTTAAAAGAAAATTTACCTCATATTCATTTAGTTAAACCTGAAGGTTTATATTTAGGATGGGTTGATTTTAGAGAATGTGGTTTAAATAAAGATGAATTAGAAAAAACAATGTTAGAAAAAGCCGGTTTATGGTTAGATGAAGGATATATCTTTGGAACGGGTGGAGAAGGTTTTGAAAGGTTTAATCTTGCAATTCCTCGTAGTGTTTTAGAAGATGCATGTCAAAGATTGTTAAAAGCTTTTGGAAAATAAGGTTTTTATGATAAAAACTATGGAAATTCTAAATAAAAGATAGTATTATATAACCGAAAAAAAGAAAAGGAGATTTGTTATGGGATTAGTATCAGCAACAGAAATGTTAAAGAAAGCTAAAGAAGGACATTATGCAGTAGGTCAATTCAATATCAACAACTTAGAATGGACTAAATCAGTATTATTAACTGCAGAAGAATTAAAAGCACCAGTAATCTTAGGTGTTTCAGAAGGTGCTGCTAAATATATGACTGGATATACAACAGTTGCAGCAATGGTTAAAGCAATGGTAGAAGCATTAAATATCACTGTACCAGTAGCTTTACACTTAGATCATGGTTCATACGAAGGAGCTAAAGCTGCTTTAGATGCAGGTTTCTCTTCAATCATGTTTGATGGTTCTCATTATGGAATCGAAGAAAACATTGAAAAAACAAAAGAAATCGTTGAATTATGTCATTCAAAAGGTGTTTCAGTAGAAGCAGAAGTTGGATCAATCGGTGGAGAAGAAGATGGTGTCATCGGTAAAGGTGAAGTAGCAGATCCAAAAGAATGTAGATCAATCGCAGACTTAGGAGTAGATTTCTTAGCTGCAGGTATCGGAAATATCCATGGTAAATACCCAGCAAACTGGGAAGGTTTAGACTTTGATGCATTAGATGCAATCCAAGCTGAAACTGGAAAATTACCATTAGTATTACATGGTGGTTCAGGAATTCCTGATGAAATGATCAAAAAAGCAATCACTTTAGGAGTATCTAAAGTAAATGTAAACACTGAATGTCAATTATATTTCCAAGAAGCTACACGTAAATACATTGAAGCTGGAAAAGATTTAGAAGGAAAAGGATATGATCCTCGTAAATTATTAGCACCAGGTGCAGAAGCTATTAAACAATGTGTTAAAGATAGAATGGAAGTATTCGGTTGCATCGGTAAAGCTTAATCAATTAAAAAAGCCTTCGGGCTTTTTTTGTTTATGTGAAATCTCTTTATTAAGTTGTTTTTTTAATGAATTTATAATATAGTATTAGGGAGTATAGATAGAAGAAAAGGGGTAAAGTCATGAGTGAAATTATTGCTATTGAAGGCGGACATAAATTAAATGGTACAGTAGAAATCTCGGGTGCAAAAAATGCCACTGTAGCACTTATTCCGGCAATTATTTTAGCGGATAGTCCTGTAACAATTTATGGTGTACCAGAAATTAGTGATGTCGATGCTTTAGCAGTTTTATTAGAAGAACTTAATTGTACAGTATTAAGAAGTCATGATAGTTTAATTGTTGATCCCTCTCGTATGGAAAATGTTCCATTAGTATCTGATGCTGTGGATAAATTAAGAGCATCTTATTATTTAATGGGAGCATTACTTGGAAAATGCAAAAAAGTTGTGATGAAAGCACCAGGTGGTTGCTTTTTAGGACCTCGTCCGATAGATTTACATATTAAAGGATTTGAAGCGTTAGGAGCAAAGGTTGAATTTGTTGATGGTGCGCATGTGATTACAGCAGATCGTTTAGTAGGTGCAAAAATATATTTAGATTTTGCTTCGGTTGGAGCAACAATCAATATCTTATTAGCGGCAGTAAAAGCTGAAGGTAAAACAGTTATTGAAAATGCAGCAAAAGAACCAGAAATCATTGATGTTGTAAACTTACTTACAAAAATGGGAGCTAAAATTAGAGGTGCTGGTACTGATACAATTACGATTGAAGGAGTAGAACATCTTAAAGGATGTACTCATGAAATCATTCCTGATCGTATCGAAGCAGGTACATTCTTAATTATGGCTGCAGCAGCAGGAGAAAGAGTTATTATTCAAAATATCATTCCTCAACATTTGGAATCTCTTATTTCTAAGTTAAAAGAAATGGGCGTTAAAATGGAAAATGTTGGTGATAGTATTATTGTTTATGGTGATAACAAAAACTTTAATGCGGTAGATGTAAGAACACAAGTATATCCTGGTTTTGCGACAGATTTACAACAGCCATTAACGGCGCTTCTTACACAGGCAAACGGACAATCACAAGTAATAGAAACAATTTATCCAGAGAGATTTAGACATTGTGAACAACTTAATAAAATGGGCGCAAATATTGAATTAGATGAATCAATGTGTTTTATTAATGGAAAAACACCATTAAAAGGGGCAAAAGTAGAAGCTACAGATTTAAGATGTGGAGCTGCTTTATTAATTGCCGGATTAATTGCGGATGGTATTACTGAAATCAGTAATGTTTATCATATTGATCGTGGTTATGCAAATATTGATCAAAAATTAATTACTTTAGGTGCGGTTATTAGACGAATTAAAGTTGATGATTAAAATTATAAAAAGGGCTTGAAAACGACATAATTTAATGTTAATATATCATAGCAACTTACTTTGTAGTGAGAAATCTACAAGGCGGAAGGAGAAATAACAATGAAAAAAGGAATTCATCCAAATTACAAAAAAGTAAAAGTAGTTTGTACATCATGTGGAGCAGAATTTGAAAGTGGTTCAGTATTAGATGAAGTACGTGTTGATACTTGTTCTAACTGTCATCCATTCTATACTGGAAAACAAAGATTTGCTAGTGCTGATGGACGTGTTGAAAAATTCAATAAAAAATACGGACTTAAATAAGAAAATGAGTACTTGGTACTCATTTTTGTTTTGGAGGGAAAATGGAATATCATATCTTAGCAAGTGGTTCTAAGGGAAATAGCATCTTTATTTATGATCAAGGCAATGGACTTTTAATTGATTGTGGCATCAGTAAAAGACAGCTTTACACAAAACTTAATCAACTAGGATTTCATGAAAATGATATCCATTATGTTTTATTAACGCATGATCATGTCGACCATAATAAAAATATCGGTATCTTTGATCAAAGTATTGTCTATTGTGGAAAAGGATGTATCCCAGGCATAGATGAAAGCCACGAAATAGAAAATTATCAAGACATACAATTAGATCATTATATTATTACTCCTTTACCTTTATCGCATGATGCAACTTCACCACTAGGTTTTGTGATTAAAGGAAAACATGAAACAATTCTATATATGACAGATACAGGTTATGTTTCTCAAAAGAATATGAGGTATATGAAAAATTTAGATTATTATATTTTTGAAAGCAATCATGATATTGAATTATTAATGAGTACAAGAAGACCTTTATTCTTAAAAAATCGTATTTTAGGAGATAAAGGCCATCTTAATAATGAATATAGTGCTCATATTATGGCGCAAGTTATTGGAGAAAGAACAAAAGAAATTTGTTTAGCTCACTTATCTGAAGAAGCAAATACAAAAGAAACAGCATTAAATACATATCAAAGAGTTTTTGATGAAGAACATATTTATTTTGATGAAATCAAAGTGGCAGATCAAAAAGAAATTGTTTCTGGAGGACATTATGAAAATTAGAATCTTAACAATTGGTAAGCTCAAAGAAAAATATCTTGTTAATGGAATTAATGAATACATCAAAAGATTAAATGCTTACTGTAAAGTAGAAATGGTAGAAGTTGGTGATGAACCAATTCCTGATAATGCAAGTGAAAATGTTGAAAATATCATCAAAGATAAAGAAGCAGATAAAATTATCGCTAAAATCAAAGATGATGAATATGTTATTGTTTTAGATTTACATGGAAAAGAAATAGATAGTGTGGCTTTTTCTAAACATATTGAAGAATGTATGATTAGAGGAAAGAGTACGATTACTTTTGTTATTGGGGGTTCTTTAGGTTTAGGAAAGTCTTTATTACAAAGAGCAAATTATCGTTTATGCTTTTCTAAAATGACTTTTCCGCATCAATTAATGAAACTTATCTTAGTTGAACAAATCTATCGTGCATTCAAAATTATGAACAATCAAACGTACCATAAGTAGTCTAGGTTTTTTTACAAATACTTATTGAAGATAAGAATATAATGAATAAAGCTCAGTGGATTCATAGTGAATTAGATAGGCTTTTATGGTTGGAAAATAGTTTATGTTGTAGGTATAATCTTTATAGAATTGAAAAGGGATGAGGTTAAAAATGTTAATAAGTGATAAGTTAAAGTCTTTTGATTTTACGTATGCAGAAAAAGAAATAGTAAAGTATTTTTTGAATCAAAAGGAAGAAATTGCAAGACAATCAACACGTGAAATATCAAAGAGATTGTATTGTTCACCATCATCAATAATACGACTTTGTCAAAAATTAGGATTTACTGGATTTGAAGAATTTAAAGAAATGTATGTCGAAGAACTTCACTATTTAAATTCGAATTTTTCAGATATAAATCCCAGTATACCTTTTATGACAGAAGATAACATACAAACAATATCAAATAAAATGTGTTCATTGTACCATGAAATAATTGATGATACACATTCACTATTGGATCACGATATGTTAAGAAAAGCATTGAATTTATTAAAAAACAATAAAAATATTTATATTATTTCTTCTGGATCGCAAAATGATCTTGCTTTAACTTTTAGAGATAAAATGGCTAGAATAGGAAAACATGTAAATGTATATCAAAGTATTGATGAACCATATTATGAGGCTTGTTATTTAAATAAAGGAGATGCCTGTTTTATTTTAATTAGCTATACAGGCGAAACACAAAATTGTATAAGAATGGCAAATAAATTAAATGAAAGAAATATCGATTTTATTACTATTACATCATTTGGAACGAATACTTTATCTTCTTTATCACGTTGTGTTCTACATGTTTCTACAAGAGAAAAAATTAGAAACAATTTGGGAACTTTTTCTATGAATTTATCAACACTTTATTTATTGGATTTATTTTATAGTATGTATTTTAGCTTAAATTATAAAGAAAATAAAAAGAAAAAAATTAAGATTGCTGATGAATATGAAAATTTTACATCATCACTTATAAGAGATACAAACAATGATTTAATCAAATAGGGAACAGTGTTCTCTATTTTTGTTTGAATTATGTTTGTTTTGTTGGAACAGTGTAACTATAAAATTCCTCTTTATTGATTTAAGAAAAGTATAAAACTAGAATAGTTTTGTAAAAATAAGGAGGATATAAAAATGAGTAAAAAACCTGTAAAAATTGTAACAATTGGTGGAGGAAGTAGTTATACACCAGAATTAATGGAAGGATTTATTAAAAGATATGATGAACTTCCAATCAAAGAAATTTGGCTTGTCGATATTGAAGATGGGAAAGAAAAATTAGAAATCGTTGGTAAAATGGCACAACGTATGTGGGATGCTTCTCCTTATGATGTTAAAGTTCATTTAACATTAGATCGTAGAGAAGCATTAAAGGATGCTGATTTCGTTACAACTCAATTTAGAGTTGGTTTATTAAATG
>NZ_PYLP01000021.1 GCF_003024675.1 Faecalibacillus faecis | reverse complement strand
TACAGTTGGCCGAAAGAACTGGCTGTTTTCAACTTCTACTAAAGGAGCTGAAGCAAGTGCAGCAGTATTCAGCCTGATTGAAACAGCTAAATCCAATAAACTTAATCCATACGATTATATTGAATTCATCATGGATTATTTACCTCAACAAGATCTGGTTGAAGATCCAGAAAGACTGGACTGGTTCTTACCATGGAGTGAAGAGATAAAAGAAGAATTTGAAATAAAAGCCGACTAAATTGATCATTGTATCAATTCAATCGACCTTTTTAAATACACTATTTTATTTGGCGCTTACTTAATATACGTTTCATAAAATGATTATTGTGTTATAATAAACGTACCGAGGAGGTCTAGTTATGAAAAAAATATTAATAGCACTGCTTGCTATAGTAATGATAACAGGATGTTCAACAAGTAAAAAAACACAAACTTTATTTGTTGAAAAAAATAAAAAATATGCATTATGTGACACAGAAGGAGATTTAAAAACAAAATTTAAATATACTTCTTATCAAGATGTACAAGATGAAGGATATCTTGTATCAATTGATAAAAAAACAAGTTATATTTCTAAAGATGGAAAAGATGTTATTGCTTATAAAAAAGGGGTGACTCTTTCAGTTTTAGAAAATATGATCGTCGCTAAAGATGGAAAAGGTCTTTATACACTTTATGATTTATCAGGAAAAATCCTTTATAAAGAGAATAAGAAAACAAAGATTTCTTTATACGGATTACCTGTCATCTATAAGAATAAAAAATATTCTGTTTTAGATGGTAATGGTGATGTATTAGTAACATCTAAAAAGAAGATTACTTATGCAAGTGTTTATAACAGTTCTTTTATTTTAGTGGGTTATGAAAAGAAAAGTGTTTTCTACGATACATCTTCCAATAGTCAAATTGATGAAAACGGCTTAAGCACAAAACTTATAGGTCAATATGATATTATGAATCAAGATTATAAAAAAGGGTTCCTTGTTTATGATCAAAAACAAAAGATGTTTGGTTATGTTGATTTAAAAGGAAAGCTTATTTTTGAAAAGAATATTGAAGTAACAAGTTCGAAGTTTAGTGGGTCAACCATTGTAGTAACAAATAATGATCAAATTCGTTTATTCTCGATTAATGGAAAAGAAGATGCAATTGCGACAACGTATTATAAAAATATCAATAACTATTTAGTTAAAAATGCAAGTTATATTTATGGCCCTCATAAATTTGTAGAAAATGGGAAAACAAAAGATGTGACAGGAATACAATTAAATCCTAAAGTATCTTATGTAAATGGAAAGATGTTCCCTGTTTATGTGCAAAATAAAGGGTATCAATATTATACATTTAGTGGAAAAAAAGCCTTAAAGACAATCTTTAAAGATGCTCAAGATTTTGATAAAAATGGTTTAGCTGTTGTTTCTAAAGATGGTGAAAAGTATTATTTAATGAATAAAGATGGAAAGAAAGTTTCTAAAAATTATGTTTCTATTCAATATTTAGATAAAGGTTATTATGCAGCTTATGAAACAAATAGTAAATATGAAGTCATTGATAAAGAAGGACAAGTTGTTATTAATGGTTACTTTATGGCAGAAGGTCAAATCTTTGAATTTGATGGAGTTGTTTATGGTATTTTAAATAAAAGTGGAACAACCTATCTTTATAATATGGATGATCAAGAAAGTGTATTTTCTTTAGAAGGGGAATATGTCTTGTATCAAGATATGTATTTAATGAAGAAAAATCATAAAGCTTATTATGATTTAGAAGGAAATGTTATTTATAAGGAGTAAGAGATGGAATATTATATTGTTATACTTGTAGCTTATGCGATAATTCTACTGGGTATGAAATTTGTATTTTTGGAGATTGAGGGAAGACAAGCAAGAAAAATGTCAAATATACGTTATTTTTTAAAGTATGATGAAAAATTTGGCTATCGTAATCAATTTTCAGTGATTTTTGTAGCTATTCTATGTTATGTTATTGTTTCATTAGAAACAACATTTTCAACAATGTGGTTTTTACAACTCATTGGTTTTGTGGCAGTAGGAGTAATTAGTGATGCTCTTTCACAAGTAGGATCTTATTATTATGGATGTTTCCGTTTTAAAAAAGATATTCAAGAAAGTAAGATTTTGAAAATTGAAATTGAAGAAGCTATTAAAAACCATGGGGATGAATTGATGCAACAAACGATTCCTAGTTATGATAGTCATCAAATCATTCAACAATATTTTCAAGAAGATAAACATCTTGCTGTTGTTTCAGTAGATGGTGGAGAATTTACTTCTCAGTTCCAAGAACTTCCACCTATTACGTATTCAGTGGAATTAAATCCTTCAAAGGCAAGGGAAAAACTTGAAGATAAAGGTATTAAAGTCACAACTTTTACTTCTCAAGGGAAAATGCCTTTTAAAGATGAAAAGATCGATATTGCGGTTAATGAGTTGTCAAATTATGATAAGTTTGAAATGTATCGTATTTTAAAACCAGGTGGTTACTTAGTGGTTGATCAATTAGGAAGTGATAATTATAAAGAAATTATCAATATGTTTATTCCTTTTAAAATCAAAGGTCAATGGAATAAAGAAGCGTGTCAAACAACTTTAACCGATATTGGTTTTGATATCGTAGATAGTTATGAAGATATTGGACGTATTCGTTTTACTTCTTTATCAGCTGTTCTTGCTTTTATGAAAAGTATTTCGCCAGAACGTGTAGAACGTTATGAACAATTCATTAATTTCTATGCGGATGTTTTAAAGAAAATTAAGAAAAATCATTTTTATGAAATTACCACTCATAAGTTTATGGTAATTGCGAAAAAAAGTACAAATGAGTAGATAATTGTTAGATTATCTACTTTTATATTTGTCTATATAAGACTAAAAAATATTGAATTTATCGAATAAATTTTATTTTGTTATGTAAACGCTTTATTTTTTTAGAAAATACCTAGAAATTATAAAAATAAGGTGCTATAATTAATACATAGAAATTTTTAAGGAGGAGTCATATAATGGCAAAAGAATTATCTTTCGTAGTATCTGATCCAGTTGGATTACATGCTAGACCAGCTACTATCTTAGTAAACCAAGCTAGCAAATTCACTAGCAATATTAAATTAGTTTATAATGATAAAGAAGTAAACTTAAAATCTATCATGGGAGTTATGTCTTTAGGTGTTCCTACTAAAGCTACTGTTACTATTGTAGCTGAAGGTGATGACGAAGAAGATGTAATTGCTTCTATTGCAAAAGTAATTAAAGAACAAAAAGTTGCTGAATAATAGCATTAATGAAAAGGGAATCAACATGGTTCCCTTTTTTTATGCTATAATGAATGTAGAGGTGTAAATCATGGCTAAGAAGTTTAAAACAAATGCGCTAAGAATGTTAGATAAAGCAAAAATTCCTTATTCGATTAAAGAATATGAATATGATGAAGAACACTTAGATGGAAGACATGTAGCAAGTCAGGTGGATATGGATCCAAATGCAATCTTTAAAACATTGGTTCTTCATGATCATCATAATGAACATCTTGTATGTTGTGTGCCTGTTTTAGAAGAAATTGATTTAAAGAAACTGGCGAAACTTGCGGGAAGAAAAAGTGTCGAAATGATTCATCAAAAAGACTTATTATCGGTAACGGGATATATGCGAGGAGGATGTTCGCCAGTAGGTATGAAAAAACAATTTCCTACTTATATAGATGAAAGTATTTTAAAAGTGGATGAGGTTGCCTTTTCGGCAGGTAAGCGTGGTTATCAAATGATTGTAAATGTCCAACAAATTTTGACATACTTAAATGTCGAAGTAGGAGATATTATCCGAAAATAATTTGAAAACGGTTACATTTTTCTGTGGTTTTTGACAAAGAGCTTTGATATACTAATAGAAGAGGTGGTAAAAATGAATTATAACGAAAAATATCAAAAATGGGTTAGTAAAGAAGATTTAGATCCTGCATTAAAAGCTGAATTATTATCAATGGATGAAACTGCAAAAGAAGATGCTTTTTATACAGATGTTGAATTTGGAACTGCAGGGATGAGAGGTATTTTAGGTGCAGGGACAAACCGTCTAAACATCTATGTTATTCAAAAAGCAAATGTAGGATTTGCGAAATATATTGCATCTTTACCAGAAGGTAAAGAAAGAGGTGTTGCTATTGGATATGATAATAGACATATGTCTTATAAGTTTGCAATTGAATCAGCAAAGGTTTTAGCAACTTATGGTATTAAATCATATATCTTTGAATCATTACGTCCAACACCAGAATTATCATTTGCGGTACGTTATTTAAAATGTGCGGGTGGTATTATGATTACAGCAAGTCACAATCCTAAAGAACATAATGGATATAAAGTATATGATGATACTGGATGTCAATTATTACCAGAAGCAGCTGATCAAGTTGTGCAATATGTAAATGAAGTAGATGATGAATTAAATATTAAAGTCTTCTCTGATGAAGAAGCTTATCCATATATGACATGGATTGGTGAAGAAGTAGATGAAGCTTATTATAAAGAAGTAATGGCAATTGAAGTAAATCCTGGAATGGATAAAAAAGATTTCAAAATCGTTTTTTCTCCGCAACATGGAACTTCAAACATTGCGGTAAGAACTTGCTTAACAAGACTTGGATATGATATTGTGCCAGTACTTGCACAATGTGCACCAGATCCAGATTTCTCAAATACAAAATCGCCAAACCCTGAAGTACCTGCTTCTTATGAATTAGCAATCAAAAAAGCTAAAGAAGTAGATGCCGATGTTGTTGTTATTACAGACCCTGATGGGGACCGTTTAGGAGTTGTCGCAAAACATAATGGTGAATATGTTTTAATGTCTGGTAACCAATCTGCAGCTGTTTATTTGGAATATATCTTAAGCCAAATGAAAGAAAAAGGAACATTACCTGATAATGCGGTAATGTATAATACAATCGTTACATCTGATTTAGGAGAACTTGTAGCAAGAAGCTATGGTGTTGATGTTGAAAAAACATTAACAGGATTCAAATTTATCGGAGATAAGATTCGTAAATATGAACAAACTCATGAAAAAACATTTGTATTTGGTTATGAAGAATCTTATGGATGTGTTATTAAAGACTTTGTAAGAGATAAAGATGCTGTTCAAGCTGTTTTAACTGCAGCTGAAGCTGGTAACTATTATAAAAAACAAGGTAAAGATTTAGTAGATGTTTTAAATGAACTTTATGCAAAACATGGTACATTTAAAGAAACACAAATCGCCCTTGCTAAGGCGGGTGCAGCTGGTGCAGCAAGAATTAAAGAAATCATGGACAACTTAAGAAAAGATGCTCCACAAGAAATTGGTGGTGTAAAAGTTGTTAAAGTTGAAGACTATGGAAATAGTACATGTTCTGATGGAACAACAATTCAATTACCAAAATCTAACGTATTAAAATATTACTTAGAAGATGGCTCATGGATTGCAGCTCGTCCTTCAGGAACAGAACCAAAATGTAAATTCTATTTCTCAATTAAAGGAACAGATGCTAAAGATGCAGCTGATAAAACAGAAGTCTTCCATAAATCTATGATGGAAATTATTGGTGAATAATAAGACAAGAGGTCCTAAATGGACTTCTTTTTTTTGGACTAAACGTCCATTGAAGAAGAAAAAAAGGAAAGCTAAAATAATGATAGATAAAAATTAAATCGCCATGGTTAGAAAACGCACAAATTTGACACAAATTTGAGACAAATTGTCTTTGATAACATGGTACAATAACATCAGAAAAACTCCTTATAAATATGATAAACAATATAAACAAAAAGCGATGTATGAAACCTTGATATAAAAAATTTATATAAGGAGGAAATATGATGTGCATTAAAGAAAGAAATGCTAGTGACAGTACCTGTAAAAAACTACTCAGAGATAAAGGATGCTTTGCGGATCTTTGTAATTATGCTTTTTTTCAAGGAAGACAGGTCATTCAACCTGAAGAACTTGTTTCAAGAGAAAATGATCTGTCGACCTTGATAGGAAAGGTCGACAAGCCAACAGAGATCAAAAGATATCGAGATGTGGTAAGAAAAGCAAGTATTCATGGAGAGTATGTGATTATTGGAGTTGAACATCAAAGTACTTTTGATGAAAAAATGATCTTTCGCATACTCAACTATGATGCAACGATTTATATCAATCAGGTTGAAAGTAAACAAGAAATCTATCCAGTAGGAAGCTTTGTGTTCTATACGGGAGATAAAGAATGGAAATCACCAGAAACATTGAAAGAGACATTGAAAAATATACCATCAGAGATGGAACCTTATATCAATGATTGGAGATTACCTGTTGTCGAACTTAAAATAATGGATGCAAGAAAACTTACCAATCAACGATTAAAAGAAGTTGTAGAAATCAGTCAAAGCATGTTTGCAGGAAATTATGATGACTTAAGAAACAATCGTAAAATCGAAACAGAAAACTTCATGATGGCAGCAACATTTACACGTACGAAAATTAAAAGAGAAGATTTACCAGAAGGAGATGAAATCAACATGTGTGAAGCAATGGACAAATTATTTCAAAGATTTGAAGATCAAGGAATGGAAAAAGGAGAAACAATTGGATTTGAAAAAGGAAAACGAGAAGAAAAACAAAATACTTTAAAAGAACAACTTAAAGTAAAACTAGGAACCTTATCAAGACCTTTAGAAAAACAACTTACAAATACATCGCTAGAAAAACTAAATGAACTTACATTAAATATATTTAATGTAACAAGTGAAGAAGATGTTTTTAGAATTATTAATTAGGTTATACGTATATTCGTATAGCCTTTTTTTATTTACAAAATATAATAATTATTTCTTATTATTTGCATTTCACACCCTAAAAACGACATTTCACGACAAATGAAAAAGTAAAGTATCATAAATAGTAAAATATGAATCGACAAGGGAGGTTTTTTTATTAACAAATAAATAAGTAGTTTTAAACATAATAATTTTAAATAAGGGGAGGAAAAGAAAGTTATGAAGATAAAAATAAAGAAAATAATAGCAAGCGTACTTATATTCATGATGATTTTTACACAAATGCCTTTAGCATCAACAAATGTGTATGCAGCTGACGACAATGGAATAACAATTTCTGGAAATGTAATGAATGTTACGCCAAATACAACATTTCCAATAGTGATTGGGGATGAAGAGGCAAAATATGGCGTAGTTGATACTATTAATATAGAAGGAGGTCAATATTCTCTAAAAAAAGACAATCGATTTTTTACCATTGTTACAAAAAGAGCTATAACTGTTAATATTAATGGTAATATAGATGTTGCAGACAAATGGAGAGGATATGGTTGGTTCATTATCGGCGGTAGTAAAAATAATTTTACTATTAATGGTAAGTATCATACTGTAAATGCCAACTTTTTAACATTCTTCGATAGCAGTGTTGGTACAGCGTCTATTAATGATTTAACAATAACAACAAATGCTCAAAAAGCAATAATAAATAGAACTACCAATTCGACAATTAGTATCAATAATTGTACAATAAAAAAGTTGCAAAATATTCAAAATAGCTGTGCATTAAGTAACAATGGTTATGCAGAAATAACAAACACTACTATAGAAAATGGAATGATTGCAAATGGTACAATGATTGATTTCGTTAATGAAACACCAAGATATAATGGGTTAGTCTTAAATAATAGTAACGTAACTAATAATTATGGTGATGCAATTCAATTTGGAAAATATTGGAAAAATAATTGGAAGAAGATAGAGATTACAAGTTGCACAATAAAGGGTCAAAACTATGGTATATCTTCAAGTTTGAATTACTACTATAATGGAGGATATAAATATTTAAATATAAATGGAAATACAACAATATCAGGTGGTAATGCTGGAATTTATCTAGAAAATTCATCTAGATTAGATATTTCTAATTATACAAATACATCGCCACTTTCAATAAGAGTTAATGAAGATGATTTATCAAAAGAGTATTATTTAACAAATACAAATTTAACACAAGATTTCATTGATAAGGTTTCTATACTTAATGATGATTGTAATGTGCTTTTTAAATATAAAGCTTTGACAGTAATTAAACATACTCATAATTGGGTATATGAAGTAAATGATAATAGTACAATTTCTGCTCGATGCACTACTAGTGAAAATTCATGTAGTTACAATACAAATGCGGTAGAATTAAAAATTAGTGCAGATGATATGGATTATACAGGAAAAGCTTATAGTGGTTTATCGTTAAAAGATAGTGACAATAATGTGGTTACTGATAATAAATTTCCTGTCACTAAAAATGATATAATAATTGAATATGAAGGAAAGGATTATACAAAAAGTGAAATTGCACCTACTGCAGTAGGTGATTACGAAGTATCTGTTAGTGTTGGTAAACAAACGGTAACAAAGAAGTTTAAAATAAATAAAGCAAATTCTTGTTTATCATCTCCTCCTAAAGCGAATGAGTTAACTTATAATGGTAAAGAACAAGAACTTGTAACAGCGGGAATAGCTGATGGAGGAACAGTTTATTATAGTTTAAGTGAAAATGATGGTTGGTCAACAACAATTCCAAAAGGAAAAGAAGCAGGAAAATATCGTATTTATTATTATGTAAAAGGTGATGAAAATCATAATGATTATAAAACTGATCATGGCTTTGTTGATGTAGAAATCAAAAAAGGCACACCAAGTATAAATGTAGAATTTGCAAAAAATCTTACATATAACAGTGAAAAACAAAACTTTATTATTAATGCTGAAATTCCAAAAGGAACAATTTTAAAATATAGATTAAATGCTAAAGATAAATGGACAACAGAAATTCCATCTGCTGAAAATGCAGGGGAATATACTATATATTACAAAGTAGAAGGTGGAAGTAATTATAATGATAGTGAAGAAAAGTCTTCAAAAGTAAAAATCAATCAAAAAGAAGTAACAGTTTCAAATATCAAAGCAAATGATAAAGAATATGATGGTAATAATTCAGTAAAATTAGACTTTAATGATGCTCATTTTGATGGTAAATGTGGAAATGATCAATTATCAGTTACAGCAGATGGAAACTTTACAGACGTAAATGCTGGAGAAAATAAAAAAGTTTCATTGTCTAATTTAGTTTTAAATGGTACAGATAAAAATAACTATGTATTATCGCAAACAGGAAATCAAACTGAAACAACTGCTACAATTACGCCAAAATCTTTAACATCTAATATGGTAACGCTAGATGGAGAAGATAATACCTATATGTTTAATAACAGAAATATGATTAAACCAGTTGTTACAGTAAAAGATGGGGAAACTGCTTTAACAAATAATGATTTTGAAGTTAGTGGTGAAGTAGAAAAAACAGACTATGGAACATACACATTAAATGTTGTTGGAAAGGGAAACTATCAAGGAACAGTTCCTGTTCAATGGTCTATTAATGAAAATAAAGCTCCTACAGGAACAATTAAAATAGGTAATAACACTATAAATAAAGTATTAAACAGTTTAACATTTGGCTATTTCTTTAAAGAAACAAAAGCTGTCACTATTACAGGTAGTGATGGTGAAGGAGAAAGTGGAGTTAAAGAAGTATCTTACTATTTAGCTAATGATATTTTAAGTATAGAACAATTAGAAAATGTTACATGGATTAAGATAGATAATGGCAAAACATTTAATATTAATCCAAATAATAAATATGTTATTTATGCTAAGATTGTAGATAATGCAGGAAATAGTAGCATTATTAATTCTGATGGTGTTGTTCTTTACAGTGATTCAACATCGGCCGCAGAAAAGCTAGAATATACAAAAACAACTGAAAGTAATTTAACAGCATCGGTTAATTTAAATGGGAATGAAATTAAAGATGTTGCCATTGGAAATGATTCATTAGAAAAAGATGATTATTATACTGTTAATGGTTCAACAATTACGTTTAACGGTAGATGTTTAGATAAATTAGAAGCAAAAGATTATACATTAACAGTATCTTATAATCCTTTAGGTGTTGAGTATATAAATAATCAAGGTAATCAAGCACCAAGAACTACAACTATTACTTTAAAAGTGAAAAAGGCAAATGGTTCTATCACAAATATTCAAGATATATCTAAAGAATACGACGGACAAGTAGTTAAACAACCAACGTTCAATAAATTAGGAACAGGTAATGATACTATTGAATATAAAGTAAAAGATGCAGATGACACAACATATACAACAATAAAACCAAAAGATGCAGGAACATATAAAGTAAGAGTGACTGTAGGTGAAGATGGTACTTATGAAGCTACAAGTGGTGAAAAAGAATTTACAATTACTCCTAAAGAATTAAATGTTACTGTAGATTCTGTAACTAAAGAATATGATGGTAATAAAAACGCATCAGTAACTGGAAGTGTGGCTACAGGAATTGATGGTGAAACACTTACAATAAGTGGTTTAACTGGAATATTTAATAGTAAAAATGTAAAAGATGCAAATAAAGTTACAGTAGATCCTAGTAAAGTGAATGTTACAGGAAATGATTCTACAAATGTGAATAACTACACATTAGTTTATCCTGAATTAGTTGCAGGAAGTATTACACCAAAAATAATTGATTTAAAATGGAATAAAGAATTAACTTATAATGGAAAAGAACAATTACCAACAGCTACAGTTAATAACTTAGTAGATAGTGATAAATGTGAAGTTACTGTTGATGGAGCTCAACACAAAAATGTAGGTACTTATAAAGATGCTGCTAAAGCTACAAAAGTAAGTAATCAAAATTATAAGTTACCTGAAAATGTAACAACAAGTTATACAATTGGTAAAAAACAATTATCTATTGAAGGTTTAAAAGCTGTAAATAGAAAATACAATGGTACTAGTGAAGTTGCATTACAAGGCGGAAAACTTACAGGTGTTGTTGGAAATGATGAAGTATCTATTGATATGCCAAAAATGGGTACAGTAGAAAGCTCAAATGCAGGAGAAAATAAAGCAGTAAGTTATACTAAATCTGCTTTAAGTGGTGAAGATAAAGATAACTATGAATTATTAGAAACTGTATGGCCAGCATTAACAGTGACAATTAGTAAAACAGATGAATCAAATACAGTAATTACAACTACTCAAAATGAATTAGATAAAACGTATGATGGATATGAAGTTGTAGATGTAAAATCAACATCTAACAATAAAACTACTCCAGTTGTTGAATATTCATTAAAAGGAAAGAATGAATATTCAACAACAAAACCAAAGAATGCAGGAGAATATACAGTAAGAGTGACATATCCAGCTGATGACAATTATGAAAAATCATCAGTGACAAAAGATTTTACAATAAAAAAAATGAAAACAAGAGTTTCAGCAATTGATTTATCAAAAACATACGGAGAAAAAGGTTATGAATTGATGTATAGTTTTGATAGACTTGCAAGAGAAGATCGATTAACTGGAATCATTCTTACAAGACAAGAAGGAGAAGATGTAGGAACATATAAGATAAAAGTAAGTCAAAAAGAAGGATCAAATCCAAATTATGATATTACTTTTAAAGATGGAACATATACAATTAATCCATTATCGATTGATAAAGGAACAGTTGTATTAGGAAATGTTTTAAAATATACAGGAGAAAAACAAACACAAGAAGTAGAACAAGTTTTAGTCAATGGAAAAGCATTAAATAAAGAAGATTATGAAGTATTAGATAATCAAGCAACGAAAGAAGGAAAACATGTTCTAACAATCAAAGCTAAAGGAAATAACCATACAGGATCCTTTGAATATAGCTATGCAATCTTACCAAAAGAAAATGATAAGATAGGAACAGGATCATTTACTGTTAAAACAACAGGAGATGTAGAAATAAGTAGAGAAGAAGTTATAGATCTCCTTATTGAAAACAAAGAAATAACAGCAAATGAATTAAGTGAAATAGCAGAAGGTAAGAAAGTAGAAATCGTATTAGAAGTAAAAGAAGCGCAAGCAAATGAACTTATTGAAACAAATACAAAAGGATATAAAGTAGGAAAATACTTAGATATTACACTTTATAAGAGTATTAATGGAACAAATGAAAGTATACATGAACTTACAAAAGTCATGAAAGTAACAATCAAAGTTCCAGAAGAACTAATCAATAAAGATAGTAAAACTAAGAGAGAATACTTTATCGCAAGAAGTCATAATGGAAAAGTAGATATCTTAGAAACAAAATATGATGAAAAGACAAACAGTTTAACATTTGAAACAGATAAGTTCAGTGACTATGCAATTCTTTATAAAGATATGAAAGAAAAAGAAACAGTAAAACCAACAGTAAAAGTTGAAACAACAAATAAAGAAACTGTAAAAGCTGAAAACAAGAAAGAAGTGAAGAAGGTTAAAACAGGGGATAGTACAAATAGTGTGCTTTATTTGGGGTTATTTGGTTTTAGTTTATTGATTATTTATTGTATTGTGATGAAAAGGTTTATTAGATAGTAAAATTATAAAGAAGTCTCTTTGAATAGGAGACTTCTTTTTGCATTTCACACCCTAAAAACGACATTTCGCGACAAATGAAAAAGTAAAGTATCATAAATAGTAAAATATGAATAGACAAGGGAGGTTTTTTTATTAACAAATAAATAAGTAGTTTTAAACATAATAGATCTAAATAAGGGGAGGAAAAATAAGTTATGAAGATAAAAATAAAGAAAATAATAGCAAGCGTACTTACATTTATGATGGTCTTTACACAAGTGCCTGTAAATGTATTTGCGGAAACTAAAGGAGAATCAATACCTCTTGATATAACGCTTGTGCTAGATGTGTCTGGAAGTATGGATGATCCATTAAGTGGTGGAACAAAAAGAATGAGTGTTTTAAAGGATTCTGTTTATCAGTTGATTGATGAATTCTCAACTAAAAATACAAACATTGAAGATGTTAGTAAACAAAATAGAATTGCAATTGTTAAATTTGCAGGGGATAAAAATAATAAAGTAGGAAATGATACATACACTAGTGGAGGATATAGATATAACTATACTCAAGTTGTAAGTGACTACGTTGCTGTACAAGATACGAATAAAGGTGATTTAAAAGAAAAAGTAAAAACAATTAATGCGTCAGGTGCAACAAATTCACAAGCAGCTATGGAGTTGACAAAAAATTTGGTAAATAGTAGTGTGAATGACACAAATAGAAGATATGCCAAAAGAGTAGTAATTTTTGTTACGGATGGTGTGCCAACAACTCAAAGTTCGTTTGATGATGATGTAGCAAACAATGCTATATCTATTGCAAAATCTATAAAGAAAAATGCATTTATTTATTCTATCGGATTATCTGCAAAGACAAATAAAACTATTGTAGGTGATGATGGGGATGGTAATTGGACAGAAACAGAAAAGTTTAATGCCTATTTACATGGTATATCTAGTAATTATCCAAATGCGACAGATTATAAGAATTTGGGTAATAAATTAAACGGAGCAAATTATTACAGAGGGGTTAAATCTTCTACTGAAGCGCATGATACATTTGCTGAGATTATTAGATTACTTTCTAATATGTTGTTTGATCTTGCGGACTATACAAAAGTCAATGAAGCAAAAGCTAAAGTGCCAAGTAACTTAAATATTTACACAGAAGAAACAGTTAATGCATTGCAAGAAGCACTTGATGCAGTAGAAGAAGGAAAAAATATAACAGAACAAGAAACAGTAGATGGATATGCTAAAGCTATTAATGAAGCAATCAATAGTTTAGTAATAAAAGATGCTAATTATAAAAAAGTCAATGAAGCAAAAGCCAAAGTGCCAAATGACTTAAATATTTATACAGAAGAAACAGTTAATTCATTGCAAGAAGCGCTTGATGCAGTAGAAGAAGGAAAAAATATAACAGAACAAGAAACAGTAGATGGATATGCTAATGCAATCAATGAAGCAATCAGTAAATTAGTATTAAAAGATGCAGATTATAAAAAAGTCAATGAAGCAAAAGCTAAAGTACCAAGTAACTTAAATATTTACACAGAAGAAACAGTTAATGCATTGCAAGAAGCGCTTGATGCAGTAGAAGAAGGAAAAAATATAACAGAACAAACTGAAGTAGATGCAATGGCAAAAGCTATTTACGAAGCAATCAGTAAATTAGTATTAAAAGATGCTAATTATAAAAAAGTTAATGAAGCAAAAGCCAAAGTGCCAAGTAACTTAACAATTTACACAAAAGAAACAGTTAATTCATTGCAAGAAGCACTTGATGCAGTAAAAGAAGGAAAGAAAATAACAGAACAAGAAACAGTAGATGGATATGCTAAAGCTATTTACGAAGCAATCAGTAAATTAGTATTAAAAGATGCTACACCAACAAAACAAGAAGCAGTAACACCAACAGTAAAAGTTGAAACAACAAATAAAGAAACTGTTAAAGCTGAAAACAAGAAAGAAGTGAAGAAGGTTAAAACAGGGGATAGTACAAATAGCGTGCTTTATTTGGGGTTATTTGGTTTTAGTTTATTGATTATTTATTGTATTGTGATGAAAAAGTTTATTAGATAGTAAAATTATAAAGAAGTCTCTTTGAATAGAAGACTTCTTTTTTCTTTGGACTAAACGTCCATTGAAGAAAGAAAAGAAGAAAGATAATATAATGGTAGAAAAAGAACAAATATTTTATAAAAGTCAAGTCGTTTTGGTTAGGAAACTCGCAAATTTGACACAAACTTGAGACAAAATGAAAGAAGAACCATGATACAATTTACTTGTAACAGATCTAGATAAGTTACCTCAAATAAAAAGAAAGTAGGTAATAATAAATTGATAGTGACAAATAACTTAACACCTGATAGTGCCTGTCGTACCTTCTTCAGTAATGATGTTCATTTTGCATCTTTTTCTAATGCCTTCTTATTTGATGGAAAACAGGTCATTCATCCTGAAAGACTTGTTCGCTACGAAAACGATACTTCATTTATTATCAATGATACAAAAAGCGTAGAGGATGAAAAAAGAAGAAGGGATATTGTCGTCAAAACCGATATCAATGGGATCTATTGTCTTTTTGGTATCGAACATCAAAGCAGTATTGATCAAGAAATGGTGATTCGCTGTGGTAATTATGAAATGGTGGAGTATCTAAAACAGTTAAAAAACAAAAGACTCGTTCCACAGCTTATGGTTGTTTTCTATACAGGATCAAGGAAATGGGAAGGACCTTTAAAATTAAGTGATTATTTAGAAATACCCAAAGAATTAAAACCTTATTTTAATGATTGGAAAATCTATTTGGTAGATGTTAAAGACATCGATACGAGTAAAATCAAAGATAAACAAACACGTTACTTTATCGAAGCGATACAGAACATGTATAAGGGAAACTATGATAAGTTGCATCGAAAAATAAAGATGAATAGAAATAACTTTATTTATGCAGCAATTATTACAGGAAGTTTAGATTTAATCAAAGACTTACCAGAAGGAGATGAAATCGATATGTGTGAAGGAATGGAAAGAATGGCAGAAGGATTTAGAAGTGAAGGACGTAAACAAGGTATTCTTGTGGGAAGAAATGAAGGTAGAAAAGAAGGAAAACTAGAAGAAAAGAGAAGTACATTAAAAGAACAATTAATCATTAAATTAGGAGCTGTTTCAAGTCGTTTAGAAGAACAACTTACAAATGCATCACTTGAAAAATTAAATGTATTAACGCGAAATATATTTGATATTACAAGCGAAGAAGATGTTTTAAGAATTATTCATTAAAATTTTTTGAACAAAGCTGTAAGAAAATGAAATCGTTTCTTAACAGTTTTTATTTTTTGTTTAGAGTGCTATAATTATGTAGGTAGTAAGAAAGGATGAAATTATGTACGCAAAAAATACATGGGAAAAATATGCAAATTGTGTAAATGATGTTATGGAATATAATGAAGGTTATAAAGATTATATTTCAAAAAATAAAACAGAACGTGCTTGTGTTAAGGATTCTATTCGTTTAGCAGAAGCTAAAGGTTTTAAACCTTTATCATCTTTTGATCATTTAAAGACAGGTGATAAGGTTTATGTTATTAATAGAGATAAGAATATTGCTCTATTTATTATTGGTGAAAAACCTTTAACTGAAGGTATGAGGATTTTAGGGGCTCATATTGATTCGCCTCGTATGGATTTAAAACAAAATCCTCTTTATGAATCAGAAGGATTTGTTTTAGCGGATACGCATTATTATGGTGGTATAAAGAAATATCAATGGGTTACAATTCCTTTATCTTTATATGGTGTGGTTTGTAAAAAAGATGGTAGTGTTGTTGATGTTGTCATTGGTGAAGATGAAAATGATCCTGTAGTTGGTATTAGTGATTTATTGATTCATTTATCAGCTGATCAATTAGATAAAAAAGCAGCTAAAGTTATAGAAGGAGAAAACTTAGATGTGACTTTAGGAAATATGCCACTTGTTGGAGAAGAAAAAGATGCTGTTAAAGCGAATATCTTAAAATTATTAAAAGAAAAATATGATATTGAAGAAGAAGATTTCATTTCTGCTGAAATTGAAGTTGTACCTAGTGGAAAAGCAAGAGATTATGGTTTAGATCGCTCAATGGTAGCAGGATATGGTCATGATGACCGTGTGTGTGCTTATACTTCTTTAACAGCTCTTTTAGATAGTGAAGTATCCGAATATACAAGTTGTGCTATTTTAGTGGATAAAGAAGAAATTGGTTCAGTAGGGGCCACAGGAGCACATTCTTTATTCTTTGAAAATACTGTTGCGGAATTATTATTAAAGATGGGAATTGATAGTTTTATTCAAACAAGACTTACAATGGCTCGTTCTAAAATGTTATCAAGTGATGTTTCTGCTGGTGTTGATCCATTATTTGTAAGTGTGAATGATAAGAAAAATGCTGCTTATTTAGGTAATGGTATTGTCTTCAACAAATATACTGGATCAAGAGGTAAAAGTGGAAGTAATGATGCTTCAGCAGAATATGTTGCACAAGTTCGTGCAGTCATGGATAATGCAAATATCCATTATCAAACAGCTGAATTAGGACGTGTTGACCAAGGTGGAGGCGGAACAATCGCTTATATCTTAGGTAATTATAATATGGATGTTATTGATGCTGGTATTGCGGTTTTAAATATGCATGCACCAATGGAAGTTGTAAGTAAAGTAGATGTTTATGAAACTTATCAAGCTTACAAAGCTTTTTTGAAAAATGCTTAGAAATACTCCTTTTGGAGTATTTTTTATTATCTATTTTTTAAACAATATGTTATGATAAATGTATTGTTAGAAAAGGTAGGTTTTTATGAAAGAAAGAGAACAATTTAAATCAAGAATTGGTTTTATTTTATTGTCCGCTGGATGTGCTATAGGAATAGGAAACGTATGGCGTTTTCCTTATGTTGTTGGAGAAAATGGAGGAGGAATTTTTGTATTGTTTTATCTTTTCTTCCTTCTTTTAATAGGTGTCCCTATTTTAAGTATGGAATTTTCCGTAGGGAGAGCGAGTAAAAAAAGTGCTATAAAATCCTTTGAAACATTAGAAAAGCCAAAACAAAAATGGCATTTACACGGTTATATGGCTTTAGTAGGAAATATCTGCTTAATGATTTTTTATACAACTGTTTCAGGTTGGATGTTGAAATATTTTTATAATTTTTTAACAGGACAATTTGCAGGTTTATCTACAAAAGGTGTTCAACAAATATTTTCAAATGTTCTAGCAAGTCCTTCTACAAATGTTTTTTGGATGATTGTTGTAGTAGCTTTAGGAATGCTTGTATGTTCGATGGGACTACAAAATGGGGTAGAACGTATTACTAAAGTAATGATGTCAGGACTCTTAGGGCTTATTATGATTCTTGCTATTCATGGTTTGTTATTGGATGGTGGTATGGCAGGTGTGAAGTTTTATTTATATCCTGATTTTCATAAGATTTCTGAAATAGGACTTGTTAAGGTAATTGTTTCTGCCATGAATCAAGCTTTCTTTACTTTGAGTATTGGTATCGGTTCAATGGCAATCTTTGGAAGTTATTTAAATAAGGAACAAACTTTATTAAAAGAATCGTTGAATGTGGCGCTGTTAGATACTTTTGTCGCTATTATGGCAGGATTGATTATTTTTCCAGCATGTTTTTCTTTTGGAATTAGTCCTGATAGCGGTCCTAGTTTGATTTTTATTACGTTACCCAATGTTTTTGTTTCAATGACAGGTGGAAGGATTTGGGGTTCACTTTTCTTCTTATTTATGTCATTTGCTTCTTTATCAACGGTTATTGCTGTTTTTGAAAACATCATTGCTTGTACAATGGAATTACTAAATATTGACCGTAAAAAAGCAGTGATGATCAATTTTGTAGTCATTACAGTTTTATCATTACCATGTGCTTTAGGTTTTAATGTTTTAAGTAATATTCAACCATTAGGTGCAGGTTCTACAATTCTAGATTTAGAAGATTTTATTGTAAGTAATTTATTACTTCCATTAGGATCACTTGTTTATTTATTATTCTGTACTTCTAAATATGGTTGGGGATTTAAAAACTATCAAAAAGAAGCAAATATTGGAAAAGGTTTAAAAGTACCTGACAAAATGCAATTTTATGTAACAGTTATTTTACCGATTGTAGTTATTTTTGTTTTTATTAGTGGAATTATCTAGGAGAAAACATATATGAATGTAAGATGTGCTCTTATGGATGATTTAGAGGAAATTATAGAACTTTATGATGCTGTTAGTGATGCTATGAAAGAGAGTGCTTTTGATATTGGCTGGCGAAAAAATCTCTACCCATCAAAAGAAATGATTCAATCAGATATCAAACAAAAAACTTTATATATCTTACAAAAAGAAGAAAAGATCATAGGGGCAATGGTATTAAATCATGAAAGTGACCCTTGTTATCAAAATGTTTATTGGCAAATAAATGTTGATGATACAGAAGCAATCATTTTGCATCGTTTTTGTATTCATCCAAATTATCATGGATGTGGTAAGTATTTTCTAAAACAAGCTTTGAAAATTGCCCAAAAACAAAACCAAAGGGTCATGCGTTTGGATGTTTTATCTTCTAATTTACCAGCTATTCGCCTTTATGAAAAATGTGGTTTCTTATTGCAGGGAAAACAAATGATGGATTATGGTAAAACTGTTATAGCATATTTATATGAAAAACTAATTTAAAGTGTTGTGAAATAATTTCATAGCACTTTTTTTTGGACTAAACGTCCATTGAAGAAGAAAAAGAGGAAAGCTAAAATAATGATAGATA
Source organism: Faecalibacillus faecis (assembly GCF_003024675.1). Classification (GTDB taxonomy): domain Bacteria; phylum Bacillota_I; class Bacilli_A; order Erysipelotrichales; family Coprobacillaceae; genus Faecalibacillus; species Faecalibacillus faecis. The sequence goes on along the minus strand of NZ_PYLP01000021.1, from coordinate 11,902 downwards.
AAAATTAAATCGCCATGGTTAGAAAACGAACAAATTGACTTTGATAACATGGTACAATAACATCAAAAAAACTCCTTATAAATATGATAAATAATACAAACAAAAAGCGATGTATGAAACCTTAATATAAAAAATTTATATAAGGAGGAAAGATGATGTGCATTAAAGAAAGAAATGCTAGTGACAGTACCTGTAAAAAACTACTCAGAGATAAAGGATGCTTTGCGGATCTTTGTAATTATGCTTTTTTTCAAGGAAGACAGGTCATTCAACCTGAAGAACTTGTTTCAAGAGAAAATGATCTGTCGACCCTGATAGGAAAGGTCGACAAGCCAACAGAGATCAAAAGATATCGAGATGTGGTAAGAAAGGCAAGTATTCATGGAGAGTATGTGATTATTGGAGTTGAACATCAAAGTACTTTTGATGAAAAAATGATCTTTCGCATACTCAACTACGATGCAACGATTTATATCAATCAGGTTGAAAGCAAACAAGAAGTCTATCCAGTAGGAAGCTTTGTGTTCTATACGGGAGATAAAGAATGGAAATCACCAGAAACATTGAAAGAGACATTGAAAAATATTCCACCAGAGATGGAACCTTATATCAATGATTGGAGATTACCTGTTGTCGAACTTAAAACAATGGATGCAAGAAAGCTTACCAATCAACGATTAAAAGAAGTTGTAGAAATCAGTCAAAGTATGTTTGCAGGAAATTATGATGATTTAAGAAATAATCGTAAAATCGAAACAGAAAGCTTCATGATGGCGGCAACATTTACACGTACGAAAATTAAAAGAGAAGACTTACCAGAAGGAGATGAAATCAACATGTGTGAAGCAATGGACAGATTATTTCAAAGATTTGAAGATCGTGGAATGGAAAAAGGAGAGACAATAGGATTTGAAAAAGGTGAACGTTCTGGAATTGAAAAAGGAAAACGAGAAGAAAAACAAAATACTTTAAAAGAACAACTTAAAGTAAAACTAGGGACCTTATCAAGACCTTTAGAAAAACAACTTACAAGTACATCGCTAGAAAAACTAAACGAACTTACATTAAATATATTTAATGTAACAAATGAAGAAGATGTTTTAAAAATTATTAATTAAACAGACAAAAAGAGAAGAATTTTGTGTTCTTCTCTTTTATTCTACCCACCATTTAAATAGGAAGAAAGGCATATTAGAAAACATGAGGTAACGGGGAAGTAAATATTGTTTATCGTGACGTGTCATGTGCCTATTTTGATTATAACTAAAAGCGAGTTTGACAGAACTTGATTTGAGGTAATCTTGTGCATTTTGACAGCTCACACCATAAGGAAAAGCAAAATAATCTGTTGACACAAGACCTTTATTTTTTTCAAAGTCTTTTTTTATTTCATCAATTTTCATTGTTTCAATTTTCTTTTTATAAGGAAGATGACCAATATGGTGCATATTATAAGAATGACTGTAATATTCGACATACTGATCATTTTTTAAATCTTCTTTTTGTAAGTAAAGAGGATTGTTGGTTTTGGTTTTATAACCAATGACAAAGTTTGTAGCTTGTAGTTTATATTTTTTTATAATGGGTTTAATGACAGTATTAAAGTTTTTATAACCATCATCAAAAGTTAAACAAACAGCTTTTTTAGAAATCTCTTTTTTACCATGATAATAGTTTTCTACTTCTTTCATGGATAAACATTGATAGTTATCTTCAGCTAAATATTTCATTTGTTTTTCAAATTGGCTGACAGACATAAAATAAGGGTTTGATGCATAGTTTTCTTTTTTTTCTTTGTCACTTACTACACCATGGTAACCTAATACCGCAATCCCATCTTTAACATTTTCATGAATAATGACATCTTTTGTAATCCAACCAAGTCCAATGGTGACATAACAAACAAGAACACATAAAATAATTTTAAGTATATTTTTCATAAAATTCCAACTTTCTATAATTATTAGTGTATAGAAAAAAGAAAGTGATGTCAAAAAAAGCTATGAAAGATCATAGCTTAGAATACATGAGATAAACATGGCAAGAACGAATTCTTTTAAGAAAAGATTTTCATAATTAAGGTTTTCTTCTTTTTTTGAAATAAAATAAGATAGATAATTTTTAAATATTTGATGATTTGTGAGCTCTTTGAATGATTGTGCAATATTTTTTAAATCAAGACGCTCTATTTCTCTTAAATCAGGCTTTAAATCATTTTTGATTTCTTGGATAAGTTCATTAAAATGATAAACTTTTAAATCATCATAATTATGTTCTTCTAAATAGAGTTCTAGACCTAAAATAAAATAATCATCTAATTGTAGAGAGTCTAAATATGTTTTTTCTTTTAATAAATCAAGTAAAGGTGTTTCATCATTGATGGTGAGTAAATGATGATTGTAATGATCTTCATAATTTAAAATTTGATTATGAAAAGATAAAGCAATTTCTTGAGGGATTTCTTCATTATAAAAAGTAAATCGATATCCTTTAAGCTGTTTAAAAGTTTTTAAAGTATCAAGATAACCAAGACGTACTCTTTGATCTAAGAGTTCACGATTAAAATCGAGAAAGCCACCTAAATGCTTTGAGGGACGAATAAAAGTAATATTATGACGATGTAAAAGATATTGATGCGTTAGCTCTTGATTAAGCTCAATAGCAATAATTTTTTGTGCTCCCATTTTTAAAGCAAGAGAGATTGGTAAATTATCATAGTAACCGCCATCAATATATCCTTGTTTATTAATGTAGTGAATTGGAAAAGCGGGAAAACATGAAGCAGAAGCAATTGCATATTCTACAATATTTTCTTCACTCATTTCATCAACGGTAATCTCTAATGGTTTCATTGAAGGAAAAGCAACAGTACATAAACCATATTTAATTGGTGAATTTTTTGCTTTTTTTCCATTGTAAAGTCCTTTAATTAATTGGACAAGGGGTTCAATATCAGCACCTTTTTTATCAAGGTATGACTTTAAAAAAGGACCAATATTTGAAGAATTATTCATAAGATTTTCAATTGAAAAATCAAATTGAATGGGATGTTTCAAAACCTTTTCTAAAGATAAAGTATCCCATAATTCATAGAGTTTTTGATAATCTTCTTGGGCAATAAGTAAACCATTTAAAGCTCCAATAGAAGTTCCTGTGACAATATCAAAATGATATCCTAATTCTTGTAATGCCTTCATACAACCTGATTCATAAGCTCCTTTAGAACCTCCACCAGATAAAACAAGACCATATTTCATAACAACACATCCTTTTAATTAATTATACTTTTTATCTAAAAAAATACAACTTTAGCATTTTAATATATGGAGAGTTTGTTATAATTATATGGCAAGGAGGATTAAAAAATGAAAAATGTAGTGAAAACAGATCAAGCTCCAGGAGCTATTGGCCCATATAGTCAAGGAATACAAGTAGGGGATATGTATTTTTTCTCAGGACAAATTCCTCTAGTACCAAGTACAGGTGAAATGCCAGAAGGAATCGAAGCACAAGCTCATCAAGCTTTAAAAAATGTGAAAGGGTTACTAGAAAGTCAAGGTTTATCATTTTCTAATGTTGTTAAAACGACTGTCTTTTTAGATAATATGGATGATTTTACAACAGTTAATGGTATTTATGCTGAATACTTTGTAGAACCTTATCCTGCAAGATCTGCTGTAGAAGTTGCTAAACTTCCTAAAGGGGCTTTAATTGAAGTAGAAGTTATTGCTAAAAAATAAAAAAAGAAAAAGATTTATAAACATGATTTTGTCTATAAATCTTTTTTATATTATAAGAATAAAATTGCGATAATACCAACTGCAAAACAGTAATATGAGAAGTAATTTAATTTCTTCTTATTTAAAATACTAAATAATAAGTTAAGTGCTAAGTATGTGACAATGGCACTGACAATAAAACTAATTAAATAAGGAAGCCATAAAGCAGCAACTGTTGAACTTGTTAAGAAATCTTTTAATTTTAAAATGATAGCCCCAAAACTTACAGGCATGAACATAAAGAATGAAAAATCTCGTGCAGCTTTTTGATCAAGGCCACCAAGCATTCCTCCGGTAAGTGTTGAACCACTACGAGATACACCAGGAAGTAAAGCTAATAATTGGAAAAATCCCATTCTTAAAGCATCCCACAAATTCATATTTTTTGCTGTTCTTCTGCCTTTATAACCAAATTTGTGAATAAGCATTAAAAAACATGAAGTTAAAAGTAAACAACATCCTACTAATTTTGGATTAGAGAAAGCATGTTCAATATAATCATTTAAGAACACACCACCAATTGCAGCAGGAATTGTTGCCACAATTAATAACATACAAAATCTAAAATCTGGTAATAATTCATCTCTTTCTTGCGGTTTAGCAATATATCCAAAAAATGCTTTGATTAAACGAATGATATCTTGACGATAATAAAACATAATGGCAAGTAATGATCCTGTATTGACGATTACTTCAAAAGTTACATCATTCATTTGTGGAACCATTAGACCTAACTTTTCAAAAATACTTTGAAATAAAACTAAATGTCCACTACTAGAAATAGGAATAGGTTCACTAAAACCTTGAATAGCGCCTAGAATAGCATAGACAATAATATCCTTAATTAAATTCATATTTTCACCTCGTCACCCATTATATATGAAAATATCATAAAAATATACAAAAACATGTTTTTTAAGAAATAGCATATATTAAAAAAGGAGGAATTTCTATGATTGTTAATTGGGTCAAAGAAGATGAAGAATTATTAGAGCCCTATGAATGGGCTCATGGAGATGATATTGAAATCATCTCAACCCTATCTTGTTATAAAGTAGACAAACAAACACTCCATGATTTTATCTATGGATGTCTCCATATTTTTGAACCTTCTTTATGTCAAAAAGTTTTTGCCATTGGAGATGGTAATTATGCTTTAGCTATTGAAACAGATATCAATGGTAAAGTATGCTATCGTAGTGTTTTTGATTTTTGTGATCGGGATAAAATGAATAAAAAAATAATGTCTTTAGCTTTAAAAGATATTCCTTATCAAATGTATGATGAAGGTGAAATGAAAGAATATGGATTAACTAGAAACGAACGCTTAAAGAAACAATATATTGAACAAAAAATAGATGAACTTTATATCGAAGATTATGAAGCTTTTTTAAAACTTTGTTATCAACTGAATATTCAAGATGAACAAAGTATTCAAAAATATAATCATTTAAAAAATAAGATAGAAAAAGGTTTTAGCTTTATTCATGAAGTGCTTTTTCATGAACTTACTAAAAAGGAATACAAAAAGAAATAAGCATTGCTTATTTCTTAATTGTGATTCCTATTTTTCTTTCTACTTTCGCAAGTTTCTTTCTTGCCATATAGCGTGCTTTATTAGCTCCTTCAGTTAAGATTTCATCAATATAATTTCCTTGATTGATTTCATTATATTTATCATGAATCTTTTGTAATTCTTGACCAACTACTTCAGCAAGATCTTTTTTAAATTCACCATAACCTTTACCTTGATAACGATCAACTAATGAATCAATACTTTCACCACTTAAAATAGAATAAATAGTAAGTAAGTTAGAAATACCTGGCTTATTTTTAACATCATAATAAATACGATTATCACTATCTGTGACAGCTGACATGATTTTCTTTTTAGAAACATTAATATCATCTAAAATATAAATACATCCTTTACCTGTTTCATCTGATTTAGACATTTTCTTTGTAGGGTTTTGTAAATCCATAATACGTCCACCAACTTTTGGAACAAGAGGTTCAGGTAATTTAAATGTTTCACTATAACGATTATTAAATCTCTCTGCGATATCTCTGGCAAGTTCACAATGTTGTTTTTGATCTTCACCAACAGGTACATAATCAGGATCATATAATAAAATATCAGCATTCATTAAAGAAGGATAATTGAAAATCCCTGCTCCAATAGATTCATCTTTTTTAAGTTTACTTGCTTTATCTTTGTATTGAGTCATACGAGAAAGTTCTCCCATAGAAACCATACATCCTAAATACCAACCAAGTTGAGCGTGTTCTAAAACATCAGATTGTAAAAATAATGTAACTTTTTTTGGATCAAGACCAGCTGCAAGATATAAAGAAATAAGATCTTTCGTATTTTTTCTTAAATCTTTAGGTTCTTGATAAATGGTCATTGAGTGTAAGTTTGCGACAAACACGATCATTTCATATTCATCTTGATAAGAAACAAAAGGTTTAATAGCGCCAATATAATTTCCTAAAGTTACTCTTCCTGTTGGTTTAATTCCACTTAGCATTCTTTTCATAAATATTCCTCCTTAAAAATAAAAAACGTCCTAAAAAAGGACGTTTGAACGTGGTACCACCTTTATTCGTATAAATTTTATACGCACTCTATTTTAACGCAATGAACGGTAAAAGACTCATGCCTTTTACAACTCCAGAATCCCAATTTCTTTTATATAAAAGACTTGTTTGCATCACCCACAAGCTTTCTAAACAATTTATATAAAATACTTATATTCCTTCAAAGTCTTTAAAAACATTATAGAAATGTTTTATTTAAAAATCAAGGGGATTTCAAAAAAGAATATACAAAAAATAAAATTGATGTATAATGTGAACAAAGGAGGAATAGAATATGATTCGTATTTATACTGCTCCAAGTTGTGCTTCTTGTAGAAAAGTAAAGTCTTGGCTTAATGAAAATAAAATACCTTATGTTGAAAAAAATATCTTTTCAACTTTATTAAAAGAATCTGAACTCCGTGAATTACTAGAACGTAGTGAAAATGGAACAGATGATATTATTTCTAAAAGAAGTAAAATTATTAAAGAAAATGATATTGATATTGATTCAATGAAAATCAATGATCTTATTAAATTCATACAAGAAAATCCTTCTGTTTTAAAAAGACCTATTATGATTGATGAAAGAAGATTTCAAGTAGGTTATAATGCTGAAGAAATTCGTGTCTTTATTCCAAAAGAATTAAGAAAACTTGCAGAATGTCAAGATTTAGACCATTGTCCACAATTCAGTAATAAAGATTGTTTAAACTTTAAAAAAGAATATGAAAAAGATAGAGAAAAAGGGTCAATTTAATTAATTCTTTTTTAGGAGAAATTATGAAAAAAATATTAAAACTAATCGCAACACTTATATTAATGTTTTCTTGTTTTTATCTTGCAATTTCATTATTTTTAAGTCATTTAGTGATAAATGACATTCTTACAAATGTGGTTGAATCTTCTACTGTAACTGATGCTTTAGTTGATTCATGTAAAGATGCTTTTAAAACATTAAATGTTGATGAAGATAAAGCAAGAGAAGTTGTTACTTCTATTCAACAAGATCCTACAACCCAAAAACTCATTAGTGAATATCTAGATACAGCCATCAATGATGCGATGCTAGGTGAAAATACATATGATGATTCTTTATTAAAAGAAGCTTTGAAAAATAAAAAAGAAGATGTTTATGATCTTATTCAACCTACTGTTCCTAAAGTTATTTATTCATCGCTTTATGATCAAGCGATGAATCAAATTGATTTAAGTAGTGCTCATCAACAAGTTGTTAATAAGATTCAAGATACGATAAACAGTAATGAAAAATTAAGGCTGGCAAAAAAAGCTTATGAATTAAAAAATAAACCAAATACAATGATCAGTATTGTCCTAATGATTATTTCAACAATTTATTTAATTCTAATATCTTGTCAAGATAAACTTATTACTAAATGTTTATCTGTAACATATTTATTATCAGGAATTTTAACTTTCTTAATAGCTTTTACAATTGTCTTAGGTTTAACAACAATGATTTCTTCAACAATGGATATTCAATTATCATCCATTAAATATATGTATATTTGTGGTTCAGCTTATTTCTTTGTAGGAATTATTTTATTAATTATGAATGCTTTTTTAAAAAGAACCAGTGATTATTAAATCATTGGTTCTTTGCTTGTAATAGGCGTTTTATTTTACTTGGACAATTTGATGTGTATTGAAGATGATAAGGTTTGATGATTTCCTTGAAAGTTTCAAGTCCCTTTTTTGAATCATTGACTTCAAATTCTATTTCATAATCATGATGATGATTATATTCGTTTTCATCTAAAGAAAGCATACCATCGAGTAATAAAATATCATGACGAATTGTCGTTAAATAATCTCCACATTGTAAGTCTTTGATATAAATCTTTTCTTTTTTTAATAAATCAAAGATTTCATTTGAAATATCTTGATGATTAAAAATCATTTCTTTGATTTCTTGATTGATATCAAGATTAAGTTCTTTTAAACCTTCTTTGGCAGGTCTTTTTAAAGTAAGTTCATAACTTCCCTTTTTCTCTCTGATTCTTAAAGAATATTTTCTTTTTTCTAATTCAGGATGAAAAAGATAATAATTTGTTTGTTGGTAAGAATCTGTAATTTGTTTCTTATAATCTTTAAGTATTTGATGAAATAATTTTTCATCCAATAACATTTTAAATTCAATTTCAATATGTTCCATAACGTTGCCTCTTTGCTTAATGTTCTGGATATATTATAATACACTTATATGGAGGGTTGAAAGATGAAATACGCATTAATGATAAGAAATGATGCTCTTTCTAAAGAAACAGCTTTAAAAATTAAAGAAGGCTTAAAAGATTTTTTTATGTATGATGATCAAAATCCTGACTTAGTGATTTCTATAGGTGGTGATGGAACGATTTTAGAAGCTGTTCATCATTATTTAAATAAGGATTGTTGTTTTGTAGGAATACATACGGGGACATTAGGGTTTTATACAGATTATCAAGTAGATCAAGTAGATCAATTTATTAAAGATGTGACCTCAAGAGAATTTACGACAATGAAACGCTATCTTTTGGAAATAAAAGTGAATAAAAAGAACCAAAGTGAAACGTATTATGCTTTAAATGAGTTAAGACTTGATCAAGGACTACAAGCACAAGTCATTCATGTTTATATTAATGATGTTTTATTTGAAGTCTTTAGAGGAAATGGTTTATGTGTTTCAACGCCTTCAGGTTCAACAGCTTATAATAAATCTTTAGGGGGAGCAATTATTTATCCAGGTATTCCTTTGATGCAAATGACAGAAGTGGCAGGGATTCATCATAATGCTTATCGTTCTTTAGGTTCAAGTTTGATTTTAGATGAGAGTCAAACGATTAAACTTGAAGGAAATCAATTTAAACATGCTTTAATTGGAATTGATCATATTCATCTACAAATGGATGATGTGGAAAGTATTGAAGTAACGATTGGAAAACGTTATGTTAATTTTATTGAATATAAAGAAATGTCTTTTATTAAAAGAGTAAGAAGAGCTTTTATTAATTCATGATCATAGAAGTAGAAAAGAATATTTTATTAAGAGATTATTTGCAAGAATTACCAATTAGTAAAGCAATGGTTAAAAGGATTAAAAATAAGGGAGATTTTCTTGTTAATGGAAAAAGTCAAACTGTACGCTACTTTCTTCAAAAAGGAGATCAATTAGAAATCATCTTTCCTCAAGAAGAATCATCGATTCAACCAGAAAACATCCCCTTAAAAATCATTTATGAGGATGCTTATTATTTAATTATCGATAAAGAAAAAGGAATGCCGTGCATACCTACTAAAAGATATCAAAGTCATACTTTATGCCATGCACTTATGTATTATTACAAACAAAAAGGAATTCAAAGCCAAATCCATCTTGTCAACCGTTTAGATAAAGATACTTCTGGTTATATGCTTGTTGCGAAAAGCTCACAAGCCCATGCTTTGCTTTCAAAAGATATTAAACAAGTCCAAAGAATTTATCATTGTTTAGTGGATGGTCATTTAAAAGAAGATGGTTATGTAGAACAACCTCTATTAAAAAGCGAAGACTCCATAAAAAGAATCATTGATGAAAAAGGACAATACGCTAAAACGTATTATCATATTTTAGAACAACGTGAAAACCAAACGTTAGTTGAATGTGAATTGGTGACAGGAAGAACTCATCAAATAAGGGTGCATATGGCTTCTCTCCATCATCCTTTAACGGGTGATGTTCTTTATGGATCAAAGGAAGGAAACTTTTATTTAGAAAGTGTACAAATAAGTTTTATTCATCCTTATACAAAAGAAAAAATACTATTTAAAAAATGAGGTTAATTATGGAAAGAATTATAGAAATATGTTGTGGAAGTTATGAAGATGCTTTAAATGCTTATCATGGTGGGGCAAAACGCATTGAACTTAATACTGCTTTACATTTAGGTGGTTTAACACCATCTCTAGCATCTTTAAAACTTACAAAAAAGAATACAAATTTAAAAGTAATTACAATGGTAAGACCAAGAGGTGCAGGATTTTGTTATAACGAGATTGAATTTGAAGTGATGAAAGAAGATGCAAAATCTTTATTAGAAAATGGAGCCGATGGAATTGCTTTTGGTTGTTTAAATAAAGATGGTTCTATTTGTATTAAACAAACAAAAGAAATGATTGGAATTATAAAAAGTTATCAAGGAAAAGTGGTTTTTCATCGTGCTTTTGATTGTGTTGAAGATCCTTATGCTTCGATAGAATTATTAATTGAATTAGGGGTGGATCGTATTCTTACTAGTGGATTAAAACCTAAAGCAATGGATGGAAAAGATTTAATTAAAGATTTACAAGAAAAATATGGAAGTCAAATTGAAATACTTGCTGGAAGTGGCATGAATGCAAGCAACGCCAAAGAAATGATGAAGTATACAGGAATTTATCAAGTTCATAGTTCTTGTAAAGATTGGGTCAATGATTCAACAACACACAGACATGAAGTTTCTTATGCTTATGCACCTGTTCCTCACGAAAATGATTATGATGTTGTATCCAAAGAATTGGTTGAAAAAATTGTAAAAAGTATTTAAAGGACTTTGTCCTTTATTTTTTGGAGGGTTTTTATGAAAGTAAAAGATTATTCGTATGAAACATTTCCTAGATATACTAAAGATATCGAAGGAGCTTTAGAATTAAAAGGAAATAAAGAAAATTTAAGATGTCGTTTACGCGACGTCTACTATCAAGATAATTGTTTTATTCGTTTTCTTTTCCCAAATACGATTTTAGATGAACAAAGAAAATATCCACTAATAATTCATGTTCAAGGATCAGGCTGGTATCCACAAGATATGAATGATCATATTTTTGATTTCTTACCAATTGTAAAAGCGGGATATGTCTATGCGATTGTACAATATCATGGAGCTCCAGACTTTAAATATCCAACGCAAGTTAATGATGTTATTCAAGCTATTGAATATTTAAAAGAAAATGATCAGGATTATCCTATTGATTTAAGTAGTGTCTATTTAAGTGGTGATTCATCAGGAGGTCATATTGCTTTATTGATTGCTTTACAAAAAGGTTATGCTTTTAAAGGGGTTATTGACTTATATGGGGTAACAAATTTTATGACTTTTAATGATTGGTATAGTAAATATGATTGGCAGGAAGAAAAAAATGTGATTGATTTTTTAGGTTCACTTGATAAAGAACTTTTAATAGAAGCATCACCTATGACATATGTAAAAGAAAAGATGAATTTACCACCCAATGGCATGAACTTAAGAAAGATTTTATTTCTTAAGTTTGTGCCTTTATTATTATGCTTATCTTATTAAAATTGTACATGAAAAAAAGCGCAAAAGGCACCTAATAAAATTTATCATTTTTTTAAATTTTTCAGTTGTTTTTTATCTCATATTATCCTATCATTATTGTAACGATGGAAAAGGAATTCCCTATACTACAGGGGCTGGATTCAGTGATTAGTGGTCACAAATCCAGCTTTTCCTTTTGCTACTGGTGGATTCCTACGCCCATCTATTCTATGCCTTGTTTTCGGT
>NZ_PYLP01000003.1 GCF_003024675.1 Faecalibacillus faecis | reverse complement strand
TTCTGTTTGTTTGATACCTTTATCATTGGATTCATAGCCAAGATGATTATTCATTTCACCTTGAAGCATTGATTCAAATAAAGGCCCAAATAGATCTTTGAGAGCATCGTTCATATCTTCAACAGAGTTTGGATTATAGGCATCAATGATTGCCTGCGCGAGTGCAACTTTTTTAGGGTCACGTTTATTTCTAGTCATGTTCATATCCTCATTTCCTCCTAATTATAACATAGACAAAATAAAAACTGTGTTCATCAGGTCGCGCGCCCCTGACTTACACAGTTTATTTTACACTCTCATATAAAGAGTATTTATAGAAAACAAAAACAAAGTTCGCTCGAACTTTGTTTTTAATTAATAATTCTTAAAACATCTTCTTCACTTGTTACATTAAATATATTTAATGTGAGCTCTTTTAATTTTTCTATCGATGCATTTGTAATTTGTTCTTCCAAATTATTAGATATATCTCCAAATTTTACTTTAAGTTGGGCTTTTAAAATATCTTGTATTTCTACTTCTCGCAGTCTTTTTTCTACATAATCTATTGCTTTACCCATGTTTATCTCATTTCCATCAGGTACATCTTTTGGTTTAATAATTGGTTCATCATAAAATAAAAAATGATTCATATGTATGGCAAAATAAATTTTATCTTCCATTGTTTCCTCCTCGTTACGACTTATAATCTATGTTTTCATTTCTTTAATTTTTGATAGTGATATTTAAAATTTTTAATTATTAAATACTTTCTTTCATCACTACCTCTACACTTATTTTATTTTTTCTACTTCTTCTTTCAATGGACGTTTAGTCCAAAGAAAAAAGACCTTATAACTTTGATTATAAAGTCTTTCTTGCATTTTTTTGATATCAACCATTTTTCTAGTTAATAATTTTTAAAACATCTTCTTCATTTGTTACATTAAATATATTTAATGTAAGTTGATTTAATTTTTCTAGCGATGTATTTGTAAGTTGTTTTTCTAAAGGCCTTGATAAAGTTCCTAGTTTTACTTTAAGTAGGTCTTTTAAAGTATTTTGTTTTTCTTCTCGTTTTCCTTTTTCAATTCCAGAACGTTCACCTTTTTTAAATCCAATTGTTTCTCCTTTCTCCATTCCTTGATTTTCAAATCTTTGGAATAATCTGTCCATTCCTTCACACATGTTGATTTCATCTCCTTCTGGTAAGTCTTCTTCTTTAATGTCTGTGTGCGTAAATGCCCCTGCAATCAACATCATCTCTCTATTGATGATTTTGTTTTGCATTAATCCTTCATAGTTTCCTGCAAACATTTCTTTTGACATCTCTATACAATCTTTCATATCTCTATCACTTATTTTTGATGTATCTATATCCTTTAAAGAAACAACTTCAAATTTCCAATCATTTAAATGACCTTGTAGTTCTGTTGGAATATCTTTCATCATCCCTTGAAGTGATGTTGGCGCTGTCCATTCTTTTTCTCCAGTATAAAAGACAATAGTTAACGTCGGTACAATCTTCTTTCCATTTTCTAACTGATTGTAATAACCTAAAATATCATATATCGCTATACGTAAAGCCATTTTGGTATCCTGCGCACTTTGATGTTCAATTGCCAAAATACATAAGTTCGCATTGATAGATACTTTCTTTACCATATCTCGATATCTTTTGATATCTATTTTTTCTTTTAAAGCTTCATCAATGAATGTCGATTGATCGTTTTCCTGGTGTTGAAGTGTTTTATAATCAATGGCTTGTTTTCCATCAAACATGATTGCATTGAAAAATGCGGCAAACCTTTGATTATTTCTAAACAGTTTTTTACAAGCACTGTCACTTGAAATCTGAGTAGTTACCACAATTCATTCCTCCTTACTTACCGATTTTATATTTGTGTTTTCATCGCTTTTTTAGATGTTTTATATATTTTTTTGTAAGGAGTTCTACTGTATCTGTATTATATCATGGTATCAAAGACAATTTGTCTCAAATTTGTGTCAAAAATGTATCGAATTTATACAAAAAGGTACTTTTTTGAGACAAATATTCTATTATCATTTTAGCTTTCCTCTTTTTCTTCTTCAATGGACGTTTAGTCCAAAGAAAAAGACCTTATGATTTTCATCATAAAGTCTCGTCATATTATTCTGTCGCAAATTGACTATAGTAAAGTTGATGATAATAACCATGTTTTTGAAGAAGTTCTTCATGATTACCTACTTCAACAATATGTCCTTGGTCCATGACAATAATCTTATCCGCATTTTTAATCGTTGATAAACGATGCGCAACAATAAATGTTGTTCTTCCTTTCATCATTTCATCAAATGCTCTTTGAATTTGCAATTCTGTACGGGTATCAATGGAACTTGTTGCTTCATCTAAAATCAGCATAGGTGGATGTGTCAACATAATACGCGCAATACAAACAAGTTGCATTTGTCCTTGTGACATATTTCCTCCATCTTCTTCTACTACCGTATCATATCCTTGAGGAAGTGACATGATATATTTATGAACTCTCGCTTTTTTAGCCGCTTCGATAATTTCTTCATCAGTAGCTTCTGGTTTTCCATAAGCAATGTTTTCTTTAATTGTTCCTTTAAACAACCAACTATCTTGTAAAACCATTCCATACATTTTTCTTAGAGCATCTCGGTTCATTTCTTCAATATCAACACCATCAATTGTAATTTTTCCTTTTTGTGGATCATAGAAACGCATAAGTAAGTTAATTAAAGTTGTTTTTCCACAACCTGTTTTTCCTACGATAGCAGTCATTGTTCCTGGTTTTGCTTCATAGTTAAAGTCTTGAATAAGTGGTTTACTAGGATCATAACTGAAATTTAGATGATCAATGACAATATGGCCTTGCTTATTTTCAATAATTTTTGATGTACTTAATTCTTGAATAGTTTCTTCATCTAATAAAGCAAAAACACGCTGACTTGCGGCTATTGCTGTTTGCATTTCTGACATAACAGAAGAAATTTCGTTAAATGGCTTTGTATATTGATTAGCGTACGTTAAAAAACTTGAAAGAATACCAACTGTAAATGAACCATTTAATACTTGAAAAGCACCATAAATACCAACAGCAGCATAAACAATACTATTAACTAAACGTGTTGTTGGGTTAATTAAAGCCCCATAGAATTGAGAAATAACCCCACTTTTATGCATACGTTCATTGATTTCATTAAATTTTTCTTCATTTTGAACTTGATAATCAAAGATATTGACAATCTTTTGATTTCCAATCATTTCTTCACAAAAACCATTCATTTCTCCACGAATAGCAAGTTGTTCTTGAAAATAAGAATGTGTTCTTTTTACTATTAAAGACGCTACAAGTAAAGAAAGGGGTGTAAGTACAACAACAATCACAGCCACTGAAAAATGAATATAAGCCATAATTAAGATTGTTCCCACTATTGTCGCAATCCCTGTAAGTAATGATGTAAAACTTTGTAATAAACCTTGACCAATTAAATCAATATCATTAATTAATCTCCCTAAAATATCTCCATGACTTGTCCCATCAATATATTTTAAAGGAAGTACTTGAATTTGATCAAAAACTTTGTTTCTTAAATCATTCGTAATATTATACGTAATGGTATTGGTAATTTGCCCCATGATCCATTGAATCAATGAAATAATTAGTACAACAACACCAATAAAAATTAATTTATTAAATAATCCTTGAAAATCAACTTGATTTTTACCTACTAATAAATCAATAGCTTGCCCTAATAAAACTGGTGTAAGAAGTGTAAAAATAACTGAAACAATAGATAATACAGTAAGTGAAATAATTAAAAATTTATAAGGACTACAATAGCTTAATAAGCTTTTTATTGTCTTTTTATCCATTTGTTTCACCTTCTTTACTATTTTGAGATTCATAAATTTCTTGATATACCTGACAATCTTTTAATAATTGCTCATGACTATCAAAGCCAACAAGCTCCCCATGATATAAAACCATAATACGATCACATCTTTTTAAAGAGGCTGTTCTTTGTGAAATAATAATCTTTGTCATTTCTTTTAATTCTTGTAATTGTTTTTGTAAAGCTGCATCCGTTGCATAATCAAGGGCACTTGAACAATCATCCAAAACAAGAATATCTGCTTGTTTATAAAGTGCTCTGGCAATAGTTAAACGTTGTCTTTGTCCACCAGAGAAGTTTTTACCACCTTGAACAACAGGACTTTCAATTCCTTTTGAAAGATTACTTACGAATTCTTTAGCTTGTGAAACTTCTAAAGCTTGATTCATGATATCTGCTTGATAAGGTTTAGACATACAAATATTTTCTTTAATTGTTCCTGAAATTAAAGAAGTATTTTGTAAAACATAGCTAATATGTTTTCTAAGGGGTGCGAGTTTATAATCTTGGATTCTTTTACCAGCAATCCAAATTTCCCCACTTCTTGTATCATAGTTTCTACCAATCAAAGAGACAAGTGTTGATTTACCAGCACCTGTTCCCCCAATAATGCCCACTGTTTCACCTTTTTTAATTGTAAAAGATAAATCATGGAGAACATCTTTTTGCAGATAACCAAAATTCACATTTTTAAATTCTATCATATTTTCAATAGGTGTCAGTGTCTCATAAACCCCTTGATCTTCTACTTTAGGTTTTGTTTCTAAGACTTCAAATACTCTTTGATAACTTGCAGTTGCTTTATTATAAATCGATAAAACATTTGCAAAGACAATCAATGCTTGTAAGATACTATTCATATAGTTGACTAAAGCAATAACTTCACCTTGAGATAAACTTCCTATATTTACTTGAAAACCACTTGCATAAATTATAATAATGATGGCAAAGTTAACGATTAAATAAGTAAAAGGATTTAATAAAGCTTGGATCTTTCCAACTTTTACTTGTTCATCTTTTTGATTTTTTGTTTCTTTATTGAATCGTTTAATTTCATGATTTTGATTTGAAAAAGCACGAATAACACGTACACCTTTTAAGTTTTCCCGAGCAATCAATGCAATTTTATCAAGTAATTTTTGAATGCGTGAGAAATAAGGCATCGAGATAATTGTAATCGAAAACATTGATACCGCAAGAATGATTGCTCCAACAACAAAGATCATTGATAATGATCCACTGATCATAAATGCCATAAAAAGCGAACCAATCATTAAAAACGGTGCTCTTGATGTAAGACGAATGGTCATCGCCACCGCTAATTGTATTTGTACAACATCGTTAATTAATCTTGTTACTAATGATGGTGCTGTTAATGTATCTAAATTGGCATCATCATATGTATTGATTTGATGATACATATCCTTTCTTAATTGTGTTCCCACACTTTGTGATGTCAAAGATGCATACCATTGACAAACCAAGGCAAATAAATACCCAAATACGGCAAGTCCAATTAATACAAGTCCACATTTTAAAATATAGGAAGGATCATTATTACCAATCCCTTTGTCAATGACAGAAGCCATGACAACTGGAACACATAATTCTAAAACAGCTTCAAAGATTTTAAATAAAAATCCAATTGTTGCTGAAAATTTGTATTCTTTAGCATATTTTAATAGTTTCACTTTCTTCACCTCGAAGGTATTATATGATAAGATTTATATATATGTAAAATATATATATTGTATAGTAATTATATCAATTATATATATTTGCGTTTAAAGGAGAATTATGATGGATATTCGACAAATGAAGTATTTTAAAACAATTGTAGAGGAAGGAACTATTTCTAAAGCCGCCAAAGTTTTACACATGGCACAACCACCTTTGTCTATGCAACTTAAACAATTAGAAGAAGAACTTGGAGTTATTCTTTTAAAAAGAGGAAATAAACAAATCGAACTAACAGATGCCGGAACACAATTTTATAAAAGATGCTTGCAAATTCTTGATTTAACAGAAATCACGAAAAATGAACTTCAACAATCTTATCAAGATGTTTTACGAATTGGTATTACACCTTCTAATAGTGGCCTTATTCAACAAGCCAAAATAAGCAAATTTGTTGATACCAATCAACATGTTCAATTTGCTATTTATGAAGGATCAACTTATGAAATTCTTGATTTACTTTTATCTCATAATATTGATTTAGGTATTGTTAGAACCCCTTTCGATACTTCTAAAGTTAATACTTATTATTTAGAAAAAGAGCCGATGGTTACCATCGGTAAAAAAGAATTCTTTAAAGAAAAGATTTCTAAAATGGAAGATTTAAAAAAAATACCCCTGATTATTCATCGAAGATATCTTCCTTTAATTAATGACTATTGTTTAAATAAACAAATACAAATCCAATTAAAAGTAACATGTGATGATAGTCGAACATCCCTTATTTGGGCCAATAGTGGTATTGGAGTAGCTATCATTCCTCAGTGTAGTCTTGCTTTAGCTTACGATTCATCATTAACTTATGCTTTATTAGAAGATAAAAGTCTTTATACTGGTGTTGCTTTTATTACTAGAAAAAATGAAAGTATTCCCATTTTATTAAAAGAATTTATGGAATGTTTTAAAAGAGGTTCAAAATGAACCTCTTATTTATATAATGCATTATAAAGTTTTAATAATTGATCATCTCTATGTTTAATAGCTTCATGATCTTTTCCCTCATGATAATCATAAAAACCTTGTTGACTCTTAACACCATAATGACCTTCATCATAAAGTTTTGCAAGTTCACTTGGAATTTGCGTATCATTACATAAATCCTTCATTAAATAATCACTAATATGATAAAAAGTATCTAATCCACCAAAATCAGCCACTTCTAGAGGACCTAAACAAGCGTATCTAAAACCTAATCCATATTTCATAACAGAATCAATATCTTCTTTAGAAATAACACCTTGTTCTACAAGATATAAAGCTTCTCTTAAAACAGCAAATTGAATTCTATTTGCTGCAAATCCTAAGACATCTTTTTGTACAATAACAGGTTTTTTACCAATATGAAGACTTAATTCTTTAATTGTTTGAGCAACACTTTCTAATGTTTGATCTCCTTTGATAATTTCAATAAGAAGAATTAAGTGAGAAGGATTAAACCAATGCATACCAATAAATCTTTCAGGTTTATAAACAGCACTTGCTAGAGTATTGATAGAAATTCCTGATGTATTAGTAGCAAGTATCGTCTCTTCTTTAACAATTTTTGATATTTGTTTATAAAAGTTTTGTTTAATTTCAACGTTTTCTATAATGCTTTCAACAACTAAATCACAATTTTCAAAGCATTTTAAATCTGTTGTATATTTTAAATGTTGATGAATTTCTTTTTCTTGATCATTTGTGATTTCATTTTCTTGTAATAAAATTTGTGTATTTTCTTTAATTCTCTTTTTTGCGGTTTCAAGTGCTTCTTCCTTTAGATCATAGATTGTCACATGATAATTATATCTTGCAAAGATTTGAGCCATTGAATAGCCCATTGTTCCAGCACCCGCAATAACAATATTTTCAATAGCCATTAGTCAATCTCCATTTCTAAAAGGGCACTACCCAATGTTTTCCCATGCATATCAATGGCAAGAGAACGTGTAACGCCACCACCTAAAGCATCTTCTAAGACAAAATTTAATGCACTAATTGTAGGCATTTCATAACGTGTAATTTTACCATGTACGATATCTTTAAAATAATCTTTTAGTTTTTCTTCTGTTACTTTTTCTTTAATAAGATCATAATCTTCATCTTTATAAGCAATCACAGAAATAACTGAAATATTTCCTTTATCCCCTGTTCTTGAATGTGCAATTTCTTTTAATAACATATCTTATACCTCCATATATCCTACTGTAATATGAAAATGATCATTAGGAATTAAAATTGATGCAATACTTACAATATCTTTAATTGTTTTAACAGCACCTCCGCCTCCTGAAGGTCCATTTGTATATAATGCTTCTACTTCATTACCAACAAGTTTTGCTTCTTCTTTTGTTTTCACTCTAGCAGCAACTCTTAATCTTACTTCATTTGGAATATATTGTCCCATTTCATTTGAAATACTATCTTTATATAAAGAATTAACTCCAATGTAATCAAAACGTACTTCTTCTGCCTTTAAACCAATCATTTCAAAACGATGTTCTAAAACTTCTCTTGCAAGTTTAGCTTTTGCTAAAGCATTACTTCCACCATAACTAATTTGTCCTTCACCAATATAACAGTCATGATAACCAACACTTGTTTTAAAATAACCATTTGGTGCTTTACCACTAGCATTTTCAATTCTTACTTCATTTTCACCAATTTGTTTAACTGTAATTTTTGAAAAATCAGCAATGACATCTGGTGTAAAATAATTTTCTGGATCTTGGATTTCATAAAGCGATTGTTCTTTAACTGTTTCTGTTGTTACAATACCACCTGTATTTGGTAATTTAGAAACAACACCATCACCATTTTCATCCACTTCAATAATAGGAAATCCTAAATTCCATAATTCAGGAACATCTTTATAACCAGGATCAGCAAAATATCCCCCTGTAACTTGTCCAGCACATTCTAATAAATGTCCTACCCATGTTCCTTTTCCAAGTTTTTCATAATCATCCATTGACCATCCAAATTCATAAACTAAAGGTCCTAAGCTTAATGAAGGATCTGCAACTCTTCCTGTAATAACAATATCCGCATCATTCTTTAATGCTTCAACAATACCAGAACAACCAATGTAACCATTAGCTGATAATACTTCTCCATCAATTGCTGACAAAGGTTTCTTTGTTTCAATTGTGACATAATCTTGATAATCATTTAATTTAGAAGAAACATCATCACCTTCTACATAAGCAATCTTTAAATTTTTTAGCTCTTTATCTTTCGCCATTTCTTGACATTTAAGAGCAGCATGATAAGGATTTGCAGCCCCCATATTCGTAATCACTTTAACATGATGTTCTTTTAAAGCCTCTAAAATGCGGTCAAAACGATATTCAAATAATGCATTGTATCCTTTTTTAGGATCTTCCATTTTTGCTTTTTGGGCTAATGAAATTGTTCTTTCTGCTAAACATTCAAAAATAATATAATCTAAATTCCCTTTTTCTATTAAATCAATGGCAGGTTCAATACGATCTCCAGCATAACCTGCTCCACTACCAATTCTTACTGTTTTCATATGTCCTCCTATTAGTAAAACGTTCTACTTCGAAATCAAGTATAACGTTTTACTAATAATGTGTCAATAGGATTTATGTATTTTAGTACAACGTTTTACTAATTGCTTGTTTTTAAAGATAGGTTTTGTTATGATGTTAACGAGGTGAACACGATGGCAAGTATTAAAGATGTTGCTGCAAAAGCACAGGTATCTATAAGTACCGTGTCCATTATTATTAATGGAAAAAGTAAAGAAAGAAAAATATCTAAAGAAACCCAAGAAAAAGTACTCAATGCGATGAAAGAACTTAATTATCAACCTAATCTTTCCGCAAAGAAACTACGTCTCGCAGATACAAAAAAAACGATTGCCCTTTTTTGGACAACAGATTTTAGAGGTGTTATGTTAGCGAGATTTTTGGACGGTTTACACGAAGCTATAAAGAAATCAAATTATAATTTTGATATTATTATTTATACCTATGAAAATAATCAATTATGTAAAGAAGAAGCATTAACGAAGTTATCTAACTTCCATGGGGCAATCATCGCAAATTCAAGTGAAAAGGATTTAGAGTATTTATCTTCACTTAATCCAATGTTCCCTATTGTTTTATATAATAGACAACTTGTTGGTTATAGTAGTGTCTCTGTTGATGATTCTCTTATTGCTGAAAAGATTTATCATTTGATAAAGGATAAGAATAATATTGGTATAATTAAAGCACCCTATGCTTTTAAAGGAATGTCTGTAAGGGATCAACATTTAGTAGATTTATTAACACACCATTCCATTCAAGAGTATACAGTTACAGAGAATTCTATTGAAAGTGGATATTCTTTAGCTTCTTGTATTGATTTTAAGAATCTTGATGTTTTATATACTGCAAGTGATATGATTGCTGCAGGAATCATGCATTATTGTTATAAAAATCATATAGTTATTCCTGATGATATTGAGATTGTTTCTATTGGGAATGGACTTACACATGTTGATGCATTTTTAAATCCTTCATTAAGTATTATTGAAATACCGTTAGAAAAGATGGCAGGAGAATGTCTTCATGTTTTAAATCAACTATTTAGTCAATCTTTAATTATTAATAAATCAGTTGAACCACAAACTATTGTAAGAGAGTCTTTAAAATAAAATATTATTTAAGGCAAGATTTTTAAATAATAAAATTCTTGCCCTTTTTAATAGAAAAGAAGCCCACTATAGGCTTCTTAACATTATATTTCTTATGCTTCTGCATTTTCTCCTTCGGCAAGTAATTGTTTATCATAGGCTTTCATAAATGGTGCAGCAATGATAACATCTAATACTAATAATCCAAACCAAACAAAGATTGCTTTAATATCCATTGATGCCAACCAAGCTTGAAGTGGTCCTGGAACTGTAAATGGTAATGATATGTAGAATTTTCCCAAGAAACCACTACTCATAAGACCATAAGCAATAGCAACATTTAAGTTATTACAAATATAGAAGATAATAAGTGTAAATGGATTTAATACTGTTGGTAATCCAAAGATAACGGGTTCATTAATATTGAACGCTGTTGAAACAACAGCAATTTTAGCAATTGATTTTGATTGTGATGCTTTAGAAAAGAATAATAAACAAAGAACAACTGCCATATATGAAATATATCCACCATAAACTGTATTGAATGCTCCGGCAAAAATACATGGTAATTCTTTTCCTGCTGCATAAGCTTCAGCATTTAATGCAAGTGCTGCAGTTGTCACAGGAGTTACAACAACTCCTAACATATTTCCCCCATGAACTCCAAAGAACCAGAATGTTGTCATTAATAAGTTAATAATAATGATAGATGGTAGTGATCCTGTTGCTGATAATAATGGTTGGAAAATAGCATAAATCAATCCAGAGAATCCTGTACCAATAAGTATGTGGCACAATCCATCAATTCCCATAAAGAAAACAAGACTAGCAATACCAGGAATTAATACATTAAATGGTGCTGCAACATTTGGTGGTACTGAATCTGGTAAGCGAATTACTAGATTCTTTTTAATAAAGAAATGGTTAATTTCAATAACTCCTATAGCTACTAAAATAGCTGTAAACATTCCACTTGCGCCAATATTTGTAAGAGGAATAGCTGTTACAGTTGCATCACCTACTGTATAGGCTGTAGGAATACCTGCAACACATAAGTAAACTAAAATTGTTGTAATTAAATTAGAAATGGTATCCATTTTATAATATTTACATAAACGATAGGCAACCCCTAAAACGACATAAATTGAAATTGCTCCAATTGTTAAGTTATAAGGTATCATTAATGTTGATGAATAGGTAGCGGCAAAATCACGCCATGCACATAAAAATGAAGTTAATAAATTCGTTGCTTTAACTGTCGCATCCACAGGTGGCATTGCAAGTAAAATTGCAAACCCACCAATAATAGTTACTGGAACTAAAATTGTAAGTCCATCACGAACAGCTGCAAGATGTCTTTGTTGCGAAATTTTCATTGCAACAGGAACAACATATTTTTCTAATACTGCTTGAAACTTATTCATAAATCCTGAATTTTGTTTTTCCATAAAAGATCCTCCTCACTAATCGTCATTTTTTATAACCGGTTTCATTTGACACATTTAGCATAGCACGTAATGAATGATTATGCAATATTTATTTTATTTTTTTGAAATCTCTTTCATTTTAAAAATACATGTGCTATACTTTTTCTTGCAAGGAGGTCATAAAATGGAAATTGGATATAATAAATTAAACATAACGCCAACACAACCTGTTCATATTGCTGGCTATAATAGAAAAGAACTCTCTAAAGGTGTTTTAGATCCTATAGAAATCAATTCTCTTGTTATTAAAGAAAATAATAAAACAATTATTTTTTCTATTTTAGATTCCATCATTATTGAAGATTGTGTAATTTTACCTGTTAAAAAGGCTATTTTTGAAAATTTCGGTATTCCTTTTGAACAAATCATTATCGGCTGTATTCATACACACTCAGCACCTGCCTATTTCAAACCTTTCTTTGAAAATGTTTATATCGATCAAGAATTACAAAAAAGTCTTATTCAATCTTTTATAAAAAGTATTTCTAAAGCCCTTGCTTCATTAGAAGATGCTTCTTTAACAATGGAAACAACTCAAATTGAAGGACTTTATGGAAATAGAAATGTCAAAGATGGCTGCGTGGATAAAAGCATTAATGTGCTTCATTTTATGAATAGCCATTCAAAAAATGAAATATGTTCTTTCATTCAAATGTCTTGCCATCCTACCATTTTGAATGGAAGCAATTTTAAATTATCAGCAGATTTATTAGGTTGGATTCGTCAAAAATATCAAACAAAAACACAGGTTCCTTGTATGATTGTTAATGGTTTTTGTGGTGATGTTTCTACACGTTTTTATCGAGAATTAAAAGGAGAAGACGAATTAGAAAGAGTTTCTTCATCCATTATTCAACAAATGAATGATTTAAATCCATTAGATGTTCTATTTAATGATTTAAAATGCACATCATTCGAAAAATCATATCAATATAACGGACAAAGTGATCCTTTTGTTCAAAAAGAAATTCCTCATTTAAAAGAAAAGATACAAAATTCTCAAAATGATGTAGAAAAAGCTATAGCATCACAACTTCTTTATAATTTAGAATTTAAAGCAAGCAAAGGAGAAATGGTTTTAAAATTATATAGTCATATCATAAAGCTCGGTAATATTCTTTTTATCTCTCTGCCTGGAGATATTACTGCTGCTTTAGGAAAAAGAATTGTCGATCATTTTAAAGATTATAAAGTGATTATTCTTGGTTATTGTGAAAATTATTCTAATTATTTTGTTTGTAAAGAAGATTATAGTAAGTATTTTGAAACGTATATTTCTCGTTTATCAAAAGGTAATGCCGATGATTTTATTCAACACGTTATTAATCAAGCTGATGATTTATTAAAGTAAATTCTTTCGAATTTACTTTTTAGTTTTTATAAAATATAATAAATATAAGAAATTGAGGTGGTTATATGAACCCATTTGAAAAGATGGATTTAAAAAAAGATTCATTTACAAAAAAAGAACTTATTCTTTATGATGTTTTAAAAGATAATCTACAAAACATTTTAAGTTTTTCTGCAAGTGATCTTTCTAAGCAATATAATATTTCACAATCTACAATTACTCGTTTTTGTCAAAAGATTGGTTATGATGGCTATAATGAATTCAAATTTGATGTTTTCCGTTCTGGAAAACAAGGAAGTTCATCAAAAGATGATTTATCCACTCTAGATGCCTATATTAAACTTATTGAAATATTAAAATCATCGATTGATTATAATCAATTAAATCAATTTGCGAGTGATATTGTACACGCTAATTCTATTATTATTTTAGGAATGCACAAAAGTGCCCTACCAGCAAAATTATTACAATATAATCTCTTTAAATATGGTAAAAAGGCAATCTTTTTAGATTATGGAGATATTGCCAATGATTTTCAACAATTAGTAAGAGAAGATGATATGGTTATTATTTATACCAATAGAGGTAATGTTTTAGGTTCAATTAATTCAACGCTAAAAGAATTAATAAAGAAAGTCTCTTTTAATTTATCAATCATTACCATGAATGATAAATTATCATTAAAAAAACATACTAAGAATTATATTTGGCTTCCTTCTACGATTAATCAAGGTTTCCAAAATTATCTTGAAAATCAAGTTGTTTTCTTTATTTATACAGATATTCTTACTTCTCAAATAGCAAAACTTATGTAAAAAGATGTATGACATAAAATCATACATCTTTTTAATAACATACATAAATATAACGTCCAAACTTTACAAGTTCTGTCTTTTTTCTTAAAATACGGTCTTTAATTTCAAAACTGGCTTCTTTAATTTCTTGATCCATCTTTTCATAACTTACTAAAACAAGTTTATCACAAAGTCTTCTAGCACTTTGGATGATAGCACATTGTTCCTGATAAGTAATTGGTGTATAGAGATTATAAGGAATATCTATGATTGCAACATCATAGTGTCCTTGATGTTTATTAATATCATCTTTAGTAATTAGCATGCCATCAAAACCAAAGTGATTCAAATTACATCTTGCTTTCCATGAAATATCTCTTGAAATATCAAACCCTTTAATGGAATATCCTAAAGCAAGACCTTCTAAAACAACCGTCCCCATACCACAACAAGGATCAATAATCGTTTTACTTATATCATTTTCACCAGCAATATTAATTAAAGTACGTGCTAAACGAATATCTAAAGAATTAGAAAATGTATTGGGTTTATCATCATACTTTTTCCAAGATGGAACACCATGATGATAATAACCAATAACCCATAAATCACTTACTTTAGTAAGTGCGATCGTATGTAATGGCTTTGCCATATTAACACTTCCATCAATAAACCAAGAAATTTCTTTACATTTATCAAGCGTTTCTTGATAATTTGGATGACTTATGGGATTTTTTAAATAGATGATTTTAAATTCTTGATAATTATGTTTTTGTTTTTGTACTTTTTCTTTTAATTTTTCAAAGTCTTTATCCATAGCCCAAATATCAATCTTTCCTTTAATAAAAACACTGGTATTAACATCAATGTCTTTATTTGTTAGAAAACATTGTTGGTAATTTTCATGAAATAAATATTTAAACTCTAAAGTACATAAATCATGTTCTTCAGGTGGATAATTAAATAAATAAAAGTATTTTTTCATTTTATCTCCTACTTTCTTCGCCCATTTTACCAATTGTTTCATGGTTTATCAACTTATAAAAAAACAAGGATTTTGTCCTTGCTTCGTTTTATAAATTGAAATTAACTGGTGGGGCAATTGTTCCCAAATCTCATCGAGTTTATAACCCTACACTTGACACTTTCGTGCGCGATAGCCATCTTTCTATCCTCAGTAATTTCATCTACATTGTACGCTATTATTTACTCTTTTTACCAGCTTTATTTTATTTTTTCTTTAAAAGATGTTATATTGTCAACAGGAGGTTTATATGACTTATTTAAATAATTTAAAAGAACGGTTTACTTTTGATCAACTGTTACTTATATTTACATGTTTTAGTTTTACTTTTCCTTTTTATATATTAGGACCTATTTTAGTTATTGAATGTATTTATTTATTTGTATCAAAGAAAGTAATTAATGTTTTAAAAGAAACACCAAAGATAAAATTCCTCTATTTATTTGTTTTAATTTCTTTAAGCATTTCTTTGATTCATAAGAATATTTTAGGTGCACTGGCAACAGTCGCTATCTTTATTGCTATTGTGTTGATGGTTTATTATCGAAAACATGTTAATCAATCAACTTTTGAATTTATTATTGATATGTTGATTGTGTTATCTATTCTTTGGGCGATATATGGAATTTATGAACAATTTCAAATTTATCATCGTTTAGGGGTCGATCATTTTACCTTTAAAGTCTATGCCAGACGTGAAAATCGTTTGAATAGTGTTTTCTATAACGCAAACTACTATGCTATGATGATTGAATTTATTGCGGTATGTATTGTTTACAAATTCTTTACGGTAAAGAATGATTTAAAAAGAAGTATTTTTTATGTTGTTGTTGGCTTTTTGAATTTATTTATGCTTTATATGACAGGATGTCGTGCAGGATATGTTGCCATTGCGGGAGCTATTTGTTTATTTCTTATTTTTAATAGGAATTATAAACTCTGTTTTTTAATTGCTTTAGGATGTTTAGGAGTTGTTGGTTTCTTTGTTTTAAATCCTAGTAAATTCCCTCGTATTGAATATTTGATTTCTAATTTAGATGTCAGAATGAAGATTTGGAATTGTGCCATTCAAGGGATTATCGCTTCTCCACTTTTAGGACAAGGACCATTTACTTATATGATGGTTTTAAATAAATATAATGGACATTTAACACAACATGCTCACAGCGTTTATTTAGATCCTTTACTTTCTTTTGGAATCATTGGTCTTGCCCTTCTTGTTCCTTATGTTTATGATAATTGTAAACGTCTTTATAAAGTAAAAGAGCATTATTCTTATATTGCTCTTGTAATGGGATTTATTGGTGTGTTATTGATTCATGGTATTTTAGATTATACAATTTTTTGGGTACACACTGGTTTATTCTTCTTATTTGTTTTATCAAGTTTTGAAATGTTTGAAGCAAATCGTAATTAGCGATTTGCTTTTATTTTTGATAAGTTCTATAGATTGTTGCTACAATAAATAAAAGAATAGATAATTCTAAATATTCTATATTCAATACATGTATATAAAACCAATCAATGATCATAAATAGAAAAGGAATTCCTACCCATATCATAGTTTCTATAAAATGATATCTTTTTACATTCATCCTCATCACCTCTTAACAAAATATTACTCTTTTTTATGTTAAGAAAATATCAATTAAATGTAAAAAAAGAACTTCTTTCGAAGTCCTTATGCTCTTGAATTCATTGTATTTTGTTTTAAAGAATTTACATATTCCATTTGATGTTTAGTATTTTCTCTTAATTCTTTTTCCATTCCTTCTAATGTCATATGTTGTACTTCTTTAGTTTCTGCTTTTTTTTCACATACTTTTTCTAATGCTTCTCTAGCATCATGTTGTAATGTGTTTCTCATTTGCTTTCTTTGTTCTAATTTCATTTCTGAAGTTTTGATTTCTCCCGCTACTGATTGAAAGATTTCTTCTTTTGTTAATTCTTTTCTTCCTTCATTTCCATGTTTTACATCATTACTATTTTTAAAATACTTTCTTAAAGATTCTTTTGCTTCTGCGTTAATTTCATTGATACTCATAATACTCATCCTCTCTTTCCTAAGACACCTGTAGCATAATCTTTTTTTATTTTTTAGAAAAGAGAAATGTATACAATTTTAATTTCATTAACAAAATATATAAAATGTAAGAGCTTTATTTGTTAAGGGGATTTACAATAGCCAAAAGAAATTCTTGAAGCAATAAAGCAAATAAACGCTAAAAATAAATAAACATAAAGCATAGCCTGCTTGGAAAAAACTCATTGCCCTGGCAAGTCCTGAAAAAAGATTTTCAATCAAAAAAACAATGCCATTATTGAAAATAATTCTAAATAAAGAAACACATCCTGAAGATAAAGCTGGTATAAGCATAATCATTTTATGTTTATTTTTATAATCTTCCAATAATCCTACCGATAAACGTAAAACCGTTTGTGATATCCCATAAGTTCCTATAATAATTCCAATAAATGACTCCCCTTCGCTACATTGATGTTATGTTACATCAATATCATTCACTACTATGAGAGTGTCTGACTCCTCATGATGTACCTATCACTTCGAATTACACTTATATATAAGTACCTTGATATACACCAAGTAGTCATAAGGTCTGACAGGGTCATCGCTATTTCCTTAATATCATGCCAACAGACTTCACAATAGAAGTCCTATGTTATCGTCTAGTTCATTGATAACACAGTAAATAGACTTCCACATTTATCGCAATGTTGTCACACATTCTACTGCATATCCTTCACACACCGCCTTACGTTGATGCATTAGATTAGACTTTTCGAATAGCACTAGTGCGCACGATGTAGGACTTTCACCTACAGGATTTTTACATTCCATGAAGCATTTCAAGTTAATAGAGCCCTATCTTGAATAAGCATTTATAAGTAGAAAATGTCATGCCCCTGTTGACATAACATATAAGCGACTGCCTTTCGCACGAAAAGACAACCCATTTAATTAGGTTGTCTTTCAGTGCGAGATTTTCTCAATCATCCTATTAATTTTGAGATTTAATTAAAGATTCATATACAGTTCCTTTACAATCTTCTAAGGCTCTATTTTTATATTCCTTGCTTTTTGATTCATTACCCATATTTTTGTAGATAACTGATAATAAGAATTCGAGATAGGGAGTATCTGCATTGTTTTTAGTATATTCTACATCTTCTAGATCAGATTTTAATTCATCATAATACTTAATTCCACCACTAATTAAAGTATCATTGACCATATCCATCTGTCTATATAGGGCATGATCATTTGTAGTGCTAACCATTTCCAACAAACGATCAATCATAGATGCATTCTTCTTATCTACATATATATAGAATACTGATTTTGCGAGAGCAGACTTCTGCTTAGAATTCATAGGAACATGGTCCATTATATTGTTTACTTGAGTATCTATTTGTTTGTTATCATTTACTTTTAGATAAGCATTTAAAAGTAAATATTCCCTATTAAATAGAGGAATACATATCTTAGCTAGTTGAGTTGCTATTAAGTCTTCTATTGCCTTAATATCATTTTTTTGGAGTAATGTAAGATATATTTTTAGAAATTTCTTTCTAATGATCACTGGAATAATTCCAATAACTGCAATCACTATAACAGCAACTAACATAGCATTCATACTTTTATGCCCCTTTCTCAATCAACTTTATAATATCATTTAATTCATCAATAATTATATCTGCCTGGCTTTGATCCAAGCCAAACTTATCATCTTTTAAAGCCAATACCTTAATACCAGCTCTATTTGCAGCTAATATTCCTTTAGATGAATCCTCAATAATAATAGCTTCATCTTTATTCACATTCAATTCTTTGATTGTATATAAATATATTTCTGGATTTGGTTTACTTTCTTTGAATTGTTCACCACTTACTATAAGTGAGAAATACTTTCTTAAACCAGCCTGATCCAATGCATTATTAATAGTATATAACCTAGAAGAGGACGCTAATGCTATTTTATAATGTTTACTTAAGTGTTCTAAAACGGAATAGATCTGAGGTCTAACTACCGCTTTAT
This sequence comes from Faecalibacillus faecis, assembly GCF_003024675.1. Lineage (GTDB taxonomy): Bacteria > Bacillota_I > Bacilli_A > Erysipelotrichales > Coprobacillaceae > Faecalibacillus > Faecalibacillus faecis. The sequence continues at coordinate 241,393 of NZ_PYLP01000003.1, read as the reverse complement.
AATCACGATCAAGTGACCGAAAATATTCTTGAAGCATATTTTTAAATGTCATGAAATCAGTTTTTCCATTCCACATTGTGTATGCTTGTTCATAATATAATTTACTATCAATACCAATAAGAGGAATACAATCATTTACTTGTATTTCTATATCATGCTGTTTAAAAAATCTTATCAAATCATTTATATACATGGTTTCACTATCAAAGATCACACCATCCATATCAAAAATAACAGTTTTTATCATAATTATAAACACGAGCAGGCATTATATAATGCCTTGCTCGTTATTCATTTTAGTAGTCTAAGCACTTGTAATATCTTCTGATATCTAATGGATGACGTCTGTTGTGTTCTAGATGAACATTAAGTCTCATGAATGCTGATCTCATTACGATTGGAGATAAGATACCTCTGAATTCATCTCTGATACCAGGTAATTCAAAGTTCTTAGTATCGATAGTTGTAACATTTGCACAAATTTTTCCAACAAAGTTTTCAACACGATCCATTTCTGGTCTAGTCTTATCTTCACCCTTGATTAATAATACTGTAGTATCTCTTTCGATAACTTCTAATAAACCATGGAAGAAGTTAGCTGCTGAGATAGGGCGAGTGCGCATCCACTGCATTTCTTCCATAATACACATACCATAACAATGAGCCCAGTCTTCAAGGTTACCTGAAGCTACTAAGTATGTAAGTGGTGAGTCACAGTATTTATCTGCATATTCTTTCATCTGAGCATCTGCATCTTTATATACCTGAACGATATCTTTTGGTAAGTTCTGCATATCAGATACTAATTCATCATACTTATCGAACTGTCCAGCATTCTTCATGAATCTTAAGACAACTGTATACCACCAGTAATATTCTCCACCTACTGTTGTGACTAATTCATCAACTTTGTTTGCGATTGGAGTATCAACTACTTCTACATAACCAATAACTCTAGCACCTACTTCATGTGCTTTATCAATAGCCTGTTCTACTTCTACTGTATGGCCAGATAATGAAGCAACAACTACTACTGAATCCTTTGTAAAGTTTGCATCACCTTCATACAAGAAGTCTGTAGCATTAGTTAAATATAATGGTAAAGAGCATCCTAACTGTCTAGCTGTATGGAAAATCTGTCCTGCATATAATAGTGTTCCACCAATACCAACTAAGAAGATATTCTTATATCCATCTTCACAAATTTTATCTACTACCTTTTCTACCTGAGGAATCATATTTACCCCATTTAAATGATCTGCATAAACTTTCTTTTCATCAAAATTAAACATAAATTTTTCTCCTTTTTTATTTATAAATATTTTTTTAAGCTGCTAAGATTCCAAATTGTGCACAGATAATACCAAAGATAGCTGTACCAACAATCATAAGAATGACATTTGTCTTTTTTTGCAACAACTTATAATAGATTCCAGTTGCTGCTAATGGTAACAATCCTGGCATAATACCATCTAATACACTTTGAATCTGTGTAGCTGACTTACCACTACCAATTTTTAATGCTGTTTTAGCTACAACAAGTTCGTTTGTCATACCACCAATGACCATAACCCCTAGAATTGCAGCTGCTAACATGAATTTTTCCATCAAACCAGAAGCCTGAACTTTTTCTAAATAGTTGGCTCCTAATTCATATCCTTTAATTGCACATACATAACGTAAGATGAAAGTAGGAACATTGAAAATTAAGAAGAATAGGATTGGTCCAAGAATATTACCCTTAACAGCAAGAGATGTACCAATACCAACTGCTAATACACGAAGTGTTCCTAAGATAAGTGAATCACCAATACCACTTAAAGGACCCATTAACGCAGCTTTTACTGCATTGATAGATGATGCATCAAAATCATCATTTGCTCTATTAATTTCTTCCATAGCTAGTGTGATACCACCAATGAAAGGTGAGACATGAGCTGTACAGTTAAAGAATTCCAAGTTTCTATGTAATGCTTCTTTTAATCCTTCAGGATCATCTTTATAAATCTTTTTAAGAGCTGGACCTATCATGAATTCAAATCCCATATGCATCTGTCTTTCATAATGCCATGAGAATTCCATTGGTAATGATCTCCAGAACATTCTAACTAAATCTTTTTTTGTAATAACGCCACCGTTTTCAGCATTGATTGGTGTATCTGCTTTAGAAGTCATCATCATCATCCTCCTCTACTACAGCTGTTGCTAATTGTGTTTTTTTAGTTGTGAAATCAATTGTTGTAAAAATAATAATAAGACCTAAGAGTGCGATACCAACTACTGGTAATTTGAAATATGCTGATAATACAAATCCTAAGAAGAAGAATGGTACGACCTTCTTATTCATGATCATCTGAGCTAACATAGCAAACCCAATACCTGGTAATAAACCTGTTGCGATAGTTAATCCGTTAGTAATAACAGCTGGAATAGCTTCTACAAATTTCTTCATTGCATCTGATCCAACTGAGAATCCAAGGAATACCATTAAAAATAGTACTGTACATGTTAAGAACCCTGTAGCCATATGAATGACACTTACCATGTGTACATTACCTTTTTCAGCATAGTTATCAGCAACTTTACCAAGCAATGGTCTAACTAATGAGAAGAAGATATTATCAATTGCTACTGCGAGTAAAGCAATTGGAAACGCCATTGTAAATGCAACTGCAGGTCCCTTACCTGTAACAATCGCAAATGCTGTTCCTAATACACCACCAACAATAACGTTTGGTGGAATAAATGCACCAACTGAATAAGAACCTAAGAATGCAAGTTCAAGCGTTGCACCGATCTTAATTCCTGCATCAAGATCACCTAACACCAACCCTACCAGCGGGCCTAAAATAATAGGTCTCTGTAATTGGTTTGTACCTGTAGCTAAATCACATTTCCCCAAGAATGCAATACAGCCTAGTAAAAACGCCTTCAATATCATAATATTTTTCCTCCTTTATAGAACGTTTTTAGCTAACATCTTTTTATCTGCTGGAACCATTCGAATTTCAACTTCGTCCCCTCTTTCGATAAGTTCCTTTACTAATGAAATTTCTTCATCAGTCAGATTCACTGCTTTAGAAATATTCTTTGTTTCATTTGTAGCCTTTGTTCCACCAAGTGTTACAGAATGAATATCTGCTTTTGTCATCAATTCGTAAGCATCTTTTACGTTCTCAACAATAACAAATAACTTGTATTTATCTGTTACTCCTGAATTTAATGCTTTGATTGAATCTTCAATATTCTTAATAACTAATTTTGTCCCTGCTGGCTTTGCCATTTTAATAGCTGTTTTTCTAAGATTATCATTAGTAACTGCTGTATTTGCAATCAAGATACAATCAGCCCCTAATGCACTTGTCCAAGAAAATGCTACCTGACCATGCAATAAACGATGATCAACTCTTAACCCAACTAACATAAATCCACCTTCCTTTTTTTTAGAAATCTTCGTCTTCTGTATTAACGACGACATTATCTTTATTTTTTAATTGAATTCCTTCTTTTCCTTCTTTTAAGGCATTATCAATATCAATACATCCGCTACTGTTTTTAATAACTAACTCTAAAACTATATTCATGTTCATTCCTGAAATAATTTCTACATTACCCATATCCAGCAACTGAATCATAGTGTTATAAACGCTACCACCTTTGATATCACATAAAATTATGAATTTTTCTGAAGAAGCACTGATTCTTTCTCTTAATTCAGTTACATATTCGTTAGGATTGCGTCCTGGTAATAAACTATATGTTTCTACATCAGCAGCTAATTCTCCAACAATCATTTTTACTGAATCAAGCATTCCTGCAGATAATCCTCCATGTGATGCAAGTATGATTTTTGCCATAATTTACACTCCTTTCTACTCATCTTAGTTCAAGCAAGCTTCGTGCCAGTTTATAGATCCTTACACTTAATCTGTACAACTAGCTTCCACTTATACTCAAGCAAGCTTTGTGCCAGTTTATAGATCTTTACGCTTGATCTGTACAACTAGCTTCCACTTATGCTCAAGCAAGCTTTGTGCCAGTTTATAGATCTTTACGCTTGATCTGTACAACTAGCTTCCACTTATGCTCAAGAAAGCTTTGTGCCAGTTTATAGATTAGTTACGCTTAATCTGTACAACTAGCTTCCACTTATGCTCAAGAAAGCTTTGTGCCAGTTTATAGATTAGTTACGCTTAATCTGTACAACTAGCTTCCACTTATACCTAAGCAAAAAGTGTGCCAATTAATAGCACACTAATCATTAATAATATAGTTGTATATATATTCTATTTCTTCATCTGGAATCTCAACGTTGTAGTATGTCTTAACTTCTTTCATTGAGATATTTACTTGATCTATAAATTCTTGATGCTTTTCTTTAAAGTCTTGATCAGTAAAGTTTGAAATAGCCTGTCTTGTAACTAATCTTTCTACAAGACAGCAGATATGAACATATAATCCAAAGCATGTTCTATTTTTAAATCTCTTATGTAAGATATTCTGTAGATGGTCAATTGCTTTCGCAACATGTTCAAGTAGTTTATCCGGATTTAATATAGTTAAGTTATTCATGACATTGGATAATGTGAAATTACGTAAGATATTCTTTTCAAATATCTCCATCTGTTCTTTTTTCATATACTTTCCAAAGTATATCTCTACCGCATTCTGACCTTCATTAATGATCAATTCCTGTATACCAATATACTTCATAGATTCAATGTTAGGATCAAGTGTTCCAATAACACATACAACCTCATAATCATTCATTAACTGGTCATAGACCTGTTTACGTATTAAAGCAGGATAATCATAAGTAATAATCTTTAGATTAGAATCTTCAGGTAAAGAATTGAATAAGATTTCTTTGATCTTATGCGCTGCACCTAATCCTGATGCACAAGAACAGATTACAATAGGTTCTTTGTTTTTCTTAAGTTCTACATGTGTTTTATAGATGTTTTCCTTAAGAATAGAATCAATGACTTCAGTCACTGTTTTATTGAGTTTAATTCCCTGTCCTATTTCTAACGCACATTTAGTATTAATATTGTTTACTAAGGCAATATCCGCATTACTTGTATCTAATCCCTGATATATTTCTTCAAGAGAACCCATATCAACTAATAAATAAAGTTTTGAGATATTACCAACATGTGCAATGTAATCATTGATCTTTCTTGTAATAGTTTGTACATCCACATCTAATGGCATATCAATCGCATCAAATATATAACTATTCAACATTCTATTGGCTGCTTCTGCAATAGAACTAGCAGTTGAATAACCATGCGCAATAATAACCGCAATTGTGAGATCTTCACCAGAATGTGCAAAATACTTAATCATACAAATACAGATAATACATTCTACAAAGTCATCAATATCCTGATTCATATTATTCTTTAAGTAATGAGAAACATCCTGTCCTATTTCATATTCACGATGGAATTCAAGTTTAAGATATTTCTTTAAGTTCTTCACTTCATCATAATTCTCATTGATCCAGTTATTTGTCAGATATGTATTCTTAGAGAATTCTGAGATATATGTAGCGAGTGCTATCAACTCATTATGTGAAGTCCTAAAGCCATAATGTTCAGTGATATTATTAAATATCTTTTCTAGATAGTTAGTAAGATAATCAATTGAACCTGCTCGATTATCATTAAAGATTAATTTTTCAAAATATCTATCTACAGTCTTCTGTGCATTTATCGCAAATGAAGTATCTCTCTTTATATTAATTAATGATTGATAAAAATCTTTAATGATACCCTGATCTGATACAGGAAGAAGTGTATTAAGAGACACAAGCTTATGCTTCTTCATAATCATAGAAGAGACATCTATACTATTTCTAATACTGTCAGGTAAATCATAAGCATGAATTTCTAACGTATCTGAATTACTTTTATATAATGCACTCACACAGCTTGCCTGAATCGTATTAGTCAGTTCACCAATATTACCTACAAATGTATGATTCAGTAACAACTCATAGACATTAGATGAAATAAGAATTGTTTTGTTGATACGCTTCTCTTCATTCTTTAAGAAGTTATACATGAGTTCTAGCTTTTCATTTTCTCCTCTTTGGGCAAGAGATGGAATTGTAAGAATAACAGGAATACGTCTAAGGAATGTTTTTAATAATGCTTTTTGTGGTATTTCTGTTGTTGCAAATATAATTCTACATTTTGATTTATACCACTTATTATTATCACCTACTAAGTGATAGATTCCCTGGTCCATATAAAGGAATAGTTTTTCTTGGCATTCCGCATTTAAACAATGCACTTCATCTAGGAATAATACACCACCATCCGCAAAATGTAATAAACCTAAGTTATCACTATCTGCACCTGTAAATGCGCCCTTCTTATAGCCAAATAGGTTTGCTGTGAGTAGTTCTGGGTTATTGGCATACTCTGAACAGTTCACCTGTACAAAATTCTTAGACGCATCAATTAAGCCTGTATCTACACAATATTCATACGTAAGCTTAGCCATAAATGATTTACCAGTACCAGTTGGTCCATAAAACAACATTGGTAATCCAACTGGTGGATATGCTACTGTTGCCTTAATCTTCTCAACAATCTGATACATACTTTCATTAGACCCAATAAGCTTTTCAAAGTTCTGTAACTCTGTCCGATTATTTAATTCAGCTTCCAATTCATCCAATGATTTGTATTCATCTGATGAAAGTTTCTTCTTATATTTACTTTCAAGAGAAGCTCTTGAAAGATATAAGATAGGACTTGCTTTAATTTTAATAAGTTTTTTCTCATTAAAAAGTTCATTTAATAATCTTATCACTTGATTTCTACCTAGTTTTAATTCTTTTGATAATTGGGTGGATTGACATTCATCATATGAATTTTGATCCATTTTTCCATTAATCAACAACATTATTTTTTCTTCCAATGAAATCACCTCATTATTCATCATAAAACAAATAAAACTTGTACGCAACAATAGTTATTCGGTATACTATTCAAGTAAATACCTAAACATTAATTGGCACGAATTTTGCTATATATTGATGAGAGGTGATGGACATGAAACAGAAAATGCAATATATTCAAACATTGAAACAAACTTTAAAATTGAATCAAAAACTATTAAAATCCTTAGATTTCTTGACTGACAACATTGATGATATCAACAAAGTAATACAGGATATACTAGAAACGAATCCTTTTTTAGAATTAAAATCATCAAAGAATTATGATAATCAGCAGTTTATTGAAAGTATTTCTAATAAACGTTCTTTAAAAGATGATCTCTATTATCAGTTATATGCCTATACACATCCTTATAATGAAGATGTAATGACATATCTGATTGAATCATTGGATGATAGTGGATTCTTATCTTATCCTCTTGATCAATATATGAGTGACCTTCATATCGATCAAGATATGCTTGATGCACATTTAGATATATTACGTTCATTTGAACCTAATGGTGTGGGTGCCTCTGATGCGATTGATTCTATTCTTATTCAGTTAAAAAATAATAATAAAACTAAAACCTATACACTATTTAGAGATTATCAAGATGTCATCTTAACTCAGAATTATTCACTTATTAAACAAACAACAGGATTAAATAAAGAAGAAATAGATCATTTATTCTATGAAATACGTTCTTGTAATCCATTCCCTTGTAATATGTATAACACGTCTCATGATGACTATGTATCTCCTGATATACTCATTGAAGTAGAGAATTCAGATATTACTATTACACCTATTAACCAACCTGCTCTCATGGTGAATGACACTCTATATGAAAAAGTAAAAAATGATGAGAATATGAAAGCTTATTTTAATGAGGCACATTTCTTAATGGAGAATATGACAAAGAGAAATCAAACTGTTCTTATTGTCGCAAATGCGTTAGTAAATATACAAAGTGGATATTTCTTATATGATGATGAATTATATCCATGTACTTTATCACAGCTTGCAAGTGAGACAGGATTCCATGAATCTACTATTTCACGTACTTTAAATAATAAGTACTATAGCTTTAATGGTGAGGCTTATCCTCTTAAAAAACTTCTTGTTTCTCAAACTGCTTCAGGAGATAGCAGTGATTCTATTAAAAAGGCTATTGTTGAGTTAGTAGATGATGAAGATAAAGAACATCCACTTTCAGATAATCAGATTCTCAAAAAACTAGAGGAATTAGAATTACATTGTTCACGTCGTGTTATTGTCAAGTATAGACAACAATTGAACATTCCTTCTTCTACTAAACGTAAGGTGCTTAAGAAAGTAGGCTAACCTATCACTAGGCTAGCCCCTTATCAAACCGTACGTGCACTATTAATGCATACGGCTTACCAATTTACTATTTATTTAATTTATGTACGGACTATCTTGATAAAGAATCGTCCATTTTCTTTAATCTCTTTTTTGTGTAGAATGCTATACCTAGTTCTTTGAATTTTTGAATGCGTTTTTCCATATCAACCTTATTTCTATGCATGTGACCTTCGAATACTTTGAGAACCTTGTAGACATTCAAATAATAGTTGGTCTTACCAACGATGATAGGATTTATATCCTTTATCCATTCTTCTTTTGGCTTAGTCCATCTATAAGCCATATTGACCTTGATTTCTTCACCGGTCATTCTCATAGAATTGATACCAAATGTATAATTAATAAAAATCATTTTAAAAAGTCCCACAGGATCAATAGAACATCTGCCAAAATCACTATAAAGTGATTTTACTAACGGATAGATGAATTTCCAGTCTATCGTAGCTTCCAGTGCTCTAACCAAATGATCTTGTGGTACTAAGTCATCTAAAGTACTCATAATAATTCCATCACATTATATATTTGCTCGATTAGTCATTACCATATTTATCCCTTCAGCACCTTAATTATATCATTTTCAGGTGATAATTGTCAGAAAATAAAAAGTCGTAAGGCCACAAATTTTGCTTAATTGGAGTGTAGCCACTTACGACAGTAATTATATTATCACATAATTTTCATTTTTTTAATGAAATAAAGAAAAGACTGTTAACATTTTATTTGTCAACAGTCTGAATAGAGTTCATAATGAACTCTATTTTGTAAATTGTTTGATCGCATTTGCGACTGCAATTGTGACATCTTTATTGAAGATTTTAGGCATGATATTTTCTTCATTCAAATCTTCATCACTAATTGTATCAGCGATTGCTTTAGCAACAGCGACTTTCATTTCTGGTGTAATTGAAGGAACTCTTGCTTCTAACGCTCCTTTGAAAATACCAGGGAAAGCAAGTACGTTATTGATTTGGTTTGGATAATCTGAACGCCCTGTTCCTACCACTCTTGCCCCTGCAGCTTTTGCTTTTTGATAAGTAATTTCTGGTTCAGGGTTAGCCATCGCAAAGATAATTGGATCTTCATTCATAGAATGAACCATTTCATCTGTAACAAGATTTGGTTTAGAAACACCCACAAAAACATCTGCTCCTTTTAAAGCATCAGCAAGTGTTCCTTGCATATTATTAGGATTTGTAATATCACATAAAGCACGTTTATGAGGAATAAGTCCTTCTTTTCTTTCTTTATATAAAATACCAAATTCATCAACTGCAATAATTTTGCCAACACCTGCCGTATACATCATTTTAATAATGGCCGTTCCTGCAGCACCTGGTCCATTTAAAACAACTGTAATATCTTTGATATCTTTTTTTGTCACTCTTAAAGCGTTATAAAGAGCCGCTAAGACAACGACTGCTGTTCCATGTTGATCATCATGAAAAACTGGAATATCTAACATTTGATCCAATCTTTCTTCGATTTCAAAGCAATCTGGAGAAGCAATATCTTCTAAGTTGATTCCCCCAAAACATGGTGCAATATTTTTTACTGTTTGAATCAATTCTTCTTTATCTTGTGTATCTAGACAAATAGGTACCGCATTAACATTACCGAATTTTTTAAATAATGCTGCTTTTCCTTCCATAACTGGAATAGAAGCTTTTGCTCCAATATTACCAAGACCTAAAACAGCTGTTCCATTAGAAACAACAGCAATGGTATTTGATTTTGTTGTATAACGATAAACATCTTCTTCGTTTTCAGCAATCTTACGACAAGGTTCTGCTACCCCTGGCGTATAAACAACAGACATATCATCCATTGTATTAATTTCACAATTTAATTCCGTATGTATTTTTCCTTGATGTTTTTCATGTAATTTCAAGGCTTCTTCATAATAATTCATTTTCATCACCCGTCACTATTATACCTATAAAATAACTAATTCGTCTAATCTTTTTTATCTAAAACATAGCCATGATCCATTGGACCTTGACCTTGTCCTAAATCAAGCATTGCTGCAAGTGCTCCTGAAATATAATCTTTAGCTTTTTTAACTGCATTTTCAAGGTTTTCACCTCTTGCTAGATAAGAGGCAATCGCACTTGATAAAGTACATCCTGTTCCATGGGTATTATTGTTATTAATGCGTTTTCCTTTAAACCATTGATATTTTTCTTCTTTATAAAGTAAATCATTGGCATCATTGATTTGATGCCCACCTTTAAGCAATACAGCACAATGATAATGATCTCCAATATATTTAGCTGCTTCTAACATTTCTTTTTCGTTATTGATTTTTAAACCTGATAATACTTCTGCTTCTGGAATATTTGGTGTTAAGACGGTTGCTAGTGGGAAAAGATTTTCTTTTAAAGTATCAATAGCTTCATCACTAATAAGTTTGGCACCACTTGTTGCCACCATCACAGGATCAACAACAATGTTTCGTGCATGATATTGTTTTAATTTTTCACTAATCGCTAAGATAACCTCTTTTTGTGAAACCATACCAATTTTAACGGCCATCGGATAAATATCTGTAAATACACTATCCATTTGACTTGCGACAAAAGAAGCATCCACATCATAAATCGCATCGACTCCTGTTGTATTTTGAGCCGTTAATGCAGCAATAACAGACATAGCATAAACACGATTTGCAAGCATTGTTTTTAAATCTGCTTGAATTCCTGCGCCACCACTACTATCACTTCCAGCAATAGTAAGACATGTTGGCATTTTATTAGAAACAATTCTTTGAATTTTATCTTTTAATAGGCTGCTTGCTTTTTGAATGTCTTCACTTCCAAAGATACTTGAAACAATCGCTACACCATCAAGATTAATTCCCATAAATTCTAAAACATTAACTTGATTGATTCCACCTATGGCAACTACAGGAATATCAACTTTTTGACAAATTTCATTTAATGTATTCATCGAAACATCTTGTGCATCATTTTTTGTTTGTGTTGAAAAAATAGCACCTACACCTAAATAATCTGCACCATCTTCATAAGCTTTCTTTGCTTCTTTCATATTATGGGCAGAAACACCAATGATTTTATCTTCACCTAAAAGTTTTCTTGTTTCTTTTAAATCTAAATCATCTTGTCCAATATGAACACCATCTGCATCAATTTCTTTACATAACTTTACATCATCATTAATTAATAAAGGTACATGATATTTTTGACATACTTCTTGTACTTCTAAAGCTTCTTGCTTAAATTCTTCATGTGACATTTCTTTTTCTCTTATTTGTATCATCGTCGCACCACCAAGAATCGCTTCTTCTACTAATTCACAAAGTTTTCTTCCATTTAAATAATGTGAATCAGTTACACCATATAACAATAAATCTTTTTTATCTAACTTCATTATTCATCCTTCTTTCTTTGTATTCCTCTTTTATTTCCAAGGAAATAAAAAGAGAGTCCTGATGAACTCTGTTAACGTTTATTTTCCTACGTTGGCATTATCCAAATCAGGTTATGGGTCTAAGTCTATCCTTACTCTCAGCAAAAGCTACCCGTTTCTTCTATTATAATTTTTATTTTAAAAATTGTCTATTTCTAATCATATTATTCTTCGTTTTGTTCAAACTATAAAAGGAGGTGTTTTCATGAAATTATGTATTACCGCAGGTAATTATCATATTTTTAAATTAATGATTAAAAATCATAAAGATTCTCGTATTCAATTAAAAAATATTCATCCTTTAGATTTTGATCTTGTTTTTGATGTTTATACATCTCTAGACCAAAAAACGGTTATTTCCATACTTAGCCATGAATTACGTTATTCCCCTTTTATGTATCTTTGTCCTGGTTTTAAGGTCATTCCTTTTAAAAAGAGAATTCCCCATGGTACCAAAGAACCAACTAAACCATTGAAACTTTCTTTTAATTGAATAATTTATATTAAAAAACAGTTTGAGATAAGTATCTATTTCAAACTGTTTCTTTTTTAATTAATAATTCTTAAAACATCGTCCTCATTTGTTACATTAAATATATTTAATGTAAGTTCATTTAGTTTTTCTAGCGATGTATTTGTAAGTTGTTTTTCTAAAGGTCTTGATAAGGTCCCTAGTTTTACTTTAAGTAGGTCTTTTAAAGTGTCTGATTTTCCTTTTTCTATCCCTTGATTTTCAAATCTTTGGCTTCGTAGGATTATAATGTCTGTTTAATAGATTTTTTAATTTGTCAGAGAAATCATGACTAACTGTTGTTTGAATATATGGCTTAATATATTTTGCTTTGATATTGTTTTCCTTCATGATCGAATAAACATATTTTTGACTTACCTTTTTACCCTTTTTGTTCAGTAGTTCTGTTATTTTTTGTAATCCATATATTTCATACGATTCCTTATGGATTTTCCTTAAAAATACGATCAATCCAATATTTTTGATTATCTAAGCGTTGTGCTTTACCACTATAACGAATCATTTGATAATTCTTTGTCATCGCACAAAGAGCAACATGATTATTTATTTTTAATTGTTTATAAAAATCTTTACCTCTTGCACTGCAAAAATAAAGTTTATTATTTTCTATAAGCATGACATCTATAATACGTACTTGAGGAAATCCTTTTTCATCTACTGTCGCAAATGAAACATCTTTGATTTCTCTCAATATATGTAAACATTCTTGTGCATTCATTTTCATACCTCCAATTCGTTTTTTATTATAATTTTATTTTGTAATATGAAAAGTACGCACAATATTGTGGTATAGTTACCAAAAGGAAACCATTAAAAAAAGACATGTTGCCATGTCTTATAAAAAATGAGTATTTAAAATAATCTGATATTTTAGTTTTAAACAAAAATAGTATTGGTAGTAACATTACCCATATATAAAATCCATGTGGTTTATGTGTTTAAAATAAATTTCATTATTTTCATCATTTTTTGATGTCATTAATGAATTTTTTTATTATGATTTACTTATAATCCTATAGAAAGAAAAAGGATAATAAACCATCCCGACCAAAGTTTGATTCATTATCCTGTCCATAAGAACACTATGATAATAATAGAATTTCACAAAAAAATCAATACAATTAATCAGAATATTTATTCTTCTGTCATTAGTTCCCTGGATTTTTCTTCTGTTCATTGTCCAAAGTGCAATGAATCCGGTCTAAAGGTTCATGCTTATTATTATAGAGCTTTTAAAAATAGTTCAATTAGAATCACCAGATTAATATGTCCTCACTGCGGTTCAACTCATGCAGTTCTTCTTTCTCCTATGATTCCTTTTATATCTTCTGTTTCATATGATGATATGATTAGTATTATTGTGCACAAAAATACCGATGCTGAAATTGATAATTCTCTCATTTCCTATTTCCACACCAGATTTGTAAACTGCTTTGGAGATTACTATCATATCTGTCTGTTCAATTCCAGAAATCTCTTTTTATCTTTCGTTACCACACATGATTTGTTTATTATTCCTCCCTTTTCATCTATTCCTGAATCATAAGGAGGACTTTCACTATGGAAAGCATTAATAACGACTATATTCTTAAACTATTTAACCTGGACAATAGAAAAATCAGCTCTATTGAAGTCCATCATCAGTTTGATGGCGTACATGTTCATGTGCTTTTGGCTGTCGAACCCTACAGGTGCCCTGTGTGTGGTACTGAAACATCAAAAACTCATTCATATACACACAAGAAGATTACGCATTCAATTCTTAGCGGGATACCTTGCTTCATCAATTATAAGGCCAGACGATATATCTGCCCCGAATGCTCAAAGACATTCTATGAGCACAATCCATTTACCACTGAAGGCATGAAGATTTCACTAACGACCGTATATAATGTCCTTAATGATCTAAAAAAGCCTAATGAAACATTTACTGCAGTCGCTCATAGATATCATATATCTCCAACTGCAGCCGCCTATATATTTGACAGACACGTCAATATATCAAGAAGAAAACTTCCTGAATGTATATGTATAGATGAAGTCTATGCATTTTCATCATCAAAAGGTGATTACGTATGCGTTCTTCTTGATTTTAATTCTCAGAATGTCATCGACCTGCTTCCTTCAAGAAGAAAGTATGATCTAATGAATTATCTTTCTCTTATTCCTCGTGAAGAAAGACTTAATGTTAAAGTCGTCTCTACTGACATGTGGGAAACATATAGAATAGTAACGAAACTCATGTTTCCTAATGCAGTCAATTCATTAGATAAATTCCACCTTGTCCAGGAATTCAACAGAAGACTTGAAAGAATCAGAATCGATGCAATGAACAGAGTCAAGCCTAATCCGAATTTCAAAGAAATAAACCACTCCTCCTGTGAAGTTACGAAGCACAGAGAAATGCAGAAGCAGTACTATGTATTGAAGAAATTCAACTGGCTTCTTCTCAAGAATGACGATAAGATATCTGATCCAGACATGGAGAAGAAATACAATCGTGTTCTTGAAGGATATTACAATTACTATGACCTTGTCGAGTATATGATCAAAACAGACAGTCAGCTCGAGGAGGCCCTATATCTTAAGGATGAACTTAAAAGATTCTTTGATAAATCCGATACAGATACCGCAAAGGACAATCTTAATGAACTTATTAGAGAATTCAAATCGAGCAGTATTCCAATCATGAATGAATTTGGGAATACAATGGTGAGATGGAAAAATGAGATTATAAACTCATTTATAAAAGTCAATCCTGAGAAGACAAAACGAGTTAATAATGGAATCATTGAAAACAGAAATAAAACCATCAAGAATATAAAGCATAATTCTAATGGCTATAGAAACTGGGAACGATTTAGAAATAGGGTTATGTATGTGTTAAATGATGACGCAACATATTATATGTATCCAAAAAAGAAGGACTAGATTTGCATCTAGTCCCTAATTGGTATTATAAACACCTTGTGATTAAGTTTTAAATTGTATGTGGTCATCTGAACCACAAATTGTCTTATTGGCCGAAACAATCTCAACCACAAGTTATTTTAAATTACCTAAAAAATTATTTATTTTGCGATATGTTTATTATTTGATAAGTCTATTTTTTGATCGTATTCTGATTGAACAATACCTTTTTTCTTTTGATACTTTGTCATAATTGTATATAAGACACAATAAAGAATAAGAGCAGCTATTACACCAAAGATAGCGCCTGAAGTATCAATCAAGCAATCCGTGAAAGCACCCGACCTTCCCGCTACAAAAGTTTGATGAAATTCATCAGTAAGAGCATAACCAAAGCTTGCTATAACAGCAATAGCCATTCTTAAAATCATCTTCATATTAAAAGTAAATAATACAATCATAATATTAATTGCGAGCACAAAATAAATAGACATATGTGCACACTTTCTTAAAAAAAGTTCAATCATTGAATAATGTTCGGGAGCAATAGTCATCATTAAATCTTTTCCCGTAAACTGATAAATTAGATGATTGATTAATTTGACACATGAATCTGATAATTCATGTGAAGAATTTCCATCATCCATAGAGAATCTAAAGATAACAATCATCCAAACAATTGTCATAAAAATCGCAATATAACGTAATATTCTTTTTAATTTAGGATTCACAATTTTCTCCTATAACGATCCTTTCCCATAAACTACACTTTTTATTGTCTTATATAAAATCGTAAAATCTAACCACACAGACCAATTATGATAATAGTAATCATCTAGCTTACAACGATAATCAAAGCCTACGTCACTTCTACCATTGGCTTGCCACATTCCTGTTACCCCCGGTTTACATTTAATAATTGAACTATAATATTGTCCCATATCTTCTTTTTCTCTTGGTAAATAAGGACGTGGGCCAATAAGCGACATTTCTCCTTTTAAAACATTGATAAACTGTGGCCATTCATCTAAAGATGTTTTTCTTAAAAATTTTCCAACCGGGGTAATTCTTGGGTCATTAACAAGTTTTTTATTTGTAAGATATTCTTCTTTAATTTTTGGATCTTTTTTCATTAAATCTTCAAGAATCTTTTCAGCATTTGGTACCATTGATCTAAATTTATAAATTTTAATCATTTTTCCATTTTTACCAATACGATTTTGACTAAACATAATATTATCAAAATCACCACTTTTTACATATTTATACTTTACAAAAGCCATGAGAGGTAATAAAGTCAAGCACCCCGCAACACCTGCACAAATATCAATTAACCTTTTTAGAATATTTGCGAGTGCCGACATTTCACTATTGGCTGTCGCAATAAGTAACTGTCCATCAAAATCTTGTACTTCCGATGAAAAAGTCATCGTTCCATTAACATCTGGTAGGTATTTTATTGTTTCTACTTTTCCATAAATATCTGACATAACCTTATCAATTACTTGTTCATTGGCTTCAGGTAGCGCTACAATAATTTGTTCAATTTTTAATTTTTCTATTGCCTCATCCAATTCCTCGTAACTATAAAGAAAACTATTTTTTATAATATTCTCTTGTTTAAAATCATAAAGTTGATTTGTCCAATTCGCATCAACATACCCTTCTACTTTCGTAAGTGCAAAACGATTATTATTAGAAATCTTACCAAGACGGGCTGCTTCATATCCTGTGCCAATAACCAACGTTCTTCTTGCAAATTGGTCTCTAAAAGCAATTCTTATATAACGATCTGCAAGCAAACAAATAAAAAACATAGCACCAACCATAATCGTTAAATGCATTCTCCGATCATATCCTGTGGAACGAGGTACAAGTACAAGTAAAGCTATATAAAAACAAAAACTTGATTTAACAAGTGCTCTAATTTCATCCCATATTAAACAAGTACTTAGTGAATAATGTCCATATATAAACAAAAATAAAAAATAAAGAATACCTGATCCTACAATTAAATCTATATCCATATGAAAATATAAACATATAAAATAATACATAATTACTTCGATAATAAATAACATAAACGGCATAATTTTTCTATTCATATAAACACCCCTTATATAAATTGATTATACAGTATTCTTTTTATTATTTCTATCTTTTATCATTTATAGTATAATGTCCATATATAAATAATAGGAGGGCATACGATGAAACATTTCTATGTGGGAATTAATAATTTTATTTATAAGCATCCTTTTATAAAATCTTGCGTTCATTTTTCATCGCTCTTTTGTCCATGGATGGTTGCTATTTTTTATTCATTATTTTTATTAAAGATTGTTATAGAATCCCCTAACGGTTTCTTTTACTTATTTAGTAAACCTATGATGGTTTTAATATGCACGGCTTTATTAAGAATTTTTATTAATAGGCCTCGCCCTTATGAAAAATATTCAATTAAACCTATCGGTGATAAAAGACAAAGCGGACATTCTTTTCCAAGCATTCATGCCAGTCTCACTCTCTCTATTGCACTTACCGTTATTAAAACTGGACCAAATATGGGATTATTATTATTTGCTTTAGCCTTTACCATTACAATTACCCGTTTACTTACAGGTGAACATTATTTAACCGATATAATTGCAAGTATTCTTATTGCTTTAGGTATTTATTTTATATCATAACCGCACCTAAAAGACGTGGTATGCACTCGCCCTAGAAGAGCGCGTTGTTGACAAAGTCTTCACTTGCTGAAGCCTAATAGCTGTAGTGCCTTTACTGGCTAGCCCTTAAAGGGCTTTTATTTTTTGTCTTTTTCCCAAGCCACTCATAAACAGGTCTATAAATTCTTTCATACTCATTTGATCATATCCTGCAATTGAGTTTGCATATATTCCATCTGTTTATTATTTTATTTTGCGGTATTATATTTTTTAATGTGTTTAATTAGCAGATTACACTAGTAGCCTTTTCTTTCCGTTTGATTTTGGTATATAAACTCTTTTGCCCGGTTGAGGTCTATATTTCTTTTCCAATATTTCCTTTTTGATTCTTTCTTTATTGTTTTGGAAATATATATCAATTTCATAAACGGTCATTTTATCAACTCCAGCTACACCCTTATTGCTCTTGACCCTCTTGACTGCTTCATTTAGACTTTCGTCATCTAATATCACTTCAATTAATCTCATGTCGTTGCTCCCTTCACTCGTAAATATATTTGAATTCATTCCCTCTATCTTCATCTTCATGGAATTACGATTTTCAATTATGAGACTATCCTCGATTTCGAACTGTTCAAACATTGCTTATGATAAGTAAACATCATATAAACATTAGGTCCTTCAGTATTGTGTGTCCTACCTACTATGACCTCAGCTAACTTCTTGTGACAAACCTTTTCCGACCAACGGTACCATTACTGTTTTTAAAGTTTACTGGAATTCGTTGTTCACAAGACCTCCCGGGGTAATTCACTAATCCTTTTTCTTTCACAACGTCTTGATTTACTGTCTTGGTTTTACGTTTACCTTTTGGACTTCGATTTGTAGTGCAATCTCATCCACCATTTATCCTTATATCAAGTTTCTGTTCGTACGCTCAAAAGAATCACTACACCACTTCCTCCATCCTTGCCATCACTGACAACGACTTGTGGTTCATTACACTTGGCGGTAACTACCTGTGGTTGGTTTATCTCCAACTGAATAAGCACCATGCCCGGCACACATAAAAAAACTGTTACGAATTAAACTTCGTAACAGTTTTTTAGTGAAAGACCATTTTTATCATAGTTGTAACTAACCGAAAAATTTTTTTGATTCTCTTGAAATTACTAATGTTATCTACTCAACATAAATTTTAATTTATGTGAATAGTTGTCTTTTATTTTTTATTCTCCACCATCTAATCCTTTAACATCTTTTTTAGATAGCTTGTCTCCTTCTTCTACACGATCAATTAATTTTTTAATTCTTTTTACCTTACTTTGATATGGTTTCATAACATAACATGCAGCGCCATGCATAGAATATGTATCTTCTGTGGTATACCCATCACCATCTATTTGAACATTAAATAATTCCCATTCAGCATTATCATCTAATTGCATATTAATTAATGATTTAATTTCTTTTGATGACATATTTGTTTCAAAACATCCTTCAATTGCTGAAAGAATATTTTGGAAATTAGTAATGATTTTTGGTGACATTGCTTTTTCTAACATTGCTTTTAATAAAGCTTGTTGATGTTGTCCTCTGACAAAATCTCCAGCCGCAAATGATTTTCTTTCACGAACGAAGCATAATGCCTTGTCTCCATCCATTTCCTGTTTTCCTTTTACGATATGGTAGTTACCATGTAATGTTGTAAATTCACGATCAGAGTCAACTGTTACACCACCAAGAGCATCGATAATATTTGTAATTCCTGCAAAATTTGTTCTTGCATAATAGTTTATTTTTAAATCCAAGAAGTCTTCGATTGTAGAAATTGTTTCTTCAACACCATAAATTCCCGTATGTGTTAATTTATCCATTTTTCCATTTTTATGAAGATTGATTTGACAATCTCTTGGAATACTTGTCATTAAAATTTGTTTTGTTTTTGGATTGACTGTAACTAACAAGTTAACATCTGTTCTCGATACAGTTGAAACACTTCCATAAGTATCAATTCCTGTAATATAAATAGTAAATGGTTTTTCTGTTACATCTGTAACTGCTGTGGTAACAGCTTTTGCTTTCTTTTCAAATTCATAAGTTTTAACAATACGTGTTTCATCATCAAAACCTTCATGATTAACTTCTAACATCGATTTATATTGTTCACCTACAACAATAACATCGACTTTACCTGTATATAAAGCATCTGATAATTGTGAATACGTATCAAAATTTGTATATTTTTGTGTATCGATCGTATCTTCCATTTGTGCTAATGCTTTATTTAAAGTTGATTTTTCTTTTTCATAAGATCTACCAAATCTTTTCCCTTTAAGATCTTTTAAAGCGGCACTTCCATATTTACCATCTTTTAAAACAATAACATTGATTGCGTATTTTTGCGTTGTTGTTTGAACATTATTTAAAAACGTATTCCCTCTTGCCGCAAATGTAGAACCAATGATTAATACAATAGAAACAAGTAAACTTAATACCTTAGAAATAATAATTCTTTTACTATGTTTATTTTCTTGTTCTTTTTTCTTACCTGATTGAATAATTCCCCAAAAAATAGCAATTAAAACAACTAAAACAGCCATCAAAAGTGCAAAGTATTTAACAGGTAATAATTGTGTTAAATAGACAAAATATAAAAATACACCTGATGCAACAACTTGTAATGTCAAAATAAGTGCTCGAGATGTCATGAACTTCATAAATTTATTTTGTTTCATAATTATCCTCCATATACTCGGTTAATTCTTGATTATCATAGCACAATCGACATTTTATAGCAAATCTTCATCATATTGTAAATAGCAACCTTGGATATATTTTTGGGGTTCTTTTTTCAAGAAAAGTTTACCATCATATTTTTGACAAATTCTCTTGATAATCTCAAGCCTTTTTAAACATTCACTATCCCATTTAAAATTATTTGTGCAGTTATTTTCAATCTTTATAATAATATGATATTCCTCATTTTCTATTTTGTAATGGATCGATTTTTGATTTGTTTTAAAACTAATATAAAAAGCATTTTCTAATAAGCTTTCTAAAATAATTAACAGGTCATAAGATGTCATTCCTATCTTCATATTTTGAGGATATGTCCCATAGAAATCTACTTGTTTTTCTTTAGAGAGTTCCATATATTGATTCATTGCATAATTTACCGCTATATGATTTGTATGAATGACTTCCTTAGGAAGTTCATCTGATATTGACTCTATTATCTTTCCTAATTCTTCATTGCTCTTATGCTCTTTAACAGCATTGATTAATTTTCTATAATCATGAACGATTTTATTATACTCTTGCATTTTTTGACAAATAACATCCACTAAAGTTTCTTCATATTGTAATGCTTGAATATGAATTTTTTCATTCATCAAATTTTGATAAAAATGTGTCATTTCTATACATACAACATAAATTAATATAATAACCAGAAACGATATAAAAAAAACATATGTAACAAGTATCGCATTCAATTCATTTTTCACATAATCATTAAAGATGAAGATATCTAAAAAAATAATTCCAACCAATACTGTCGCAATAAAATGCCACATATAGCTGCTCAATTGAAACTCTTTATCTAAATACTTTTTCAAATATAAATATTCAATTAATAATATGACAAATACCATAAACCCTATTAAATAACCAAAATAATGATTATTACAATATTCACTATACTTCAAAGGTTCATGATTCATTAAAAAGATACAAAGTTCATTAATAAAAAACAAATTAAAATTTATCCATAAAACCTTAACAAATAAACTACGAAATCTTCCCTTATAAAAATGTCTTGCATAAATACTACTTACTATAATTGTAAAAAGAATTTTAAAATACAAAAAAGAATGATTAAAAACAAATGCACTCACAAATAATATGAGAACAAGTAAGCTATTTCTTATTCTCATATCTTGATTATTCTTTAAAAAAATATTTAAATACATCACATAAATAACACTTTCAAAAAAAGCATATAAAGTATCCAATAAAAGAATCATTGTATTTTATACTCCTGATAAGCATTTTTTACCTTTGTTTTATATTTATAACTTAAAGATAACTGTGTATTATCAGCTAATATAATATACATTTCTTTAAGATTTATGTGTTTAATATAGTGCATGTTAACTAATATTCCATAAGAAATAGTAATAAATGTATTATTCTTTATCTTCTTTTCAATATCCTTAAATGTTGAACGAACCTTATATTCCTTATTACTATGAATAATAACGTAGTTTTTCTCTGTATGTATATATTGAATGGTTTCATAAGGAAGCGTCAAAATTTGATTAAAACTGCTGACAATCAAGCAACGATGATCTTCTTCTAGCCTTTTTAATAAACGTCCTACCTTATTAGACATATCTTCCTTTAAATTATTCTTTCTTACAAAATCAAAAATATTATAATCAAAACTTTTATAAACAACATGATCGTATTTAGTAATAATAATTTTCAAATATTTCATTTGTTTAGTCTGTTCAAAAAAATCAAATGCTGTCATTTGATCCATTTCATAATCAACATAAACACAATCATATTTTCTAATCTGTTTAATTAATTCATTTGGATCTATAAAATAATCCGTTTCTATTTGTGGGTAATCTTGAAAACATGAACTCAATTTCTTTAAAAAATCAATTTCATCATCTAGTAAAGCTATTTTATATGTCATTTCATGCTATGTACTAATTTCACATACTCTACAATCGTCTTATAAGCCTTTCTTGTTTCTTTGTTTTTCATAAACTCTTTTGGCATGTAAGTATGATCTTTAGTAGCTGCCTCTCTTTCATCTAATGGTATAGGTGTATTGATAAGACCTAAAATATAATCACTTGAAACATTAAAATATTTAGCTAGTGCAACAATCATGTAAGTTTCTGGGGTATTTCTGTTTTGTTCATAAAATTGGATTGTTTTTAATGATACTTTTAACTCCTTTGCCAGCTCCTTTTGTGTCATTTCTTTTTCCAATCTTAAATACTGTATTCTTTCTCCTATCATATTTAATCCTCCTTGAGAGGATTATAATTTGTGAATGACCGATTTCTTTATTAGTGTTATTCTACATAGTATTATATATTTTTTTATCCCAAAAAATGCAACGATTTTCCCACTATTTCTTCAATTTTCCCAGAAATATTTTTACATATTTCCTACTATCATCTTTTCTTTTTATCTTTTATAATAGAAATATGGAAAAATATTATACAACTGGACAATTTGCGAAAATGGCAGGTGTCACTTTAAGAACAATTCGATATTATGATAAAATAGGTCTTTTAAAGCCATCCTATATTTTAGAAAACGGCTATCGTCAATATTGTAATAAAGATTTAATCACACTACAAAAGATTCTTGCTTTAAAAGAACTCGGTTTTTCATTAGAAGAAATCTATCCTCTTATTATTGATAATGATAAAGAGAGCTTTAAAGAATCTTTAAAGCTCCAAACATCGTTGATCAATCAAAAAATGAATCATCTTAATAATCTAAAAACAACGATTAAAAGCACTGAAAAGATTTTAGAGCATGAGCAGATATCTTGGGAAAAAATCATTGAACTTATTAATTTAACCAATAATGATGAAAACATCATTCAACAATATTTTAATAGTCAAAATTTATCATCCCGCATTTATCTGCATGATCATTTTTCTATCAATAAAGAAAGTTGGTTCGAATGGTTATTTCACCAAATAGACTTTTCTCATGTTTATCAACTTTTAGAAATTGGCTGTGGTAATGGAAAGCTATGGGAGTATAACTCTTATAATTTAAGAAATCGTGAAATCTTTTTATCTGATATAAGTGAAGGTATGTTAGAAGATACAAGAAAGAAACTTGGTAATGAGTATAATTATATTGTTTTAGATGGACAAAATATTCCTTTTAAAAATTGTTTTTTTGATACGGTTATTGCAAATCACGTTTTATTTTATCTTCAAGATTTGAATCTTGGTCTATCAGAAATTTCTCGTGTTCTTAAGGATTATGGGACTTTCTATTGTACGACTTATGGTAGAAATCATATGAAAGAAATTATAATGCTTGTTAAAGAGTTTGATTCACGAATCCAATTATCTAAAAATAATCTTGTAGATCATTTTGGTTTAGAAAGCGGAAAAAATCTTCTAAGTCCCTATTTTAAACATATTGAATTAAAAAGATATGATGATTATTTAATTGTGGATGATGCCAAGGCCTTGATGAATTATATAATGAGTTGTCATGGGAATCAAAAAGAATATTTAGGTTATCGTTTAAAAGAATTTCAAGCTTATCTTGAAAAAATTATTGATGAAAATAATGGCATTAAAATTACCAAAGATTGTGGTTTATTTATTTGTAAAAAGTAGTCATACTTTAGATGTGATTACTTTTTTTATTGATAAAATGTATAAATTTTGTATTTTTTATTGACACTTACGTTACGTCATGGTTTATTGTTTAAGAGTAAACAAAAGGAGGTACTTCTATGAAAGGTATCGTATTAGCCGGAGGATCAGGTACAAGACTTTATCCTCTTACACAAGTAACAAGTAAACAATTATTACCAATTTATGACAAACCAATGATTTATTATCCTTTAAGTATTTTAATGGATGCAGGAATTAAAGATATTTTAATTATTTCTACACCTGATGATACTCCTCGTTTTAAAGAATTATTAGGTGATGGACATCAATTTGGTATTTCACTTCAATATAAAGTGCAACCATCTCCTGATGGATTAGCTCAAGCCTTTATTTTAGGTGAAGAATTTATTGATGGTGAAGCCTGTGCCATGATTTTAGGAGATAATATCTTCCATGGTCATGGTTTATCAAAACGTTTAAGAAGAGCTGCAAATAAAGAAGATGGTGCTACTGTTTTTGGATATTATGTTGATGATCCTGAAAGATTTGGTGTCGTTGAATTTGATGAAGAAGGGAAAGCTGTTTCTATCGAAGAAAAACCAGCAAATCCTAAATCAAATTATGCAGTTACTGGTCTTTATTTCTATGATAAACACGTTGTAGAATACGCTAAACAAATTAAACCATCAGCTCGTGGTGAATTAGAAATTACAGACTTAAATAAAATCTATCTTGATAAAGGTAATTTAGATGTTGAATTATTAGGTCAAGGATTTACTTGGTTAGATACAGGAACTCATGAAAGTTTAGTTGATGCTACAAACTTTGTGAAAACTGTAGAAACACATCAAAATAGAAAGATTGCCTGTCTTGAAGAAATTGCCTATAACAATGGATGGATTTCTAAAGATGAATTAAGTACTGCTTATGAACTTTATAAAAAGAATCAATATGGTAAGTATTTAAAAGATGTCATGGACGGAAAATTTATAGATCAATAAAAAAAGGAAGTATAGAAAATGAAAGTTATTGAAACAAAAATTCCAGGTGTTTTAATTGTAGAAACAGATGTTTTTGGAGATCACCGTGGGTATTTTACAGAAACTTATTCAAAACCTAAATATGAAAAGTTAGGTATTACCGTTGATTTTGTACAAGACAATATGTCATTTAGTGCACAAAAAGGAACTTTACGTGGTTTACATTGGCAAAACCCACCTTATGCACAATCTAAATTAGTATCTTGTACTAAAGGAAAAGTTATCGATGTTGCAGTAGATATTAGAAAAGGAAGTCCAACATTTGGTGAGTGGGTTTCTGTTGAATTAGGTGCTGAAAATCATCGTCAATTCTTTATCCCTCAAGGTTTTGCCCATGGATTCTTAACTTTAACTGATGATGTTGAGTTTAGATATAAAGTGGATAATGTGTATAATAAAGAATCTGAAGGTGGTATGCGTTATGATGATCCAACAGCCAATGTTGATTGGGGATCATTATTAAATGGTATTGAACCCGTTTTAAGTGAAAAAGATCAAATAGGTCCCACTTTAGAAAATTCAAATAATCAATTTGTATATGAAGGAGATAAATAAATGAAAATTTTAGTAACAGGTGGTGCAGGTTTCATTGGTGGAAACTTTGTACATTATATGGTTAATAAATATCCAGAAGATATGATCGTTAACTTAGATAAATTAACTTATGCAGGTAACTTAGAAACTTGTAAACCAGTTGAAGGTAAACCAAATTATAAATTCGTTAAAGGTGATATCGCTGATAGAGAATTTATCTTTGATTTATTCAAAAAAGAAAAATTTGATGTTGTTGTTAACTTTGCAGCTGAATCACATGTAGATAGAAGTATTGAAGATCCTGAAATCTTTGTTAAAACAAATGTTATGGGAACAACTACTTTATTAGACGCATGTAATGAATTTGGTATTAAAAGATATCATCAAGTATCTACTGATGAAGTTTATGGTGATTTACCATTAGATAGACCAGACTTATTCTTTACTGAAGAAACACCATTACACACATCTAGTCCATATAGTTCATCTAAAGCTTCTGCAGACTTATTTGTATTAGCTTATCATAGAACTTTTGGATTACCAGTAACTATTTCTAGATGTTCAAATAACTATGGTCCTTACCATTTCCCAGAAAAATTAATTCCATTAATTATTTCTAGAGCATTAAATGATGAAGAATTACCAGTATACGGTACAGGTGAAAACGTACGTGATTGGTTACATGTCTATGATCACTGTGTAGCTATCGACTTAATCATTAGAAAAGGTCGTGTTGGTGAAGTTTATAATGTTGGTGGACATAACGAAAGAACTAACTTAGAAGTTGTAAAAACAATCTTAAAAGCTTTAGGTAAACCTGAATCATTAATTAAATTTGTATCTGATAGAAAAGGTCATGATATGAGATATGCAATCGATCCAACTAAATTAGAAACTGAATTAGGATGGAAACCAAAATATACTTTTGATACAGGTATTCCTCAAACAATTGATTGGTATTTAAATAACAAAGAATGGTGGGAAAACATCATTTCTGGTGAATACAAAAATTATTTCCAAAACATGTATGTAGATAAAGGACGCGTTGAAGAATAATTATTAGAATCGACTTATTCATTGAGTAGGCCGATTTTTTATATTAATTTATGTATTCCATCAGATTTCATACTTTCATCCCTTTATATTTCTTGATTTTACTCCTTCACATTTTAAGAAATCATTCCATCATATTTTATATTTACATTCCTACATATTTTAAATATCTATTCCATTATTTTTGTAAATTTAATTATCATCTAATATAAAATATATTCAATTATGCAAAAAAAGGTAAGATTTTCGCTTACCTTGCATTTTATAAATTTTTAATATCTTGAACGACACGTTGTAAATCTTCTCTGATTTTAATAGATTGTGGACAAAGTTTTTCACATTTACCACATTTCTTACAAAATTCAGCTTGTGCATCTCCTAGATTTGTATAACGTCTTTTAGCTGTATCTTTAAGACCTAACATACCGTATTCATTCCATAACTTGAAGTTACCTGGAATATCAATACCAAATGGACAAGGCATACAATATCGACATCCTGTACATCCATTTTTAGTTTTCGCTTTAATCATATCAGCTACTTTTTCTACAAGTTTTTCTTCATCTTGATCTAATGGTTTAAAATCTTTAAAAGTAGCTAAGTTATCTTCTACTTGAGCATAAGTTGACATACCACTTAAAACAACTTTAACATTTGGAAGTGAAGCTACAAAACGTAAAGCCCAACTTGAAATGCTAACATTTGGATTATAGTCAGTAAAGACTTGTTCAATATCATCTGAAAGGCTAGCAAGAGCTCCGCCTTTAATAGGTTCCATAATAACTAATGGTACATTCTTTTCTTCTGTAAGTTTGTATCCTTTCATTCCTGCTTGGATATCGGTATCAATGTAATTTAATTGAATTTGGCAGAAATCCCAATCACGATAATTAATGATTTCTTCAAAGACTTCATAATCATCATGGAATGAAAAACCAAAATTTTTAATTCTTCCTTGTTTCTTTAATTCTTCACAATAAGGAATGATATTTAAATCAATGACTTTTTTCCATGTATCTTTATTTAAAGAATGTAATAAATAGAAATCAACATAATCGACATCAAGTCTTTTCATTTGTTCTTCAAAGATTTCTTTTGCTTGTTCCAATGAATCAATTTTAAAAATTGGTAACTTTGTCGCAAGATAAAAATCTTCTCTTTTATATTTCTTTAAAACTCTACCTACAAATGGTTCGCTTTCGCCATCATGATAAGGATAAGCTGTATCAATATAAGTCACACCACTTTCAATAGCATGATCTAACATTCTTTCTGCTTCTACTTCATCAATGGTGCCATCTTCCTTTTTAGGAAAACGCATACAGCCAAATCCTAATAATGAAGGATTGACATTAAGTTTATCAATCTTACTATATTCCATCCTTTTATCCTCCCTAAATTAACCTACATTTATTGTAAACCCTAAAGCTTGGTTTATGTCAAGATAGATTTAAAAAAGGATTTTTAAGAAGATTGATATATTTTAATTTTATTCATTTGTTCAATTATTTTATAAAGAATCTCTATATTATCTGTAAACTGAATCGACTTCGCATAGTTATATTTCTTACAATAACTTTTCCATAATTTGTGCATTGTTGCATCTGTAGCAATATTTGCTAGTATAACATTATATTCTAATAATAAATTTTTCGTATTTCTCTTTTCACAAGTTTTATCAAATGCTATCTTTATAATGGTTGTATAAAATTGTGACATCATAAAAATCTCTCATTCTTGTATTCAATATACTTCTAGATAGAATTGTTTGTAATTTTTCAGCAAGTAAAGTTTCTAAATTATATGACCATAAATTAATTGTTCTATTTTCAAGCAAAAGAGGATAATGGTAAACAATTTCCTTAGGTGTAATAACATCTCCTGTAGAAATATCAATTTTAATTGGTACCACTATTCTTTCTAGCCTAGCATTCATGTGTATA
The DNA here is from genome assembly GCF_003024675.1 of Faecalibacillus faecis. Taxonomy (GTDB): domain Bacteria; phylum Bacillota_I; class Bacilli_A; order Erysipelotrichales; family Coprobacillaceae; genus Faecalibacillus; species Faecalibacillus faecis. The sequence goes on along the minus strand of NZ_PYLP01000003.1, from coordinate 212,549 downwards.
CGTATCCCCGGATAATCCATATTATCCATGATATTTGATATTTCTAGTAATTCAAATTCGATATTATCTTCTAATTTAATATCTTTTATTTCCGTAATAATTTCATATATTTTTTCTTCATTCAAATTAAAATTCCTAATAGTAGTATCAATATCCATAGTAGAACGCAGTGAAATACCAATCATAGATGTAACAAGGATTCCTCCTTTTACAATAAAACAATCTCTATATTTTGAAAAAGCAATTCTCTCTAAAAATCTTTCCATCATGTATATACGTAATAAGGTAATTGGATCTGAATGATTCTGCTTAGCTATATTTTTTATTTTTCCTTTTATTTGTGCTGATGATAGATACATTACAAAAGTACCTCCATATATTGTCGAACTATTTTATCAATTCTAAAAGCTTTAGCATATTCCATCAATTTATTTAAATCTTTATCTTTTTTACTAACATATGTTTTGAGCACCGAATTAAAATCTTGAATTTCAAAATTACTTCTACTCCTTACCAAATCACATATCGTTCTTTCTAAATCATACATAGGGACTGTGTGTCCAAAATTATTAATTACCGTTGTTTTCCCTAAATCTAATAAATCTTTTTTTACAGTATAAATTTTATATCCTGAATTAGTTAACGATGAAGGATTATAACCAGTGTAAATCGTCATTGTATGAACAAGTGGTTCACGATCTACTAAACCATAATAATATAAAGCATCATCATGTGAGATGATTCCTCTAGGGCAACGTAATGACAAAGTATATGATTCATCTTCTAAAGTTTCTTGGGTGATATACATTCCCGGTCCAATTTTTTCCATATGATTTATTTTTATATAATCATAAATTGCTTGTCTTGAAACATCTCTTTTTTTTACGTTTTTAACAATTAAAATACCACTATCTATATATCCATCAATTTTGTTCATAAATATCGCCCCCCTTTACTTTACAATCTCGCTAATATTATATTTAATATTAGCAAGATTGTAAAGTGGTTATAAACATTTTTTCGAAACAACACATAATAAATACCTTTCAAAAAAACATGCAGCACCAATTACACAAACTTTTTCATCAAACTGTACATTAGATTGGTGTAAAGGATAATCGCCACGTTCATCCATAAATCCAGCATTTAAAAGCATATAAGCTGTCGGTATTTTTCAGCAATAATAGCAAAATCTTCTGATGCAATAGCTGTACTATTAGGTATTCCTTTTAATCCTTCAATTCCTATTTGTGACATATATTCTGCCATTTCTAAAGTTAGCTGCGGATCACACATAAGCGATGGTACTGTTGAAACCATTTCAATTTCAACTGTTCCACGATAGGTATCTGCAATTTTATGACATACTTCCTTCATACGACTTAATAAATTTTCTCTTGTTGAAACATTATTTGTTCGTAGTGTTCCTTGTAAAATTGCACTTAATTCTATTTTTTCTTGCGCACTTTTTTGTGTGCCTTTTGTTTTAAAATAGCATTACATCATTCACATTTTTTTTATACCAAAATTATCACTTATTTCTCTCTAAGTTTTCGAACCTACTCTACAAAAATAATTATATATCGCTTATTACCACCGTCAACTTCTTTTATATCCCCTTATCAAAAGTTAAAAAATTCATTTTCACTAATAAATCATCAAATTAAAAGGCACCAACAATTCCTATTTATCTAGGTTTATTAGTGCTCTTCTTAATTTTTTCATGTCCAACTTATTTATTGGTTTTGCTTTCAGCTTTTATATAATCACAATCGCTTTATTTTTTCTTCTTTTATATTATTGATAAATGAGTTCAAAATAACATAAGGTATATAAATTTTTATAAGGAAGGAAATATACCTTAGTCTAATTCTTCACCATTTGTTGTAATAACTTTTTTATACCAATAAAAAGAATCTTTTTTTATTCTTTTTAAGCTACCTTTACCTAAATCGTCTAAATCAACATATACAAAACCATATCTTTTTTTCATTTCTCCTGTTCCAGCAGAAACAATATCAATACATCCCCATGGAGTATAGCCAAGTACATCAACTCTATCGATTTCTATTGCTTTTTTTAATTCTTTTATATGATTTCTAATGTAAGAAATACGATAGTCATCGTGAATTTCATTATTTTTTAATATATCATCATTTCCCATTCCATTTTCTACTATAAATAATGGTTTTTGATAACGATCATATAATTCATTTAAAACAAATCTTAATCCTTCTGGATCAATTGGCCATCCCCAAGGTGTTTTTTCTAAATATGGGTTTGGTGATGCTTGTTGTCCACCAGTAGTTGTCGTATTAGGAGAAAAACGATCAAATGCAGTTGTTCGATAATACGAAAATGCAAGATAATCAGATGTATTTTCTTTTAACCATTTTTCATCCTCAGGTTCCATCTTTAATTTAAAATTATATTCATCAAAAATAGCTTGTGCATAATTAGGATAATATCCTCGACAAGTAACATCACTAAACATCAATGCTTTTCTTCTGAATTCATATGCTCCAAATACATCATCTGGATGACAAGTCGCAGGATAAATTCCAGAAAGTGCACACATTGTACCTAACATAAAATGTGGATTAATCTCTCTTGCCATTTTATTTGCCATTGCGCTGGCAACTAACATATGATGAATTGATTGAAACTTAATTCCCGCATCTTCTAATGGTGTTTCTCCTTGATTAGAATGAGCTCCAGTTTTACGATGATTCGAAGCTAATCCAAGTGTCCAATAACCACCCAATACATTTATTTCATTAACGGTAATCCAATAAGTAACTTTATCTTTCCATCTTTCAAAAAGAACTTTTGCAAATTTTAAATAAAAATCAATTAATTTACGATTGATCCATCCACCATATTTAGTAGCTAAATTTAAAGGCATATCAAAATGTAAAATTGTTACTAATGGTTCTATATTATGCTTTTTTAATTCATCAATAACATTATCATAAAAATGTAGTCCTTCCTTATTAGGTGTTTCATCATCACCGTTAGGAAATATTCTTGTCCACGATATCGAAAGACGATACGTTTTAAATCCCATTTCTGCCATTAAAGCAATGTCTTCCTTGTAGTGATGATAAAAATCTGTAGCTTGATGGCTTGGGTAATAATACCCTTCTTTTAAGAAACCAACATATCCATAAGGAATGCATTCTCCCATTTGGATTGTCACTTCATCACCTTGATCATTCTTACAAAAAATACGTCTAGGTTCATCCTTAGTTCCATTAGTTATTAAGTCGTGAACAGCAATTCCTCTGTCACCTTCCTGCCATCCACCTTCATATTGATTAGCGGCAGTAGCACCACCCCATAAAAAATTCTTTGGAAAACTCATATTTCATTTACTCCTTCTTCGTTTTACATTAATTAAACAATTTTTAAAGAACAAACTATTTTATTTTTGTTCAAGTTTGACTTGTTTATTAGACATCAAAACAAATGGAACCCAAATAATAAATGTAACAATTAAAATAATAGCTTGAACAATAATTCCATGAATTCCATAGCTAATAAATCCTGTTACAAATACTGGTAACCCTGGTGGACAATCAAGTACTCCACAAGTTAAAAACCCTATATTTGTAGCAACTACAGCAATAAATGCTGCAATAACTGAATTAAGTATAAATGGAATTGCAAAGATTGGATTTAATACTAAAGGTAAACCGAAAACTACTGGTTCATTAATACCACAAATACCAGGAATTAATGAAAATTTTGCAATAGATTTATGATCTTCACGTTTTGAAAAAATGAAAATTGCTATTAATAATGATAGAGTAATTCCTCCTCCACCAACAACAACGAAACTAGTCCAAAAACCTCTTGTTAAAATATTTGTTGCAACTCCTCCAGCTTGTACAGCAGAAATGTTTTCTGCAAGTCCAGCAGCAGATAAAGGACCTCTAACTCCTTCAATAACCATACCACCATGAATACCTAAAAACCAGAATAATTGATTTACTAATGCAAGAACAAGAATACCACCTGTTGTATTTGCTAACGCTTGTAACGGAAGTTGAATAATATTGTAAATCCAAACATTTAAATAATTACCAGTGAATGTATTAAATAAACATCCCCCAACTGAAAATGCAGTAATAATAATGAAAATAGGGATTAAAATATTAAATGAACGAGCAATTCCTGTTGGAACCGAATCTGGCATTTTAATTTTAAAAGCATCAATGTTAGTCAATAATCCAAAAAATTTTACAGCAACCATTGACATAATCATTGAAACAAATAGTCCTTGTGCTCCAATAACACCTGCACCTAATCCATTGACCACAACTGGATCTTTTAAACCTTCGACCACTGTACTTATTGTATTTGGACATACAGCTAAATAACTTAATAATCCAATTAACCCACTTTCTAATTGTGGTAAGTTTTCTTTTTCAGCAAGTTTATAACCAATTAAAAATGCAATTGGTAATGACATACAAGAAATAGTCACAAAATTTATCGCTGTAAATGCTGGAGATAAATTTGATAACCATGGAACCCATTGTGCCAAGCCATTAGCTCCAGATACTAATATATTTAACATACTACCAAATGAACCAACAATAATAAACGGTACAAACATCGTAAATGCTTCTTTAATCGAACCAAGATATTTATTTGTTTCGACTTTTGAGCTTATTGATAACAAAACATTTTGTAATTTATCTTTCATTTTTATTTCCTCTCTCTCTAAAAAATATAAGAATTTATTTCTGCAGATCTATCTATATCTTTCATATGTAATTATAAAACCTCTATTATAGAACTCAATGTATATAAATTCCATTTTATTGTGGAACTTTTCAAAATACAGAAAAAGAATTGATAAATTACCAATTCTTTTTCTATATTTTCAATTCAATATCATTAAATATTTTTATAATTTCTTCTTGGTCTTGTTTTTTTATAATTCTTTTTATATAGTTAGAATTATCCGCAAAATAAGAAAGCTCCTTATATAAATCTAAGATTTTTATCCCTATATTTTTACCAATAAGCGGTATAATAACAAGTTGTACTTTTTTCTTATTCCATAAAATAGGTTTTGATAAAATACCTATAATAATTTTTGTCTTTGGTTCATCAACACAACAAGATAAGATGGCGAGCATATTTTCTAATTCATAGTTTCCTATACAATCCTCTTCAATCAAATTTTTTGAAATACTTTCATTTCCTAAAGTATTTTTTATAATATAAGAAAGAACTCCTTCCTTTGTTTCTTCATTAATATTTTTTATTATTAAATTCCTCTTAATTACTTCTTGCATATGAAAACTATCTTGATCATCCAAAAAGGAGAGTATTCTTTTTTTATCATTATTATTTAAAAAATAATTAACTTCTATTACTGGTATAGGCAACTTATTTTTTATCGGTGTGCTCGTTATAAGAAAATCAACATCTTCAAAATCATAACTTTTAATTCCAATATAATCAACCGTTTGAATTTCATTTATAAATTTTCCGTACATTTCCTTTATCTGATACGCTAAAGTACTTGATGTTCCTCTTCCTACACCGCACATTACAAGAATGTTCTTTTTATCTTTTATTTTCTTTCTAAGAAGAGCAAGTTCTAAATGTAACGCGATATATCCTATTTCCTCATCACTTAAATTATTTCTATGATAATCTACAAGATGACTACATGCAGCAACAGCTAATTGATAAGCCAATATATTTTGTTGTTTTATTTTATCAATAAGCGGATTACGAAGAACTACATTATATCTTGAACGAACCTCTAATGGAATAAGATGTAAAAGTAAGTAATCTCTTAATTCATTATCATTAGAAAAATCAATGTGCCATTGTGATTGAATATTAACTAACATAGTATTTACAATTTGATTAACATCAAAATCTTTGATAATACGATGAATACTTTCATCAAAATTTCTAATAATTCTCTTTGATGCTAAATGTATTGAAAGAGACACAATTTCTTGATCACTCATCTCAATTCCTAAGTGTTTATGAATTTGTTTTGCTAATTCTACAGCAACAACACTATCAGTCCAACGAGAAATATCAATAATCATTTCTTCTGTAGCTTTCAATAAAATACCTTGTTTAATTCTTTTTAATGATACAAAAATAACAATAATAAAGTTTTGAACAGATACTTCTGACATTGAAATTTGATATTTGACCATTACATTTTCAAGAATTTGACTAATATTTTGAATCATTAACAAATCATTAGAATTAAACTGATTTCCTGGAAAATCATCGCGTTGATCAATATAAGAAATATATATTGCTGCTAAGCATAATCTCTTGTTAAATTCTCTTCCTTCTACTCTCATTCCATAATGTGGTTTTTGTACTAATTTTAAATCATATTTTGACAGTGATTTTCTAATTCCCTTTAGATTTTGCGATAATACAGAAGCAGAAACAAATAGCATTTCACATAATGTTTCTGATTTAACCCAATCATTAGACTCTATCAAATATTTTTGAATCCAATCTTCTCTTTCATTAACACTAAAAACAAAAGAATCTTGTAAAGAGCGATAGGAATTACATAAATTAATAAATTCATCAACATTATTAATAACTAATTTTAATCCTTGAGATGTTTTGACATCAATATAATTCTTTGTTGATTTCATGTCTTCATTTATTAATTTAATGTCTTTTAATATTGTTTTGGTACTTACATTACATAACGCACTTAGATTTTCTGAAGTCACATATTCGCCGTTCTCTTTTAAATATTTTAATATTGTGTAATTTCTTTCATTCATATTGCTATTATAATATTTTATCTAGAAATTTGTCTACTCATGCTTTTTAACATATTAAAACCAATTAGCTATAATATATACTTTTAATAAGAAAAGACACATCTAATCAATGATTTTTATACCTAAATAAGTACTATTTTAAGTATATTTATCATCAATAGATGTGTCTTATTTTGATGTGTTAATCACAAATTTAAAATCAAAAAAACGTTGATTTTATTGTTGTTTTATTTGTTTCTTGGCTTCATTTGAGGGAATAAGATAACTTCTTGAATAGATTCTTGTCCAGTTAATAACATAACTAATCTATCAATACCCATACCCATTCCACCTGTTGGTGGTAAACCATATTCTAGAGCTTCTACGTAATCTAAATCCATTTCGTTTGCTTCGTCATTTCCTAATTCTTTTTCTTTCAATTGATCAGCAAATCTTTCATATTGATCGATTGGATCATTTAATTCAGTAAACGCGTTAGCATATTCGTTTCCACAGATAAATAATTCAAAACGTTGTGTGAAACGTGGGTCTTCTAAATTCTTTTTAGCAAGTGGTGAAATTTCAATTGGATGACCATATACAAATGTTGGTTCAACAATTGTTTCTTCTACATATTTTTCAAAGAATTCATTGATAATATGTCCATAACCAAAGTGAGCTTCTACTTCAATACCATGTTCTTCAGCTAATTTTTTAGCATCTTCAAATGACATATGTTCATTGAAATCAATACCCGTTTTTTCTTTAATAGCTTCTGTCATAGAAACACGTTTAAATCCTGGAGCTAAAGAAATATGATGTCCTTTATAATCTAATTCATAAGTTCCATTAACTTCCATAGCAGCATTAGAAATAATACCTTCAGTTAAATCCATCATACCTTCAAGATCACTAAATGCTTTATAAACTTCAATAGTAGTAAATTCAGGGTTATGAGTCCTATCCATACCTTCATTTCTGAATAAACGTCCAATTTCATAAACAGCATCCATACCACCGACAATTAATCTCTTTAAAGATAATTCAGTAGCAATACGTAAATAGAAATCAGTATCTAATGTATTATGATGTGTAACGAATGGTCTTGCAGCTGCTCCACCTAAGATTGGATTTAATACAGGTGTTTCAACTTCTACATAGTTTTTACTATCTAAATAATGTTGAATTGAACGAATGATTCTTGGTCTTGTAAACGCAATTTTTTTAGCATCTTCATTCATGATTAAGTCAACATATCTTCTTCTATATCTTTCTTCAATATCACTTAAACCATGGAATTTTTCTGGTAAAGGACGTAATGCTTTTGTTAAATGTGTATATTCACTTACTTTAATTGAACATTCTCCAGTATTTGTCATAAATACTGTTCCTTTAATTCCAATGATATCTCCAATATCACCTTTTTTAACGATTTCATAAGCTTCTTCACCAATAGTATCTTTTCTTACATATAATTGGATTTGTCCATCTCTATCTTGAATATGCATGAAACATACTTTACCTTTACGACGTTTAGTCATAATTCTACCAGCTACAGATACTTCAACAGCCATTTCTTCTAATTCTTCATGTGTTTTTTCACCATATTGTTCTTTAATACCTTTTGAATAAGCAGTTACATCAAATCTTTGACCAAAAGGATCAATCCCTTTGTCGATAAGTTCTTGCATTTTTTCTCTACGAACAAGTTCTTGTTCACTAAACTTTCTTTCTTCCATAATTTCCTCCTAAAATATAAAAAACTCTCCATCCCATGGGACGAGAGCTAAATCGTGTTACCACCCAAATTCATTAATAGGTCACCCTATTAACCTCAATAACTATCTATTAATAGTCTTGCCTATAACGTGGCTTACGTCATCCTATCAAAAACATCCAAGATGCAGCTCCTAGTCTTTATTCATAATAGTTTCATTATCTTTTCCACCAACCAAGACTCTCTTTAAATGAAGGGCTATTATTACTTGTCTATTCATTGCCTTTATTTCTACTTCGTTATCTTAACTTAATTCAAATTTATTGTCAATATAAGCGATAAAATTAGTTTTAATAATGAAAAAATGTACTAGGTGCATTTTATTCATGAATCTTATTATTTAATTCTTACAAAATCAAGTTCAAAATGTTTAGCTCTTGATCCTGAATAACCCATATCTAATAATGAAATTTGTTTCATTTCTTCTTCATTTAATTCAAAATCAAAGATATCTATATTTTCTTTAATTCTTTCTATACGCGTCGATTTTGGTTCTCCATAAGCTTGATATACTGATTCTTCACATTCTTTTTATCTGATCAACTCCTACCATTGGCATTTTTAATTCTTTTTTCATATTTATCCCTAAAATAAATGCCACCTCGCTCTCTGACAGTGGCAAGGTGACATTTAGTATCTGATGGTATTTTATTGATCTTTTTAATCAAAACAAGTAATAATATTTTTCTTGTGCATCTATCACAAATATATAAATATTTCTATTTGTGCTCTATACACGAAAGTTTTTTCTTTAAAGAAATCGTTTGAATGATTTTATAAACAATAATGATAAACAATACAAAACATACAAAACTAAGATAAGTATAACCACCCCAGTAATATTCGTCCGTATTTCTTATTGGATAAATGATCCATTCTAAACAAATAAATAAAACTGTTAAAAAACCTGTTATAAAATAATTAAATATAATTTTATTTTCTATCTTTTCTTTCATCTTCATCACCATTATTTCTTGGGAAATAATTTTATCCATATCCACCATCTACATGTTTCCATTTCCCATTATTATTTCTTATCAATATCCACTGATAATCCTCATAATCACAATTTGAATTTAAGCCTATTTTCCATGCAAAATAATTTGTATGAAAGTTTGTTTTTAAAACAATTGCTTCCTCTCCTTGATATTGTTTTGCATAGCTTGTAAACAAAGCTTTATCATCACCAGCATAATAAATTTCCTTTAAAGTACAGCCTTTCCAATCTTTTGAAAATTCTTTTTTGATAACATCTATTGCCTCTTGAATTTCTTCTTCTGTATAAATATCCGAATAAATCGTTCTTACTTTAACTTCTTTTCTTTGACAACCCACACACATGATAAGTAATAAACAAAGAATAATTTTATAAAACTTTTTAGTAACCATGATCCACTTCCTGCCATTCACCTTGATGATTTCTTATAAGAATCCAAGAAAAATTTTCATAGGTACTATTTGGATTTAAAGAACCATCTCCAGCTGTTTTATCTACATTAAAAGTTGATTTTAAAACAATGGCTTCTTTACCTCCATATTGTTGTGTTATTTCTTTAAAGCGTGCTTCGTTATCTCCGGCATAATAGATTTCTTTTAAAGTACATCCTTTAAAGTTATCATTAAAATGATCAATCACAAGATTTATAGCAGAAGTAATATCATCATAATCATAAATAGAAGATGGTACTTCCTTTTGAACAATATAATTCTTTTCACGTTTTTCAATACGAACAAGCATATTAATATTTGTTTGAATGACGTATTCATAATTATCATCAACATATGCTTTATAATCACCACCACTATAATGAGAAGGAAGGATAACTTCTGTAAGTGGCAATTGTTGATTCATTAAAATATCTTGGGAATGTTTGATGATTTCTATTGGATCTTTTTCAATTGTTGATGTAATACTATCGGTAAAACCGTATTCTTTAGAAACATATTGGATAATTTTATGATTTTTATCATATGTGACATCCAGTCTTAAGGTTGGGTTATCTTTATCGTTATTGAAATTAAAATAGTTTTCTTTTTTATCTTCATAGACATAACCATTTTTCATAAGTTCATCTAATACTTCTTGAGGAAGAAGTTCTTTTAATTCTTTAATTGTTTCTGCTTCACTTAAAGTACTAAAGCGTAAGTATTTATTCTTTGATTGGTTTAATTCTGTATTAATTTCTGTACGTTTTGCTTTGCTTTTCTTAACAAACATTTGTCCTTTTTTATTAAAAGTAATTTCTATTTCAAAAAGTTTACTTTCTTTAGATTTATAATTCACTTCTATTCTAAAATAATCTGAAACATCTTTAAAACTTTCTTTATCAAATACATCTTCATCTGGCTTCCAAATAACTTTTAAATCTTTTTTTGTATGATAATACTTTTTATAAAGCTTATAAGAAAGCGTGGTTTCATTTTCATATACTTTATTACCTAATTGTATTTCTAAAGGATAATTTCCTTGAACAATACGTATCGACTCAATTGCATCACTTTCAACATCTACAGTAAAATAACTTGTTGTAAGATAACCATTCAAATAATAATTTCCTTCATAACTTTTTAAATCTAACTGTGATTGTTTAAATTCCACATTTTTAGAGAAATACTTTTCTTCATATTTCTTTTTTAATTGAACTTTATCTGCTATATCAACTATATCAACTCGATCATGAATTAAATAATAATCCATAGGTGTTGATTCCTTGGTAAGCGAAGTATAAGTTTGATTATAAGCAATGACTTCAAAAGTATCTTTATTTATTTGTTTGCTTTGTAAAACACAAACAAATAAAAGAAGACAACAAGAAAGAATCAAAATAGGTTTTAGATAATGATGTTTATAAGATTTTTTTTGATCAAGTAAATGTTCATCAACATGAACATGATCATAATAGTTTTCAAATGATTTATTTTTCATCAGACTCTATCTCCTTCCTTAATTTATTTCTTGCTCGATTAAGCAAAACACGAACATTGTTTTCTTTAATATGTAAGAGTTTTGCCATTTCTTTAGTTGAATATCCTTCATAATAAAATAAATAAAGAACCGCATTATATTTTTTAGGAAGTTTATTTAAATACGGTGTTAAATCAATTTCTTTCTTTTCAAAGATATAAGCTTGTTCATCTATTTCTTCTACCTTATTATTCCAAAACGATTTTAAAGATGTTTTACTACAATTAAGTGTCACTCTAATAAACCATGCTTTTTCATGTTCTAAAGATTCAAAAGTGGGTTTTCCTTTAAGATAACGATACATGACATTTTGAAAGATATCATCCGCTTGATCTTTTTGATGACATTGGCTAAAAGCAAGACGATAAACCAGATCTTTTTCACGTTGAATGACTTCTTCCATATTTAAAACCTCCCTTCATTAGTAATACTTTTTAAAATAGTTATTTGTTACAAAAATTATAGCATTTTTATAAAAAAGTACCTTGGTACTACCAAGGTAAATGTTTTATATTTAGTTTTTCATAATTTATATTTTGACTTTGATAATAGTGGACTTGATGATATTCGTTATCAAGAATTTTAATAATATTATGGTTAAGAATAACAATAATAACGATTGCTTTTCCTTTTTTATTACTAATATAAAATTCATATTGTTTATCCTGATTATCATGATTAATATAAGAAAAAGTTGGATCAAATGATCGTTCAGTTTTAATGGTTTTGATCTTTTTAAAATCATTAATATTTAAATAATCACAAAGTTGAATGATTTTCTTTTGTGTTAATAAATCTTCCTTTTTAACTATTAATGATGAAGGCTTGCGATAAGCAAAATCAAAGGAATGTCCTACATAATAATCACTACATAATCTTTAGATTATATTTTGATAATTTCTTTTATAGTCTTGTTGTTTTTGTACGTTGTACATTCCTATTAAACAAAGAATAAAAGACAGACAAACAATACAGATGATAGAAATATATTTTCTTTTTTTCTTTCTTTTTTGAATAATATATTCATTGCTTTGAAGAAGTTCTTCATAGTCTAGTTTTAAAATAGACGTTATCTTAGCAAGTAAAGTAATATCCGGATAACCTCTTCCTGTTTCCCATTTACTGATTGTTTTATTACTGACATTTAATAAATCAGCTAATTGACTTTGAGTGTACCCTTTTTTAAGTCGTGCATTTTTAATAGTTTGTGCAAATCTGACGTTATCCATATGCTTTCCCTCCTACTTCAACTATACATGAATCAAATTAAAATAGAAAGAAAAGAGCTATCTACTGATTGTAGACATATGAAATGTTTCCATTTTGGAAACATTTTTAATTTTATGAGTGAATACTTTTATAATGCTCGTTGAGGTGAATAAAATGAAGAAAAAAACGATAAACAGTGAGCTAGTATATCTGTTTGCTATAATCATTTTATCTTTTTCAATAGACTTAATGACTATTGCGAATATGGGATTATCTGCTATAAATGGACCAGCCTATATTTTAAGTAAAAAGATTGACTTACTTACATATGGTCAAGCAGAGTATATTGTTGAAGGAATTGTATTTATTATTTTTTGTGTTTTGATGAAGAAGTTTAAAATTACCTATTTAAGCTCTTTTATTACAGGTATTTTGTATGCTACGATGGCTGATGTTTGGAAAATAATTTTTCCTTTCTTTCAAAATCAATATGAAATATGTTTTCAACTACGAATCATTTATTTTCTTATAGGTTTTATCCTTTCAGCAATAGCCATTGCATTGTTTTATAAGTCTTATTTATATCCACAAATATATGATTTTTTTGTACAAGAAATGTCAAAAAAATATCATCTATCTTTAAAAGTTTTTAAAACTGGATTCGATTGTATTTTCCTTATTTTATCTTTCATTATGTCATTCATGCTGTTTCATGGAATCGTTGGTATTGGTATTGGAACAATGCTTGTTGCTTTATTTAATGGAATCTTGATTGATTTTTTTAAAAATTTTTTTGATAAACATTTTGTATGCATTCCAAAGCTTACAAAACTAGCAGAATATTTAAAATTATAAAAAAAACTATAAAGAAATTCTTAGTTAACCTGGATTTCTTTATAGTCTTTTTTATTCAGTAATCATGCCTTTATAGTTCATACCATAAAGTTTTGCAAAACGACTCATTGTATATTCACCAGCCACTAATTGTTCCTTAGTAGGTGCATATCCTTGGAAAACAAAATACATATCTTTTCCTTGAAGTAAGCTTTCATCTACATAACCATAAAAACGATCTAAAACATTACGAATAGCTCCTGACATACTATGCCAATAAAGTGGTGAACCAATAACAATTGTATCTGCTTGTTTCATTTGTTCAATAACTTCATCTAATTGATCATCTTCAAAGTTTTGACCATAACTGTAGATTTTATAATCAACTAGATTTAATGTTTTAAATTCTTGATCTTTTAAGAATTTTTTAGTAAGTCTTACAGTATTTCCATTTTTATTAGGACTTCCATTAATAAATAAAATACTCATTTTTATATCTCCCTATAACTTATATATAATTGTGTTTCATTTCTAATAATTTTATAGTGTTTAATAATATTAATTAATAAATTAATTTGATATTCTTCGATATCACCTATCAAATAAAGTTGTTCATTTGATAATAAGGGTTCAAAAGAATAATCATTAAGTTGTAATAGATTTATGATTTCATCTTTTTGTTTGCTTAGACAAACAATAATTGCTTTTTGCATTTTTTCACCAACTTTATTTATAAAATATATCTAATTTTTCAATTGCTTCTTTTACAACACTTTCTTTGTAATACGTTTGTATATGGGTTGCATCTTTAAGATAATAAAGTTCTTTTTCTTTTGTCGTAATCGCTAGTTCAAAAGCTTGTTCACTCATATAATTTGTATCAGCATGATCTCCAGCCATCATTAATAATGGTTGATCAAGAAGATACATAAATTGAACTGGATCATAAACCATTAAATCCATCAAGTTTCTTTGTAAAAAACATGAGTGACTATTAGGATGAAAATGTGTTTCTACATAATATTCATAACCTTCACGATACATTTCAATTGGTAATTGATGCCCTACTTCTGGTTTCATCTCTGTCATATTCGCATTATAAATCAAAGTATCTTCATTTAATTCTTTTTCTCGAATAGAAGCAACCTCATGAAGTCTTTTTAACACGGTATCAGCTTGACTGTTTTGAAAGCTTTCACATCTAACCGCTCCCGTATTAAACATAGAGACAGTAGCTATTTTCTTTAAACGTTTATCCATTTGTCCACATGAAAGCATATAGCCTCCACCACCGCAAATACCTAAACCATAGATACGTTGTGAATCAACGCCAGGAAATGAGAAGATAGCATCAATCATCCCTCTAATATCTTCTATGCGATAATAAGGAATATCTTGTTGTCTTGGCATTCCTTCACTTTCACCAAAAAACATGCAATCAGAGACAATTGTAATATATCCTTTTTCAGCAAGTCTTTGTCCATAAAGTCCAGCTGCTTGTTCTTTAACTGCTCCATTAGGAACAGCGATAACAATAGCAGGATATCGTTTATCTTTACTATAGTTTTTTGGTGTATAGATATTAGAAGCAATTTTTATGCCATTTAATTGATAAGTAATTGGATGTATTTGAACTTCATTTTCTTTATTTTCAGTTATTGCATTTTCATAAACCAATCCAAAAGGATTAGAAGAAAAGGGAAAAGCTTCCCTTTTATCTAATTGAATCATTAATGACCTCCAAATACTTTAAATTCCATTGTATTTAATTTATCATCAATTGTTTTAACTTCTTCTTGACCTAATTCAACATTACCTGCTTCAAAGTTAGATTGAAGTCTATCAAGTTTTCTTGATCCTGGAATTGGAATAATGAAATCATATTTATTAATCATCCAAGCAAGTGACATTTGTGCATTTGTTGCATGATGTTTTTCACCAATTTGAGAGACAACTTCTAATAATTCATTTGTCTTTTTAATTCCTTCTTCACTGTATTGAGGCATATCAGGTCTAAAGTCTTGTTCACCACTACCGAAAGCTTTTTTAGATTGATAAGCACCTGTAAGAGCTCCATTAGCAAGAGGAGAGAAAGCAACATAAGTGATTCCTAATTCTTTACATACAGGCATTAAATTTTCATGCCATCTAGCCATCATTGAATACCTGTTTTCAATAACAGTTACAGGACATACAGCATGAGCACGTCTTAAGTATTCTTCATTTGTTTCAGAAATACCCCATGCTTTAATTTTTCCTTCTTCAATTAATTCTTTCATCACACCAGCAACAACTTCTGGTTCTACTTTAGGATCAATACGATGTTGATAATAAATGTCAACATAATCTGTTTGTAATTTCTTTAATGATCCTTCTAAGGATTTTCTAATTGTTTCTGGTGAACTATCAAATTCAAGGTGATCACCCATATGTTTAACACCAAATTTAGTACATAAGATAATATCTTTTCTAAATGGTTTAACAGCTTCACCAACAACTTCTTCGTTATAAGCTGTACTTCCATCAGGATTAACTCCTGTATAACATTCAGCTGTATCATAGAAATCATATCCCATGTCATGTGCTTTTCTTAAAATTTCTACTGCTTCTTCTTTAGGCGTTGGAAGTCCACTGGCATGAGTTAATCCCATACATCCTAGTCCAATCGCATTAACATACATATCTGTTTTTCCAAGTCTTACTCTTTTCATCTTTCTACTTTCCTTCCTCATAATCACATGAAGCTGATACTTCAGCCCATTTATCTAATTCTGCAATTTTTGCTTCTAAAGTTGATTTAACTGCTGTTACGGCTGCTTTACCTAAAGTTAAAATTTCTGGTAAATCATCATTATGCACAACATCTACAATGACTTTACCAGCTTTATCTGGATCACCTGCTTGTTGATGTTTGTTTTCAAAGTTACCTGGTCTTGATTTACCCACGACTGCTTCATAATCACCAATTTGAGCTTTTGTTCCTTGTAAAGATTCACCATCATAGAATCTTGTTCTAAAAGCTCCTGGTTGAACAACCATTGCTTTAATTCCTAATGGAGCAAGTTCTTTCATTAAACCATTTGTAAGTAATTCTAAGGCTGCTTTACTTGAAGCATAATATCCTGAACCTACAGCGGATCTTGCTGCTGCAATCGAAGTCACATTTAAAATATAGCCTGATTTTTGTTCTCTCATTTTAGGAAGAACGGCTTTAATTAATTCAATTGGTCCAAATAAATTAGTTTGATATAAAGTTTGAACTGCTTCGATTTCTCCTTCTTCTACAGCACTACGATAACCATATCCTGCATTATTAACAAGAACATCAATTGTTCCAAATTTATCGTATGCTTCTTTTACAGCGTTTTTAATACTATCTTGACTACATACATCTAAAGAAACAGCTAAAGCCGTTTCTGGATAAGCTTCTACAATATCCATCACTTTACCTTTATTTCTTGCCGTAACAATTGCTTGATCCCCACTTTCTAAAACAGCTTTCGCAATTCCTTTTCCAATACCACTTGAACATCCTGTAATTAACCATGTTTTCATTTTTTAGTTTCTCCTTTTTACACACATATTTTATTTTTTTATTACTTAAAAGTACAATACCAATAAAGAAATGTGCTATAATTTAAACGCATAGTAGGAGGTCATTATATGATAGAACTTAATCAACTTGAACAACTTATTTATATTGCTGAAAATAAAACAATTTCTAAAGCTGCCAAAGAATTATTAATTTCACAACCAGCCCTTTCACGCTCTATGCAAAGATTAGAAAGTGATTTAGGAGTAGAACTCTTTGATCATTATAAAAATAAAATTGTTCTTAATAAAAATGGTGAATTAGCTGTTAAGCATGCTCAAAAAATCATTAAAAGTATTCAAACAATGATAAATGATGTACAAGATTATGATCAATCATTTCATCGTATTTCTATTGCAACTTGTTCTCCTGCACCCATGTGGGATATTGAACCTTTAATTAAAGAACTTTATCCACAAATAACAATTCAAACAGCCGTTATTAACAAAAAAGATTTACTTACAAAATTAAAAGAAAAAGAGTATCACCTTGTGATTACTCCTGAATATATTGATGATTCTCAATATTTTTGTATTCCTTATGTTGAAGAAGATCTTTTATTATCATTACCATTAAATCATCCTCTTGCAAGTAAAAAAGAAATTAAATTTCATGATTTAGATGGTCAAACCATGCTTCTTTATTCAAATATTGGTTTTTGGCATGATTTACATATGCAAAAAACCCCAAAAACTAAATATCTCTTACAAGAAGAACGCCTTACTTTTAATGAAATTGTCAAAGCATCAACACTTCCTTCTTATACTTCTAATCTTTCTATTAAAAGAGAGGGTAAGATGTCTGATCGTGTAATTCTTCCCATTAATGAAGAAGAAGCCCATGTCACTTATTATGTTGTGATGCTTAAAAAAAATAAGAAAAAATATAAAGATCTCATTGATAAGATTGAGCATTATTATGATTATTAAAAAAGAACAGTGCATTTTTATTTCTTACACTGTTCTTTGCTTTCTATAATAACATCTAACAAATCATTTATATGATTAATTTGTTCATTTGTAATTACTTTTGTTTCAATCGGTTTCAATAATTTACTTATATTTTTAAAATTATATCTAATTTGCGGCATAAGTAAAACTAAGTCATAATTACCTATTACTTTACTACAATCTTCTGTATGAAATGCTTCAACTTCTATGTTCAGCTGCTTTTTTTCAATTTCTTCTTGCAAAACATGACAGATATTTTTTGCTGAAATTGAAAACGAACAAATAATCGCAACTCTATACATCTTTTTCTAAAATATATAATGCATCTCTATTAAAATATGTCATTTTAATAATGCTTGTCTTTCCATTAATTGTTTGAAGTGGTGAAACATATCTTCTTGTTAAATCAATTGCAATTGCTTTATAGTTTGACAAATCTAAATTTAATTCAATGTCAATATTATGTGGAACATATAACACAATTTTATCATCTTTTCTAGCAATTCTAATTTCTGGATTTTCTTTTACAAGTAGTTCTTGTATAGCTTTTAACCCATATAAATCATAAGTTTCAAATATATATTTTATATAACCATAATCCCAAGCACCATCAAAACATAAAGCTTGTTGCCAACATTTAGGAGTCGCAAATCCTTCTCCCAACGAAGCTTCAAATCCTTTATTTGTAGTATGCCAACTATAGATTCCTGCCGCTCCATAAGTAATTCCAGCACTGGCTCCAGAAAGTAAAGACATCCATGCAGCTCTAATGATATCTTCTTTACTCCATCTTCCATACATTTGTCTGGAATATCCCATATCTTCATAACATGGTTCACTATTTATTACTGGTTTACCTTTATATTTATCTGCCATTTCTTCTGCAAGTAAGTAAGGCATTCCTAAGTTTTGAGCATTATGACCACTTTGATAAAAACATAAATCCAAATATGAATAAAGATTATCTGGTATATATGTATATCTTCCTTTTATGTGTGTTGTATATAAACAATTAGGTGCTAATTCTTTTATTTGTTTAGCACATTTAACATAATATTCAATACATTGTTCCGTATTAAAATCAGTATCTCCACTAATAATATAAAGTGGTTCATACTTTGTAAATGTTTCATGAATAATATTTATATAATTGTCAATACAATCTATTGGCATAAGACCTTTTGAATAAAATTGACTTGCCCATGTATCAGGAACAAAATTACACCACATTATAACAAGCGCTAATTCAAAGCCTTTTTCTTTAGCACGTGCGCACATTTTATCTGCATGCTCAAAATAAGATAAATTTAATTTTTTATAATTATATTTTCCATCAATAACTTCAAAAGGTTCATAACATAAATCTGTGGCGGATGCATCCCATTGAGGGAGGATGTTGATTTGTAATGTGTTAAAACCTTGTGATTTACGATAATCTAAATAATAATCCCAATCATTATCTTTAATATTTGTAAATGCAGACCAGCATGTATCTGCTAGGTAGAAAAATGGTTTCCCATTTTTCATTAGAATATTATTTTCTATTGTAAGTGACATAATTTTCCTCCTATTTATTTTCTGTTGTAAATACTATTCTGCGGTAGCTTCTAAACTTTGTTCTTGTTCATATCTTTGTTTATCAGAAACTTTAAAGAATGGATACCAAATTAAACATCCAATGAAAATACATACAACTTGTAAAATTGCAGCTTGCCAACCCCCAGCAAGTAATGGTTTTAAGATAATTGGCATACACCATGGTACTTGTACACCTGTAAATCTTGGTACTAAACCTATGTACATACTGAAATAAGCAACTAATGTTTGTACAACTGGTGTTAGAATAAATGGTATTACCATTAATGGGTTCATAATTAAAGGATAACCAAATACAACTGGTTCATTAATTGTGAATAACCCAGGAATAATACCTAATTTCCCCATTGTCTTATTTTGTTTTGATTTAGCAAATAATAAGATAACGATACATAATGATAAAGTACCTCCTGCACCACCAATTCCACTAAAAGTATCATAGAATGTATTACATAAAATATTTGGTAAGGCTTTACCAGCAGCATATGCTTCTAAGTTAGCTGTTGCCATAGGTAAATATACAGCAGTAATTACACCACTAATAACATTTGATCCATGAATTCCAAAGAACCATAAAAGCATTTGTACTAAAATTAAAACCACTAAAGACCATACACTTCCACCTAAAGAATTTAAAGGTGTCACAATAACTGTATAAACTAACTGTGTAAATGAACCATAAGGAGTAAATGAGAATATTGTAGCCACAACAATGAAAATTAATCCTACTAATATTGCTGGAATTAATGCTGTAAATGTATTAGCAATCATTGGTGGTACACCATCTGGCATTTTAATTTTTAATTTATCAACATTCATAAATGCACAATAGATTCTTGTAGCTATCAATGCAGCAATCATTGCACCGAATAAGCCTTTAGCACCCATAAATTCCATCATCAATCCACTATCTTTTGTTAGTGGTGTAGTAATAAAAAATGCAAAAACTGAAATTAATCCTGCTGGAATTTGATCACATTTAAAACTTCCAGCTAAACGATATCCAATTAAGAATGCTGCATAAATTGATAAACAGCTTGTTGTTACTGTTGATGCAGTTAAGAAATAAGTTTTAACTCCTATTTTTTCAATAAATTGTAAATAAGGATCAAATGGGAATACCCCTAAAAGACATCCAATTGAACCAATAATCAAGATAGGTAATGTCCCCATCAACCCTTTAGAAATAGCATCCAGATAAACATTTGATGCAACCTTAGATGATAGTTCCAAAGCTTTATTAACATATTTGTTATCCATTTTATTTTTCCTTCCATCTCATACATATTCTAGTAGTGTTGCAACTCTCTACAACCAAAAGTATAATGAAAGTGGTTTCATCGGTCAATACTCAAACTAAATTTTTATTTAAATTTTAACTAAATATTTTACTTATTTATTTAGTACTATCACGTTCTATTATTTCAGTACTTACCATTATTTTTAATGTATTTTCATTTTCAGAAAATTTCTCTATCAATCTTTTTACTGCAACTTCCCCTAGATATCTTTTATTTACTCTGACAGTTGTTAATGATGGTGTTGAATAACTTGCAAATGAAATATCATCAAATCCTGTTATTGGGACATTGACATTAAGCTCTTGCATAGCTCTTATAGCCCCCAATGCAATATAATCATTAACTGCAGCGAAGGCATCTGGCATCTCATCTTCTCCCTTTATAAGTTCTACTAAGTAATCCTTAAAATCTCTATAACTATCATCTATCGTTGGTTGAACAAAGGCTTCTAATTCTGGAACTACATTTAATCCATTATCCATCATAGCTTGTAAATAACCCATTTTTCTTTCTTTAAAGTTATTTATTTGATTAATAGAATTAATCAATCCAATTCTTTTATACCCTTTTTTAACTAAATAATTTGTTATTTCATACATCCCATCTCTATTATTAATAGATAAAAAATCACATTTTTGATTTGTATAAGCATTATCGATAATAATATAGGGTATTCTAAAATTTTCAAATCTTTCAACATCTTCTAACTGCATTTCTGTTCCTAAAAGAATTAATCCATCACTTTTTGAAACATCATCAAGTTGTTGTATTTCTCCTATCTGATCACTATCTATATATATAATATTTAATCTATAATCTTGTTTCGTTGCCTCATTTTCTAAACCTCTAATCAATTCAGAAAAAAAAGGTGTGTCTCCAACAACTCGCTCTTTTTTACTATAAATAACAAGTGTCAAAATACCTGTCCTTTTTCCAGTTTTAAAATAACCTAATTTTTCTGCCACTTCTATAATATGATCTCTTTTTTCTTTACTAATAGATCCTTTTCTATTATTAAGTGCATTGCTTACTGTTCCAGGAGAAACTCCTGCTTCTTTTGCAATTGCAGCTACTGTTACTTTTTTCAATATAATCACCTCTTCTTTGATTATATCACAATAAACAAATAACTAAATATTTATTATCTTTATTTACCTTTAAAATAAAAAAAGATATGATATTTTTAAGATTTCACTTTTTAAAAATTATCATATCCATTATTTCCTAATCTAAATCATTTCCATGAGATTCGATTACTTTTTTATACCAATAGAATGAGTCTTTTCTTCTTCTTGATAAATCTCCTGTCCCATCATCGTATTTATCAACATGCACAAAACCATAACGTTTTGCTGTTTCTCCTGTGGAAGCTGATACTAAGTCAACACATCCCCACATTGTATATCCCATTAAATCAACACCATCTTCATTCACTGCGGCGTCCATGGCTTTAATATGATCTCTTAAATAATTGATTCTATATGTGTCATGAATTGAACCATCTTCTTCGATTTTATCAAAAGCACCTAAACCATTTTCTACAACAAATAATGGCATTTGATAACGATCATAGAGTCTGTTTAATGCATTTCTAAGCCCTGTTGAATCAATTTGCCATCCCCAGTCAGATGCACTTAAATAAGGATTTTTTAAACCAAGCGATAAGTTTCCACCACCTGCTCCTTCATAATCTTCTGGATTATAAGCAGCTACTTGTGATATATAGTAAGAGAATGATAAGAAATCAACAGTACCTTCTTTAATAATTTCTAAATCTCCATCTTCAATTGGAAGTGTAATTCCTTCTCTTTCAAATTCTTTTAAACGATAAGATGGATAATATCCTCGACATTGTACATCTGTATAGAAAATATTATTATGTGTATTTTTCCATGCGGCTAATGTATCTTTTGGATTACATGTCATTGGATAAGTTAATGTATAAGCAAGCATACATCCGATTTTAAAATCAGGGTTGATCTGATGACCTAATTTAACAGCTTTAGCACTTGCGACAAATTGATAGTGTGCCATATTGATCATAGTTTGTTTATCTTTAGTAAGCACACCACCTTCCATCCATGGTGACATTTCTATACAATTGATTTCATTAAATGTAAGCCAATATTTAACTTTATTTTTATATCTATTAAAAACAACTTCACAATATCTTACATAACAATCAATTGTTCTTCGATCAGCCCATGAATTCCAGGCTTCAGTTAAAGCAAGCGGTGTTTCATAATGGGATAATGTAACTAATGGTTCAATCCCATATTTTAAACATTCATCAAAAACATCATCATAAAATTTTAATCCTTCTTCTAATGGTTGTTCACCTTCCATACCTCCATTAGCAAAGATTCGAGACCAGGCAATCGATAATCTAAAACATTTAAATCCCATTTCAGCCATTAAAGCAATATCTTCTTTATAATGATGATAAAAATCAGTAGCTTCATGATTAGGATATAAACAATCATCAAAACATTCAAAATGATCTACATCTTCATAATCAGCGCCTACAAACATCGGTGCTTTTACTCTTTCTCCGGATTTATTAACAAAAGTAATACAACGAGGTTCTGTGTGTGTTCCATTTGTGATAACATCATCACTTGATTTTCCACGTCTTCCTATGTTCCATCCACCTTCATATTGATTAGCAGCAGTGGCACCACCCCATAAAAAATCTTTTGGTAAACTCATTTATTTTCCTCCTTTTATCTTTATTTACACTATATCATGATTTGTTCAATAAACTTAATATTTTCATTTTTTTAACCATTTTTTTGTAAAAAAAAGAGATGAAAATTTCATCTCTATAAGTGTAAAACACGTTCCTTGATTTCTTGTGTTCTTCCTTGGTTCCAAAATTGAGTTCCAATATAACCACAAGTACGTCTAGCAACAGACATCATATCTTGGTTTTTATTTCCACAGTTTGGACATACCCAAATAAGTTTACCATTTTCATCTTTTTCGATTTGAATTTCTCCATCATAACCACAAGCCATACAATAATCACTCTTTGTATTTAATTCAGCATACATAATGTTATTGTAGATATGTTTCATAACTGCTAGGACAGCATCAATATTATCTTGCATATCAGGAACTTCTACATAAGAAATAGCTCCCCCTGGTGATAATTTTTGGAATTGAGATTCAAATGTAAGTTTATCAAAGGCATTGATATGTTCTGTTACATGGATATGATAACTGTTTGTAATATAGTTTTTATCTGTAACACCTTTGATTTTTCCAAAACGTTTTTGTAAACATTTTGCGAATTTATAAGTTGTTGATTCAATTGGTGTTCCATAAAGTGAGAAATCAATGTTTTCTTTTTCTTTCCATTTTGCACATGCGTCATTTAAATGTTGCATTACTTCAATCGCAAATGGTGTTGCACTTGGATCTGTATGTGATTTACCTGTCATATATTTAACACATTCATATAATCCAGCATATCCAAGAGAAATTGTTGAATAACCACCATATAATAATTTATCAATTGTTTCACCTTTTTTTAGACGAGCTAAAGCCCCATGTTGCCATAAAATAGGTGCCACATCACTTGGTGTTCCTTTTAAACGTTCATGTCTGCACATTAAAGCTCTATAACATAAATCTAATCTTTCATCAAAGATTTGCCAGAATTTGTTCATATCTCTTTTTGATGAACAAGCCACATCAACTAAGTTGATTGTAACAACTCCTTGATTGAAACGTCCATAGTATTTTGGTTTACCATTTTCATCAATATAAGGTGTTAAGAAAGATCTACATCCCATTGATGGATAACATTGACCATTTCCATTTTGATCAACTTTTAATTCTTTCATGACTTTTTCTGAAATATAGTCAGGAACTAAACGTTTTGCTGAACATCTTGCTGCAAGTTCTGTTAAATAATAATATTGACTATCTGGTTCAATATTGTTTTCTTGTAAAGCATAGATAAGTTTTGGGAATGCTGGTGTAATATAAACACCTTTTTCATTTTTAACACCTTTCATTCTTTGTTTAAGTGTTTCTTCAATAATCATAGCAAGATCATCTCTTAAACGTCCTTCAGGTACTTCATTTAAATACATGAAGACAGTAATAAATGGTGCTTGTCCATTTGTTGTCATTAAAGTAACAACTTGATATTGAATTGTTTGTACCCCTTTAGTAATTTCTTTTTTCAAACGTTCTTCAGCTAACGCATTAATTTTTTCTTCATCTAATTCAATTCCAATAGCTTTGAATTCTTCTTTAACTTCACTTCTAAATTTTTGCCTACTTACATCAACAAATGGTGCTAAATGAGATAAAGTAATACTTTGCCCTCCATATTGAGAACTCGCCACTTGTGCAATAATTTGTGTTGCAACATTACAAGCAGTTGAAAAACTCTTTGGTTTTTCAATCATTGTTTCTGAAATAACTGTTCCATTTTGTAACATATCTTCAAGATTTACTAAATCACAGTTATGCATATGTTGCGAAAAATAATCAGCATCATGGAAATGAATTAATCCTTCATCATGTGCTTTAACGATATCTTCTGGAAGTAAAATTCTTCTTGTTAAGTCTTTACTGACTTCTCCAGCCATGTAATCTCTTTGTACGCTGTTTACCGTTGGATTTTTATTAGAGTTTTCTTGTTTTACTTCTTCATTGGCACATTCAATCAAACTTAAAATTTGTTCATCTGTTGTATTAGATTGTCTAGCTAAAGCTCTTTGAAAACGATATGTAATATACTTTCTGGCAACAGAAAAAGCATTTAATTTCATTAATTCATCTTCTACTAAGTTTTGAATTTCTTCAACACTTAATGCTCTTTTGATTTTTTGACATTTATATTTGATATCATTTGTAATATTATCAATGTCTTCTTCTGAAAGTCTGTCTGTTTCAACTACTTCTTTATTAGCCGCAATAATAGCGTTGGTAATTTTTACTTCATCAAAAATTGCTTCTTGCCCATTTCTTTTTATTATTTTCACGCCAAATATCCCCTTTCGTATTTTTTATGTATTTGTATTATAGCCAATCAAAAAAAAAAAATATACTTTTATGCTCTATTGGCCCATACTTTTTTTTCGAATTATTTTACTTAAAATAATTCGACGTCCAACCCATTCTATCACAAATAATATTGATTTTATAGTTCTTTTACGTTTTTACAAAATAAAAAAATCCAATGTTTATATAAACAACGGACTTTGTAAAAAATATATTTATGATTTTTATAAATTCTAAAGAACATATAAGATAATACATAAAAAATGTAAGATAGAACCAACTAAAATCCATAAATGCCAAATACTATGCATATATTTAATCTTATTTTGTAATACATAGAAAATAACACCAATTGTATAAGCAAGTCCTCCTGAAACAAGTAACCAAATACCATTCATTCCTATTGCTTGTGGTAAGAGATTGATTTTAAAAATAATACACCAACCCATCACTAAATAACAAATCATTGAAAAAGTTTGATATTTTTTAATATCGATTGCATTTAACGTAATTCCAATCACTGTCATGATCCATATGACTGCAAATAAAATCCAAGCCCATTTAACATCAACCTCTCTTATTGAACAAAGTAAAACCGGTGTGTAAGTTCCCGCAATCAATACAAAGATACTGCAATGATCCATAATTTGGAAAACTTTCTTTGCTTTAAGCTTAGGTGATAAACCATGATAGATAGCTGACATTGTATAAAGAAGAATCATCGAAATTCCATAAACAATCCCTGAAAATAAGCCATAACCATCATGACAAAAGATAATACATAAAACTAATGCGGCTATTCCCATCGCCCCACCTACAATATGAGTTACCATATTAAATATTTCTTCACCCTTTGTATAAACAGGTAAAACACGATCATCTAATTTTGTTCTTTTCATACACATTACCTCTTTTAACTATCTTATGTAGTATTTAATACTATATCTTGTAATTTACATATATAATAACAATCTCCTAACCCTCTGTCAAGTGATGAAATTATTTATTTTCTTGTTTTCATTTTTATTCTATAATAGAAAAGTAAAAAGGAGAAAAATTATGAAAAAAATCGCAAAATTTGAAAAAGTATCATATAACCAATTTAAAAATGATTTCATGGATTCATTTCCTCAATATAATGAAAAAGAAGTAGAAGAAATCTATCATTCCATCCAACTTCCAAAACGTGCCACAAAAGGATCAGCTGGATATGATTTCTATAGTCCTATTGATTTTGAATTAAATCCAGGACAAACTATTAAAATTCCTACAGGTATTCGTGTACGTATTGAAAATGGTTGGGTATTAGGTTTATATCCTCGTAGTGGTTTAGGATTTAAATATCGTTTGCAACTTAATAATACAGTAGGTATTATTGATAGTGATTATTATAATAGTGATAATGAAGGTCATATGTTTGTAAAGCTTACAAATGATAGTAATGAAGATAAAACACTTTCTTTAAAAGCTGGACAAGGAATGGTTCAAGGGATTTTCTTTGAATTTGGAATTGTAGAAGATGATGATGTCACTGAAGAAAGAAATGGTGGGTTTGGTTCAACAACAAAATAATTATGTTTATATTGTAAGGTGTAGCGATCAAACCCTTTATACTGGTTGGACAAATCATTTAGAAAAACGTATAGAAGCTCATAATGCAGGTAAAGGCGCTAAATATACAAAGGCTAGAAGACCGGTAGAACTTGTTTATTTTGAAACTTTTGATAATAAAGGTGATGCTATAAAAAGAGAGTATCAAATTAAACAATTAAAAAGATCCGAAAAAGAAAAACTCATACTAAGAAAAAAGAAGATCTAACTCGATCTTCTTTTATTCATTTACTGTAAAAATGATTTGAGCAAATCTTGCAAGTCTATGCTTATCTTTATTTTTACCTTCTATAATAAAATGTAGTTGATCTTTATTTTTTAAATCAGTTGGAAGGTTAATACTTATAACATTATTATTTATATGTGTATCAATACATTTTTTATATGAAGAAGCATCTTGATAATATTTGATAAAGTAATCTACATTTTCTTGCATTTTTAAATGAAATTGTATTTCTTGTCCTTTTGTTACAAGGAAATCTTTGGATTCTTCAATTTCAACTACTGGTGGTTGTTCATCATTAATATTAGAAATACACCAATTAGCTCTTGCAGCAAAATCATTTTGAATATGTTCAACATATCCCCACATCGATTCTGTATAAACTGTTTTTCCATGAATATCTGTATAAGCATCATCTACAGGGTTCCAATAATTTAATAATTCACCCTTACTATTTTTTAGCGAATTATCTTTTTCAAATCTTCCTGATAAACTACCATAAGAGAAATTTTCTAAACCACGTAATCCCCATGGAAATAAACAAAAATAAGTTGGTGAATCTCCTTCAGATAAGAAATCATAATGAACATGCTCTCCCATTCCAGCTTTTATACCCCACCAATTTTTCATTAATTCTTTATTAACACCAAATTGGCATCTTTCGGGTTCTCCTTCATAATATTGTCCATCAGCCCATGTTGCATATTTATCTAATAACGCCCCATGATGTAAGATATTTTTCTTAAAGAAATCTGCTTTCAAATTTTCTTTACTATTACCTTCTGGCATCATATTCCAAGCATAGCCATAACTTTTCATTTGTAAACATTTGACAAATTGTATATTTGGATAAACTTCGGCAATATAATCTCTATAAGTATTATCTTGTTCACCACATGCTGTTATAACAACTTTCTTTTCAATTTTATTCTTTAAATCTTGCCAACAAGATGAATCCTTATATTCTTGTTCAATATCAAATAATGCTCTAGCTATTGTATTTGTTCCACCCCATACTTGAATATACAGCGTTCTTAAATCATCATCTAATATTCTTTCTTTTATAAGTTTTGAACCTTCAGTAGGGTTATCCATTTCTCCCGGATAACCAATATTTCCTACTTTGATTATTGAACGCAAATAATGTGGTGTAGGATAGTTTTTATCATGACAAATTAAGTTTTCATAAACTGATTCATAATTATCAATGACTTCATTCATCCAAGCTGTTCCTGTCCAACGGTAGACGTTATCATAATCAGGTTTATCTTCTGGGCCTTGTGTTCCCCTTTGACCAATCCAATGAAAAACAGAAGATGTTTGTATAATACCTTGAATTTCAATATCATTTGCATAAAGAAGAATATGACGTAACGAATTTTGATCATCTACTTCTGCATCTTGTGTAATTATTGTTCTTATTTTTTCCATATTACTTTTTTACCTTTAACTCAATAATATTTTCTTGTTCTTCTTTTTTACCATATTCCATAGGAATAATTTGATCATACGCTACTGTATTAGTAAGAATGACAGGAATAATATCATCATATCCTGCATCTGCAATTTCTTGTAAATCAACCTCTACTAATAAATCACCTTTTTTTACAGCTTGTCCTTGTTGTACTTTAACATCAAAACCTTTTCCATTCATATTTACTGTATCCATTCCAATATGAATAAGAATTTCTGCTCCATTGTTTGATTTAAGACCAATAGCATGTCCCGTTTTAGCAACCATGATTACTTTACCATCAACTGGTGAAACAACACGTCCACTCTTTGGTTTAAAAGCGACACCATCACCCATCATTTTTCTTGCAAATGTAGGATCTTTCACATCTTCAAGAGGAAGCATTTCTCCTTCTACAATGCTTGATAGTGTTTCATCTTTTAAAGTAATTTCATCATTTAATTGAGTATTTTCTTCTTTTTCTGAGTTTTTATTTAACATTGAATCATTAAATCCAAATAAATAAGTACAGATTGCTGATCCAAAATATGCAATCGCACATGCAATAACAAATCCAACAAATCCAGGACCAATATAACCTGGTAACGATAGTAATGAAGTTCCTAAAACTGTTGGTATCGCTGTTCCAGCAGCAGCTACAATCATTCCCGCAATTCCAGAAAAGATTGCTCCGATAATAAACGGTTTTTTATATGGTAATGTAACACCATAAATAGCTGGTTCTGTAATTCCTGCAAGAACGGCAGAAAATGCAGCTGAACCGGATAATTCTTTTAATTTTTTATCTTTTGTTTTTAAAAACACACCAAGTGTTGCTCCCGCTTGTGCCATATTATTAGGTCCAGTAATAACAAATAATGTATCTTTTCCTAAAGTTGCAATATTATTCATAACAATAGGAAAGAATCCCCAATGTAATCCAAAAATAACAGCCATAGGCCATAATAATCCAATTACTCCACCAGCTATAATCGGATTAATTCCAACTAATCCTGTATACCCTGAGGCAAGTAATTTACCAAATTGATCCATAATTGGTCCAATAACTAAAAATGTTGCAGGAACCATAATCATTAATTCTAATAATGGTGTTAAAAATAACTTACATACCTCTGGTAAAATCCTCTTCAATAATTTTTCAAATTTACTCATAACATAAATTGAAATGATAATTGGCATGACAGAAGATGTATAACTTACTAATGTTACTGGAATATTTAAAAATGTAAGTTTTTCTCCTCCAGAAAAAGCAGCTGTCATATCTGGATAAACTAATGACATTGCTATAGCCATAGCCACAAATGGACTACAGTTGAATTTTTTTGCAGCTGTATATCCTAAAATAATTGGTAAGAAATTAAAAACACTATCCGCGGCTGCATAAAGAATACGATAAGTTCCCATTTCTGGTGTTAACCATTTAAAAGTCGTACATAAAATAAGTAACGCTTTTAACATCCCTGCACCACACATAACACCTAACATTGGTGAGAAGATTCCAGAAATTGTCTCTAACAATGTATTTAATACGCCCTTTTTCTCACTTTTTGATTCATTTTGTATATCTGAATTAATATGTGAACACTTTAAAACAGCATCATAAACTTGATCTACTTTATTTCCAATAACAACCTGAATTTGTCCACCTGCTTCCATGGCAGTAATAACACCTTCTGTTTGTTTTAAAATATCAAAATTTACTTTATTTCTATCAATAACTTCAAATCTTAATCTCGTTGCACAGTGAACTAAAGAAATAACATTTTCATCACCGCCCACATTTTCAACGATTGTTTTCGCTAACAAAGTATAATCCTTTGCCATAATCTTATTCCTCCATGTTTTTTACTTGTTAAGTTAACTTACACTATTATCATATAGAATATTTGGTTTATTTAAAATACCACTATCCTACTATAACACTGTCAAAATCCTACTTTTCATGTTAAGATTAACCCGGTGATAAAAAATGAATAAATTAGAGTTTAGAAACAAGGTTATTCCTTTAACAAATAGAGAAAAATATTATAAAACACATCCAAGTCATACAGGTGATTATGTTAAAAACATAGATTTATTAGATAAAAATTATTCTTTTCAACTTACAAAACAAGATAAACTTGATTTAATAAATGGAAAACATGCTATTTTCTATGACAATCAAAAGATAACAGATGATGTATTGAATTTACCAATTTTTTGTACAAAACAAACACGCTTTTCTTTTATCCCTATTCATATTAGAAACTACATAGAATTGAAATATGTTTACTCTGGCCATTGTTATGCAATGGTTAATGACAAAGAAATTATTTTACATACTGGTGATATCTTATTATTAGATATTAATTCAAAGCATACAATTCTTCCACCTTCAGAAAACGATATCATTTTTAATTTTCAAATGAATCGATCATATTTTAATGAAGCATTTATTTCTAAATTTACATCTTCCAATCCAATTACAACATTTCTAACAAATATCATAGATCATACGGCTAAACATGAAGATTATGTTATTTTCAAAAACAGAGAGGATGATTATGAAGATATAAATAATTTAATTGAAAGTATTTTATGTGAGTATTTAGATCCTTCTTTATTCTTAACAACTATTATAGATTCTTATTTCTTACTTCTCTTTGTTAAAATGACACAAAGATATCAAGCCAATATGGAAGAACATTTTAGAAACAAAAATAAAAGTTATATTACAGAAATCATTCAATATATTCAACATCATTATCAATCATGTTCCTTAATAAAAACAGCCAAATGTTTTGGCTATAACCCTGACTATCTTTCAAGAATGATCCATCAATCAACTGGTCTATCTTTTAAACGTTTAATCAATTATTATCGAATGGAAGCTATTAGTAATCAGTTAATTAATACAAACAAACCTATTTATCAAATAGCGCAAGAAAATGGTTTTTCTAATTTAAACTATTTCTATAAACAATTTTCTTCACAATTCGGTGGCTTACCTGCTGATTATCGAAAACAATATCAAGAAAGCAAAAAGAAGATCTAAACTGATCTTCTTTTATGCTTTTTCTTCACTTAATTGATAAATCACTAAACCAGCAATAACAATCAAACAACCAAAAATCTTTGAAACAGAGAACATCTGATAAACAAAAGCATCAATCACCATGCCACTGATAAGCTGCCCAATAAAGCATAGTAAAGTAAGAATAACAGGAGATATTCTAGGAACAATAATATTTAATATCAAGATATTAAAAACCCCTATGATTCCCCCTAAATACATCATCAAATTCGTTTTATCTAAAGAAATATTTATATGTTGAACACCAACAATCATAAGCACAAGCATTAAAATCAAACTTGTCATAAATCCTGTAAAGTAATTATAAAACGTTCCTTGATAAGCACCCATTTTCTTAGAAAGTAAACCATTAACACTTCTACTTAAAACAATTGTAACTCCTGATAGAATAGAAAATATAATAGAAATCATAATAACATCACTCCTATTCCTAAACAAACAATGACTAATCCTATAATCTTTCCTTTATTTAATTTTCGAATAGATGTCGATAACCATCCTTTATTTTCTAATAATAAAGATGTCATCATTTGTCCTAATAATCCTAGTGCTGTCATTAAAGAAGCACCAATCTTTCCAATTGCAAAGACATTAAAAATAACAGTTAAAACGCCAATACATCCTCCACAAT
This sequence comes from Faecalibacillus faecis, assembly GCF_003024675.1. Lineage (GTDB taxonomy): Bacteria > Bacillota_I > Bacilli_A > Erysipelotrichales > Coprobacillaceae > Faecalibacillus > Faecalibacillus faecis. Next base: position 179,521 of record NZ_PYLP01000003.1, on the reverse strand, counting down.
ACATATATAAAGGAATTTGTTTTTTAAAACAAATTTTCTTATTTTTGATCTTCATAATGATTAAAAAAGTAACTAAACCAACTAAATGAATGATAACTGTAGACAAGTAGACTCCTGTATAATCTGATAATTGTCCATTAAATACATTCATTGTCGTTACAATAATCCCACATAATGTAGCTAATACAAAATTCATCAAGATCACCTCCAGAAAGAATTATAGTGATTAAACTTGATTATAAATACGACATATGTCATATTTGTAGTGGTGATTTAGATGAATTATTTAAATGAATTAAAAAAATTAGAAATTCTTCACGCTGATAATAATCAATATATTGAAATAATAGAAATAAATAAGGATGATTATTTATTACATCAAGGTGAAAAGCTTAATCATATTTATATTCTTTTAAAAGGAAAGGTCAAAGTAAATCATATCAACGCCAATGGAAATAGTATGTTATGTGGTTTTAATAGTCCCTATTCTATTATTGGGGAGTTAGAATTTATTACTCATTCTTCTATTATTAATAATGTGATTGCTTATGAAGATTGTATATGTGCAACCATTTCTCTTTCTAAATATCATGAAATATTAATAAATGATGTTTTCTTTATGAAAACCATCGCTAAAAATCTTGCCAGTAAGCTTTCTAAATCAAATCAGAATCAGTCTATTTCATTAAATTATCCAGTTGAAAATAGATTAGCGGCTTACTTTATTGTTTCTCATAAAAACTCTATTGTTCAAGATAATTTTGTAGTCGTTGCTGAATTGATAGGTTGTAGTTATCGTCAACTCCAACGTGTTCTTCAATTATTTTTAGATAAGAAATATATAAAGAAAATTAAACGTGGTACTTATCAAATTATTGATTTAAATGCTTTAAATCTATTAGGTGAAGATGTTTATCAGTTTTAAAAACCTTGGCAATGCCAAGGTTTTACTCTAAGGTAATATGTCTTTTTACTTTTTCTTCAGGATAAATATTATTTCTTCTTTTACCTGTCATGTCTAATACTTTTACACGGAAGACTTCTGTCATGGTAGCGACTTTTTCATTGAATTTAAAATCTTCTTCATGATAATGCCTCATTAAGATTTTTAACGCATTAATCTTATTTTCATCTTCAACAAATTCTACAATACCATGTCCAATGACACTTTCATAACCCATTGTGCATGACATTCTTTCATCATACATAATAATATTATGTTCACAATCCATTTCAAAAGTAACTTTATTATTTTTTCTTATTAAATCAAGTTTTGTTCCTTCTTTAGCACTATGGAAATATAGATAAAGTTGTCCTTCTTCTACATTTGTTCCAAAGTTTAAAGGAACGATATAAGGAAATTCATCATCAAATAGTGCTAAACGACAAGTATCACACTTTGCAATAATTTTCATCATTTCATCAAAATCAGTAATTTCTCTATCTTTTCTTCTCATACTATTTTCTCCTAGTCAATAAGATTAAAATGTTTTAATCCTTTTAAAATTCCTTCTTTTTCAACATCATCACAAATATAACATGCATGTTGTTTTACTTCATCACTGCCATTTTCCATCACAATAGGATAACCTACGACATCTAACATTTCAATATCATTATGCCCATCACCAAAAGCCATTAATTCTTCTTTTTGATAACCAAAATGTTTCGAAACAGCTTGAATAGCCGCTGCTTTCCCACCTGTTTTGGGAACAATATCATAAGCATAGTCATGCCATTTTGTGACTTTGACATGTTTGGTATTTTTTATAATTTCTTTTATTCCTTTTTCATCTACATAAGGATCTACTTGGTAAATGTTATCTATATTGATTTGATTACTTATTGGTGGAATCATTGTTGAAATAGATGCTTGAGCATCTATGACTCTTTTATTTACATGAGTAATATACATTTGATTGCTTTCAATAAATAAACAAGGATAATTATTTTCTTTTACAATCTTTACAATTTCTTTTAAATCCTCTTGAGCTATTTTATTATCATAAATAATTTGTGAACCTATTGTACAATAGCCACCATTTAATAAAAGATAGCCATCAAATTCAAACTGTTCAACAAGTTTTAATTCTTCTAGCTCTAACATATGTCTTCCACTGGCTATAAACAATTGAATTCCTTTTTTCCTTACCTGTTTTAATCCTTCAATCACTTCTTTTTTTATAGAAGGTCTTTTCCCTGAAATCAATGTTCCATCAATATCTAAAAATATCGCTTTAATCATTTTTCTACCTCTTCAACATATTCTAATTAATACTATATCATATTACTCTTCCATCTTATCAAATTTTGTTTTCTTAAAATAAATAAAGATCATTACTAAAGAAATCATTGTAGATAATGGGGCTGCAATTCCCATATGGAATAATGTTACGTTTGGTATTTTAGAAAATAATAAAGTTAAAGGAATTCTTCCAACAAAAGCTGCTACTAAACTATGTACCATCGTAAAGACAGTTCTTTCGTAACCATTTAAATACCCATTGATACAAAAGAGAAAACTTGTAAGTAAACAATCAATAGAATACGTTTTTAAATACAAGGCACCATTTTTAATAACATCTTGATTATTGGTAAAAATACGCGTAAGTATTGTTCCATCGATTTCACAAATCGTTGTTACAACAATTGCGAAGGCAAGAGAAATCATGATTGCATATTTTAATGTTTGTTTTGTACGTTTCTATTGTTCTGCTCCTACATTTAAAGCAATAAGAGAAGCTAAAGCACTTCCTAAGGCAATGGCTGATAACATTAAAAATCCCATTAATTTTTCAACAACACCTAAAGAAGCATAAGCAATTAAGTCCATTTGATTAGCAATAATCGTAATAATTAAAAATGATATATTAACAAGTACACTTTGTAATCCTAAAGGAAAACCTATTTGCATAATCTTTTGAATATATTTTGAAAAACAAATATCTTCTTTATAAAACGAATACCCTATTCCCTTTTTACATAAATAAACTAATGCAAAGAGAAAAGAGAATCCTTGGACTGATACTGTCGCAATGGCTGCTCCTTTAGCTCCCATATGAAAATATCCTACTAAAAAAAATCAACAACAATATTAATCATACATGCAATAAAAATAAATAATAAAGGCGTTTTACTATCCCCTAAACCTCTTAATATACTACTTACTACATTGTATCCTACAATAAAGATAATCCCCGCTGAACAGATACTTAAATAGCTTTTAGTAGCTTCGATAGCTTCTTTTGGTGTATTCATTAAAAGCGTGATCTCGTTATTAAAAGACAACATGACAAAAGTTAAACCCAAGGCAATGATTAAAAATAAAACAATAGCCCCACCAATGATCTTTGATAAATCACGATAAGATTTACTTCCTAGGCATTGTCCTAATAAAACCGTAACTCCTGTAGTCAATCCTAAAACAAGGTTTGTTATTAAAGACATGGTTTGACTTCCTATCGAAACCCCAAAAACATCAAAGGTATGTCCAAATTGTCCTACTACAAACATATCTACCGACCCATATAATACTTGTAGTAAGTTTGAAAACATATAAGGTAAAGCAAATATCATTAATGCTTTAAAAGTCTTTGTTCCATAATTTCCTCATAAAAAAACTGGATAAGGTCTAAACCTTATCCAGCATTGTCTTCAATACCCTCCGGTGCTTCTATATTATCATTTGTATCTTTATTGTCAAGTAATTGAAAAGCTTTTATAACATCTTGATAGTGAGAAATAATATAATCATAGTTTTCTTTTTGATGAGGTAAAGTACATCCACTACAGTCTTTTATATCTCCTATCATTTTATAATTGCCTTTACAATCTTTTAAAATATACAATGGACAATAACAAAACAAACAATTAATTTCATCCAATTGATGACAAGGATAATACTCACATTGTTTATGACTAAAGAATTTATAATGATCTGACATAGACTTTATACTCAGTATTTTGAATAACGATTTGATCTTTTAAATCATAAACAACTTGTGACATCACATATTCACCACCATTAATATAGATTTCAAAAACATGATGATCATAATAAAGTTCAATATCATAATGTCCTTGTAATTTAGGTGAAACAACATCATTACATACTTTATTTTCTTGAATAGAGACTTCTTCTCTATTCAAATGGAGACAATCATCTTGAATATCAATTTTAAAACCACCAAGATTTAAAGAACTGTCCTTATTAAGTGTTGTCTTTAATTGGAATGGTCGATCAAGTAAAATATCTTGAATTTCTTGATTAAATGAATTTTTTATTTCAGGATAAAGTTCTTGAATAATCTTACCCTCTTTTTCTTTTAAAACTCTTGGCATAATAAACATCCCAATCCATTCTTCTCCTTGAACTGGTTTTCTCATTCTAAGCCAACCAAGTAAAATTCTTTCATTATCTTTTGATAAGAACGTTTGTGGTGCGTAAAAGTCTAAACCATGATCTAAATAAGGCCAATCACCATGCTCTTTAATAGTAAGTGTATCTTCCTCAAAATCAATCGGCATATAGCGAGCATTACTATTTGGTTTTGGTGGTAGATCTGTATTTTCTGGTGAGAAAATCATAAAGAATTGATTATTGATTTTAAAGACATCTGGACATTCCCACATATTTCCAATAGTAGGTTCTTGGTAACTGTTTTTATATTCAAAATGAATTCCATCTTTACTTTCATAGAAAAGAGCTTTTCCACAATAGTCATCTTCATAAGCGATTTTACTACCAATGACCATGGCATATTTTCCATCTTGTTTTTTCCAAACCTTAGGATCTCTGGTATGACGGTAATCGCCAAGATAAGCTTCTTGAATCATTGGAATAATTTGTTTTTTATTTTTAATGTTATCAAAATGGATACCATCATTGCTTACAATAAGTGCTTGTGAAGCTCTTAAATCATCATCACTGTATTGATTATGAACATTGTTTGGATTTTCTTTAGCATATTTAATAGCTGTATAGTAAAGATACAGTTTATCATCGATTTCAATCGCTGACCCTGAAAAACATCCATTTCGATCAAAGTCTTTAGATGGATAAAGTGCGATTGGAAGATGTTCGAAATGAACAAAATCTTTTGTGATAGCATGTCCCCAATGCATTGTTCCCCATCTATTATCATATGGGAAATGTTGGTAAAAAATATGATAGTTTCCTTTATAGTAAATAAGACCATTAGGATCATTGATCCAATGATAAGGTGCAGTAAAATGTAATTTTGGTTTCATAGTCTTCCTCCTTGTTTTTTATATTATAGCACGGTTGTATTAAAAGTCTTTGTTATTCTAACACTCCTTTAACTTTTCTTTTAGTAAGACAACGTTCTTTTCTATTTGTAGATGCTTTTTTTCTTCCTATCTTTGATAAGAAAATAGCACACATCTGCTATTCAGGGTACTTTTGTATTCAATTTTATATTTTTAATACCCTATACTACTATAGAAAACATTAATATATTTAAAAGATTTTTTGAATAGTTCACATTCTCAAATTTCAACTCATCTTTTATTATAATATACCCACTGCGTATTAATTAACTTATTGTTAATGTTCTTAAAAGTATTGTTTCTCTTACTATACTTATGATTTATTGTATAAATATTTATTTAGTTTACAGTGTAAATTACAAAAATTAATTTTTCCTCATCGCATTTATTTTAAAAAATATATTTCTAATAAATATTTATAAAAATAAAATGAACTATCGTTGTTTTACCAATAAATAGTTCATTTTATTTTCATTAATAATTACCTTTTAAAATTTCTTTTATCTTTAAAATAACACCATCATTTTCATTACTATCAATAACTTGATAAGCAACTTCTTTAACTGGTGGCATGGCATTAGCCATCGCATAACCATATTTTACTGTTTGTAACATTTCATAATCATTCATTTGATCGCCAAAGGCTCCTGCTTCTTCTGGTTTAATCTTTAAGATTTCTAAAAGATGTGTTAAAGTTGTTCCTTTATTCACATCTTTATAAAAGATATCAAACCAAACATTACCTGTTGTTACTAATTTTAAATGTGGTTTTAGTTGTTTTTGAATCTTTTCAATTCTTTGTTCCATTTGATCATCAAAGCTTGCGATAGAAAATTTTAAGATATCATCTTCAATATCATCATAGCTTTCTACAAATTGAACATTTTTCATAAACAATGAAATAAAATCTTTTTTATTTTCAAAGCTTTTAGAAATATAAGCATGCTTGTCTCCTGAAACGACTAACATGCATTCTTGATCTTGTTTTAAAATATCTAGAATTTCTTTAGCATCTTCTTTCTTTAATGCTTTTTTATAAAGTGTTTTTCCTTGATAAACAATCTTTGTACCATTTTCACAAAGATAATAAAGATCATTTTTTATTTCTTCATCAAATTTACAAGCAAGGGCTTCATATTGATTGCCTGAAGCAATCACAAATTGAATTCCTTGTTTTAACATTTGCTTATATAAATCATTAAATTCTTCACTGTAGGATTTATCATCTCTTAGAAATGTTCCATCCATATCTGTTGCAAGTAATTTCATTTTAAACCTCTACTTATGTATTCTAATAGTGATTACATATTCCTCTTCTAAATCTTCTGTTTCTTGTTGAAGTGATGTTCCTGTTTTTTCAATCATTGTGATTGCTTGATTTAAGGTATTTAAAGCAATTTTCACATTTCTTGAAATAGTTTTTTTAACATCTGCTTCGGCTTTTTTCTTTTTAGGTTTTGGTTCTTTTTTGATAAGTCTTTCTGTATCGGCTACCGTTAATTTTTTCTTTAAGACTTCTCTTAAAACCTCTTGTTGTTTTTCTTCATCTAAAGAAAGCATGGCACGCGCATGTCTTTCTGTGATTTGTTTTTGATTTAATGAAAATTGAACATCATCACTTAATTTTAATAATCTTAATTTATTCGCAATTGTTGATTGTTTTTTTCCAACAATTTCTGCAAGTTCTGTTTGATTATAACCATATTCTTTAATTAAAGCTTGATAAGCTTTTGCTTCTTCTAATGGTGAAAGATCTTCTCTTTGAATATTTTCAATGATGGCAAGTGTTTGTGTTTGCTTATCTGTATAATCTTCAATGATACAAGGAACTTGTTTCATATTTAATAAGCGACAAGCACGATATCTTCTTTCACCTGCGATGATTTGATAAACACCATTATTCTTTCTTACAACGATTGGTTGAATTAAACCATTTTCTTTAATAGAAGCGGCAAGTTCATCAATCTTTGTTTCATTAAAAACCGTTCTTGGTTGATTAACATTAGCTTGTATTTTATTTATGTCTATATTCTTTAATTTATTATTAAACATTATACCCTCCTATAATGGACTCTTTTTTATTTTAGAAAACATTCTTGGATATTTTTTTGGTGTTTCTTTTACTTTTTTAATAATAATATTACTTCTAAAATCATCATGATTTGCAAGTGTAAAATCATGCGTACTTTCAATTTCCCCACCTAATAGTTGAATTCCCTTTGTAGCCTCTTTAACTTCCTCAGATGCTTGTCTTCCTTTTAAAGAAAGGAAATAACCCTCTTTTTTAACAAGAGGTAAACAAAGTTCATCAAGAATATTTAGACGAGCTACCGCTCTTGCCATGACGATATCAACACTTTCTCGATGATCTTTTGCATATTCTTCAGCACGAGCAGCTACTGCCTTACAATTATCTAATTCAAGTTCTTTAAATAAATGATTTAAGAAGGTAATTCTTTTATTTAAGGAATCTACAATTGTAATCTTTAAATTTGGATAAAGTATTTTTAAAGGAACTGAAGGGAAACCAGCACCAGCTCCTACATCAATGAGTGTTTGATCATTGAAATCAAAATCAAAGGCAATTGTAATTGAATCATAGAAATGTTTTAGATAAACATCTTCTTTATCCGTAATTGCAGTAAGATTCATCTTTTCATTCCATTCAACTAAGATTTCATAATATTTTTGAAATTGTTTAAGTTGACGTTCACTTACTTCAATTCCTTTTCCTTTAAGTATATTTTGAAATTCTAATTCATTCATTCTTATTCTCCGTTATATTTTTGTTTTAAATAAATTAATAAAACTGAAATATCTGCAGGATTAATTCCTGATATACGAGAAGCTTGTCCAATAGTAAGTGGTCTAATTTCTGATAATTTTTGTTTTGCTTCTAAAGCTAAATTTTTAACATCTTCATAATCGATATCTTCTGGAATATGTTTTTCTTCCATTTTGATTTGTTTTTGTGCTTGTCTTTTTGCTTTTTCAATATATCCTGCATATTTAATTAAAATCGTAATTCTTCTTCTTTGTTCATCACTTAATTCAGGTGCATCTATATAAGGTAACATCATATCATATGTGATTTCTGGTCTTGTAATAAGTTCTTTAGCGGAAACACCTTCTTTTAGAGGTGAAGAATTATTTTGTTCAAGCATTTCATTGATATCATCTTTTGGTGTAAAACGAATGGTACTTAAGCGTTCGATTTCATCATAGATTCCTTTCATTTTATTTTGATATCTTTGATATTCTTTATCTTTAACAAGTCCAATTTTATGACTATAATCATAAAGTCTTTCATCAGCATTATCATGTCTAATTAATAAACGATATTCCGCTCTTGATGTAAGCATACGATAAGGTTCTTTTGTTCCTTTAGTAACAAGATCATCAATCATGACACCAATATAAGCTTCATCTCTTTTTAAGACAAGAGGTGCTTCATTTCTTACTTTAAGTGTTGCATTGATACCTGCCATTAAACCTTGTCCAGCAGCTTCTTCATAACCACTAGTTCCATTGATTTGTCCAGCAGTAAATAAGTTTTTAATGACTTTGGTTTCAAGTGATGGCCATAATTGTAATGGATCAATCGCATCATATTCAATCGCATAAGCATATTTTAAGATTGTACAGTTTTCTAATCCTGGTAAAGTACGAATCATTTGTTCTTGAATATCATGTGGCATAGATGTTGAAAAACCTTGTACATAGATTGAATTCATTTCTTTTGATTCAGGTTCTAAGAAGATTTGATGTTGTGGTTTATCTGAGAATTTAACAACTTTATCTTCAATAGAGGGACAATAACGAGGTCCAATTCCTTTAACTAAACCACTATACATTGCACATTTTTCTAGATTATCATGAATGATTTTATGTGTTGTTTCATTTGTATATGTTAAATAACAAGGTGTTTGTTTTTCAATAGGAACATATTCATCAGTAGTAAAACTAAAAGCAAGTTTTGCATTTGTTCCTGGTTGTAATGATGTTTTTGAATAATCAATACTATTAATTTCAACACGTGGTGGTGTTCCAGTTTTTAATCTTTGAATTCTAAAACCATAATCTTTTAATTTTCCAGATAAGAATTTTGATTCTTTTTGTTGATCTGGACCACTGGCATGTTTACTATGTCCAACAAGAATTTCCGCTTTTAAATAAGTTCCTGTAGTTAAAATAACTGTTTTAGATAAATAAGTTGTTCCATCATCAAGAATGACTCCTTTAACTGTTTGATCTTCTATAACTAAATCTTCAACCATACCTTCAATTAAATCGAGGTTTTCTTGTTCTTTAACAACTTTTTGCATATAACGAGGATACGCTTTTTTATCTGCTTGTGCTCTTAAAGATTGTACTCCTGGTCCTTTTGCGGTATTTAACATTTTCATTTGTAAGTAAGTTTTATCCGCTGTTTTAGACATTTGTCCACCAAGAGCATCTATTTCTCTTACAATGATTCCTTTAGCAGGTCCACCAATAGAAGTATTACATGGCATAGATCCAATATTATTTATATTTGATGTGACAAGTAATGTTTTTAATCCCATTCTTGAAGGTGCTAAACTGGCTTCAATTCCAGCATGTCCCCCTCCGACAACTATTACGTCATACATATCACTTACACTCCCTTTCAATTCTTTTCCATTGTACACCAACATTGCTTTTTTGACGAGAAAAAAAGAAGAGTTTCATACGTTTTATCACTCTTTTTTCATAAAAAAACAGGATTATCTCCTGTTTAAAATCCATTGTTTTATTCTTTTATCTTTTCCTTGTTCTAAAATATAATCTATAACATTATTTTTAGATAAAACTTTATTAATGAATGATGGGTCAATTTCATTTAAAAATTCAATAATATCTTTTTTGCATAATTGATTTAAAGCTTTTATTTTCTTGGTATCTTCTTGTTTACGCTTTGCATCTTTTAAAGGATAGCCGATTCCAAAAGGTTCTTCAAATAATTGTTGAAGTGTTACCTTTAAGTTAATTTCACCAGACCATCCATAATTAAGTCCTAATGGTAAAGAAGCTACATTTCCATCATTGATACGTCCAAATAAATAAGCATCTTGTGGAGTTGGTAAATAACCACAAATTAAATTAGGCAAACTATTACAAGCAATCATCATTCCTTGTCCTGAAGAACATCCTGTTACCACAAAATCTACTGCTTGACTTGAAATCAACAAACAAATCTCTAAGGCAATTTCAACATAAGAATAGTTTTCTTCATTTTCAAAACAGCCAAAGTTAATAACTTCTCCATAATCTTTTGTACATTCATATAACATATTATTTTTTTCTATTTGCGATGAAGCTTGAATAACACCTATTTTCATTTAATCACCCCACAAAAAAAGTATACCTCGTTTGAGATATACTTGTCATCTATTTCCAAAAATTCTTGCCACTACCAACAGATACGATTTCAAATTGTGTATTACTAGATGAACCACCTCTAAAGTATTTACCTGCTTCAGTACCATTAAAAATATCAATATGATTTTTCTTAATTGCGCCACCGCGATCAACAACAATACCATACGCTGTTGATTCAATACCTAAGTTGTGATTTGTAATCTTGATAATTGTTCCAAAAGGAATTGATGGATCGGCTGCTAAACAATAATAACTTCCACCATTATAACTCAACTTCGCACTATTACTTCCTTTAACACCTGTTGTTGGTGATAAAGAAATTCCTGAGGATGAAGTTCCATTTCCTCCTGCACAATCGCCACCATAAGTTGTCAGTTTTCCAGTAAAATATGCCCCAGGTTGAACTGTACCATGTGCAATTATTGTATCAGTTTTTTCAGTTACGACTTCACTTGATAACAATTCTTTTTTGACGATTTTACCATTTTCATAAGTGACTTTCACTTTATTATTAATTTGTCCTTGTTGTCCTTGTTGAACAACTTCTGTTGTAAATAAATGTAAACCTGTTGTTTCAATTGTTTGAGAATCTACATATTGTACTTCTTCTACTTCTTCTTCACTAATACGATTAACTTGTAATAAATCTTTGCTTTGTACAATATAAGACATATCTTTATTGACAGTATCTTTATTTCCTAAGGTTACATCTAATTCTTTTAATACATTTTTAACACTATCTTGTCTAACTAAATAATCCTTTGCCTCTTGTGCGCCATCTTGATATTGGATTTCAATTGTTTCTTTGTATCCTTTAATTTCTTGAGTAGCGCCTGCTGTAATCGTTGTTGCCATAACCATTACATAGGCAATCATAATAACTAATACCCCTTTCAGTCGGGGGTCTGCATCTGAAATTATTTGTTTAATTGTTTTCATTAATTTTCCTCCTATTTAATACCAAATATTTTTTTGGCATTAAACGTTGTCTGACTTGCAACGCTTTCTATCTCCATGTTCTTTAGCTTCGCTATTTCCTGGGCAATATACACAACATTTGCAGGCTCATTTAAACTACCACGATATGGATGTGGTGTTAAATAAGGACAGTCGGTTTCAATTAATAAATGCTCTAAACCTATCTTTTCTGCCACATCTTTAGGAACTCTTGCATTTTTAAAAGTAACTGGTCCAGCCAAAGAGATATAAAAACCTAAATCAATAAATCTCTTAGCCATTTCTACCGATCCACTATAGCAATGCATAATTCCTGAATGTCCATTTTTTTTAAGCACTTCATAAGTATCTTCATAAGCATCTCTGCAATGGATAATTATTGGTTTTTGATGTTTTTTAGCAAGATCAACTTGTAGTTGAAAAATTTCTTTTTGTTTATCACTAGGAACATCATCCCAATAATAATCGAGTCCGATTTCACCAAGTGCTACGACTTTTGGTTCGTTTAAGTACTCATCGATGATTTGTAAATCTTGAGTAGTTGTGTTTAAACAGTCATTTGGTCCAATACCTACAGCAGCATAGATAAAGTCATATTCTTTCGCAATTTCGACTGCCTTTTTGGAAGACTCAAGATCATACCCTACAACAACCATCATTTCTACTTGATTGTCTAAAGCATGTTTTATAAATTCATCTCTGTTTTCATATAATTGTTCACTGTTTAAATGACAATGTGTATCAAAGTACATAAATCTCACCCCGGTGAATACTAACAAAATATCATAACTTTGTCAAATTTCTAAAAGATTTCATTCATTCAAAAAATATTTTAGTCCATTTTATCGGTTTTTTTTTAATGAACAAAAATATATTCTGTCATATTTTAGGATTTAAACAAATATATGCTTATAAATATGGTATTTTATAAAGGGCTCATTATACTATATGCTTCTTTTTATTATTTATGACAAAAAAAAGAAACCCTTGCGGATTTCTCATATTTTATTATTCAATACTTATTGTAGAAGTGTTTTCAATTTGTTTCATATCTGATTTAGGTACTGATAAACGAAGTACTCCTCCTTCATATTTAGCTTTGATATCTTCTTTTGGGATATCTCCTAAATAGAAGCTTCGTGTCATATTTCCAACATATCTTTCTTGTCGGATATAATGTCCTTCTTTATCTTTTTCATCTTTATCTAATCCCTTGCTTGTAGATATTGTCAAATATCCATTTTCATAGCTGACATTGATATCTTCTTTCTTGAAGCCTGGTAAATCGATATCTACTTCATAAGTCGTATCAGTTTCCCTGACATCTGTCTTCATCATATTTCTTGCATGTTTTCCATACAATGGATTTTTCTTTCCAAAGAAATTTTCATCGAAATCATTAAAGAAATCATCAAATAAGTTTTCTGTAAATAAGCTAGGCATCATCATAAGTCATTTCCCCTTTCAATATAAATGCTTAGTCATTAGCATCGTTACTTCAAGCGGTGTTAACTCTTGAAACTAGGATCTTTTTAATACCTTTCCTAATTTCTAAATACATTATAGTTCTTACTTTTAGCACTGTCAATAGATGAGTGCTAATTATTTGAGATTTTTTTTGCAAACCTTGATTTTACGAGGTTTGCAACACTTTTTCTTCCTTATAATCATCACTTTTTCTTGATTTGACACCATTTTGACACCAATTTTTTATTTTTGGTGTCAGCTAATTGCTACGCTTTCCAGCCTTGTGATTTCACTCTCAATTCTGGACATCTCACTTACATGGTTATATACGTCCATTGTTACATCTATATGGGCGTGTCCCATAATATATTGAAGAACTTTTACGTCTATCCTCTTTTCTGCCATTCTGGTACAAGCCGTATGTCGCATAATGTGAGCAGATACCTTTGGTAACAATTCAGCATTTCTATGTTCAGTCTTTGCAATTTGAACTTCTTTTTTGTTATATGCGTCTACAATATTATATAAGATATTGTTTATCGCATTAGGCATGAGCGGTCTGCCGGACTTCGCCATAAAAATGAATCCTTTATAACCATCTATCTCAACATCTTTTCCTTTTTGAAGCATGAAGTTTAATTTCTTTTGTTCTTCAAATGCTCTTTGTACATCTGATGTCATAGGGATAGTTCGGATTCCAGAATCTGTCTTTGGCGTGGAAATATGGAATTTATAGCCATCTCCTAAATCTTTATAAATCAACTGATGGTCAATACTTACCACTTTTGTTCTGCCATCTACATCTTCCCAAGTCAATCCAATCAGTTCTCCGCACCTTACACCTGTTCCTAACATGATTCTAAGCATTGGATAATAGGTATTGTATACTTGATTATTTTTCACAAATTCCAGCATTTTTTCCTGTTGTAAAACTGTTAAGGCAATACGTTCTTCTGCCTGTCTACCATAATCACTGATAGAAAACTTTGCCGGATTTTTGCGGATAATATCATCATCAACAGCCATTTCCAGTGCCGGATAAATCATATTGTTAATAAATTTTATTGTAGAATATGCGTATCCTGCTTTAGAAAGTTTTGAGTAAAACGATTTGATGTGTGATGGTAAAATCTGAACAACCTTGATGTTTCCAATTTCATCTTTGACACGATTCTCCCATGTTTTCAGATAATTTGCTCTAGTGGATTCTTTCAGCTCCCTAGTAGACATATATCTTTCAAACAATTTATTAAGAGTAAGTTTTTTGATTGCTCCATCCGTTAAAATGTTATCTTCCAAGTCTTTTGCAATCTGCTTTTCCTTTTCCCTTAATTCCGGTAAATCTCTTGCATATACTGTCAGACGCTTTCCGCTTCTTATATCTGTATAACGGTAACTGTATCTACCATCTTTACGCCAGCTTTCGCCCTCTCTTAATTTTCTTCCTTTATGGTCTTTTCTGCTATTTGCCATGAGAAACATTCCTTTCTGTAATAGCCCTCTTTTTGTTCTCATGACGTGGTTATGTCTGTAAATATTATACCATATATCACAAGAAACATAAATGAAAAAGGGTGTTATTCTTCCAGATATGAGAGGTAATTTTTAACTTTTTCTACCGAATAAAGAACCCTACGTCCAATCACAATTTTTGCTCCTGCCTGTTCTCCAATCTTTCTTGCAGTAGCATGACCACAAGATAACATTGCAGATAATTTATCTATATTTACCGTTATCGGCTGTGAGGTTGGTCTTTCTTTTGTTTTGTTCATCTGTCAGTCCTCCTTTTACCGACCTGTATTATCGTCATTTTCTGCACACCAGTAAAAGTATCACTCTCCTTTACCATGTGCTTTTTACAAGCAATCAGACGGCTTCGGCAAGCTCCGCTGGTATCTCAACCATTCCCATTCCTGTGGGCTGAACCGTGTCATACGGGTGTATCATTATCCTGTGTTGCAGGTCATGGCAGAACGACTTTTCCAACGGTCGCTCCCAGATCATTGCATGAATCGCTATCTCCCGA
Source organism: Faecalibacillus faecis (assembly GCF_003024675.1). Classification (GTDB taxonomy): domain Bacteria; phylum Bacillota_I; class Bacilli_A; order Erysipelotrichales; family Coprobacillaceae; genus Faecalibacillus; species Faecalibacillus faecis. Next base: position 164,382 of record NZ_PYLP01000003.1, on the reverse strand, counting down.
TTGGAAAAGTCACGGCGTACAACCTCTGATGGCTCACTGCAAGCACAAACGTATCTGACTGCTTTATTCACTTGTCAAAGAACTGTTAGGCTCTTGTCAGCCTGTATCAATTCATTTTTACAAATGGACTGATACAGAATGGCAAGAAAAAGCGGAACAGGAAAGAGGGGAGTTTGTTAAATCATGCTCCGCTCAAAGATTATTTAATGTTCGTCTATTTCAAATTCACATATCATTTTCAAAAGGGCTTCTCTGATACGCCCCTTTAATTCCATATCAACCACAATGTATACGTTGCCGTATTCATCGTAAAACGGGCGTAAACAGCATTTTGATATGTAGGCTTCATAGAACAGCAACAGCTTTTCTATGGCGTTTTCGTTACCGTCCACGGTTGATGATATGAGAAAAAATGATGGAAGTGTGTGTTGCTTATTCTTCATTTGTTTTCTTCTCCTTTAACTGCTTTCTGATTTCTTCAAGTGAATTTCTTCTGTGCCTGTATGATGTACTTCGGTTGATGTTCAGCTTTTCGCCTATCTCCGAATCGCTCATATCCAAGAAGAAAAACATCAATACAATGTTCCGGCTCTGCTCCGGCAACTGTTTCAGTGCTTCTGCAAGTTCTTCGTCAAGTACACGGATTTCTGTACCGCACACATCGAATGTTGTATATTCACTTTCGTAATCGTCCCATACAATCAATTTCTCAACAACAATCTCTGGAAGCTCACAAAAGGATACTTCTTTTGCCTGTCGTCTGGCTAATTCCTTGCGGTAATTACGGACAATGCCTTTCACAACCTTTTTGAGCTTACAGTCAAATTGACACTGTATTGTCTTTTGGAAGTCTGATGGTTTCAAAATCACACCCCCTTTCGCTATGAAGTAAAAAGTATGTATCCCTCTTTCCGCACCATATCTGTACGGCAAGGTGTGATTTGTTGCAGGATTGAAAAAAATTTTTGTAAATATGAAAACAGCCTATTTGCACCAATAACAAATAGACTGTTTTTAAAACATCTGATATATGAGTTTTTAATTCATGTTCAAGGACTGATGATGTACTAAGAAAAAGACGGAATAAATTCGGTTGTCGGTATAGATTGCCTGTTTTACTTAGAATCACAAATTGCTCCTTGACCCGAGCAAGCCTGTGAAAATAGAAAAAGGACAGCTCTGGTTATACCAAAACCGTCCTAATATTTTTGGACATTATAAAACAGATTACCCACAGAACGGTTTTTTTTATTTACCGAACGAGGTAATATTTTTGTTTGAATTTACAATGCATATAATATGAGTTTTTAACACATTCTAATCACATGACATGAAGTATAAACTCATGCTAGGTGATTAAAAATGAGAAAAAAGAAAGATACACACAGCTTTGATTTTCGTCCTTTAGGACTGGCAATCAGAGAAGCCAGAGAGAAAGCAGGGCTTTCCAGAAATGATTTAGGCGATAAAGTCTTTTACGGAGAACGTCATATCGCAGATATTGAAAATATCGGGAAACACCCTAGCTTTCAGTTGTTCCATGATTTAGTTACCATGTTCAATATATCTGTTGACGAGTATTTCTATCCAGCAAAAAATATTGAAAAAAGCACAACCCGCCGTCAGATAGATTCGTCACTTGATTTATTGAGTGATAACGAATTAAAAATTATTCAAGGTACGATTGACGGTATCTTGAACAGCAGAGAGAATAAGAAGTAATTTGCTTCTTATTTTCTCTGTTTTTCTATACAGGTACTTTAACACCTATGAACATGAAAGGAAAAACTTACCTATTTCAAATCAAAGAGAAAAGTTTCATAGTCCTTTACATAGTACCGTATATTTTTTCGCCCTTTTTGAATAATAGTGTGTCCCTCTGATTCTAATTTTTCTTTTTGTGCCTCAATGCCATTTGGATATTTAGCATTCAGTTCTCCGTTCGCTTTTAATGTTCTCCAATAAGGCGTTTCATCTTCGGAACGCTGATAACTAGCCCATGCCACAATAGAAACAAAAATTCCTGCTGTAATCGGTTCTGTAAAATCTGCACCACTCAACTCCGCAAAGTATTCTCGTATTGTCCCAACAGTAATCACTTTACCATAAGGGACTTTTTTCATTACTCTGTCATAGTCAATTGGCGGAGCAAAATACATTTTACTTCCACCATATTTTTCAATGCTTTTCTGGTCTGTAATGATTTGAAATTTTGGCATATCCTTGTTATCGTGCAACATAGCATTAAAATCTTTTTTATCTTCGTTTGCCATTTCTGCCACCTCCTGCTTTAAGAATAATCTGTTTGTCATTCCTATGCAATGAGACTGTTTGAAAAATTTGTTGATTTTCGATTTGTATATTTCTTAATTCATGCTATATCATAACTAAACACAGAATCATGGAATTAAAAAATGAGCCGACAATCTATAAGTTACAATAACTTACAAATTATCGGCTCTGCGTCTTAGCGTCTGGCTCTCTGATAATTATATTTCCACGTTTCATATTGATTATAGTTTCTTGTTTGCACTTCGGACAGAATAACGGAAAATTTATCAATTCTGTATCGTTCCGTATTTTGGTTCGTGTCTTATTGTTACAAATAGGGCAAAACACCCATGATTGATTACTCATAAAAGCTCCTCTCATATTCGCTTAATCTTACAAATTTATTCTACAAATTTTATTTTTTCATAAAAAATAACTAGTCAATACCATTACTAAAGTTATCTCCAAGACATCAGCAATTTTAATATATATACGGAAAAAGTTTATATGTTTTTTCTTTATATAAGTTATATTCTTTAAAATATTTTTGTAAAACTGCTTCTTCAACATTTATTCTTATTTGATAGCAAACAAAGCTACAAATAGCAACTATCAATATAGCAGGGATATTCTTTAACGCAATACTCACGCCCAATAATGACAGAATACTTCCAGTGTAGGCAGGGTGGCGTACAAATTTATACATACCATTTGTTATTAGCTGTTGTTCTTTACTAATCTGAACATTTAATGTAAATGCCTTTTTTAAAGTTAAAACAGCTTTTATACGAATACAAATCCCGACTGCTATAATTAACATACCAATTTTTGCAAAGTAAGCAGGCAACGTCAATTCTCTTATGCAAAATGGAGCTTTTTGACTGATACATAGAAAACTAATTATCAAACAAAATACAAAATTTAAATATAACAACCATTTCGTTCCTAAATCTCTAGTGTCAATTTTTTCAGTTCTATTTTGCTTTGAACGTGTATAAAAGAAAATAAATATTTCGGAAATAAGTAAACACATTAGCAACACATTAAATATATAATATTCAATAGCACTATTAAATTTTGTCATATCGCCCATTACTATTACCTCTTATTCCTTAATTTTAAAAATTTGTTTATTTCATCAGCTTGTCTTTTGGAAATATGATAAAAATAGCAATGAATAGCTATCATAATTAAAATATAGACACATGAATACCATGTAATGTTAATTGCACTAAACGCAAACCATTTACCTATAAATGCCACACCAATGGTTATTGGATATAATATAATCATTTCAGCAATAAAGTGATATATATATTTGCTAAAATCTATAAATGATAGAATCCAATCGACAATCACTGACACCATAAGATAAACAAACACCTGCAAAATAAAGAAACAAAATCTGTCTTTAGAATATCCTGCTATAATATTGCTTATCGTTGCATACAAAATAATAAATGTAAATGCCATAGAAAATGCAGGAAGATATGTCCTTAAAAATTTATTCATAATAGCCACTCCTTATCTTATCTCTTAGAATAGGAATATATTTTCTTGAAACAATTAGATTTTCTTCATTGTTAAGTTCTGCCAATAATCTGTGGTTAGGGTAAGGTTTAACACAGACCAGACAAGAAATATTCAATAAGGCTGTTTTGCTTATCCTTACAACATTTGACCTTATTAAATCTTGTTCAATAGCAGAAAGTGTCTTTTTACATTCAAATATTTTTTGTTGAGTGTACATAAATGTTTTTTTATCAACAGTTTCAAAATACAAGACTTCATTTAATGGTATCTGATACAGCTTTTTTTCAAAAATTCCTTGTATAAGATATTCTTGTTGACGGATATATTGAACAATCCGATTTAAAGGTTGGGTCATACTTGAATATCGTATATCTATTTCCGGTTCAGCCAAATCTTTTTTTTCCAATAGTTGCAGTTTCAATATGCTTTCCTCCATGTACTTTAATAGAAGTTTAATATTTCTCCAAAACAGTCGCAAGCACTTTAAGTTCAAATACCCTTAACAGTATGTAAAATACCCACATTCCACTTTATTCAATTAAAGTTTTATTTCCTTTGTAATTTTATAGATATATTCCTCTGGCGTGGGACGCTTATTTCCAAACAGCTTTTTGAAATTCGCCTGTACCTCTGGGTCTGTACTGTTCATGGCTTCATCAATAGTAACCTGTATATTTTCCCTTAATTCCGATACAGAGACACCGCTTGCCTTTGCACCAGCCTTTAAGATTTTTTTCATATCTCCTTTTTTTAGTCCTATCATGTAATACCCCCATGTAATCTTATTTTCTAGCCATCACTAAATAACTGGATTTATTTTTCGATACTGTATAACTTTTATAATCTGTCATAAGTAAATCCCTTCCCGCTAATATCGTTCAATATTTCCATTATAGTTATGAGCTTTTTCAAGAAGTGGACCTTTCGCCCCCATTGTAAATGCAATATCGCTACTTCTAATACACAACAATTCATTTCCTATATCAAGATTCAACTGTTCTAATAGTTGTAATGTAAATTGAATACTACCATTTTCCTTTAGAGGAAGCCACGCATATTTTCGTCCTTTATATGTAACCAATGTTCCTTGTGGAATAGACTGTTTTTCTAACTGTGGACACTCATGTAAAATATGACTTAATTTTGACGTAGATAATAGAGGATATGTCGTTACGCAAAACCCACCCGTAACCTTACTTCCTGTAAAAATAATGATTTTATCATCATTGAGCACTTGATATTCTTCAAGTGCTTGCGTTGGAAATTGAACGGTTAAATCATCATGTATCAAAGATAGTCCAAATACGAATTTTCCACCTTTATTTAATTGTGGCATAAGCACACTCCTTTCTCTTTCATTTTCCAGATATTCGTGTTATAATTAAGCTAGAGTAATATAATATAATACTACTCTATATATAGAGTAGCTTAAATCATTGTATTTGTCAAGGAGTGTGAAATATATGTTATCAAAATCAGCTACTATGCTTTTAGGGCTTATTACTCACCAACCACTTAATGCCTATGAAATTGTTAAAACTTTAGACTACATGAATATCAAGTATTGGTTCAATATTGGAACGTCTACTGTATATGCCACAATTAAAACTCTAGAGAAAAAGCAATATCTCGTTGGTGAAATACAGAAGGACGGTAATATGCCCGATAAAACTGTTTATTCAATCACGGAACAAGGAAAAGCAGTATTTTTGGAGACTTTGCGAACTTCTTTTTTGAAGTTCGATTATGATACGAATATTTTTTCTATCACAGCATTTTTCCTTGATTGTTTACCAGAAAAAGAACAAAAGACGCTGTTAGAACAGCGTATGACCGTTTTACAAGAATATCTTGCTGGTATTCAAAAACAACATACAGAAGAATGGGAAAAACAAGTTAATCCATATCATGTTGCCAATCTACAACGTATGACGGATATTGTCTTAGCTGAAATTAGCGGTACAGAACGACTTTTTAAAGCTACAACAAAATAGAATATATGGAAAAAAGGCTTGCGGAGCATACTATATAGAGTATGACGCAAGCCTTTTTTTAGCATTTTTTACAAACTTATTCTACAATCTTCCAGTTATCGTCCTTATGAAGCACCAGCTCATACTGTGAGATTTGTGTCATTTTCGACTTGTTATCCAGATACTTCACAGACACACTGACCTTAAGATTATCGCCATCTTTGGTAAAAACAGGATTTACCAGCTCCGAAAATACATAATCGCCGGATACAGGAGCAAGCACACCATCTTTGACATAATAGGCAAGTTCTTTTTCCGTAGCTGTCGGATACAGCTTAAAGAATGTTTCCAAGAAAGCGGTAGCGTCCTTGACGGTATCGGAACTGACACTGACATCTGCTTCCTGTACTTTCGGTTCATACTTTGATTTCTGTACCGCCGGAGCAAGGGTTGGATTCTGGGTAATGACCATTGCACCGTCCTTATCCACATGAACGGTCACGGTGTAGTTTTCTGTGACTGCCTGTGTCTGTTCTCCCTCTTTTACCTGCTGATCTACTTCGTAGGCAACGGTAAAATCGTCCGTTCCAGACTGTTCTATATTCCAGACCAGCACATTTGTAACGGTCGCACTGGTTGGTATGTCCGTTCTGATGGTATCAGCGTTCAAGTCCTGTAATTCTTTGGTAAGGTATTTACTGATTTCTGTTGTCCTTGCTTCAATGGCTTCCTTGCTGGTATCCCATGAGTAGTAGGCTTTCGCAAAGTTCTTGACGAAATTCTCAATACCGTTGGTATCGTTCAATCTTAACTGAATGATTTCTTTTTCATGTACCGTGTGGGTGTCAATGGCGGTAAAGTTCTTATACACACCAAAGCTGGTGCTTGCCAGAAGCACCGCCCACAAAAGCAGAACAGATTTCTTATGTGTACCGACTTTCATGGTACGCACCTTCTTATTCTTAGGTGCTTTCTCTGTTTTTTCTTTTTTCTTAAACATATTTCAAGTCCTTTCTATTGTTTGATTCTTCCGGCACAAATGATGTGCTGTTGCCAGTAGGCAGAGGTCAAATCGGTATAGCCGATTGGATTTCCGGCATGATACATCTGATTGTTCCCTACATAGATTCCTACATGGGTAACATAGTCACTGGTATTGTAGGTGGAATGGAAAAAGACCAAATCGCCAGCCTGTGCCTGTGACAATGGGATATGCTGGGTTGCGTCATACTGTGCCTGTGCGGTTCGTGGCAGACTGATTCCGGCTTTTCCGTAGCACCACTGGGTAAGACCAGAACAGTCAAAAGAGGTGTTCGGGTTACTGCCACCGTAGACATACTTCCAGCCTTGATATTTCAACGCTTCATTCATAACCGCCTGTACCGTTTCATTGCTGAACTGTTTTATGTTCAGATATTGGTTGACCAGCTCCACATAGAACATGTTCCCGTAGTTATAACGCCAGCCACCATTTTTACTGACCGCTATCGGGTTCGTATAGGTCACTTTTGTACCGCCAGATTTATTCTTTGCGAAATTCTCCGCAAGATTGAAGCTGTGCTTTTTTCCGTTCTTCGCCACATAGTCTGCATAGCCACCACCATAGTTATAAGACTGAATGACCACGTTAATGTCATTCATGCCTTTGGCTTTACAGGAAGAAAGCAGGGACGCAAAATATTTACACCCCTGCTTTATGGATTCTTCTGTACTTAATGAGTTTGGCGGTAGTCCCAGACTTTCACTGGACTGCATGACATCAGTAGCCGTACCGCCACTTTCCACCTGTATGATGGCAAGCAGGACGTTCACATACTCCGAGATACCGTTTTCTCTGGCGTATTTTTCTACCATCGGCTGATGTTTGAGGACATCAGCTGACAGGTTCATGCCAGAATAGACAGGCGAATAGCTGTTTGAACTGTCGTCATCTTCGCCGGAAATCAATATCCCGAAAAAGAGGACGATGGAGAAAAGGACTGGAAATATCGTACCTATGATAAGGATACGCTTTAATCTCATTTCTTCCGTCCTTTCTCTGGTTGCTTCGTAACAGTCTTACGATTTTGTTTTTGGTTGACCTGTTTCTGTATGGTTGTTTTCTTTTGATTACTTCTGGATTCCACTACATTTGGCTGGTTCGTTCTGGTAACACCTTTGACCTGTTGTTCCTGTCTGATATTGGTTCGGACAGTTTCTTTTCCAGCCTTGACTTCTACATTTTTTATCACAGGAGAAGTAGCAGGACGCTTCATATCCGGCTTTATGACCGTATCGGTCTGTGCTGTTTTTGGAACAGGTGTGGCAACAGGGCGTTCATGGCTTCTGGTAGCTCCGGCTGTCGCTGATCCATTCGCATGAACTGTCTGCCTTGCTTCCTGTGCTTTCTGTAATTCCTGCTTTTTCTGTGAGATATTTTCCCTGTGCAGGTTGCGTTTCTGTGTACGCTGTTCCTGTCGGTTTTCCCGTTCTTCCACAACGCCACGCTTAAAGTCCGATACATTATCCTTTGCTTTCTGTTTGACAAAGTGGACGGCATAACCAGCCTGTGTCGGCAGGTCTTTCACATTTTCTTTCAGAGAGGAAGCATTGTCACGGACTTTATTTTTCGTATCCATCACAGCACCTACCGCAGAACCGACACGGCTTCCCATGCTGGCAGTAGTATTTTCACGTTTCTTTGGCGGTTGGTTCGTTGCTGGCTTTCCGGCTCTGGCAACACTTGCACCAGCCACTGCACCTGCAACACTTCCAGCACCGACAGCCCTTACAATCCTGTGTTCCATACGTCTTGCCCGATGTCGCATGAACACCATAGGTCTACGGAATATCCGGCGACCTATCTGCTGGCTGTCATTCGCATTAAGGCTGAACATACTCATTAGTTCTCCGAGCTTCATATAGATTCCGGCAAAGCAGATTATCTGCAAAAACGCCACCATGAAGAACGGATAGTCCGTGGAAATGTTGTAGAACATACTGGAAATCGAAAATGCTACGGTCACAATCAGAGTGATTCCGGCTCTTGTCATAATGGCATTGAACACACGGACAACTGCCTGTTTTGCCATGTTCTCATAGGTCGGTATCATGGACATTAAAAAGCTGATAGGCAAAAACATGGCATATATGATAAAAAGTATCTGGGAAAATAACATCATGCCGGTAAGCAGGAAGATAAATATTGTGATACCGAGATTGAAAATGAGCAGGAAGAACACCATGCCAAGACGGTTGACGACCTGTGGAATGGTAAGGTTGTCATTGTCGTTATCCTCAATCTCTGTTTTCACAACATTTTCCCTTGTTTCCCCATCTTCGTCTGACGGGCTGGCAGATACCAGAGCTTCCACACGGTCAGCCCCGATTTCTTCGGTATCGCTGTTCCCGAACTGTAATAACAGCCACGGTTTTTCTACCTGTATCGCAAACAGGCTGTCACGGATAAGGTCTACACTGTCCTTGCCTTTGCTTTGTGAATCGGGGAGCATGATTTTTGTCCCCAAGTCCAGAGAAGCGGTGCTGATGTCCGAACTGAAATCATTGATTTTCTGGATATAATTGGGAGCATAAGCAATAAAGGACGCAGACACAATGAACACCACCACAAAGTTGATAACAGCGTGAAGTGCTTTGCTTGTTTCCCGTTTGAGAAGCCCTGTATAGGCGGTGTAAACACCTACAATCAGAATGATAATGAGCAGGAATCCCACATAGAATCCACTGCTGGAAAATCCGTTTTCGGTCACTCCGGCAAGTGTCTGGATACTTTTCCCGATACTGTCTGCCATGTCATTGATGAAGTCCAGCTTATACGCCTGTTGCACCACATATCCTGTGGCATTGCTAAGATACAGGCTGATTGTCCAGACAAAATTTGTGATACAGTAAAGCCCGTACTGCACCGATTTTCCAATGCCGTCCAGCCAGTTCCACGGTAGCCAAGACCAGCTATTGTCCACATAGAAATCAAGCTGATAGTTGGAAAGCGGATACTTTGAATACAGGTTGTCTGCATTGACCGTATCATCGACCAGTCCAGACGCATGAGCTACCGTCCCAAGCAGGGACAGCAGTACCAGCGTAACGGTCACGGCAAGCAGTACCAGTTTCAGTACATGGAATACCTTTTCTCTTGTGATAGATTTTATCATTCCAAATCCACCTCACTTTTTATCGGCGGTCTGGTATCAAAGGCATGGAGCAGTTCTACAAAGACAGGGTGTATCTGTACCACACCGACACGCCCGTATAAATCCTGCATTAAGCATTGTCCGTTCTCCAAATCCCTCAACCGTTTCTGGTTGTTTTCGTCCTCACTGTCCAGCCCGAAAAACTCTAAGGTCTGCTTGATTTCATTGGTATCTGTGGAGCGGAAAGCAAACTTTAAACCGATGTTATTTTTCAGACTTTCTTTCGATACGTCCCCAGAGGATTGTGTCACGAAATAAACTCCGGCGTTCATGGCTCTACCAGCACGCACCAGCTTGTTTGAGAGTGTTTCTCCTTGTGCCACATTTAAGAACGCCCATGCTTCGTCCAAGTCTACAATTTTAAAAATACTTCGGTCACTGTGAATAAAGTCAAGGGCAAAGGTACTGATAACAATTAAGATGGATACCGACAACAGCTCAATGGTCGTGTATTCCTCAAAGGTGGTATCCTTATCCGGCAGAACCAAATCTGCAACCTGTATGATATTGAGCTGGTTATCCAGACTGATTGCATTTTCCACCGAACCGTCCGAGAACAGAAGCTGTGTAAAGTCATAGTCGGTAAAACTTTCGATATGGTCTGCAATGTTACGGGATACGGCGGTATCCTCTTTTCGCAGTTCCTCAATGACCTGTAACAGCCCGTGGTTCTGATTCTGGGATACCGTACGGACAGCTTTTCTAAGGACAGGGAATTTTTCGCCGTCCCTTGAAGAAATTCCTGTAAGAAATGTCAGAATGTCGATGGCAAGACTTTCAGCGTCCTTGACATCTTTCATAATCACATACGGGTCTAACAGCCCTTGATTGCTGGAATCACTGGTAATGTTTACAATGTTGATTTCCTCTGCAATCTCCGGCAGTGTTTCTTTCCAGTTTCCACGCTCACTTTTCGGGTCTAGGATAACTGCCTGTCCACCGAACAGAACGGAATAATACACCAGCAGATTATTACAGAATGATTTTCCACCACCAAGCGAACCCACAAAGGCAGAAGCCAACGCATTTGTGACCGTACCTTTTACCCCTTGACTGGCAAGGGACGGTTGCAGGTAGACATTTCTTCCTGTATCCACGGAATATCCGATATAGATTCCTGTATTTTCTCCCAACATCTGGGTAGCACCGAAACCAAGTCCGGCTAAAAAGTCGGATTTCACATACTGGATATAATCATTGATATAACGTTTGCTGGCTGGAAGAAACTCTCCATGCAGTCCCATCATATCTCCGGCAGGGCGAACCAGCTTCACATTCAAATCATCGTAAAAGTCCTTGACTTCATCACAACGGCGTTTCAGTTCGTCAAGATCGGGTGCAGATACCCGTATGACGTAACTTAACTTGTACATACTTTCCTTGCTCTGGTCTAAATCTGTTTCCAGTTCATCGACACTGTCTAAGGCTTCCACCACATTTGAACTTGTTTCATTTCCGGCTTGATAGGCGTGATTGTCCAAGTCCTTTAATTCCTTTTTCTTATTACGGACAGTGGTTAAGGCTTTTTTATTTCCGACAATCTCAACATTCATGGACGTATCCACAGGGAATGTGAACTGCTGTTGCTGGAAATAAAAGATTTCCGATGATGGGAAGTCCAGTTCTCCGACAATCGCATTGACCGTAAAGTAGGATACATAGCTTTCGCTGTCCTCATGTTCCAGACGCAAATATCGCTGGCTTTCTTCCACCACACAACGGGTAGGACGGATAAGGTCATAATACTTAATCAGTGTTTCCCTTTTTAATTTTCTTTTTGGCAGAGGATACACATAATCTTCATAAGCTATCCCGTCCCTGCCGTAGAGGTGTTCCATCAGATAGGCAAAATCTTTGGCTTCCAGTCGGCGGATTTTGAATCTACGGGAGATTTTGTTTTCCAGCAGTTTTTCCATCTTCGCATAACGGTTGATTTCATCATTGCTCATGGAAACAAAGTCATTCATCAGCGTGTGCCTTACCTCATTCAAAAACTCACGGAATGTCAGAAATACCGATTTTTTGATGTTCTTCAGATTGACTTCGTCCTCTGTGACCATGAGCTTGAATCCCAGAAAGAAACGGTAATCTACTTGATTGTCGCCTATCATGGATACAAGGGCTTCGGTCTGGTCATCTATTTTCTGATAGGCGACTTCCTTTAATTTCCCCGTTACCAGCTTCTTTGACTGTTCCTGTATGCTTCGGATTGAGCTTTCGGTTGCAATCTGCAACGCATGAATCTTTCCCTCACGGGACTGTGCTATAAGCTGACGGAAGCTGTCATGCACAAGGTATTTCTGCTCTGGGGATAAGAATGAATAATTGTACGGTATCAGCTCATAGTAGGCGAACACCTCATTGTCCTTATTCCAGACAAGGTTATTGTCGATATATTTAATCGGGAACATAAGTCACACTCCTTACTGCCGTGATAGTTTCCTCAAATTTCTGCTTATGCAGGTTCACGGCTTTTCCGGCATAAGTCACTTTGGGACGCAGGGCATACAGAACCATCGTCTTGATGTAACTGTATGGCTTTTTCCCGTCAAAGGTTTTCTGTGACATAAACCATGTAAGGGCAACGGGAATCCCGAAATATTTCAAAAACGCACCCTCAATCATGGAAAGTGGCGGTACATCTGCAAACAGAATGATGATAAATTCCGTCAGCACGAACCATGTAATCTGGGTAAAGGTCACAGGGAATGGCAGGTTTACATCATTGATGGCATACAGTACCTTTTCCACATTCCAGATACTTGTATAACTTCGGATTTTCTTCACTTGTAAATGCTCCTTTCTTTATTTTCCTAACAACAGGGACAGCCGGATTTTCCAGACTGCCCCAAGAGAAAAGCTGACAGTAGCACCAGTGGCGGTGCTGATCTGCCAGCCCTTAACGCAGTACCTCACAGATACCAGCGTTTGTTGCAATAAATGTCCCCTCTATATCGAGGTCACGCCCGTAGGCTTCATAGTCGATATAGTTCTGTAAAGAGGACGGGATTTCTCCGAGTACCTGTTCTTCATCAATCAGATAGTAGGCTAAATCGGTCATCGTTTCACAGCCGGAATACAGAATGATGTCGTCCTTATGTTCCACCAGTTCTTCCAGACTCCCATAGCAGGATATAAAACTGTCCAAGTCGTCCAGCAGGTAATCCGGTAATTCTTCCAACTGCTCATAGATACGGTTCAGTTCTTCGATGGAAATGTATTCGCTAATCTCCATCGGGAAGTTGTCCGTATCATGGATTGCGTATTCTTCGTACTCTGCATTTAAGCCGATACGTTCTGCAATCACTTCTTCGTCTAACGGAAAAGAGAACCAGTCCCCGACCAGTTCTCCCTCATTGTACTTGCCAAGATTGGCTATATAGACTTGCATATCATCAATCATAAGTGGTTCACTTCCTTTCGGTGTCTATCAGAGCTTGAACATACCGTTTTCACTGACAACATAACGTCCTGTTTCTTCCAGCTCCTGTGCATAGGCTTCCAGATTAAAGTATTTTTTCCCTTTTTCGGAGAGGGCAGAAAATTCAATGTTATGTTCCAGTCGGTAACGGGCAACGTCCATGATGTTGTGACACTCTGGATAAAACCGAAATTCTTCTGATTTCTGTAATAAATCCTCAACACCGCCACAATAGGAAATCAAGTCATTGTATGCCTGTTGAACTTCTGGCGGTAACTCCATGTAAGCAAAGTACAGCTTATTCAATCGTCTGACGCTGGTTGTTCTTACAATATCGCCAGCAAAAGGGAGTTTCATATCTATAATCTGATAATCGCCACTGTCAGCTTCCACACCGAGCAGGTCATGGAACAGCTCATAATCAATGGGGAGATTGAACCAGCGAGAGGTTTTATCCTCTGCTGGCAAGGTACTTTCTATCAATACGCTACATTCTTCCATAGGCTTACGCTCCAATAATCTTATTGAATAGCTGTAACAATACGTCTTTTACGCCGGACGCATTGAATACAAGACCAACTGCTACTAAGGCAACTACCAAGAATCCGATGAGTTTGGAAAACTCACGTTTGAATCCCAAGTAGATACCGATAACCACAATCGCCATCAGCACAAGGCTCTGTGCATTGCTTAAAAACCAGTTATAAAGGTTCTGTCCAAAATTCATGCTTTCTTTTCTCCTTTCAGTTCCATCATTTTTCTGTCAGACTGTCTGCCAGCCTGTAAAATACACATGGCAATCACGCCAACTGTTCCCCCTAAAGAGAAGAACAGGAAATCAAATAATAATCGTTGCATTTTTCAATTCTCCTTTTCCAAAATCACATCTTCGGTAGCTGTGGTCTGCTGTTCGATTATCTTGTAGTGCTTTTCCGTCAGTTTCGTGGATTTACGGATTTCTTTCAGATAATCAATCCCTGTTTTCGCTGTGATTGCTTCCAGCATTTTGAGTGTCGGGTCAACCTGCCGTTGAATCCAGCGTAGGGTTCTGTCCAGTGTGTAGGGTTCGGGTTTGGTCGTGAGCTTTAACGGCTCTCTGTTTTCCCCGATGAACCACGCCCATCGGACAGATAATTTCCAGTCGCTCCGTTTCTTGTCTGCTTCCTTATCCACGAAGCGTACATAACGGTTGATAATAGAAAATGCCGTCCGTTCAGCGTCATAGTAGGTCAGCAGGTCACGGACAGCATAATAAGCACGTTCATTTTTCAACCGTATTTCAAATCTGTTTTTTATCGGTGCTTCCTCAATGGGTATCCCCAGTTTGATGTACTGCTCATAGCTTTTTTCATAGACACAGAAGTACACCTCACTTTTCAATGAGCCGATATAAAGCGTGTAGCCCATACCAGCCTTGTCCTGTTCCTCATGCTTGACCAGTTCGCCGGAAGCATAAGACTTAAAGGAACGGAACACCGATACACATTCCTCATTCCGGCATTTTTCGGTCAGTTCTGGAATATCCAACATTCCCGTATGGTCATTGATGGCAAGGTCAAGGCGTTTCATCACACCGCCGTCCACCAGAGCGTCCATAAGGAAGTCATACCAGCTCCGTTCCTGTGCCAGCAGATAACTTTCAAACTGGCGACAGCCTTTTCCTTTCAGTTCCAGCAGGACACCTTTTTCTTCATCTGGGGAAGTATATACGAAAATATCTCCGATGTAGTAGTGTTCTGTGTAGCTGTAATGCCCGAAGTCCTCATGTATCATGTACTGGATATTGAGCAGTAAGATGTCCTTAATGATGTGTCCAATATCCAGTGTCGGAAACCGTATCCTCACATAGTCAAACAGCATGGTAAGCGGTGCTTCTGGATTGAATTTTTCCAGAGCTTCCAAAAGTTTCACTTTCATTTCTTCTGTGACCGCCACCTTGCCGGATTCGATACGGCTTAAATGTTCACGGCTGATTCCAGCCATGACCGCAAGTTTCGTCTGGGATACACCGTACTGCAAACGCTTGTCTGCAAAATCCTGTATCCACTCTGTATCATTCAGTGCGATACCCCCTTTACAAAAAAACTGTGACATTTTTTATCCGATGTCACAGCAATAAAAAAAGCTACCAAACGCTTGATTTCAGCCAAGAATCGGTAACTTTTGTGTATGTTTCCTTGTGATTTGTGCCCCTCTGTTAGATACCGAGGGGCTTGATATATGCTGGCGTGGCTACCGCCACACCAGCAAGGCTAGTCCGTACCTGTGGCTTTCGCTCCGCACGCCACCTGTCCGTCCTGCCTTATGTGTGCAAGTTTCCCAATCGTACCTAAGAAATCATAGCCTTTGGGTACAAGGGGAGTGTAAAATTCAGATATGACGCTTGTTCCCACATCACAATATCCACGCCCTTTGATTCGCTTCTGGAAAAACTGTTTTTTTACATCACTTCCAAAGAGCATACCATAACCGAGTTCACTCATGCGACCAAGTCCCACACGGAAGTTGAAATTATCTCTGATACCGTCCCCAAAATACTTTGCGTCTGGACGCTGGCAAGCTACAATCAGAAAGTATCCAGCCTGTCTGCCGAGCATGACAATTTTCTTTAGCTGGCTTAACAGGGCGGTGCTTTCTTTTGTCGTGAGCATTTCTAGGAAAGCCACGTATTCATCAAAGATAAGGAACTGTGGAGCAAGCCCCAGATAGGCATAGTTTTCCCCTGTACGGTAGTTCGGGTGCAGTTTCATTTCTTCCGAGCGTGTGACCATGCCCTCATAAAAGGCATTGACGCAGTCAATCATATCGTCTTTCGTTTGGTAGACATTTCCCATGACTGTTCCCAAGTCTGCAAGGTCAGCGTTCTTCGGGTCAAGAATGTATAAATCCGCATTGGTTCTAAGCAGAGCTTCAATGATGGTCAGCAGAAAATAGGTCTTTCCACCACCTGTACCACCGCAGATAAGAGCATGGGGAAGTGAATCATATTCCCACACCAGATTTTTCATTAACCGCAGACCGCCGTTTTCAGCAATCACTTCATCAATCGAAATACGGTTCGCTATCATATCATAGAGCAGGGTGTATTCGATGTATCCGTCATGCAGTGTCTTGTCGGTCAGTTCACAGTACAGCCCCGATTCCAGTTTATCCTCTAAGGACAGGAGCTGTTCTTGATATTTTCCCATTGTGATTTCACACAGGATATGGAGCAAGCCATTATCCATCTGATAATAGATTTTTGGAAACCATACGATTTTTTCTCTTGATCTGCTTTGCAGGTCAGTGAAAAAAACGTTGTTTTTGGTAGTTTCTGCTTCGTACCATTTATTTTCCAGTACCATACGAGCCAGCTTTTGGCGGTGTAACAACCGCTTGATATGGTCGTATCGGTAGCGGTAGCGGTAGTAAAGAAAAGCGACCAATGCACAAACACCAGTCGCTATCAGAACCGTAATGGAATTGTAGGCAGTCCAAGTAATTCCAGCATGGAGCAGGTTAAAATCTTTCCAGTCGGTAACAAGGAGCTGTCGCAGGTTCAGTAGCAGGAATACCGCAACGAACAGGAGCAACAACCAGCCGATACAGAAATGATAAACCAGTGATTTGTCACTGGCACGAATCCTATTACCTTTAGATTTTTTCCATACTTGCATTAAAACTCCTTTCTTCGGGTATAAGAAAAGCAGTCAATCGTGTAGACTAACTGCTTTGTGAATATAAGTATTAAATTGTAGAACTAGAAGTTGTCTGGTCTTCATAAAGTGTTTTCAATACAATTTCATTAAATCGAGAAAACTCTGGTTCAGCTTCAAAACCGACAGAATTAATATCCAATGACAATGTTTCTCCCTCAACATCAGCAGTTTCTATCACTTCACTTAAAAACCCAGTTCGTTGTAGACGCTTAAATACGGAATCAACATCTCTGTTTGGAAAATTTTTCCTAAATTCCGCACAAAATTTTCTCCAATTTTGATATACTAATCGTCCTTTGTATTCATTCGAGAACTCTTTAAAAAATGACAAATATTCTAATTCTCTATAGGAAAGTGTGTTTATTAATTCTATATATTCTTCAAACTCGTCTGTTGATATTTTATCATTTCCATTCAAATACCCGTTTATTAGCAAATTTCCATAGAATTTTACCTTATCTCCATTCAACGCCTTATTGACAGCATTCTGTGTTTTTGCGAAACTCATAATAAATTCTACATCATTTACCATGTCTGATGTAACTGACCCAACAGATGCATTATTAATAACTTCTAAAAGTTGTTGTTGCTTTTTATTTTGAAAATCTGTCAAAGTATATTCTAAAGAATCATCTATTAAATCACCGAAAAACGGAACTGTTTTTATTGATGAAACAAATGCTGAAATTACTGGATTATGTTTTACATCTATCACTGTATCTACATTTTGAAGATCGAGTTTTACATTTTCTATCTTTTCTTTTGAATGTATATTGTTATCCTCATTTTTTTGATTTTTGTTATATCATACCATTTTAGATTCAACACCTAAAAATCTGACATGATTATATAATGCATTATATCAATTACCTCTGAGCAATACAATGAGAATCTAAATTATGAATCTATTTCTTCGGCGGTTGCTGTAGGGCGTTGTTCTGTGGATTTCCGGCATGAGTACCTTTGTTCTTCGGAACAATGTCATCTGCCTTTACATACCAGTCCACATCTGCACCACGGTAATTTGCATTGGCTACCGTATCCGCAACAGGGTTGATAAGTTCCACTTCGGCATTGTAGTCATAGTCCTTTAATGGAACAGTCGCCGGAACGGATACCTGTATCATGCGTCCCTGTGTGTTGCACTTCAAATCGTAAGTGCGTTCCTTGATTTCTTCACTGACTGTTCCATCTTCATTCTGTACATGAACCTCACGGCGTAATGCGGAGAACTTCAACACTCCAAAAGTCTTTTCTTTATCAATGACGATTCCATTTGCTAATCTCATAATCTGAATACCCCCTTATTTATTTTCTGCTGGTAACATATCGTCTGCAAGTAAGATGTAATTGACAAATCCACGTTCTCCGATTTTATAGCCATCAGTAGTGATTCGTGGGTTGATAAGTTTTACTTTCTGCTCCGGCGAGAAATGCTTTTCGCCAGCTTTGGCAGGAAGTGTCACAACTACATCATCGGCTCTCTGCACATCGGAATACAGGTTGTAGCTTCTGGTAATGACAGCCATACGCCCGTTGATTCTCTGCTGTTCCGTAGTATTTTCTCCGGCAAACTCCAAGTTCCCGAATGTCTTTTCCATGTTTGGTACGACAAATCTTAATTCCATAAATGATTGACCTCTTTTCTTTCTGTTTTATTTTCTTTCCTGCTGTACTTTGTGGGGAGCTACACTCCCCACGCCCCTAGTGGACTTCACGCTCCCGTAAATCAGAGCTTCACGGGAGCGTGAAGTTACAAAAAGGGTGGCGACCTTGAACGCTCTACCAACCGCTACATTACCGCCTTATGATTTCTTTCTACGGCGTTTGAAGTAAAGCATACCGCCAAGCCCTACGCAGGAAAGACCGAGCATGGCAAGATAAGCATAGATATTGGTATTGTCGCCTGTTTTTGGACTGTCACTTGTCTTAGTAACCGTAGATGGTGTATCCGGCGTGTCGGTATCCTTTGATGTGTCTGGGACTTCCGGCACTTCCTTGATTGTCACAGTCTGTCCATCGTCTGTGATGTCCTTATGTTCTGTCACTTTCTTTGGTTCGTCTGGATTGGTCATATCGTATAATTCCTCAAATGTGACAAGGCTCTTGCCACCAAGAGAAGAACCATCAAAAGTAAATGCAATCTCAACTGTCATTTTTTCATTGTCGGCTGTAAACTCATAATCATTGGATACTTTCTTTCCATCAATCAGAAGTTCTGCATTTTCCTCTTTTAACATCTGCCAGCCGGAAAGTTTGTATTTTGTTCCAACTTCCAGCCCATCTAATGTGACTTTATCCACAATCGTTACATCTTTTCCGGCTTCGATTTCTTTCTTGCCGTTCTTGTCCGTAGCGGTCGTATGGATTTTGATGATACGTTCTGTGATAAGAACAGTCTGTCCATCATCGTTGATGTCTTTATGTTCGGCAACCTTGACAGGCTCTTTCGGATTGCTTATATCGTACAATTCCTCAAAAGTAACAAGGTTCTGACCGCCAAGAGCTGAACCGTCAAAACTGTAAGTAATCTCAACCGTCATTTTTTCACTGTCAGCAGTGAAAGTATAATTACTGTCTACACGTTTCCCGTCAATCAGAAGTTCGGCGTTTTCTTCCTTTAACATCTGCCAGCCGGAAAGTTTATATTTTGTTCCAGCTTCCAAGCCATCAAGTGTGACTTTGTCCACGATCTTGATGTCCTTTCCGGCAACAATCATTTTTTCGCCTGTTTTCTTGTCGGTCGCTGTGGTATGGATTGTGATTTCTTTTTCGTATTCATCAGTAAGTGTCCCTAAATCTACGGTCACTTTATTTCTGGATACGACCACCTCAAAAGCTGGAATCAGCTTAAATCTGGCGTTGGAATCACACTTTAATTCCTCAATCACATAGGTATCATAGAGTAATGCACCTTTGCTGTCGTCTGGTTCAGATGTACCAAACCATACACCGTCCTCACTGGATTTTCCGGCATTGGTATTGACCTTGTGGGAAGCCCAGCTTGAAGCAGTGGAGAACTGACCGTTTTTGTCAGTAACTACGATGTGGGATTCTCCCGTTGTCTTGCTTGTGATTCTGAACGGAACACCTGCAAGGCGTTTGTGTGTACCTGCACCGATTTTTACACCCTCAATATCGCCACGTTTAATCTGGTTGTAGACAGAGTGGGATTTATCGGTCAAGTCCACGATTTTTCCATCTTCCGTGATAGAAAAGTCGATTGCTTTTGCACCGTCTGTTAAGTAGCCCTCTGGTGCTTTGCTTTCTTCTAATCTGTAATTTCCGTAAGGGAGTAAATCAGCAGAAGTAGAAGCAATTCCATCAATGCCTGTCTGAATCTTCTTGACAGTTTCATTCTTGTTGTATAGTTTTCCCTCAACCAGTACAGGACTGTCATTTAAGGAAATGATATTAAATTCTGTGTACTGTAAGGTTGCACTTCCTTGTGCTTTGGTATCCTTTGTTTCAAGGTCACGTTTCTGGATTTTTACACCGCCACGGATAACCTTGTCAGATACGGAATACTGGTTGCTTCCAGAAAGTACGGCAAGTTCGCCATCTTCGGAAATCTGTGTAAGGTATGTTCCCTTAATCTGTTCAGAACTTCCGTCAGCCTGCATATATGCACCATCTAATAAGTAGCCGTTTGGTGCTTTCGTTTCTGTGACAGTGAGTGTACCAAGTGGCAGTACATTCTTACCGTCCTGTGTATAGAAGCTGTCGCCGGATACTTTGTAGCTGTCGGCAAGTCTGGATACATAATGGATAGTTCCGTCACTGTCTTTTTCGGCAACGGTTTTGGTTGTCCATGTACGGGTAGCCTTTGCAGGAAGATTGTCTGCATTGTAGTAACCGTCATAATAGCTCCATGTGAACTCTGCACCCTCTAAAGATGCATTTCCCTGTGGAGTGGATTTTCCTGTTTCCATGTCAATTTTGAATAAATCAATCAAAGTCTCTGTGACCTTTGGAGTGTCAGCAACAGTTAATGTCGCTGTTTTTCCAACTTCCACATTTAAGGCATGGACAGTAGAATCCAGCTTGTAACCCTTTGGAGCAGAAAGTTCTTTGATGTAAACTGTTCCGGCTTTTACCTCAACTTCTTTGGTATCGCCGTTTCCATCGGCAGTAAGTGTGGCAAGCTGGCTGTTACAGCCCTTATCAGAATAGACACCAAATGTCGCACCCTCAAAGGAATAGTTGGCATTTCCATCTGTGACCGTGGGATTGGAAGAAGTCTTTTTGACCTTTGCATTTCCCACATTTAACTTCGCCCAGAACTGTCCGATGTCCTGTCCTTCGCCAGTATAAATGTAACCGCCACATTCATAACGTCCCTTGTTTGCTTTCACAAATGCTTTCGCACCAGCGTACACTTCATTCTGTACCGCCTGTGAAATTTCATTATAGGAAGCTCTGACGTTATCGCACTGCCAGCCGAGCTGTTCACTCAATCTCTGCCAGACAACACACTGTTCCAGCAAGTATCCCTGTTTGTAATTCAAGTTCGTATGAGAAGCGGTATATTGCTTGACGTACTCTAAGGAAAGAGCAACGTCCGCAATTTGATCGCTACTCATACGGGTGCTTGCGTCAGAACGTGTTTTATATCCATTCTTAAAACTGGTATTGATGTCCACACAGTAGGCAGTTTCTCCCTCAACTTTCATGTGTCCCTCATTGAATGTAGATTTGATAGAACCGTCATTCATAACGTGTTCAATGTAGCCGACACGTTCTGCTGATTCTGTCCAGTATTGATTGCCGGAAGCATGAACCGCCGTCACTGGTAATGCCGTAAGAATGGTTGCAAAAGCAAGCGTTCCTGTCAGCAATCGCTTTACTAGCTTATTCATATTTTCTCTTTCTCCTTTCGATTTTGGGTATGAAAAAAGCCGTCCATTTCTGAACGACTGGAAATAGAAAAGGAACGCCAAAAGTGTACGTTCCATAGTCTATAAAATATTTAATTTTTCTCTCTGGTGTGCTATCTGACGCCAATTTTGACCCCAAATTTCTGAAAAATGACGATTTTTGATGAACAGCTACAAATTTTTAAAATCCGTGAAACCCTTGTAACTAGGGCGTTACGGGACTATATGAAACTAGACAAAACCAACGTCACAATAACAAGTGGTAAGTGCTAATTATTTTATGAAGCCTTGATTTTACAGGCTTCATAAAGATTTTTAACTTGCTTTCACACTTGATTTGACCACATTTTTACGACAATAACTTATAGTTTATACCACAACAGGTACGGTTTCTAACAGGTTCATTTTAGACATCTCATTCTCCACATGAGACTTTTCTGCAATATGATTGTTTCCTTACAAACTGGAATTTCATGAATTATCGCTTGCCTTAAACTTGCTGACACAAATCATTTAGTTTCCAATCCACTCAAATAGAATTGATATAACAAATACACCAGAGAAAATATACCAATTAACAAATACGCCACATTTTCTTTTAAAGATACTAGATACGATGAGAATACAACAAAGCCAATAACCTTGATTACCGCTTTAATTTTTCGATTTTCAATCTTATCAATTTTACAACAGATAAAACGTACTCCAATAACCATAGGAGAAAATAAGATTGCAATCAAAATTAATATAATATTTTGCTTATTAAAAATAAGCTTTGATAACTGTTTTTTCTCATTATCCTTGATATCCAAATACTGGTATAGCAATATAAGAGAGGCTTGGTCAGGAACACTTTTTCCCAATTCCCATTTCGAAATTGTCTGTCGCGTAACAAAGACAACATCAGCCAGTTGTTGTTGGGTTAAGCCCTTTTCAATTCTGGCTGATTTAATCAAATCTGATATTTCCATAGTTGTACTCCATTTATTATCTGTTTTTAATAGTGTCGCATAATGCTATTGCTAAACAAGCAACTAAACAAGCAACTATTACAAGAAAACTCATCTGATGTTTAATAACAACGCAAAATAGGCTAATTGCCAATAACATACCAATAAAAGCAATCATACTATACTTGTATATCCTAGGATGTTTTTGGGATAATGCATTCGATATTTTTACAATTACTGCTATCATAGGAATAATTAATACCCCCATAACACCAAATAAAATTCCAGTTGCAACAACACTCATTTTGTTTTTCTTTAATTCCTTCAACATAAAAAGAACCTCCTTTGTTTTTGATACTTTGATATTAAAATAGAATTCTTTTTATGTCACGCAACGCTTGTGAAAACAGGCGCAACGGTAACGATTTTCATTCTGGTCATCGAAAGCAAAATTCCAATTTACAGATTTCTCGTATATATATTTTACCACATAGTTTTTCCAAAACACAGATTTCTCAACCCTTTTCATCTCTGCTATTATACATTCCTCCCTCTAACTCTCTTCACAACACCTGATACGCTGAAGTTCGATGGTTCTCCAGATAATCTCTGCGTAAGAATCCATACTTACCAAGTTGCTCCATCTGCTCACTGGATTTATAAGTGAGATTCGGGATCAGCTATCCATTTATATTTGTATATGTTAATTTCATGTTATTAAAAAAGCAGATTTCTCTGCTTATTGAAGATAATTACGATATTGTTTTGTAAGTTTTGTAAGTCTTAAGGCAATCAGTAGGTTTCCTATACCATTAACAAGGAACAAAATACCAATGACAAAAGATGATGAAATCACTGTACTTGGTGCTAAGAAGAACATCACAAGTCCTGTGAAAATTAAAATAGTTACAATGAAATAATCAAAGGTAATAGATGATGTAATCATCGATTTCATAAACGTATAGGCTTCTAAACAATAGAGTGCACTAATAATAATATATAAACTAAAGATATATGAGAAAAATATTGTCATAAGTGGTATATGGGTTAAAACAAAGATTCCTAAGGTACATTTCAAAAAACCACTTAATAACGTATTCTTCATAAAATAAATATCAAGCCAACCATTTAAATAATAAATAAAATCAATAATTCCTGTTGCGGTAATAATAATTCCAGCAATGATGGTAACGACTTCAAAAGATTCTTGAGGATTGATTAAAAATAAAATACCAATCACAATAGCACTTAAGGCATTGATTCAAATACTCATTTTTACTTTATTTAATGTTTTCATATTTATCACTTCCTACTTATAATATAGTCCTCTTTTATCTATTATAAAATGGACAAAAAAGAGAAAATAACTAAAAAACAGACTTATAATAAAGTCTGTGATGAATTATCGATTAAATGATAGATTTTTTCTACAAATAATTTTAAATCATAATCTCCTTGGCATTCTAACCAATCAATTAAAATACCAATCATTAAGCATTTATAAAAATGTGTCAATGTTTCTTTTTCTTCATTACTTCTTGTTACATAATGAGAAGATTGCTTCATAAACATTTTAACAATATGTAAAGCAACATGATTCGTATATGTAATAAATTCATCTTTTTGAGTTGACGAATAAAGATGTTGGAAAGCTTTTTTATGTTTTATAAATTCTTCTACCAAAGGAGAAAGACACGTCATTGGTGAACCAAATTCATAATTGTTTTGAATGATTTCATCTGCCCATAATTTTACTGTATATTCAGCAAGATTTGGGATATCTTGAAAATGATAATAAAAAGTATTTCTATTTAATGCACAACGTTCAACAATGTTTTGAACTGTTATTTTATTAAAGGTTTTTTCTTCTAATAATTGCCAGAACGCATCAATAATTATTTCTTTTGTTTTCTTCATATCTTTACCTCATTTACCCCATTATAGCAAAAAAAAGGAAATTGTATATGAACAATTTCTTCTTAAAGTAAATGATATTTATGTTCCCATTTACTGTTTACAAAATAATCTGCTGCTTTTTTAGCTTCTTCTAAATCCATAAAAGTATAGTTCCCACATTCTTCTTCCTTCGCTCCTGGAATTTCTTGATTCCATGAAGCAATTTGTGTGTAAACATCTTTTACAATTCCTTTAATTATTTCTAAATCTAAATCTCTTACGATTAAATAAAAGCCTGTCATACAGCCCATTGGTCCAAAATAAATCACTTGATCTTTATAATTTCCATTTCTAAGTAATGTTGCCCCAATATGTTCAATGGTATGTGCTGCTTCTGGTTTTAATGCAGGTTCAACATTTGGTTGTGTCATTCGAATATCGTATGTAATCAAGTCTCCATCTATTCTTGAGACATAAACTCCTTTTGTAAGTTTACGATGATCAACGCTAAAACTTGTTATTCTTTCCATATTTTTATTTTCCCCCAAATTTTATTTTGTAACAGTTTCTTTATTTTATATAGAATTAATATGCTATAAGGATATTCTAATCCTATTTACCTGTCAAGGAAAAAGGGGCATTGCCCCTATACAGTAAATACATAGGGTTGTTTAGATAATTGTGTCATCTTTAAATCAATCCCATAGATTTCTCTAATAACTTCACTTGTAATCACTTCATTTGATTTTCCTTCTACAATTATTCTTCCTTTTTTTATAGCTATAATATTATCTGAATATTGAATTGCTTGATTAATATCATGTAAAACCATAATAATCGTTATTTTATATTTTTGATTTATTTCTTTAAGTAATCTTAAGAGTTCTAATTGATATCTTATATCTAAATACGTTGTCGGTTCATCTAATAAAAGATAAGGTGTTTTTTGGGCTAAAGCCATAGCAATCCAAACACGTTGTTGTTGTCCACCTGATAAGCTTTTTAATGTTCTGTTTTTGTATTCTTTTAGGTTGGTTACTTCTAAAGCCCAATCTATGATTTCATAATCTTCTTGGGATAATTTTTGTGAATAATGGAGGTAAGGTAATCTTCCATAGCCTACAATTGTTTTTACGTCTTGATCACCATTAATTTGATTTTTTTGGTGAACAACAGCAACCTTTTGTGCAAATTCTTTTATTTTATAATTTTGTATATTTTGTTGATTAATTTCTATAAAGCCTGTTTGTGGTTTATAGATACGACTTAATAACATAAGTAAAGTCGATTTACCACTACCATTCGATCCAATAATTGTCGTTATTTGGTTTTCTTTAAATTCTATATTTAAATTTTCTATAAAAGGGTTTTGATGATAACTAAATGATAGATTTTTAACTTTCATGCATAGAACTCCTTTTTAATAAGATAATAAATAATGGACCACCAATAACAGCCATTAAAATAGCAGGTGTTATTTCATAAGGAGCAATAATGACTCGCCCTAGGGTATCAGCTATTAAAAGAATAAGAGCTCCTAATAAGCCACTTGTCGGTATTAAATAACAATGTTTATTTCCTACAAATAAACGTGAAAGATGTGGAATCAATAAACCAACAAAACTTAAAATGCCTGAAATTGATACAGAAATACTACATAAAAGAACAGCTAATAAAGAAAGAATAAAGCGATAAAAATTAACATTTATTCCTAAAGATAACAATGTACGATCTTCTAATCCTAATAAATCACATGCTTTTGTAAGAAAGCATAAAATAATTAAAATAGGTAAAATATAAACTATCAATAATTGAACATCATTCCAGGTATATAAAATAACAGAACCTACCGATGATGAAATAGATGAAGAAATACTTTCAATAAATGAAATGATTGCTGTTAAGGTATAATGAATTGCAACACCGACAAGAATAATTCTTGTCGTCTTTAAACCTGATTTCCAAGATAAACTATAGATTAAAATAAATGTAAGAAATCCTCCTAAACATGTTAATAGAGGTTTTACCGTATAAAACTCAGGTAAAAATATACCTACTAGTATACTCACTAATTGAGCTCCGGCACTAATACCTATAATTCCTGGATCCGCTAAAGGATTTTTTAAAACAACTTGAAATAATAACCCTGATAAAGCGAGCGCACATCCTACTAACATTATCACAATAACTCGCGGAAAACGTATTTGATAAACACTTGCGACATCTTTGTTGTATTCAATAAATAAACCTTTTAATAATTGAATAAAAGATACTTTGATTGTTCCAGTATTGATAGCAATAAAGAAAACAATTCCTAATAAAATAATTAAACTTACTATAAAGAGATGCGCATGTTTTTTAATTGTTTTCATATAAAATTCCTTCTAGATCTTCAAATCCTTTTTGATAATTAAAATTAGCACTCATGCCAAAATATTCATTATTTAAATCATATACTTTATTATTTTTAACGGCATCAAATTGTTGCCATGTTTCATTATTAGAAAATTCTTGTTGGAAGTATTCTTTTACTTGTTCAGGCATTGCATGAGAAGTTCTTAAAATAAGATCTGGATTTTGTTTTAACATATCTTCTACACTTACGTTCACAAAATCTTTTCCATCACCATCTCCGTAAATATTTGTTCCACCAGCTAATTTAACCAAATCACCAACATAACTCGATTCTGTAGCAACAACATAACTTCCTCCTGGAAGTCCCATTAAAATCAAAACACGTGGACTAACATTATTTTTATATTTTTCTCTAAAAGATGTCATGTAATTTACATATTCATCTATAAGTTTTTTTGCTTGTTTTTCTTTATTAAATAATTTTCCTAATTCTTCAATACTTTTATACATTCCTGATAAGTTCTTAAGATTTAAAAAAGTTGAACTTATTTTTAATTTTTCATATTTACTTGCAAGATCACTTTCTAATGAATTAGGACTTAAAATAAGGTCAGGATTTAAATTAGAAATCTTTTCCATATCAGGTGACATAGCATTACCCACTTTTATTGCTTTTTGATATTTTTTAGGAACAGTATAACTATCACTTTGAGGGATACCAATAACTTGATTTTTCGAAACACCTAATTGATCAAGTATTTCTGTAACCGCAATAGAGGTTGCAACAACAGAAATTTCTTTTGTATTTTGAGTTTGCTGGTTTTGGTTTACACATCCTGTTATAAGTGATAGTAAACAAGCAAGTAATAAACTACTTTTTAATTTTTTTAACATAAATGATTCCTCCTAAAATAATCACAATACCAATACTTATAAACAATGGATAATAATTTTTTGTAGTCTTTTTCTCTTCTGTGTGCTTCTTTAAATTTTTTTTATTGAGTTTTAAGTTTTTATCTACTTTCCCTTTAGAATTAATTAGATGATTACTTAATCCTGTTGCATTAGACATTAAAGATTTTTTCGTAATCGTCCCTACTGTTGTTTCTTCTGTTGGATTTGTTTCAATGGATGTGCTTGTTTCTTTTGTTTCCTTTTGGCTTGAAGAATTCAATGTTGCGTTATTTTCTTTTTCGTTTTGACTAGAAGTGGAGGTTGATTCTTGAGAAATCATTTGACTGCTATAAATTCCTGTTCCCACTATTGCCGAGGAAATATTTGGTTTAATGAAGAATTGTACATCCCTACCCATTGGATTAACATATATGATTGGGCTTATATAAAGATCAAGTGAGCTTACTTGTAGGCGATAATGATTAACTGAATCTCCATTTGCGCTACTACTTCCTGTTTTTGTAGCTGAAACAGAACTCATAGAACCACTTGAATTCATTACTTTAAAACGGATATTACTTACATTAGAAGCTAAACCCAAACCCACTGTGATATAGTATTTTCCATTCGTTTGTTCAACCAATAATTGGCTTTCAACAATATTGCTTACCATACTTTCACCTAAAGCAATATTTTCTCCACCATCTTCTGTTTTCCCTGTTAAAGGATTGGTATAGCTTGTAGAACGACTTACTAAATAAGCTCCATCACTTAAAGCATGAATAGGTGTCATAAACATAAATAACATCATTAATAAAATATTTATTTGTAATATTTTTTTCATAATTCCTCCATAAAAATATGAGGCATTTTTATGCCTCATGTTTTTTTCTTAAAATAACTCCTGTCATAACTGAAGAAATAATCAATAACATTGCCATTATATTAATAGCTGTTTGATCACCAGTTTTAACAACTTTATTTTCATTGGTTTGATTATTAGTTGTTGTTTGATCCTTAGAATTTGTATTTTCAACTGAATTGTTTTCTTTTTGATTATTTCCTGTATTTGTTTCTAATTCTGTTTGGGTTGAAACATATGTTAAAGTCGTATAATCTACTTTAATTCTTGCACCTAAATCCATATTACCCATCATCGCAACATGTGGATTCATCATGACATCGATATATTCATTTTCATGAGGTAATACAAAGGACCATAATGTTGGATTTCCTTGTGCATCTTTTTCAATAATTGTAGCACTATGATTTTTATAATCACTAGAGCTATTACCAATATAGAATTCTTGCAAGCTAGCTTTAATTGTTCCAAATGTCATTTCTTTAGTAGAAATATACATTGTTGCTTTTCCATCTTTAACAATAATTTTTGCTTTATTATTTAACGCATCTGCAGCCATTGATTCTTTATCACTTGTTGCATTCCATAAAGCTACATTCACTTCATATGTACCATCTTTACTAAAACGAGTTGTTACTTCTTCCTCTTTTTTATTTTCTTCTTTTATATCATCATTATCATTTTTAGGTGTTTCTGGCGTTGGATCTACTTTTGTAAGACCATCTAATTTTAATTGTAATCTTGCAGTAGAAGCTCTTGAACTTCCACCATAATAAAAATTAACATTTATCAGTTCTTTGTTTTCATCTAATCTAAATTGAACTTTTGTTGGATGACCATTTTCTTCTTCAATAACAGTTACTTCTTTATAAGTACCATCTTTAAGTTGATATTCCATTTTATCAACTGAAGCTGTTTGTCCATATATTGTCATTTCTTTTAACTTTAAAGTAACAACAACTTCATTATTTTTAACAGTCAATTGTGCTGAGTCTATAGCTTTTGCAGCCATTGATTGATCATCACTATTTTCTTTTAATACATCAACAGGAACATCATAAGTACCATCTTCTAATGTATATTCTTTTTGTAGTACTTTCGCATTTTCTAAATCTAATGTTAAAGATACATTTGTAGGATAATCTTTACCATTCCCCATCAAAGCATTCATAAAATCAACTGTAATTGGTAAAACTGTTGAATTATTTTCATCTAATTGCATTAACTCAAAAGAAATCTTTTCAGGAACTTCTGTTTCTACTGTTGGTCCATTCATTCCTTGGGTAGATTTTTCTACTTTTGTTGAAAGTGTTATTCCATTAGAAATAGTTAAAACATTTGCATAATATTCTGATCCCATGTTAATAATCATATTTTGTAACGTAGCAACTGCTTGCATTTTTCCATCTTTATCTACCGTTACTTCTAATGTATCACCAAAAGCATTTGCAAAGGCTTTTTTTACTACTGGCATTGATGCACTACTTGTTAAACTTTTTATAGGAATTTGATAAGTTCCTACTTTTGATAAATCACTATTTAATGCGTTGACTGCATTTAATGATGTCAGTTGCAATCCTAAAGCCATCATTAAAGCAAGTGTTATCTTTAATAATTTTTTCATTTTGTCCTCCCTTTTAATTTAAGTTAGCCTTGACTAACTAAAGAGAGTTTAACATTTATATTTATTTTTTCAATTTGTATTTTTGTTTCACTTATGTAACAAAATATTCTTTTTTATTCTATATTTGTTGAATTTATTAACTTTTTACGTGTTTCACAAAAGAAACAAAAAAGCCTTCACAATGGAAGACTTTTTAAATTTATATTATTTTTCGAAATCAAATTCTTGGAAAACATCACTTACTGGTAAATTATTTTCAATACTTTCAATTGTTTTAGCAAGTAATGATGCTACTGAAACAACTTTTAATTTATCGAAATGTTTTTCTTTAGGTAAAATAATTGTATCTGTAACAACGACTTCTTTAGCTGCACAGTTTTTCAATCTTTCTACTGCAGGTCCAGAGAATACTGGGTGTGTACAGGCAACGAAAACATTTTTTGCACCTTTTTCAATTAACATATCGATACCTGCAACAATTGTTCCACCTGTATCAATCATATCATCAATCATGATACAGTTTTTACCTTCAACATCACCTAAAACACCCATAATTTCAGCAACGTTAGGTTTTGGTCTTCTTTTATCGATGATTGCTACTGGACAATCTAAAGCAACTGCCATTTTACGAGCACGAGTTGCTCCACCATGGTCTGGAGAAACAACACAAATATCATCTAAGTTTTTATTTTTGAAATAATTACAGATTAATGGTAATGCTTGCATATCATCTACAGGAATATTGAAGAATCCTTGAATTTGTGCAGCATGTAAATCAATTGTTACAACACGATTAACACCAGCTGTTGTTAATAAATCAGCAACAAGTTTTGATGTAATTGGTTGTCTTGGTTTTGCTTTTCTATCTTGTCTAGCATATCCAAAATATGGCATGATTGCTGTAATTTCTCCAGCAGATGCTCTTTTTAAAGCATCGGCTAAAACTAAGATTTCCATTAAGTTTTCAGTAACAGGATTAGATGTTGATTGAACAATGAAGACATCTTTTCCACGTACTGATTCATCAATTTCAACTAAGATTTCTCCGTCAGCAAAATGGTGAACTTTTGATTTTCCCATTTCACATCCTAAATGATCACAAATATCTTGTGCTAATTCTACTGATGATGATAAAGCAAATACTGTAATTTTGTTTTTCATTTTTTCTTTTACCCCTATTTTCCTATTTTATTTCTTTTTTCTTCTAATACTTTACTATAACCTTCTTTGTTCACTTGTCTACTTCTTGCAATTGCAAAAGCATCTTCATGAACTTCATCTGTAATTGTTGATCCAGCTGCAATAAATGCATTTTTACCAACAGTTACAGGTGCAACTAAATTAGAATTGCAGCCAACGAAAACGTTGTCTTCAATTACTGTTTGGAATTTATTTTTGCCATCATAGTTGCTTGTAATAGTACCACAGCCAATATTTACGTTTTCACCAACTGTCGCATCTCCAATATAGCTTAAGTGCGCAGCTTTACTTCCTTTACCAAAAGTTGCTTTTTTCATTTCCACAAAGTTACCCATGTGGACATTTTCTAAGATATGACAATGATTTCTAAGTCTTGCATATGGTCCAATATCAACACCATTTTCAATGATAGAATCAGCAATAACAGAAAATTTAATTTCTACATTATCTTTGATTTCTACATTATCAAATTCACAATAAGGTCCAATATGACATCCATTACCAATCACTGTTTTACCTTTAATAATACATCCTGGTTCAATTGTTGTATCATGACCAATAATAACATCTCTACCAATATAAGTATTCATCATATCTACAATATTTACACCATCTAATAAATGTTTTTTATTAATACGGTATTGTAATTGTTTTGTTGCTTCTTGCAATTCAAACTTATCATTAATTCCACCGACTTCTGATAAGTCATCAATTTTATAGCCACCAACATTTAAGTTTTGATGATTCATAATTTCAATTACATCTGTAATGTAGTATTCATTTTGCGCATTGTTATTTGTGACAGATTCTAATGCTTTAAATAAAGCAGCATTATCAAAGCAATATTCTCCAACGTTCATTTCAGGAATATTTCTTTGTTCATCTGTGCAGTCTTTATATTCAACAATTCCTTTTACTTGATCATTTTCACGAATGATACGACCAAATTTCTTATCAAGGTCACAATCACATGTCATGACTGTTCCTTTCATTTGATGTTCATTATGATATTGAATAAGACCTTGTAATGTTTCTTTAGTGATTAATGGTGCATCACCATTTAAAACAATGGTAGTTCCTTCTTTATCACCTAAAACATCTTTTGCTTGCATTAAAGCATGTCCAGTTCCTAATTGTTCTTTTTGCATTACAAACTCAACACCATCAACAAGTTTCATAACTTCTTCAGCTTTATGTCCTACAATAACATAAATACCATCTACACCTAAACCTTTTAATTCATCAACAATATGACAAACCATTGGTTTATATAGTACTTCATGTACAACTTTAGGCTTGTCGGATTTCATTCTTGTACCTTTTCCGGCAGCCATTACTACTGCGTAAGTTTTCATTGTCACACCCCTCTACGACGACATTCTAACAAAATATAGCTCATAATTAAAGATGAATAAGACAATTTATTACAAATTCCTTCATCTTTTCAACAAAAAATAAAATCATATCACAGATTTTCCTCTTTATTTAATATTTTTGATTTTCTAACAAAAAAATAACGTTTTCTAAAGAATTCATATCCTTTATTTAAGATTTCTTGATCTCTTGTAATTCCAAAAACACAAGAACCACTTCCTGACATTAAAGCACCATCAAATCCTAACTCCTTCATTTCTTTTTTGATTTCTTTAATTTGTGGCACCATTTTAATAGATGGTAGTTCTAAAGTATTTTGCAGATTATCAATAACTGTTTGATAATCTTTTTCTTCAATTCCCTTTTTCATTGCTCGACAATCTTGATGAATAACTTTAGATAAATCTAAAGTTGTAAATGCCTTTTTAGTAGAAACACCTTTTTTAGGTTTAACTAACAGTAAATAGGCTTCAAAAGGTTCCTCAATAAAATGAAGTTTTTCCCCAACGCCTTCCACAAAAGCTGTTTTTTCATAAATGCAAAAAGGAATATCAGCACCTATTTCTTTCCCTAAAGCTGCCATTTCTTCATAAGATAAATTCAAATGAAAAAGTTTATTCATCGCTTTGATGACTGCAGCTCCATCAGCACTTCCCCCTGCAAGTCCTGCTTGCGTTGGAATATGTTTGTAAACAAAGATCTTAACTCCTTTTTTGAGACCATATCTTTCTTGCATCAACTTTGCAACTTTATACATGATATTTCTTTGATCTGTTGGAACGATCTTACTATTGGATTCAATTTCAATTCCTTCATCAATCACATTAATATAGATAAGATCATGTAAAGTAATTGGTGCCATGATCATCTCTAAATCATGATACCCATCTTCTCTTTTTCTAACAACATCTAACGCTAAATTTACTTTTGCATATGCTCTTATTTTCATTTGAATCACCTCGGATATAAATTTCTTGCAACCCCTCTGGTATCAATACCACCAACACCCAATTGTTTATAAGAGGTTTTTTCTATAACTTTTTCTAAATCAACGTATTCTTTTATATTTGTACTTGCAATTTGACTTGTAATAATGACCGGATCAAGGGCATGAATATTTTTTCTTGATGGACTTGAAGCAAAATTTGCGCCACTTGCAACTAAGAGTTCATAGTAGGATTGACACGCTCCTGCAAAGATGACCAAAGCATCTTTATCTGGTTGAACAAGACGTGCTTGTTTGATAGCCTCGACAAAATCTAAACTATGCAAGTAATCTTGACTATTTCTTTTTTGTCCATTTTTTTTCAAAGCATCGTGCCCCGTAATAACAAGTAAATGTGGATGATGCTTTTTTAACAGTTCTTGTATATGACTCGCAAATTCTTCTTCTTTAAAATAATATCCATAAGCATGGATACCATACTCTTGATACTTTTTCATACACATTTTTAAATAAGCAGGATCCCCATCTAAATGAAGGACTGTTCCTTTTAAACATTTTTCTTGGGGTAAAGCAACATCTTCTACTTTTCTTATTTCGTGGACAAGTTCTAAATCTTCTTTTTCACTATCCGCTATTAAACGATATTCTATTCCTCTTAAATAATAAATATTATCTTTAATATCAATAATTTCAAAAGAAATATCTTGATGATATTTTTTTCGACAAACAATATCACCGATTTTCATTTTATCACCACTATATCGTATGTTTATAAAATGATTTTGTGAGTGCTTTATAATCTTCTAAAGTAAGCTGTTCACATCTTAGTTTTTGATCGATTTGATTTTCATTTAAAACATCTAAAACATCTTGATAATCATTCTTTAAATTATTATAAATTGTTTTTCTTTTTTGTTTAAACGCACTATTTAATACTTTATATAAATTTAAATCTGCGGGTCGATCAATTGTAATCTTTAAAATAGCACTATCAACATGTGGTGCAGGAATAAAGACATTTTGACTTACAGTAAACATATACTCTATTTTACCCATATCTTGAATCATAAAAGTAAGTGGACTTTTATAATCACTGGTATATTTTAAAGCGACTTCCTTTTGAACCATCACAACAATTTCATCAATGATTTTACATTCGGTTAAAACTTTTTCAATGATTTGAGTTGTAATATAATAAGGTAAATTAGCCACTAAAATAACTTTTTTATATTTTTCTTTTAAAGATTCTAAAGTTGTTAAATCAATTTTCAAGAAATCATCAAAAACAACATCAATATGATCTTCATTTAAAAATTCTTCATAAACACCTTTAAAACGTGTATCAATTTCATAACTTCTAACATAACCTGCATAACGTGCAAGGACTTGAGTTAAAGCCCCAATTCCTGGTCCTACTTCAATAACGGCACATTCTTTATCCACACTTGATGAACAAACAATCTTTTCAACAATACGAGGATCAATTAAAAAGTTTTGTCCATATTTCTTTTTAGGATAAAGATCATATTTTTCTAATATATAGTTTGTTGTACTTTTAGTCGCTATATCCTTCACTTTCTAATTTCTCCTCTATCATTTTCTTTGTAATACCTACCATATTTAATCTTTTAAATAAGGTTTTCGCATTACCATAGCCTAAATGAAAGAAATCATAAACTTTCATTCTTCTTTTTTTATCTCCAATAATATCTAATGATATAAACTCTTGCCAGGTAATACTTTCTGCATGTTTTGAAAATGTCACAACATTTTCAATAGCTTTTTTAACGGCTTCTTTATTAGCTTCCGCGATTCCTAACTTCTTTTTACCGATTGCATCCTTTTTATCAACAAAAGCATGCTTACAGTTATCAACTACTTGATCCACTTGATTTCTTATTTTAAGGCCAGGATAATCTGGATCCGTTAATACAATAACGCCTCTTGTAAGGCTTGCTTCTTTAATAAGTTCTAGCGTTTTATCATTTAAAGCTAAACCATGTGTTTCAATTGTATCCACATCATAAAGCTCTTTTAATAGTTGTGTATCTGTTTTTCCTTCTACGATTACAATTTCTTTAATTCTTTTCATATTATTACCATCTCAAATAAATTGTATGAAACCTTTCATCATCTATATATTTTATTTCTCTATCATTACTTACATCAATTATTTTATACACATCTCCTTGACTTACAAGTCTATTTTTTGCATATTCATAAATTTCACTTGAAAATTGAAAATGACATTCATTTTGTGAAAGATTAATTTTTTGTTTTAAGTCATCAATACGATAATAATCAAAATAATATCCCTCTTTTTTATAATACGTATTATTGCC
The DNA here is from genome assembly GCF_003024675.1 of Faecalibacillus faecis. Taxonomy (GTDB): domain Bacteria; phylum Bacillota_I; class Bacilli_A; order Erysipelotrichales; family Coprobacillaceae; genus Faecalibacillus; species Faecalibacillus faecis. The sequence continues at coordinate 127,973 of NZ_PYLP01000003.1, read as the reverse complement.
ATTTGTTGTGTCTTCATAAGAATCTTGTATTTGATAATTTTTATTCATTTCTTCACTTGAAAACATTAGATAATCATAATTGATTGTCTCAAATTCATTATTTACTAAATCACCCCATGTCGCATCAACATAGTAATAATCATTGTCATATTTTACCATATTCCATGCATGATAATCATTGTTACCACTAGAAACATCTGACATTCCTGTAAGATAAGTAGCTTCAATTCCTACTTCATGTAGTAAATATTGTAATGCCTTCGCATAACCACTACATACTGTTTTATGATAAATAAGAGAACTGATAATTTCTTGATTATAATCTGCCTCTTCAAGATACTCACATTGTTGGATAAGATATTCATAAATATATTTTATTTTTTCATAATCATCGAGTTCTTTGGTATTATCTTTGATTTGTTGAGTAATGGTATTTAATTGTTTTTGATAATATTTTATTTTTTTGTTACTAAAAGAATATTTAAAGCTAAAATTACCATTTTCCGTAAGAGACCATTCCTCAATATAAAAAAGTTCTGGATGATCTTTCAACACCTTTTCTACAATTGGTGTTACTTTATCCATATCAGTTTGTCCTATTTGTATATCTTTTTCTTGATCATAAGCAATATTATAAATCTTTTGATAAAGTTGTTGTTGTTTTTTTGTTAGATGTTGATAATGATAGTTGTAGCATGTATCGTTTTTAAAATTATTTTCTATCGTTTTAGGTGTTGCGGGTAAACAGCCACAGAGTAGAAATAAAGAAAGACAAGTAATGGCCTTTTTCATTTTAAAAAAAAATCTAGCAATGCTAGATTAATCTTCTCTCAATTTATATTCAAAATAACTTTTACCAACATAGACAACACTACCCGCTAAAAGCATCATTAATAATCCTAAGCACATAATAAACATCCCCTCTTTTATCTATATCATACCCTATTTTAATTGATTATGCAAATCATAAGAAAACTCCTTTTTTCTACAAATAATGTATACGATTCAGTATAAAATATTATTAAAGAAATAAATATTTTTAAACTTGTTCAATGATTCAAAAGAAGGTAAAATTATTATATAGTAGGTGATGTCAAATGAATGCAGATCGATTATTTATGCTAGTTGATACATGCGCTAATTTTGATGAAGTTAAACATGAGTTTCCTGATTTAGATTTTTTAACTTATTTTTATGCTTTATTAGGATATTATCGTATTCCAACAATTCAACTTTATAACAAAACAACAATTGATGAAAATGACTTGAGTAAAATTCTAAATGGAAGTACAACACCTCAAAGAGATGATATTATTCAATTTGGTCTCGCTTTAAATATTGATTTAAAGAAAACAAACTTTATGTTATCTCTTGCTGAGTGTGAAACTCTTTCTTATAAAGAAGGTAGAGATAGTCTTATTATATGTGCTATTAAAAATCATTATTCTATTAATAAAACAAATACGATGTTGTCAACTTGTAATTTAATCAAAATATAAGCAGTGGTTTCACGTGGAACCACTGCTTATTTTATTCTTTATCTAGGTTTTTAAAAGCTGTTGAAAGCATTAATTTAATACGATTTAATTGGTTAACTTCACTCGCACCTGGATCATAATCTACCGCTACGATATTACTTTGAGGATATTTCTTTCTTAAAGCTTTAATAGCCCCTTTACCTGTAACATGATTTGGTAAACATCCAAATGGTTGCATACATACAATATTTGGTGCTCCACTTTCAATAAGTTCAATCATTTCCCCTGTTAAGAACCAACCTTCACCTGTTTGGTTACCGATTGAAACAACTTCTTTCGCTTTATCAGCAAGATGTTCAATGGAAGCTGGTGGATCAAAACGTTTTGATTTTTCTAAAGCTTTGATCATATCTTTTCTTAAGAAATCAACGGCTTTAATAGCAAATTCACATAACTTCGTTGCTTTAGCAGTCGCATTGAAATGTTTTCTTTCAAATGTTGTTGAATAGAAACAATATTGGAAGAAATCAATTAAATCTGGCATAACCGCTTCTCCACCTTCTCTTTCAATAATATCAACAATTTGATTATTAGCAGTTGGATGGAATTTAACAAGGATTTCTCCTACTAAACCAACTCTTGGTTTCTTGATATCCAATAAAGGTAATTCATCAAAATCTTTTACGATTTGATAAACATTTTTCTTAAATTCTTTCATGCTACCTGTTTCAATATTCTTCATACATTTTTTTACCCATGATTGGTAAAGTCTATTGGCACTTCCTTTTTCTTTTTCATATGGTCTTACACGATAAAGAACTCTCATGAATAAATCTCCATACATTGCACCAATAATAACTTTCTTTGCAAGTGGGTAAGTAATTTTAAATCCTGGGTTTGATTCAATACCTTGTAAATTGGCACTAATTACTGGTACTTGTTCTAAACCGGCATCTTTTAAGGCTTTACGGATAAATCCAATATAGTTTGTGGCACGACAACCTCCACCTGTTTGTGAGATGATCAAGGCTGTTTTATTAACATCATATTCACCACTTGTTAAAGCTTCCATCATTTGTCCAGCGACAAGGATACTTGGGTAACATGCATCATTATTAACATATTTTAATCCTGCTTCTGTAGCTCCTTTATCTACTGATGGTAAAACTTTTAAGTTATAACCACTTTCTTGCATTGCCTTTTCAACAAATTGGAAATGGATTGGTGACATTTGTGGACATAGAATTGTCCAACGATCATCTTTCATTTCTTTAGTGAATGGTACTTTCACTGGTTTATATTTTTTAGATAAATCAATTTCTTTATTTTCTTGTTTATCAATTGTTGCTTTTAAAGAACGGATACGGATACGAATAGCACCTAAGTTACTTCCTTCATCAATTTTAATAAGTGTATAAATCTTGTTTCTCGCATTTAAAATTTCTGCAACTTGGTCTGCCGTAACAGCATCTAATCCACAACCAAATGATGTTAATTGAATTAATTGTAAGTTTGGTTGAGATGAAACAAAGGATGCTGCATGGTACATTCTTGAGTGATATGTCCATTGATCCACAACACGTAATTCTTCTAATTCTTTATCTAAGTGACAAACACTGTCTTCTGTTAAAACAGCCATGCCTTCACCAGTAATTAAATCTGCTAATCCATGGTTGATTTCTGGATCGACATGATATGGCCTACCTGATAAAACAACCCCTGTCATATTATTTTCTTTTAAGTAAGAAAGAACTTTTTCTCCTTCTCCTTGGATATCTAATCGACATTGTTGTAATTCTTCATAAGCATGTTCAATTGCTGCTTTTAATTCTTTATCACTAATTCCAAATGATTTAAATTCATCTTTTAGGTTTGTAAACATTGTTTTTCGATTACTTAAATCCATGAATGGATTTCTAAAAATGATTTCATTTGTTTCTAAGTTATCTACGTTATTTCTAATAACTTCCGGATAAGAAGTTACTACTGGACAATTGTAATGATTTCCTTGAGTAATATTTTCTTTTCTTTCATAAGCAACTGAAGGATAGAAAATATATTTAATTCCTTTTTCAATTAAACTTTCAATATGTCCATGTGATAATTTAGCTGGATAACATACACTTTCTGATGGAATCGATTCAATTCCTTTTTCATAGATTTTTTTACTTGAACGTGGTGATAAGACTACTCTAAATTTTAAATCAGTAAATAATGTGTGCCAGAAAGGATAATTTTCATACATATTCAAGACACGAGGAATACCTACTGTTCCACGTTTTGCTTCTTTTGCAGTTAGTGAACGATAATTGAAAACTCTACGATATTTATAATCATATAAGTTTGGTAATTGTTTTGATTTAGGAGGTAAGTTAGCTCCTCTTTCACATCTGTTTCCACTAATATGTTCACTACCATCATTAAATGAAGAAACGGTTAACATACAATGATTCGTACATTTTTGACAATAACGAATTGTACTTTCATAACTAAAAGCATCTATTTGTTCCTTATTAAGTAATGTTGTTCCTTGTCCTTGATATCTTTCTCTTGCAATTAAAGCAATACCAAAAGCACCCATTAATCCAGCAATATCTGGACGAATAGCTTTGATTCCTGTTTCTTGTTCGAATGCTCTTAAAACAGATTCATTATAGAATGTTCCACCTTGTACTAATACAGATTTACCTATACTTTCAGGTGAACGTAATTTAATAACTTTATATAAAGCATTTTTAATAACAGAATAAGCTAAACCTGCAGAAATATCTTCAATCTTTGCCCCTTCTTTTTGTGCTTGTTTTACCTTAGAGTTCATAAATACTGTACAACGTGAACCTAAATCAATTGGTGCTGTTGATTGTAAAGCAAGATTAGCGAAATCAGCAACATTATACCCTAATGATTTTGCAAATGTTTCAATAAATGAGCCACATCCTGATGAACAAGCTTCATTTAATAAAATATCTTGAATAATACCATCTTCGATCTTGATAGCTTTCATATCTTGTCCACCGATGTCTAAGATAAATGAAACATCATCTTTAAAATATTTAGCGGCTGTAAAGTGAGAAATTGTTTCTACTTCACTGACATCCATTTTAAATGCAGATTTAATTAAAGCTTCACCATATCCAGTTGACCCAGCATGAACAAGTTCAACTCCTTTAGGTAAGATTTCATAGATTTCTTTTAAAATCTTACGAACAACTTCAATTGGGTTACCTTCATTAGATGAATAGAATGTATATAATACAGAACCATCTTCATCAACTAATACAGCTTTAGATGTTGTCGAACCAACATCTACACCTAAGAAAGCTTTTCCTTGATATGTATTTAAATCTCTTTTCTTTACTTTTGTACTGTAGTGTCTATTTCTAAATTCAATACGATCTTCTTCTGTTTCAAATAATGGTTTCAAAGTATCTGTTTCATCAGAAATACCATCTTTTAATGAATCTAAAATATATACAAGTTCATCAATTGTTGTTTTATTCACTTTATCTTCTCTAGCAAGTAAACATGCTCCCATAGCTACGAATAATTGTGAGTTTTGAGGAAAGATAACATCTTCATCTTTTAAGTTTAATGAATCAATAAAACGTGCACGTAATTGATCTAAGAAATAAAGAGGTCCACCTAGAAAAGCAACTTTACCACGAATAGGTTTACCACAAGCAAGACCACTAATTGTTTGATTAACAACTGCTTGGAAAATAGAAATAGCGATATCTTCTCTAGCTGCCCCTTCATTGATTAATGGTTGGATATCTGTTTTTGCGAAAACACCACAACGAGAAGCAATTGGATAAATTGTTTCATAGTTTTTAGCAAGTTCATTTAATCCAGCAGCATCTGTTTGTAATAAGGAAGCCATTTGGTCAATAAATGCTCCTGTACCACCTGCACAAGTTCCGTTCATTCTTTGTTCAAGAGTTGATTCAAAATAAGTGATTTTTGCATCTTCTCCACCTAATTCGATTGCAACATCGCATTCAGGAATATATGTTTCTACTGTCTTTGTACAAGCAATCACTTCTTGAACGAATTCTACATTTAAGTGTTTTGATAAAGAAAGCCCACCTGATCCTGTCATAACTACTTTAACTGGTAAGTTTCCATAGTGTTCTTGAACTTCTTTAATTAGACTTTCTATTGCTGGTTTAACATCAGAATAGTGTCTTTGATATTTTGAATAGATACATTGATGTTCTTGATCTTCCACATATAATTTTACTGTTGTTGATCCAACATCAATTCCCATGTAATATAATTTATCCATTTTTTGACTCCTTTACTAAATTAAGTGTCATTTTAGAAATCGTATTTCTAAATTGTTTCACTTCTTTTTCATCAATTCCATCTAACATAATTTTTTCTAATTGAATAACATGATTATCAATCTTTTCTACTGTACTATACGCATGTTCAGTTGCTTTGATTTTTTTCATACGTTTATCATTTTCAACAGGTTCTTTTGTGATATACCCGTTCTTTTCTAAAGAATTTAAAAGACCTGTTGCAGTTGATCTTCTAATATTAAAATATTTTTCTATGTCTTTTTGATAAATTTCTTCATCATTTTCACATAAATAAATAAGAATTAACCCCTGCGGTCCTGATAACATACAATCAATACCATGAATATCATCTAAATAACGTCCCATATATTTAGACAAAACACGTATTTCCATTCCTATTCGATGTTCCATAAATGTCTCCTTTTTTGTTCGGCTGCTAACATTATACGCTTTTGTCACACTATGTCAAACTATTTGAAATTAATTACTAAAACAAAAAAATAGATATTTTCATACCTATTTAAATAATGCACTTCCTACACGAATCATTGTAGAGCCATGATTTAAAGCCTCATGATAATCATTAGACATTCCCATGGATAACTGATCTAATTGATACATTGGGTATTCTTTTTGAAGTCTTTGTAAGAGTTCTTGTGTCATCTTAAAATACTTTTCAGTTTCACTACTTTCAATATGTGGTGCCATCATCATAAGTCCTCTTACTTTCACATGAGGATAATCTTTAAGATTACTAAACACTTCATCAATTTCTTCCACTTCAAAACCGTGTTTACTTTCTTCTTTAGCGATATTTACTTGAATTAAAACAGGCATTTCTAAATCTCTTTTAGCGGCTTGTTTTTCAATTTCTTTTAATAAAGAATAACGATCTACTGCATGAATTAAAGTCACTTTATCAATAATATATTTTACTTTATTTGGTTGAAGTGTTCCAATAAATTGAAACTCACCATTTCCATGATAATTTTCATACTTTTCTAAAAAAGCTTGTACTCTATTTTCTCCAAAACATGTAACTCCTAATTTTTCTAGTTTTTCAATTTCTTTTACATCTACATATTTTGTAGCGGCTACTAATTTTGCAGGCTTTACTTCTTCTAATATTTTCTTTACTGCTTCTTCATTTACAATCATAAAATCTTCCTTTCATGATAAATTTCTTATTTCATTATACTCTATTTTATTGAATAAAAAAGAAAAAACAAGAACTTAATCTTGTTTTAATTTCATTCTTTCAGATTCTTTTTTAAATACCTTAATAAGAATAGGTGCACATATCAAATAAAAACAAAAATTACCTACAGCATGGAATGTATCAAATAACAATCCAGCCATATAATAAACAATATATAAAGATGGTCCACCTAACATTAATTGTTCTAGAGAAACAACAATACCAAAGACATATCCCATAAAAAAGGAAAAGATAGCCATTGGAAATAACTTAGGTTCTTTGCCTATTTTCTTTAAGAAATCCATTAAAAATTGAGTAATTAAACAAATAACAACCCAAGCAAGTATTTGAAAAAACGTCCACGTTCCCATTCCTAAAAACAAATTAGAAACAACAGTCGTTACAACACTTAACTTCACACCAAAAGCTAAACCAAATAACATAACAGAAATAATAATAATTGATGTTACAGGTTTAATATTTGGTAAAGCTTGTAAATAAATACGTGAAGCGATATTAACTGCAGCCAGTATTCCTATTAAACTTATTTCTTTAACTTTGTTTGATTTCATTACTTTAATCCTTTGTATAGTCTGTAGTATAGTACCATTTGATAGTGTCACCATCATTAAGTTTATAGCTGTATGCACCATAATTTGGTTTGACACCATTTACCATATATAACCATCCAGAATTGCCACCATAATCAAATTCATACAATCCACCTATTCCTCTAACATAAGTAGTAGAGCCAAACCCTGAAGTGGAAATACTTACACCTTGCTGTGATGCAAGTGTTTTTAAAGCACTATAAACACTTGTATTTTTTTCTAAACTTAAACTCCCACTCATTAGCGTACTATCAACACCAATAACTTGTACGCTTACAGTAATTTTATTATCATTTTGGTTTTGTGTGGTATTTGATGTAGCTTTATTATTATTTTCCGTTGTTGTATTTGATGATTGATGTGAATTTGATGATTCCTGTGTACTTTCTGTTGATTTTGTTGTAGAATAGGCTGTACTTTGATTTGTACTCTTTGATGTTTCATTCTTTGTTTCTTTTTTTGATGAATCATCTTTTTTTGTTTTATCTTCTTGAGTAGTATTTTCCTCTTTATTTGTACTTTCTTCTTGTTGCGTAGATTCCTTTTGTTGAGTATTTGTATCTTCTTTATTTTCTTGTTTTTCTACTTTATTCTTCTTAGTATTTTTTTCTTTCGTTTCTTTTATTTGAGTAACTTGTGCAGTATTTCTATTTTGATAATTTCCAGAAATTCCATTATAGAAAGAAAATCCTGCTATAAAAACAAAAGAAATTGTAATAAATAATATTACAATTCTTTTTGCTTGATCTAATTTTTTAAACTTATTAATGAGCTCTTTCATATTCTTTCTTTAATACTAAGAATAAACCGGTTGACATCATCGATAAAGAAACATAAACAACAACATTTGTGTCATCTCCTGTTTTTACCGCAGTTGCTTTTTTATCAGTTTGTGCAGGAGTAGTTGTTTGTGTTGGAGTTGTATCTTTTTTAGGTTCAACTGGAGTAGTTGGTTCAGTTTTTGGCTCTTCTTTTACTGGATTAACCATCGCATCATAATCCTTTTGAGCTTTCAAGAATAATGAACCATTTTTATATGTTCCAACACATCTTGTTAAATCTGTTGTTGCTAGTGAATTATACATTACTTCAAAAGTTGGATATGTTGCAATTTCTACACTACCATCTTCTTTTTGGAAATCAATAAGTACTTTAAAAATGTTTGCATCTTGTGTGTCATATTTTCCATTTAAAACACCTTCACGATCGTAAGTTAATAAACCTTCAATGACAGCACCTTGCGTATCTGCATTTGCACCCCAATCACCGTATGATCCATCAGATTGTTTTTTACTTTCTAAAAACTTAATTGCAGATGTAATACTTGCTTGATATTTTTCTTTATTAGCAATTGTTAAAGCTTCAATTCCCCATCCAGTTACATCTTCACTAGTATAAGGTCCTGCATACCAGAATGCACCTTCACTACCTTCAATGTTATTTTGAGTAGATAATTTATCGGCAACGACATCTACTTTAGATGATGAGACAGTTTCTAATGCAAATAATACCCAAATATCATAATTTGTTCCGTTACTACCTTCAATTGATCCATCTTCTTTAACTTTATTTTCAAGAATTTCTACTAAATTGTAATTATTGAAATTTCTTGGATCATTTTTTGTTAAAGCAAGTGTAATAATAGTTTTAGATAAATCACCTAATTTAGCTTCATTATAATTTACTTCTTTAAAAGCATTTAATAGTTCTGAGATATCACATTGATCTTCTACTTCAACGCCTAAAGACTCTGCAGCAAAAACTTCGTCAGGTGATTCAAGTGTTCTACCTTTATAGAAATTAATTGCTCTTTGAACTGCTGTATCAATATTAGCAGTTGGATATGTATTTGCTGCTGATACACCAGATATTGCAGTCATGAAACATAATACTGAAATCATAAGACTACAAATAATTTTTTTCATTTTCATATTCTTTCCCCTTTCAAATTAAATAACTTCTAAATAAAAACTAGGCATAGTTGTCCTAGTTCATCTAGAAGAACTACTTTATACTCCGTAAAGTGTATCCTTAGATATAGGCAAGTATTCCGACTCTGTTTCTTTGTTTAAGCGTCTTCCCAGTTTCCCAGTGACTTTATGCTTATCCTCCACATTACGGCGGCGGGACCGTCCAGGTTTTACACCTGATTCCTTTTTAATTTAAATATAAAATATTCAAAACCTATAAATATTATTCAATTTTACTTTGTACTTGGTTATTATATTATAGATGTTAAAAAAAATATAGATGAAATAAAAAAAATCGCATGAAATCATGCGATTTTAGATTATCTGATTGTTGTGCCTACTGGTAATTCTCCTGCATCTACAACACCTAATACTTTTTTATCTCCACCAGCAAGAACCATACCTTGAGATTCTACACCCCTTAATTTAGCTGGTTTTAAGTTAGTTACAACAATTACTTTTTTACCAACAAATTCTTCTGGTTTATAGACATCAGCAATACCACTAACAATTTGTCTTGGTGTTTCTTCACCTACATCAATTTGACTTACTAATAACTTATCAGCATTTGGATGTTTTTCACATTTAATAACTTTTCCAACTTTTAATTCAATTTTAGAGAAATCATCAATTGTAATTTCTTGTTTAGCTTCTGTTTCTTGTTTTTCTTTAACTGCCTTAATTGATGCTTTTTGTTTTGCTTCAATAACTTCTACTTTTTTAGCAATTTCTTTTGGATCTAATCTAGCAAATAACATTTCTGGTTTTTCAACAACTTTTGTACCACTTGCATATTTACCAAATTCTTTTAAACTTTCAAAATCACGTTGATCTGTATTGATTTGATCTAATATTTTTGTAGCTGTTGAAGGCATATATGGATATAACATAACAGCAGAGAAACGAATTGATTCAATTAAGTTATATAATACTGTAGCTAAACGATCTTTTTTAGTTTCATCTTTAGCTAATACCCATGGCATTGTTTCATCAATATATTTATTTGTTCTTCTTAATAAGTTAAAGATTTCATCTAAAGCATTTGATGCTTTCAATTCATCCATTTTAGCGATAGCTTTACCTGGCATTGCAAGAGCTAAATCTTTTAATTCTTGATCTACATCTTCACATACATTTTTATTTTCTACAATACCATCAAAGTATTTATTAGACATTGCAATTGTTCTATTAACTAAGTTTCCTAAAACATTGGCAAGATCACTATTAATTCTTTCTACTAATAAATCCCATGTAATACTTCCATCATTATCATAAGGAATTTCATGTAATACGAAATATCTTACTGCATCTACACCAAAGATATCTACTAAATCATCTGCGTAAATAACATTTCCTTTTGATTTAGACATTTTGCTTTCACCTTGTAATAACCAAGGATGTCCAAATACTTGTTTTGGTAATGGAATATCTAAAGCCATTAACATAATTGGCCAATAGATAGTATGGAATCTAACAATATCTTTTCCAATTAAATGTAAATCAGCAGGCCAGAATTTTTTATATAACTCACCATGATTTCCATCCGCATCATATCCTAAACCTGTAATATAGTTTGTTAAAGCATCAATCCATACATAAACAACATGTTTAGGATCAAAATCAACTGGGATAGACCATTTAAATGATGTTCTAGATACACATAAATCTTGTAATCCTGGTTTTAAGAAGTTATTCATCATTTCATTTTTTCTTGAAACTGGTTGAATAAATTCAGGATGATCTTCGATATGTTTAATTAAACGATCTTGATATTTAGATAATTTAAAGAAGTATGCTTCTTCTTTAGCATCATGAACATCTCCCCCACAGTCAGGACATTTACCATCTACTAATTGTGATTCAGTAAAGAATGATTCACATGCTGTACAATATTTACCTTCATAATGACCTAAGTAAATATCACCTTTGTCATATAATTTTTTAAAGATTTTTTGTACTTGTTTTTCATGGTATTCATCTGTCGTTCTCATGAATCGGTCATAGGATGTATCCATCATATCCCAAATATTTTTTACAACGCCAGCAACTTGATCAACGTATTGTTTTGGTTCAATTCCAGCTTCTTTTGCTTTAATTTCAATTTTTTGACCATGTTCATCTGTTCCTGTTTGGAAACGTACATTATAGCCTTCTTGTCTTTTAAATCTTGCAATTGCATCAGCTAAAATAATTTCATAAGTATTACCAATATGAGGTTTACCTGATGTATAAGTAATTGCAGTTGTAAGATAATAATCTTTTTCGTTTTTCATCTTTTAATCTCCTTTACAAAATAAAAAAACGCCCTATAAAAGGACGAATAATCGCGGTACCACCTTTTTTACACATTGCTGTGTCACTCAAAACTTTAACGCAGTTAACGATTATTTCTAACTATTCGAAATAACTACTCCTGGACCATCCCTTAAAGTTCAATATACTGATTTTCACCATCCATCAGCTCTCTAAATATCTTCCTTTAACATCTTCCAATCTTCGTATTTTTGTATCCTTAATAACTTTATCAAACCCTTAATCTATTGTCAATGTGTTTCAAGAAAAAGAAAATGTTTCACGTGAAACAAAAATAGTATAGCCGAAACTATACTATCTATATTCACTATGACCTTTATATTTTATTAAATCAGATACAGTCACAAATTGATAACCTTCTTTACTTAATTGATCCAGAGCCATTTCCAAACCAGCTATCGAGTTTTCGTGAATATCATGAATTAAAATAATATTACCATCACCACTTTTTACTTTTGCATCAGCAATAATATTATTACATACTGTTTGTGCACCATCTGGTTTCTTACTATATCTCCAGTCTTCAGTATCTCCATCCCATAATATCATGTTCAAGCCATAAGAATGAAAAGCATTTTTTACATTATCATTTTTAGCTCCATAAGGAGGTCTTATCAATGTTGGTTCAGTTCCTGAAGCTTTAAAACATGCTTCTTGCGTTCTATTTATTTCAGCATCAAGTGTTACAGGATCCAATTTTGTAAGTTGTGCATGACTATATGTATGACTTGCAAGTTCATGTCCTCTTTCATAAACTTCTTTTACAATATTTGGATAAATTTCCATATTTCTTCCTAATTCAAAGAATGTTGCTCTTCCATTATACTTTTCAAAAGCAGCCATTGCTCTTTCTGTTAAGGTTTTATGTGGTCCGTCATCTAATGTAATTGCAACCATTTTCTTTTTAGGATCCACTTTCATTAATTTTGGTGCTTTTATATCTAATGGTGCATTTGATGGAATATTTTTATTTGCTAATTTAATATAGTCTTTATTTTGTTCATAATTAACAACAATTTTATTTTTCAATTTTTGATCACTGTAATAAGTAAATGATTTTTTACCAACTTCTATCGATGTAGAATCTTTGTTAAATTCACCTATTCCCATAGAATTTAATAAATCACCATATTTGCCACGCAAACAATCTTTTAAGGTAAGCAACTGATTTGTTTTACAATCATATGTCATTATGTATTTTAATTGATCTGTTTTCTTTTTATTTTCGCTTACCCTTTTATAATCTAATTTGACCACAATATATTGTTTATATATTTTCTTACAAGAGTAATCTAAATATAGTATATCTTTTTGGTCTTTTTTCTTTCTTTGTGATTTTAAATAATTATTATTTGATTCTTTTATAATTTTATTTAAGTTCTTTTCTTTTACCTTTGGATAATAAAACGATACATAAAAGTGATCATTTTCTTTTTCATAACGTTCTACAGTACCGTATTGTTTAGTGTTCTCATCATAAGAATTATACTCCTTATAATTTCTTTCACCATTAAACAACAACACAAATGAACCTATTATAATTACAATCACAACCACAACTGCAATAAATATAGGTACTTTTGATTCTCTTTCATAATAATTTCTTCTTCTATTCATATTCCTGCCCTCCACTATCCTTACTATATCATATTTTAATATTTATTAATATGTTTCACGTGAAACAAAAAATACCATTATTTTGAATGGTATTCTTGATAAACACTATTTTTATTTAACCCTCTTTGTTTTGCTACTTCCTTAATAGCATCTTTTGTAGACATTCCTTTTTCAATATACATATCTACATCTTCTTTGATTGTTGTTGTAAATACAATCTCTTCTTGTATTTCATTAGAACCCTCTACAACAACAACCATTTCCCCTTTAAGTTCATCTACAATAGAAAGAACTTCAGAAATTTGTCCTCTAATAATTTCTTCATGCTTTTTTGTGATTTCTCTACATAAAGCAATATTTCTATCACCTAAGATATCTAACATCAAAGAAAGCGTTTTTTTAATTCGATGTGGTGATTCATAAAAAACGACTGTTTCTTTATATTTTTTTAAATCTTGTAGTTCCTTTTTCTTTTTCTTATCTAAGTGATCTAAAAAACCATAAAATAAGAATGGCTGTGGAGCTATCCCAGAAACGACTAATGCATCTAAACATGCATTACATCCAGAAATAGGTACAACATTAATATCTTTTGAAATTGCTTCTTTTACAAGTTCATATCCAGGATCAGAGATTGCTGGATAACCAGCATCGCTTACTAAAGCAATATCATTTCCTTCTTCTAATAAACTTATTAATTTAGGGATAGATTGTTTTATATTATGTTCATGATGTGAAATTAGTTTTGTTGAAATATTAAAATGATTAAGTAATTTAACTGTATTACGTGTATCTTCGGCAGCAATATAGTTTACTTCATTCAATATATTAATAGAACGATATGTCATTTCATCTAAATTTCCAATTGGTGTTGCTACTAAATATAAAGTTGGCTGATTATTTTCAAAACTCTTTTGTCTATTCATCTATTTTCTCTCCAAACATCTTTCTTACTTCATTACTATAACTTCCATCATCATTATGAGCATATAGAGGTGATTCAATTTTAATACCTTTTTTTCCTTTATACATACCTTCTACTAATAAAACATGTGACTCTCTATTCATTTTAGGATATACAAAGCGTATACGTTTTGGTTCAATATCATATTTTTGCATTAAATTTAAAATATCAATCATACGATCAGGGCGATGAACGATTGCAAATCGTCCTTTATTGTCTAATAGATATGCTGCAGAAGAAATAATTCCTTCTAAATCTATTTTTACTTCATGACGAGCAATTGTTAAATATTCATTTTCATTAAGATTACTATCCTCTCCTACTTTAAAGAATGGAGGATTACAAACAATCAATTGTGCTTTTGGGAGATTTTTAACAACTTCTTTAATATCACCATGAATTATTTCTATTTGTTCCTCTAAATCATTCATTTGAATGTTTCTTTTTGCAAGTTCAACTGCCTCTTCTTGAATTTCAATACCTGTAATTTTTTTAGGTGTTCGTTTAGAAAGAAGTAAAGGAATTGCAGCATTATTTGTACCAAAATCTACTATGTTTCTTACATCTTTATTAATTGTACAAAATTGAGATAATAAAACAGTATCCAAAGAAAAGTTAAACATATCTTTTCTTTGGATAATCTTTAAATCATTATGTGCTAATAAATAATTAACGACTTCTTTGTTTTCCATTTTTCTTACCTGCATGATTAGATTTATCGAATTTTATTTCATCTAATCTTACAAATACAATTCCATTTTTATTCTCAATTTTTACTAAATCATTAATGACATTTAATCCTGTAACTTTTGCATCTGCCCCTTGATAGATAACATGTGATCCTATTTTAGGAAATCTTTCTTTTTCAATTGAATAAACTTCATCTTCGTATTTTAAGCAACAAAGTAATCTTCCACAAGCACCTGAAATTTTATCAATATTAATGGCAAGCATTTGATTTTTAGCCATGTTAATTGAAACACCATTAAATTCTCCTAATAAAGTAGAACAACATAATGGAAGTCCACATGTCCCTATTCCACCAATAACTTTTGCTTTATCTCTTGGTCCGATTTGCCTTAATTCTATTCTGCATTTAAATACAACAGCGAGTTCTTTTAACAACTCTCTAAAATCAACACGATCATCAGAAGTATACATGAAAATAATTTTTGCTTTATCTAGAGTGTATTCACAATTTGTAAGTTGCATATTTACATCATAGCGCGAAACGATTTCTTTACATGTTACCAATGCTTGTTTAGCATCATAAAGATTTTTTTGATAATTTTCTAAATCTTTTTTAGATGCTTTTCTTAAAATTTTTTTTAATTCTGTATCTAAATTAAATTCTTCTATACTTTTTAACTCTTGTGAAATTTCACCAAGTTCTAATCCTCTTGCTGTTTCTACTACAACAAAATCTCCTTTTTCTAAGTGATGATTTGTAGAGAAATAATATACTTTCCCAGCACTCTTAAATTTAACACTCGCTAGTTTTAATTCTTCCATATTAATCCCTTCCTGTTATTCTATACATCATACTATCCATCAATAATGGAATATTAACATTTGTATCAAGTAAATACAATGTTTCTAGTAATATTTCAATTTTCTTTATGATATCATCATTATTATAGTGTAATGAGTTAAAAAAATCCACATGCTCACAATAGACAGGCGTTTCATTATGTTTCACGTGAAACATATCTTTGAGCCCAAGAATAATTAAATTAATAAACAAACGTATATCTTGTTTATCTTTATAATCCTTTAACATATGAATTTGTGTGTTTATAATAAGATTTTCTTTATATAAAAATAAATCCTCTATAAAATTAACTGCTTGTAATGTTATATTATCAAACTTATCTAAATCCATTTCTTTTAATTCTTCATCAGTTTTTATAAATTGAGATAGCAACGATGCCTTTTCTTTTTCATAACCCTTTTCAATAAGAGAATTCTTTATTGTTTCTTTATTATCTGGTTTTAATTCTAAAACTTGGCATCTTGAAATGATTGTAGGTAAAATCTTATTAATATTTTTTGAAGTAAATATTGCATATATTCCTTCTTCTGGTTCTTCTAAGATTTTAAGCAATGAATTGATTGCTTCTTTTGAAGAATTCTCAATATTTCTTATAATATATATTTTTGCTTTACCTTCCAATGAAGACTTCTTAAATGTTTCTTGAATGTGTTCAATATGTTTTTTCTTGATACTTTCCTCTTGTCCATTGTATTCAATGATATCTGCATATTGATGATTCATAATTTTTTGACAATCAATACATTTTTCACAGGCAGTTGTTTCATCACAAATAAGTGACATTGTCAGATAGTTTAATGGCTGTTCAACGTGTTGCCCTACTAATAAAAAAGCATGTGGGATTTTATTGGATTGAAATTCGTTTTCAATGATGCGTAAAAATAACGGTTGATTTTTTTTTAAGTATTCTTTGATCATAATATTTTTTCTATTTCCTTCATCGCATCACTTACAACGTGATCAACACCTTGATCTGCATTGATTTTAACGATTCTATCTTTGTACTGTTCACAAATTTCCATATATCCTTCATAAACATTTTTATGAAAATCATTTTTTTCTAAATCTAATCGATTCGTTTCTCTTTGATTAACTTTAATTCTTTCTAAACCTTTTTGATAATCAATATCAAAGAATAATGTTTTATCAGGCATAACATCATTGATTGCGAATAAATTCATTTCATAAACTTCTTTAATTCCTAGATGACGAGCAACACCTTGATAAGCAAGTGAACTATCAACAAAACGATCACAAATCACAATCATTCCTTTTTTTAAAGCTGGAATAACTTTTTCAACAAGATGTTGCCTTCTTGCTGCAGCATAGAGTAAAGCTTCAGTTTTAGCATCCATACTTGTATTCTTTTTATCTAAAATGACATTTCTGATTTGTTCAGCAATTTCAACGCCACCAGGTTCCCTTGTAAGTAACACTTGATATCCTTTTTCTTCTAACATTTTAACAATTCTATTTGAAACAGTAGTTTTTCCACTGCCTTCTGGTCCTTCTAATGTAATAAATTTACCTTTCAATTTACTTCCCCTCTTTCTTTCCTATTATATCTTATTTTTTAGAAAAAGACCTTATAAATAAGGTCTAAATTTTCTTTCTTCCTTCTAATGATTTTAATAAGGTTAATTCATCAGCATAATCTATATTACTTCCAATAGGTAATCCATTAGCAATACGTGATGTTTCAATATTTCTTTTTGCTAAAAGCTTGGCAAGAAATAAAGCAGTTGTTTCTCCTTCTCTAGTAGGATTAGTTGCAAGAATAACTTCTTTGACACCATCTAATCTTTCAAATAAAGAAGAAATATTTAAATCATCAACTGTCGTTCCGTCAATCATTGAAATTGTTCCATGTAAAACATGATACAACCCATGATATTCTCTTACCTTTTCCATCGCAAAAACATCTTTTGGTGATTCAACAACACAAATTACCGATTGATCTCTGGTTTCATCTTGACATATTTCACAATAATCACCTTCACAAATATGTCCACACTTTTTACAATAATGAATATTATCTTGAAAATTCATTAAAGTATGTGCAAATTCTTGAACATATTCTTTATCCATTGATAATACATAATATGCTAATCTTTCTGCTGACTTACCACCAATACCTGGTAGTCTTTTAAAGCATTCAACTAAATCTAAAAATGATTTTGGATAATTCATACAGCTCTCCTATTCTTCAAACTCAACAATATCACCAAACATATCAATCGCATATTGTTGGGCATCTGTTAATTCTACAACCGGTTCTTTGTATTCTGCAATATGATGTAATTGAATTGGTTGTGGTTTCGGTAACTTCTTTTCTCTATTCAATTGAATAAATTGATTTCTCATTTCAGGCCATTTTGATTCTAATACAGCAATAAAATCATATTCTGAACCTAATACTTCTTTTAAGAAGTTTTTTAATGGATAATAATTTTCTGTTAAGTTGATATTATTTACTTCTGGTTGATATTTCAACGTTACAATAAATGCCTTTTCCCCTGCCGCAACAGGTTTTGCTTCAAATAACATATTGGCATATTTAGCCGTATTTAAATTATAACAGTATCTTTTAATAACTGGCCATTTATCTTGAATATCAGTAAGCACTGTTCTTTTGGCTTGAACAAGAATATTTAAAATATCATTGAAATCTACTTCAATATTAGTCGCTATATGTTGTTGTACTGGTTCTTCATGAACTTCTTCTGTTGGTTCTTGAATTGGTTCTTCTTGTACTGTTTCAATCGGTTCTTCTTTTATTGTTTCAACAGGTTGTTTTACTTCTTCTTCAACAGTTTTTTCCTCTTTAACTTCTTCAATAATTGGTGGTTGAAATGATAAAACAGGTTCTTCTTTAATAACTTCTTGTACCGATTCAACGATTTTTTCTTGAGCTTGTGGTTTAACTGTTTCTACAACGACTTCTTTTTTATTTTCTTCTTTTACTTGATTACATATTTTTAATAAAGCAAGTTCAAAGTATGTTGAAGAATCAACCGATTGACCATAATGACCACTTGCATCCATGAAGATATCAATCATTTCAAAAGCTTCTTCTACTAAAATATATGGAATGATTTGTTGGATATCTGATTTATGTAAAACAAATAATAAAGATAAATCTTCTGTATTTTTATATATAACAATATCTTTTAAAACATCTATTAAATCTTGTGTGAGTTTCTTTAAATCAATACTTGTACTTAACATATGATCTAATGTTTTTAAAACACCTTTCATATCTTTAGTAAGTAATAATTTAATTAACCGTATTTTTTCATCATTTGATAACAAACCATAAACTTTATTAATATTTTCTACTGTTAAATGACGATCATAAGCAAGACATTGCTCTAAAATACTTAAAGCATCTCGCATTCCCCCGTCTGCAAGTTTTGAAATAATTGCTAGAGCTTCTTCTTCATAGTCAACTTTTTCCTCTTCTAAAACATATTTCAAACGTGTAATAATATCATTTTCATCCACTCTTTGGAAATCAAAGCGTTGACAACGAGAAATAATCGTAGGAAGTATTTTATGAGGTTCTGTTGTTGCAAGAATAAAAACAATATGTGCTGGTGGTTCTTCTAATGTTTTTAATAAAGCATTAAATGCTTCTGGTGTCATCATATGAACTTCATCAATAATATAAACTTTATATTTTGCATTAATTGGGGCATATTTAACTTTATCTATTAATTCTCTAACTTCATTAACCCCATTATTACTTGCTGCATCGATTTCAATAACATCAGGATGATCTCCTAAAGTAATTTCTTTACAGTTAGAACATTCATTGCATGGTGGATTTTCCCCCGTACAGTTAATCGCTTTTGCAAAGATTTTGGCAATCGTTGTTTTTCCTGTTCCACGAGGTCCTGCAAATAAATAGGCATGGGCAATTCTATTTTCTTTAATTGCATTTTGTAAGGTTATTGTAACATGACTTTGTCCGGCAACATCTTCAAATGTTTGGGGACGATATGTACGATACAAGGCTTTATAAGACATAATATCAACTCCTATCTATTACATTATACACGAAAAAAAGATATGAGTAATCATATCTTGCTACGTTTCTTTTTAAAATAATCTTTTATTAATTTTGAACATTTATCTTTTAAGATATCTGATTGAATAACAGGTATATAATTAAGCATTGGACTAGGTAAATGAATTAATTTATCTAAAGACATCCATCTTGTATCACTTGCACCATAGACAACTCTTTGAATATGGCTTTGAATAATAGCTCCTGAACACATTAAACAAGGTTCTAAAGTTGTATAAAGCGTACACTCGTCTAAACGCCATCTTCCAATTTTTTGACAAGCTTTTTCTATTGCTAACATTTCTGCATGTCCATATGTTTGATTTAAGTGCTCTCTTTGATTATAAGCTTTCGCAATAATTTCATCATCTTTAACAATAATACATCCAATAGGAACATCGTCATATTCTAATGCTTTTAAAGCTTCTTGATAAGCTATTTCCATGTATTCTTCATCATTCATCTTTTTTTCCTCTAAAAATAAAGACCATCACACATAGACGGTACTTCTTAATGCTGCTACCTTCCGGTCCTGACATGGTTCGAAGCCGCCTATTGTAATGGCAAATATGATTATAACGTATTTTATATTTTTAATCAATATATAAATTCATTAAAAGTGCATCATAATATTTTTGATTGACATAAAACATTTGAGGATATCTACCGATTTCTTTAAAATTAAACTTCTTATAAAGATTAATAGCCGATAAATTATCTTCTTTTACTTCTAAATCAAGAATTTTTAAAGAAGTTTCTTTAATCATTTCTAAAGCTTCTTCCATCATCATCGAAGCAATCCCCATATTCCAATATTCCTTTTTAACAGTAATCGCAAAATGTCCTATATGTTTTAATCTCTCTTTTTGTTCGCCTTGAATTGATAATAAAGAAACAAGTTCATCATCAATAAATCCACATAATAGTAAACTGTTTTCTTGATCGATAAAATCTTGAATAACTTCCATTTCTTCAAATTCATTTAAATAACATTCATTTAAACCATAGGTTAAGTTATTACTTTCTCCCCCTACTTGATTTAAATAATCAATAATCATTGAAGCATCTTCAATTTCTGCTTCACTTATAAATAATTCCATTAAACTCTAACCTTTCTATAAAAAAGAGTCACCGGAGTGACTATTTTTTAGGAATAATAATATCTTTTCCACCCATATAAGGACGTAATGCTTCAGGAATATTAATAGATCCATCTTCATTATAGTTATTTTCAATAAAAGCAATAACCGCTCTTGTTGAAGCTAAAACTGTATTATTTAAAGTAGAAACATAATAGTTTCCATTTTCACCTTTAGCACGAATACCTAAACGTCTTGCTTGAGCATCTCCTAAAGTTGAACAAGAACCAACTTCGAAATATTTTTGTTGTCTTGGTGACCAAGCTTCAACATCACATGATTTAACTTTTAAATCAGCTAAATCACCTGAACAACATTCAAGAGTTCTTACTGGGATATCTAAGCTTCTAAATAATTCAACTGTATATGACCACATTTTGTCATACCATTCCATAGCTTCTTCAGGTTTACATAAAACAACCATTTCTTGTTTTTCAAACTGATGAACACGATAAATACCACGTTCTTCAATACCATGAGCTCCTACTTCCTTTCTAAAGCATGGTGAATAAGATGTCATGGTAATTGGTAAATCTTCTTCTTTAACGATTTGATCTTTAAATTTACCAATCATACTATGTTCAGAAGTTCCAATTAAATATAAATCTTCACCTTCAATTTTATACATCATCGCATCCATTTCATCGAATGACATAACTCCTGTTACAACATCACTACGAATCATGAATGGTGGAATACAATAAGTAAATCCTTTATCAATCATGAAATCTCTCGCATATGAAAGCATTGCTGATGATAAACGAGCGATATCACCCATTAAATAATAGAAACCATTTCCACTTGTTCTACCTGATGCCTCTTTATCTAACCCATCAAAACGAGCAATAATATCTGCATGATATGGAATTTCATAATCAGGTACAACTGGGTCACCATATTTTTGAATTTCTACGTTTTCAGAATCATCTTTTCCAATAGGTACAGAATCATGAATGATATTTGGAATTTTCATCATGATTTCTTTTAATTCTTTTCCATAATCCTCTTCTTTTACTTCTAAATCTTTTAATTCATCTGCCATAGAAGTTACTTTTGCTTTAATTTCTTCAGCTAAATCTCTTTTACCTTCTCTCATTAAAGCACCAATTTCTTTAGAATATTTGTTTCTTAAACTTCTAATTTCACTTGCTCTTGTTAATACTTCACGATAATCTTTATCTAATTTATAAGCTTCATCTACTAATCCCACTTTGGCTTCTTGGAATTTCTTCTTCATATTTTCTTTGACTAAAGTAGGATTTTCTCTAATTAAATTAATATCAATCATTTTCTTTCCCCTTATATATATTTCTACTGCCTTGATTATACATCAAGCCTATTTCCTTTGCAATTCTCTTTTAATCCAAGACATAATCACTTGAACGATCATCTCTTGTTGACTGTCATCTAACTGGGTATGTGGTTTTATATGATACCATTTATATAAACATCCTCGACAACATGTAGCTGTAGCATGTTGTGCAATAAATACTGGATGATTTTTCATCGGTGTCTGCTTTCCATCATTTAAAATAACGGCTGGCGCAATTCTTTTAGAAATAAAATCTCGTGCATGTTGTTCAATGACATCCAATCCTTTTTCATTACAATACTCTTTATATTTTTTAGTAAGATGAAAAGAACTTCTAAATTTTGAATGATCTAAACGCTCAAATAATCTTTTTAACTCTTCATTATTCATGGGTAAAAGAGTCAGATTACTCTGACTCTTCTTCACCTTCTTCATCGTCTTCTTCATTTTTAGCAACAACTTCTACAGAAGAAACCTTGCTATCATGAACTTTAATAAGTCTTACACCTTGAGTTGCACGTCCTGCGGTTTTAACTTGTTCCATAGGTAAACGAATCACAATACCATCATCTGTAATAATTAATAAATCCTCATTACCTTCTACCGCTCTAATCGCCACAATTTGTCCATTACGTTCAGTAACATTAATTGTCTTAACACCTTTACCACCACGGTTAGAAACACGATATTCATCAATTGGTGACATCTTACCATAACCTTTTTCCGTAACAACCATAATTAATTGTCCTTCACGGTTTGTTGTCATACCAATAACTTTAGAACCATCAACATTAATACCTCTAACACCACTTGCAGTTCTTCCCATTGGTCTTACATGACCTTCAGAGAATCTTACAAGTTTACCATTACTTGCTGCAATTAAGATTTCATCATCCCCTTTAGTTAATTTAACACCCACTAAAGCATCATCTTCTTTTAACTTGATTGCAATCTTACCAGTTTGTCTAATATTTTCAAATTCTGAAATATCGACACGTTTTACTAAACCTTGTTCAGTTGCAAAGAATAAATACCAATGTTTATCTTCTTCAATCATTTTCTTATTAATATTAATTAATGATTTAACACTTTCATCTTTATCAAGATTTAATATATTTACAATTGGTAAACCTTTAGCTGTTCTACCAAATTCAGGAATATTATATCCTTTCAAACGATAAACTTTTCCTTTATTTGTAAAGATCAATAAATCATCATGTGTTGACATATGAATAAGTGAACTAATGACATCATCTTGTGTTGTTGCCATACCTTTGACACCACGTCCACCTCTATTTTGAGATTTATAAGTATCTACTGGCATACGTTTTACATAACCATTATTAGTAAGTGAAATGATAACATCTTCTACTGGAATTAAATCTTCATCTTCAATATCAAATGTACCTTGGATGATTTCAGTACGACGTTTATCTCCATATTTTTCTTTCATTTCTAATAATTCATTTCTAATGATTTCTAAGATACGTTCTTCATTTGCAAGAATATCTTTTAAATCCGCAATAAGAATTAATAAATTATTTAATTCTTCTTCAATCTTTTCTCTTTCCAAACCAGCAAGACGTTGTAATTGCATTTCTCTTACAGCTTTGGCTTGTTTATCAGACATACCAAATTCATCCATCAATCTTTGTTGAATGATTTCAGTTGTTCTACTTGTACGAATTAATTGGATGATTTCATCAATATGATCTAAAGCTTTCTTTAAACCTTCTAAAATATGCGCTCTTGCTTCTGCTTTATTTAATTCAAATTGTGTTCTACGACGAATAACTTCTTCTTGATGAGATAAATAATATTGAATTAATTCTTTTAAAGTTAAAGTCTTAGGTTCATTATTAACTAAAGCAATATTATTAACACCAAATGTTGTTTGTAAAGAAGTTAATTTATATAACTGATTTAAAACAACTTCAGCTTGAACATCTCTCTTTAATTCAATAACAATACGAATACCTTCACGGTTTGATTCATCACGAACATCACTAATACCTTCAACGACTTTATCACGTGC
Source organism: Faecalibacillus faecis (assembly GCF_003024675.1). GTDB lineage: Bacteria > Bacillota_I > Bacilli_A > Erysipelotrichales > Coprobacillaceae > Faecalibacillus > Faecalibacillus faecis. Next base: position 103,411 of record NZ_PYLP01000003.1, on the reverse strand, counting down.
TAAATGCGCAATCTTTTCTACTAATCTTGCTTTATTGACTTGATAAGGAATTTCATAAGCAACAATTCTTTGTCTTCCCTTATGTTCTTCAATTTCTGTTTTTGCACGCATAACGATTAAACCATTACCTGTTTCATAGGCTTTTTTAATCGCACTCTTTCCTAAAATATATCCTCCTGTAGGAAAATCAGGTCCTTGAATATAATTTTCCATCAATTCCATAACAGAAATATCAGGATTTTTACTTACCGCAATAACGGCATCAATCACTTCACCAATATTATGAGGTGGCATATTGGTTGCCATACCAACCGCAATCCCTGTTGTCCCATTAACTAATAAGTTAGGAATACGACAAGGTAATACCGATGGTTCTCTTTCTTCACCATCATAGTTTGGAATAAAATCAATGGTATCTTTATTGATATCTCTCATTAATTCCATTGAAATTTTAGACATTCTTGCTTCGGTATAACGCATAGCGGCAGCTCCGTCACCGTCAATTGAACCAAAGTTTCCATGCCCATCCACAAGCATATAACGATATGAGAAATCTTGTGCCATTCTGACTAACGCTTCATAAATGGAAGAATCTCCATGAGGATGATATTTCCCCATAACTTCCCCAACGATACGTGCTGATTTCTTATACGCTTTATCACTATAACATCCAAGTTCATTCATACCATAAACGATACGTCTTTGAACTGGTTTCATTCCATCTCTTACATCAGGTAATGCACGTGCTACAATAACTGACATAGCATAATTCATGAAAGAAGTTTTCATTTCTGATGTTAATTGAATTTTTCTTATTCCTTTTTCTTGATTATCCATTTTCTACTCCTTCTAAATATCTAAATCAGTTACATATTTCGCATTTTCTTGAATAAATTCTCTACGAGGTTCAACTTTTTCACCCATTAAAACATCAAAAATCATATCTGCTTCCATTGCTTCATCTAACTCAATACGATTTAAAATACGATGTTCAGGATCCATTGTTGTTTCCCATAATTGATCCGCATTCATTTCTCCTAAACCTTTATAACGTTGAATTGAATACTTCGCACCTTCACCAAGTTTTGTTCTTAAATCATCAAGTTCTTCGTCACTATATAAGTAATGTTCTTCTTTTCCATGTTTTAATAAATAAAGTGGAGGTTGAGCAGCGTAAACAAAACCACCTTCAATTAAAGGTTTTAAATAGCGATATAAGAACGTTAACATTAAGATACGGATATGACCACCATCGACATCGGCATCGGTCATGATAACAATTTTATGATAACGTAATTTATTAATATCAAAATCTTCACCAATACCTGTACCAAAAGCAGTAATCATACTACGGATCGTATCACTTGATAAAACACGATCTAAACGTGCTTTTTCAACGTTTAAGATTTTACCACGAAGTGGTAAAATGGCTTGAATACGACGATCACGTCCCATCTTTGCACTACCTCCGGCAGAATCCCCTTCGACAATGAAGATTTCACATTCGCTCGCATCTCTTGATGAACAGTCCGCTAATTTTCCAGGCAATGATGTAATTTCCATTCCTGTTTTTCTTCTTGTCATTTCACGTGCTTTTTTCGCAGCTAAACGTGCATGAGAAGCAACAATTGCTTTTTCTACAATAATTTTGGCAGTATCTGGATTTTCTAACAAGAATTGATCTAATGATTTAGAAATAATACTTGAAGCAATTTTTCTTACTTCCGCATTTCCTAATTTTGTTTTTGTTTGTCCTTCATATTGTGGATCAGGGTGTTTAACTGAAATAATGGCTGTTAACCCTTCACGACAGTCTTCTCCTGATAAAGCATCATCTTTTTCTTTTAAGAAGTTTCCCTTTCTTGCATAATTATTGATGACACGTGTAAGGGCTAAACGGAACCCTTCTTCATGAGTCCCACCTTCATGAGTATTGATGTTATTACAGAAAGAATAGATGTTTTCTTGGTAACCATCATTATATTGCATAGATACTTCAATCTTAATATCATTTTGCATATCTTCTACATAAATGATTTCATCGTGGATCGGTGTTTTATTTTTGTTGATATAAGCAACGTATTCCTTAATACCACCTTCATACATATAATCATGTTCACGATTTTGACCATCTCTTAAATCTGTTAAACTAATTCTTAACCCTTTATTTAAGAAAGCAAGTTCTCTAATTCTTTGTCTCAACACTTCATAATCATAAGTTGTTGTTTCTTTAAAGATTTCAGCATCTGCTTTAAAAGTAACTTTTGTTCCTTGTTTATCTGTTGGACCTACTTCTTTTAATGGTGCAACAGGTGTTCCCCCATTTTCAAATCTTTGATAATATTCTTTTCCTTCACGATAAACATTAACTTCTAACCATGAAGATAAGGCATTGACAACAGAAGCCCCAACACCATGTAGACCACCGGAAACTTTGTAGCCACCGCCACCAAATTTCCCACCAGCATGTAATACCGTAAAAATTGTTTCTACTGTTGATTTACCAGTTTTGGCGTGTTTTCCTGTTGGCATCCCACGTCCATCATCGATAACTTCAACGACATCATCATCTTTTAAAATAACTTTAATATGACTTGCATATCCCGCTAAAGCTTCATCAATCGAGTTATCTACGATTTCCCATACAAGGTGATGTAACCCACGAGATGATGTTGTTCCTATATACATACCTGGTCTTTTTCTTACGGCTTCAAGTCCTTCTAAGACCTGAATGTCAGATTCATCATAGCTATGTTGTACTTTATTTTCTTCTGCCATTATTGTTTCTCCTTGCGATTTATATTAATCTTCTTTGCTTCTTTGATGACATGATGTTCTATTCCATCAATAGAAGTTGTTGTAATAAAAGTTTGAATACGATTATTCAAAATATCTAACAATTTCGTTTTTCTTTGATCATCAAGTTCTGATAAAACATCATCTAATAAAAGAATTGGGTATTCCCCTATTTCTTCTTTTATCAATTCAAGTAAAGCAATCTTGATACTTAAAACAATTGTTCTTTGTTGTCCTTGAGAAGCATATTGATGTGCACTTTTTCGATCAATCATTATTTTCATATCTTCTTTATGAATTCCATGAGTCGTACTTAAATACTTTAAATCCCTTGAAAATTCTTTTTTATATAATTTTAATAATTCCTCTTTATCTTTCTTTTTAATAAAACAAAGATAATGCAAATCAACATATTCCTCATTATCAGCAATAGATTTATAAACATCTTTTACATTTTTAGAAAGACGTTCAATAAAATTTTCTCTTTTTTCTATAACCTTTAATTGAACATCTACCATTTGTTCATCTATTGTTTCTAGATAATCATCATATTTTCCGTTTTTCTTACTTAATAATTTAAGATACTGATTTCTCTCTTTTAATAAACGATTATACTTAGCAAGATAAAAAGCATAAATAGGTGATATTTTAGATAATTCTAAATCAATAAATTTTCTTCTGGTACTCGGTGATCCTTTTACTAAAGAAAGATCATCTGGTACAAATACCACCACATTTAAATAACCGACATATTCAGATATCTTTAAAACATCTTTTCCATCAATCTTTGCTTTTTTATTTTCTTTAGATAAAACAAGCTCTGCTTGATGATTTCTTTGATTAGAATAAATATTTCCCTTTACCTTTGCAAAATTATAATCAAATTGAATCATTTGATCATTGATATGAGTTCTAAAAGATCTACAAACAGATAAAAGATAAATAGCTTCTATAATATTTGTTTTTCCTTGTGCATTACCACCAATTAAAATGTTAATACCTTTATCAAATTCAATAAAAAAATGATCATAATTTCTAAAATGAGAAAGTTCTAAATTATTGATAAGCATTTATAATATAATGTTCTCCATTTACTTCCACTTCATCTTGATTATGAAGTTTCTTTCCTCTTCTTAATTCAACTTCACCATTTACTTTTACTTGACCATCTTTAATGACTATTTTTGCTTCAATGCCACTTGATACCACATTAACAAATTTTAAAAATTGGTCTAGCTTAATATATTCATCTCTTATTGGTATTTCTTTCATAATAACCCTTCTTTTCTATATAATTGTACTCAATAAGTATATCATAAAAATGACAAAAATTCAAAATTTTGCGTTATATTCGTTATTTTTATTTTCTAACACAAAAAATCATTTTCTATAAAAAAGCTCTTAAAATAAAAATTAGTACCACTAGAAACAAAGATACCCTAAAAAAACTAAAAAAAAGAAGCTTTCGCTTCTTAATATGTTCTTACTGGTAAAACAAGTTGTAATAATTCATCAGAATCAAAATCTTTGATAATGAATGGTTTCATTTCTCCAGTAAATGAGATCTTAACTTTTTCTCCACTAAATGATTTAATCGCATCATTTGCATATTTACTACTAAATGAAATCGTAAGTGGTTCACCTTTATAGAAAGATGTAGATAAGTTTTCTTCTACAGATCCAATTTCTTGTTGATAAGAAGATAAAATAACTTGTTCATTAGACATATCTAATTTAACAATATTATTTTGTTCATTTAATAATAAAGAAACACGATCAATCGCATTTAATAAATCAGAACGATTAATATCTAATTCATAATCAAATTCTAAAGGAATTAAACGTGTTGTATCAGGATAAGATCCATCAATCAAACGTGTTTGAATAATATTTTTACCTAAAACAAATAATACTTTACGATCAGAAACATAAAGTTCAATAGATTCATCAACTTCAATAATCTTACTAATTTCATCTAAACTTAATTTAGGAATAGTGATATTAAAAGTAACATCTTCATCAATAGAAATAATTTTCTTAGCTAAACGATAACTATCTGTAGCAACACATTCTAAAACATGATCATGAGCTTTAAAGTTAATACCAGTTAAGATAGGTCTTGTTTCTTTATCACTCGCTGCAAATTTTGTTTCACCAATAATATTTTTTAAAACAAGTGAACTCATAATAAAATGTGTTCCTGTTTTGCTTAAATCAATTCTAGGATATTCCACTGCATCTGTTCCATTTAAGCTATATTCAATTTGACTTCCTTTAATACGTGTAAGTAATCCATCAATAATTTCAATTTCAATATCATCACTATTGATTTTTCTAACGATATCAAAAATATAACGGCTATTTAAAACAACAGCCCCTTCTTTAATAATTTCTAAATCATCATCTTGATCAATAATTGTTTGAATTGTAATATCACTATCACTACCTGTAAGAATTAATTGATCAGATTTTAAATCAAATTTAATTCCTGTAAGTACAGGTAAAGGACTACGAACAGAAACGGCTCTGGTTGCTTTAGATAAAGCGTTTAATAATTTTAATCTTTTAATTTTAAAATGCATACTGACCTCCTATATTTATATAATTAAAAAATAAGTTATTACTACTATTAGCATGTGAACAATGTGAACAAATACAAATTATCTTGTATTTATCAATGTTTTTTATATGAATAGTAATGTGCATTTCATGTTGATATTGTGCACTAGAGTGTGCCTAACTTTTGTTTGATCTTATCAACAGCAAGTTTATAATCTGGATCTTTCTTGATTTTAGTTTCTACTCTTTTACAAGCTTTCATAACGGTTGAGTGATCTCGGTTAGAGAAAGTCACACCGATTTCACTAAATGTGACATCAAGTAATTCTCTCATTAAATACATACATATTTCACGAGGAGTTACTAAGTTACGGGTTCTATTTTTAGAAATAATTTGACTAATTGTAAGATAGTAGAACTCGGCTGTTGTTTTTAAGATAAATTCTTTTGTAAGTGGTTCTTGTGCTTTTTTTATAGTTTTTTGATCTTTGAAGACTTCAGAAGCAAAATTCATATCTATGTAATTTGTTTGTTCCATGATACTACAGAAGAATAAACGTTTTAATTGACCTTCTAAAGAACGAATATCATTACAATAATTCATAACCATGAAGTCTAAAACATCATCTGTAATAACTAAATCTGTATTACCTAGATTTTCAATTTTCTTTTCTAAGATTGCTTTTGCAGTTTCAAATTCTGGTGGATCAATTCCAAAGGATAAACCAGATTTAAAACGACTGATTAAACGTTCTTCAATACCTTGTAATTCGTCAGGCATTTTATCGCTCGTAATAACGATTTGATGATTACTATTAATAATTTCATTAAAGATATGAAAGAACATTTCACTACTTTTTTCTTTACCAAATAAAAATTGAATATCATCAATTAATAAAATATCAATATTACGATAATAACTATAAATATCATCAGTTGTATTTGTTTTAATTGAATTAATGATTTCATCAACAAAATCTTTAGAAGTAATATAACGAACAACTAAATCAGGATTTGTTTCTTTCGCACGATTTCCAATAGCGTTCAATAAATGAGTTTTTCCTAGTCCTGGATGACTATATAAAAATAATGGATTGAAGTTCTTTCCAGGATTTGTGGAAACAAGTAAAGCCGCATTTTGTGCCATACGGTTTGAATTACCCACAATAAAGTTAGAAAAAGTCATATCTGGATGAAGATGACTATCAATTTTAGGAACTTTCTTTTGTTTTAACTTCTTTTTATTATATTCTTCTTTTGAAAGAACATTAATTGTGATCGGTTTAGAGAAAGAATTAGAAAGAATCGATTCAATTTCTGATTGCTTTTCTAAAATAGGATCAATATTCCATTGTAAATCTGTTGTTATTGTGACTTTATTATCTTCAATTGCTTCTAGAGTTGCTGGTCTAAATAGTGAATCTAACATAATCTTATCTTCAACTATGTTCTGTTTTTCTAAAGTGTCTACACAAGATGTCCAAATTTTGTTTAAATCTTGCACTTTTTTCAACTCCTTTTCGCCTCAATTATATATAAGAAAGAACAACTTTGAAAGCAAAAAAAACCTGTCCACAGTTCGTGCACAAGTTTGTTCACAAAAAAAGTGACCTATAACAACAATTTAAAGTACTTATTCACATTATTCACAAAATAAAAAATTCATATGAATTTTATTCTTTGTGAACTTTGTGCATGATGTATGGAATAAAAAACAATGTGCACAGGGAAGTTCACAAAGAAAAAGTGCTTGATATCATCATAATTTTCACTCATTCACATGTATGAATAACTTCATTCACCCTGTGAATTAAAGCGTGAATAACCAAGAAGATTGTCGAAGTGTTAAGAAATTGTAAATTCACATTGTGAATTTTATAAAAAACGCGTATTTTAGGCAAAAAATGCACTTTTCTTAATACCAGTAAAGTAAACATTTTTATATAAAGTCACAATTGAATGTGCACATTGTTGTGTCTCTAAGAAAGAATTGTGAATTTATAATAGAAATCAAGCTTTTTTAAGGTTTTTTTTGTAAAGTTTTAAATTTAGTACAATTTTGATATGTGAATTTAAGAAAATTTGTTAAGAAAAGATAAATTCACAATGTGAATATTTAAAAAAAGTGTGTCTTTTTGGTTATTCACACTAAAAATAAGTATGTGATTATGAAAATGAAGTTAAATTATACAAAGTTCACATTTAGAAAGTGAATTTCTTTAGATAAAGAGAGTGCACCAATAATTGTGAACAACTTTTCAAGGATGAAAATAAAGTAAGGAAGCAATGTAACGATAAAAAAAGTAGAATAATCGGTTAGAAATATAGAATTTAGAATTGACTTGTCACAATAATTCATATAAAATATGAGGGCATATGTTATTTGTATAAAAAGAAAATGAATTTTGGAGGTGTAAAATATGAAAAGAACATATCAACCAAATAAAAGAAAAAGAGCAAAAACTCATGGTTTTAGAGCTAGAATGGCAACTGTTGGTGGAAGAAAAGTAATCGCACGTCGCCGTAAAAGAGGAAGAAAAGTATTAACTGCTTAATTTAAAATCCACTTTACGGTGGATTTTTTTCTAAAATTTTATGAAAAAAGAATTTAGAGTAAAAAGAAATGAAGATTTTAGCAAGATCATTGCTAGAAAAAAGAGTTTTGCGAATTCTTGTTTTATTATTTATAAAGATGAAAATCAAATGGGCCACGGACGCGTTGGTATTTCTGTAAGCAAGAAATTAGGAAATGCTGTTACTAGAAATAAAATCAAAAGACAGTTACGCATGATGATTCAAGAATGTTTTCATTTTGATGAAGAATTTGACTATATAGTAATTGTAAGAAAAAGATTCTTAGATAATACATATATAGAAAATAAAAAAGAATTAGAGTATTTGTACAAAAAAGTAAAGAGAAAGGAGATCAGCAAATGATCTTAGATAACAAAACTAAAAAATATTTTAAAATTATTTGTTTAGTTTTATTTGTTGTAGCCCTAACTGGATGTACAGCAAATCTTGATTCAAGTGGTAAACTGATTGCTAAAAGAGCAATTAATTTAAACACACCATGGTCTATGAAGTCAGGAATTTTTGATTTCTTATTAGTTATTCCTATTTCTAAAAGTATTATTTATTTAGGAGATGTTTTATTAAATAATATTGCTTTAGGTGTTGTATTAATTACTATTTTAATTAATATTATCATTTTACCAATTATGATTAAATCGACAGTATCTCAACAAAAGATGCAATTGATTCAACCAGAAATGGAAAGAATTCAAAATAAATATAAAGGTAGAAAAGATCAAACTTCTCAAATGAGAATGTCTGCAGAAATTCAAGCTTTATATAAGAAAAATGATGTCAGTATGTTGGCTTCATTTACAACATTCTTAACATTACCAATTATGTTTGCAATGTGGCAAGCGGTTCAACGTATTGAAATCTTATATCAAACAAATATGTTTGGTATTAACTTAGGTGCTAAACCAATCGATCACGTATTTAAATTCGAGATTGCCTATATTGTATTACTTGCCATTGTTGCTTTAACTCAATATTTTGCGATGAAAATCAACACAATCATGTCAAAAAGAAATCCAAAATATAGAGAAACATCACAAATGCAATCAATGAACATGATGAATAATTTCATGACATTATTTATCATTTACTTTGCAGCAATTATGCCTGCAGCAATGTCACTTTATTGGATGACAACAAACATTATTACAATTGTTAGAACATGGTATATTTATATTTACCATGTTGAAAAAGCGCAAAAAGAAGTTGATCAAGCAAATACAAATTATTTAACAAAAAGACAAAATAAAAAATAAATAGAGGTATTTATATGAAAACTTATACTGGAAAAACAGTAGATGATGCTGTAAGTAAAGCATGCCTTGATTTAGGTGTAACAATTGATCAATTAAATTATGAAGTTACTTTAGAAACTAAAGGTTTATTTAGTAAAAAAGCTGAAATTGCTTGTTGGACAGTAGAAATGGTTCAAGAATATATTGAAAATCTTATAAGAAAAATCTTAACAGATATGCAATTTGAAGTAGAAACTGTTTCTTATGTTCAAGATGGTAGAATTTATTGCAATATTAATACAAGCAATAACTCTATTTTAATTGGTAAAGCTGGTGTTATTTTAAGAGCAATTAACTTAATTATCAAAAATGCTGTAAGTACAACATTTAAAAAACGTTTAGAAGTAAGTGTTGATATCAATGGCTATAAAGAAGAACGTTATAAAAAAGTTGCAAGTATGGCAAGAAAATTTGGTAAAACAGTTTTAAGAACAAAAGCTGATTTAAAATTGGATCCTATGCCTGCAGATGAAAGAAAAGTGATGCATCAAGAAATTGCGAAGATGGATCATTTAAAGACTGAATCTAAAGGTGAAGGAAAAAATAGATATATGACAATCTCATATGTAGATTAAGCCGCAAATGCGGTTTTTTCTTTAGGGAGGAAATAATGGAAAATTTAATTTTTAGTTTAAATGCGACCGTGCCTGTTTTTGCGATGATTGTATTAGGAATGTTTTTTAAGAAGATAGATATTATTGATGACGTTTTTGCTTCTAGAATGAATAAGTTTGTTTTTTTAATTCCCCTACCTGTCTTATTATTTAAAGATCTAGCAACTTTAGATTTTAAGACAATTTGGGATACGAAGTTTGTTCTATTTTGTTTTTTCATTACAATTTTAAGTATTTTAATTGTTACTTTACTTTCTTTTTTATTAAAGAATAAACAAAATCAAGGGGAATTTATTCAAGCAAGTTATCGTAGTTCGGCAGCTTTACTCGGTATTGCCTTGATTCAAAACGTCTATGGAAAAGCAACCATGGCGCCTTTAATGATTATTGGGAGTGTCCCTTTATATAATATTATGGCCGTTGTCGTCCTTTCTTTCTTTTCACCTGAAAGAAAAGGATTAAGTAAAGAAGTTTGGCTTAAGACAATCAAAGGTATTTTGACAAACCCAATACTTATTGGAATTGTAGTTGGTATTCTATGGTCTTTACTTCATTTACCAATGCCAACGATGTTAGATAAGACCGTGACTTCGATTGGAAATGTAGCTACTCCATTAGGTTTAATGGCGATGGGAGCAACTTTTAATTATAAAGAAGCCCTGGGTGATTTAAAACCAGCATTATGTGCTGCATTCATTAAGTTATTCGGCTTCTGTGCAATGTTTCTACCCTTAGCTATCTATTTAGGGTTCCAAGGAGAACAGCTCATAGCTATCCTTGTTATGCTTGGTTCAGCAACGACTGTTTCATGCTTTGTTATGGCTAAAAATATGGGACATATAGGAATACTTACTAGTACAGTAGTCATGTTAACAACCATCTTTAGTGGATTTTCTATAACAATGTGGCTTTATATTTTAAAAGGAATGGGACTTCTTTAGAGGCTGTAACGAAATAAAATATTGATATAGTCCAGCAAAAAAGACAATGTTGCCAGTATTATACTGATGTACATTGTCTTTTTTTGTAGTGTGCCGGGCATGGCACTAGATAAACCAACCACAGGTATTTACCGCCAAGTGTAATGAACCACAAGTTGTTGTCAGTGATGATAAGGATAAAGGAAGTGATGTAGTGATTCCTTTGAGCGTACGAACAGACTTCACAAGAAGAGGATTGAAAAATACAAAAATGGAATTTCTCGTTGTATATTTGGGTTATAATTTGAGAAAATATCATAAATATAGATTGAAGAAAGAAAAATCAACATAATCAAAAGGTCTTCTTAACTAAAAAGTATGTACTTACAAATAAATAAAAAGTATATAAAAATCAGGTTACATCTCGCTAAAATAGCTGAAGATGTTTTTTTATACGAAAAACAAAGAAAAAGAAGCCAAACGAAACGAAATTAACTTCTTAAAAAATTATTTCGTTACAGTCTCTTTTATTTTTGCAATAAATGGACATAATATATATGTATTAATAAATAATAACAATAATTATTACTATTTATATTGATAATTCTAATTTTTAGTGTTATGATAAACACATAAGTTAGCAAGAGCTAACCAAGGAGGAGATTATATGTCATTAATTAATAAAGAAGTAAATGATTTTGAAGTTAAAGCATTTCAAAATGATGAATTTAAAACAGTTAAAAAAGAAGATATTTTAGGAAAATGGAGTGTATTTTTCTTTTATCCAGCAGATTTTACGTTTGTTTGCCCTACTGAATTAGAAGATTTATCAAACAAATATGAAGAATTTAAAAAAGTAGATTGTGAAATCTATTCAGTATCTACTGATACTCATTTTGTTCATAAAGCATGGCATGATAGTTCAAAACGTATTTCTAAAATTGAATACCCTATGTTAGCAGATCCTACTCATGCCTTATCAAAAGATTTTGAAGTATTAATTGAAGAAGACGGTTTATCTGAAAGAGGTACATTTGTTGTTAATCCTGAAGGTAAAATTGTGGCTTATGAAGTCAATGCTGGTAATGTTGGTCGTAATGCAGACGAATTATTGAGAAAAGTGCAAGCTTGCCAATTTGTTTATACTCACGGAGATGAAGTATGTCCAGCAAAATGGGAACCAGGTAAAGAAACATTAAAACCAAGTTTAGATCTTGTAGGACAATTATAGTTTATGGAACAAACAATTTATGATGCCATTGTTATAGGTGGAGGGCCTGCAGGTTTAACTGCAGCTCTTTATTTAGCAAGAGCAAATAATCGTGTTCTTGTTATTGAAAAAGAAACATTTGGTGGACAAATTACTATTACATCTGATGTTGTTAATTATCCTGGTATTTTAAAAACAAGTGGAAAAGAATTGACAGAATCGATGAGACAACAAGCTCAAGATTTTGGAGCTGATTTTGTGTTAGCTGAGGTTCAAAAGATTGAAGATGATGGGGATTTTAAACAAGTAAAAACGACAAGAGGAACATTTAAGTGTTTTGGTATTGTTATAGCGACAGGTGCTCACCCAAGAAAAGCAGGTTTTATTGGTGAAGAAGAATTTAAAGGGCATGGTATTGCCTACTGTGCAACGTGTGATGGTTCATTTTTTGAAGGAAAAGAAATATTTGTTGTAGGTGGTGGCTATGCTGCTGCAGAAGAAAGTGTTTTTCTTACCAGATATGCAAAACATGTCACTATTTTAATAAGAGAAGATGACTTTAGTTGTGCTTCTTCTATTGCTTCGTTAGCAAAAAATCATGAAAAGATAACTGTTTATACAAATGTTGAAGTACTTGAAGTCAGTGGTCATACGTATTTAGAATCTTTAAAGTATCATAATAAAAAAACAAATGAAGTGATTGAATATCATGCAAATGAAAATGATACTTTTGGTGTTTTTGTCTTTGCGGGTTATCAACCGAATACATCTCTTGTAAAAGATATTGTAGAACTCAATGAATCTGGTTATATCGTTACTGATCAAAATCAAAAAACAAATAAAGAAGGTATCTATGGAGCTGGTGATGTTTGTATTAAAGAATTGCGTCAAGTCGTTACAGCGGTAAGTGATGGTGCAAAAGCAGCCACATCATTAGAAAAATATGTTGAAAAAATGCATCAAAAAACGGGAATAATACCAAAAATTCCTCAAGTAAAAAAGGAAGAACAGGTAACTGTTAATAACGATTCATTACTTGATGAACACATGCTTTCACAATTACAAGCTGTTTTTTCACGTATGGAAAATCCAATTATTCTTAAATTATTACTCAATGAAAGTACGTTATCCAATGAATTAAAAGGATATATGGAAGCATTAGCATTACAAACCGATAAAATAAAAATAGCTATAGAAAAAACAAATCAAGAGATTCCTTCTGTCAATATTTGTTTAGAAGATGGTACATGGAGTGGCTTAACTTTCCATGGTGTACCTGGTGGACATGAATTCACCTCTTTCATTCTAGGAATTTATAATGTTGCAGGACCAGGACAAAAGATAGAACAAACTTATTTAGAAAGAATAGATAAAATAAATAAAGAGATTAATATAAAAATTATAGTTTCTTTATCTTGTACGATGTGTCCAGAACTCGTTACTTCAGCTCAAAGAATAGCTTCGTTAAATAAACAAATAACAACGGAGGTCTATGATATTCAACACTTTAAACAACTTAAAGATCAATATCAAATCATGTCAGTACCATGCATGGTTATTAATGATCAAAAAGTCGTTTTTGGAAAAAAGAATATCGAACAAATTTTAGAAATCATTGAAAATGTATAAAAAAAACGAGCATTGCTCGTTTTTTTATTGTGCTGTCGTTTCTGAGGGTTCAATCGTTGTTTCAGGTTGAGTTGGTTCAGTATTTGGAGTCGTTTCAGGGGTTGTTTCCTCCGGTGTAGAAGGTTCTGTTGTTTCAGGTGTTGTTTCTTCTGGTGTTTCTACCTTCATTGTACCAACAGCAATTAAAGCATCATGACCTTTATAATAACTATTTGCTTCTTTAGTTTTAGAAATCAGATTTCCATTTTTATCATAAACAAGACGATAAGAGACAGCTCTTCCCCCGTTTGAACCAGCTGTTCTTGTTACTTGTTGACCTTCTGGAATAGTATCATCATTTTCATATTTGGTATTAAAACCAACATCTCCAGTTTTTTCACTGGTAAATTTTACGTAACTTCCATCGACATCAGTTCCAATAATTTTACAAGTTAATTTACTTTTTGCATAACTTGCTTCAATTTTAATTGGATAATCACGATTATTTTTAAATTTAAAATCAGGACCACCCCATGATACAGTAGCATCTCTACCAATTGGAACATAACTTGAAATATATGTGTGATTTGATCTTTTTGTTACTTTTAAATTAGCAAGAACAACAGCGTTATATAAAGTTGAAGAAGTTTGACAAACCCCTCCTCCTACTTCTTGGACTGTTTCTCCATTTAAATAAGCACCTGCTTCACCAAAACCATTTTCTTTTGTTCTTTTTCCAACAGTTTGGTTATAAGAGAATTCTTCCCCTGGAAGTAAAATAACATTACATTTTTCTCCCGCTAAACGTACATTATTTTTTCTTACCGAAGAACCACTTACATTTGTTGTATATTCTCCTAAAATATCTTTAAATAAATTCTTTTCTAAATCTTCTTTTGTAATAGAAGGAACAATTGCTTTACAAGCTATTGTAAATTCTTCTCCTTCTTTTGCTTTATTAAAAGCTTTAATAGAATCATCTAGATTATATTTAGCGCCATATTGTTCAGCTACAATTTTATAATCATTATCTTTATCTAAAGTCGCATTCTTTCCTTCTTTAGATAAAGATTTATAAATTGTTTTCATAACACTTTCATTTTCAGTTACAGATGAAGGTTCAATTGTGAATGTCTTTTTAAAATCATAATTATTTAATGCTGTTTCAATAGCATCATAAACATCTTTTTGTTGAACAGCTTTTCCACTTTTACCTTTAGTAAAAATGACTTTTGTTTTTTCTACTTTATAAGATGTAGGAACTAAAGTAGAATCTTCTAATATTTTAGAATCTTTGATAGCTTGATTAAGTGTTTTTTTATCTTTTATATTAATAGAAATATTTTCATTATGATTTAACAAATAATGATAACCTTTCGTAAAGAAGTTATTATATTTCTTTTGAATAGCAGATACTTCTTTATCAATATCGATTGTGACATTATTTGTCATATCAATTTGATATTTCTTACCATCAGCTTTTAAATTAAATAAAAGATATTCTTGATCTTTTTTATATTGTTTTTCAAGAAGACTAACGACTTCATCTTTAGACATATTATTCACTTTAATGCCATTGATAGTCATATTTTTGATAAAACCATTGCCAGATGCTAGAAAACATAAAATGATATAAATAACTAATATCACTCCTATAACAGCACCTCCGATTATAGGAACTTTTTTATTCAGCTTTTTCATTTTTTCACCCCTATTTGTACATAATAATATATGATTAAAATATAGAAATCAATCGAAAAAAATCATATATCAAAAATAAAAAATATTTGTTATAATGAGGGAGTTATTTATTGATAAAATCAACAAATTAAGATAGTATCAAGAAGAAAGGTGGTATGAAAATGAATGATGATATTATTGTTGCAGTAGCAACATCAAGACTAGAAGCAGCAATTTCAATTATCCGTTTATCAGGAAAAGATGTTATTGCATTTGTTCAACAGTTTTTTACAGGAAAGATTATAAATAAAGAGAGTCATACCATTACATACGGTTATATAAAAGATAATGGTGAAAAAATAGATGAAGTATTAGTAAATATCTACCGTGGGAAAAGAACTTTTACTGGAGAAGAAATGGTTGAAATCAATTGCCATGGTGGTGTTTATATTACAAATAAAGTAGTTGATCTTTGTTTACATCATGGAGCAAGACTGGCAGAACGTGGTGAATTCAGTAAACGTGCTTTTTTAAATGGGCGTATTGATTTATCACAAGCAGAAGCTATTAGTGATATTATTACGGCTAAAAATAGTTATGCTTCTTCTCTTGCTTTAAAAGGAATTCAAGGAAGTATTAGTCATTTTATTAAAGATTTAAAAGAAGATTTAATTCAAATTATTACGCAAATTGAAGTCAATATTGATTATCCCGAATATGAAGATGTAGAAGAATTAACAGCAGATAAGCTTTTACCAATGTCTACTTCTTTGATTGAAAAGATGAATAAAATCATTGAAGATTCTAAAAATATTAAATTATTAAAAGAGGGAATTCAAACAGCTATCATTGGTAAACCCAATGTTGGTAAATCTAGTTTATTAAATGCGATGTTAAAAGAAGAAAAAGCGATTGTCACAAATATTGCTGGAACAACAAGAGATGTCGTTGAAGGATCAGTAACAGTAGATGGTATTTTATTAAATATGATCGATACAGCAGGAATTAGAGAAACAGATAATATTGTAGAAAGTCTTGGGGTTGAAAAATCAAAAGAAATGATTAAAAAAGCAGATCTTGTTTTATTAGTTATTGATGGAAGTAAAGAACTTGATCAAGAAGATCAAAAGTTACTTGAACTTACAGAAGATACAAATCGTATTATTATTATTAATAAAGCAGATTTAGGTAAGAAAGTTGATTTAGAAGGAATTGAAATATCGGCTAAAGAACAAGATATTTTAGCGCTTACTAAAGAAATTAAAAAGAAATTTAATTTAGGACTTATAAGTAATCAAGAAGAATATTATCTTACTAATGCTAGACAAACACAATTATTAGAAAAAGCAGCTTCTTCTTTACAAATAGCAATTGATGCGATGAAGATGTCTATACCATCAGATCTTATTGTAGAAGATCTTTATGATAGTTGGTCTTGTTTAAAAGAAATATTAGGAGAACAAGCAAAAGAAGATTTATTAGATGAATTATTTAAACGCTTTTGCATCGGTAAATAAGATGAATACAAATGAAATATTAGCACAAAGATTTTATCGTTTTTTTAAGTATACAAGGAATGTAGCATTAATTGCGTTTATTGTTTTCTTTATATTAAATGCAATTAATACAGGAAATAGTATGTTATATTGGATTTGTTATGGATGTTTAATGGTTTCTATTGTAGGAGCAATGCAATCAGTTTTGTTGTATGTTCTTTCAAAGTATTATAAAAAGAGGTAATTTGAATGGAAAAAGTATTTGAACAAATTGATAATTTGTTTGTAAATGGGGTTATTAATGGCATTATTTCAATTATTATTGCTGGGATTGTTTTAATTGCAATCAATAAATTATTAAATAAGTTTATTAAAAAGAAATGGCCTGATAATTATGTTTTACAAAAAAGAATTAAAAAGATTATTCTCATTACAATCTTTTTAGCAATTGTATGTAGTGAAGTGAAGTTTTTAAAATCATTTGCGACTGCCTTACTTGCATCTGGAGGAATCTTTGCCGTAGTTATTGGACTTGCCAGTCAAGAAGCTGCAGGTAATCTTATTAATGGTGCCATGATTATGGCTTATAAGCCTTATAAGATTGGTGATTTTATTGTTGTTACAGGGCATAATGTTAGAGGAACTGTTATTGATATTTCACTTAGACATAGTGTTATTGAAACATTAGAAAAAACGCAAATGATTGTTCCTAATGATATTATGAATAAAGCAATTATAGAAAATATTTCACAAATTGAACATGTTAAAGCAAATTATCTTTATATCGATATTTCTTATGAAAGTGATATAGATCAAGCAATCAAAGTGATTCAAGATCTTGTTGTAAAACATCCTTTATTCATTGATGGAAGAAAAGATAAAAAGGATCCATTAGTCCCTGTGATTGTTTCTGATTTAAAAGATAGCAGTATTCAATTAAGAGCAACAATTACAAGTGAAGATAATGTACAAGGTTTCCAAATGCTGGCAGATATTCGTAAAGATTTAGTCACTGAATTTAAAAAGGAAGGTATTGAAATACCTTACCCTCATATGCATATTGTAAAATAGTGTAAAAAAGGAGAAAACATGGATTATCATGCTATTCTCCTTTTTTTTAATCTCCCCATACTTCTTCAGCAATTTCTTTAACAAGTTTAAGTTTAGCCCATTGTTGTTCTTCTGTTAATTTATTACCAATCTCACATGAAGCAAAACCACATTGAGGACTTAAATATAAACGTTCTAAAGGAATATATTTAGTTGCTTCATAGATTCTTCTTTTAACAAGTTCTTTATCTTCTAAATCAGGTTTCTTTGTTGTAATAAGACCTAAAACAACTTTCTTATCTCCTGATACTTTCTTTAATGGAGCAAAACCACCAGAACGATGATCATCATATTCTAAGAAATAAGCATCTACATTTTCTTCACCAAAGAGTAAATCAGCTACACCATCATAAGCTCCTGAACTAAAGTAAGTAGAATGATAATTTCCTCTACATACATGAGTATTAATTGTTAAATCTACAGGTGCACTTGCAACAACTTTATTATTTAAATCTAATAGAAGTTGTTTATATTTTTCTAATTCTTCTCCTTTTCTTCCTGTTAAACTTACAGCAAGTTCAGGATTAACCATACCACCCCATACACAATCATCAAATTGTAATTGACGGCATCCAGCGTGATAAATTTCTTGAACAAATTCATTGTATGCTTTAACAACATCATCCCCAAAAGCTTCTTCACTACCATAGATTTCTAATGCTTTATCTAATAATTCAGCTCCAGTGAAATAAGCATAGAATTGACCAGGTGAAGGAATTGTTTGTTTAGCTACAGTATTTTCATCTTCTAACGCTTTAACAAATTTAAAATGTTCAACAAAAGGATGATCTTTACAAGAAATCTTTCCTGTCATAAAAGTATCATCAATCATAGCAGCTTCACCATCAAACGTTTGATTGCCATCTACAGTCTTTTTATGTTCAACCCCTTCAAATCCCCACATAAAGTCTAAATGCCACGTAGAACGTCTAAATTCACCATCTGTGATGGTATGATAACCTAATTCTTTAAGTTTATTTACAAGTTCTACAATACATTCATCTTCTACTTTAGTAAGTTCTTCTTTAGTTATATTATTTAATTCATAATTTTTTCTAGCTTCTTTTAATCTTTCAGGACGTAAAAAACTTCCTACAAATTCATATCTATTTAATTGACTCATATCATTTATTCCTTTCAAACTATATTTTTATTTTATCAATCAAAACATAGTTTGAATAATATAAATAATAGGTACTTTGTTATAGTTTTAAACTATATTCACCATTGTGCATTATGCACAAATGTATGCAATATTCTCATAACCTCAACACATATAATTTTTAAATTTTCTTACATATAATATAAGTAACAAAAGGGATATAAAATATTAAGGAGGAACAAAAACATGTGTGTAAACTACTATTCATATTTAACAACTAATCAAGCAGATTCTCAACCAGGTTGGGCTAAAAAAGACAGATTCGATTCAAGCAACACAACATTATCAAAAATTAAAAATCACGTTGTTAAAAACTATTTCTCTAAACTATTTAAATAATATATAATATTGAAAAACCTGCACGAGATGCAGGTTTTTTAGTACATAATTATGTACTAAGTAATTAAAAAGATAAGTAGCGCATATGTTAGATGTCTCTATTAGAAAATGTAAGGACATTTAATTAAAAATTTTATAATAATTACGCATCGTTATTGAAATTATATGCTGTGTAATTAATCATAATTATTGAAAAAATATAGTGATTATTATAAATTTGTAAAGAAAAATTTAAATATTATTTTTTGGAGGAATAGAAGTGGAAGATAAAGAAAATGATAATGAATTTAATATAATTGACGTAGGAAGATTAATTGTTTCATCTTTAGAGAGATATACTGAGCTTATAGAAACTATTAGGCAAAACACAGAAAAAATGATGATTTCTTTACAACCTTTTTTAAAAGCTCTTTCAGAAAAAGTCGTTAATATAAATTTTAAAGGTTTAACAGATGCTCTATTAAAGTTTTCTGAAGCATTAAATAATCCAAATAGCTTTTTTAGTTATGAATCATATAAAAATGATTTAGAAAACTACTACTGGGTTTGGCCATACAAAATGGATGCAGTTCAATTAAAAGAAATTTTAACTAATAATAAAGATGAAACATCTTTTGACAAAATTATGATTAAATATTTTACTAAAGAGAAAACAAATCAAATGATAACGGATATTTCAAATAATCTTCCAAAAAAACATAAAGTAATATTCAAACAAGCGATTAATTCATTTAATAATAAAGATTTTGCAATTGCTAATATGGTATTTTATTCTATTATTGAGGATTTATTAGCCGGTTATACACAAAATAAAGGAAACAACACTAGAAATACAATTCTTAATCCAGTTGTTGATTATTATTGCCGATATCAAATAAATGAGGTACCGTTCATATTCGAATTATGCTTGTTATCAAATTGTATAAATTACATTTATAAGCAATATGACTTTAATAGTAATGAGCAACCATCTAATCATAAAAAGGTATCTAGACATTTATCTCAACATGGAAAAAAATATTCAAATCAAAAAATTGATTGTTTGTTACTATTAAATTGTATATATAAGATTATTTATTTTGAAGATATTTTAAAGCCATTTAAAGGATTACTTGTGAGAAATAAAGATAAGTCTAAAAGAGATGAAAAATTTATGATTAATAAGGATAAAATGAATTTACTTGATAAGAGAGTTCATAAATTTTTAGATATAACAAAGAAGGATGAGAAACAATAACATTTATTCATGATAACGATTATTTTTGTGCATAATGGATGTTTATCTGATAGAATATTCAAATAGAAGGTGATAACGATGGAAGTAAAATTTGAAGATTTAGGTAAGATGGACCTTATAGTGGATACAATATATAAAGGTGGTAAAAATGGTAATACTGGTGATGATCCATTATCTAAAATTTTTCCAAAATTAGGTAATATGAGCGGTTTTAGAAAAGTAAAAAGAAAAGATGATCCTACAAAGTTTGCATACTGTGTTTTATATACATCAATGTCAGAATTGGAATGGCCAGATTATTTAGATGAAGAAACCGGTATATTTAGATATTATGGGGATAATAGAAAACCAGGAAGACTTTTAACAAATACTAAACAGGGTGGAAATAAATTGTTGGAACAAGTATTTTCTAATCTTAATTTTAATAAAAATTTAAAAGATATTCCGCCTTTCTTTATATTTAAAAAAGCAACAGAAGGAAGAGATGTCCAATTTTTAGGATTAGCAGCACCTGGAAATCCTAATATTTCACCTGATAAAGATTTAATTGCATTTTGGAGAACTATAGGAGATAACAGATTTCAAAATTATGAATCATACTTTACTATTTTGGATACAAAAGATGAATCTATCAGTTATGACTGGCTGGTAGCATTATGTGAAGATTATGAAAATAGTATAGAGAAAGCTCCAGAAGCATGGAAAAAATTTCAAAAAAACGGAAGAAATGGAATAGACGCTTTAAAAGCACCGAAAATTTTTAAGATTCCAAGTAGATACGAACAATTGCAATGTGATGAAGAAGGTAAGCTTTGTATAGAAAAAATATTAAAACATTACAATGATAGACCGACAGAATTTGAGCTATGTGCAACGCATATAGTTTCAATGATGGATAGAAATTTTGAAAGTTTCTCTTTGACAAGACCATGGAGAGATGGAGGCAGAGATGCTATAGGATACTATAGTATAAGCACAGGAAATAAGGCCAATTTCCCTTTAAAAATAGACTGCGCATTAGAAGCTAAATGTTATTCACTAAATCATGGAGTTGGTGTAAAAAATATGTCACGTTTAATTTCTCGAATAAGATATAGACAATTTGGAATATTGATAACAACAAGTTACGTAGATAGTCAAGCTTATAAGGAAGTTGTTGAAGATGGTCACCCAATTTTGATTATAACTGCTTCTGATATAGCTTATATATTAAGGAGAAATTCGATAACTAGTGATAATATCGATGGTTGGTTAAATAGTATTGATAATAGCACACAAAGAAATTATCAATTATAAATATAAAAAGCAAGTGCGACTGTACTTGCTTTTTAAACATTTCTATCTTCAATTGTATAGATTATTTCATCTATACATTGATTACAATACTTTATTACATCGTTACTCCAAAAATGTATTGGATACCAATCCATTTGTCTTAATAATTTATCATTTCTTAAATCCCTATCAATATTTTCTTGTATTTTTTCAATCCAATAATCTTTATTATTTTTTAATTTATTTTTTCTTTGTTCAAAATCTTTACCATGCCAAAATTCACCATCTATAAAAATTGCTATTCTATATTTAGTTAAAGCAATATCTGGAGATCCAGGCAATGCCTTATAATTCAATCTGTATCTATATCCTCTATGCCATAAAGACTTAGCTATCATAACTTCAGCAGAATTTCTTTTAGTTTTGACATGAGACATTCTTTTAGAAATTTCTGGAGATGTTTTTAATTGTTGATGTTTCATAAATAGATTTTTTTATTCGAAGGGATTATACAAGTATTCATTGATGATAGTTATTTTTTTATGCATCTCTTTTTTTAAGATATCGATTTTATTAGAAATATCATTCATGTTTTTTACAGGTTTTATAATTTCCATATCGATTGAATTTTCATAAGCTTCTTTTTCTTCTTGTAATTTTATTAATTCTTCAAAATCATCATTATATTCATTGATCATTGTATGAACTGCATCAAAGGCATTTTTGTAGTTGTTTTCTGTAAAACTATTTTCGTCTATATCTATAGGTATAATCATAACAGGAACGGTAATATTATGATTGTTTACATTTTCTTTGAATTCTTTAATAGCTTTATCTAAATAAACTATTTGGTCACTTAATAATGTTTTTAATAAACCAGTCGAGCAAATATAAACATATAAATCGATTTTTGCACCTTTATTCATAGCGGCAACTAACCTAAACATATCTTTGTAAAGCATTGCCCAGTTTCCAAATTGGATTTCTCCTATAATATTAAAAGAAGTTGAGGGAACGATTAGGTCTTTTGTGTATTTGTCATTTTCATATTTAGACATATATCTTTCCCATTCTTTTTTTCTTTCTGAGTCACTGAAATATTTTTCAAAAATTTCAGGACCTTTTTTTCTGGCTTCTAAACCGTAACAATAATTCCAAAAATTATAATAATTAGTTTCCTTGTCATAAATAGAAAAATCAAAATCTGATTTTTGACTTAAAGGAATAAAACTACCATTAATAACTGATGTTTCAAAATTTATATCTTTGATAATTGACATACTTTTTCTAATGGAAGTATTTAAGGATTTAGCATTAATACCAATAGGTGCACTGACTTTTTCTCTTTCGTTGATTCCTAGTATCAATGTTGAGTTAAGAGAATCTATAATCTGATTTATACTTTTTTTGTGAAGAATATAAATATCTTCACCCCTATTAAAATATTGAATTTTATTTTTGACAACATGTAGCTCAACGCTTCCTTTTAAATATTTATTTTTTTTAGATAACTTTTTTAAATCATTCATAATTTAACTCCTTTACTTATATTTTAGTTGCTTAAGTATGTAATCGTTATTGATCCAAAAACTATGTGTAGTCATCCATTGACCGTCTGGTAATTCATTAGCATCTCTATTAATATTTCCTTGAGAATATCCATTGTTTAATTTGAAAGCTGCTTTTTGAGCATGTGGACGTATATGGATAATAGGGTTATCAGATTTTTTAGGTAAATCATTTTTAATACAATTACTTGTTTTTGTAAATGTAACACCTGTTATGATTTTTTCTTGAATAGCTAACCATCCGTTTTTTACTGTTTCTTCTAGGTCATTATAAGGCATGTTCCACATTTGTGCGCCTAAAAGATTATATGTTTTTCCATTTGATTTAAAGATTACAAATAAGAATTTAGTTGTTGAAAAATACTCATGAATAAAAGAAGTCTCCCATTTTTCATTTGCTAATTCTTTGTATTTAAATGTTGGGAAAGATATGCTTTCTCTATTCTTTCCGTTTTCCTCTAATCGAATAGCTTTTACTTTGACATTAGCCTTTTCAAATTCTTCTGCATGATTTCCTTTGATACCTAGCATACGGTAGGATAAATCAATCCATTGAGATTTGTTATTGTTATATTCTCTATCGAATAGAGAACATAATTCTTCATCG
Source organism: Faecalibacillus faecis (assembly GCF_003024675.1). Classification (GTDB taxonomy): domain Bacteria; phylum Bacillota_I; class Bacilli_A; order Erysipelotrichales; family Coprobacillaceae; genus Faecalibacillus; species Faecalibacillus faecis. Next base: position 79,346 of record NZ_PYLP01000003.1, on the reverse strand, counting down.
GTTTTGTTTTTATAATGATTGATTTTATTAATAATTATTTGTTCAAAGGATAAATGTTTAAGTTCATCTATATTTTTAATGATAGATTCATTTTCTAATTTATGAGTTAAAACATAGTCTTGTAACACATGTGTCATATAACTATTTTTTAAACAAAACGCTCTCTTTTTAGCAGGTATATGGTTTCCATAATATTGTTCGCGCCAACTACTTTGGGCTGTACTCCCTTTTGTACATGCTCCTAAATAATATGTATCACTTTCGCTTAATTCATGAGCTTTTCCCTCTTTGATTTTTTGAGTTATAACTTTATAGTCATTGATAATGATTTCTAAATCTTCAGGAGGCGGTGTAAATAAATTTACATACTTGATTCGATTATCTAATCTATTTTTTGATTTATCTCTTATGTATTGTACAAGAAGAATATTCTTTATTTTTTCATATACATGACTTTTATAAAAATCTTCCTCTACAGGATCAGTATAAGAAATCATGGTAATAACTAAACGTTCCCCTGCTGTTAGAGTTCCATCTTTTTTTATATCGATAGGTGTTTGTTTGATTTCTACACCTATTTTATCTAAATCAGCATTTTGATTAGAATTTGGTTCATATCCAAAATAAAATTTTTCAATAATATTTCCTAATTGTCCTTTTGAATTTTCTGATGTTAATAATTTATCGTTTTTTAAACTATTTATAAATTCTAAAGGGCGATTCATTTTTTTGCCCTTTTCAGCATCAGCAAGATATTTTTTACATTCAACAAGAATATCTCTAAATGTTAAATCTTCTATTTTTTTTGCATAATTCAAGACGCTGTTTATATTAGTGTCATCATAATCGAAAAGCATTTTTATCACCTCAGTAAATATTCTTATTAGTTAATTATATTATACAATTATTGAAAAAAATATAGGAAGTATAAATTATAAAAAGAATTAGAAAAAATTGATTTAATGCGAAAAATACAATTATTTTTAACTTCTGGATATTTTATGAATTTTAATCAATAGTTTTTTAAGTAACTTAAAGATTTAAAATTTGATAGCTTGTTCATGAGAACAAATTCTCCCCTTTAAATATTGAGTTACTGCCATAATAAAAAATAGAAAAGGATCTTTACAAGGATATAAAAATGGGTTATTATATTCGAGAAAGATTGTTTGATGATAAAAAGAAGAGGTAAAAAAAGTGAAGAAAACAGTTTGCGAATTGTTTGCCGGAGTAGGTGGTTTTAGATGTGGACTTAATAATATAAGAACAGTAGAAGATTATGGCAAAGAAGAAAAGTGGGATACAGTTTGGTTTAGTCAATGGGAACCTTCAGAGAAGAAAACACAGTATGCACATGACTGTTATGTATATCGATTTGGTACTCGATTAGATAAAAATGGCGAAGATACTACTAATTATAATATTGAAGATGTAGACAAAACAACAATTCCTGATTTTAACTTATTAGTCGGAGGTTTTCCATGCCAGGACTATTCAGTAGCGTCTTCATTAGCTACATCCAAAGGATTGGAAGGTAAGAAAGGTATTTTATGGTGGTCAATACGAGAAATATTGGAAATAAAGAAACCGCCATTTGTTTTACTAGAAAATGTTGATAGATTGTTGAAATCTCCAGCAAAACAAAGAGGAAGAGATTTTGGTGTGATTCTTGCGTGTTTTCGTGATGAAGGATATACAGTTGAATGGCGAGTAATCAATGCTGCGGAATATGGATATCAACAAAGACGTCGAAGAACATTTATTTTTGCATATAAAAATAATACAAGATATGCAACAAAAATTTTAAATACAATAGGATATACAGATACACTCGAGGAAGAGAACAAGGAAAAATGTATGGAAAGTGTTATTTTAAATGATGGATTTTTTGCAGAGACTTTTTCTGTAAATAAAGCAAAATCCGCTAAGATGAAAGTTAAGAGGCTTTCGTCAGAAGTAGGAGAGGTATCTGATACGTTCCAATGCTTATTTGAAAATTCTGGAATAATGAAGGATGGGATAATATATACAATAAAGACTGTTCCAAATTATCATGGGAAACAGATAACACTCGGTGATATTATGGAGACTGAAAAGGTCGAAGAACAGTATTTTATTCCAGAAGAAAAATTATACTATACAGATCCAATGATTACACATAGTGATGAAACGAAACAGCGTCTACCAAAAGAAGATAGACAGACATGGCAGTATCTAAAAGGTGCAAAAAAATTGTTGCGTACAAGTTCAACAGGTCATAAATATGTATTTTCAGAAGGTGCTATTTCTATGATTGATCAAGAGGATAAACCTGCGCGTACAATGTTAACATCAGAAGGCGGATTCAGTAGAACAACTCATATTGTGAAAGATAAGATGACAGGAAGAGTAAGGTTACTTACTGCTACAGAAGCAGAGAGAATACAAGGATTTCCTACAAATCATACAAAGTATTGCTTGGTTAAAGGAGAAAAGGTAGAAATGCCATTGAGAAAGCGTAGATTTATGATGGGAAATGCATTAGTGGTTAATTTGATAGTAGATATGGAGAAAACACTAAATGATATATTTGATGAAGAATGAGATGGTGTTTGAAATCTATATATAAAAAATTCATTGATAAAAATTATTTCTGATAGAGGGACCGGCAGGAAAGAATTCAATTTTGAGAACCTTTTCAAAATGATTTTTTTCTAGCTACTATTAATTAAAATATTAGAGATAATTATGTTTTTATTTTCATGTTTAAAAATTTCATACTATCATATATTTATATAGTTCCTTTCATAGTATCTAGACAATATCAATGATAAACGAACTATAAAACGAAACAACAGCTAGAATTCTAGCTGTTTTTTTTATGACAATTAAATTATCAGAAATACATCCCCAAAAAATTGAGCTCCATGAGTTATTTTATAACCCTTAAAAATATAAAATAAAACCAATATATCTTCTAGATATCAAAAATCATGAGGATATGTTTTTTATATGAGAGATATATCAAAATATAATATCAATTTTGTTTTCATTTTCGAAAATTTCTACATTGATATCTAACCAGTTTTCTAAACCATCCAATTTCTTTTTTATTTTTTTAAATATTTCATTATTTTTAAATAATAAGGATATGTGTTTATAATTAAATACACATTCTATACTATTTAAAACTTCTATTGGTTCAATGTTTAATCCATAATCGGGATCACAACAAGTTTTTATAGGTTCTAATGTATCAGCTAGAGCCAAAATAAATAACAAAGGATTAGTATTGAATGATATCGATTGAGCGTGTGGTGGAATCAATTGTTCTAAACCACATTTTTCATATAATTCTATTGTTCCGTAATCAGTTGCAAACCACATATTATGAGAAATAATACAATCAGCTAGATATGCAAATATAGGAAATTGATTAACACAAAAATGAAGATTATTTCTATTTAAATCATATATGTCTTTTTGACTATCTTTTTATATCTTCTTAAATGTCCGCAAAGCCTTATTTTATAGGCTCTACGGGCATTTTGCTTTTGTGGTAAACCTCACATATCTAGGTCTATCTTCTTATATTTTCGCTATCAAGCGTGGTTAAAATCGTGGTAAATACTTCTTATGCGATTAGACGCTGAACCTCTGATTTTGCGGTATCTATGGACGCATGAGCATACCAGTTCATTGTGATACTGATGTTTGAATGTCCCATGATATACTGTAAATCTTTCGGGTTCATGTTCTTGCTTGCCAGTCTTGTGCAGAACGTATGGCGTAGCGTATGTGGTGTGATATGTGGCAAGGGGTTATCCTTGTGGTGTTTGTTATATTTCTTTACCATACGGACAAATAAGGCGTTGTAATCAATCGCAACTTTAGGATTGCCTTTCGGATTGACGAACAGAAAATCTTTGTATCCGTCTATCTCTATCAGTTTCCCTTTTGTGCGTTTCCTTATGACCCGTTGAAATGCCTGTATCGTTTCTCTGCTTAATGGCACTTGCCTTGTTCCACTCTTTGTCTTAGGCGTTTCAATATAATAGCCCTGTTCCTTGCTCTTTAATAACTGGTGGTCGATAACCACAACCTCATTCTTGAAATCAATATCGGCTACTGTCAGTCCGCACAGTTCCGAGATACGAAGTCCTGTCTTTAACAGTATCAGCACATCATCATAATACTTGTGATACACGTTATCCGTCTTGATGAATGACAGTAAGGCTTGTTCCTGTTCCTCTGTCAATGCTACTTTCTCTTTGGTATCATTTTCTATGATTTCACTTAACTTGAAATTAAAAGGGTTTTTCCTTACACAATCGTCTTGTATGGCGATATAGAATGACGCTTTTAACGAGCGTTTATGGTTGTTAATAGTGTTATAGGAAAAGCCTTTGTCTTTCATGCGTAACGCCCATTCTTTAGCGTCAGAGGGTTTTATCGTATCAATGCTCCTAGCACCTAACTTGTCCTCTTTCAATAACCGCATGAGTTGTTCCCGTTGTTTCTGTGTGCTTTTCTTCACATTTGCCCTCTGTGCGTTCTGTTTGGCGTAGAGTTGGCAAAGCGTCATTTTCTTGCCTGTGCTGTCGATACCGTCCTCAATATCCCGTCTTATCTGCTGTTCCAGTTCACGAAGTGAGGGTTTTTCCCGTTTTCCCTTTGGTGTCGGGTCTGTGGGTGTCAATCTCCAAGCATACACATATTTTGTGTTTCCAAATGCGTCTACATATTTATATAAGTATTTTCCGTCTGTTCGTTGGCTCTCTCCAGTATGCAGGATACGTTCTTTACTATCCCGTCTTTTTTCTTTCATGGTGTCTGCTCCTTTCCTTGTTGGAAAGAGCCTTGATATGACTTGTATTCATCATAACACATACAAGGCTCATTTGCATTAGATTGCGTCCAATTTATCAATGACCTTTTCAAACTGTCGGCGTTTAATCTGTATGCGGTTGCCATTCATAATGAGCCAGCCAGCGTCCTTGTTTTCCTCTGCCAAGCGTCTTAACTTGTTTTCTCCGATACGGAAATACTTTGACGCTTCTTCAATGGTAAGGGTGTATTTTTCCCATACGGGAATGTCGTTGTTATTCATCAGATACCCCCTTTCCCATGTTTCGTGTCATACTGGATATAGGGGATAAGGTCGGTGCGGTCTATCCTCTGTAAGTGGGCGGTTAATTTACTGGAAAGGGAACTGCTGTATCTTGCCCTGTCAAGCATAGTTCCCACTTTTTCCAGTCCACCTAATGCATCATGTTCTTCTAAGAAATAAAAACTTTTGACAGCAGAAATCACGCCACCCTCTGTGAGCCATTGCTGTGTTTCCTCAAGGGAATTATGTAGTTTCGGTACTTGCAGTTTCAAGACTTCCACAGCCCCTAAAAATCGTTCCCAAAACCGACACGTTTTCCATCTGCTCTTATTACTTTCATTTCTGTTTGGCACGACAAAGCGTAGGTTGTTTGCTAATAACCCGAAAGCCAGTTCCCCAAGTTCCAACGGTCTGTCTTTGAATGTCATGGCAAAAACATGAGCCTTATCATCACGCAGTTGCATTTCTGTCCGTTTCCAACTGCCGACTTCATCAAGTGTCTTATTATGTTTTGAACAGACTTCCTTATCCTTATCATAAAAGCGGTAGGATAATCCCGATTTACCAGCACCGATATAAACAGTCTTTGCGGTGTCGAAATCATCAAACTTGCTTTCGTCAAAGTGGTAGCCCTCACTATTAGAAATAAATTCCTCTTTTTCGCATTTCTTCTTTATCTGCTCTATGGTAAAGAATGGCTTTTCGTTCTTATCATCAATGGCAATATCAAGTCTTGTGAAATGAAAGTTATCCAGTCCGTATCTTCGCTCACAGCGTCGAAACATATCCCCAAAGGTATAATTCCTACTGTCGAGAATACGGAAAATATCATCACAACCTCTGCCGGTCATAACAAGATAACAGCCTAGCCCCTGTGGGTTATCCTCTGTCTTTCTTGCGTCCCCCGATACATAAATATCTCCAATCTGCCAGCGTGCTTGATAAGTCTTGAATTTTATCATTGCTGGATAAACATTGAAAATGTCAGTCGGTAAATCTAAAATGTGCATGATTATATCTTCAGCGGTTGCAGTATCAAATACAATGCTGATGTAATCAATCTTAACGGATAAATTTTTGTGTGTAGTTATAGTGCATTGCTCCTTTCGTATGCCCCGTTTTTTGCGGGTAAAAATCGTGTTTTTTCCTTTATTTATCACAGTTTCTAGGTACTATGACATGTATACGCAGGGCGGTGTTACATATACGCCCTTTACGAACGCCTAAAGGCGTTCCCTTTCTTCCTGTGTCTGCCCCGTTCTTAACGCTCACGAGCCTTGTAAGGCTCGTGGCTAAACGGAACAGCCCCAGTCAGAAACCTTATTTTCGGTCTGATAGTCCATGCTTATTCATGCTATCAAAGTGAAAATATATATTTTATATGCTTACTCAAGCGTGTGATTGACCCTAGCGTGCTTAATCACTCTGTCTAATACGATAATAACTCCATTAGAATTACTTGTCAAGAAGTTTTTGTTGACTTTTAGATATAGATTAAGTATGATATGCTTATAAATACCAAGAAAAGCAACGAAAGGAGCGGTTATACTAAGTTATGGAGCATTATGAAAAGAAAATCAGTTTCTTAGGAGAAAACATACAGACCATAAGAAAACACAGAGGAATGAAACAACAGGAACTTGCGGACAAAATCGGTATCAATATGCAGAGCCTTTCCAAGATTGAACGTGGCGTGAATTATCCTACCTTTGATACGTTAGAGAAGATAATGGACGTGCTGGGTGTAACGCCCAATGAATTATTGTCGGGAGAATGGAAGTATATTGACCACACCGAGCCCTATATCATGGATATTATCAAACGGGAACAAGACTTCAATGTTTCCTTAGATTACCTGTCTGAAAATGAATTTTTCGATGATGAAAAAGAATGCACATTTTACAAGGCATATAAACTCATACAGTATATCCATAACTACATTACCAATGAGGTTACGGAGTTGGAAGAACTTATGGAAATCAAGCAGTTGATACAGCGTCAAAAACTGGAACGCATGATAAAAGTGCATAAGGAAATGCGAGGGTTAGACCGATACAGAGAACAGCCCAAAGAGTATAAATACCATGACCCTTATGATGATTGGATATTTCGTCAGCTTGCGGATATAGACAACAGAAACAACATTCCCGACACTTCTCCACAAGTAGACTTCAATGAAGCAGACTATGAAGATTATCTAAAGGCGAAATGGAACAGAGGTCTTTAATTTCCTCTTGCATGGAAGATACAGCAAACAAAAAGCCCAGTAAAGAGTGCAAAGCACCACCAATGGTGGCAAGGCTCTTGACAGGGCTTTTTCTTTTCTGTTGTGGGGTAATCAAGAGGAAGAAAGAAAAAGTGTGCATTTTTGTTCCATAAATGCTAAGGGTATGCTGATTTTTATTGTGGCGGATATATGGAACTGTTATAATATGGATATGAAGAAAGCGACAAATTTGAAAGTGTTAATAATTTTCAAACAGCCTCATTGCATGGAAATAAGAAACAGACTATCCTTAAAGTAGGAGGTGGCACAAATGGCAAATGAAGATAAAAAAGATTTTAATGCTATGTTGCATGATAGTAAGGATATGCCAAAATTTCAAATTATCATAGACCAGAAAAGTATTGAGAAATATGGTGGAAACAAAATGTATTTTGCTCCCCCGATTGACTATGACAAAGTAATGAAAAAAGTTCCGTATGGTAAAGTGATTACGGTTGGAAAAATACGAGAACACTTTGCAAAATTGAGTGGTGCAGATTTTACAGAGCCGATTACAGCGGGTATATTTGTTTCTATTGTAGCGTGGGCGAGTTATCAGCGTTCCGAAGATGAAACACCCTATTGGAGAACATTAAAAGCAAACGGAGAATTAAATGCTAAATATCCAAATGGTATTGAAGCACAGAAAGAAAAATTAGAAGCAGAGGGACATACCATTATTCAAAAGGGGCGTAAAAATATACGATACTATGTAAAGGACTATGAAAATTCTCTTTTTGATTTGAAATAGGCAAATTCTATTTCACAATTTCATATCTCTATACACAAAGCAGTTAGTCTTAGGATTGACTGCTTTTTTCATACCTAAATTTCAGATTGGAGTGATGAAATGGTGTTTGTTAGAGCTGTTCAATAAGATTATCGGTGCATAAAATTTTATTGTGGTGCAGATATGAAAATGATATAATGTGGATATGAAGAAACGGACAAATTAGAATTTGTCGAGCTGGTTAGTTCGAGATAATTTTGAGTTTGTTAAGATGTGGTGCACTTGATGGAATCACAGGTACGACATCATATTATGGAGGATGAAATAGATGATAGGTTTGATTGTTGCGAGGTCAAAGAATAATGTTATAGGCAAGAATGGTAATATACCATGGAAAATAAAGGGAGAACAAAAGCAATTTAGAGAGTTAACAACGGGTAATGTGGTTATTATGGGGCGAAAGTCTTATGAAGAAATCGGTCATCCGTTGCCTAATAGAATGAATATTGTTGTTTCCACCACAACAGAGTATCAAGGAGATAATTTAGTTTCAGTTAAATCATTAGAAGATGCATTATTATTGGCTAAAGGACGAGATGTATACATATCTGGTGGATATGGACTATTTAAGGAAGCTTTGCAAATAGTAGATAAAATGTATATCACAGAAGTAGATTTAAATATTGAAGATGGAGATACATTCTTTCCAGAATTTGATATCAATGATTTTGAAGTTTTGATAGGGGAAACACTTGGTGAGGAAGTGAAATATACGAGAACATTTTATGTAAGGAAAAATGAATTGAGTAGATTTTGGATTTAGGGTGTTTTCATAAATATATTGCTTTTTATGCATATATAAATTGTTGTAAGACAAATTCCAGTTTGACAATTTCATATCCATACACACAAAGCAGTTAGTCTTAGGATTGACTGCTTTTTAAAAAGACACCATTTAGGTGTAATGATGTCTTTTGGGTGTTATTTTATAGGTCATATCAAGGCTCATTCAATCGTGGTAAAATCGTGGTAAAATGAGTTTTTTCTATACTTCAAAATACTTGAAAGTATAGTGTTTATGCGGATAATCGAAAATTAGATATAAAATTTATATAGAAATTTTCTATATTTTTGCTATCATCATTTAATGAAATATAAGATAAATAATAATTTTTTACTAAGCTATCATATAACCATAGCCCACCGACTATTCCATGATCATAATGATTGATATCTTCATTCATTTTGCAATATTCTAAATAATTAAAAATGGTAGATTTAGAATACATACTTCTAGTTATTATAGTTCCATTATTGAAAATAATGCTATTATTAGAACAAGGATTATTTCTAGAATTAGTTATGCTACATGGCTTTATAGGATTTATTCTAAAATAACAAGGAGAAGAATAAATAATTCCCAAGTCATAGTATGTATTATAGTTATGGTATTTATTGAATTTGTTAATAGGCTGATTATTTATTCTCATGCGATTTTGAAAATCTTTGGATTTTTTTCTATATTCAAATTTATATGTCCAATCCTTTTCTTGAACATAACCCATATCATGAAATAAAGAAACTAAGAACCAAAGATAGTTAAATTCAAAAATTTCATTTTGATTATCATCAATTATTTCTAAGTCATGATATGAACTGCTTTTAATAAGTAAACCAATACAGAAAACTGATAAAGTATGATTTATTCTAAGTGGTTCACATTCTTGTATTATGTCATGTATTAAATAACCCTTTCCACCATATGCAAAAAAATCTTTTATAAAATTTTTAGCATCATTTATATTTTTAGGAAGTTCTAATTCATTTAAGTAATAATTCCAATCTATAGGATTATTTTTAAAATAATCAGACATTGTTTGATATAAGTTTTTCATATTAATCTCTTTTCTATAAATATTTTATAGGTATATTTTAACGTATTACATTAATTTAATCATTAGGTTTTATATATGCACATTAAAAGCTGTTTAAATAAGTAAATGAAATTTGTTATGTTGCATTATTTAAATAGTCCAAAGAAATTATATAATCGTGATTTATCAAATCACGATTATATAAAAAATTAAAAATAATAAAAGAAAAATAGAAATGAATGGCGTATATATTAGTGAAGGGATATACTATTGATTGTAGTAATGTATGATAAAGATAAGAGGTGGATATATATGTTGATGGAAATTTATTTAAGTGAGGAAAAAGCAAAAAAGAATAATATAGATTTAAATGAATGTTATCAAAAGATAGATAAGTATTTTAAATCACGAGGAGTAGAAATTGTATCAAAAGGTATTTATAAAGGCGTAAGAAAAGATTTTGATACTTTTGCTATTGCACAAGGATCATTACCTGATACAAATTGGTTTTTAAAAGTAGTAGATCAATGGTATATAAGTTATTTTGGAGATGGACCTGAAAGTCCTGAATATAGAGAAGATGCTTTAAGATGTTATTATGAAGTAGAAAAACGTAATAATGGATTCTTTAGAAAGCAAAAAAGCGCTCAACTTTGATTTAAATGATTCTCTATTAAAAAAATACTACCCTTCAAAAAATTATAAAAAAGGATGGAGTGATCTTAAAAAGTATTTTATTAATAATGGATTTAAACATAGACAATATTCAGGTTATGTTTCTTTATATCCTATTTCAATGGCTGAAGTAGTACAAATAATTAAAAAATTATCTTCAAATTATACATGGCTAAAATATTGTGTTAAAGAATTTGATGTAACAATTGTAAGTGATGAATATAGTATGAAAAGTTATATTCAACCAGTAGACGTTTTTGATTGATGATGTGAGGTATTTGATATATGTTGATGGAAATCTATTTAAGTGAAGAAAAGGCAAAAAAGAATAATATTGATTTGAATGAATGTTATCAAAAGATAGATAAGTATTTTAAATCACGTGGTGTAGAAATTGTATCAAAAGGTATTTATAAAGGTGTTAAAGAAGATTTTGATACTTTTGTAATTGCTCAAGAGCAATTGCCTCAAACAAAGTGGTTTTTGAAAGTAGTAGATCAATGGTATATAAGTTATTTTGATGATACACCAGATAGCCCAGAATATAGAGAAGATGCTTTAAAGACATATTATCAAGTAAAAGAACAAGTTAAAAATTATGTTAAAAAACATCGTATTTAAACAAATAAAGTAAATAATAGAAGTTATCGGCAATAAACATAAATTTATACGTTGTTAAAATGTATAGTTTTTGCCGATAACGGCAATAAAAAGCCCTCTAGTTTATCACTAAAGGGCTGTTATTATTTTTTGATCATAATAAATTGATAAGGTTTTAAGGTTGTTGGGTTGTAATTGTTGTAGTTATCTAACAAAATGTTTCCTTGAGTTTCAGGAATTGGTTGTTCAGTGTTTGTAAAGTTACATAAACAAATAATTTCTTGTCCTTGATAAGTACGTTTATAACCAATAACATCATCTACAGTATTTACTTCTTTAAAATCTCCATAAACAAGAATATCTTCTTGTTTTCTAATAGAGATCATTTTTTTATAGAAGCTATAGATTGAATTTGGATCATTGAATTGACTTTCAACATTGATTTTATCTTGGCTTCCTGTCATTTTTAACCATGGTTCATGATTACTGAATCCAGCATATTCACTACTATCCCATTGCATTGGTGTTCTGGTATTATCTCTACTTCTAAGGTTAAGGAAATGCATGGCTTCTTCTTTAGTAAAGCCTTCTTCTAAAGCTCTTTGATATTGTCCATGACTTCCAATATCATCAAATTCATCAATGCTTTCTCTTTCAAAGTTTTCCATACCAATTTCTTCACCTTGATAGATAAATGGTGTTCCTCTTAAATTAAAGAACATACCAGCAAGCATTGTTTGAGAATAATAATTATGATTTTTCTTATCTAACACAAATTTATCGATTGCTCTAGGTTGATCATGATTTTCCAAGAAACTAGCAATCCATCCAAGTTTTTGTACTTCTCTTTGGCTTGTAAACAACAATTCTTTAAATTGTTTAACAGTCCAATCATTTCTTTTAAACCATTCTTCATCTTCACTAATATCAAAATTACAATAATTAAAATCAAACATCATTGAAAAACATCCTTGTTCACCAATAAAAATACCTAAATCCTTATATTGAACCCCTACTGCTTCTGCAACAGTCATACAATTATGCTTTTCAAAAGTTTCTTTCTTTAATTCATCAAAGAATACTTCAATACCTGGTTGATTTCTCGCAAAATCAAAACAAGCACTTAAACCATCTTGTCCATCAACAGGACCATCTAAATATCTTTGATCCTTTTTAATAAAGTTAATTGCATCAACTCTAAATCCCGCAATTCCTTTATCTAACCACCAATTAATCATTTTATAAAGTTCTTGTCTTAAAGTTGGATTTTCCCAATTTAAATCAGGTTGTTTTTTAGAAAAAGCATGGAAATAATATTCATCTCTACCTTCTACCTTTTGCCATACTGAACCTCCAAAAACAGATCTCCAGTTATTTGGTTCTTTACCATCTTTAGAGGATTTAAAGATATAATAGTCATGATAAGGACTATTTGGATCTTTTAAAGCTTCTTGAAACCAAGCATGTTCATCTGAACTATGATTGATAACGAGATCCATAATAATCTTAATTCCTTTAACTTTAGCCTTTTCAATCAATTCTTCTAAATCAGCCATTGTTCCAAATTCAGGATTAATATCATAATAATCAGAAATATCATATCCATTATCATCCATAGGTGATTTATAAATAGGACATAACCATAACAAAGTCACTCCTAAATCCTTTAAATAATCAAGCTTTTCAATAATCCCTCTTAAATCACCAATTCCATCTCCATTAGAGTCCTTAAAACTCTTAGGATAAATTTGATAAGCTATCTCTTTCTTCCACCATTCATTACTCATTTTCTTTTCTCTCCTTTAAAATATATAATTTAGAATAATAATCTCCACAACCATCCTTATTTTCACCACAAGAACTATCACTTATAATAAGTCCCACATTCATCAATTCATCTCCATATAAATCTAAATCATTAACATGATACATCTTATCTTCATCTAAACCTAATAAAGGTAAACGACGATAACCTACATTAACTTCTTGTAAAGGTCGATAGTAACCAACAATTGCTTGTGTTTTATCATGAGAGACAACCATCCAAGCTGTTTCGTTTGATGTAAATGGACTTTTTAAACGATAAAATGTTCCAAATTGAAATAAAGAACGATATTGTTTCATAAAACTAATTTGTTTTTTAATAATTTCTTTTTCTTCAAAGGTTAATTGATTAACATCTAATTCATAACCAAAAGTACCAAAATAAGCTACATTAGCACGTGTTTCAAGTGGTGTATTTCTAAATGTTTGATGATTAGGAATTGCTGAAACATGTGATTCCATTGAAGAAAGTGGGTAAACAAGAGAAGTTCCATATTGAATCTTTAATCTTTCTATTGCATCTGTATCATCACTGGTCCAACATTGAGGGGCATAATAAAGCATTCCTGGATCAAAGCGTGCTCCTCCACTTGCACAGGATTCAAAGAGTATATCAGGGTATTTAGTTGTTAGAACATCGTATAAATGATAAACACCTAGGATATATTCATGCATGACTCTTCCTTGTGATGAAACATCATGAGTGCTTGAATAGACTTCTGACATACAACGATTCATGTCCCATTTAATATATGAAATACAGGAATCATCAATCACATTCATCATTGCCTGGGCAATATATTCAACAACTTCATGATTAGAAAAATCTAAAATATATTGATTTCTTCCATGACAACTCTTTCTATGAGGAGTTTTTAATATCCATTCAGGATGATTTCTATATAAGTTAGAATTTTCATTGACCATCTCTGGTTCAAACCATAATCCAAATTTTAAACCTAAATCATGAATTCTCTTTGATAGACCACGAATTCCATGAGGCAGTTTATCTAAATTAGGGAACCAATCTCCTAATCCTTGATGATCATTATTTCTATTACCAAACCAACCATCATCTAACACAAATAACTCAATTCCTAATTCTTTTGCTGTATTAGCCATTGAAACAATCTTATCTTCATTAAAATCAAAATAAGTTCCTTCCCAATTATTCACCAAAATAGGTCTTACTTGATCTCGATATTTTCCTCTAGCAAGTCTTTTTTGATAAAGTTGATGATATGTTTGTGACATCTTATTCAGTCCTTGATTACTATAAACCATTACAACTTCAGGACTTTGAAAAGAATCTAAATGATCTAATAGATATTCAAAACCATGAGGATGAATTCCCATAGATACACGTGAGACATGATAATTATCGACTTCTACTTGGGCCAAAAAGTTACCACTATAAACCAAACTAAAACCTAAAACTTCACCACTTGTTTCTTTACAATTTTCTCTTTTTAAAGCAATAAAAGGATTAAATTGATGAGAAGAACAGCCTCTTAAAGAATAAATACTTTGAATACCTTCAGTAAGTTTTCTTGTTTTAATAGAACGTTCTCTTGCCCATGATCCTGTAAGTTCAATCATTTCATAATCTTGATCAGGTAAGTCTAAAGACATAGACATCATCTGATTAAGTCTTAATTTTTGTTTTCCTTCATTAATAATAAAAGCATTTCTTGTAATAACAGGTAAATCATGATAAATGGTATAACTTAACTGTAATTTTGTATCAATAACATCATCATATAGGGTAATGATCAATGTTTGTGCTTCATCTTCTTTTTCTACATAAGTTGCAGGTAAATGATCTAATTGAGGTTTACCTTGAATTATTTGATGATTTACATATTCAAAGTTTAAAATATGACTGCCATTTTCTTGGGTGATGTCGATTGCTGGATGACGTAAATCACCAGAACCATAAACAGGATATTCTTGTTTAATATGTTCTAATGAAAAAGTGAGATCACCTTCATAGCTACAAGATGACATTGGTCGAGGACTTGTTTCAAAAAGGTGATCAAAGTTATCTCGATCATGAATTCTTTTCCCATAATAGAGTTGACCTAATTGATTGTTTTTTAAGATTTTAAAGATATAACTGATTTGATCATTATATAAATGAAAAGTTTTACTTTCTTCATGAAATTGAATCATAAATTTCTCCTACTCACTAAATAAAATTTTTAAAACATCTTCTAATCCATCATCTACAATAGATTTACAAACAATATTTGCTTTAGCTTTTAATAAATCACAGGCATTTCCCATGGCAACCCCTACACGACAAAATTCAATCATTTCTAAATCGTTTTCTCCATCACCAAAAGCGTATGTGTCATCTTGATCTAAATGATAATAATTAAGAACTTTTTGAATACCTGTTGCTTTTGAAATTGTTGGTGAATAAAATTCAAAAGCATTATCACTACCATGTTCATCAAAATTAATGACATAACCAAAATCATTTTTAATATAGTTTTCAATCTTTTCACGATCGTTATTTGTGACATTTGCTTCTATTTTAATCGCTCTTTTTAATACCTCATTACGATCAAACTTTGTTGTAAATAGATCTTTAAAATGTCCATTTTGAACAAAGAAGTTATAAAGTTCTTTATAAGAAGGATCAATGTATAAATGATTCGCTGTCGCAATCATATAATCACAATGAAGGTCTTCTAACATATTTGCTGTCTTTAAACATAACTCATAATCCATTCTATTTTCATAAATAGATTTTCCATCAATTTCTACATAACCACCATTATTTAAAACATAACCATCAAAAGTACCATCCCACCACTTTTGATCTAACATGGCTTTAGGACGTCCACTACAAATAAAGAGTTTATGTCCTTGTTCCTTTAATCTTTTTAGTTCTTTTTGTACACCTTGAGGAATTTCTTGAATACCACCATAAGACCATATTAATGTTCCATCAATATCAAAAAATAATACCTTTTGTTTCATAACGTTTCTCCTTTCGTTAATTATATCACAAATTAATAATCAATAATTTTCAAGAAAAGAAAATAGACAAATACGTAAGAAAGTACGCAAGATAATACGTATGATAGTACGTATGAAAAGGAGAAGTTAGAAATGAGTTATCAACCACCTTATACCATCACAAATCAAATATTAGCCTATGTATCTTCTATTTCTGAAAAAATAGGAAACATTTCAGCTACGCATAATTTAGAATCAAAGCCCCATTTACGAAGAAATAACCGTATTAGATCAATTCATTCGTCTTTAAAAATAGAAGCTAATTCTTTGTCTTTAGGACAAGTAAGAGATGTTATAAATGGTAAAATTGTTTTAGGTAAACAAAAAGAAATTCAAGAAGTAAAGAATGCTTTTGATGCTTATGAAAGAATAAAAGAAATAGATCCTTATGATATTGAAGAATTAAAAAAGTCTCATGGTATTATGACAAAATATGTTGTTGATATATCAGGTGAATTTCGTAATAGTGATGAAGGGGTTTTGATGATCGAGGACGTTGTATTTTTATTGTGCCATCCCCATATCTTGTTCCTTCACTTATGGATGACTTATTTAATTGGATGCAAGATGAAAAAGATAATACGCATCCTTTAATATTAAGTTGTATATTTCATTATGAATTTGTTTTTATTCATCCCTTTTGTGATGGAAATGGAAGAATTGCAAGATTATGGCATACAACACTATTATCTAAATGGAAACCAATCTTTGAATATATTCCACTTGAAAGTCAAATAGAAAAATTTCAAGATGATTACTATAGTGTAGTAGCTAAGTGTCATGTATTAGGAGAATCAACTTTATTTATTGAATTTATGTTAAGTCAAATAGATAAAATTTTAGATGATATTTCTAAACAAGTTAATGAAGATATTGAACAAATAGATCCTAATATAAAAAAATTACTAGATGTTATGGAAGATGATGTTTCCTATTCTAGTAATGAGCTTATGCAAAAACTTAATTTAAAAGCAAAAGAAGGATTTAGAAGAAACTATCTTCGTCCTGCGATAGATCAAAATTTGATTTATATGACAATACCAGATAAACCAAAAAGTAAAAATCAACGTTATATCAAAGTATAGTAAAAAAAGGAATCTTGCGATTCCTTTTGAATTAATCATCTAAAATAGAAGATCCATTTGTAGCGATCACTTCTTTATACCAATCATATGATTTCTTTTTAGAACGTTTATAAGTTCCATTACCATAATCATCAACATCTACATAAATAAATCCATAACGTTTAGACATTTGATTTGTAGAGTTAGATAATAAATCAATTGGTGCCCAAGTTGTATAACCCATTAATTCAACACCGTCTTCTTCAATAGCTTTATACATTTGTCTAATATGTTCTCTTAAATAATCAATACGATAATCATCATTAATAGACCCATCTTCTTCCACTGTATCTTTCGCTCCTAAACCATTTTCTACAATAAATAATGGTTTTCTATAACGATCATATAAATCAACACATGAAATTCTTAAACCGATTGGATCAATTTGCCATCCCCAATCAGAACTTGGAATATATGGATTTTTAATAGCTGTTTCTGTATTACCTGCACTCATTTCTAAGCCTTTTGTATCAGCAGCTACACAACTAGATGAATAGTAAGAGAATGAAATGAAATCAACAGGATATTTTTTCATGATTTCTAGATCTTCATCAGTCATTTTAATATTGAATCCTTTATTTTTATACATTTGTAATAAATATTTAGGATATTCACCATGAACTTGTGTATCGCTATAACAATAGATTTGTCTCATTCTTTGTTGTTGTTCTAAAAGGTCTTCTGGTTTACAAGTATATGGATAGTAAGTTAATTTTGTAAGCATACAACCTACTTTAGCGTCAGGAATATTTTCATGTGTCATTTTTACCGCTAAAGCACTTGCCACAAATTGATGATGCATTGCTTGATATTCAACTTCTTCAAATTCTTCTGGTTTGAATCTTGATTCAATAAGTCCCCCTGTCATAAATGGATGTCTAATGATTGAATCAATTTCATTAAATGTTAACCATAATTTTACTTTATCTTTATATCTTTTAGTAATAACATCAACATAACGTGTAAAGAATTCAATGGAACGACGATCATACCAACCATTATAGTCCATACAGAATGCTAGTGGTGGTTCATAATGGGACATAGTAACTAATGGTTGCATCCCATATTTTAAACATTCATCAAAGACATCATCATAGAATTTTAAACCTTCTTCATTTGGTTCTAATTCATCCCCTCTAGGGAAAATACGAGACCAAGCAATAGACATTCTATAAACTTTAAATCCCATACCTGCAAGTAAAGCAATATCTTCTTTATAATGATGATAAAAATCAATCCCATGGCGTTTAGGATAATAAACTTCATCATCTGTACTTAAAGCTTTTTCAATCATTTCATCAGAAATATCACATAAACCATGTGTATTTAATAAATCTTTCATAGATTTAGGATCAGTGAATAATTGTACATCACTACAACTTACACCTTTTCCGCCTTCTTTCCAACCACCTTCATATTGGTTAGCGGCAGTAGCTCCACCCCATAAAAATCCTTCTGGAAATTGTTTCATATTATGTTCTCCTCTTTTTATCTTATTTTCCTAATTTTATTATATCTAAATTACTTTTTATTTGTTTATTTTTTCAAAATATAAAAAGATATAAATTCTACTTATAAGAGGTGTTGTTTTCTATTTAAAATGATATGATTTGATTAAAGGAAGTGGTCATATGGATCTTATCAAAATAGGTAAATATATAGCTTTTAAAAGAAAAGAACAAGGCTTAACACAAAAACAGCTTGCTGAAAAGTTAAATATGTCTGATAAATCTGTATCTAAATGGGAAAGAGGTATTTGTTTACCAGACGTAACAGTCTATCTTGAATTATGTGAAATATTAGGAATAAGTATTAATGAGTTTCTGGCTGGCGAAGATATACCTAAAGAAACAATTGAACAAAAAGCAGAAGAAAATATTATTCAGATTACAAAAGATAATAAAAACAAACAAAAGTATCTAAAGAAAATTATAAGATTATTAATAGTTATGCTTGTTGTTTTCATATTTATTACAAGCATATTTATCTACCAAAAATTAACACAACCACAAAACTATATAGAACCTTATTTAGAAAAAAGCACAGAAATGCAAACGGCAAATATGCTTTCTAGTCATCCAGGGAATATTTTGTTATTTCATTATAATTCAAAAAAGAATTATGATTCATTAACTATGTATTTAACCCAATATCAAAAAGGTAAAAAGATATCTGATAAAGAAATCTGTACATTTTATAATAATCCTTCAAAAGGAACAAATACCGGAAATATTGCTTTAGTAGTTGATTATGAAGCTTCTACTTTGAAGATTATAGATGCTTTTGAAGATGGGTATTATGTAGCTGAAGGTATTTCATTTTTAGAAAACATTAGTAACTATGATGTTTGGGATTATGATAAAATTGAAGAAAAAACATCTATTAAATATAGTAAAAAACAAATGTTAGTGGCATTATCTTATGGAAAAAATCATGTCACATCTCTTCCTATAAAAGGGTTAGAAACAAACAAAAAGATAAAGAATGATTATACATGTATTCTTTCAATTAAGTTTAAGTAAAAACGTCATCACTTGGATGACGTTTTAATAATCAAATTTATTTTTTTTCTTCATAATGATAAAAATACTTACACAAATAATTGCTGATAAAATAGAACCTAATGCTGGTGTAAGACCCATAGGAAGCAAAGTATCAGGGAAAAGCTTAGAAGTAATATAAGCCCCAGGTACTCTTATTAAAACAATAGAGATTACATTATGAATAAATGAAATCATAGAATAACCATAAGCTGTAAAGAAACCACTAAAACAGAAATGAATAGAAGCAAAGACACAATCTAAAACATATCCTTTTAAATATTGACTACCATACATAATAACTGCAGCTTCACTTGTAAATAACGAAAGAATTTCCTTGGAAATAAATTGACAAGTAAGCGCAAAGAAAATTCCAAATCCTAAAGCAATAAAGCATCCATAGCGTAAAGTTTGTCTTGCTCTTTGATGTTGTTTTGTTCCAACACATTGTGCACAGATTGCCGAGATGGCAGATAACATACTTGATGGTACTAAGAATAAAAAGCTAATGATTTTTTCTACAACACCAACTGCCGCGGCAATATCAACGCCACGGCTATTGGCAATAATCGTAATAATAATGAATGATATTTGAATCAAACCATCTTGCATAGAAATAGGAAAACCAATTTTAAAGATATCTTTAATAATCTTTTTATGTAATTTAAAATGGTGTCTATGGATGACAATCAATTTTCTTTTAATAATTGCAAATAAAGCAACAATTACACTCATAAGTTGTGAAATCACTGTCCCAAATGCTGCTCCAACGGCATGCATATTGAAATAACCAATGAAAATAAAATCTAACACGATATTAAAAAAACAAGCAACTGCCACAAAATACATAGGGCTTTTAGAATCCCCTAATCCCCTAAAAATAGAACTAATAATATTGTAAGCAGTAATAAAAGGAATTCCGATAAAACATATTTTTAAATAAATCGTTGTTTCTTGAATCGCTTCTACAGGTGTAGACATAATAGAAACAATCGGATTAATAAAGAATAATAAAATCAAAGTAACGATCAGAGATAAAATCATAAAGATAATGATTGTATTTCCTACAGTCATCCTTTTTTCTTCTTCTTTTCTTTCACCAACATAACGGCCAATCATGACCGTTGAACCCATTGCAATTCCTACAAGCATAACAGTAATCATATGCATGACCTGACTTCCAATAGAAACCCCTGATAAAGAAGCGGCTCCATTGTATTGACCGACAATAAATAAATCAGCCATGCCATAGAATGTTTGTAAGAAATTAGCAAGTAAAAAAGGTAATGAGAAAGTAATAATATTTTTTAAGGCACTGCCTTTTGTTAAATCTTTTTGCATAACATCAACTCCTTGCTTTGTATTATATAGGATAAATGTTAAAAGATAAAACGAAAAAAAATGCTTAATCTAGCACTTTTTTTCATGGATATGTTGCAATAATAGATTTAAGTTCTCTGATTTATTTTGTTTTAAATAAACAAGATCTATTTTTTCAAGATCCGCAAAGTATTTACTAATATCCTCTAAATAGAACTGATTTCTATTTTCTACTTCTTTGGTAGGAAGGATTGAAAAACCTCTAGATAGATTAAGTAAAAGAAGTTGTTTAGGAAATTCTTTAACGTATTCTACTTTATTAAAAGTTGTATGATAAATTTTATAAAGTTCATCTTTACATAATTGATGATAGTTTTGATCTGTTGCTTTTGTAATATAGGGAACAGATTGAATGACCTTTTCTATTGTATGATATTTATGGATCAGTTCTTTTGAACAAACAAGAGAAACGTTTTCTTTAGATAAGGTTGTTGTTTCAATTGGATTGTTTTTGTAGAAAGAGAGCATGCTTGGAGAAATTAACGCATCGAGTTGATGCGCTTTTAGGCCTTCCATCAATTCATTTTCTTCAAGATAAGAATAAGAAATAGAAAGATGTGGGTATTTCTTTTCAAAGCTTTCAAGAATTTCAAAGTCTGTAAAATCTGTTGTTTTCATTCCTATATGTAAAGTATTCGTTTGTTGAATATTTTGACATAAAGTTTGATAAGAAGTATAAATGTTTTTCATTCCTTCATAGAACTGTTTTCCTTGCTTAGTAAGAGTTAATGTTCTATGTTCTCTTATAAATAGCTGTGTTTGGAGTTCTTGTTCTAAGACAGCAATGTATTTAGACATGGTTGTTTGTCCAATATGACAAGCGTTAGCTGCTTGCGTAAAGTTTTTATATTCAACAGCTTTAAAGAAATAATGTATTTTATTTAGATCCATAATATCACCTCTTTCATTATAACAAAAAAAAGGAGCAATGAAGCTCCTTTGCTCAATATTTATTTACGTTTGAATAATGATTTTAAACCACGAGAGATTACTTGAAAGAAACTAAGAGAACGAACCATATTATTTGGATCAACATAATTTCTAACAGCTCTTAATGTCTTTTTATTATCTCTTGTCGAAAAGATAAAGTTTCCGTTGTTTTTCGTAACAACTGCAAAACGAGGAATCCATTTTCCTTTAAACATGACACTTGCCATGATTTCTGTTACTTCAGACCAAGGAATTTGAATATAATCATTGACGTTTTTATCATTGTAATATTCAAAAGCTTCATCCCCGACTAACACTTTACCATAGTTTGCCATTCCTAAATAAGAAGTAGCATTAATTGTTAAATCGACTTTTTTATTTAATGATTGTACCATATATTCCCTCCATAAATATTGAACTTTTTAAATTACATAATTCCAGCTAAACGAGCTAAGATACCAACGATAAATAATGCAACGATAATAACGATTGGTGAAACTTTTTTCTTTAATAACCAGCAGCAAAGTAATGTAAGTAATAATGCTGCAAGACCAGGAATTAATTGATCTAAGTTTTGTTGTAAAGTAGTAACTTTAATTTTATCTAATCCAGTAGCTCCAAGGGAAGCATATTGAGATAAAGCTGATTTAATACCTTCAGCCCCACCTTTGATTTGACTCCAATCAATATAAGCACCTTCAGATTGAGTAACTCTAGAAACAACAGGAGTAAATGAAATACTTACCCAACGTTGAACTAAAGAACCGATAATGAACATACCTAAAATAGAAGCACCTTGAGTAATTTTACCTAATAAACCACCAGATAAATCTTTTGCGATAGAAGTACCAACTTTATATCCAAATTCTTGAGTATACCAAATAAATGCCATACGGATAATATTCCAAGCAAAGAAGAATAATAAAGGACCAACAATACTTCCACCTAAAGCAAGAGAAGCACCTAAAGCACCTAAGATTGGTCTTAAAGTGAACCAGAATACTGGGTCTCCAACCCCTGCAAGAGGTCCCATCATACCAACTTTAACCCCTTGAATAGCTTGATTATTGATTTCAGCACCATTAGCTCTTTCTTCTTCTAAGGCTAATGTAACACCCATAACTGGAGCTGAAACATAAGGATGTGTATTATAGAATTCTAGATGTCTTTTTAAAGCATCTGCTCTATCTTGTGGATCTTTGTATAATTTTTTGATAGCTGGGATAATTGAATAACACCAACCACCATTTTGCATACGTTCATAGTTCCATGATCCTTGAAGGAACTGATGACGCCAAGCAACTGATAAACGATCTTTTTTACTTAATTGAATTTTTTCTGCCATATTTCTTTCCTCCTTCAAGATTAATAGTCATTTAAAATATCACCTAATGGATCACCAGAACCAGTAGAACCACCATTACCAGAACCACCGTTTTCTTTTAATCCTAAGTAAATTAAAGCAATAGCAACACCTAAAGCACCTAAAGCGATTAATGTTAATTCGCTTAATGCAGCTAATACGAAACCGATAGCAAAGAATGGCCAAGTTTCTTTAGTTGACATCATATTAATAACCATTGCATAACCTACAGCGGCAACCATTCCACCACCAACAGTCATACCACCTGATAACCAAGCAGGCATTTGATTTAAAACACTAGTTACTGATTCAGCAGGAACGATACATAGTGCAGCAGCAGGAACTGCGATTCTGACACCTTGTAATAAGATACCTAAAATTTGATAGATTTCAATTTTACGGAAATCTCCTTTTTCAGCAGCACCATCCATTAAGTGAACTAATGGGATAGCGATTGTACGACAAATCATAGTTAAGAATAAACCAGCTACTGATAAAGGAATTGCAACAGCAATTGAAGTAGAGATAGCTGTTTGTGTATTAACAGTACCACCATTTAAACCTAAAACCATGATAATTGCAGAAGCAACAGAAGCTAAAGCAGCATCTGGAGCAACAGCAGCACCAACGTTTGCCCATCCTAAGGCAATCATTTGTAAAGAACCACCTAAGACAATACCTTCACTTAGATGTCCTGAAACTAAACCAATTAAAGTACACGCTACTAGTGGTTGATGGAATTGGAATTCATCTAAAATCCCTTCCATACCTGCTAATAATGCTACTAAAATAATTAACATAATAGTAATTGCAGACATTAAATTTTCCCCCTATTTCATATTTTGAAGTTCAGTCTTTGCTTTTTTAAGAAGACTGTCCATATTTTCTTTAGAATCAGCAGGTACTTTACGAACATCGAAAGTAACACCCATTTCTTTTAATTTTTCTAAAGTTTCAACATCTTTTTGATCCATAGCAATGGCTTTATTAACAACTACTTTACCAACTGAGTGAGCCATAGAACCAATATTCAACTCTTTAATATCAACGCCACCTTCAATAGCTCTTAAAGCATCTTGAGGAGTTTCAAATAACAATAAAGCTTTAGTAGCACCAAAACGAGGATCTTTAGCGACTTCGATCATCTTTTTGATTGGTACAACGTTTGCTTTAACACCTGGTGGTGCAGCTTGTTCAATCATTTGTTTACGTAATGCATCTTGAGATACTGCATCAGATACAACAATGATACGAGTTGGTTGAGTTGATTTTGTCCAAGTAGTAGCTACTTGACCATGTAATAAACGTGTATCAACACGAGCTAAGACATATTTAATATGTCCATCTCCAAGAACAGTTCCTTCAGGAATAGCCCCAGCAGGTGCTGGTTTTTCATCTTTTACTGCTTCTTCCTTTTTAGGTTCTAATTCTTCTGGACGAATGTTAACTCCGTCTCTAGCAACTTCACAGATATGAGTTGCGATTTCATGTGCGCTGTCAGTAGACATACGCATTGCATATGCTTCAATAAGCATTGGTAAATTTAACCCAGTAACGATTGCCCAATGATCTTCATGACCGTTAAGTAATAAGTTTGCTTGGTTGAAAGGAGTACCACTCCATAAATCAACTAAGAAAAGAACTTCGTCTTGATTTTCAAAAGTGGAAATAGCTTCTTCCATTTTTGCTCTTAAATCATCAGGACCTTCACTTGGTTGTAAAGTCACAGCTTTTACATCTTTTTGTTCACCGAAAATCATAGAACCAGATTGTAAAATTCCATTAGCGAATTCACCATGACTTGCAAGAATAATTCCTACCATATTTTTCCTCCCTCTCTTTAATTAACATTGAATAACAAAAAAGTAGGCCAACTATTTAAAAGAAGATACAATAAAGCTATTGCTCTTTTTTAAAATAGTTAATGCCTACTTAAAGTTACACACTATTGAATATTCAATTTAATTACATTGCTATACTAACACCAAAAAATGTAAGCGTCAATCATTTTTTTACATTTTGATGTTCTTTCATTATTTTTTATCATACAAAAAATAATGAAAAGAATAAAATATAATATAAAACAATCACAATTTATCAATAAATAAAAAAAGGAGTTTCCTCCTAATTTTGAAATGCACTTGATAAAATTCTTTCCAAATGTAAAGCAAGATAACCAACTTCTGATTCTGGTAATTCTTTATGAAGTACCTTTGATAAATTATCACACATTCTTATTGCTTGTTCATAAGCAAAAGGAAATTTATTTTTTGTAAATTCACTAATATCCATTTGTAATTGTTCATTAGTATTTAAACGAATGATTAGGAATTTAATATGATTCATTAAACGGGCATAAGAAATAGATTCAATATCAATTTTCATATTTAAATCCGTTTGTAATTTAATAATACTTTCATGAACAATACGAGCAGCTTCCATGGATTCTCCTACTTTATTAGAAGAAATTGCCGAGTGAATATGTAAAGTAATGAAACTTACTTCATCATTGTTGATTTCTTTATTAATAAAAGATTTAATTATTTCTTTTGATTTTAAAGCAACTTCATATTCATCAGGGAAAAGAAGTCGTATATCATAAGTAAATGGATTACTAGGCATGATATTTTCATCCATACGTTTGATTGTAAAATGAATATGATCAGCAAGTGGAATAAGAATATCATGATTTACTTTTTGAAATTTATTAGTTGCTTCTTTGATGATTTCAGCCGCAATTTCTAAATAAACCGGATTAATATAATCAATAACTTTCTTTAACTTATCTTTGGCTTGATAGTTTTTTTGCATCATATATTTTTTAGCTTGAGGTGGAATTTCAAAATGATCATTTACTTTTTTACCAAAACCAATTCCTTTAGCCAAAATAATAATTTCATTATTACCTTCTTTAGCAAGAATGGTATTATTATTTAATATTTTTAAGACTTGATACATTTTGTTCACCTACTCTCTTATTTTTAAAACTGTTTCGCCAATTTTTTTATTTCCATAAATCTTTTCAAGAGACCCTTGTCCTTTGGTTACGATCATTAAAAGACAATCATCTACCGCATTTTCTTTAATATAATGCAAATCTGCATTCCATAAAAGATCTCCTTTTTTGACCTTTTGATTTATTTTAACAAGAAGTTCAAACCCTTGTCCATTTAATTTTACGGTATTAATACCAAAATGAATCAATAATTCCATTCCATTATCCAATTCTATACCAATAGCATGTTTTGTAGGATAAAGCATGGAAATCGTTCCATCACAAGGAGAAACCACTACACCATGAAGAGGGCGAATCATTAAACCATCTCCTAGAAGTTTATGGGCAAAGATATCATCACTACAATCTTCAATTGGTAAAACTTCGCCATCAACAATATTCCCAATTTCTAAATCTGTTGTATGATAAACAATTGTTTTTTCTTCATCATAAGCTTCGGGGACGTTTTCAAGATAATCATCAATCTTTGTTTTTAAAGAAGAAGCTTTAGGACCAAAAATAATTTGAATTGCATTTCCCTGTAATAATACAGCTGCAGCCCCTGCTTGTTTTAAAGAAGCTTCACTTACTAATTCAGGTTCTTGTAAGGTTGCACGTAATCGCGTAATACAACAATCTAGCTCTGTAAAGTTATGGCGACCACCTAATCCTTTAAGAATCATTTGAACTTGAGGATCAATTAAGGATTGATCAAAAGAATAATCCATTTTCTTTTTATTAAAAATCGTTAATTTATTATCATCTTCTCTTCCTGGTGTTTTTAAATCAAATTTCTTAATTAAAAAACGGAATGAAAAATAATATAGGAAGAAATAAATAAGCCCAAAGATTACAATAAAAATCCAATGAGTTTTACTATTGCCTTGTAATACCCCAAAAATAACAAAATCAATCAAACCACAAGAAAAAGTAAAGCCAATTGTCACTCTTAAAGCTTGTGCTAAAACAAAAGCCGTACCCGCTAAAAAGACATCCACTACAAATAACATAGGTGCTACAAAGATAAAGGCGAATTCAATCGGTTCAGTAATTCCAGTCAATATACTGGTAAGAGCCGCTGATAAAAAGAGACTTCTTACAACTTTTTTTGATTCATCTTTAGCACATTGATACATCGCTAAAGCAGCACCTGGTAAACCGAAAATCATAATCATAAATTCACCAGAGAAATATTTTGCTGCTTCAACACTGAAATGTTTTAGGTTTGGATCAGCTAATTGAGCAAAGAAAATATTTTGAGCACCATGAACCAAGACCCCATTAACTTCCATTGATCCCCCAATAGCGGTTTGATAAAAAGGCGTATAGAAAACATGGTGTAAACCAAAAGGAACAAGAGCTCGTTTAACAATTCCATAAACAAAAGTACCTCCATAACCACTACTGGCAATCAATTGTCCAATCTTAAAGATACTTGATTGAATACTAGGCCAAATATAAAACATTAAAAAACCAATAAAAATATAAACAATTGTTGAAATAATTGGGACAAATCTTTCTCCTTCAAAGAAAGACAAAAAATTAGGTAATTGAATTTGATAGAAATGGTTATGTAAATAACTCACACCTAAACCAACAATAACCCCACCAAATACGCCCATTTGTAGTGACATTTGTCCACATACATTTATCAATGTTCCATCTACGGCATCAACTAAAACTTTATTACCATTAATAACACCATTAAAAGTAAGTAAACTATGAATTGTTGAATGCATCACAAAAAAAGCAATAATCGAAGATAAAACAGCGACTTCTTTTGATTTCTTAGCCATTCCTGAAGCAACAGAAGCGGCAAAAATTAACGGTAGATTATCAAAAATAGTTTGTCCAACAGCCATTAATAACGTTAATATTTGATTTAAAATTGTTCCATTTCCCAAAATACTTTCCATACCAAGTGAAGCAATCGTTGCTTCATTTGTAAGTGAACTTCCAATTCCTAAAAACATCCCTGCAATTGGAAGAACAGCAATAGGTAACATAAAACTACGTCCTATTCTTTGTAAAACACCAAAGACTTTTTTTCTCATATATTTCCTTTCCCATGGTTTCTTTGAAGAAACTATATCACTTCAAAGTGCGTATTTATATAAATATCAGTAAAAGTATATACTTTTTTTATACAAAATGATAGGAGAAAAAAGATGATTGCAGTGGATTTATTGAGTGAAATTTTTATTTTAATTGTATTAGGAATTTATTTGAAAAGGAATAACGTTATTGATGGACATACAGTGGATCAATTAACTGATTTAATTGTAAAAATATGGTATACTCACATACAATTTTGGGATATGAAAAAGATGGAGTTAAGCGCTTACATATGTTACTATATATCTAGGAGGATTTTTTATGGGAAAATTGGATAATAAAGTGGCAATTATTACAGGAGGAAATGCTGGCGTAGGTAAAGAAATCGCTAAATTGTTTGCAAGTGAAGGAGCAAAAGTTGTTATTTCAGCAAGACGTCAACAAGTCTTAGAAGAAGCAGCAAAAGAAATTGAAGAAGCAGGAGGAACTGTTTTATGTGTTCCTACTGATATTTCTAAAGTGGGTGATGTTAAAAACTTAGTAAGTAAAACAGTTGAAACTTTTGGTCAATTAGATATTTTAATTAATAATGCAGGTGTTTTAGATAAAGGATTAAATGCAATTGATCAAATTGATTATGATGATTTAAATAGAGTTATTGATATTAATCAAAAAGGAACAATGTATTGTATGTCAGAAGCTTTAAAAGTGATGAAAAGTGGAGCTTCTATTGTTAATATCTCAAGTGTTGCTGGACAATATGGTGCAGGTGGTGCTGTTTATGTATCTACTAAAGCAGCAATTATTGGGGTAACAAAACATGCAGCAATGCGTTTTGCTAAAGAAAAAATTAGATGTAATGTTATCTGTCCAGGAAGTATTACAACAGATATGGCAGCAGGATTAACACCTGATACAATGGATATGAAAATGATGGGTGCTATGTCAGCTCATAGTGATTTAACACTTCAACCTTGTAGTCCTTTAGATGTTGCAAAAGTAGCACTTTTCTTAGCAAGTGATGATGCAGCACCACTTACAGGACAAGTTGTTGTAAGTGATTATGGAGTAGATTTATAATATGTGAAACCGCACAATGTGCGGTTTTTAATTGATTTGTTTTTTAATCATTATATGAATGTTCTCCTCATGTCTAAAGACAGGGGATTATTGTTACCTGCCAACATTGTTGGCAGACAAGTTCATTTATGATAGTTCGTAGTGCAAGATAGGGGTATGCCATTACCCTTCCTAGAGCAGAATACAAGTTAGTGTATCTACAATTAATTTCATAATAGCAACATTACTTACCTTTTGATCATTAAATACGACTTCTTTACCCGCTACATTTTTCATGATTAATTGTAATTCTAACTTCTTTTTTCCTTATCTTCTATCAATTCAATATGACCTTTTCCCATAATATTTTGATATTTCATAGAATATTGACATGATGTTTTTCTTTCAACGAAATATATTAAATCGAGTTTCTTTCCTACTTTTGCAACATGAATGTTTATTATTATAAGTATAACAATAATTTAAATGAACAAAACACTGCTTTGATCTATAAAATCTAAACGGCAACATTGATTATTTTCAATGATTTCTTTTATTTAAATCTGTAATTTCTCGTTCTGTTCGTCGCATAACTATGCTCCAAAATGATCTTTTTTAAAATGTTTATAATAAATAATAAAGAGAAAGGAAGTTGTAAACCAAGTGATTGGATAAGAAATAACAACACCTTTTAATGTTGGATAATGAGGAGAAATAAAGGTTACCCAAGCAACACGCAAAACACAAATACCAATACAGACAAGAAGCATTGGTTTAAAAGATTCCCCACAACCTCTCATTGTTCCAGAAAAAATTTCTACACAACAGTAAGAAAAATAGAAAGGCATTAAAAAGAGTATTAAACTTTGACATTGATTAATGATGGCTGGATCAGATGAAAAGAGTTTTGTAATATAACTTCCCCCAAAACATAAGATCACACTTAAAGAAACTGCCATTGTTAAGGCAATCGCTAAAGCTGTTTTCGCTCCTTTTTGAATACGATCATAAAGATGAGCACCATAGTTTTGTCCTACAAAAGTTGTAATGGCGGCACCAATGGCTGCCATAGCCATCCAAAATAAAGCATCAATCTTTACATAGACTGACCATGAAGCAATAGTTTGAGTTCCAAAGGCATTAATATGTGTTTGTAAGACGATATTGGCGATACTATACATTGTTGATTGAATTCCAGCAGGAGCTCCAATTTGGACAATTTTCTTTAATACAGGTAAATGAAATTTAATTTTTGATAATGTAAGTTGATAGACATTTTTAGAAAACATTAGTTGAATTGTGACTAAAATAGCACATACTGTTTGAGCAATAAAAGTCGCAATCGCTGCCCCAGCAATACCTTTATGTAAAATAACAACTAAAACAAAATCAAAAACAACATTAACAATACTACAAATAATTAAATAATAAAGTGGTCTTTTACTATCTCCTACAGCTCTTAAAATTCCTGAACCAATATTATAAATAGCTCCAGGAATCATCCCTAAAAAGTAAAGTCTCATATAAAGACTGGCATCATTTAAAATATCATGAGGAACACCAATAGCATCTAAACATTGATAAGAAAAGAATAAACCAAAAAGCATCATGATAATTCCACTAACAATAGCAAGCATATATGAAGTATGGACTGCTTGATGTATCTTATCTTTATTATGAGCTCCATAATATTGAGCAATAACAACAGAAGCTCCAGTTGATAAACCAACATAGAAGTTAACAACTAAGTTTGTCAAATTCCCTGTTGAACCAACAGCAGCAAGAGCATTTGTCCCACAAGCTTGACCAACAATAATGGTATCAACGGTATTATATAGTTGTTGAAAAAAGCTCCCAATTAATATTGGAAAAAAGAAAAAAAGTAATTGTTTCCAAATAACTCCTTTCGTAAAATCTTGTGTTTTATTCATAGATTACCCTCCCTCTATAATAAAAAACACCAAAAGGTGCATTGTTTGAAATAATGGTATCACATAATTTTTGACAAAACAACCAAAGAAGAAACATCAAAAAGTCAAATAAAGTTCATATTTCTTCTTTATGATAATACACGAAAGGAGGAACAAGAACTTACTTAAACAAAACTTAATTATAAACTTCCCTTTTTAAAAAAGATAATAATAGATAATAGTAAAAAGCAGATCTTTTCCCTTCCCTTGGATCTGTTTTTTTGTGCATAATAAATACCTTTTATATAAACAACATTCATTGATTATGGTACAATAATTAAAAGGACATTTTGAATATGAAAGTAAATTGAAATGAAAGAATTTTTGTATGTATAAAATATTAAAAAGATACAAAAATCGCAAATTCTAATGACTATAATAGGAGATGTTAATAAGAGAAAATGATGAAGTTAGAGTTTTAAACATGATATTATTTTAAAGATGGGAGAAGAAAGTATGAGTAAAAAAACAGTTCAAAAAAGTAAGAAAAGAACAACAATAGCCAATAAAAAAAGAACAACGGGTGTAAAGGCCAATACGGTTGTTAAATCGGCATCAGTTACCAGTGAAAAGGTAACTGAAGTCAAACCAGTAGAAGTACCAAAAAAAGTTGATATTGTTGAATCAACACCAAAGACAACTGTTCAACCAAAAGAAACAAGTGAAAAAGTTGTTGCTGAATCAGCACCAGCTGTAAAAACAGCGCATGCTAAGAAAGCGACTACTAAAAAGACAACAACTGCTAAATCAACAACAGCTACAAGTAAAAAAACAACAACTGCTAAACCAAAATCTGTAAAAAGTGAAACACCTGTTGAAGCTAAACCAACAGAAGTTATTCAAGAAGTTCCTGTTGAAAAATCTCAACCAATTGATTTAGGACCTCGTAGAAGTGTTGCCTTTATTGGTTCAGAATGTTATCCATTTGTAAAAACGGGTGGATTAGGGGATGTTATGTCAGCTCTTCCAAAGAGTTTAGCTAAATTAAATATGGATGTTAAAGTTATTATTCCTAGATATAAATGTATTCCTCAAAAGTTCCAAGAAAAGATGGAATATAAAGGATCATTTTATATGGAGCTATGTGCAGATGGAAAACAATATTATGTAGGTATTATGGAATATCAAGAAGATGGTGTTGTTTATGATTTTATCGATAATGATGAATTCTTCTCGTGGGGAAATCCATATACGAATCTTATCGATGATATTCCTAAGTTCTGTTATTTTAGTAAAGCAGCTCTTGCGGCACTTAATTATTTAAATTGGACACCAGATATTGTACATTGTCATGATTGGCAAGCAGCTTTAGTTCCTCTTTATTTAAGAACAAGCTTTAAAGATACAAATGTAGGACGTGCAGGTGCTGTTCTTACAATTCATAACTTAAGATTCCAAGGTATCTATGATCGAAAAACAATTCAATATTGGTCAGATCTTCCTGATTATGTCTTCAATAAAGATTGTATGACACAAAATTGGTTAGATGCGAATATGTTAAAAGGTGGTATCACTTATTGTAATAAATTAACAACAGTAAGTAATACGTATGCTGGAGAAATTCAAACAGAAGAGTATGGTGAAGGTCTTGAAGAACATTTAAGATATCATAGTAGTAAGATTTTAGGAATTGTTAATGGTATTGACACAGATATTTGGAATCCAGCAACAGATAAACTTTTAGCTGCTCAATATGATAGCCAATCTGTTATCAAGAATAAAAAAGCGAATAAAAAAACACTTCAAGAATCCTTAGGATTAGAAGTTGATGATCATAAAATTGTTATCGGACTTATTTCGCGTCTTACAAATCAAAAAGGCCTTGATCTTGTTAATGATGTTATTCCAAGTATTATGGATGAACATACACAAGTTGTTGTTTTAGGTACAGGTGATGCGATGTATGAAGATGCTTTCCGTTATTATGAAAATAAATATAAAGGAAACTTCTGTGCATATATTGCCTACAATGAAAATGTCGCCCACAATATTTATGCAGGCTGCGATGCTTTACTGGTACCATCAAGATTTGAACCTTGTGGACTTACACAACTTATTAGTATGAGATATGGTTCTATCCCAATTGTAAGAGAAACAGGTGGACTTAAAGATACTGTTCAACCTTATAATCTATTTGATAATACAGGTAATGGCTTTACCTTTGATCGTTATGAAAGTGGACTTCTTTATGATGCAATCAATCGTGCTAAAACACTTTATTTTGAAAATAGAAAATATTGGGATGAAATGGTTGTTCGTGATATGAATAAAGATGTTTCTTGGCAACAAAGCGCAAAACAATACAAAGATATGTATGTAGAATTAACACCAAAATATTAAAGCAATTTAAAAATGCAATGTTATTTAACGTTGCATTTTTTTATCCCATAATTTTTGACAAAACAAACAAGAAAGTAACATGAAAAAGTTAAATAAAGTTCATAAAACTTATCTATGATAATACACGAAAGGAGGAACAAGCACTTACTTAAACTCAAAACTTAATTATCAATTTCCCTTTTTAAAAAATAATAATAGATAATAGTAAAAAGCAGATCTTTTCCGTTCCCTTGGATCTGTTTTTTTGTTGTAATAATAAAAATTGCATTGTAACAATCTAATTGTTACAATGCAAAAACTGATGTTACAATACTAAAATACCAATAAAATCAAATGATACACAACAAAAGAGGCAAGCCAAGCAATAAGGCATTGTCCAAAGACAACAATCAATGCCCATTTCCCATTAAGTTCTCTTTTGATTGCAGCAATCGCTGCAATACAAGGGGTATAAAGTAAACAGAAAATAAGTAAAGATAAAGCAGCTGGTGTTGTAAGTGACATCAACAATGATTGGGTTGAACCATAAAGAATAGATAATGTCGAAACAACACTTTCTTTTGCCATAAAACCTGAAATAAGGGCTGTTGAAATGCGCCAATCACCAAATCCTAATGGGTTAAAGATTGGAGTGATATATCCAGCGAGAATGGCTAGAATACTCTCTTTAGATTCTGCGACGATATTAAATCTTAAATCAAAGGTTTGTAAGAACCAAATAATGATTGTGGCTACAAAGATGACAGTAAAAGCACGTTGTAAGAAATCTTTGGCTTTTTCCCATAATAATTGACAGACGTTTTTAGCGCCAGGCATACGATAGTTTGGAAGTTCCATGACAAAAGGAACAGGTTCACCTTTAAAAAGGGATCCTTTTAAAATCAAAGCAAAAATAATACCAGTCAAAATACCAAAAACATATAAGAAAATCATAACGAATGCGCCCTTACCTGGGAAAAAGACAGAGGTAAAGAAAGCATAGATTGGAAGTTTTGCTGAACATGACATAAAAGGTGTTAGAATAATTGTCATTTGTCGATCTCTTCTTGAAGAAAGTGTACGACTTGCCATAACGCCAGGTACTGTACATCCAAATCCAATCAACATAGGGACAATACTTCGTCCAGAAAGTCCAATTTTTCTAAGGAGTTTATCCATAATAAAAGCAACACGAGCCATATAACCACTATCTTCTAAAATAGATAAGAAGAAAAATAAAGTAACAATAATTGGTAAGAAACTTAAAACAGTTCCTACCCCATTAAAAATTCCATCTATAATCAAAGAATGTAAAGCTACATTGATTTGTGCTTGGGTTAGAAGAGTATCAACATAATTTGTTACAATAGATACACCATTTTCTAAGATGCCTTGTAAAAAAGAACCAATAACATTAAAGGTCAAAAAGAAAACGATACCCATAATTCCAATAAAGGCGGGAATACCTGTATATTTTCCAGTTAAAAATTGATCAATTTTTTGACTTCTTAATCTTTCTTTACTTTCATGAGGTTTTTTCACAGTTTGTCTACAAATATTAATGATTGAATGAAAACGATCACTAGCAATAGCTGCTGAACAATCAAGACTACTTTCTTCTTCAAGCTGTTTGCGAATGTGTTCTAAAATTTCCTTTTCATTTTGACTTAAATCAAGTTGTTCTAATAAAAGAGAATCATTTTCTGCAAGTTTACTTGCTGCAAAACGTAAAGGAACTCTTGCTTTTTTTGCATGATCTTCAATAAGATGTTCAATTGCATTAATACAACGATCAAGAGCTTGATTATCAAAATATTGTAAAAATTGAGGTTTTTCTTGATAATAAGCAACATGTAAAACATGACTGACCAATTCATCAATACCTTCTCCTTTAGCGGCTGAAATAGGAACGACAGGAACTCCTAAATGATCTTCTAGTTCATTAATAAGAACTGTTCCCCCATTTCCTGACATTTCATCCATCATATTTAAAGCAACAACCATAGGCATATTGAGTTCTAATAGTTGCATTGTTAAATAAAGATTTCTTTCAATATTTGTTGCATCAACAATATTAATGATTGCTTTTGGTTTTTCTTTTAATAAGAAATTTCTAGTCACGATTTCTTCACTACTATAAGGTGACATTGAATAAATTCCTGGTAGATCCGTTATAAGGGTATTTTTATAGCCTTTAATTACACCATCTTTACGATCAACAGTGACTCCTGGAAAATTACCAACATGTTGATTAGAACCAGTTAGTTGATTAAATAAAGTTGTTTTACCACAGTTTTGATTACCAACTAAGGCAAAAGTAAGTAGATCACTTTCATGATAGATTTGGTGATTATTGATTTTATCGTAACTTGATTCACCATACCCTGGATGTTTTTTATATTTAAAAATAATGTTTTCATTTTTTAATTCTTCTTTTTTAGTAATTTCTTTAACTTCTATTTTTTGAGCATCTTCTTTCCTTAAAGTAAGCTCATAATCATGTATTTTAATTTCAATAGGATCCCCCATTGGTGCATATTTTACCATGGTTACTTCTACACCTTGGATAAGTCCCATATCTAAAAAGTGTTGTCTTAATGCTCCTGTTCCTCCTACAGAGACAATTACAGCACTTTTTCCTATAGCCAAATTATCTAATTTCATATTTTATCCCTTCTCTTTCTTTATAAGGGTAACTTTAAATAATAAGAAAAGCAATAAAATATATAATGTATAACCCTTTTTTTACATAATTATTCCGTTTTATGGATATACTTTTTCTTTATATTGAAGATGGAGGTAGAAAGTATGATAAAAAACGCACTTTTAAGTTTAAAGAAAAACATAGGAAAAACGATTTTATTATTTGTAATAATTGTCGTTATTACCAATCTCGTCATTGCTGGTTTATCCATTCAATCAGCAACACAAAAATCAATGGATCAAATTCGTAGTAGTTTAGGAAACGATGTAACTCTTTCTGTTGATTTTAGAAACATGATGAAAAATAGAGAACCAGGTGAAGCCGTAAGTAATGAGACATCATTAACAACAACCATGGCAGATAGTTTAAAAGATTTAAAGTATGTAGAAAGTTATAATTATCAAATATCTACATCAGCTGATAGTGATTCTATTTCAGCGGTAGAAACTGAATCGGATAATAGTAATAATCAACAAGATACAAATAAGCCAAATGATCAATCAGAACAAGCTTCAAATCAAGGTGATTTTACGATCAGTGCTAATACTACAATGGAATATTTAGATTCATTTACAAACAGTAATTATACCTTAACAGATGGTCGTTTGCTTACAAGTGATGATGCAAATACAAATAACTGTGTCATTGAAACCAATCTTGCAAGTGATAATGATTTAAGTGTTGGTGATACTTTTACTATTACAACCACAGTTAATGATGAAACAATTATTCAAGAACTTACAATTGTAGGTATTTATGAAATTCAAACAACAAATGAAATTGGTGGTGCCCATTTCAATAATCCAGTAAACACGATTTATACTGATTTATCAGTTGGGCAAACACTTACTGGAAGTAGTGAAAACATTACATCAGCAATTTATTATTTAGATGATCCAGAAAATGCAGAAGCTTTTGTAAAACTTGCAAAAAAGCAAAGTGATATTGATTTTGATACATTCTCATTAGATGCCAATAATCGTCTTTATCAACAAAATGCTTCTTCTCTTGAAAGTATGCAATCATTCGCAAAGATGTTTGTATGGATCGTAGTGATTGCTGGTAGTGCAATTCTTTGTTTAATCTTAGCTCTAACAATTAGAAATAGATATTATGAAATTGGTGTTCTTTTATCACTTGGACAAAGTAAAGTTAAAATTATTGCTCAACAACTTATTGAAATAGGTTTAATTGCAGTAGTTGCTTTTGTGATTTCTTTAGGTACAGGACAATTAACATCTCATTATATGGGTAATATGTTAGAAAGTAGTTCTTCTTCAAATGTCATGCAAATGGATCAAAAAGGTGATCAACCAAATGATAATCAACAAAAAACTAATAAACAAACAAAAGAAAATTTCCTAGGAAATATGATGCAAGGACCATCAAATCAAGAATTAGATGTTTCAATTACAGGTGAAAATGTCGTTCAACTTGCCGGTGTTACAGCAGCAATCTGTATTGTTTCTATTGCTGTACCTGCAGCCTATGTATTAAGACTTACACCTAGACAAATCTTATCTAGAAAGGAAGGTTAAGATGGAAAAGTTATTAGAATTAGAAAATGTAAGCTATAGTTATCAAGATGGTAAAGAAAAAAATAAAATTTTAGAACATGCTTCTTATTCATTTGGAAAAGGTAAAATATATGCTGTTGTTGGTGCGAGTGGAAGTGGGAAAACAACAACTCTTTCACTTTCATCTGGTTTAGATAAACCAGATGAAAGAAAAGTCTTATTCAAAGGAAAAGATATTCAAGAAATAGGTTTAAATAAATATCGTCGAGAAGATATCTCTATTGTCTTTCAATCATATAACCTCATTTACTATATGAATGCTTTAGAAAATGTTATGTCTGCTTTAGAAATTGCAGGGATCAAAAGAAAAGATAAAAAAGAATATTGTTTATCTATTCTTGAACAACTTGGACTTTCCAAAGATGAATGTAAAAGAGATATTCGACAACTATCTGGAGGACAACAGCAAAGAGTTGCGATTGCACGTGCTATTGCAAGAGAAGTCGATTTGATCCTTTGTGATGAACCCACAGGTAACCTTGATGAAAAGAATTCATTGGACATCATGAATACTTTCTTAGATTTAGCACATATTCATCATAAATGTGTTATTTTGGTAACCCATTCACCTACTCTAGCAAAGATGTGTGATGTATCTTTAAGAATTAAAGAAGGAAAAATAGAAGCAAAACGTTAGAGTTTTGCTTCCGAATTGATTAAAAAATTTTAATTAATAAAAACACCTAAGAGAATAGTATCTTAGGTGTTTTTATTAATTTCCTTGAGGCGATAAATTGCGCAAATGTAAATATACAGTATTTTTTGAAATGTTTAATTCGTCTGCAATTTTTGGAACAGAATCTTTTATTTGGAAAATACCCCTATCATATAATTGAGAAATTATAGCCTTGTTTTTATTAGAATATGAAATTGAAGAATCTTCGTATACTTCGTTCTTTACATATTCCAAAGTAGATAAAATCATTTCATCTACGTTACTTGCAAAAGTTTCAGTAACAGATTTGATTTGTACTTCTTCTTGTTTTTTAGGAACATAAGATTGAATAAAATCGTTTAAACTAATATTCATATAATAGTTCATACATAATAATCCAATAATTCTATTATTTTCACCACGAATTGCAATAGTAGTACTTTTTAATGGTTCACCTTTAGCGTTTGTAGAAAAGTAAGTTTCACTTGATTCACCGCTATCTTTTAAACGACTAAGCATTTCTAACGCTTTGTCTGTAATAGGAGCCCCTATCTTACGGCCAGTATGTTCACCGTTTACTATATTTATGACTGAGTGTTCATAACTATCTAAGCTATGCAATACAATTTCATAACCATATCCTAAATATTTTTCTAAGCCTTCTAGTAGTGTACTGTAACTTTTTAAAATTTGTTGATCGATTAATGTAAGTTGAATTTCTTTGAATTTCATAGTTACCTCCAATACCTATTATAACATAAATTAAATAAATTGAAAATAAATAATGAAAAATATTTCATTTAATAAATATATTTAATATAATTAAGTTAAAAATAAGCGCTAACATTTTATAAAATAGTAAAAAATAGTTTATAAAATTAAAGAAAGTTTATTGACTAAAATAAAATAACATACTACAATGTAATTGTGAAAAATATTTCATTAGAGAGAGGAGCTAAGAAAATGAATAGTGAAATTAAAACAAAAGAAGCCCCAGCAGCAATTGGGCCATATTCTCAAGGAATTATAGCTGGTGAATTTGCATTTGTTTCTGGACAAATTCCAGTTAATCCTAAAACAGGATGTGTGGAATCTGATAATATTGAAGGACAGGCTAAACAGTCTTTAGAAAATGTTAAAGCTGTTTTAGAAGAAGCTGGTTTTAAATTAAGCGATGTTGTTAAGACAACATGCTTTATTGCAGATATGAATGATTTTGCGACTTTCAATAAAGTATATAGTGAATATTTTAATGGAATGTGTCCAGCAAGATCTTGTGTGGCTGTTAAAGAACTTCCAAAACAAGTGCTTTGTGAGGTAGAAGTAATTGCTCATAAATAATAAAGAAAGAAAATAGGTGAAGAAATATGAAAATATTATTGATGTGCGGTGCCGGTGCTTCGAGTGGGTTCATGGCTCAAGCTATGCGTAAAGCCGCAAAAGAACAAGGATTAGATGATATTGATGTTATTGCAAGAAGCGAAGCTGAGATGACAAATAATCTAAAAGGAACAGACATTATTATGTTTGGACCACACTTAGCTTATAAGAAAGATGCTTTAGCAAAAGATTTAGAACAATATAATATTCCATTTGCTTTTATTGATAAAGATGCATATGGAGCTATTGATGGTGCAGCAACTTTAAAACAAGCAATGGATGTTTTAAAAGGTGCTAAACCACAAGAAGTAGAAAAAGAACCAGTAAAAGAAGTAGAAAAAAAAGAAGTTAAAGCTGACAAAAATGTTGAAAATCAAAAAGGTTTTATGGGTTGGATTACAAATTCATTAGCACCTAAGTTAGATAAATTAACACAAAATGTTTATATTATGGCAATTCAACAATCAATCATGAGCATTTTACCAATGATTATGATTGGATCGGTATCTTCAATTGTTGGTGTATTTAGAAATTTTGAAGCATTGAGCTGGATTCCAGACATTTCACAATTGAATACTTTCTCATTTGGATTAATTGCTATTTTCTTAACAATATTAGTTCCAATGAAAGTATTAGAAAAAAAGGGAAATGAAAAATTAAAAATTTCCGCTATGTTATCAAGTTTAGCATTATTCTTTATTATCACTATACCAAATATTGCAGATGGTAATATTTCATTTGTAATGGATAAAATTGGTACTGGAGGTATGTTGACGGCTGTTGTTACTGCAGTATTTACTGCTTGGATTTTCAATGTAGCATCAAATCATTCAATGTTTAAAAAAGATACAGTTATGCCTGATATGGTTGTGGCTTGGATGGATGCACTTGTTCCAGTTACAATTACATTGGTTATTGGTTTAGTTATCATGAATACTGGATTTGATTTACCATTATTTATTCGTGGATTATTCTCTCCAATTTCAGCATTTGGTCAAACTTGGTTAGGATTAATTGCGATTACATTTTTTACATGTTTCTTATATTCATTTGGATTTACTTGGATTTTATTCCCAATTGCATGGGCAATTTGGATGGAAGGTATGGATGCTAATATGGCAGCTGTAGCTGCGGGACATGTTGCACAAAATATTAACTTAATGGAAACAGTTATGGGATTAACTTATATCGGTGGTCAAGGATGTACATTAGCATTAGTTATTATGTGTATGCGTTCTAAAGTAAAACGTTTAAAAGCTATTGGAAATGTATGTGTTTTACCAGCAATTTTCAATATTAATGAACCAATTGTTTTCGGTGCACCAGTAGTTTGGAACCCAATTTTAATGATTCCATTATGTTTAAACTCAATTGTCATTCCTAGCATCATGTATTTAGTTATGAGAATTGGATTAGTGCCTGTTCCTAGCGCACCAATGCAAATGTGGTATTTACCAAATATCATTCAAGGTTATTTAACAACAGGAAGTCTTGCTGGAGTTGTTTTAGTAATCGTATTGTTTATCGTTTCATGGTTTATTTGGTTACCATTCTTTAAAGTTTACGAAAAACAACAATATTTAGAAGAAAACAGTAAAAAATAAAATTAGAGTAGAAATGAGGGAATAAAATGAATTTAGAACACGCACAAACAGCAATGAAGATTATTTTACATGCAGGAGATGCTAGAGAAAAAACAATGGATGCTTTAAAAGCTTTGGATACATTTGATATAGAAAATGCAAAAGAATTATTAAAGCAAGCAAATGAAGCTATTGTACAAGCTCATCAAGTACAAACAGATGCTTTACAAGCAGAATCTCGTGGAGAAGAATTAGAATATTCAATATTATTCTCTCATGCACAAGATACATGTATGTGTGCAAGTAGTGAATTAAATGTAGCAATGCATTTAGTTGATTTGTTTGAAGTTATTGATAAAAGATTTAAAAAATTAGAAAATAAATAATTACTTATTTGGCAGGAATATATTCCTGCCAAATTTAGAAGATAGGAGATGAATATATGTCATTTTTTGATGATGAAAATGTAAATTTAAATGTATTAAAAAGAAAAGCGTACAATTTGCGTTGGGCAGAAGTTGAGGAAGGAGTTATTCCATTAACAGCTGCAGATCCTGATTTTCCTTGTCCACCTATGGTAAAACAAGCAATGCTAGATTATATTTCTGATGGGTATTTTTCATACACACCAAAAACAGGATTTGATGATTTTAAAATTGCTTTATCGAATTATGTTAAAGATTTAAAGAATGAAAATATTCCATCAAAAAATGTATTACCGGTAGATAGCGCAGCACGAGCAATGTATATTGTAGCAAAAGCATTTTTAAAACCTGGAGATGAAATGATTGTTTTTGATCCTTGTGATTTTTTATTTAGAGAATCATGCTTAGCAGCAGGAGCAACACCAGTATATTATTCTTGTGGAATTGATGAAAAAAAAAGAAAAATGGATCTTTCTAAATTAGAAAGTTGTATTACTGAGAAAACAAAAATGATAGGATTATGTAATCCACATAATCCTTATGGATTGACTTATACAAAAGAAGAATTAGATTATATTATGTCACTTTGTGAAAAATATGATCTTTATATTATGAATGATGAAATTTGGTCAGATATTGTTTATCCAGATGCAAAATTTGAAAGTATTTATTGTTTAGGAAATGAACGATGTCACCGAGTTATGTCTGTATTTGGTTATTCAAAAAGTTTTGGACTAGCAGGTCTTAGAGTGGGATGTGTTTATACTACAAATGATGATGCATTTGATAAATTGGTAGAAGCAAGTGATGTTATGTCTACTGCAGGAGGTGCAACTTCAATTTCTCAAGTAGCTGCCATTGCGGCAATGAATGATTCTAGAGACTGGGGAAAAGAATTTATAAAACATTTAACAGAAAATAGAGACTATGCGGTAAACTTTATTAATAACAATATTCCTCAATTACATGCATATAGACCTAAAGCAACTTATTTGTTATATGTAGATATTAAAGATTTAAACTGTACAGCAGTTGAATTAGTTGATTTCTTAAAGAAAGAAGTTAAGCTTTCAGTTGTTCCAGGCGGACATAATTATTTTGGTAATCAATCTGAAGGACATGTTCGAATTTGTATAGCTACAAGTAAAGGAATATTACATGAAGGATTAAATCGTTTAAAATTAGGTGTAGAAAAATTTGTTAGTCAGAAAGGATAATGCTTATGAATAATAATGAATTCCCAAAAGGCTTTTTATGGGGAGGTGCAACAGCAGCTTACCAATGTGAAGGAGCATGGAATGAAGATGGAAAAGGATTTGCGATAACTGATTTATTAACAGCAGGAACACGTAGAAATCCTAGAAAATTAACAACGAAAGAAGAATCAGGAGTTTATTATCCTGCAAAAATAGGTATTGATCATTACCATCGTTATAAAGAAGATATTAAATTATTTGCTGAAATGGGATTTAAAGTCTATAGAATGTCAGTTTCATGGGCGAGAATTTTCCCAAATGGAGATGATGAAAAACCAAATCAAAAGGGATTAGATTTTTATAGAGATGTATTTAATGAATGTCACAAATATGGAATAGAACCATTAGTATCAATTATGCATCATGATACACCAATGGCATTAGCTATTAAACAAGATGGTTGGTTATGTAAAGATACAATTGGTGCTTATGTTAAGTATGCTAAAACTTTATTTAATGAATATAAAGGTTTAGTTCATTATTGGATTACATTTAATGAAATTAATATGACAATGAACTATTTTGGTGATGTTTATGGTGCAGGTATCTTATCAAATCAAACAACGGTAATTGATATTAATAATGTAAGTGATGATTCAATGTCTAAAGAAAAACAAAATAAACGTTTTGCGGCATTACATAACCAATTTTTAGCTAGTGCTTTAGTGGTTAAAGCAGGACATGAAATTGATCCATCAAATAAAATTGGTTGTATGATAGCATCGGATGCACATTATCCATATTCTTGTAATCCAATTAATATTTTAGCTGCACAAAACTCAATGCGTAAACTATGGTATTGTGGAGATGTGCAAGTAAGAGGTGAATACTCTTACTTTACAAAAAGCTTCTTAAAAGAAAAAGGTGTAACACTAGAAATCACAGAACAAGATAAAAAAATTCTCAAAGAAGGAACTGTGGACTTCTATTCATTAAGTTACTATACTTCTGGAACAGATTGCTTAGATCAAAAAGTTGATACAGATTCAGGAAACTTTAATTTAGGAGCTGCAAATCCCTATTTAAAAAAATCAGAATGGGGTTGGGCTTTTGATCCTGATGGATTACGTTGGGTATTAAATGAAATTTATGGACGTTATCATATACCATTATTTATTGCAGAAAATGGATTAGGTGCAATTGATGAAGTGAGTGAAGATGGTAAAGTTCATGATCCTTATCGTATTGAATATTTAAAAGCACATACAAAAGCAATGAAACAAGCGATTGATGATGGTGTAGACTTATTTGGCTATACTTGGTGGGGACCTATTGATTTAGTAAGTGCTTCAACAGGAGAAATGAAAAAACGTTATGGGTTCATTTATGTAGATTTGGATAATGCTGGAAATGGAACGTTAGAAAGACAAAGAAAAGACTCATTCTATTATTATAAAAAATTAATTGAATCGAATGGAGCGTGTGTCTTTGATGAATAAA
Organism: Faecalibacillus faecis; assembly: GCF_003024675.1. Lineage (GTDB taxonomy): Bacteria > Bacillota_I > Bacilli_A > Erysipelotrichales > Coprobacillaceae > Faecalibacillus > Faecalibacillus faecis. Next base: position 34,506 of record NZ_PYLP01000003.1, on the reverse strand, counting down.
AAAGCAATTTGTTTTAAGACGATTGAAACACATACTTTAGGAGAACCTACACGTATTGTTACTGAAGGTTTTCCTAAGCATAAAGCAAAATCTATGATGGAATATAAAGAGTATTTAGAAAATAATTATGATTAATATCGATCAGCACTTATGTGTGAACCTAGAGGTCATAAAGATATGGTTGGAGCACTTCTAGTAGAACCAATTTCTAAGGAAGCGGATATAGGTGTCATTTACATGGATGCCAACCGATGGATAAATATGTGTGGGCATGCTACTATCGGAGTATCTATGACATTGGTTAATGAAAATCTAGTTAAAGTTGTAGAACCTGTAACTCATTTAACTTTAGAAATGCCAGCTGGACTTATTCATGTAGATGTAGAAGTTGAAGATGGAAAGACAAAAAGTGTTTCTTTTGAAAATATTCCTTCTTTCTTATTTGAAGAAAATTGTCTCGTAAATAATATCCACTTTGATATTAGTTATTCAGGATCATTTTTTGCTTTGGTAGATGCTGATCAATTAGACATAGAAATCAATATTAATAATGCAAATAAATTTAAAGAACTTGGAGTAAATTTATTGAGACAGATTAACGAAAAATATGATGTGAAGCACCCTACTTTACCGATAAATCGAGTGGTTAATGTAGAATTTTATCATAAGACAGATGATGGACAAAAAAATATTGTTATTAGTGAAGAAGGCATGATTGATCGTTCCCCATGTGGTACAGGAACTTGTGCAAAACTTGCATATATGTATAACACAAATAAATTAAAGTTAAATGAAACATTTATTAATCAAAGCTTTACTGGGGTTTCTTTTAAAGGAAGAGTAATAGAAGAAACTAAAATAGATAAATATAAAGCTATTATATCAAGTATTACGGGAGTAGCCTATATTGATGGATATAGTACATTTTTAATAGATGAAGATGATCCGTTAAAATATGGATTTGTTATTAATTAACATGATGAAAATGTGATTTTCCTTCCTTGTATACATTAACATTTTAATTGTTTAATATAATCAAATCTTTAAAAAAAAAGAGAGAGATTTTTAAAATGGACCCTGTAAAACGGACACAAGAAAAAAGTACTTTGGTGCTTAGTCCTGTTTTACAGGGCTTTTATTTTGTGTATTATGATTATTAGAGAAATGGTGGTGTATTTATGGGAGTTAATTATTTGACAGATGAACAGCTTAGTTTATCAGAAGAAAATCCCTATGTAATAAAAGCATAACCTATTCAGAAGAATTTAAAGAACTTCTGCTTGAATTGGATTGATTATCAAAATAGGATGCAGCCAATAGAGATATTTAAAAAATATGGATTTGATCCCTATGTTTTGGGATTAAGAAGACGAAATAATTTTACGAATCGTTAAAAAGGTTGTAAGAGAAGATGGCTTCAAAGACACAAGAAGCAAAAATTGTAGTAGACCATCTACCAAAGACTTATCTTTAGAAGAACAACTGGAATAAGAACAAAGTTCTCCAACAGGAGAATGATTTTTTAAAAAGAGTGAGATCTATCAACAGAAAACAAATTACAAAACAATTGAAAAACAAACAGTAAGAGAAAAATATGAACTTATTGATAGAACGTTAAATTCACCAAAAAATGTATTAACAGTGTCATATATTTGTGAAAAAGAACAGAACATAGAAATATGTCTATCCTTAACTTAATGATATTTCTTTACAGCTTTTTTTATTCTCGCATTGGCACAAGTTTTCTGACAATACGATGACATGGATGATTGACATAATATGATGTGTTGGAAAAACCTACTAAATGACTATTTCTAGAGCTTAATAGATTTTCAAATAACTCCTTAATTAAAAAAGATGATATATAATTATAAACGTAATCCTTTAATATCTTTAATACGTGAGAGAATAATATTACAACTACAACTAGTAACCCCTGGTAACGTATCAATAGTAGTATGTAAGAAATGTTCCATTTCACTATTAGAAGCAGCAACAGCATGTACATGTAATTTGTTTTTTCCTGTAACACGATAAATTTGAGTAACAATATTATTTTGATTTAATATTTCTATAACATCAGTAAACGAATTTGACAATGTTTCAATTTCAAAATAACAAGATATAGCGCCACTGATTTTTTGAGGATTGATAATTGTTGTATATTCTTCAATAACCCCTTTTTTTTCTAATGCTTGAATTCTAGCTTTTACAGCAACTCTAGAAATCCCTACCTCTTTTCCAATATCCGAGTAAGAAAGACGTGCATTTTTTATTAATAATTGAACAATTTTTTGATCTAATTCATCAAGTCCATTTAAATACATAATCATTCCTCCGTTAATCATTTATTTAATACTATCATGCTCCGTATTATAAGTAAATCTTTTAAAAATTAGAGATATTGACTGAAAATAAATATTTGATTATAATACTTACGAAACGTAAGATAAATATTACGAAAGGGATACAAGAAGATGAATAGAGATTTAACAAAAGGTTCAGTTTTAAAGTCTATGCTTCTTTTTTCAATTCCAATGATTTTAGGTGATTTACTTCAACAATGTTATAACATTGTTGATACATTGATTGTTGGTCAATTTCTTGGTAAAAATGCTCTAGCAAGTGTTGGCTCATCGTTTACCTTAATGACATTTATAACATCTATAATCCTTGGTTTATGTATGGGAAGTGGAGCGTTGTTTTCAATTAGATATGGACAAAAAGATGAAAAAGGATTACGGGAAGATGTATGTGCATCATTTTTCTTTATTGCACTCATCACGTTTATACTAACAGTAATATCTTATATTTTTCTTAATCAGCTTTCTGTTTTTTTACATGTTCCACATGAAGTGTGGGGAGATATGAAAGGCTATCTTATTATTATTTTTATAGGAATACCCGCTATTTTTTTATATAACTATTTTGCTTCTTATTTAAGAGCTATTGGTAATTCAATGATTCCACTTATATTTTTAGCTATTTCGGCAATACTTAATATTATATTAGATTTATTTTTTGTAATTGTATTAAAATTAGGAGTTGAAGGTGCAGCTATTGCTACGGTGATTTCCCAATATCTTTCAGGTATTGGCATCAGTATTTACTCACTTATAAAAAATATACAAGTACGAGCAATTATGAAATTACAATATTTTCATTTAAAGAGGGTTCATAAAGTGATTTCGTTTTCAGTTCTTACATGTATTCAACAATCAGTAATGAATTTAGGTATTTTAATGGTACAAGGGTTAGTGAATAGTTTTGGAACTGTAGTTATGGCAGCATTTGCTGCTGCTGTTAAAATTGATGCTTTTGCATATATGCCAGTACAAGATTTTGGAAATGCATTTTCTACTTTTATTGCTCAAAACTATGGTGCAAAAGAAAAAATGCGTATTCAATCAGGATTAAAATCAGCAGTTTGTCTTTCTATGGGATTTTGCATAATTATTTCAACTATTGTATGTATTTTTGCTAAAGATTTAATGACTATTTTTATAGATGCAAAAGAAACAGAAATTATTATGGAAGGTGTCAAGTATTTAAAAATTGAAGGTGCCTTTTATTGTGGAATTGGTTGTTTGTTTTTGTTGTATGGTTTGTATCGTGCTTTAGGGAAACCTGGTATGAGTGTCGTTCTTACAATATTTTCTTTAGGGACACGTGTTGTGTTAGCTTATGTTTTATCAGCAATTCCAGCGATTGGTGTTACTGGTATTTGGTGGTCTGTTCCTATTGGATGGGCACTTGCAGATTTAATAGGATTAATTTATTATAGGTGTAAAAAAAAGGAATTGCTTTCTTTTAATATTTAGGAGGATTATTTATGAACAACAAATGTGTTTTATTAAATACCAAAAAAAATGAATTTTGATGGAAAATTAGATTTATCAATACTATCATCTGATTTAACAGTATACGATGATACAACCCCTCAACAGCTTTTAGAAATGATTCAAAATGCTAATATAATAATTACTAAAGAGATGGAAGTGAGTGGAGAGATGATACGTCAATTTCCAGATTCTGTAAAATTAATTTGTGAAACTGGAACAGGTTATAACAATATAGATTTTAATGAAAATAAATGAATATCAAAAACTAGCTATGTCAACTTTAAATAAGGAATTAGATAAAAAGGATATTTTGATTTATAGTGCAATGGGTCTATGTGGTGAATCAGGAGAAGTTATTGCTATTGTTAAAAAATGGCTTGCCCAAGGGCATGAGTTAGATAAAGATCACTTAGCAAAAGAACTTGGTAACTACATAAAAATGCTTGAGCACAGTTGAAACCTTGGTTATGTAATTCTCTTACTTTTTCTTCTCTTTGAATCATCACCCTCACCTCACATCCATTAGTTTATTGATTTTAAAAAGTTTTGAAATATAAAAAAATGTAAACGGAGAGACGTTTACATTTTCTAATTTATTATTTAATTTTTTTGTAAATAGAATTTACATCAAACACAAATACATAAAATAAAGTCCATAACATAAAAGCATAACGATTCCACAAGGTTTCCTTAATTCTTGATGTTTCATTGTACCAAACCAGAGAACTAATCCAGCTATTACTGCAATCATAGAATCAATCATAAACTTACTTTCAAAAGGAACGCTACAAATAAGAGATGTTGTTCCAATAACAAAAAGAATATTAAAAATATTGCTTCCTACAATATTGCCTATCGCAATTCCTGCATTACCACGTTTTGCAGCTGTTACAGAAGTGACGAGTTCAGGAAGTGATGTTCCAAAAGCAACAATTGTTAAACCAATAAAGCGTTCACTCATACCAAAATAACGAGCAATGGCACTGGCCCCACTTACCGCAAAGTCACTTCCTTTAACAACAAGGATTCCTCCAATGAGAATAAAGAGAAGACATTTCCAAACGGGAATATCTTTTTCTTCTTCTTGAGTTTCACTATTTCTTGCCATGATAAATAGATAAACAAGATAAGCAATAAAAAGAATCCAAAGGAAAACACCTTCAATAAAAGTAATTTTCATATCTGTCATACCAAAGATCATGAGGATGATTGTTATAAAAATCATAAAGGGAATTTCATAACGGATGGTTGATTTTTGTATTTTTACATTGGTGATCAAGGCTGTAATACCTAAAATAATAAAAATATTTAATATATTACTACCTACCACATTTCCAATAGTAATCCCTGCATTTTGTTGCATGGCAGCCGTAATACTTACAGCAGCTTCAGGCATACTTGTTCCCATAGCAACAATTGTAAGACCAATGATTAGTTGGGGAATACCCATTTTTTTAGCAATGCTTGCCGCCCCGTCTACAAACCAATCAGCTCCTTTTACTAGAAAAATAAAACCTACTAATAAAATAATAATTTGTTGAATCATAACGATTACTCCTTCCTTTTATTTTGCAGTAGGTATAAAAAAAAGCGGACTCCTACTGCATTGCAGTAAAAGTCTCGCTATTCAATCACTTTCCGAGTTATAAATCTTATAACTGTACTGACGAAGAAGTGAACCAAGTGCTTGGCAAGCTACTCCCTTTTATGAATTTATTCTATCAAATAATATTTATTTAAGCAACTTTAAATTAATTTTAAATATTTAAAGGCATTGTATAAACCATCTTCATTTACATCATCAGTAATATAATCAGCGGCTTCTTTAATTTCAGAACCACCATTACCCATCGCAACATTATAAGCGCAACATTCAAACATCGACAAGTCAATTTTAGCATCACCAAAAGAAATCGTCTCTTTAGGATCAGCATGTAAATAATCTAATAGGACTTCAATAGCATGCCTTTTAGTAATACCTGTAGGTCCTAAATCACCAAATAATGCAACTTCTCCTTTACCTCCCCAAGTATTCGCAACTAAATGAGGGAAGTCTACTTTAGAATCTAAATGGTCTTGATATGTTCTTAAAATGAAACTGATTTTATTAACATCGTCACGGTATAACTCATCTCCTTGTAAATGAATGAAACCATCAATAAAATGTTGAGCAGAACTTTTGGCATTCTCTAAGCTTGCTCCTTTACCTTTGGCGTATTTTACCATGGTTTCAGGTCCTTGTTCTAACATATAATCATTACAATACATACCACTATTAGCTTCTAAATAAAAACCAATATGTCTTTCATTACACCAATCAACAATATTTTTTACATCTTCTTTAGACAAACCTTGATGCATTACAACATGATTATTATCTTCAACATAAGCACCATTTCCACCAATCATTCCATCTAAATCACATAAATTTCTTTGTAATATTTCTGCTTTTGAACACCCTGTACAAATATAAACTTTATGGCCATTAGCTCTAGCTTGATCAACAGCTTTTGCGGCTGAAGCAGGTAATTTTGCTTCATAATCAATTAATGTTCCATCGACATCTAAAAATACAATTTTACTCATACTTTTCTCCTTTTTCTTATGACTTCATTGTACTAAAAATGAAAGGGAAAGTCATTGATAATATTGTTACAAATTTAAAAGCATAAAAGAAAAGGTTAGAGCTGCAATTCTAACTCTTTCTCTTTAATAAGAACCTTAACATGTAAATATGAATTAACTATTTCTTTTAATAAAACCTGTAAAATTTTTAATAAAGTTTATATTTTTTTTAAAATGTGTTTTTTGACTATGATTTTAATAAAATAATAAAGACAAGCAATAAATACAATAAAAAGGAAAAAGAATGGAATAGGATCTATATTTGCAAATACAAAAAATGCTTGAATTGAATCAAAATTGTATTTGATTGTTAATAATAACATACCTATAAAAAAGTTAGAAAAAAATACTAAAAAGTATATCTCGTCTCTATCAATCAATTTTCTATTTTCCATATTATTTACCTCATTTTTAAACTCTTCTATATGAACATTATATAGGATATAAAATAATTAAAATAGAATTAAGAAAATATAGATATTATGGTATAATATAAGATTTAAAAGGAACTATTTATTGAATATTAAAAATGATAAAGTTTATATTTTTTATCGTTGATAGTCTTAAGATGCAATGCTATAATGTTGATGAAGTTTAAAAACATGGAATATCACAAAACGAAAAGGTTAGAGCGGCAACTCTAACCTTTTCTTGTTTTTTAGCGTGAACACTAACACGAGGCTAGTTATCGTTTGAAAAATCTGTCTAACCCTTTGCATATGTAATAAGTCATTACGCCTGCCATGACAGAACAAACTAAGTTTAAAACCATGAAATACCACCTCCTTTCAAGGAGGGTCCGATAACACTTTTATTATATCAAAGTCTTTTACTCAATTTGTCTCAAATTTGTTTCAAATTTAAGAAGTGATATAATAGAAATACACAGGAGAATTATATATATGAGAAAAGATTTAGGAGATAAAATGCAATTTATGCCTTTACCTGTTTTAATGCTTGCAACATATGATCAAGATGGTAAGGCCAATGTTATGAATGCTGCGTGGGGTGGTGTTTATGATTATAATCAAGTTTATGTATCACTTTCTAAACATAAAACAACAGATAATTTAGAATTAAAGAAAGCTTTTACTTTATCTTTTGCGACAAAGAAAACAGAAAAGATTTCTGATTATTTTGGTGTTGTTTCTGGAAATAAAGAAGATAAGATTGAAAAAAGTGGTGTCCATGTAACACCTTCAAAATATGTAGATGCACCAACTATTGAAGAATATCCACTTACTTTAGAATGTACTGTTGAATCTTTTGAAGATGGAAACTTAATTGGAAATGTTGTGAATGTTTCTATTGATGAAGATTATTTAGATGAAAATGGTAAGATAGATGTCGATAAAATGGAAATTATTGCTTTTGATATGATCAATAATACGTATCGTGTTTTAGGAGAAAATGTTGGTAAAGCTTTCAAAGATGGTTTTGATTTATAAAAAATAGTGCATCGTTTGATGCACTACTTGTAGTTGTGATAGTAGCGTTCTGGTAAAGAAGCGTGTTTTTTATAGTTTTGAATATATAAAGGAAGATAAATAAGAGCTTCTTTTAAGGTTTGTTGGTAGATTTTGTCAAGAATATCATTATATTTTTCCATTTCTTTATTATGATGATAGTTAATAATTAAACCTTGGAGTTTATGAAAATTGAATGTGAGATGGAAACATCCATAAATAAGCCCCCTTTTTAAAAAGCTAGGGGCTTTTAATAAATGATCAATTCTTTTTAATCCTTTAAGAGCTTTTTTAATATCTAAATAAGATAGTTCAGGGAAAAAGGATTGAATAGTACATATTTCTTTTTCTTTAAAGCGAATATGTTCATAGATTTCTTTATGCAATGGATCTTGATGATTTCTTTTTAAAAGAAGACGATCGTAATCAGATTCTATTTCAAAATGATCCATATTTGTATTTTTAATCATCCTTTTAATATAAGGGTGCATTTGACTATCTAATAAATAATGACAAATAAAACCAAGAATATAAGCAAGTTGTGCTTCACTTTGAATAATATCTTGTGCCTTTTCAAAGAAAGTATTGGCTTTTTCTTGATGCATCTTTCTTGCTATTTTATTCCATCTTTCATAAAAGAAAATATCTGGACCATGAAGACCAATTAAAAAACAATTTTCATTTCTAAGTAATAAATCTTTAATATTTTGATCATCAAGATGTTTATAAACATCTTTACCAAAACAATAATGTGTATATCCAGCAGGCATTAGAGAAGTTCCTTATATTGTTCTTCTTTAAAACCAACAAGAACTTTGTCTTTCGTTTCAAGTATAGGTCTTTTAACAAGCATTCCATTAGTAGAAAGCAGTTCTAATTGTTCCTCTTCACTTAAAGTCGGTAAAATATCTTTTAAATGTTTTTCTTTATAAAGATTACCTGACGTATTAAAGAATCTTTTAAGTGGTAAACCACTTTTTAAATAAAGTGCTTTTAATTCATCTTTATTTAGTTTTTCTTCAACTATATGTCTTTCATCAAATTCAATTTGATGATCCGTTAAGAATTTTTTAGCTTTTTTACATGTAGAACATTTTGGATAACAAATAAATAACATAAATATACCTCCTGAAACCATCATATCAAAATTACTGTTAAATGAAAAATAATAAGGCTTATTATTGTATACTATTTAAAGATGTGATAAAATCTATTCAAATAAAGATAGAGGCGCAAGATGTTATGAGATTATTATTATTTGATGCAACAAGGTAATGAAGGAGGAGCACTTGCCGAAAGATTGTATCTATTGCATGAGGTATAATCTTGGGTGTCTAGGGAAGACCTATTCAACTGTCATTATCTAAAGGTAATGGGGAGCTATCATTGATAACGAATTTTTTGTTGCAATGATACTCATTGCAATTTTTTATTTGTCACTTTTTATAAGAGGATGAATAAAATATAGGGAGGAAATTATGAACGATATTATTGAATCTATAAGTTGTGAAAAAGAAATTATTCAACTTAAGTTATTAAATGTACCAAAACATCCTAAAATGATTGCGAAAATCTTTTCTATATTAAAAGATGAAGAAATTAATGTAGACATGATTTCACAAGTTACTGTTGATGATTTTGTACAAATTGAAATTACATTAGATCAAGAATTCCAATTAAAACTAAATCAAGCAATCATGAAATTAAAAGATGAATTTAAACAAATTCAAATTTATCAAATTAGAAAATATGCTAAAGTTGCGGTTGGGGGAAAATTGGTGGAAACAACACCAGGTTTAGCAGCTGAAGTATTTGATGTCTTAGGACAAGCTAATATTCATTTTTATCAAATTACGACAAGTAAAAGAACAATTTCTTTAGTTATTGATAAAGAGAATTTAGATCAAGCAATTCAATTATTAAAAGAAAGATTTTATATCAAGGAGGATAAATAAATATGACAATTTTTGAAGGAAGTGCAGTTGCACTTGTATTACCAATGTTTGATAACGGAGACATTGATTTTGAAGGATTTAAAAAACAAGTTCAAAGAATGATTGATGGTGGTGTACAAGCTTTACTTGTAAATGGAACAACAGGTGAAACAGCAACCATTACAATTGAAGATGAATTTAAATTATTAGATCTAACACTAGAACTTGCGAAAGGAACAGGTGTTAAAGTTATTTGTGGAGCTGGTTCAAATGATACACAAACAGCTTTAAAGAAAGCACGTTATGCTAAAGAAAAAGGGGCAGATGCGATTCTTGTCGTAACACCTTACTACAATAAAACAAGCCAAAGAGGTTTAATTCAACATTATACAACAATTGCTGATGCTGTTGATATTCCAATGATTTTATACAATGTACCAGGAAGAACAGGATTAAATATTTCGGTTGATACTGTTGTTGAACTTGCTAAACACAAAAACATTCAAGCAATGAAAGATGCCACAGATAATATTGCTTATGCTATGGAAGTATTAGCTAAAACAGCTGATTTAGACTTTGATTTATATTCAGGATGTGATGATAATATTCTTCCATTTATGGCAGCTGGAGGAAAAGGAGTTATTTCTGTTACTTCTAACTTATATCCAGAAGCGGTAGAAAAATTAACACAATTAATTTTAAAAGGAAATATTAAAGAAGCACAACCATTAGCTTATGCTTTAGATCCTATTTCACGTTTATTATTTATTGATGTAAACCCAATCATGCCTAAAGCAGCTCTTGCTAAAATGGGTGTTTGTGGAGAATATTTAAGATTACCGTTAATTACAACAACTGATGAAAATAAAAAAGCATTATTTGATGCAATGGATGAATTTGAAAAATTGGGGTATTAGGATGAAAGTATTATTATACGGATATGGTTTGATGGGTAAGAAAGTTGCTCATCAATTAAGAGAAAAAGATGAATTTGATTTAATTGGTGTGGTTTCTTATGAATTTGATGAAAAAGCACCAGAAGCGATGTATAGTAATTTAACAGAAGTTCAAGATTGTGCGGATGTGATTATTGATTTTTCACATCCAAACAATCTTGATGATATTTTAGCTTACGCTAAAAAGAATAAAACAAAAGTTGTTTTCGCAACAACTGGTTTTTCTAAGGAACAATTAGATAAAATTGAAGAAGCTTCTAAAGAAATTGCTATTTTCCAATCTTATAATACAAGCTTTGGAATTCAAATGGTGACTAAAATCTTAAGACAAGTTGCTAAAGAATTCTATGATAATGGATATGATATTGAAATCTTAGAAAAACATCATAATCAAAAAATTGATGCACCATCAGGTACAGCAAAACTTTTATATGAAGTAATGGAAGATGAAATTCAAGGAACAACACCTGTCTATGATCGTAGTTCACTTCATGAAAAAAGAAAAAAAGAAGAAATTGGTATTCAAGCCCTTCGTGGTGGAACAATTTTTGGTGAACATGAAATTATGTTTGCAGGATTAGATGAAATTATTGAAATTAAACATACAGCTTTATCAAAAGATGTTTTTGTTCAAGGCGCTTTGGCTGCAGCTAAAGCTTTACAAGATAAAGAAGTTGGTTTATTTACATTAAAAACACTTTATTAGGGAGAAAAGAAATGGTTTTACAAACTGAATTTGCACAAATTAAGGGAAATGATTTATACATAGATGATGTGAAAGCAACTGATTTGGTAAAACAATATGGCTCACCACTCTATGTTATGTCAGAAGGGCATATTAGAAAACAATTTAATACATTAAAAACAAAAATGATTGATAAATATGAAAATACATTACCATTATTTGCTTCAAAATCATTTTCGTGTAAAGCAATCTATAAATTAGCTATGGAATATGGAGTAGGAATTGACTGTGTTAGTGCAGGAGAAATCTCTGTTGCTTTAAAAGCAGGATTTGATCCTAAAAAAATCTATTTCCATGGAAATAATAAATTACCTTCAGAAATTCAATACGCATTAGAAAATGGTGTAGAAAACTTCGTTATTGATAATTTCTATGAAATTGAACTTGTTGAAGAAATTGCTTCAAAATTAAATGTCATGGTCAATGGTTTAGTCAGAATCACACCAGGTGTTTATGCGGGCGGACATGATTATATCCGTGTTGGAGCCAAAGATACAAAATTTGGTTTTTCAAGTCATGATAATACATATTTAAAAGCAATTAAAAAAGTTATTGATGCACCACATATCAACTTTGATGGAATTCATTGTCACGTAGGTAGTCAAATTGAAGAAATTCAAGCTTATGTACTTGCAATGAATAAATTTGTAGATATCGCTTATGAAATCTATGATATCTTTGGAATCGTTATTAATAAATTAAATGCTGGTGGTGGTTTTGGTATCCAATATACAGCAAGTGATCATCCACTAGAATTCGATGATGTTGTTTCCACAATCATGGATATTATTTATAAAGGTTTCGATAGAAGAAATATGAAACGACCAATGGTCTTGGTAGAACCAGGACGTTATTGTGTAGGTAATGCAGGTATTACTTTATATACGGTAGGTTCTTATAAATATATTAGAGATATTAGAGATTATATTAGTGTTGATGGTGGAATGACAGATAACATTCGTTCATCATTATATAACGCTAAATACGATGCTGTTATTGCTAATAAAGCAGGAGAAAAAGCAGATCATTTAGTAACAGTTGCTGGTAAAAACTGTGAATCAGGAGATATTTTGATTAAAGATATTATGTTACAAGATCCTCAACCAGGTGATATTCTTGCAATGTTCTCTACAGGAGCTTATCATTATTCAATGTCTTCTAACTACAACCAATTACCAAAACCTGCTGTTGTCTTTACATACCAAGGTCATTCTAAAGAAGTTATTCGTAGACAAACTTTTGATGATTTAGTAGCATATGATGTAGATTAAAAATATATAAATAGCCTCTAGGTTCACATAACCAAGGGGTTTTTGATTTTATGACTATAAAGTGTACGGTGATAGAATCAAAGGCATATTATAAAATAATTTTTATAATATGCCGAGATGACCGCCGAAAGACCGCCGAAAGACCGCCGAAAGACCGCCAAGAGGTTTATTATAAATATATTTTTTAGAAAGCACATTAAAATAATGTGTTTTTTTGTTACCTTTTTTCATTATAAAACGTATTATAAGTGAAAGAGCTCTTGAGGAGGATGTTATGAAATTAGATACAGAAAAAGTAATTGAAAAATACAAAGATCGTATTTTTGCGATAGGCTTATCCATCTTAAAGGATCCTGATGATGCCGAGGATGTTGTTCAAGAAACTTTTCTTAAATATCATACATATAAAAAAGATTTTGAATCAAAGGAACATATTCAATCTTGGCTATATAAAGTAGCTATTAATAAAGCAAAAGATATTCAAAGAAAGTTTTGGCGAAGAAAACAGGTATCGATAGAAGACTATATGGCTACTATTCCTTTTGATACACCACAGGATGAAGAATTATTTCAAGCTGTGATGGCTTTGCCATCAAAGTATAGTATTGTTATTCATTTGTATTACTATGAAGATTATTCAATCAAAGAAATTGCTCAACAATTAAAATTAAATGAAGGAAATGTCAAAGTAAGACTTTCAAGAGCAAGACAATTATTAAAAGAACAACTTAAGGAGAACTGGAACGATGAAGAATAAAGAAGCGTATAAACAAGCATTTAAACATGTTCACTATCAAAAAGAAGTTAATTTAAACAAAAAAAGAATTTCTAAACCACTTGTAACTATTATGACTTCATTCATTGTATTACTTTCTACCTTTACTGTAGCTTATGCTTTTGATGTAGGAGGTATTCAAAGTAAATTAGAAGTATGGTTTCGAGGAGAAAAAAGAAAGGTTCAATATAAGGAAGAAGATAAAAATGCTTATCATTTCTATACAACAGATGAGGACGGTAATGTAGTTGATATGGGTATAAACATGGGATTTAAAGGATCACTTACAGGAATAGAACCAATGAGTGGTGATGAACTTGCAGAAAGTATGAATGATGATAGTGAAATTGTTTATGACGAAAAAGAGGATAAATATTTATTCTATTATCAAAATAAGGTAGTGGATATTACTCATATGTTTGATAAAGAAAAGGAATGTTATTTAGTGATCAATAATGGTGAAAAAGATATCTATTTTGTTATTAGTTATAAAGATAAAATAGATGAGGATAGCACTATATCACAGTATAGTGATGAAAATGCAGAAGTTATACAAGGCGTAAAGGTTAAAGATATCAAAGATCATTTTGTAAGAATTAAGTAAAAATGGAGGATTTTCCTCCATTTTTTTGATAAAATAAGATAAAGGAGCTGATCTTATGGAATTACTATTTGTTTTTGTAATGATTCTTATTGTTCTTTATTACTTTTATCAAAAAAGACCTAAAACACATTTTCCAACAATCCCTTATCAAGATCATAAAAAACATGTACTTAACTATAAAAAGATAAAACCAAATAATAAACAACCACAAGATTTACAATATACAACCTATTTACTTTCATTAATAAATGAACTTCCTCAAGATGAATTTATTCTTATTTATGCATGTTTAAAAAAATGGGAAAAACAAAAAGAAATTACTTTAGAAGAAAAAGAGGGAGAACTCAACATTCATTTTAATAAATCTTATACAAATAATTATGTTGAAGATCAATTGTTTCAAATGCTTTATCGTTTAGAAATTGATCACATTGTAGAAAATAAAGTTATTAGTAAATGGATGGAAGCAGATTTTGATAAGGTTGTTCAATGGAAAAAAGCTTATCTAAAAGATATGCAAAACAAACTCAAACAAGAAAATAAATTTGTAGATGGAAGATATAGTTTAGAAATCTATCATAATTTAGAAAACATATTAGGTTATAAAAAATATTTAGATGCTTATAGGGAAATAGAAACAGAAGAAGAAAATATCTATGCAATGTTATTTGGATTAAAGGAATGTCCTTATCATATGTATACTTTCTTTATTATGAAAAACGATGACGATAAGCCAATGATAAATAGCTCATTAAAATAGAATCAGATTTTGTCTGATTCTATTTCTTTCATATCATGAAAGTTACGAAAATATTAATTCCTTTTTGATAAGATAAAAGTAAGAAAAGAGGGATACTATGTATAAAATTATAGCATGTGATTTGGATGAAACATTGTTGAGTGATGATCGTACTATTTCTAAGGATAATGTTGAAGCCATTGAAAAAGCAAAAGAATTAGGAGTTAAATTTGTTCCAGCAACAGGAAGAGGCTTTAATACTGTTGGAGGAACACTAAAAGATTTAGGATTGTACGATTTAGAAAATGAATATGTTATTTCTTATAATGGCGGAGCCATTACTGAAAATAAAGGAAGTAAGTTACTTCATTTTGAAGGAATTTCTTTTGAAAAAGCGAGTGAACTTTATAAAAGAGGTTTAGATTATGACGTTTGTATTCATGTTTATACAAAAGATATGGTTTATGCTTATAAATATGTCCAAGAAGAAAAAGATTATTTGGCAGGAAGAATGGAAGTCACTGAAATCTTTGATGATAATATTGATTTTTTAAAGGGACAAGAAATTGTGAAAGTCTTGTATATGAATACGGATTATCAATATTTAAAAGGCATTGAAAATGATTTAAAAGAAATAATTGGTGATTTAGATGTCAGTTATTCATCTAATCGTTATATTGAATTTAATCATCAAGGAGTTAATAAAGGACAAGGATTAAAGCACCTTGTAGAGTTATTACATGTAGATATGAAAGAGACAATTGCGATAGGTGATAACTTTAATGATTTATCCATGATTAAAGTGGCAGGTCTTGGTGTAGGTGTACAAAATACAGTTGAAGAAATGAAAAAAGAATGTGATATCATCACAAAGGCAACGAATAATCAAGGAGCTATTGCAGAAGTTATTAATCAATATATTTTAGGCACAAATTAAGTTTTGTGCTTTTTTCTTTCTTGGTATAATGGAATAAATACGAAAAGAGGAATCCTATGAAATCATTTTTTACCGAAACAATATTAAATAGAGGAAAAGCTTATTTTGAACAAAATAGAGTTTTTTCTGTAAATCAATATGATAACCAAACCTATACAGGGATTATTTTAGGAAATGAAGCTTATCATACTAAAATTACTTTAGATGAACATTATGATGTCATGTCTGCGTCGTGTGATTGTCCTTATGCAATAGAAGGAAAACATTGTAAACATGAAGCAGCACTTTATTTTGCGATTGAAGATCGACTTCCTAAAGATGAACAACAATATATTGATATCAATGCTTTATTAAAAGATATTCGTAGAAGAACACATAGTAGTTTTATGTTAAAACGTGAATTCAATCAAGAATTTAAAAAATATTTAAAACGTATTATTCAATTAAATGAACAAGGAAATTTTCATATTACCAATTATCAACGAGTCGTTGATGAATTCTTAAGTTCTAATTATCCTAAAGATTACTGTCATGAAATACTTCAAATCATGTTTCAAGGTTATAGTAAATTACTTACAAGCACACATAATAAAGAACTCACAACCCGTTGGCTTAAAGAAAATATGAAATATCAAAGATATGAAAATGCATTTAGCTATATTATGATGATTATCTATCAATTAGATGTCAAAGATCAAATAGATATTATTAGAGAAGTGCTTTTAATGAAAAGAAAAGTATCTTTATTAAATACATACTTTAAAATTATCAATGATCATCATTTAGACATGAAAAAATATCTAGATGATATTCAAATTTATAATAATAATGAAGATTATATTACAGAAATGATACGGTATTATGTAGACCATCAACAAGTAGATCTAGCTCGTCTTTACTATAAAAAACATGAACAAAATATTAGAAAAAAAGAAACCAAGGCAAAACTTGATTCATTGCTTGATCCTGAACATGAAGATGCCTACTTGAATTATATTTATTCTAAATTAGATTATTATAATTCATCGCATATTCCTGTTTATTATGAAGATTTAAAACAATTTTATGGAATTAAGTTTGAAGATTATTTACTAGATTTTATGGATGCAATTAAACCTATCTATGATGATTATGAATTAGCTTTAATGTTTAGACAAAATCAAGATGTTAAATATTTAATCTATGTTTTACTTCAAAGACCTAATATGACACTTTTTGAACAAACAAAAGAAATCATTAAAGAATATAGTTTAGAAATGTATTTAATGGGTTATGTAGAATGTATAAAAAAATATATAGAAAAAGGAAATTCAAATTATTATTTTAAAGGATACATTTATGAACTTTTTAGAGATTTAGAAAAAATGTCAAAAATAGAATTTGTTGATATGATAAAAAAAGAATTTCCAAGAAGAAAGAAAATACACGAAATGTTAGATGAATGTTTAGAAGAAGGTGATGAAATTGAAATTTAATATTAATTTAAATGTTGTAAAAAGTAAAAATAACTTAGAGATTGCCAGAAGATATCATCACTATGATAATGTAGAAAGTATGCATATTACTTTAAAAGATGATCTTTATCATATCGATGCAATAGTTTCAGTTTTTAATCACATGCAAAAATGTTCATTAGAAATCAAAGACAATAAAATTGTTTCTTATAAATGTGCTTGTCCATTTAATGATCAAGATTCTATGTGTG
The DNA here is from genome assembly GCF_003024675.1 of Faecalibacillus faecis. Taxonomy (GTDB): domain Bacteria; phylum Bacillota_I; class Bacilli_A; order Erysipelotrichales; family Coprobacillaceae; genus Faecalibacillus; species Faecalibacillus faecis. The sequence goes on along the minus strand of NZ_PYLP01000003.1, from coordinate 16,907 downwards.
GTCATTTAGGGGCTGTTATTATGAAACTTAATGAATTAGAAATCAATGATTTTCCTTTTGATTATCAAAGTGAAAAAGTAGAAAAAATGAAAGAAATTGAAAAAGAAAATCAAAGACAAAGAAGAAAAGCACAACTTAGACAACTAGCCCATACTTCATCACGTCTCATTGATTTAAGTAAAAATCAATATCAAACAGAATTACAATTATCTATTAATAATGAAAAATATGATTTAACACCTTTTATTTATCTTCAAGGTGATGAAATAAATGTAGAATATAAAGTTGGAAATGAAAAGAAGTATGTTGTCAAAAACATTACAGATTTTATTGATCGAATCAATCATCAAGAAAATTATAAATATGGTAAAGCATTAGAGTTTGTCCACAGTGAAAAGAATTTTACAGAAAATGCCTTAAAACAAATTGATTTCATGAAAAAAGCTATTTTCTTTAGAAGTCAAGATATAGAAGACTATAACTATTACTATGAACCCATTAAAAGAAATATTCCGATTGATAAACGTTTACTCGATGAACTTTATGAAATCAATAAGGATAATCTTTCTTTTGGTGAAATAGAACCTGATCTACATTTATATATAAATAAAGAAGAAGATTTTTATGTCATTAGAGTAAGTATCAATCAACAAATGTATATTGGAAATAAACATGGTTATCGTTATGAAATGAATAATGGAAAGTTTTATATGGAACGTATAATTCTTGATGAAGAGGGAAATATTGCCCGTTTTTTAGAAAGCATTATCGAAAATGAAGGACAACTGATTGTTTTAGAGGAACAATATCATGATTTCTACAAATATGTTTTATTACCAATTCTTTCATATTTTGAAGTCTTCGATCAAGGTCAAGAAGAGATACCAACCTATGATGAAATTAAAATCTATGGGGATATTGATGATAATCAAATGATTTATTTTCAACCGGTCTATGTAGATGAAAATCAAAATAGAGTGTATGGCTTCAATAAGCAATTGATGACAACTTATCAACAAGATTTAGTAGAAAAATATATTGAAAAATATGCAACATCTATTGATACAGAAAAACATCGTGCTTATTTAGATACCAATAGTCAAACAACCTATGAATTTATTTTTGAAGGTTTAGATTATTTAAAACAATATGGGGATGTTTATGTATCAGATGCTTTAAAAAGAATAGGAAAGAAGATTTCTTATAATTTACATGTCGGTGTTCGTATTGAAAATGAGCTTTTAAAATTTGATATTTCTTCTCATGAAATACCAAAGAAAGAATTACAAGAGGTTTTAAATCAATATCGCCGTAAGAAGAAATTCTATCGTTTAAAAAATGGAGAACTTCTTTATTTAGAGTCACCTGATTTAGAAGAATTAAGTCAATTTATGGATGATTATCATATTGATGTCAAAGATATTGATGATGGTGAATTCTCTATGAATAAACAAAGAATGTTGGCGATTGATGAAGAAAAGGATTTTGAATATGTTGAATTAGATAGAGAAGAAACTTTTGTAGAAACATTAAATCGTTTTAAATCAGCAAACCAAAAAGAATATCCACTTTCTAAAGACTATGAAAATATTTTAAGAGATTATCAAAAAGAAGGGTATGTGTGGCTTCATACCTTAAAAGATTATGGCTTTAATGGTATTCTTGCAGATGATATGGGATTAGGAAAAACACTACAAATTATTACGTTATTAGATTCTTTAGAAACAAAAAGACCGAGTCTTGTTGTTTGTCCTTCATCCCTTATTTATAACTGGGAAGATGAGGTTCATAAATTCTCTAAAAAATTACCAGTTACTTGTATTACAGGGAATATGCAAACAAGAAGTGAATTGATTAAAGAAATCAAACAAGGATTATATGTAACTTCTTATGATTATATGCGTAGAGATTTTGAACTTTACCAAGGAATTGAATTTGAATATGTTATCTTAGATGAAGCACAATATATCAAAAACCAAAAAACTAAAAATGCCCAATCAGTTAAAACCTTAAAAACAAGACATAAATTAGCTTTAACGGGAACACCAATTGAAAATAGTTTAGCGGAATTATGGTCAATCTTTGATTTCTTGATGCCACAATACTTATTTAATTATCATTATTTCCAAAAACAATATGAAAATGACATTGTTAAAAACAATGACGAAGAAAAAACAAAACAACTTAAAAAACTAGTCACACCATTTATTCTAAGAAGAAATAAAAAAGAAGTCTTAACAGAATTACCAGATAAAATTGAACAAAATATGATTTTACCATTTAATGATGAAGAAGAAAAAATCTATGTAGCTAATCTTGCTAAAGCCAATAAAGAATTACAAGAACTTTATGATTTAGAAGGTTCTGATAAGATGCAAATCTTAAAGCTATTAACACGACTCAGACAACTTTGTTTAGAACCACGTCTTGTTTATGATAATATTGATCAGCCTTCTTCTAAATTAAAAGCTTGTATGGAATTGATTAAAACAATGCAAGAAAATAAACAAAAAGTATTACTCTTTTCATCATTTACTTCTGTTTTAGATTTAATTGCCGAAGAGTGTCAAAAGGCAGGAATTACGTATTATATGCTTACAGGAAGTACGAATAAAGAAGATAGAAGAGAACTTGTCTCAAGGTTCCAAAAAGATGATACAACACTTTTCTTGATCTCTCTTAAAGCAGGAGGAACAGGTTTGAACTTAACTTCAGCCGAAGTCGTTATTCACTTCGATCCATGGTGGAATGTTTCTGCTCAAAATCAAGCGACAGACCGTGCTTATCGTATAGGACAAAAGAATAATGTTCAAGTCTTTAATCTTGTGATGAAAGATAGTGTTGAAGAAAAGATCATTGAATTACAAAAACGCAAAAAGGAATTAGCTGACATGTTTGTTGAAAACAATAGTGGTGGTTTATCACAAATGTCCAAAGAAGATATTTTAAGTTTATTCACAATGTAAAAGACGGGCTCCCCGTCTTTTAATTTAGTAATGATGTATCAATAATTTGATAATTTGCGCGATGAATATAAAGAGCTTTACCATCAATCATTAATTTTGTCATCTTTGGTAATTTTTTAGGAACAGTCCAATAAACCTTATCCCCTGAATAAGCCGTAATTGGTTGCCCTAATTGAGATTTAATCACGACCACTCTTGATTTACCAAACTTATTTTTATACTTATTGATAATATTCGCAATATATGTATTATTTGAAAGTTTTCCATTATCATTACTTTCAATATCTTCTTGAGTAAAATCAACATTTGGTTCTAAACCTTTTTGTGTAAAGATACAAGTATCCCCACAAGATTCAATTTCTTGCCCATCAATAGTAATAGTAATAACAGAAGATAATTCATAACCTGTAATAATACTTCCATCACTATCATAAGAAGTTGTTTCTACTGGATTTCCTTGAATATTTATTTTATCTCCAGTCGTTGTCATGACTCTTTTTCCATAGTTATCGAAAGTATCAATAGTATAGCCATTTCCTACAAGATTCCCTTTAATATCACTGATTTTTGATTCAAACATCGCACATCCTGTTAAATTCAGTGCCATGACACTAATAATTAATAAACTTAATATTTTCTTTTTCATTTCATTCTCCCCTTTTATCTAAATTATAACAAATTTTGTTATAAAGAATGAATAAAATACGATAAAATAGTATATAAGAGGTGAAGACCATGTTACTTAAACAAATGAAATATTTTATTACCATTGTTGATTGTCATAGCTTTACCGAAGCAGCAGAACAATGCTTTATTTCACAATCAGCAATTTCTCAACAAATTAAATCATTAGAAAAAGAATTAGGCATTCGTTTATTTGAAAGAAATAAAAGACAATTTTCTTTAACTCCTGCAGGAGAATATTTTTATCGTCATGGAAAAGTGATTTTAGATGAAATCGAAGATTTTAAAGAAGAAACAATTCGTCGAGGAGAAGACCAAGAATTGAATCTAACAATTGGTTATCCTAAAAACTTTAGTACGAGTGAATTTCATCAAGCTATTGTTGAATTTAATCGTATTTATCCAGAAGTCAATATCTCAGTAGTAAGTGGAACTCATGAAGAATTATTCGAACTTTTAGTCCAACATCATATTGATGTTAAAATCAGCGAACAAAGAAGAACATTTAATGAAGATTATTACAATTATGAATTAAAACATAGCGAATGTTTTGTAGAAATATCATCAATGAATCCACTTTCTAAAAAAGAAATTCTTACAACGGATGATTTAAAAAATATGTCTTGTATTCTTGTTGTTTCTAAAGATAAAGAAGATTCAGAAAGAGAATTTTATGAGAAATCACTTAATCTTTCAAGAAGATTTTTGTATGCTGATTCATTAGAACAAGCACGTTTAATGGTGGCGAGTCAAAGAGGATACTTACCAATTGATCAAATCGGACATTTACCAAAACCAATGGAAGGTATTGAAAGAATTACCTTGCATTATAAAGGAAAACCAATCCAAAGAAATTATTTTGCATGTTGGTCTAAAGAAAATACCAATTATTATATTGAAGAATTCGTAGAAATGTATAAAGGACTTTTAAATAAGTAAAACTTATGAAGATGATTAGGAATTGAAATTGTTTCAAGTCCTAATTTTTTTTATTATATAGGTGAAAAAAGGAGAGAGCACGATGGCACAAGTTCTTATATTAATGAGTAGTCCAAGAAAAAATGGCAATACCGATCGACTTGCAAATGCTTTTATAAAAGGTGTAGAAGAAAATGGATATACCACAGAAAAGGTCTGCGTCAACTATCAAAATATTAAACCTTGTTTAGGATGTAATGTATGTCAAAAAACAAAACAATGTGGACAAAAAGATGATAGAAGCAAACATAATTATCTTTGCTTTACTTGTGTATTTTTACACATTTAATGGTTCAATGAAGTTATTAATTGATCGTACATTCACAATTGAAAAAACAGATGTAATAGAAAAAGCATATCACATGACAAAGGAGATAAAAATCAATGAGTAAAAGTTTAATTGTTTATTTTTCGCATAATAAAGAAAATTATTTCTCGGGAAATATTGTTAATTAAGAAAAAGGAAATGTACAAGTCATTTCTGAAGCATTATCAACAATGATTGATGCAGATATTTATCAAATTAAAGAAGTGGATGAATATCCATTTGATTATCATGAATGTACATTGCGTGCAAGTGATGAACTTAAAAATAATGCCCGTCCACAAATATTAGATCCATTAGAAAGTATTGATGAATACGATACAATTTATTTAGGTTATCCAAACTGGTGGTCGACAATGCCAACGATTGTTATGACATTTTTAGAAAGCTATGACTTTACAAATAAACATATCTATCCTATTTGTTCACATGAAGGAAGTGGTATGGGAAGAAGTGAAAGTAATCTTAAAAAACTTTGTCCAAACAGTATCGTGTATAAAGGATTAAGTATTTATGGAAGTCATGTGGATGGATGTAGACAACAATTAGAAAGAGGATTAGGAGGAAAATAGAATGAATGATTTTCAATTTCAAAACACAACAAAAGTTTATTTTGGTAAAGATCAATTAGGTCATTTACATGAAGAAGTTTTAAAATATGGAAAGAGCGTCCTTGTTGTTTATGGTGGTGGATCGATTAAAAAAATTGGACTTTATGATAAAGTCATGAAAGAATTAAAAGATAATAATGTAGAAGTTTATGAACTTGCAGGTGTAGAACCAAATCCAAGACATACAACTGTCAATAAAGGAGCAAAAATCTGTAAAGAAAACAATATTACAGCTGTTTTAGGAATTGGGGGAGGATCTACTATTGATGCTTCTAAAGCCATCGCTGCTTTAACTCTTGTAGATACAGATAATATTTGGGATTTAGTAGAAAAGAAAGTAGCTTGGCATGATGCTTTACCTGTACTTGCTATGCCTACAATTGCTTCAACAGGAAGTGAAATGGATAAATCATGTGTCATCGCTAATGTAGAAAAAGGTGTTAAAAGTGGAATCAATGGAGATATCTTAAGACCAAGAGCATCTTTCTTAGATCCTACTAATACATTTAGTGTTTCACCTAAACAAACAGCTTGTGGTGGTTTTGATATCATGGCTCACTTATTTGATATGAACTATTTTGTAAATAACGATAAATATCCGTTACAATTCAATGTTGTAGAAACATTATTAAGAACAGTTCGCCAACAATTACCAATTGCGGTGGAAGAACCAGAAAACTATTCAGCGAGAGCAACAATGTTATGGGCTGCTTCATGGGCTTTAAATAGTTTCTGTACATCAGGATATAAGACACAAGCTCAACTTCATGCGCTTGAACAATTCTCATCAACTTATGATATGACTCATGGTTTAGCCCTTGCAATCATTACTCCTAAATGGATGACTTATTTATTAAACAAAGATGAAACTGTTGCAGGAGACTTTGCTCGTTTTGGTTTAAATGTGATGGGTATTCAAGATCAAGGTGATGACATGGCTAATGCGAAAGCAGGAATTGAAGCTTTACAAAACTTCATCAAAGATGAACTTCATTTACCTACAACACTTAGTGAAATGAATATTACAGATGAAAAATTTGATAAATTAAAAGTTAAAGCATGTTATGGCCAAGATTCGCTGCCAAGAGCTTATCGACCATTAAGTCAAGAAGATTGTTTAAATATTTATAAAATGTGTTTATAAAAGACAAGACCTCAGATTTCTGAGGCCTTTTTTATTAAGAAACACATTGTGTTTCTTTTTTTACATAAGAGCGAATATGCTATAATAAATAAAAGAGGTGATACTATGAATAATGTTGTACACTTTAATATGATTCTCGAAATCAATCAATTGCTTAAAGAAAATAATATAGAATATTCAATTCATGGTGTTGGTGGATGTACATGTTGTGGTTTAGAACTTAGACAAGAAGGTAAAAGTTATCCTACAGATAAGATTTTAGAAGTTATTAATGGTTATTTAAAAAATCATTGGATTTATGTTCAAGAAAATAAATATCAACCGGGATTTCTTACAATTCATTCAAAATTTGATAAAAAGCCTTGACTATAAAGCCACTCTATAGTGTTAGATAAAGTTAAGGAAGGGGTGTTATTTATGAAAACACACGAATTAGAAAAAGAATTAGGGATTTCAAAGCATACAATCTTCTATTATGAAAAAGAAGGGATCGTTACACCACAAAGAGATGAAAATGGTTATCGTAGTTATAGCCAAGATGATTTACAAAAACTCATCATGGTAAAGTTCTTACGTAACTTAAATATTTCGATTGATGATGTAAAAGCAATCTTAAACAATGAACTTGATTTTAAAGAATGTTTAGAAATCAATCAGATTCATTTAGAAAAACAAATTAAAAGCTTAGAAGAAGTCCAAGAAAATATCGAGATGTATGTAAGAAAAGATCTACCAATGTTACCAGCTTTACAACAAATCCAAAGAGAAGCGAAGAATTATAAATTAGGTTATCAAAAAACAACAGATACTGTATCTCTTGGAAGAAGACTTACAAAGAAACTTGCATTAAGAAAATTCTTATATAAGATTCCTGCCGCAATCACCCAATCATTTATTATGTGGATTTGTGCTGCTTCCTTTTTTGATGAAAACCTTGAAAAGACAACAGCTTTAATCATTATCTTTGTTTTATTAATGATTCTTTTTATAAATATCTTTGTTGCGACAGAATTTCAATTTTCACAAATATGGTTAAAAATGCCATTAGATCAAACAATGAATCAATCGGTAGAATTTTTAAGTGATGGGATTCGTTATTATCAATTTCATGGATATCTTAATAATTTAAAATATTACTACGGTGTTTTATTTAATAAAGCGGAAAAATATATGCAATCTTATAAGTATGAAGATATTCAAAGTGTTGAATTGATTCTAAATCATCGTTATGAAAGTTATGGAACACCGATTGCAAGAGATTGGTATGTTCTTGATTATCGTTTTGAATTTAAAGATGGAAATCACTTCTACTTCTATTGGCCTTTTACAATTGATGATGATGCACGTTTTATTGGAATGATTTTAGATGAAAAGGTAGAAAATGTGATTGATAAAGATCATGTCATTGAAGCTTTAAAAAATGGTATTCATTTAAATGACTACATGAAAAAGACTGAAGATTAATTCAGTCTTTTTTTAATAAATTGATCTATTGCTTTAATTGTTTGACTTTGTTGGTTTTTTTCGAGAAATAGTGGCTTTAGCATCATCTTTTTGATGACCATAGTTGCCAAAGTTAGTATGGCTACCAGAAAATATTCTTTTTCATGCTGGTATTTAAAGAACCATAGAATGTCCACAAATATGCCAATGTTTTATATTTGGATACTTATCCATAATTTTATTAGCTGCATTTAGCCATCTTAAAAGGCTTATTAACTAAATAACAGCTATAACCTTTCCTTTCTAGTTGTTCAAGTAAAGGAAGATAAGCTGTATTTTCTACTTTAGCTCCAGGGTAGAAAATAATACCCACATCACTTGTCTTTTAAGGAGATAAAGTAATAAGATTGGAATTTACTTGTTTTACTTCTTGATGCTTTAAGATTTCTAAAGCATCAGTTTGTGCATGATAATAATCATTTACATAAAAACCAAAACCACTATACAAAGAATCAAAATAATTGATAAAGTAATGAGTATTTTCTTTTTCACTTCTAATAATCTTCATGACTATGTTTATAGTATTGTTGGATTTGTGGTGGAAGTTGATTGAATGAAAGTGCTTGAACATAAGCTTCATCATTTTTTTCAATAGCTTGATCATAATACCAACATTTATAATTGAGCATAGAAAGAACTTTTTGAAGTTTTTCCATTTCTTGTAAGACTTCTTCTTTTTGTTTTTCAAAGATTGCTTTTCTTTGTTTTAAAGTTGCATTTCCTAAAGAACATAAAGCTATATATTCTTTTATATCTTTAATTTCTAAGCCGGATTTTTTTAAACAATCAATAACACGTAATGTTTCAATTTCAATTTCACTAAACTGTCTTACACCATTCACTCTTTTTAAATGGGGGAATAATCCTTCCTTATCATAATAACGAAGAGTTGAAATAGGTAATTGAAACATTTTTGAAATTCCACCAATAGAATACATATGATTTCCTCCTTAATACTTGACCTAAAGTTAAGTTTAGATGTTATGATAAATGTAACATAGATTTCATGAATATTCTAATCTATGGTAGGAGGAAAAGGAAAATGGCTAAAAAATATGTGTTATTAAAACGAGTTTAAGATATAACAGTAATTCTGATCAACTGGCAGATGCTTTTATTCAAGGAGCAAAAGAAAGCGGAAATAGTGTTGAAGAAATAAGTTTAAAAGACAAAAATATTGCCTTTTGTAAAGGGTGTCTTGCTTGTTTGAAATCAGGAGAATGTGTCATCAGAGATGATGCTAATAGTATTACTGAACAAATTAAACAAGCAGATGTTATTGTATGGGCAACGCCTATTTATTATTATGAAAAATCAGGACAAATGAAAGTTATGATTGATCGTGCAAATTCACTTTATGAAACAGATTATCAATTTAGAGATGTTTATTTACTTTCAACAGCTGCTGAAAATGAAGATGGTGTTGATCATCGTGCCATCAATGGGTTAAAAGGATGGGTTGCGTGTTATCCTAAATCTCATTTTGTTGGAAGTGTTTTTGCTGGTGGGGTTGATGAATCAAATACGATTAAAGATCATCCTGCTTTAAAGAAGGCTTATGAAATTGGAAAAGCAATTCAATAATGAAAAAGTTTATTTTAGTAATGGTTGGTTTATGTCTTTTTATAAATAAACCGATTTATCGAAAGAATATAAAAAAGAAGGAGAGTGAAGCGATGTTATTAGAAGTTAATGGTTATACATTTGAAGTAGAATTAGAAAATAATACAAGTGCTAAAGCTTTAAAAGAATATGTTTCTAAAGAAAAAAGAACACTTTCTTTAGATGATTATGGAAACTTTGAAAAAGTAGGAGATTTAGGAATAACTCTTCCACGTAATGATGAAACCATTACGACGAAAGAAGGGGATCTCATTTTATATTTAGGTAATAAATTATGTCTTTACTACAATCAAAACACGTGGGATTTTACTAAGTTAGGCCATATTAAAGATACAACACATTTAAAAGAAGTATTAGGAAAAGGAAGTGTTCAAGTAACACTTTTAATGAAATAAAAATGATTAAGAAGATATTAAAAATCATAGGTATTGTGATTGTAAGTATTGGTATTGTTGGTTTGTTGTTTATTAAATTTTGGCTGAGTTTAGGTGGAAGTGTGACAGAGGATGACCAAAAAGAATATAAAGCAAGAAATTCATTATATGAAAAGGGAATATTTCATGGAAATCCTGAAATTAAGTTGATGACAGGACAAAAGAGTGAATATAAAAATGAAGAAAAGGTTCCTAAGGGTGAAATACCTGTTCATCAGTTAAAGAAAATAGAAAAATCGAAGAAAGATGAACTTAAATGGATTTGGTTTGGACATTTAAGTTCATTGCTTGAAATAGAAGGAATGAACGTATTAATGGATCCTGTTTTTTCAAATTATACATCACCGATTCCTTTTATTGGACCAAAACGTTTTTCTAAATTACTACAAGATCACAAAAGGAAAACTTAAATTTGGCAACATCAAAGATTGATGATATTGTTGATTATCATCCAATAGAAACCTATCAAGAACATTGGTGGGAAATTGTAGAATAGTTTTTTCATTTTCTGAAAGAAATTTAAGTGATTTTCCTTTATAATGTTTATAGAAAAATTATATGGAAACAAGGAGGTAATGAAAATGGGATTTCCTAAAGGTTTTTTATGGGGTGGAGCAGTAGCTGCTAACCAATGTGAAGGTGCATATTTAGAAGACGGTAAAGGTTTATCAGTACCAGATATGTTATTAGGTGGAGATGTTAATACACCAAGAACATTTTTACCAAAAACAGATCCAGAAGCTTTTTATCCTAGTCATGAGGCAGTAGATTTCTATCATCATTATAAAGAAGATATTGCTTTATTCGCTGAAATGGGATGGAAAGTATTCAGATTATCAATTAACTGGGGACGTATTTTCCCAAATGGGGATGATGAAGAACCAAATGAAGCAGGTTTAGCTTTTTATGACAAAGTATTTGATGAATGTCATAAACATGGTATGGAACCATTAGTTACTTTATGTCACTATGAAATTCCTTGGAACATTGTCACAAAATATAATGGATTCTCAGATCGTAGAGTTATTGATATGTTCGTTAAATACGCTACAACTTGTATGAAACGTTATAAAGACAAAGTTAAATATTGGTTAACATTCAACGAAATCAATATTGCATGTATGGGTGAAGGTGGAATTGGTAATCTTTATGGACTAGGATTAATGGATCCAGAAGATGTTAATGCAGATCATAGAATTCCATTGAATGAATTAAAATCAAATGAACAAATTATGTTTGAAGCATTACACAATGAATTTGTAGCAAGTGCAAGAACGGTTATTGAAGGTCATAAAATCAATCCTGATTTCATGATAGGTAACATGATTGCACATACAACTTTATATCCACTTACACCAAATCCAAAAGATATCTTAGCTGCATTTGATGAAGATAACTTTAAAAATAATTTCTGTGGAGATGTACAAGTACGTGGAGAATATCCATCATTTATCTTCAGATATTTTAAAGAACATAATATTGATACTTCTTATATTACAGAAGAAGATAAAAAAATCATTAAAGAAGGTACAGTTGACTTCTATACATTCTCATATTACATGTCAAACTGTGTAACAGTAGATGAAAATGCTGAAACTACTGCAGGTAATATGTCTAAAGGTGCTAAAAACCCTTACTTAAAAGCATCTGATTGGGGATGGCAAATTGATCCTGATGGTTTAAGATATACATTAAACTTATTACATGATCGTTATCCACATACTCCATTAATGATTGTTGAAAATGGTTTTGGAGCATTTGATACAGTAGAAGAAGATGGATCAATTCATGATGATTATCGTATTGATTACTTCAAAGGACATATTCATGCAATGAAAGAATCTATTGAAGATGGTGTACCGTTAATTGGATATACAACATGGGGACCAATTGATTTAGTATCAGCTGGAACAGGACAATATGCTAAACGTTATGGATTTATTTATGTAGATAGACATGATGATGGAACTGGAGATTTCTCTAGAAGTAAAAAAGATTCATTCTATTGGTATAAAAAAGTTTGCGAATCTAACGGTGAAGAAATTTAATATAATAAAAGGACGGTGCGTACGCATCGTCCAATTTTTTAATTATTTTTAATATAAGGATTATGATAGAAAGAATAGACGAGTTGAACTGTCATTACACACCAGATAACCGGTTCACAGAAGATAACAGCCATATATTGAAAACGTGGAATTAAAAAGATAACAAAGATAATCTTTCCAAAGAATTCAATCACACTTGAAATTAAAGGAAGAAGTTTTTGACCAATTCCTTGAAGAGCATAACGTGTTTGCATCAATATTCCAAGCACGGCATAGAAAGGACCAACAATTGTAAGGTAAAGTGTTCCATTATGTAAAACAACTTCTTTATTTGAGCCTGATATTAATTTCACTAAAGAAGAACCAAATAATAAGATAATACAAGTTACAATAGCTGCACCAATAATGTCATAGATATAAGCATAACGAAGTGCTTTTTTAATTCTATCTTTTTGATTAGCCCCTTTATTTTGAGAAACAAAAGTTGAAATAGCAAGAGCCATCGCTGTAAAAGGCATATTAAAGAACATGTAAAGTTTTCTTGCAGCAGTATGTCCAGCGATAATTAAATAACCTAAATTATTAATACCATATTGTAAAATGACAGAACCAGCAGAAACAATACAACTCATAAACCCCATTGAGAACCCTTGTCCTAATAATTCTTTATAAAGATCTTTATCAACTTCAAAATGTTCTTTTTTAGGAAGTAATAAAGGTGTCTTTTTAAACATATAAATAATACATAAAATAACGGAAGTTCCTTGAGAAATAACAGTTGCCACCGCAGCCCCTTGAACTCCCATATTTAATTGAGTAATAAATACTAAATCTAAAATAATATTTAAAACAGATGAAACAACTAAAAAAACAAGAGGCATGACACTATTACCAATCGCTCTCATTAACCCTGCACATAAGTTATAGGCAAACATTACAATAATAAATAAAACAATAAAGAAAATATAACTATAAGCTTCATCAATAATGTTTGCAGGCGTATTTAATAAATGAAGAAGTGGTTGTAAGAAAATTAAACCAATAAGTGTTAGTCCAATTGAAACAACAATTCCAATAACTAAAGAACTAGCAACTGATTTCTTTAATAATTTTTCATCTTTAGAACCAAAACTTCTTGCAGTAACAATAGCAAGCCCATTTCCAATCCCTAAAGCAAAACCTACAAGCAAGTCATAAATGGAAGTACATGATCCAATCGCTGCTAAAGAAGCATCTCCTAAAAAGTTTCCAACAATCATGGTATCAACGGTATTATAAAGTTGTTGGAAGATATTTGATATAAATAGTGGTAATGCAAAGATGATCAGTGATTTAAAGATTGGTCCATGAATTAGATCAACATTTGCATTAAATGATTTACGTTTTATCGAATCCATATTTCTCTCCTATTCTGTAATGTTACGATTAAAAATTTCAACAAGAGTAAAGATACCATTTTCATATTCATATTTTTGAATACAACAATTATAAAATCTTTCGGTTTTCTTTACTTTTGCATGTTCTTCCCATGCACGATAGAACTGGGCACAAGCTGCCCCATGAGAAACTGCTAAAACAACTTGATGATCATTCTTATTCATGATTTCGGTTAATGTTTTATTCATACGTTCTCTAAGTTCAAGTTCACCTTCACCACCAAATTGTTTAAAGAAATCCCCATAGGGTAGTTTAGGGTTTAAACATTCATCTTTTCCTTCAAAAGCACCAAAATTCCATTCTTTTAAACCTTTTAATCTCGTATAAGGCATATCTGTAATGATTTCTAAAGTATCAGATGCTCTTTCAGAAGTAGAAGCATATGCATGATCAAGAGTAATTTGATTATTCACAAAATATTCTTTTGCCATTTGTGCTTGTTTAATTCCTAAAGGTGTAAGAGGCGCATCACACCAACCTTGAATTTTATGTTGCAAATTGAACAAAGTCTGTCCATGTCTCATTAAATAGAGTATTTTTTTCATGATAAATCCCCCTTTCAAGTATACTGTAATCGTTAATATTATAAAATTACAATACCTAAATAGCAATCTACTATAACTAAAAAAATAGTAAAAAAATCTAGATTATTGAAACCAATAATCTAGATAATCGTATTTAAAGACACGGTAAACGAATTTACCACCTGTCGTTTTAAATGTTTTTAATAAAGTTCCATCCTGACTGTATTCGCTCCAAGACATTGCGATACCACTATCAATAATCACATTTCCATCTAATTCTTGGACACTGCTTACATATTCTGAATAAGCAACAGGGATACTACGTACAAGTTCAACGGTACGTGTATTTTCATCAACTAAATATTTGTAGTAATAGGATGTTCCTTTCTTTAAACTATAATAAGTATTTGAATAATTTGAATCATTTTTCCAATCATAATCAGATTGAGTTGTACTTACAGCAAGGTTATTATAAAGATAGAGATAATATTGTCCTTGAGGTAGAGAATTATCTTCTACATAAGTAACACAATGTTGACCGGCTTGCATTGAAAAATCGCTTGTTTTATTTAAGAGTAAGGAATCATAGCCACTTTCTTTCCAAAAGTGATCAGAACCAATCATATAATCAATAGATGGATTTGAATAAATATTATCTAATTTAATAATTGTAGATGTTTCTCTTGAACTGATAATTAAACTTGTTTTATCAACAAAGGCTAATGAATTGATATGCATCCAATCAAGATTTTCTGCACCAGCAGGTAATGAAGTTGTTGAATAATAATTAGGTAATAAATCGATAAGATCTGCAAGTTCGGTAATATTACCAGAATCTTTTTCAATCATAATAATTTTATCTTCACTTGTCTTTGCGTTTTTCTCACTTGCAAGAACAAGAAGATTGTTATTGCCATCAAAGATGTAATCATGATGTAATTTATAATTACCTGTATCATAAATTTTAGAAATATAACCTGTTTGATCCATACCAACGATCTTTGTACTAGAAATACTAAAGTACATTGTATTATCTTCGAATAAAATACGATGACTACGATAAGAAATAATTGGAATTTCACTGCGGAGAATGCCGTCGTTATCATAAAGTCTCATGTAAGCTTGTTCTTCACTATCTTCAGTTACATCATTTCCTAAAACGGTATAAAGACCCTTGGATAAGGATGAAGCGTTTGAATCATCACAATCTACTGTCAAATATTGGTCTCCACCTTGTAAAGAAGGAGCGTTATATGACCAAGATAATGTATCAACAGGTTTTCCTTGTTTATTAGTAAGAGTTACGGTAATCGTATTTATTTGCCCAGGAATAGCGCCAACAAGAAGATATTCATGATTTGTTGTGTAACCACTTAAAGTATTATTGTTAAGTGTACGGGAAAAATCATTGTATCCTTCACAATGAATTGTGTAAGTAGCTTGCAATTCATCGCTTGTTTTAAAATACATATAAACAGAGGTTGTATTTGTACCATAAGGATTCGTAATTAATAAAGGATGTTCAATTGTATAATTTTTATACTTTTTGAGTTTAGCGATTTGATTATAAATTTTATTTTGATAGCTAGTTGAATAAATTATAGATAGATTAGTGCTTGTGTTTTTTAGATGAACATAGTTAATAGAATTATTATTATCACTAGAAGCTTCTATTGAAACTTGATTTGTAAGTGAAAAAAGAAAGCACCTAATGAAATAATGGTTAAAAGAATAATAGATTTTTTTAATCGTTTCATATAATTACCTCCTGCCTTGTATTTTTAGCAGTAAATTATGTGAAAAATACAGGAAAATAAACAATTAATGTCAAATATATTTACATATAATAGGGATAAAAGGGAAAAATATTAAGAAAATGTTGCGCTTACCACAAAGGAAGTGTAAAAGTAAGTTCAACTGTAAGAGTAAAATCCAATGAAAGTATGTGAAAGACTAAAAGCAACTTTGACATATCTAAAGTGGAATTTAACTTTTCACTTTAGAAAATTAAAAAAAGAATAAAAAAGTATTGACTGTGGAAGAATATAAGTGTATTATATACGAGTTGGCAGGAAATGACCTGCAGATGAGGATATTGAAAACTGAACAGGAAAGAATAAAACACAACGTCAATTTAAGTTTAAAAGAAAAAAGAGCTAAACAGACCAAAGTTGTCTGAAGAGATAGAAGGACAATGGAGAGTTTGATCCTGGCTCAGGATGAACGCTGGCGGCGTGCCTAATACATGCAAGTCGAACGCTTCACATATGTGAAGAGTGGCGAACGGGTGAGTAATACATAAGTAACCTGGCCTTTACAGGGGGATAACTRTTGGAAACGATAGCTAAGACCGCATAGGTGTCATAACCGCATGGAGATGATATGAAATATGCTACGGCATAGGTAGAGGATGGACTTATGGCGCATTAGCTAGTTGGAGGGGTAACGGCCCACCAAGGCGACGATGCGTAGCCGACCTGAGAGGGTGACCGGCCACACTGGGACTGAGACACGGCCCAGACTCCTACGGGAGGCAGCAGTAGGGAATTTTCGGCAATGGGGGAAACCCTGACCGAGCAACGCCGCGTGAAGGAAGAAGTAATTCGTTATGTAAACTTCTGTCATAGAGG